>CAWGNP010000007.1:0-1097985 GCA_963823975.1 uncultured Chitinophagaceae bacterium | reverse complement strand
AGAGAAGCAAGCATACTTAATTAAGTATTTATAGTATCGGCAGAAAAAATAAACAGGTTGCTCCCTCTAATAATTTACTATTCATTAGATATATCGTCTTCAGAAATCTTAAATAATTAAATAGAGTAATGAAGCTTGACGCACAGATTTATTTATTGCGTTACGATTATAGTGCCCTTCATGCCCGGATGAATGTTGCAATGGTATGCATACGTACCCGGTGTAGCAGCAGTAAAGGAGAATGTGCTGCCCGCATTCACATTGCCGCTGCTAAATGTAGTACCGTCGTCAGAAGTAACGGTATGTGCAACGCCATCCTCATTCTTCCATTTTATAATTTCTCCCTGTTTTACAGTAAGTGTAGCAGGTACAAAAGCGAAATTTGCAATATTGACATTGTCTCCTGCGGCGGGAGGTGGAGGCGTTGTATTGCTGCCTGATTTACTACAGGCACTGTGTAGTAATACAATAAACAACATGATGAAAGTGTTCATGAAAATTCTTCGTGACTGCATAGAAATTAATTTTAAATGATGTAATAAGGTACAATTTGGATAGAAAACGGATATCTCAAAAACCGGGTTGCCTGTATTTAAATAACACAAAAAGAAATATCAACTTTCGTCTCACCATTTCTCTCCTTTGTCTCAATTATTAATTGCGTTATGCTAGAACAAATAATTTCAACCCATCAATTACATTCAAAACAAACAAATGAAAAAATTATTAGTTATTGCTTCTTTATTAGCACAAACATCTGTATTTGCGCGAACCACCTGGAAAAATGATAAGATGCATTCCAAACTTACTTTCACGGTAACGCATCTTATGGTATCCGATGTTGATGGCCTGTTTAAAAATTTCGATGTTACCATTACTTCGTCTAAACCAGATTTTAGCGATGCTGTTTTTGATCTTAAAGCGGATGCGTCATCTATAAATACGGAAGTAGATATGCGTGATAACGATTTAAAAAGTGCAGGATGGTTTGATGTGCAAACGTATCCAACCATCATCTTTAAAAGCACATCTATTGTACCTGCAGGAAAAAATAAATATACATTAACCGGTAATCTTACTATGCATGGTGTCACCAAACCAGTAACGATGGATCTTGTGTATAGAGGTACTATTCAAAATCCGATGAGCAAAAAAGATGATGCAGGTTTTAAACTCACAGGAACGTTAAAACGCTCCGACTATAATATTGCTCCTAATTATCCTTCCGGAGTAGTAAGCGATGAGGTGGATATTAAAGCTGATGGCGAATTTGCTAAAGTACAATAAGACGTAAAGCACCAGGAAGCGGTTTAATTCGTTTTATCTGCCGTGTCTCTACCCTCGCCTTTAGCCTAGCGGTGGCACGGCAGATTCAATTATTTACTTCCAGCTATATGCCTGTTTTCGGCTCATAACGCAAAAGGACAGTTCCGGTATTATACGTCGTCACATTTATAAGTTTTAGATTTTGATGGTCACTGAATTCAGGGAAAAGTGTTCTTCCACCGCCGGTAAGTACGGAGCATAACTGTAAACGATATTCATCAATTAAATTTTCTTTCATTAATGATTGCGCCAGCAAAACACTTCCCCACATCACCATATCTTTACCAGGTAATTTCCTCAGGTCCTTTATAGCAGCAGTTGCTTCACCATTAATTATTTCAGCATCCGCGGTTTCCCCCACGGAGCCCTGGTTAAAGTATTGGAGAAAACAATTTTCCTGGTACTGTTTAATTTATCTGCAATTACTTCTTGATCTGTAGTGGCCATCGGCCAAAAATCTACAAACAATTCATAGGTTTTTCTGCCAAGTAAAATAGTATCAATTTCTTCCAGGAACTGTAGCTGGTCATTATCTGAATAGGTATTTTGTGCGGGGGTAATGTTTGTAAAGAAATCCAGTTGCCTATTTTTATCTTCAATATATCCATCAAGGGACATCCATTCTTCTAAAATTAGTTTTCGCATACATTTAATTTTTAGGATTCATTTAATGCCAATAAAGTTATCTTTTCAAAGCTGATCTTCCTATAAATAAATAGCCCCCGGGAAATATCTTAATTCATACTCTATACTCATTGTTGTTATTGTTTAGCTGCAAAACCAGCTGTGCAGGCACAGGTGGAAAGATAGAAGCCTTTAATTATTTTCGCTATCTTTCATACTTTCTCCACTAAAACTAATTGATAGTAATTTTTAAAAAACATTTATGCAAAAAAGAATTTTTTTTAACCCTGCTATCAATGACACTGCCACTTTTATAAACACTTCTGAAGAAACCAATGGTGCATATACTTTACTGGAAATAGAACTTTATAAAAGCGATGGGCCTCCGCTACATTATCACAATGCATTTCTGAAAAGTTTGAAGTGGTAAAAGGGATTCTTTACCTGCAGGTAAAAAAAGAAAAAATGATTTTAAAAGCCGGAGATGCGGTGGTAGTTCCTAAAGAAGTACCGCACAGGTTTTACAACATTACCAATGACAAAGTGATATTCAGAATTACACTTGAACCGGGACATGTGGGAATGGAGAACTTTATTAAGATCATTTATAGTCTTGCGCAGGATGGACTTACCGATGCAAAAGGAAAGCCGAAAAGCTTTGCTCATCTTGCTTCCATATTAGCTATGTCTGATACGAATGCTGCCGGTATGATGTCATTACTTTCACCTGTTATTAGCATCGTAGCAAAGCGGGCAAAGAAAGATGGTACTGAAAAATGGTTGCTTGATAAATATTGTAATTAATATTTACTCTTCCCCCTGCAACAACGCATACCTAGCTGCATATGTGCGACAGTGTCAGGATTTATTTATGCAAGAGTTATTTTTATTTGATCCTGACCAGTGAGCATTTCGTAGTTGCCAACCTTTTGATGTATTTTCTGCTATCGCCGTAAAATATCCATTTTGAGAAGATTTATTGTTAGCAAAGTCAGTTATGTCTTCATGCCAATTAGCAGCAACCCCTGCAAACTTGATAGTTAATGGGTCAACCTTGACATTTTTTTGCCTTCGTTGGTCTTCTTCTTCCAACTTTAAACGTTACCTAAAACTAAAGAAGCCGCCGATGTTCGGTGTTCGTGCGGATGCTTTTTGCAGCCCGGCCAATCACCAACATCTGTTTGAGGCCATACATTGCATTCTATTTAAGCCATCCAATGCGTTAGAAATTCAAATTCATCCTTGCCACTTTCATAAAATTTTGCCGAAGAATATGTATAATCTTCAGCATTAAAGCACAAGCCTGCTGCAACAGGATTATTATGAATATACTCCATCTTTTGCATAAATACTTCTTTTGTAAATAAGTCTGTACTTAACGGATTGCGCTCCCAAAATTGATATTTTCTGTCTTTTGCATTAACATAAAACCTTTCTAAAACTTTCGGGTGATTTTTTTCCAAATCTCTTTTGATTGTCTGTGATACGAACTTTAAAAAATTCCTTTGAACAGCATCTCGTTCAAAACCCTCCTGCATTTGCCATATCAAATGTATATGATTGCTCATGATCACAAATGCGTTTACTTCTACCCATTTTTTGGTAACTATGGTTTTAAGGCTTCCTGTTATTACATCTTTATATTTATCTGGCTTTAAAAGATGTTGCCATTCTAAAATAGTAGCCGTGAAATACTGTGGATAATGTGTTGTAATGGTAAAGACATTTTATACTTGCTAAGATATTTAAAATAATGCAGGTTAATCTCGTTTGCAGTTCATATCTCTAAAGCGTTGTTGGTGATTGCCCTGCTTCAAAACCATCAGCACGAACATCGAACAACGGCGGTGGGTGGGCTTTATAGAGAAGTAGATTTTTTTTCATAGAACACCAACAAGTGCATGAAAAAAACGTTAGCTATAAAAGCTAACGTTAATTCAAATTTGGCAAGAGTTTTTACTTCCTTTTGAACTCTTCGTCATGTTCTTTATTCCCTTGTTTATAACCAGTATCATAAGCCTCTTTATTATCACGCTTTTCTTGGTTGCTTTTATCAGATCCGAAGTGATCATCAAAAAACGAAGTTCCTTTGTCATGATAATCATAATCACGGCCATCTTTTTTCCCTTCTTCGTAAAGGTCTCTATGCCTTTGATCTTCATTTAATTTTTCTTCTATTTTACCCATTTGATAATTATTTTGATAAATTAAAAAAGAAATCCTACACTAACGTTTTCGGTCTTACGCCTTAAAACATCTCGTAGTTTAAGGTTCTACGTCAACAGCCCTTATTTTTAATTAGCCGTTACAGTCTCCATCACACCAACTGCCGCCAACTCCGCAATCTCCATTACGACCACCTGTACCCGGATCATGGCAATTTGGATTTGCTAGATTAAATGCTTTGCTCAATTTTTGTATGTTCCGAGCTGAACATTCGATGTTAATTTTCTTTTTCATTTTAAATGTTTTATTCATCAAAAGTCACTATTTGAAGTAAGACATAAATGACTATTTTTATACACCATAAATTAAATGTCCATTATGTCCGAAAATTCTTCGAATAAATTTGTGCCATTAAGTACTGACTGGATTGACCCAATGTTTAAGGCTGCTAAAAAGTACTTAGAGAGTAATAATATGAACAAAATTATCAGGAGCAGCAACAAAAAACTTACGATTAAACGAGCTCTTTGCATTCAATACCAGTTAGAATATTATACCGGTATCAATTATACTACTCTCATTAGTCATATCAGCAAGTCGTTTGAAAGAGCTGTAGGAGACCGAAAAAGTACCGACGGAAAACTAGAAGGGGTAAGAGCAGATTGGATAAAAGACCACATAGGAAAGTTGATTAATAGTACTGCGATTTACGATTGGAATCATTTGTGTACTTCTCTAAAACGTCATGATTTAATGATTGAAACAACCGAGAATTTAAATTCTGATTTATTGCTTTCTCAGAATTCAAATATTACAAGGCTAAAGCTTAAGGATTGGAAGCCAGATGCTAAAAGAAAGGATTTGCCCCACCAGGCTGATTATTGTGTAATCACGAATGGAAAACGATTAAAATTTTTAAAATGCAAGGTTTTTCATGAATTCGAGCAAGGCCTATATTATAGAATTGGTTTCAAATTTATTGGCCGAGATAATTTTGGAGAAGATAATATTCAATCTATAGATGATAATATATTAGTTCATACAGGTATTGGCTCTACTTCCAAAAGACTTTGCAATGAGTTATTTACTGCGTTATATGTACGAGGTAAAAGACCTGAAGAACGTAGTGTTGATCAATTTACAGGAATTGAATTAAAAAATAATAAGGGTTATGAAATTTGGCTCTCTATTGATGAAAATGATTTTTTAAGTTTTAAGATTGATGGAAAAGAATTTGAGAAAGTAAGGTTAAGTAAAGATTCTCAATGTAATGTAAATATGCTTTCTTGGGCAGAAGGTTACGACTATAAATTACAAGTAAAAAATATTAATGTTGGCCTACTCCCACGCTATCCTTAGAATGTAATAAAATAAAAAGAGTTGCTGTCCTGAGTTTGCAACTTAGGACAAATAACACAAACTCCATGGTTCGTAGCTCACGAAACCATTTCTACTCTTATCTCTTAATATTTTACGACCAACCGCCTTGGTTCGTGGCACATGAAACATGCTTTATCAATCATCATGAAATAAATTATTCAAAAAACCAAGTTCATCCACACCTGTTTCATAAAATTTCGCAGATGAATAATAATAATCCAAATAATCTTTAGCAAGGTTCATTTCCCGGCCACAGGGTTAAAATGAATATAATCTATCTTTTGTTTTGCAAAGCCACTGCTAACTATCTCTATACTTAAAGAATCTCTTTGCCAGATTTCATGTTTTTTATTTGCTGCATTTACCTCATAGGGCTTGGATTTGCCATTGTGTTTTAGTGTTTTTAAAAATTCATGTGCCGTATATTTTAAAAAACTTCCCTGCGGCGTTTCCTTTCGATTTTTCTGAAGCTGTTGCCAAATAAAATGAACATGATCAGGCATAATAATAAAAGAATATACTTTTATAAAGCTCCTGTTTGACAGCTCTTTTAAATAGTTAACTATAAGTTCCTTATTTTCTTTACAACTTAAGAGTGGGAGCCATTGGTGAATCGTTGCTGTAAAAAAATAGATTTTATCAAGTTCAAAATATGATTTCCTTTGAATTTGCATATGGTAATTTACAAACTCATTTTAAACTAAGAAAATTGGTTTCGTGTGCCACAAACCAAGGCAGTTGTTTAGTTTTAGGATTTTATCCTTTTTATAAGCGATGGCGAGTTGGAGGATTTTTTTAGTGTATCCAAATCTCAATCGTATAAACAATAAAAAAAATGACAGTAAGAAGAAGAATGGTTACTAATCTTTTATAATTTTTCATTTCCAGAATAGGAATTTCACTGATTTGGACAAACCAAAACATTATAGATAAAAACTGCATTACTGTTGTCTTGGTAGTTTTTGCGTCCCTGTTCAAAGCAGTTTCTATATCTTTAAAATCATCTTTTTTCTTTGCGTAGTATTCTGGCAAACTTGAATATTTTTCAGGATCTTCATCCAAATTCTTTGTGATCTTTTCAATTTCCATTTTTAATTCTTTTAATAATAAACTTGCTTCACTAATTTTTTCAGGACTCGTTAATTTATTTACTAATTCGTCGAATTCCTTTTTTTTTCGTAATAGTTTTTTAATGAATTCCAAGTCAACAGATATTTCCCGATATAATAAAACATGAATCCAACAATTAATAATTTAATGATTAAGAAATACCACAGTTTAGTTGCAACGTAAGGTAGCACTACAAAGAAACATCCTAATATTACTGCCCAATCAAAATGCTTATCATAAATAAATTTATAAAGACCAGATTTAAGTTTTTTATTAATCCTTATGCCTTTTTTGATCGAATTGTTTTTTTCTTTTTGCAAGGTTATATAATTTTTTTTGCAAAGTTCGGGATAGTTTACGCATTCTTATCGTGATTATTTTTAACTCTTTTAGATACACAAGTTATAGCCATGCTGCAAACAATGCTATCAAACTTGCGCCTTATTAGTTGTATAGTAGTGCAAATAATTATTATGTACAAGATGGTAAAGGATTATTAGAGCTTGCGGGTTTGGATTAGAGGCGGGTTAAGTAACGAATCAGCAGAGGTCAGAGACCTGCGCTAGACACGAATAATGCAGGTTAATCTCGTTTGCGGTTCATATCTCTACTAAAGCGTTGTTGGTGATTGCCCTGCTTCAAAACCATCAGCACGAACACCGAACAACGGCGGTGGGGGGCTTTATAGAGAAGTAGATTTTTTTTCATAGAACACCAACAAGTGCATGAATTATTTGTTTCGTGAGACACGAACCACGGATGCTGTGGAACTAAATCTATATTGTACTAACTTGTGCCCGCTAATGCATAAATATTTACAGAAATTTTACTAGAGACTTTAAAATTTACAATAAAAATTGTATCGTTATGACTATTATTGTAGTTTAAGCATACAAACTTACTGTAAATAAACGGGAAATGGTAAACGTGAATAAAGGACATGCTTATGTAAATTACCATTGTAAGCACAATAATTTATTATTCAAATCTTTTATGAAAAAAAATTATTTCATTTTTGCTTTATTGATTTTTTTTGCCTGTTCCAAAAAAAATGATACAACATCCCCAATGGCGGTTGTTCCTTCTATAACTTCTTTTACTCCAGATAGTGGGAGCGCCGGAACAACAGTAACAATTTCCGGAACAAATTTTAGCCCAACAGCAGGCCAAAATACTATAAAGTTTAATGGAGTTGCTGCTACTGCTACCGCTGCATCTGCCACCCAGCTAACGGTAATTGTACCAGCAGGAGCTACCAGTGGAGTAATAACTGTTACTGTAAATGGGCGAACTGTTACAAGCATCAATAGTTTTACAATATTACCGGGAAGTTGGGTGCAAAAGCCAGATTTTGCTGGCGGCGGAAGAATTCGGGCCGGAGGTTTTTCAATTGGTGGCAAAGGTTATATTATTGGTGGAACATCTCACGGAGCAGAACCTACAGACTTCTGGGAATATGATACTGCAACAAATAAATGGACACAAAAAGCAACCTTTCCGGGAGGTGCCAGGGAATACCCGATCGCATTTTCAATAGGTAATAAAGGCTATGTAGGTTTGGGATTCGTACTAAATGCGAATATTCCTGGATTTGAATACCAGGACTTTTGGGAATATAATGTGGATAGCGATACGTGGACTCAAAAAAATAATGTGCCATTCACCGGGCGGGAATCTGCAATAGGTTTTGTAATTGATGGCAAAGGTTATGCAGGACTGGGAACTGACTATACATATCAAACTGATTACACTGATTTTTGGCAACATGATACATTAAGTGATACATGGACACAAAAGACTAATTTTCCTGGTACTGGAATAATACAGGCGAGTGCTTTTTCTTTAAACGGAAAAGGATATGTTGGATTCGGCGCAGCAGGATCTACACAAAGTAAAGAACTATGGCTATAGATCCATCAGTTAATACCTGGAGCAGAAAAACAGATTTTCCCGGTGATGCGAGGCAATCTGCTACAGCCTTTATCATCGGTAATAAGGGATTTATTGGATTTGGCTATAATGAAATGAGTAATTCGGCGTTGGGTGATTTTTGGTCTTATGATGCTTCATCTGATTCATGGGCGAGGGAAGCTGACTTTCCAGGTACACCCAGATATGATCTGGTAGGATTTAGTATCGGTAATAGTGGATATATAGGTACTGGTAATAATGGCGGCTTACAAGACTTTTGGCAATTTAACCCCTGATATTCATTATCACTATATCTGGCGCAGGTCTCGGACCTGTGCTTATTCGTTACTTACTCTCCTCTAATCCAAAGGGGCAAGGGCCAAATATACTTTAGTGACGTATGGCGGCAGGTCAGGAGACCTGCGCCAGGGAGTTGCTTGCAAATTTTTTCATTAACTGAACAATTGCTGCTAATGCATACCAGCAAGGTAACAAATGATTCAGTTATTTAAGTCCTCGTTGCAAACGAGGACTACCAACGGTTCTCTTTTCCATATCTGGTATTCTTCTTCTAAGCAACGTCTCACGCAGTGGACGTTGCGTTTCATTCTTCTATTTCATCTATTGCATATATACCCGTTATTCCTTCCAAATAATGCTTTGCTGAACTATGCATATAATCAATCGGGCTGCTGCACAAGTTCCATTTTCCTGCGCATGGATTATTATGTATGTAATTAAGTTTTTGTTGTATAAAGGTAATGCTGTTACAAAATTTCCAATCAAAAGATAACTCCCATACTTCATGTAATTTTTTATTTGCTTTACGTTTAGCTTCTACACTCTTTGAAAGCGTTTTTAGCAGATCAGCTTCATTTATTTCCTGTAACCGCTTTATTATATCGTATGCTATAAATCGTTTGCCATTGCCAATAATAGTATTTATTGACTGCCCTGTATTAGCAAAATGTATTACTGCATGCAAATGGTTTGGCATTATAACATAACCAATTATTTTATGGCCTTTATTTTTTAAATGATCAAACCATTTGTACACCAGGTCGTAGCTTTTGGATATTTGTATTAATGACATCCAATTGTAGCAAGTGCAAGTAATAAAAAAAGTGCCTTCTTCAAAAAGTATGGTTTGGTGAGTGGGCATTCATAAAAATAATATATTTATACACGCAACGTCCACTGCATGAGACGTTGCTGAGGACAAGAATTGAAGATTTTGGGGGCTATATATTTCAAATTATATCTAAAACTGCTTTGCCAGCATCAGAAATAAATATACATTCTAAAGACTTTCCCGACTGATTTATAAACGGTCGCACCGTTACCAACCCTCTGGTAATTAATCCCCGCGCATGTTGTAAGGTTGCATCACTAGGCGGCTGCCCTTTTAGCTCCTTTTCATAGCATTTCAGTAGTAGCTCCTTCATACTACTGGGTAATGCCTTACTTTTTATAATATGATGATTCTTATTTTTCATTGGGCTGTATTTTCATTTGAAATAAGGTGATATATCTGGAAGTTTTAAAAAAAAAAGGTGGAACCATTCCCTGCCTGCTTTACCCCTGCCAGTTTTACCGGCAATTAGCTTTTATTAAATTAAGCAATTAGCTGTTATTAAATTAAAATCTTATAAGCCACGAGTCGAAGGTTACCGAACATTGTTTTCTGACTGTTCTTTTTGAATCTTTCCTGAACCAAGTAAGGAACCACTAAACTGGTAATTCAGAATTAAGAGTCTTTGATGCAATTGTTTTGCCTAACACCGCATCAGTGCCTATAACCTCAATATTTGCCAGTTTTCCTTTTTTGCTCATTACTCTTACAAAAGCACCCTCGCATGCAATAAGTGCGTCTTTTTGCCCCGCTAAAATCCGGTTGGCATACCTTAAAATAGACAACTTTGACTATCTGTAAAAGAATCATCCCCCTCATATCTTATTGCAATTATCTTGTCCATCCTGTAATATACTACTATTCCTCCCCATATCCCTAAATAAGATTGCCGCTTAATTCGGCTTGCGCATCCTTGATAGACTTTTCATTATTTTTACAAAAAGTTTTATGGTTAAATATTATTCCTTTAGGTGGACACAAACAATTAACGGTAGCGCCGTATCCGCCGGTCTGCAGCGATATTATAACTATAGTGAATTTCCCGATGTAAAAGCCATGGAACAACAGATCAAATCCAAATTTGCAACTACCGGTAATGCTGTTATAACAATTGAAGAATTTGAAGAAATCAGTAAATCTAAGTTTGACATTATAGATTAACCGCTGTCATTTGCGCTACGCGGGTTTATTAGCTCAGGGCTTCATCAACATACTTCCCGGCATGTCTCAAAGAAAAGAAATTAATTTCGACGATCTTGCTAAATCGCTTGGTATTTCTACTGGGGAGTTGAATCTATTGGATTTTATAATCAGGAAATATTTGACGATAGAGGCGTCGCTGTAAAAAATAAATTCGTATTTAATAAAAACTCGCCTAAGGAAATCTTAGATAAGATTAAAGAATTAGATAAAGATAACAGTATTACGATTGATGTATAGATCGTCAAGGTCACCAGCGCAGGGCAGCTATCAAGCACAAGCTGTTGAGCAATTCTTCAAAAGATAATATTCTGAGTTAATTGCTTTCAATATATTGCTGTTAAATGGAACAGGATAATTCAAGCATTTTGACTATTAATGCAGGTTCATCAAGCATTAAAATTGCTTTGTATGAAATGAATGATGAGCCTGTATTAAAATTATCAGGTAAAATTAGAAAGCATTGGTTACAGAAATTCAAAACTTATTATTAAAGAAAATAATGCAAAAAATGAAGTTGAAATATTGATGCATCAGACTTTCATATTGCAACTATTTCATTAATTGACTGGCTTGAAAAACAGGATTGGTTTATTGATGTAAAAGCAATTGGTCATCGTATTGTGCATGGCATGCATCATACAAAATCAGAAATTATAACCGATGAATTATTGAATGAATTAAACAACATTATTGATTACGATCCTGATCATCTTCCATGCAGAAATTGAAATCATTCAAACTCATAAAACAAAAGCATTCGCAGTTATTACAAGTTGCCTGTTTTGATACTTCTTTTCATACAACCATTCCTGCCGTTGCAAAAACATTTGCTATTCCAAAAAAATATTTTGATGAAGGCATTCAGCGTTACGGCTTTCATGGCATTTCGTATAGTTATTTAATGCAGCAATTGCAAAAGCAAAATCAAGCAAGAAGCAAAAGGCAAAATCATTATTGGCACATCTTGGCAATGGTGCAAGTATTGCTGCAGTAAAAAATGGAAAATGTATTGATACCAGCATGGGCTTTACGCCTGCCGGCGGAATTGTAATGAGTTCAAGAAGCGGCGACATTGATCCGGGCGTTGCATGGTATTTAATGCAGCAAGGAATGGATGCAAAAGCATTTAATGATCTTATCAATCATCAAGTCAGGTTTACTTGGTATTTCAGGTATAAGTTCTGATATGCAGGAATTATTAACACAGAAAAAGATAATAAAGATGCAGCATTGGCAATTGATATTTTCTGTTATCAAATCAAAAAATACATTGGTGGTTATACTGCTGTTTTAGGTGGATTAGATGTACTTGTTTTTTCCGGCGGCATCGGTGAAAATGCTGCTGAAATACGTACACGCATTTGCAATGATTTTGATTATTTAAGCATTCAATTGAATGAAGAAAAAAATAATAAAAATGAATGGCAGATATCAACTGATGCAAGCAAAGTAAAAGTGTATGTTATTCCAACAAATGAAGAATTGATGATTGCAAAAGATACTATGCAATCTATATACAACATCTCAAAACAATAATTACAACTATGGAAACACAAGATATAGAAACAGCAAAAGACGAATTAAGCACATGAACTTTTACATAAGATGAATGCTTACTGGCGTGCAGCAAATTATTTATCTGTTGGGCAAATTTATTTAAAAGATAACCCGCTTTTAAAAGAACCATTAAAACTAGAACATATCAAAAGCATGTTGCTTGGGCATTGGGGAACAACGCCCGGTCAAAATTTTATTTATGTGCATCTTAACCGCATCATAAAAAAACATAATCTTGATATGTTTTACATTTCAGGTCCGGGTCATGGCGGCCCTGCGCTTGTAAGCAATACTTATCTTGAAGGAACTTATTCTGAAATTTATCCTGATATCAGCCGTGATGAAGAAGGCTTAAAAAAATTATTCAAACAGTTTTCTTTTCCCGGTGGCATTCCAAGTCATGTATCACCTGAATGTCCGGGTTCTATGCATGAAGGTGGTGAATTGGGTTATTCATTAAGTCATGCTTTCGGTGCTGTGTTTGATAATCCTGATTTAATTGTTGCGTGCGTTATTGGTGATGGAGAAGCAGAAACAGGTCCGCTGGCAACAGCATGGCATTCCAATAAATTTCTCAATCCAATAAATGATGGTGTTGTGCTGCCCATTCTTCATTTGAATGGATATAAAATTGCTAACCCAACTATTGCTTGCAAGAATTGGTTACCAGGAGCTTGATCATTTGTTTAAAGGTTATGGATGGAAACCTTATTTAATTGAAGGTGATGACCCGATGGAAATGCATCAAAAGATGGCGCATTTGCTTGATAAAGTTGATTGAAGAAATAAAAACAATAAAAGCAAATGCAGTGAAGTATGATGATGAAGAACGACCTTGTTATCCGATGATTATTTTTAAAACGCCAAAAGGATGGACAGGCCCAAAGTTCATTGATGGCTTGCCGGTTGAAGGTTCATTCAGATCGCACCAGGTGCCGTTAACAGATCCTGCAACCAATCCTGAACATTTAAAGCAATTAGAAGACTGGCTGAGAAGTTATAAGCCTGAAGAACTGTTTGATGAACAAGGCAAATTACTTGATGAACTTGCAGCGCTTGCTCCTGAAGGTGAACAAAGAATGGGCGCTAATCCGCATACAAATGGCGGAAAAAATATCCAGGAATTAAGCATGCCTGATTTTAAAAATTATGGTCTTGAAGTAAAAACAAGAAGTGAAACTGGTCCGGGCGATACATTGGTGTTGGGTACATTTATAAGAGATATTATTAAGCTGAATATTGAACAAAAAAACTTCAGGTTGTTTGGCCCTGATGAAACTTTATCAAACAAATTAAATGCGGTATTTGAAGTTACCAACCGGCAATGGGAAGCAGATACAAAAGATACAGATGAATTTTTAAAGAAAGATGGCCGTGTGATGGAAGTGCTCAGCGAGCATCAATGCGAAGGCTGGCTGGAAGGTTATCTTTTAACCGGCAGGCATGGTTTGTTTAATTGTTATGAAGCCTTCATTCATATTATTGATTCAATGTTTAATCAACATGCAAAATGGTTAAAGGTTACATCGCATTTAAGCTGGCGAAAAAAACTTGCCTTCATTAAATATCTTGCTTAGCATCGCATGTGTGGCGGCAAGATCATAATGGTTTTACGCACCAGGATCCCGGTTTTATTGATGTGGTAGTAAATAAAAAAGCATCTGTTGTGCGTGTGTATTTACCGCCTGATGCAAACTGTCTTTTATCAGTAATGGATCATTGTTTCAGAAGCCGGCATTATGTGAATGTTGTTGTTGCAGGTAAACATCCTTCACCGCAATGGCTTACAATGGATGAAGCAGTAATACATTGTTCAAAAGGAATTGGTATCTGGACATGGGCAAGTAATGATGCAGGATGCAGAACCTGATGTTGTTATGGCTTGTGCCGGTGATGTGCCAACGCTTGAAACGCTGGCTGCGGTTTCTATCTTAAGAGAAAAATTACCTGCAGCTTAAAATACGCGTTGTAAATGTTGTTGACCTGATGAAGCTGCAACCTGAAAAAGAACATCCGCATGGTTTAAGTGATGTATGATTTTGATGCGCTGTTTACTAAAAGACAAACCTGTAATATTTGCTTTTCATGCCTATCCATGGCTGATACATCGCCTTACTTATCAGCAGTACAAATCATCATAATATTCATGTGCGCGGATATAAAGAAGAAGGCACGATAACCACACCTTTTGATATGACTGTATTAAATGAAATGGACAGGTTTGATTTGGTGCAGGATGTAATTGACAGGCTTGCCGCAATTAGAGCGATACAGCATCTTATCTTAAACAAGAAATGAAAGACAAACTCATTCAACATAAATATTACATAAGAGAAAATGGAATTGATATGCCTGAAGTGAGGAATTGGAAGTGGAATAATTGATACTTTTTATATTATAAATTAATTTACCGGCCGTGTGCTGCTGAGCTTGGAAGCTTAAAAGGGACAGAACTATAGGGACATCTTAAGATGCTTAGCCCTATCTCGCAAAGGTCTTAGACCTGTGCTTAATCATCAGTTTTTAATAGTTTGTACAAGTAACTGTTGGTAGTAGGTCAGATGTCCTGCGCCACAAGATAGCCCCTTACGAACGGGCTTGTTTACGGAAATTATTTTTCCGTTGTAGTGGAGTGTTGTAGATTTAGGTATGAATTGACATTTTTCCTGAGGCATACCCGGGCATTGAAGAGAAGCTTATTCTGTTAGAGTCATTTTTATTTAATGAAACAATTATCCAAAACTACCTCGCTGGTGCTATTTGCCCTCGTAACAGGAATTCTGCTGTTAACCGCTATTATTTCATACCTTAAGATCAAACAATTTGAAGATACCGCTGACAATGTGATCCATACCAACGTGGTTAAAGAGGATCTTGCTGATGTGCTTTCGTACCTCAAAGATGCAGAAACCGGGCAACGCGGATACCTTCTTTCCGGAGATACAGTATTCCTGCAGCCTTATAACGGTGCAGAGCAACGCATAGCACCATTGCTTGCAGCTCTCGATTCGCTTATGAATGATAACGCTGTGCAACAGCGGCAATTAAAAAATTTGAAGATATTGGTTGCTGAAAGGCTTTGGTTTTTAAAAAATAATATAGCCGTGCTAAAAAATCATTTGACCAATGCATTAGCCGACCCTAACTTGCTAAAAAGTAAAAATAAGATGGACGAAGTGCGGGCGCAGGTTGCCCTTATGATGCAGAATGAAAACCAAATATTACAGAAGCGCATCCTTGCTAAAGACCGTTCCGAATCAGTTACTCCGGTACTTTTATTACTTCTCTCTCTTTTTGCCATACTTGCCTTAACGTTCTTCTTTATCCGGCTGCAAAGAGAAACCGGCGAGCGTATTTCAACGCAACTTACCGTTGCAAAAAAAGATGAGTTTATAAACATTGCCACGCACGAAATGAAAACCCCTCTTACTACCGCAAAAGCATACGTTCAGCTGGTAATGGCCTCCTCAAGCCCGGGTGAGGATGCCCAGAAATACGCGCGCAAAGCCACCGAAGGTTTAGATAAGCTTAACAGGTTAGTAAGCGATTTATCAGATGCCAGCAAAATACAGGATGGCAAGCTCCATTATAACCTATCCTCATTCGATTTCAATAAAATGCTCGATGATACCATTGCAGAGGTAACGCATATTGAAAAGAAGCATACGCTGCAAAAGATAGGAAACTGCTCCCGGCTAATAAAAGGCGATAAAGAAAGGCTGCAGCAGGTAGTCACCAACCTATTAAGCAACGCAGTGAAGTATTCGCCGCAGGCTGATAAAATAATTGTAAAGGTGGAAGAGGCTGATGATAAGATTAAAGTGGCAGTGCAGGATTTTGGCCTCGGTATAGACAAAGCACATGTAAAAAAGATCTTTGAAAGGTATTACCGCATTGAAGAACATGCGCACCATTACCAGGGCATGGGTGTTGGATTATATATTTCGCACAATATTATTCAAAGGCACAATGGAACCATGTGGGTAGAGAGTGAGCCGGGGCAGGGAAGCACTTTTTACTTTACCGTGCCGGTATAAAATACCGTAGGATGTCGCATTACCTGTAAAGCAATGCGTTGTTTTAGCATGTAAATGAAGTAAATCCTTATTCAATGTTTTGCTCCTATGTTTTTTCTGTTGTATTTCTGTATCCGCAATGCCTTGTGTTTGTCAACAATCCGTCTTGATAAAATTCCATAGATTTTTTCAAGTTGGTTACATCGAGAGTCAAAAAATTTATTTTGTTGTTCATTGTCAATCTTTTTGTTGGAAAAAATTGTTAACAAACTTAATGCCCTCGGCTGTTTTGTCTGAAACATGTTTTTTTCTTCGCAGGAACGTCTCATGCAATGGACGTTCCGTAATAAAATTTTAGCAAACGCCATATCCCTTTCAGGAGACATTGCCGAGAAGGAAAATTTATTTTCCATCAAGTAAATAATCATAGCTTATTTTATAGCGTTCTCTTATGGCCCGGATTAAATCAATACCAGGATTATACCTGAAATGCTCAATAGCGTTTACTGAAACACGGGTTGTATTAAGTTCTGCAGCAAATTCCGGCTGGGTTAGCCTCCGTGCTTTGCGTATTTCTTTAAATCTTTTACAAATATTTATATCAACCTTATTCTGAGAAAGCGCTTGAGATTCTTTTGATTTTGAGAGCATATCTTTTGATTTTTAAGATCGTATATTTTCAATCATAGCGGTTGACTTGTGCACGGTAAGGAGACAAGTTTTTCGACACTCCCCGGCTTATCCATAACCTCGGTTATGTTTAAATGTCTCTCGCAGATGTTCCCGCCGCCTTTGTTCGTGGCACATGAAACAATCATTTATTAATCATCATAAAATAAAACAATGAGCTTTCTACCTTGCGAAAATCTTTATTTTCTTTAATCAATTCTGCCACCGCCGAAGTCTTATTATTATATCAACCTTTTCAACAACTCTACCACTTCACTAAGCTCATCCATAGATTCGATTATAATTCCGCAACTTGGGCCGCCCCAAAATCTTTGAACACCTGTTGCCAGAGTTTTTATTGAATGATTTTTGATTTGCATTTTTACTTCTGCTTCTGCCTTCAAGACGATTAATACTATCTTCTTGCGGCTTATTTTAAAGAAGGCCACATTCTTTTCTTTCTTTATTGAGATGTAAAATTTTTGCGGATTAAATATTAATGAAGGATTAATATTTTGCAAGTCTTGTTTAATAGATAGATAAATATTTCTAACAACTTCTGATACGCCTTCCAAATGATATTCTTCTGTATATTCAGTACCTGTTGTATTTAATGATGTTTCGTTTTCAATCTCAGCAAATTCTATATTTTCAAAATCAGGATTCATTGTATATATAAATTCACCATTCAAAGAGAACTTTCTTAATAAAATGAGTTTAACCATTTTGCCCCATGTATCAGTATAGGTGTCTACAATCTCCGGCAACTCCTTTTTCTCGCCATCAATAACTAATAAGATATTTTGACTTTTTTCAATGGTATCTTTTAAAAATTTATAGATTTCACGTTCGCCAATTTGTTGCTTTATCTCTTTCTTTAAATTGTTATCATGTGTTATTATCGAAAATATTTTTTCTATCAAATCATTTTGGCTTTTTGGATTTTTATAAAAACCAAAGAACTTAGTTATTTGAGGAAATATGTGATTATAAAAATCGTGCTTTGCCAATTCAACTTCAACTAAATAAAACTCAGGATTCTCTTTATCAGATAAATCAAATAAAAAACCATCAGGTATTGAATTACCTAAGCTCTTTGTTTCTATCTTTCTTTTCGCATCTATGTATATTGAATTTGCTCCAAAGAATAGCTTTGAGTTGAGAACAACGTCTCTTTCAAAATCCGCTTCCTTATCAAACTGGAACTCGTTATAAATTTTATTGTTCGAAAACACTTTCATCAGCTAAATTTTGAATATTGCTTTTGTGATTACTTCCCCCTCATGCGCTGTTTTAATTGTTGACCTGTACCAATTGTTATCTTATGGAGATAACAAATCTGATTTTGCAATTGTCTTTTTAAAATAGAAATGAAGAACATTCCCACTACCTTCTGTTAATGGAAAAGCATTCACTAACTTCCATCCCTGTTTGCCCATATAGTTCAAAGCATCTACAACGCTGTTGAAGTTTTCAACTTTTCCTTCCTCATCTTTTAAACGCATATCTGAAAATACACGTTGAAATTGACCATAGTCAACGGTAATCGAAACTTTTCGGCTGAACAACTTTCCAATTGCCATTATTTCACAATACTGATCCACTTTTGAGCTATCTTCCTGGGAATAGCAGGAAATTGAAAAGAATAAACATGTTGCAAGAAAGAATTTTTTCATATTATTTTATTTCGATTTATTGTTCCCTTCCACAATCCCCACTTCCTGCTCACTCAATCCATACAATTCATACACAAGCGCATCAATCTTTTTATCTGTAAAAGCAATGCGTTGTTTTAATTGCTCCTGTTGCTGAGGTAAAGTTGTTTGTTGTAATTGTTGGTTTAGTTGAAGTATTATATCAACATACTTTATAACTTCTTCTTTTTGTTTTTTATTTGCTTTTGCTATCGGAAGTTTCGACACATACATTGGCTTGTATTCAAAGTATCCACCTTGTTTAGTTGATGCAATTGATTTTATATAATGATCACAAGCTTTGGAATTCATTATTCCTAATAAAAATAAATCATCAGTTGGAATGATGCTTGTCTTGTCATTTGAATAAAATTTATTTACATCATAAGCATAAGACGCCTTTTGAACAATTGCAGGAATAATAATTTTCGGTTTTTCAAACTCATTATAATAATCACAAGTTCTTAGTTCCCACCAATATTCACCTTTATCATATCTTTTTTCAGCGGCTTCTTTATAAGGTTCTAAATGTTTTGCAATTGCATTATAATTTTCACTTAACCATTTCCATGCATTCTTTGGTCTATTGCCTTTGTTGTTTGTAAAGCCTTTAGGAAATAGTATTAAAAAGCTTCCTTTAACTTGAGATTGGTAACGTTTAATATCTCTGCCTGCTAAAAACGGCTTTATTATTTCAGCACTTCTTTCATCTTTTTTAATCAATGCATCTTTTGTTACTTCATCTATAACAAAAGCTTCGTTCAATCCTGTAAGAACTCCTCTATAGATTTTCCCTTTTACATATTCGCCTAAAGGCACACCAGCTTCATGTAATTTCTTTAATAATTGTTTCTCTGTTTCATTACTTAAATTCCAGCCATCGTTACCTAAAGAATTTATCGCAACGTTCTTCTTACGTTCCTGTATATAATCTTTTAAACTGGTAAAATTAAGCGTGTCAACTTTTGTTGCGGAGAAAGAGGGATTCGACACCCCGGAATTATCAACAATCAAAATACATGGATAGGTAGTGGCTTTCTGGAAAACGGGTAAGTCACCGAAGTCTATAATCTCTCCGACATTTTTCTCTTTCAACCATCTTCGTAATGGTTCTCCGTAATTAGCACGCATCCATTTATTGGCTACAATTATCCCAAACAAACCATCCGGCTTTAATATACTTATTCCTCTTTCAATAAAGTAAGTGTATAAGTCGGCCATTCCATGATACACTGCATAATGTTGTTGCAGGTAAGGTTTTTGGTCACTCAACATTTCCTGCCTTACATAAGGCGGATTCCCAATCACCACATCAAAACCACTTTCAGGAGATTGCTTCGTGCCTCGCAATGACGAGAATACTTCTTTAAAATTATCCTTCCAGCTAAAAGGTTTTATGGCATGTGTATCTGCATCAGGGTATTGCTCGTAAAAATCAACATCAATTAAACTATTGCCAACACGTATATTGTTTTCAAGAGAAGGCAATACCGTTTCGCCAAAGCGCAGCGCTGCATTTATGCTGCTTTGGGTTTCATCTTCAAGGCATTTTAATAAAAGGCTCAGCTTGGTTACTTCTACAGCATTGGCATCTATATCCACGCCATACATGTTATCCGTTAATATTTTCTTTTTAAGGTTGGTGGTCAATCTTCCTTCCGGAGTTAAGGGCAGCTTGTTCCGGTCTCTTATGGCTTTATTTCGCTCTGTTAAGTTATATTCCTTGCTGGCCGCAATAGAGGTTAATCTTTCATATTCCGGATGGTAATACGCATGATACCATTTCAGCAACTTATCATAAGCGCCTAATAAAAAACTTCCGCTTCCGCAGGCAGGATCTACAATTTTTATTTTAGTTACTTCAACAGGTGTTTTGCTATCTATTAATTTACCAACGGTATTATCAACAATATAATCAACTATGTATTGTGGAGTATAATATACGCCCCCTGCTTTGCGCACTTCGGGCTTTTCTTCTATCGTGGCTTTATGAGTTCCCTTTAAAGTGATCTGCTTACCGAGGAATTGCTCATAAGCGCTGCCTAGTATCTCTACATTAATAACACTAAACTCATAAGGGCTTTCAGGATAATACAGCTGCTGTATAATTCTTCGCAGCACTGTATTATCTATTTCAAGTTTGCTGCTTATGGTATCCTGCCTGAAATTGAACATGCCGCTGTTGTATTTACTGTCCGCCTCTGTAAACAGCTTCAGCAATCTTGTATAAACAAGATTTTTTTCACCACCAATAGAAATGATGCAATTCTTTAGCGCACCATAAGTTTCTATGTTCCTGTCCTCTGCAATGCGGAGAAATATAAGCCTGTCCAGTAAAGCTTGCACTACGAAGTTCAGTTCATCATTATTTACTTCATTGCGTAATGCAATATTTAATGCAAGCTCTTTTCTCCATTCATCAAGGCTGTTTAAAAACTCCCTATCAACAGTTGCGGTGCCTTTCTTTAATTTATCAGTTACTACAAACTTATCCAATCCGCCACGCAGCACTCTTTCTTTGCTGAAGGTGTCCCACAAGAAATCAAATTCGTTTAGATAATCTTTGTATGTAAAATATTTTATGCGGGCAGTACTTGCTTTATCTGTATGAACAGGTTTCTTAATACAATCGTATAAAGCGAATTCTTCAAAATCGGTAACAATACTTACAGGCAGCTTGGCGCTCCATCCATAACGACGTACCTGGTAGGCAGGCACTATATCTTCTTTAATATAAACGCTTGGTCTTTTAGCTTCAACAAAAAATAATCTTTTGCCACCGGGTAAACGAAAACTGTAATCAGGAGCTTTATTGCCACCGCTAACTTTTAGCCTGTCCTCATGGATCACTTCCCTGTAAGCCTCCGCATAGCCTTGTGAATTGTCAACATCCCATCCTAATGCCTTAAAGAAAGGATCAAGAAAATCCCTACGCACGAGCGTTTCGTTATAATCACTTTTTTTGTAAGAAGCAATCTGCTCATTAAATCGTTCTGTAAGATCAGCAATCGTTTTGTAAGCTTCTTCTCGGGAGTTCATTGATAAAATTAATTGGCCAGTTAGTATTTCAATCGCAGCAATCCAAATGTAAGGATTATTATATTTAATACCACTGCATAAAATCCATTATCCCACCTTATTATTGTCATTGTCTTACCTTACCAAGGTCAATGTATTACCTTACACAGGTCAATGTATTACCTTACATAAGCCAATGTACTACCTTACATAGGTCATTGTATTACCTTACATAGGTCATTGTATTACCTTACATAGGTCAATGTACTACCTTACATAGGTCAATGTACTACCTTACATAGGTCAATGTATTACCTTACATAGGTCAATGTACTACCTTACATAGGTCAATGTATTACCTTACATAAGTCAATGTATTACCTTACAAAGGTCAATGTCCTCCGTACAAAGGGCATTTTCACCCGGGAAATGTGGATAAAATGTTTCTGCAAAAAATATTTTCAGGTTGTTTTGCTGTATGTCACTGCCACGCAGCCCACTATTTACTGGCTTTTTACGGTGCAACGCATACAGGGTGCTGGTAGTATGTCCTGTTTACAGGTCTTGACCGGCTGTGATAAACTTTGCAATTTTGGCTTCTTGATTCCACAAAAGGGTTGAGGCTAAAAAATCTAATAAAATGAAAAAAATTTTCAGAAGGATTATAAAGACCTTCAAAAGAAAAGCAGATGCCGCACTGCTAAATTTTGCCGGCACAGTGGTTACTAACATGGGCAATGCCACTGACGTGTTCCCCACGCCGGTGCCTGGCACTGCCAACTGTGAGCGATGCGGTAGCTACTTTTGGTAACTTAATCACCAAGGCTCCACCAAAGACAAGGTGCAGGTGAAGCTTAAAAACCAGGCAAAGGCTGCGCTGGTTGTACTCCTTTCGCAGCTGGCTGATTATGTAAACACGACCACCTCGGATCCCGCGCTGCTGGATATGACGGGCTTCGAGCTAAACAAAGTTCCTGAACCGGTAAACCTGAAGGCTCCTTCCTCGCTGAAGCTGGTGGATGGCAAAAACTCAGGTGCGCTGCGGCTGCTGTTCCCTGCTGTAAAGGGTGCAGGCAGTTATTTGTTCCAGGTAAGTACTGACCCGTCTTTTGCAACCATTTTGCAAAGCGTGCCCTGCACAGCGGCTTCTTATACTTTTAATGGCCTGGACAAGGGTGTAACCTATTACTGCCGTGCCATATCGGTAGGCGGTAAGGGACAGATGATGTACAGCATTGTAGTAAACCGTGTATCTCAATAATTTAACCCAGCCTCAACTTTTTTTCAATAAAGGGAGCCACTGTAGAGTGGCTTTTTTTATTTGTGGCAATAGGGGCATTTTTCACCGCCGTCGTGAGGATGGGAGTAAACGCCGTTGAAGATGGCATACTTCACCAGGGCGGCAGCATTAGGTGCGCCGGTCTTATGCCGCAGGCGCTTCAGGCAGGTCTCTAAGCTGCTGTGGGTGAGCTGTACCAGCGGTGCAATCTCCTTGGCCATCAGACCGTCGCAGAGGTAAATGAGGATGCGCTTCTCTTTTTCGGAAAGGCATGGGCGCACTTCACCTATGTCAGCGCTCACTGCTTCTATCTCTGCTTCCCGTTCAGAAGATCTCACGGCGCAGAGGTTTTAAAATCAATAAAAGGGGGGTGGGCAGTAAAAATGGCTGATAAGCAACCGGTTTTGGTGAAAAAATGCTGCCCGCAGGCAGAAACGGTAGAATAACGACTGGAGTGGTGAAATAGTATGACAAAGGTGATTTTATTGTAGACCTTGCTGTCTTTGCGAGGAAACGCTAATAGCGGATTGGAATTGTTTGCGGTGGCAACGCTGCATGAGTATAGCTCCTAATAAACAAAGAAGGTTTAAAATCTTTCTGGTTTTAAATCAGGTAGATAGCATATGCACTTTAAATGGATACTCAAATTTAAAAGTGATTCCCGGACCTTCCTGAATTATGCCCGATTCCTTTTATATCCGTTACTGATGGACCACCGCAAAGGGTGCCGGTAAATGCTGACCATATCAACTTGCCGCTTGCGCCGTACAGGCAGTACAGCTTATCATTATAAGCTGAAAAGTATACAAAGCCATTAGCGCATACAGGACTTGTAAACAAATCGAGCCCGGTGCTATAGAACCAGTTTTCTTTACCCGTTTCGGCATCAATTGAATACACTTTACCATTAGTGCTACATATGTATACGGATCCATTTGCAGCCAATATATTTACAATAATGCCTAATCCTGCAATGGATTACATTGTAGTAAAACCTGGGATTGTTTCCGGCACGGCCACCTTCCTCATAACAGATGATAACGGCAGGGTTTACATGAGAAGCCAAATTAATGCAACACCCAAGCAAATAGATGTCTCTGCCTTGGCAAAAGGGACCTACGAGGCGACCATCATTCAGCCAGGGAATATAAATACGCAAAAACTGGTAATACAATAACACGATATTATTCAGGAATCACGTAAAGGCATTCAATACGAATGCCTTTTTGCATGTAACTGATAATAGAACATAAGACAACACTATTTCCCACAGCCATCGTAGTAGCAAAAAGTATGAAAAGAATTGCTGTTCTTAGTTTACAGCTAAGGACAATTTCTTTATTTTAGTTATCTCTGGCTACAAGTGTTCGAAATCCTATTAGTACTGTCAGATCATGGCCTCAGAGGCTGACCATAAAGTTTAAAATAACGATAAGAATACCATATAGATGCAAAAGTGAGCGTAACTGCAATACTAATAACGGAAATGATATCAGCCTTCGGAGTAAGTAAAAGGCTCGCAATAATCATCAACACACACCTGCAAACCACAATCTGCCTGCAAATATGTGGGTTTTACGCCAGTTTTCTTCGCTTTCAAGCGTCCATGGTGTGCGTATACCTGCAAAATAATTAGGCTTAAGAGTCGGCATTATGTTTCCCATAAATGCAAATAAAATCCCGATTAAAACGCTTACTGAATTTACCATCGTTAGTGAAAATTCTTTAGAGGAATTTATAATAATGCAGCTTACGCCGCATAAAAACAGCACAACAGCCACTCCGATTTTATTAAATGCAGGAGCCGAATACTTTGCCAGCTTTTTGGGATCTATTTTAGGCAGCCACAGCATCAGTACATAAACAAATATGCTCAGGCTGGCCATTATAGAAGTAATGATCCATAGAAAAGACTTATCGCTGTAAGTAAATGGAGCTGCTCCCAGGTTGGAGTGGGTTACTATTTTTTCCGGAAGCTGGGGATATATATAGGCAAGGTACAGCAACGGTAAGAGTGCTACCAAAAGCACTAATGAAGGGGACACATGCAACGACCTTTTCATTTTCTTTTTGTTTTTTTTGTTAACTGAATTATCCATGCCAGTATCTCATCCAGCACAGTTCTGTTGATCGAATAATTAATGTACTGCCCTTCCTTTTGTGCAGTAATTAACCCGGCTCTCTTTAATAGTTCCAGATGATGAGAAATGCTGGGCCACGACATGTGAAACTGTTCAGCTATCTCACCTGCGGTCATATCTTTATTTTTCAGCAGTTCTAATATCTGCCGACGTGTTTCATCATTCAATGCTTTAAACAAAAGGTTCAAGTAATTAGATATTTAGACAAATGTACAAATATTATTTTACACAGTTATACTTTTTATACCAATGATAGATAAAGCGTATAGTGCTATTTTTCTCCCCTGTCGTGTCGTTTTCTTCCCAGGAACGTCTCATGCATTGTACGTCCCAAAATAAATTTTAGTAAATGCCATGTCCCGTTCAGGAGACATTCCGACGACGGAAAATGTTTATTTAGCAACGATCAATGTTTGCGGCGCTGCAGACTTCATTCGTGTCATTAGCCAGGAAGATTGCCTGTTGGTTTGGCGTTCAATTTCTTCACATACTGAAACCAGCTCCTCATCTTCCAAGGCAGTGCCGCCTTGCTTTAAGATGGTACAACATATCAGTACTTCACTTACAATTAAATAAAGATCATGCAGGTCGCGAAGCATCGCCATACTTCCTTTACGTGCCTTTTTTAATAATGTTTTTGTAAGCCTGTCCGGCTCCTTGTCACCTTCTTTTTTGTACCGCTTTGCAGCCGGCTCAAGTTCGCCAGCAAGTTGTTGAGACCATTTTGCTAACAAAGTGCACGTTTGCTCTATGTCTACTTCAGCACTATGTTCTTTTGAAACGAGTTTAAAAGCCTCCACCAGGTCTTCTTCGGTGCGGTGAACTAAATCAATGTATCTTCCTATATGCATGTCAGGCCTCCTGTGGTTTAAGTTTTTCTTTAATGGTTTCGAATGCTTTACCCAATTTGTGTAAAATCCCTTCTCCCTCTTTGCTGATCCTTACTGCTGCATATTTAAAATGAGGTTGTTTGCTTACAGGATCCCATTCCGTATAGCGTTAGTTCATTTGCAGCACGTGTCGGTCATCATTATCCCAATAGCCATAATGAAAAGGAATGAATATAATCCCGGCTCTATGCCACCAATTTTTGCAGGCTCAGTAACTTTGCCCCGCGCGATTCCACTTCTATCATATCGCCTTCAGCTATTCCATATTTTGCTGCGTCCTCTTCCGAAATTTGCACATAAGCATCCGGTGCTGCATTCTGCAATTGCTTTTGACCGACCGGTTTTTGTTCGGGTATGAAAATGATAAACGAGTCTGCCCGTTGTTAGCCATAACGGATATTCCTCATCAGGCATTTCATGTGGTGGAATATAATCTGCTCCTTTTATAAATGCTTTGCCCTGCGGATCTATTGCTTTATATTCTTCTTCGGTTACTGCTGCACCGGTATCTAAGATCATGACCGTAAGTTTCAGCATTGTCAATTGCTGTATTAAATTTCCATCCGTGTACAGGTGTGGTGGTACCATCCGGAAATTTTTCGTTACAGGGCCACTGAATTCCGGAGCCTTCACTCAGCTTTGCATAGCTCATCCCTGTGTAATCACAGGGTCTTCCTTTGGTACATTCTTTCCAGCCTTCAAACGCTTCTTCCGGTGTTTTCCATCTTATCAGCGGGGCTGCCATCCTTATCCCGAAAGTCCATTCGGCGGCTGTAATCGATAAATATTCAAGGTCCGGTTTTGCTTCTCCCGGTCGGTTCAACAGCCTTATGCGATATGTGTACCGTACGGTCAACATTGGTAAAACAACCTGTTTTCTCTCCCCATATTGCCGCAGGCAACACAACGTCTGCATATTTTGCAGTCTCGTGTATGAAGGCATCCTGCACTATAACAAACAAATCTTTCTTTTGCAATATTTTTCTTATCCGTGCCAGCTCAGGCATCGACACCGCCGGATTTGTGCCGCTGATCCACAAGCATTTTATAGAACCACTGTTCGCATATCGCCATATCTGCATCGCATGGGTAGGTGGCGACCAATGCGGTATTTTATTCGCTTCTACATTCCATAATTCTGCCAGTTGCTTCACATGTTCTTTGTTTCCCCAGTTTCTGAATCCAGGAAGGTCTCCATCCGCTCCGCACTCTCGTGTATTTTGTGCAGTAGGCTGCCCATTCATTTGATAAATACCGCAACCATGCCGCCGATCATTCCACGTATAAGATGAATGTTATTTACCTGCACGGCAGCAGCCGTTGCCTGCATGGATTGATACACGCCCTGTAAAGCAGTGGAGACAAGCGATTTTGCAGTTCCCAATATTTGCGCAGCTTCACGCAACTTCTGTTTAGGCACACCGCTGAACTTCTTCTACCCGCTTCGGCGTCCACTTTGACACAATTTTTTTCAACTCTTCAAAACCGGTTGTATGCGCATCAATATATTCTTTATCAATTTTGCCTGATTGTATGATCAGGTTTAACAGCCCATTCAAGACCGGAATATTTGTACCGAGTCTAGGTGCCAAATGAACAGTTGCTTTTTCTGCAGTATATGTTTCCCTTGGGTCTATCACAACGATCTTTGGGGGATTAGGCCGTGCAAGCCTGTCCAATATTCGTGTCCATAGAACTGTTTGTTGCGAAGCAATATTATGACCCAAGTGCATAATGGCATCTGTAGTATCAATGTCGGTATAAGAACCAGGCTGACCATCGGAACCAAAAGAAACCTTTAGTGCTGCTGCAGACGTTGCCGTACAAAGACCTCGTATTGCCATCCATGTGCGGCGTTCCTAGCCCTGCTTTGCCAATCACGCCAAGCGTATAATATTCTTCTAAAAACAATTGTCCAGATGTATAAAAGCCAATGCCGAGGCTTGTATGCTTTTCAATTATTTCTTTTGATTTTTTTACCATCAGATCCATTGCTTCATCCCAGCTTGCCTCCTCCAGTTTTCCATGTTTTCTTATTAGCGGCTTTTTCAAACTGTCTGGACTATTATTCGCCACCCATCCGTGCAAGCCCTTTAGGTCCAAGCCTGCCATGATTTACAACATCCACTCCCTTCCCGTACTCCTACAATTTGCCCATCTTTAACCCCAATGTCCATTCCACAACCATTGGAGCAAAGCACACAAGCGGATTGAACCCAATGATCCGGCTCTTCAGTTGTTTGCTGATCTACTCTCACAGGCCATTCGCCTTTGTAAGGCGTACGTTCGCCCCAAATGTTTTTGATGCTGTCTCGTGTTTCTTCCATGATGTTGATCTTTAAAGGGTTTGCCACGATTACTTAACAGCTAATGAAATGAATGGTTATACTCTCACGGTTTAAACCAATGCCATCTTTAGGAAGCTGCTTTTCAATCGATCACAAAAATTATGCTCATAAATGTCTGGCATTGCTTTTTCTTGACCGTTCATATTAAACACAGGTAAACAGAGATGAAAATCAGGATACAGGGAAACAGCATACGGTTTCGCTTAAGGCAAACAGAAGTAAAAAACTTCCGTGAAGCAGGGGAAATACGGGAAGAAACATCGTTTGGAATTCTTCCTAAAGATAAGCTTTCGTTTGTGCTGAAAGCCGGTGGTTCAGGCAGTTTTAAAATTATGTTTGAAGACAATGTTGTAACGGTGCATGTGCCATCTGCATTAAGTGCAAAATGGACAGATACTGATTTGGTTGGCTTTGAAGAAGAGATAATTACCAGTAAGGGACAGACGATATATGTGTTGGTAGAAAAAGATTTTAAATGTCTTGATGGTACCGACGTTGACAATGAAGATGCCTATCCAAATCCCAATCAATATTGCTGATGAATGAATTTTCAAGGTCATGAATCTACTTACTACCATTAAGGACGAAGTGAAAAATCTATACCCCGGCTATTTTGCCTGGTCATGGCCACCGGAATCATAGACATAGCTTGCCGCCAGTTACATTTCGATGCAATCCGTTCCTTTCTTTTTCTGTTGAACAATGTGCAATTCTTTGTTTTAGCACTGCTTCTCGTCATCCGTCTTGTTTTGTTTTTCCCCGAAGTAAAAAAAGATATTGCTTCGCATAAAAAAAGGGGCAGGCTTTCTTACATTCATTGCCGCATCGTGCATACTTGGTTCCGAATATGTGCAGGAGCAACAAATGTTCGCAGCAGGTACCTATTTGTTATTGTTAGCACTAATAGCATGGGTTTTGGTTTTATATACATTTCTGTCATGGGCCATTCTCAGCAGAGAAAAGCCTTGGCCGGAGACCGGCCTTAGCGGAAGCTGGTTGCTTATTATCGTATCTACACAATCGCTGGTTATATTGGCATCATCCCTGGTTGCTCACTTGCCTATTGATCCCGGAATTACATTTTTTCTGACAGTTACTGCCTGGATGGTTGGCATTTTGTTTTATGTTTTATTGCTTTCGCTATTGTTTTACCGGCTTACTTTTTACGCGGTAACACCTTCAGAAATTACGCCTGATTTCTGGATTGATACGGGTGCAGCGGCTATAAGCACATTAGCCGGAACCTCACTTATAAATTCCGCTCACAGCATGCCGATGTTTCAGCAGTACATTTTCTTTATAAAAATGCCAAGCCTGCTTATGTGGGGGGCCGCTACTTTCTGGCTTCCTTTATTGTGCATAATGGAAACATGGAGGCATGTAAAGTCAGGCTTTAAATACAGCCCGGGATATTGGAGCCTGGTATTCCCATTGGGAATGTACACAATGGCCTCTATTAAAGTTGCGGATGTGTTACAAGCCAGTTTTCTTAATCGCTTAGGACAAGGATTTATTTATGTGGCCCTGGCAGCATGGCTTATTATCTTTATCGCAATGATTTATAATATTTTTAAAGTGTTCACGCCGGTGCCTACAGCTCAACAGGTCATGAGTGACTAAGTGCGGGGGTAAAAATGATTACAAAAGAGCATAAAAAACATAAAGATCTCGCAAAGCCTTCTTATGGGAATTACTGCCGTAACGAATGGGCTATACTTGGTGCAGAATGCAGTACCATTAAAACGTTGGCAGGCAATATTATTAAGGCTTTATCATCTCAATATAAATGTGCTTATGGAGATGCAGAACATACTTTGCAAAACCATGAAACTTATGTTCCGCAAGGTCTGCAAGATGGTGCCATTATAGAATATACGCCGCATCATAATTACCAACAAATCAATCATGCAAAAACATTCAATCAATTCGAGTTGAGAAAATTATTTGTTGATGCTGATATGATTTTAGTAAATGGAAATCATCTTGATGCAAAATCGCAAATAGTAATAATTGATGAAACAAAAAAAGAATCACTTAAAAAAAGATTAACGCAGTTAACAAATGTTGAACTGATTTTGCTCGCAGATAATGCTGCAGAAGTGTTTGATTTTATTAAAGAAGTTTTGCCATCACGGAGACAATTACCCGTTTATAAATTGCATGATACTGATAACATTATTGCCTTCTGTAAAATGAAGGTGCAGGAGGCCGAACTACCCTTAAATGGACTAGCGCTTGCCGGTGGAAGAAGCACACGAATGGGTTATAGTAAACAAAATATTCTTTGGCATGGAAAGGAGCAAAAAATATTACGTCGCAGATTTACAAGCAAAACTTTGTAAAGAAATTTTTATATCATGTCGTGCCGGCAATCAAAAAGAAATAAACAAGAATTATAAAGCTCTTGAAGATACGTTTACCGGCCTGGGCCTTATGGAGCAATACTTTCAGCGTTTCGTGAAAAACCTGATGAGGCATGGTTAATAGTTGCATGCGACCTGCCTTTAATTGATATTGAAACGCTGCAATATTTAAAAGAAAACAGAAATCCTTCTTCAATTGCAACAGCTTTTGCAAGTCCGTATAACAATCAACCGGAACCCTTAATTACTATTTGGGAACCGAAGAGTTATCCTGTTCTTCTTTCCTTTCTAGCACAGGGATGCAATTCCCCTGGAAAATTTTTAAGGAACAATGACGTTACGATATTACAACCAATCAATCCTGATGCTTTCATAAATGTAAATACACCCGAGGACGTGAAGAAAATCAGGTTTAACAACAAAAAACAAAATAAGTCATCTCAAAACTTTCTCCTTACTTTTCGAACAATTGATGTATCATAAAATAACATACGGTAGTTGTTATTTTCTATTCCTCAGCAACGTCTATCACGTAGTGGGCGTTGTAGTAGCATTTTGAACATCAGCAAGCAAACTGTTGATACACATCGTAAAAATATGCTGCATAAAAAGACGAATAATACGGGCGAACTGGTAGGTAAAGCTATTACACTTGGATGGATATAATTTTCCTTCGTTGCCGCTGTTTTCACCGCCAAGTTCTTGAATACGAAAAGTTATTAGTCAACGAAACCAACAATGGCGTTCGAAACCCCCCTTAAACTTCATTGTTATTGTAATTTGTGGCTGAAATAACCAATGCAATACCACAAAAAAGCAACGCAACGATAGCACGCACAATCTCATTTCCTCCGCCGGAAGTCGGATTCACCATGGCATACAATAATACAGACGCAGTGATTAGAAATAGGGGTTTTGCCATTGTGGAACCTGCAGTTGAAATAGATTTTAAGTTACTTAAAAATAGGAACCTGTTTATTACAACTCAATTCGGACTTTCACTACCACTAAGTGACTTTGAGTATTCAACTAAAGCTGATTTGCCTTTCGATGCAACTACAGATACAAACGAGTACCTGTTAGATATAATTTTAAAGTTCGGTGTAAAGTATAATTTTATCAGGAAATAAAGTTTTGTTCTGATACTAAATAAGAAAAAGTGAGTGATGCTATCTGGCGTAAGTCTCCTGACTTGTGCCTTATCGCTACTTAACTGCAAATAAACTCAAGAGTAAAGTTTCCTGACGAATTTCCTTCAATTTACAATTAAGCAACGTTTCGCCCTGTGCATTTGCATAGTTAAATAAACAAAACGAAATTGTGTGGCAGGAGTGCTGGTAAGAAATAATAAATTATTGCTTTGTCCAGTAATAGTCAGGAGGTGTTATACCAGAACTCGCATCTGTTGCATAATGAGCAAATAAAACTGTATTGCTGTTTTCTAAGCTGAGTGTGGCTGTGGTGTGCCCTACGGTAGAGTTGCCGCTGCCGCCACCTGCATTATAGCGATAGATTGCATTTGCAGTGTAAGTGCCGCTGCCTGCGGATGTAATGTTAGTGAAAATGACATCATTTACAGAAAAACCCGTGGTCATGGCTCCTGTGTTTAAATAAGTAAGTGTGCCGGTGCTGCCACTAATGTTCATTTTCGCAGTATCGTTGGAACCTCCCCATACATTGGTTACCCAGCTTCCGCTTATGGATGTAGTGCTAGCATTGTCGGAACTTTTTTTACTACAACTGATCAAAGTTATACCAGCCAGGAAGGTGCAGGCAATTACATTCTTTAAGTACTTTGTTTTCATATAATTTTTTATTTCTGTAAAAATAAACGGCCACTTCAATCTGCTAAATACATAATTTGTAGTAGAGGTACATTCCCGGGCAAGATGTATAGCGCAAGTTCTTTTTTTAATAAATCTGTTTTTATAGAATTACAATAAAATAATTACCCATACATTTACATTGCATTTTGATAAGCATCTAACGTTTGCTGCAGACCTATCCACTCCTTTATAAACCATCTTCACATCTTTCCAAAAACTTCTTTGAATAACCAGATAGTTCTATTAATCATAATTCAATGCTGGTATATGAAAAGAAAAATTTTACTCTCCTTTTTTTTAGTTTCAACTTCTATTATTACTTACAGCCAATCCGGTGTGCTGGATCCTGCCTTCGGAAAGGGTGGTATTGTAACTACAGATGCCGGAGTGCCTTTTAACTATGCTGATTCAGGCAAGCAGGTATTAATACAAGGTGACAGCATTATCTATTTTTTACAGGAGGCAAATCATGCAACAGTTATCTCCCGCCGCCATGTAAATGGCTCAGAAGATAACAGTTATAACAGGCATGGGCGCCCTGTAACGGTTTCGCTTACAAATGTAGAAGCGAAATTGCAATCCGATGGTAAACTACTTATTGGAGGCTCTATTAATGTAGGTGGTTATCCTGCCAGGTTTAGATATGGCATTGTTCGCCTTAATACCGATGGAGCCGTAGATAATACTTTTAATAATGGAGCCATGCTTACCACTGCCAATTCCGGTTACGACTATTTTGTAGGCTCGTTTGATTTAACTAGTGATAATAAAATTGTTATAGATGGCGAGGTGGATATGCTTTTTGGAACCTATGATAACGAAGTAATCGAACGATATAATTCAGATGGATCGGCGGATATAAGTTTTAATGGCACTGGTTATGAAGTGACAAATGCACTCTCTGGGTATAGCTTGGTGGCCACGCAACCTGATAATAAGATAATTCTTAACCATGGGTATTCCTTAGTGCGCTTAAACACAGATGGAAGCACTGACAGCACCTTCAACACAAACCCTGTAAGAGCCTTTGTTAACTTTAATACCTCCACCATTAAAATTCAAAAGGATGGCAAAATAGTTATTGCTGGTAACGCAGAGTCCGGAGCAAACTATTACTTTGCTATTGCGCGCTATGATTCAACGGGCAACCCTGACAGCACCTTTGGAAATTATGGTTTTCAAACTACTGATTTTAATGACTCTGTTGCATTTGGAACTTCATTAAATTTTCAAAGTGACGGTAAAATTATACAAGGAGGTTATGCAGGTACTACCAACGTTAACTTTGCTTTTGTAAGGTACACGGCAAATGGTATTACCGACAGCAGTTATGGCATCAAAGGTAAAGTAGAAACAGATTTCGGAAAAAATGATTACAGCAATGCTACAGCTATTTTCAGCAATGATAAGCTGGTATCTTTAGGCTATACCACAGAGTCAGCTACCACCTATCTTGCTGCCGCAGAATATAATACCGATGGTAGTCTTGATAATTCGTTTGATAGCGCCGGATTACTTATAAATCATCTATCACAAGGCTCTACACGATATACCTGCACTGCGTTGCAAAAGGATGGAAAAGTAGTAGCTGCAGGATATACCTGGAATGGAAGCCACTATAATGCGGCTGCGGCAAGATATAATCCTACGGATGGCAGCCTGGATACCAGCTTTGATTCAGGTAGCATTCAGCAAAGCGGAATAGATACAGCAAACAATCAAATCTATGCCATTGCTGTGCAAAATGATGATAAAATAATAACAGGTGGTTTGGCAGGTTCGCAAGCAGTTTTAATAAGATATAACACGAACGGCACCCTCGATAACACTTTCAATGGCACGGGCATCTTAAAAACAGATTTCGGAGCGGGTTCATATATAAGTGATATCGCTATTCAGCCGGATGGGAAAATTGTTGTAAGAAGCCTGCAGGTACTTGCAAGGTTCAATGCAAATGGTAGTTCTGATAATACGTTCAACAGAGCTTCACTTGATGATGATGCTACATCACCATCTGCGAGCAGCGGCCTTGCACTGCAGAAAAGCGGTAAAATAATCGCCTCTGCTTCTTATGGAGGTGTGAGTAATCTTTTAAGCTTTAATCCGGACGGAACAACAGATGAGTCATTTGGCCCTTTTGGGGGTTTTGTGCAGGTAGGCGTACCTGAGTATGGCGGTGGATCCGGGGGCGTATATGTCCGTAACATTGTTACAGATAGCAGCGGCGGGATCGCTATCTCAATTAACTCAATAAATCTATATAGGGCTACTGATTACAATGCTTCCACCCAAAGATATGATAGTCTCGGTAATGTAGAAGGATCTTTGGATTCCAGAAATATATCATTTGTAACTTCCCTCATACAAGACAGTAGTAACAATTTGTTTGTGGCCGGTTACCACTTAACTCCTGATCTATCCGCCACATCAGTTATTGAAAAAGTGAAGGCTAACGGTACCTACGATAGCTCATTCAACCAAACCGGCTTTGTAATAACACCCACTTCTCTTGCCGACAACAATTACCAGGGACTTGCTCTGGGTTTCGGTGCGCTTTATGCCGCAGGTTATGGCCAGTTTCCCGGTAACCTGGGCGTGGTTGCCAAGTACCTTATGGCTTCCGGAGGCCCGCTTCCTGTAGCGCTCATGGATTTTGAAGCATCGTTGCAAAATAATTCTGTAGTGCTCACATGGCACACGGCAAGTGAGCAGAATCTTTCTCACTTTGTAGTAGAAAGAAGCAGTGACGGTCTAAGCTTTTCTCCAATAGGCACCGTAGCTGCTTCAGGTAATAGCACTATAAGACTAGCCTATACATCCCTTGACCGGCAGCCATTGCAAGGCGTTAACTTCTACAGGCTGCAACTGGTGAATTCAGATGGAAAGGTAACGCTTAGCAAAATTGTAGCTGTTACCATCGGCCAGCAATTTATAGTAAGAGTATTTCCTAATCCTGCCAGCAACCTGTTGTTGGTGCAGTTGCATGCATCCGGCCAGGAAGCGTTTTTTGAAATTACAGATGCAGCAGGAAGGAAAGTACAGGGCGGAACTATTTCGTTAAACAACAATATTTCCTTTAGTCTTGATGTAAGCCACCTGGCAAAGGGTGCGTATACACTTACTATTAAAACAACATCTCAAACTATCAGCAGGCAATTCCTAAAGGAATAATTGCTTAATAATTATGTGAATTATTATTTACTTTATTGTTGTTCAATAAAATCATTATGTATTTATTTATCACGCAAACGTAAGTAAAAGGCTATGCATCCTGGTAAACATGATGTTTGATTTTCCACTTACTTGTGGCGAAGCATATAAATTAAGGTAGGCTGATTCTTATCACGTGCTTTATTTGTCAAAAAATATAAAGTTCTGTCTAAGTGCAACAAATCATAAAATAAGGTCTACCTTGGCGCACCTATGCCATCGGGCTTAAAGGTTTTCGATTCCATCCTATAGATTTGCTATTTTCTACTATCCCAACAAAACCGTACTACAAATTCAGTATTTATTACTGTTGTATTAAAATCAATTTTTGTCAAATATTCACAACTATAAACGCATTTTCAACTTAAACAAATAAACACGCATGTATGAAAACAAAACTTCTACCATCTCTTCTTACTTACTTCTTGCTATTTTACACAATACAAGCCAATGCGCAGGGTGGCACCCTGGCACTCAATAGCAGTGTTAATGGTACTATAACCAGCGCCACGCCGGACGTGTACACAATAACCACAACTTCTGACGGGCTGGTAAGGCTTACATTATCTACAACAAATCCTACTGATTTGTATGTTACATTATACGATAATAATGGCACAACAGCGGTAAGTGGTACTGCCGAATCATACAACAATTCAACTGTAACGGTGGTGGCAGATGGCCTTGCCGCAGGCACCTATAAAGCTATCATTACTCCTTATTCAACAGATTATGGAGCTTACACCTTATCCGATAGCCTGTTTACTGCTCCGCTTGCAAACGATGTAGAGCCAAATGGTACGCGGTCAACTGCCCTTACCTTACCACTTAATGGCGGCAAAACCGGTCATGTAGGTTATTATTATAATAACATGCGTGATACTGCTGATTGGTATAAGGTAACCACTACTGCTAATGGAATGTTGCGTGTATATCTTACAACAGATAGCGGCAGCGTTTACAGTACTACAAGCACTAACCCCCTGGATGTGAACCTCACTCTTTATGATAACGATGGTGCTTCGATATTAGGATTTATTGAAGTATTTAATGGCAGTGCAGGTACATCTAACCTTATAACTGCCGATGGATTGGCTCCGGGCACTTATTATATTAAAGTACAGCCTTTTTCTACCAATGAATTTGCTAATTATAAACTTTCGGATACCTTATTTACTGCAACGCTTGCAAATGATGTAGAGCCCAACGGAAGTGCAGCTACGGCCGTCACTTTACCTGTTAATGGCGGCACAACTGGTAACGTGGGATACTATTATAATCATCATGCGTGATACTGCTGACTGGTATAAGGTAACCACTACTACTAATGGATTATTGCGTGTTTATCTCACAACAGATAGTGGCAGCGTTTACAGTACTACAAGCACTAACCCCCTGGATGTGAACCTGACTCTTTATGATAATGATGGTACTACACAATTGGGATTTATTGAAGTATATAATGGCAGTGCAGGCACATCCAACCTGATAAGTGCCGATGGATTGGCTGCGGGCACATATTACATTAAAGTGCAGCCTTACTCTACCAATGAGTTTGCCAATTATAAACTTTCGGATACCTTATTTACTGCAACGCTTGCAAATGATGTAGAGCCAAATGGAAGTGCAGCTACGGCCGTCACTTTACCTGTTAATGGCGGCAAAACCGGTAATGTGGGGTATTATTATAACCACATCCGTGATACTACTGACTGGTATAAGATAACTACTACTGCGGATGGGCTGTTGCGTTTATATCTTACAACGGACAGTGGCAGCGTTTACAGTACTACTTCAAGCAATCCTCTTGATGTGAACCTGACTCTTTACGACAATGATGGAACTACACAGTTAGGATTTATTGAAGTATATAATGGCAGTGCAGGTACATCTAATCTGATAACTACCGATGGATTGGCTCCCGGCACTTATTATATTAAAGTACAGCCTTATAGTACCAATGAATTTGCCAATTATAAACTTTCGGATTCGCTGTTCCTTACCAGGTATGTTTCCGATTCAGAATACAATGGCACACCTGCCACTGCGCTTATTGCACCAATAAATACCAGCAACCTAAAGGGACATATCGGCTATTATTATAACAATCTGCGTGACACTGCTGATTACTACAAAGTAACCACCACATTATCGGGGCCACTGCGTATAGTATTGAATACATCAAGAGGAAGTGTGTATAGTAGCAATACTCTTGATTTTCTTATATATCTATATAGCAGTGACGGAGTAACACAATTGGGAAATAAAGAAGTTTATAACGGTGGTAACCCTGCCGAGGATTCCCTGGTTGTAAATACCCTTCCAGCTGGCACTTATTACATAAGGATCCAGGCTTACTCTGCGAGTCAGTTTGGTGATTATTCACTGGCAGTCTTAAATGCTTCAGGAACTCTTTTACCTGTTACCTTCATTAACTTTGATGGGGTACTGCAGGATGGCAAAGCGATGCTTAGCTGGAGCACAGCAACTGAAATTAATAACAAGGGCTTTGAGGTAGAAAGAAGCTACGATGGCCAAACCTTTACGGGAATCGGTTTCGTGCAGGGACAGGGCAACTCGTCTGTTGTGAATAATTATAACTATACAGATGAGAAAGTGCTGAGCGGTTACAATTATTACAGGCTGAGACAGGAAGACATTGATGGCAACTTTAATTATTCCTCTACCATTCGCCTGGACTTTAAACGCTTTGACTGGGCCATTTTTGGCAACCCTGTTAGCAGTGCAAGCTGGGTGCAGGTACAGCTTACCAAAGCATCTCATGTAGCGATACAGGTACTTACTATTGATGGTAAGGTTATTTCCACCATCAATAAAGGAAACATATCCCAGGGCACTTACAGCATTCCTTTAAATTTAGGAAATGCACCTGCAGGTATTTATGTAGTAAGGCTGTTAACGGATGATGGAAGTTATTCAAAGAAAATTGTAAAGTAATCGTAACCATAAACATCAGGAATGAAAACCTCTCCAATTGGAGAGGTTTTTTTTACATAAAATGACGTGAAATTGTACAAGCACGGTGGCACGGGATCATTGCGAAGCAATAAGTTTATCTTCACTTATCGCAACGTCTAAAAATTAATTCTTGTAAGGGAGACGCTTTGTATTTTGTTTAATCAAAAATAAGTTTGCTAACTTAAGAAGTTTAAACAGTAAGCTGGCCGTGTTCTGCCAATCCACAAAAGCTTAAAAAGAAACACGGCCGGGGATGAAGTACTATATTTGATGCCTAAAATAGTGACTATGACCAACAAACCAAGTTGGGTGACAAATCCCACGAAAAAACAAATGATTTTGACAAGTTTAGCCTGGTTGACAGCAATTGTTTTGGTGATGTTATCAATGACAGACCTTTTTAAAGAAAGCCCATTTAAGTCGAAAAATCTGATGATGTTTCTCTTAATTATTATGGCGACAGTAACCGAAATCAAAGTCGTCTATTATTATTTCAAAAATCAAACTTTACATAAATGAAACTAGCGCCCATGCGGGTGCATCTAACATTCCCTGAAACACTATTTTAGTTTTGCGCAATATGTTGCCATCCCGTTGTACGTCTTGTGACCAGCAACTCTTCCTTATCTAATGAAAATAGAGTTCGTACTTTCGTAAACAAACCTTAGCAGTAATTTTATATTTAATACTGTCACCAAAACCAATGACATGAGAAAACTCATTCGCCTCTTTCGTAAAAGATATTTTCTGTTGTTGACTACAACCATTTTATTGTTTACAGCTTGTAACAATTCACCAGATGATACCGTAAAACAATCTTCAGTTGATACTGTTGCTTCCAATATCAAAATGTACACCCATGTGTGGGACGAAATCATTAATCATCGCAGGCTCGATATGTTTAATGACTCCAACTTTACTAAAGATGTGGTAATGCATGTTCATCCTGATAAGGTAGGAATTGATAGCGCAAGAGCATATTATGCCAATTATTTGACGGGGTTTTCTGATGTAACGTTTACGATTAAAGATGTATTTGGAATGGGTAACAAACTGGTAAAGCATTGGAATTTTAAAGGAACACATACAGGAGTATTTTTAGGAATTCCGCCCACAGGCAAAAAGGTTGACATAGAAGGAGTGACATTGGTTCGTATGGAAAAGGGAAAGATTGCTGAGGAACAAGACTTTTTTGACAATTTAGAATTCATGCAACAACTTGGACTTATTCCAAGATAAAATGATCAAAAAAACAGTATACATATTCTTCCGTTGCATTTTATAAAGAAGCAATGATATATTTGGATTGGTAACTCATTATGAGGAGTAAAAGATTGTTGCTCACAAAGACCAATCATGAAGGAAGACTTTCAACAAAAACCATTATAAGATATGAACGAGGGAAATCACCGGGTGTCATCCATAGAAATCAATAAAAAAGATTTCAGAGATATTGGCTATCGCTTAATAGATACAATAGCTGATTTCTATGAGACTATAAATGAAAATCCTGTTACTACAGGAGAAACTCCGAAGCAAATACAAACTATTTTAGGAAATGCATCTTTGCCTGAAACCGGTACTTCCGTTTCAGAATTAATTACCAGGACCTCAGACTTATTATTCAATCATTCATTGCTCAATGGGCACCCAAAGTTCTTTGGTTACATTACTTCTTCACCCACTCAAATTGGTGCATTGGCAGATTTGTTAGCTTCTGCTGTTAATCCAAATGTAGGTGCAAATTTATTAAGCCCGATGGCTACCGCTATTGAAAAGCAAACAATAAAATGGCTCGCAGAATTCATTGGCGTTTCTCCTGCTTATGGAGGAATATTAGTAAGCGGAGGAAACATGGCAAACCTTACCGCATTCTTAGCTGCGAGAACTGCCAAAGCTCCAAAAAACATGAAAGAAGATGGCTTGGGAAACACTTCAGGTGAGATGGTATTCTATTGCTCAAAGGCAACGCATACATGGATTGATAAAGCTGCGGTTTTATTCGGTCATGGCACAAAAGCTATCCGATGGATATCTACGTCTGCTGACAATAAAATGGATACTGCAGTCTTATCACAAACAATCAAGAGCGACTTGAAGAATGGAAAAAAACCCTTCCTGGTAATTGGAAATGCAGGAGATGTTAGTACAGGTGTCGTGGATAATCTTTCTGAAATAGCAGCGATTTGCAAAGCAAACGATTTATGGTTTCATATTGACGGGGCTTATGGAATACCTGCCGCAGTAATTCCTGCATACAAAAATTTATTTGATGGAATACAGGAAGCGGACTCCATTGCCCTCGATCCTCATAAATGGTTGTATGCACCACTCGAAGCAGGTTGCACTTTAGTGAAAAATCCACAGCATCTTATTGACACTTACAGCGCACATCCTGTTTATTACAACTTTGACACTAATGCCGATGAACCTTCCCTGAATTATTACGAATATGGGTTTCAAAATTCAAGAGGTTTCAGGGCGCTAAAAGTTTGGATGGCTTTGCAACAAGCAGGAAAGAATGGTTATATAAAAATGATAAATGAAGACATTGAACTATCGCAACTTTTATTTGAACAAGCACAAAAGCATGAAGAGCTTGAAGCAGTTACGCAAAACTTAAGCATCACTACATTACGCTATGTTCCTTTAAATTATGTGCCGGATGAAAAAGGTGAAACTTATTTAAACACGTTGAATGAAAAATTACTGAATGAATTGCAACAGGGTGGCGAAGTGTTTTTATCCAACGCAGTTATTGCAGATAAATATTGTTTGAGAGCCTGTATTGTGAACTTCAGGACGTCTAAGAAGGACATTGACGAAGTGATTGAAATAATAGTTCGGGAAGGGCGTAAACTTGTTGATGAACTTCAAATTTCATGACTAGCTTCTTATAAGATTTTCGCAGCGTTTTCATCCGTTACCGGTCTCGTGATAGACAACTTACCAAAGCCGGCCGAAGACAAACAGATCATTAAGCGCAGTTGGTATATAATAATAATAGTTTAGTGCAACATTTTAATGAAATGTAAATATTTATGAATAATATGGTTAAGCTATTGAAAACATTTTGTGCTTTAAATATTTTATTTCTTAGTTTGATATTTGGTTATAAAGCCCAGGGTCAAATTATGCAGCCATTGTATCAAAATAAAAAGTTTGCCTTGTATAACGATAGTGTGGTGCAAGGTGATTATACAGCAAAAGCTTTATCCGAAACAGAGCTTACATCCAACTATGAAAGCGCTGCGAACAAGTTCAAGAGCAATGATATTTCATTTAAATTCAGTATAAATGGAAAGGATAACGAAATGCCTTCGGGTAAAGATCATCATTTTATTTGCCAGGCGAAAGATGGCAATGAATGCGCAACGCCAACAATAAAATTCGGAACACAATTAATCGAAAATCTTAATCAAAAGGATAAGTCATATCTCGCGCCAAACACAAAATTTAAGGTAAGCGTTGACATGAATGATGTGTTCAATGCGTTTGCCACTCAAGGGTTTTACACAACATTCAATGGCAATAAAATTTATAAAGAAGATTTTAAAGGTGTTTACATTGCCGGCAATACATCCCCGATGATTTGGGATTTTGATAATCTTGTTAATCATCCGGAATTGCAATTAAGAGATGAAAATGGCAATCATATTTATACAGCTACATTGTTATTGAATGAACAATCAAGCGATAAAAAAACGGAATCAAGATGGAGTTTATCAAAAGATATTTCAAAGTATCCGCAATACAAATCTTCCTATCGTCTTTCAGATGCATTGTATAGCATGTCGCTTGAAGAAATGATAAAAGCAATAGAGCCCGACAGCACTTTCAGAACTGGCAAAGAATGGGCTGGTGTTTGGACAAGAGATATTAGTTACAGCATTATACTTTCTATGGCTTATATGCAGCCGGAAGTAGCTATAAAAAGTTTGCTGCGAAAAGTAAATAAACGTAAAAGAATTATCCAGGATACTGGAACGGGTGGTGCGTGGCCATGTTCGACGGACAGAATGATTTGGGCTGTTGCTGCATTTGAAGTGTATAAAGTTACCGGAGATAAAGCATGGTTGCGGCAAGCTTATACCATTGTAAAAAATTCGGTTGATGATGATGAGCATGTTGCATATGATACAACCACCGGCATGGTGAAAGGGGAATCATCTTTTCTTGACTGGCGGGAACAAACATATCCAAAGTGGATGCAGCCTGCAGACATTTATGAAAGCGAATGCCTTGGCACAAATGCAGTGCATTATGAAGCCAATAAGGTGCTCGCACAAATGGCAATAATATTAAATGAAAAAGATATTGCTGCAAAGCATGAATCAATTGCGAAGCAAATAAAAGATGGCATCAATAAATATTTATGGATGCCTGGCAAAGGATATTATGCCCAATATTTATATGGCAGAAATTATAAAATTGTTTCACCGCGAAGCGAAGCTTTAGGAGAATCACTTTGTATAATCTTTGATATTGCGGATGCGAAAAAGCAAAAAAAAATTGTCAGTAAAATCCCCTTCACAAATTTTGGAGTAACCTGTATCTATCCGCAAATACCTGGTATTCCTCCTTATCACAACAATGCTGTCTGGCCTTTTGTGCAAACATTCTTTGCCCTCGCTGCGCAAAAAGCCGGCAATGAAAAAGCAGTGATGCAAAGCATTGCAGACATCTATCGCCCGGCCGCTTTGTTTGTTACCAATAAGGAAAATCTTGTAGCTGAAAATGGTGATTTCGCAGGTACACAAATCAACAGCAGCAATATGTTGTGGAGTTTGTCAGGCAATATAAGTTTAGTACATAAAGTTTTATTCGGATTAAAATTTGAGATGGATGGATTGAGTTTTCATCCATTTGTTCCTGAAGCTTTAAAGGGTGAAAGAACACTTGATAATTTTAAATATCGCAATGCAGTTTTGAATATTAAAATAGATGGTTTTGGAAATGAAATTTCTTCATTTATGATTGACGGGAAAGCATCTTCATTGCATATGATTCCTCCGGATATTAATGGGAGTCATTCTATAAAAATACAACTATCAAACAAAATAACAGAGAGTATTATAAATGAGGAGCCTGTTTATTTTTCTGTTGCTGCGCCCGATGTTTTATTGGATAAAAATATTTTAAAATGGGAACCAATAAAAGATGCAATTGCGTATAAAATTTTAAATAACGGAAAAGAAATTGCAAGCATACAAAACAATTCATGCAGCATAGAAAAAAACAAAACTGCAGAGTACCAGGTTATCGCTCTTGATAAAAATAGAATTGAGTCTTTTGCAAGCGAACCTTTATTAGTTGCAGCAGAAAAGAATATCTTTATTTACCAGGCAGAAAACTTTGCACCAATATCCGATTCATCTTTCAAAGGCTTTACTGGCAATGGTTTCATCGAAGTGAGCACAACCTTAAATCGTAAAGTAATATTTGATATTAATATTGAAAATGACGGTTTATATAGCATAGATTTTCGTTATGCAAATGGTAATGGGCCAACTAATACAGAAAATAAATGTGCGATGAGAACATTATATGTTGATGGTAAAGAATCGGGAACAATTGTATTTCCGCAGCGTGGTAAAAATGAATGGAGCAACTGGGGTTATAGTAATTTAATACAGGTACATCTTACAAAAGGAAAACACATAATGAGTTTAAATTTCGAAGATTTTAATAATAATATGAATTTGGATATTAACCAGGCAATGATTGATAATTTAAGAATTATTAAACTGCAATAAGACAAACTAAACCTTAATAACTTCATCTAGTTTCCTTCACATCTTTGTTCCAATACGAAGGCTTTCTTATTGCTCCTTCAATGGAGATGTTCTCATTAATGTAATTGCCGTAACAAGGTAAGTGCCTGGTGCTGATGTTAAACACATCTTCACAATAAAGTTTTATAACATCGAATATTTCGTCAAGTGTATTCTTTGCAATTGCATTACGAAGATCAATGATCCATTTACCTTTATAGTGCAGTTCATTTTTTTCAATCGGCCTGTTCACTCGTTGCTTTGGCATCATTCCAAGATCCATAACAGAAAGCCAATAATAATACATTGTAAGATTGTTGCGTATTATCAACCCTGAATAAGGCGCATAAGCGATTGTTTTTCGAACGGCCATATCATCAATAATAAATGCGTAAGCTTCTTTATCCTCCGCTATTGAGGGCCAGTTTAGTATGCTTATCTTTTGCCTTTTCTCCTTCACATCTACATGCAAATTCCTTTCATTGAAAAAATTGTTAAATGTGAAGTCAAGCTTTTTATAAGATGTACAGTTATCTGTAAAATCAATATTTTTATCTTTCAGAAAACGTTTTATATCACTTTCAAAGCCTATCATCTTATTATTAAAATTTTACCTGGCTACGTATCGCATACGAAATTGATAGCAGCTTGATTTCAAGTTAGATTAAAAGCAAACCGGCATACAATAATTTTATTTTATTATCGTTTCTTGTTAAGCCCTTACTAAAAGCTCTCATGCATTAATACATGATCTGCTTAAATTTTTTACAATCTGTTTAAACCAATGTTAAATAACCAAGTCTTAAGAAACAATTAAAACAAATAAAAATTATTCTACTATGAAACTAAAGAATCTTTTCTTGACAACACTTTTTTTTGCATTTGCAGTAGGCTTCAACTCTTGCAAAAAAGATAACAACAAAAGCACAACTACTGACACAAGTACAGAAGCTTCAACACAATCCAGCGATCAGATAATGTATACAAACGAATCTGATGCAGCTACAGACGATGTAAGTGCAGCAATTGACGCAGATGGTGGTTCTCTTAATGGAAGAGCTGCAGGAGTTTCTTCTTTTCCTTATAGTTTATCATGTGATGCAAATGTAACTGTTGACACAACAAGCAGTAATCACACAATTACACTTACTTATTCTGGAGGCTGCAGTGGAACACGTACACGCACAGGAACCATTGTTGCTTCTTTCTCTTCTGACTTTAAATGGGCAAATGCAGGTGCACAGATTACTATTACATTTAAGAACTTTAAGGTAACACGTGTAAGCGATGGTAAAAGCGTTGTTTTAAACGGAGTAAGAACACTAACAAACACATCAGGTGGCTTGTTAAGAAATCTTTCATCTCTTGATAGTGTTGTTAATACAGTTAACGATGCTAATATGAGCGTAACGTTTGACAACGGCACTCAACGCACATGGCAGAACGATTTTAAAAGAGTTTATACTTATAATGATGGAGCTGTAGTTTCTGTAACAGGTTCTGGAAGCGGCGTTAACCGTTATGGACATGCCTTTACTACATCAATTCTAGATCCGTTGGTTATAAAACAGAGTTGCGATTTCCGTTATACAAGTGGTCAAATATTATATACCGGCGCTTTGGTAACAACTAATACCACATTTGGATTAGATGCAACAGGAACTGCTGTTAGCAATTGCCCTGTTACATTATATTATAAAATAGTTTGGACAGGTCCTCTTGGTACTTCACTTTCTTACATTGGTAATTATTAATATTATTATATAAAAAGATTAAGCCGTCTGCATTGCAGACGGCTTTTTTATTTATGTGATTTACTGAAGTAAATGATTTTATAATAACGCATCATGCAAAACCTCTACTGTGTGAAAAGCTTTTATACCGGTTCCATCTTTTATTTGATGTCGGCAGCTTGTGCCCGTAGCCGCAATTATCGTAGCGCCTGATTGATTGCGCACAGCCGGAAGTAAGACCAACTCCGCAATTTTCATAGAAATATCATAATGTTCCTTTTCGTAACCAAACGAACCCGCCATGCCACAGCATCCTGAAGGAATTTCCTCAACTGAATAATTTAAAGGAAGTGAAAGTATTTTCATTGAAGTGGTTACAGATGACAATGCTTTCTGCTGACAATGGCCGTGAAGCTTTACTAATTTTTTTTCCTTGGTAAAAATTTCGTTGCCGATGTTTCCATTATCAATTTCCTTAGCGATAAACTCATCTATTAGAAAAACATTTTTTGCAAGCTCCTTTGCTGCCTCATAGTTATCATCATCAGCCAGATCAATATATTCATCTCTGAAAGTAAGAATAGCGCTGGGTTCTATGCCTATCAAAGGCGTTTCTTCGTTTATAAGATTGCTTAGCGACCTAATGTTTTTATTGGCAATAATTTTTGCCTTTCTTAATAAACCTTTCGATAACCAGGCACGGCCGCTTTCTATGTGCCTGGGCATAATGATTTCGTATCCTAATTTTTCTAAAAGCTCAATTGCCTTAATACCTATTTCTGTGTCATTATAATTAGTAAATTCATCACAAAAAAGATATACTTTTTTTCTTTTTGATTGATTAAATGCAACCTTATTATTCTTTCTTTTTTTAAACCATTTCTCAAGAGTAATATGGTGAAGCTTTGGCATAGAGCGCTGTGGCGCAAAGCCCACCGTGCGTTTGATAACGCTGCTTATAAAATTATTTTCCATCATAAAATTATAAAGGCCAGGCGCAAACGCTCCAAGCTTTGCAGATTTGCTGTAACGTGCAATAAGATTAGCCCTGAAAGGAATGCCATTAGCATCGTAAAATTGTTGTAAAAATTCTGCTTTAAGCTTTGCAACATCTACATTGGATGGGCACTCGGATTTGCATCCCTTACAACTCAAACACAAATCCATTACTTCATAAATTTCTTTGTGATCAAACCGGTTCATTTTTTCTGAATTGGTAAGAAATTCACGAAGAATATTTGCCCTGGCGCGAGTAGTGTCCTTTTCATTTTTTGTGACCATGAAAGACGGGCACATGGTTCCACCGCTCAAGTGGGTTTTACGACAATCTCCCGAGCCATTGCATTGCTCAGCGTGTTGCAGTACCGTTTGATTATTATATCTGAAAATAGTTTTGTATGCAGGTGTTTGCTGGCCCGGTGTGTAGCGCAGCATAGTATTCATCGGTGGTGTATCAACGATTTTGTTAGGATTAAAAATACTGTGAGGATCCCATGTTCGCTTTATGATTTTAAACAGTTCATAATTTTTTTCACCCACCATATTCTTAATAAATTCACCACGAAGCCTGCCATCACCGTGCTCACCACTCAATGAGCCGTTATATTTTTTTACCAGGTTGGCTATTTCCTGTGCAATAGTTCTAAAAAGTTTGTTTCCTTCTGTCGTTTTTAAATTGATGATAGGGCGCAAGTGTATTTCGCCAGAACCCGCGTGAGCATAGTGCACGGAGTGCAAACCATATTTTTTTAAAATAAAATTAAACTCTTCAATATACTTTGGAAGATCATTGGTGTCAACAGCAGTGTCTTCTATTACAGGCACTGCCTTATCATCACCCGGAAGATTACCTAATAAACCGAGCCCCGCTTTCCTAAGTGTCCATATTTTTTTTGTATCACTGCCTGTAAGTAAAGGGAAATGATAGCCTAAATTTGCTTCACGCATAGCTGCCTCACATGCCGCAGCTTTATTCAAAACATCCTTCTCACTTGCTGCAGTGAACTCCACAACTAATATGGCTCCAGGGTCTCCTTGAACAAAAAACCTGTTCTTGCTTTGCTCAATATTTTCTTTAGTGCATTCAAGAATATAATGATCAATAAGCTCACTGGCTGTAGGCTTGAATTTCAATGCAATAAGGTTTGCCCGCAGTGATTCATCAATGGAATTAAAATGAACGCAAAGTAATCCCGTTGCTTTTGGGGGCAATGGAACAACATTCAATTTTATTTCCGTGATAAAAGCCAGAGTACCTTCAGAACCAGCGATAATTTTGCAGAAATTAAAATCCTCTGCCCCTGCAGAAAAAGGAGCTGAATTCATAAGTATATCAAGCGCATAGCCAGTGTTCCTGCGTTCTACGCTTTTCTGGGGGAACTCTCGTTCTATCTCTGCCTGGTTATCCGTATTGCTTAGAATGCTTCTGATCGTTTTGTAAATATTTGCCTCAAGATTGGTGCCTTCGCATTTTTCATGAAATGCATCAATGCTTAGCGCTTTAAAAACAGCCTCGGTTCCATCACTTAGCAATGCGGCTACTTCCAGCAAATGTTCCCGGGTGCTACGATAAACAATTGAATTAGAACCGCAGGAATTATTACCGACCATACCACCAATCATTGCGCGATTAGCAGTAGAAGTTTCCGGTCCGAACATGAAACCATAAGACCTTAAAAACATATTCAATTCATCGCGCACAACTCCAGGCTGCACACGCACCCAGTGCTCATTTTCATTGAACTCAATGATTTGTGTAAAGTATTTCGATACATCCGTAACAATACCGCTGCCTACCACCTGCCCCGCAAGAGAAGTGCCTGCTGTTCTCGGTATTAATGATGTATTGTTTGCTAATGCAAAAGCAATTAATTTTTTAAGATCATTTTTAGTTTTTGGAACGGCTACCGCTAAAGGCATTTCGCGGTAAGCCGACGCATCTGTCGCATACAAAATTTTCATTGTATCATCATAATAAAACTCGCCTTCTAATTGAGTGGAAAGTTCTTTCAGCTTATCATTCATGCAGTAAGATATAAAGTGAGCAAAACTACATTGATTTAAAAAGCAACAACGTAATTCTTCACGATTTTATACGGACAACTTATACATTTAAAATTTGCTTAAACCTGTTACAGCGCGGATGGAGATGGATTTTATTAAATAACTTTAAGTAAAAGAGTCCAATGAGATATTTTTTTTCACAGCTATTATTTTTAGTGTTGCTGTTGTTTTCTATTCAATGTTTTCCCCAAACCGCACCCGCCTCTGACCATCCTTTGTTGGATAAATATTACCCCAGGGCAAAGAAAACCGATATAACAAAAAATATTGTAAATACTCCACCGCCTGCGCCTGTACAATTACCGGAGACAGTTGCAAATCCTGTGGTTGCTCCGAAGCCTGTCCCACCACCATCTAAACCCGTTGCAGATACAGCAAACACTTATGTACCATCTACAAAAACAGTATCGCAAATACAAACCACTTCTGCAATTAAGGATACATTAAGCGCTGCGAAAACAATTACTGCGACGGTTCAACCACCGGCACCCAGGCAAGCTCCGCCACCGCCTAAGGCGCCTCCTGCTCCCTACTATAGCAACAGGCTCGGAAGTAGTACACCACAATATGATACATGGGAAAAAAATAACAATGGTGCCGGCTCAGTAACTACGAGTCCAAAATAACCCGTTGTATTACTAATTTTTAACTTGCACCACATCTTTATACATACAATTAACTACTGCGCGAAGTCCACTATTAAGATCATCGGTATATATGGGGCTGCACCCATTAATTATGGCAACAATGCCAAAATGTTTTTTATGACTGAAAAACATAGCGCTGTATAATCCATAAGCTGTGCCTGTATGTCCCGTAAGAAGCTGTCCATAAATCATATTACGTACATTCATCATTGCCATGCCGTAACCTTCTTCCTCAGATATTTTTTTCTGCATAAGCTTTGAATATTTCCTTGAGATAACACGAACACCGTTATGTTTTCCATAGCCCATATGTATCATCATCCATTGTGCAAGGCTTGTTGCAGAAACTTTCATACCGCCGGTAGGAGATAGGATAGGTGTGCTATATCCCATCACGTAATGCTGAAGTTGCTCTCGTCGGGACCCATAAGCCATATCAGCAGGAGTAAACTTAGTTGCTGTAGAATCGTATTCGTATAATGTAACAAAACGCGAAGCGTCCAGCGAATCTACACAGTAGCCTCCATAAATACCTAATGGCTGTAATATGTGATGGCGCACATAATTATCAAAGCGCTCACCGCTTATTCTCTCTATTACAGCACCTACCATGTTATAATTTAAATTGCAATATTTGTAACCTTTGCCAGGTGCATATTCGCTATAACATTTAGCATAATTCGGGTTTTTCGAAGGATTTATAATATCCAGGCTTGTATAGTCCTGGCTATCATTGATGCTTGAAGTATGAGATAGCACCATTTTTAAAGTGATGGGTATATCCGGGTATTTGGGATTTCTTATCGTAAAGCCTATTAGGTTACTGAAATCATCATTCAATGAAAGCTTACCTTCTTTTGCAAGCTGCATGATAGACGCTGCAGAAAATGACTTGGATATAGAAGCAATTCTGAAAATGTCAGTATCTGATAGAGGTAGTTTTGCTTCAACATTCTTAAATCCAAATGAACGTGTATAGACAATATGGTTGTGCTTAACTACTGCTACCGAGACACCAATAATACTATGCTGATGCATGGTATCTTTCATGTCGCTAATTACTTTGTCAAATTGCGCGAAGGTGGATGCAGGTAAAAAATGCACAATAACCTGCAAAAAAATGACAACCCTATTTGCCTTTTTCATTTAAAAAAAATAAAGGCAAGATAAGCAACAATTTAAAGGAATTCAGTGCTTTTTAAATTTTAAAGACTTATTAATTTGATGCTTACAACTCATTACCGAATCAATTTTGTTTTAATAATTTATACTTACAAACTAAGTTTGCCTTCTATTGAATCATCCAATGTTTTGCCCATAACGGCACCTATAAGCATTTTAACGCCCGCAACCGCTTTACCATGCTTGGTATCCCAATAGTAACCACCCGATGGCGTTACTTTAATTACAGATATTCTTTCATCATTTTCACCTTCCGTGAACCACGTTTTAAGTATGGGTTCCCACAGTTCTTTGATTTTTTCTTTGTCATAACTTATTGTTGCTTTCCCATCAAGTTGCATAAAGTCAGAATGAGCACTGCCTTGAAAATAAAGCTTTACAGAAGGATTCGCAGCTATTTCCTTATTCTTATGACTGTCTTTGGCACTCAGAAACCAAAGGCATCCATCTTCATCAGCTTTTTGAATGCTCATAGGTCTTGCGCCACTGGATTCACCGGTACTTATTTCTGTACAAAAGAAACAGGTTGGTGCCTGTTTTACAAGTTCGTTAATTTTTTCTGCAGCTTCGTTGCTGCTGAGGTTTTCATGATTTTCTTCGGGCTGATTTTTATTAATGCTATCCATTGGTTATGTTTTGGAAAATAACAACATTCCAAATTATTTGTTTAAACGTTTCATGTCTTATCCTTTTGAATGTTTGTTATTTCTTATGAGTTTTCAAAGAAATTTCTGCATAATACTCCTGCATACGCTCCTGCAAAAGCAAAAAGTAAAACGCCTGCTGAGCCATAATTTTTACTAATGATAATATTGAAGGCGCAAACAAAGCCGCCGATAATTATTGCCCACAACCAGGCAAATTGTTTCATAAGATAGCTATGCAAAAAACTAAAAATCACTACCAGTAATGCTATTATACCAGTATCATTCCAGTTACGTGATGTATCTATTTCTGCAATGCAAAATCCGCAAACGCAGCAAGTAATTAAAAGTGTTGGAAACTTTATTATAGACTTTTTCATAACCTAAAGCAATGCAACATTTAAAGATACGCGCTGTTCATTGAACGCAAAACGCATGAAATAAATTTATTAAAAGATGAGGATTTAGGGGGTTTTAAAAGATATTTCATTGCCATAAGAAGTGCCAAGTATATTAGTGGCATAAGCTCTTACAAAATATCTAGTGTTTGGAAGCAGCCCTGAAATAGAGCTTATGAAAATGCCTTCACCGGCGCCATCATTTGTGTACCTGTTATCATCTATAGTTGCGTTATGTTTTATGTTCCAGCACATGCCCCTTTGTGTTATTGCTGATCCACCGCTGCTGGTAACATTTCCCGTGCTTTCTACAGTTACCTGTGACGTTATATCTACGCTCTGTGTAATAACTACCGGTACATTCACAGTGTCTAAAAATGTTGTCGTCTTTGTGCATCCAATTAATAATACGAGACTATAGATGAGTAATATGTTGCTAAAAATTTTCATTGTAATAAACCTACTATTACAAAGAACTAAATAAATAGTTTAATCATTTCTTTTTGAACAAAACTTATATTTGATAAAATTTAAATTATAATTTATTATGCAAAAATTAAGAACAGGTTTATTAATAGCGATAACATTTTTCATCACGGCAGCTTTAAAAGCGCAAACCGCCGAAGACATCATTAACAAACACATAAATGCTATTGGAGGAAGAGATGTTTTATCTAAAATAAAATCAGTTTATTTCGAAGGCACTGCAACTGCAATGGGTACTGATTATCCTACTAACACCACGATACTTGCCGGGAAAGGTTTTAAAAATGTAACCAGCGTAAATGGTTCTGATATCATTCAATGTTTTACAGATACAAGCGGTTGGTCAGTTAACCCTTTTGCAGGTCAAACAGATCCTACACCGTTACCTCCGGATGTTGCAAAAAGAGGTAAAGCCTCACTTATCATCGGAGGCCCTCTTATGGATTATAAAAATCAGGGATACACTGATTCACTTGCAGGCAGGGAAATGATAGGCGGAGTAAATGCTTACAAGATAAAGCTAAGCCAGCCGGGCCTTTCAATAATATATTATATTGATCCTTCTACTTATTATATCCTTAAAAGCGACACGCAAATTTCAATGGATGGAAAAGACGAAACGAGCACTTCTACTTATTCAAATTATAAAAAAACTGACTCAGGATTTACGGTTCCATACACTCTGGGTATCACCAACATGGGCTATGATGTGACTATTAATTATACAAAAGTTGAAGTGAATAAAGATATTGACCCCAAAGTTTTTATGATGCCTAAATAGTGTGCAGGGTAACTGTTAGAAAACTCAGGATGTTCGTGAATCATTATGTATCTCGATGGTTGTGATCATAATGGTTAAAAATATTTTTTATAATGCCTAGAATAATCAAATCAGGTCTAATACAAATGAGCCTTTCCAAAACTGAAGGCGAAGGAACGATTGAAGAAATTAAAGAAGCAATGTTGCAAAAACATTTGCCTTATATTGAGGATGCAGGAAAACAAGGCGTTCAGATTCTTTGCCTGCAGGAAATTTTTAATACGCCATACTTCTGTCCCGGGCCAGGATAATAACATGGTATGCATCTGCTGAAACTGTTCCTGGTCCTACTACTGAACGTATGGCTGCATATGCAAAAAAATACAACATGGTGATGATTGTGCCTGTTTATGAAAAAGAACAGGCCGGAGTTTTATACAACACTGCAGCAGTCATTGATGCTGACGGAACCTATCTCGGTAAGTATAGAAAAAATCATATTCCGCATACAACCGGCTTTTGGGAAAAGTTTTTCTTTAAGCCCGGAAACCTTGGCTATCCTGTGTTCCAGACCAAGTATGCAAAGGTTGGCGTATACATTTGTTATGATCGCCACTTTCCGGATGGCGCAAGAATCCTTGGCTTGAACGGTGCTGAAATCGTTTACAATCCTTCTGCAACGGTTGCAGGTTTATCACAATATTTATGGAAGCTGGAGCAGCCTGCACATGCGGCAGCCAATGGATATTTTATGGGTTGCATCAATCGGGTGGGGGAAGAGAAGCCGTGGAACCTTGGCAAGTTTTATGGATCATCTTATTTTGTTGATCCCCGCGGACAAATATTTGCACAGGCTTCAGAAGATAAAGATGAATTACTGGTTGCAGAGTTTGATCTCGATATGATTGAAGAAGTAAGAAACACCTGGCAATTTTTCAGAGATCAGCAGGCCGGAGACTTATGGCAAATTGGTAGAACTATAATAAATTTTTTGTTAGCCAGCTATAGTTTTACATGGAACCTTGGTTGTGTCACTCACTTGTAAATTCGTTCTTTAGGCATCTGTGTTAACCATGATGATAAATTATTTTCAATTTGAAATAAGTAATGTCAATCAAAAATAACAGGCTAACAGAAACGAATATGCAGAAAACTTCAGCGATATTCATCCACCCTTTGAAAATAAAGAAGCAGCGTTGTGGAAGCAAACCGCTGCCTGTTCTGTTATGATGCACCGTGCACAAAAAGTTGTCCAACAAGTATCAATATTCCTAAATTTATAAAGCAAATCACAACCGATAATATAAAAGGCTCTGCACATACTATTTTTGTTTCCAATATTTTTGGTGGCGGATGTTCAAGAGTTTGTCCGGTAGAAAAATTATGCGAAGGCAATTGTGTGTTATAATTTATTAGCATGAAAAGCCAATTGAAATTGCAAGGCTTCAACGATGGTCAACAGAAAAGCCTATAAAGGAATAAATGGAAATTATTTGAAAGAAAAACGGCTGTTGGAAAAAGAGTAGCCAGTTATAGGTGCAGGTCCGGCGGGGCTTTCCTGCGCTCATGTTCTTTCAAGAGAAGGCGTGGATGTAACTGTTTATGAAAAGGAAAGCAAGGGTGGCGGCTTAATGACGTATGGTATCGCAGCTTATAAAGTAACACCATCTTTTTGTGAAGAAGAAGTTGACTTTATCACCTCCCTTGGTGGTATTGATGTAAAATATAATCATGCATTAGGAAAGGAAATTATGCTTGAAGGATTGCAAAAAGATTATGATGCTGTATATCTGGGTATTGGTGTTGGTTTAGCTAATAAGTTAAATATATCCGGTGAAGAATTAGAAGGAGTTGTTGATGCCATCAGTTTTATCTATAACATAAGAACCAAAAGTTATGCTAATGTTCCTGTTGGTGATAAAGTTGTTGTGATTGGAATGGGCATGACTGCTATTGATGCTGCTACACAGGCAAAAAGGCTGGGCGCAAACAAAGTAACGATAGTCTATAGACGAAGCGAAAAAGAAAAGAATGCACACAGGCTGAGCTGGATATTGCTATGCTGGATGGTTGTGAAATACAGTGGCTTGCAGCACCAAAAGAGATATTACGATAATGATGGAAAGATAACCGCGTTAGTTTGTAATGTAATGAAATTAGGAGCGCCTGATTACCTCGGAAAACCAATGCCAGAGCCAACGGGAGAAACTCTAACCTTTGAATGTGACATGATCATTAATGCAACCGGGCAAAGTCCTTATGCAAAGATTATAGAAGAATCTAAGATTGAAAATTCTAAATTTAAAATTGTTACTAAAGATGCTGCTACAAACATTGTGGTGTTTTTGCCGGAGGCGATGCGGTAAACGGTGGTAAAGAAGTAGTAGATGCGGTGCAGGCGGGAAAAGAAGGAGCTGTAGCTATCTTAAAGTATTTACAATTACTTGAATCATAAAATTTAATCCAGCGCAGGAATACAAAATAAAAATATTTAAACATGGCTTCTTTATCAAGCAGCTTTCTTGGCATACAATCACCAAATCCTTACTGGCTGGCGTCTGCACCGCCAACAGATAAAAAGATAAATGTATTACGAGCTTTGGAAGCAGGGTGGGGCGGCGTTGTATGGAAAACATTGGGATCCCAGGTAAAGAATGTTTCATCAAGATATTCAGCAGTAAATTATAATGACACCCGTGTAATGGGCTTTAATAATATTGAACTCATTTCAGATCGGCCGCTTCATTTAATCTTGCAAGAAATTTCGCAAGTGGTTAAGGAATTTCCCGACCGCGCAATGATCGTTTCTTTAATGGCTGATAACAATCGTGAAAGCTGGCATGAACTCATCAGGCAGGTGGAGGATACCGGTGCACATGGCCTGGAGCTAAATTTTGGTTGTCCGCATGGGATGACTGAAAGAGGTATGGGTGCTACTGTTGGGCAAGATCCTGACATTGCAAAAATGGTAGTAGAATGGGTAATGGAGGCCGCCACAATTCCTGTAATTACAAAGCTTACACCCAATGTTCATTCTGTAGTTCCAACGGGTAAAGCAGTTGTAGAAGCAGGCACGAATGCGCTTTCCTTGATCAATACTATTCAGTCTGTAACAGGAATTGATCTGGATACTTTTGTCCCTAATCCATATGTCGCAGGCAAAAGTGTATTTGGTGGCTATTGCGGCCCGGCAGTGAAACCCATTGCATTAAAAATGCTTGCGACTATTTCTCAAAATAATATAACCAACAAAGTTCCCGTTTCCGGAATTGGCGGAATCACCACATGGAAAGATGCAGCAGAGTTTATGCTTCTTGGCGCAACTAATGTGCAGGTGTGCACCGCTGTGATGAAGCATGGTTTCAGAATCATTGAGGACTTCTGTGATGGTCTTGCAAATTGGATGGATGAAAAAGGATTTGCAGCTTTAAATGATTTTATCGGTAAGTCAATCAGCACGATAACAAATTGGGAAGACCTTGATATCAATTATCATCACGTTGCAAATATTAACCAGGATAAATGTATTCATTGCGGGCTTTGCTACATTGCCTGCGAAGATGCGGCGCACCAGTCTATTAGCTTGACTTATGGAAATCCATATAATAATTATGCTATAAAAGAAGATGAATGTGTTGGTTGCAACCTTTGCCAGCTTATATGTCCTGTTGATAATTGCATTACAATGATTGAACATCGTGTAGCACCCGACTACCTTAACTGGAAAGAGTTTCAAGAAATGGGAATGCCACTAAATGATCATTGATAAAGTTGCCTAATACTACTTAATAATTAGTACATGATTGCCTTCAAAAAAAATCCGTCATAAGAACGCTTATAAGGTAACAGTTATGCTATAAAAGATTTTTGCTTACCTTTATAGGGTAAGCCGAAACTTTTTATCCTTAATAATTCTGGGTGACAATGTTGTTACCTGTTGCTGAATTCCCTCCTTATTATATTCAGCGCACCCCCGGCTTTGAACCATTCTATCTGCTGCTCGTTGTACGTATGATTTACCATAAAGCTTTCAGTAGTTCCATCAACATGATTCAAATGTATTAGCAACGGCTTGCCTACGCTGAAATTTATAAGGCCGGTTATATCAATTGAGTCGTCTTCCTGTATTTTATTATAATCATCTTTATTGTCAAATGTAATGGCAAGCATTCCTTGCTTTTTTAAATTGGTTTCATGTATGCGTGCAAAAGATTTTACGAGCACAGCCCTCACACCTAAATGTCTTGGCTCCATTGCAGCATGTTCCCGTGAAGAGCCTTCGCCATAATTTTCATCGCCGACAATTATAGAACCGATACCTGCTGCTTTGTATGCTCGTTGTGTTTCCGGCAAAGGACCATATTCGCCGGTAAGCTGGTTCTTTACAAGATTTGTTTTTTCATTAAAAAAATTAACTGCACCAATCAAAAGATTATTGCTGATATTATCAAGATGACCACGATACTTTAACCATGGGCCTGCCATTGAAATGTGATCAGTTGTGCATTTGCCTTTTGCCTTAATTAATAATTTTAAATCTTTTAAGATCAGTGCCTTCCCAGGCAGGGAAAGGATCTAAAATTTGCAAACGATCAGATGTTGGCGAAACAATTACTTCAATATCGCTTCCATCTTCTGCGGGCGATTGGTATCCTGGATCATCCACTGCGAAGCCTTTTAAAGGCAATTCAATTCCCTTCGGCTCATCCAGTTTTATTTTTTCTCCTTTATCATTTGTAAGATAATCCGTTAGTGGATTGAAATGTAAGCGAGCCTGCAATTGCCATTGCAGTAATTAATTCCGGCGATGCAACAAAGGCATGAGTATTTGGATTACCATCATTTCTTTTTGCAAAATTTCTGTTGTAAGATGTTACGATAGAATTCTTTTTATTGGGATCGGTCTGAATGCCTTGCCCATTGGCCAATGCAAGGTCCGCATGCATTGGCAAGAACAACACCGCCCATATTTTCAAAGATTTTTAAATAACCATCTCTTTCCACTGTAAATCGAACTTGCTCAGAGCCGGGAGTAATTGTAAATTCTGACTTTGCATTTAAACCCTTGCTGATGGCCTGTTTTGCAATGGATGCTGCTCTGGTAATATCTTCATAGGAAGAGTTTGTGCAAGATCCAATTAAGCCAACTTCCAATTCTTCAGGCCAGCCATTTTCTTTTACTGCATCTTCAATTTTGAAATTGGCGTTGCAAGATCAGGAGTGAAAGGCCCATTGATATGAGGTTCCAACTCACGATAAATTTATTTCAATTACCTGGTCAAAATATTTCTCAGGATTTTCATAAACTTCTTTATCGCCGGTAATGTTCTTTTGAGAGCTTATGCAGCACCTGCAGCTACTTCTGCTCTTCCAGTTGCCTTTAAGTATTCGGCCATTTTTTTATCATAGCCAAAAATAGAAGTGGTTGCTCCAATTTCTGCACCCATATTACAAATGGTTCCTTTGCCAGTGCATGAAAGCGATGTAGCGCCATCACCAAAATATTCAACAATAGCGCCTGTACCGCCTTTTACAGTAAGTATGCCAGCCACTTTTAAAATAATATCTTTTGAAGCAGTCCATCCGCTTAGTTTTCCGGTCAATTTTACACCAATAAGTTTTGGAAATTTTAATTCCCATGGAAGTCCCGCCATCACATCGCATGCATCTGCACCACCTACGCCAATTGCAATCATACCAAGGCCTCCGGCGTTTACTGTGTGTGAGTCTGTTCCTATCATCATACCCCCGGGAAACGCATAATTTTCCAAGCACAACCTGGTGAATAATTCCTGCACCTGGTTTCCAAAATCCAATACCATATTTATTAGAAACAGACGAAAGAAATTCGTACACTTCCTTGTTTTCAGTTTTTGCTTTTGACAAGTCTTGTGCTGCTCCCACTTTCGCCTGAATCAAATGATCGCAATGCACTGTTGACGGCACAGCAACTTTAGTTCTGTCCTGCTTGCATAAACTGCAGCAAAGCCATTTGAGCCGTTGCATCCTGCATAGCCACCCGGTCCGGAGCAAAATCAACATAGGTCTTGCCTCTTTCATAAGCTACGTCTGCATTGCCCTTCCATAAATGTGTATACAAAATTTTTTCTGTAAGTGTAAGGGGATGATCAACCACTTTACGTGCAGCTTCAAGTTTATCAAGATAGCCGTCATAAAATTTTTTGATCATATCAATATCAAATACCATCTTAAATTATTTTAATTAAAAATCAGAATGAGAATAGTTATAACTCTTAAGTGCAAATTTACTTAAAATCGAATCATCATTTTATAGGAAAAATTACTGCAATTGCTGGAGGATGTATGTGTATCCAGGCAAAATTTATTAAATGTAAACTAAATACTAAACTGTTATAAATTGCCGTTTTAATCATTAAATTTTAGAGTAAATTTTTTAGTTTTGGATATGGATAAAATAAAACACTTTATTGAGTGGCAGGTTTTCGGAGTATGCACCGCTATCGGGGAGAGGATGGGCGTTGCAACTTCTATAATCAGAAAATATTTTATTTATATTTCATTTCTTACGCTTGGTTCGCCGGTTATCTTTTATTTATTTTTTGCTTTTTGGATGAATATTAAAAATTATATACAGAGGTCCAAAAGAAATCCTTTAAGATATCTGTAAGCCTTGCCGCTGTTGATTATTGTTAATTTTACACTTAATAGTAAAATTTTTTTCCAATATAACTTAATAGTTATTTACTTTTGAAAATGTATCCCGCTTTAAATCCAAATGATATCATAAACGGCGCAAACGAATTAAGTCAGTAAAAAGGGTCACTATTTAATCTTTCTCTGATTCCAGGTTTAATAACTTTCCTTTTTTCCACGCTTTATATTCAGCTTTGTAATTTTTTTGATTTTGTAATGTAAGATGTGGATCATCTAATGAAAGAATATCAGGGCTTCCACCATCTACCCATGCAGTATACCAAAAGTTAGCAAGATCTTGTATGGAAAGCCTTAATTGCATTTCAACCATTCCATGCATTGAATCGCTAAATGCCCTGGCAAATTCATCAGAGTAAACCGGTTGCCTGTATAAAAAAATTGTTCTTCCTTTTGCATCCTTTTTATAAAGTTTTGCTGTATCAAAGTGCAAGAGTAAATTTTTTTCAATGGAGAGCAATGTATCCTCAAGCGAGTGCGTATGTGCAATAATATTCCAGGTTTCATCCGGTAAATTTTCAATATATTTTGCGTTATCTGTTTTAAAATTATACGCATTGCCAAGCAACTCAGGTATCTGCGTTTCCCATAAAGCATGCACACCTTTTTGACCCGTAAATTGTCCATTATAATTAGAGGCAGTGTGCAAAGGCATGTGCGCATCGCCAATGTAGTGGCCTATTTCAGCAGAAAGAAAAAGTATTTCAGATTTATTTTTCTTTTTGAAAGCATCAATAAGTTTATACTCCATTGTTTGAATATACCAGGGTAAATAGCCGGACTTATTTAGGAAAGGCGTATCATACTTTTCAAACGCTTGTCTGGTGCTTTTAGGAAAAGCTGAAACAGGAATTTTATAATCTTCTATATCAATATAATGCCTCGGTGGCTCATCTTTTTCATTTAGCAACCCTCTTCGCAAATCTGGTACTGGCGCACCTTCTGTAAGAAAATCAATGTGATTATAATAGAATACACGCATACTATCCGGCAGCGCAAAAACTGCTGCCTTGTTAATATGTTTATGGCCCCAAACTCCCCACCCAAAAAGCAAATTAATTGCAACAGTAATCAGTAAAAAAGTAAAGGCAGCTTTGTATAAATTTGATTTCAAAATTAATTTTTTTTAAAGGGTAACGAATATTTGTAACGAACTTGATTTTAGGAAATAACAGATTTGACTTCACTTAATAATCAGACGAAGGTTTTGAAGTTTTAATTGCTGGTTCTTTAGCCGCAGGCTTTTTATCTGTAGATTTATCTGTTATTTTTGAAGTATCTTTTTTTGTATCTATACCTGAAGGCGTTGCTTCTTTTTTATAAATTGTTCCCGCATCACCATTTTTTTTGTTTTTATCAAAATCAGATTCTACGGGTACATCCGGTGTTTCATTGCTTTGATAATCGCTTGCATCACCATTGCCCTGGTCATCGTTGCCCTGACCTTCCTTCACAATTGCATTAAAATTCTGATCAGCATAAATCGGATCATTATTAAGTTCTGCGGGCTTTTGAAATTGTGCTTTAGGATCTATGCCCAGCTTTTTATCAGCGTACACTTTTTGCATAAAGTAAGCCCATTCGGGCATTGCCATATCATTACCACCATTGGTCCATCCATTTCGTAAGTGCAAAAAAGGATCGTCGCATCCAACCCATGCACCTGCAATCAACTGCGGTGTATAACCTATAAACCAACCATCAGTATTGTCATTAGTTGTTCCTGTTTTGCCACCCATTTCACTGTTGATATTGTATGTGCCTCGCATAGAATGTCCCGTACCAAAGTCAACAACGCCCTGCATCATCTTATACATCGTATAAGCATCTACTTCGCTTATTACCTGCTTGGATTCTGATTGAAATGTCTGAATAACATTGCCGTTCTTATCCTCAATTCTTGTGATAATAATTGGTTCTGTATTAAAGCCCCGGTTAGGAAACATTGAATAGGCACGAAGCATTTCATATAACTGAATATCGGCGGAGCCTAAAGCTATTGAAGGAACAATTGGAATAGTGCTTTTAATACCGCACAAGTGTGCAAACTCTGCTGTTTTTTTAGGGCCTATTCTGCTCATAAGATCCCATGCTGCGGAGTTTAATGATTTTGCAAGACAGTAGGCCATCGTACCTCCTGCCCACCGAATAGTTTTGTGATTAAGCGTAATGTGCTTTACCACCGATATAACTCTCGGGGGTAAGTCCTGCATCTGTTATAGCCAGTGTATATAATAAGGGCTTAAAAGTAGAGCCTACCTGCCGTTCCAGTTGTTACGTGATCAAATTTGAACCATTTAAAATCAATACCACCCACCCATGCTTTCACTTCGCCTGTCATCGGATCCATTGCTGCAAATGCGGTTTGCATCATCTGCTTTAAATATTTTATTGAATCAATCGGCGTCATTACAGTATCCGTTTCGCGTTTGAAATTCCATGCAAATACTTTCATTTTTACAGGAACATAAAATGATTTTTTTATATCATCATCTCCAATACCTTCTTCTTTCATTTATTTCCAGCGATCACTTTCTCTCATGGCGCTGTCAAGAATATCCTGCTGATCTTTCCAAACATTTTTTGGCAACTGTGCTATTGAATTTTTTCTGCATATTGGCCATGTGCTTTATCACAGCTTCTTCAGCATACAATTGCATTTTAGGATCAATGGTTGTATAAATTTTCAAGCCATCCCTATACACATCATAATTTTTTCCGGTTGAAGGATCTTTATGATTCTTGCACCAATCAATTAATTTTTTTGTTAATACAGAGCGGAAATAAGGAGCAATACCAAGGTTCTCATCCAGTTTCTTAAATTTAATCCCCAAAGGTTTTTTCTTTAACTGTTCTGCTTCGGCGCTGGAAAGCACATCGTTGGTTACCATTCTGTCAAGAACTAAATTTCTCCTGTCTAGTTGCAGCTTTCGGGTGACGAACGGGATCATACTGGCCAGGTCCGCTAAGCATTCCAACAAGTAATGCTGCTTCATCAGTAGTAAGCTCGGAAGGATCTTTTTGAAAATAAACCCTGCGATGCATTGCGTATTCCGTACATATTACCCCAGGAAACGCGATTAAGGTATAACGCTAAAATTTCCTGTTTGGTAAAATTCTTTTCAAGCTTTAAAGCAACGATCCATTCTTTTAGTTTATCAATAATCCTTTTGCCCATCCAGCCGGATCCTTGTCCCAACATGTTCTTTGCAAGTTGTTGAGTGATAGTACTTCCACCACCTTCTCTGCCAAGCCCTTTAATTGCACGGCCGATAGCTATTGCATCGATTCCGGAATGTTCATAAAATCTTATATCTTCTGTTGATACCAATGCATCTATTACGTGCTTTGATATATCCTGGTAGTCTACAGGAGTGCGATTTTCAGTATAAATCTTACCCATAAGAGTCGTACCATCATCAGCATAAATTTCTGATGCCAGGTTTGCCTGTGGATTTTCCAGTTCCTGCCAGAGAAGGAAGCTTTCCAAATACTCCAAAGTATGCGCATGCAAATACAACGATACAAAACGCAATTCCACCCAAAACCACTGTCCACAATAGTTTCACCGCAAGGCTAACTTTCGTTTTTTTATTCTGGCTTTTCTTATTCCGATTATCAGGGGAATACATTTTTTTTATTAATTATTAGAATGGAAAATGTTTTTTTAAAATTTACCAGGATATTTTTTGTTTAAAATTTCAATGTAACTCTTTAGATTCTTATTTTGTTTCAGCAGTTCAAGATTGCCTGCAGATATAATGTAGAAAGTATATTTATCAGGAGGAAGCCATGATATTTCATTGCGAATATTTTTCTTTAGACGATCCATATAGGTAATCGCCGCATCTGCGGTTTCAAACTGTGTAAACACCAGCAATGTTCTTTCTTTATCAAGTGTATCTTTCGTTGTTTCCAGTTTAGATGAATAATAATTTTCTGCATTATACCTGTTCAATGCATTTCTTGCTTCGCTGCTATAAACTGGATCAACCTTATTCAGAACCATAACTAAATATTGAGGAGTATAAGGGTCAAAAACAAATTCAGCATTCTTTATCGGAGGTGGTAATCTTTTAGCAGAATCTAAAACTGCGGTTTGCGCAACGACCTTGTTGGTCGCTGATTTTATCGGTTTCACGGTTGAAGAATCCTGTACCTGAACCTGCCTTTTTATAAGAGTTGGATCATCATATACAATAATCTGTGAATCTTCTTTTGCGCGTGTAATATTTAGTTTCGTTAAATAATTTTCTATTTCTTTTCTTCTTTTTATCACATCTATCATAGTCTCTGCTTTTGTCCTGAGCGGCGAAGAAGGATACTGAGCAAAAATCTGTGTTAACGTACTTATTGCAGTGCTATCATCTTTCATTCTTGCAGTGCTGTCATTGTCTTTTTTGCTTACATAATATACTGCCTGGATGTAGAATAATTGTGGTGTCCAATAGTTGTTGCCATACATGCTATCAGCCTTTTGTTTTTGCTGCAAAGCCTCATCAAAATTGCCTTCTATAAACAAGTTATAAATTTCTTTGTACCTGTTGGTGGCAGCGCTGTCTTTTTTCGAAGGTTCCATTGCCTGCGGATGCAAAGCAAGCTGAGTGAACTTGCTTTTTTCAAATTTTTGAACCAATAAATTTTTATAAAAATCTGCTTTCGCAATGTCACCTACTTTTCTATAACAATAAGAAAGATTAAGGTATAACTCGCCCGCATACAAGCTATCCGGAAAGCGTTGCAATGATTGCTGATAGGTTTCGATAGCAGCGTTATAATCTTCTAAAAGATTTTGATAATTTTTTCCTAATTGAAATAATGCAACAGCAACTTTTGTATTTGATGCAGTCATTTTTTCTTTAGTAAGCGGCACATTAGTGATTAGACCTTCAACAGAAAAATCCGTTTGCACTGGTCCATTTACAGAGGCAGAAGATAATGTTCCTATTGTGGATGGCTCTCCGTTTTGTCCCGCCAACGCAGGTTCTCCGGGCGCCTGCCCATCTGGAGATGCTATGGTTGTTGTATTTGCTATGGAATTATTAGTTGCATCAGAGCCTGAAGTCAGTCGCCAGTTATCTACATTTTGCCTTTTACCCCAGGTAGATTTAAAATCAGCATAACCCTTTGTTTTAATTGTATTGTTGTAAAAATACCAATCACTTCCAGATGCATTATTATTACCAAAAATATCAGATGATGCATTTTTACTGTTGTAAAAAGATGAAGCTGCATTGCCATAACTGGAATAATCTTCCTTCACACCGTTTTCTTTATTTAGTTTTTTCGAAAGCTTTTTCAAAAAAGCATCCCGGTCTGCAGGCGTCATTGCCGCTATCTTTTGCAAGCTGTCCTCTCTTTCTATAATATTTATTTGTCTTACAATTGCAGCCAAAGCATTTTTTCTTTCCTGTAATTTTCCGATATCACCGAGAGAAGTATCAGCAAGTTGAATGCTATCATAAAAGTTATAAGCGTCTTTATATTTTTTTTGTTTATAGCTTATTTCAGCAAGCGTAAGAAATGCTTTGTTTTTATAAGAAATATTATCCTGGTTATACAAGGTGCTTTTCTTATACAACGCAACAGCTTCGGCGGTATCAGGCTTTATTAAAGCAAGCTGCGCTGCAGAATAAAATATGATATCTCGATATGGTTCAAACTTATCTTTTCTTGCCATGTGCCTTAGCTTATCAATGCTCTTATCAATCTCCGCCGGATCTTTACTTTTCAACATTTTTGCTTCATTCAGATTGGCATAAATATCCAATAAAGGATCAGTGGTTTGCTTACTTGCTTTATCATAATACGTTGAAGCTTTTTCCTGCTGATTATTCAATTCAAGAAGCTGCCCAAGTAAATATTCTCTTCTTGCTTTATCCTGCAGGTCAGTTGCATTAGGCAAGGCATTTTCAAAATGAACAATACTGCTATCATACATTTGCTGTTTGTAAAACCAGTAAGCGCTCATCTCTTCAAGAGAAGACCGAAGCCTTTCGGGAAATGAGGGGTCATTTTGCAAAGTATTAATAAGTCCTGCAGCATCACCAAACTGGCCTGCTTCAATTGAAGTTCTTATTTGCCATATCAATGCATCATTTCGGCTTGGCGGTTGTGTAAATGCTTTTTGTATAATGTTCCTGTTTTCTTTTGTTGATACGCTTAAAGCATGATTATCGCCATTGTCATTGCTGCCTACAACCATCTGGTCATCTTCATTTTTTTTATTTCTTGGGTATAATGTATAGTTTATGAACTGAAACGTCATGGCAGCGGAATCATAATCTCTTTTTAAATAATAGGCTTCGCCAATAAGCAAGTATAAATTATCCACCCAATTACTTCTGAGATCATGAAGCAAAATACCGGCAGTAGCTTTATAAATAACCGAATCCAGCTCAGTTTTTTGCGCAGCAGTATTTTGCAAGGAATAACCATAAAATGGCAACAGCTTTGAGTAGTCATCTTTTGAAGCAATGCGCGCCCTTTCTATAACCTGGTTTAATTTAATATTTGCATTGTAATAATAGTTGTAATGAGAAACTGTATTTTGTATAAACTTTCTTGGAAGGTTAAATTTTTTCTGCCCTGTTTTTTCTGATTTTAATACTTTCGTTTTAAATTTTTGAGGCTTGTCTTTATCAAGATCAAAAGTTATTTTTCCCAATTGGGCATGGGCTGCAGGCAATAGAAAACATAAGCATATAAAAAAAGAAAGAAATTTTATTAACCGGTGATTCATGAATATGCTACTTTTTATACAAGTAAAACGGGGGAATGGATAGTGTTGTTATATGAAACCTGGTTTTTGTAAAATTATTTTAAAAATACGGTTATTTTGAGCTAAAATTTATTTTAAAACCGGCCATTACTTTTTTTAACAACTAAAATATTTTAAAAATCAAGTATAGGTAATTTACCAAATTTAAATGGCTGATAAAGATCAAAATAATAAACAACTTTTAAGATATACAGGCCTTGCTATGCAATTTCTCGTGGGTATCGGTTTGTGTGTTTTTCTGGGCATTAAAGCAGATGCGTGGATGCGCATATCGATTCCGTTGCTTGTTTGGTTGTTGCCTTTGCTTTTTATTGGTGGCATGTTTTATAAAATCATTAAAGACACGTCTACAAAAAAATGAATAAAGTTTTTTTTAAAAGAATTTTGCCGGCACTTATACTTTTTAGTTTCATAAATGCACTGGCAATTGTTTTTAAACCCTTTTTGCAAGCGCATGGTTTTAATGTTATGGTTTTACTTGCAGGAAATGCATTGCTTTTTTTAATAAGCGTTTTTGGGTCTTTTATTCAAACGAAAAATTTCCGCGCAACTAGTACTAATGTTTTCTTACGTGGCATTTACACATCATTGCTTATTAAAATATTTGGTGTGATGCTGGTTATTGGCGCTTATCTTTTTAAGACCGGTGGCAAAATAAATATTCCATCACTGTTGACTTTGATGGCTCTTTACATTGTTTATACTACCATGGAAGTTAAACAAATGCTTAAATTGTATCGCAGTAAGCCACATGCCTAAGAAAGAATCACCGCTCCATCAACTTCAGGACTATTTGCCCGAAAATTCATTTGATGATGTCGCCTCATATCTCAATGACTTTAAAGTACACTTAACTATTACACGCGAACGCAGATCCGTTTTAGGTGATTATCGAAACGGCATTTATAATAAAAATCATAGGATAAGCGTAAATGGAAATTTAAATAAATATTCTTTCCTGATAACGTTGTTGCATGAGCTTGCTCATTTACTTGCTTATGAAAAATATGGGCACCGCATACAACAGCACGGCCCACAATGGAAAAGTGAGTACGGCAACATATTGGAAAGATTTATTGTAAAAAAAATCTTTCCTGAAGATATACAAAACGAATTGTTACGAAGCCTCAAAAGTCCTGCTGCCAGCTCATGTGCGGAGACTGGTTTATTAAGAATCTTAAAAAAATATGATGAGCATAAGCCTGGCTTTTACTTTATAGAAGAATTGCCCTTGCACAGCATTTTTAAAGTGAAAGGCGGGCGCTTATTCAGCCGTGAAGCAAAAGTTAGAAAGCGTTTTTTATGTAAGGAAATATCTTCTGGTAAAATGTTTTTGTTTAGCCCTGTTGCAGAAGTAGAGCTCATGCAGGAGGCACTATAAATCCTTTATCATAAACACACTGCAGCCGCAATGGCCGCTGTTTCCTAACGGTTTGGGTATGTAAGAAAAGCCATATTTTTCATACATAGCTATTGCATTGGTAAGCTCCGGCATTGTTTCGATATACATTTTTGTGAAGCCGTTTTTCAAAGCTTTCTCCGTACATTTTTTAAATAACCTGCCTGCTATACCAAGGCCTCTCGCTTCGGATGATACATACATTTTAACCAGTTCGCAGGTTTTTGGTGGCAGATCCTTTGTTGGAAAAATACCGGCTCCTCCACTTACATGTCCGTCAACAACTGCAACGAAATAGGAAGATTCTTTTTCACGGAACAATTCAAAAAGATGATCTGTACTTTCATCAAAATATACTGTTCCCTTCTTTACAGCCTTAAAATCTTCTAAAGAAGTTCGTATAATTTTTGCCATTATTGCATTGTCTTCAGCAACGATATCTCTTATAATTATTTCCTTTTTCAATAAAAAATTTTTGTTTAAAATATTTATAAGCTAACAGTTACCCTATAAACGAAAATTCGTAATAAGCTTTTCTCGTAACGGTTTAATTAATAAAATTCCATTGAACGCCAATCCTTAAAATGAAACCTGGGGTTGGATAATTAGGTGCAGCAAAACTATTATTCGTAAATCCGAATCCATTTGCAAACATCGACCGTATTCAGATTTTCCACTTTTACCAGCCCTGTAAACGTTCGAATCCTGAAATCAAAATATACATCTACTTTAGGAAGGTTGCTGATGGTAACTGAATCCTGCGGAAAAAATTTGCCCAACACCGGTGAATAATTATAAGCCTTGTAGGGCGTGTTATACTTACATCAAGCCCTGTGCTAAGAAAAAGATTCTTGAAAAAGTTTCCTTCAAATGCAAGACGTTGTCGTGTAAAAAACAAAGGCACTCTTATCGGATTGTTGCCAGATGTTTGCTGAACAATAAAATCACTGTATCAAATTGAGATGCCCATTAATTTTATTTTTAGTTGAAGCAGCAACCTGAGTAATATTCACCAGTCCATTGAATTGATCGCTGTGATAATAATCCTTGTAATAAGTATAATTAGTGATTGAAATATTTCTTGCCATCAGAGTAAAGCGCCTGTTTACAGCACTTACAGCCAAAACCGTTATATTTTCTTTTTTACTTTCCGTAGTGCTGTCAAGATTAAAAGAAGAATTTCCGTTGAAAATATAAGAAGGTGAGCGGTTTACGTTTTGAAAACTTGCCTGCACATTTCCCAGCTTTGCATTTAATAATCCTGTAACTGAAGCATAAGCATTATAATCGCCCGCATTAAACCCGCTTGCATAAAACTCTCCCTTTAATACGGCATCCCATTTTCGGTTTCTTGTTTTATTTCGGTATTCACCATGCAAAACAATATTATAAAAACTTTTTTCATGCTCATAAGGTGAAGAATATATCTGCAACAAGTACATTGGACTCGGTCGAGGCAGGAATGTTCCTGAAAAATTTTCTATTCGTGCGCCGGCTTCAATAAACTGCCCGGGATTTTTTGTTTCAGGAAACTGTCTGATCAAAAAATCATTTGAAACAAATTTCCATTTATCCTGTAAATAAAAATTTAATGAATACGAGTTAAGCGATAAATTATACCATCGTTTAAGTATAGCTTCATCTGATGCTGCATAATTCCTAGTGCTTCAATTGTATCTCTGAATTTGTAGGTATATGCAGTTGAATAATTTAACGTATGTTGAAAACGAAATTTTGGATAAAATAAATATTCTGTTGTACTGTCATTTATGATTACAGAATCTTTAATTCCAAAATCATAACTCTGCCTGAAAAACGCAGTAAAGTTGGTATAAAAATTACCTGTATTTACAGTTGTTGAAAAAACACTTTGCCCTTCGTCAAGATCTTCACCAAGATTAACAGGAACAGCGAATCGCTTTCTCAAATTAGGATTTTGCAAAGATGAATCATTATCATATTCCGCCATTTTCCGATGTCTTTATTTTATTTCCTATTAAATCAAAATAAGCATCATATCTTTTTCTCTTTCCCTGGTAATTAGAAAAAAACCTATAATTATTAATGTTTGAATTTTGTGTTTGAAAAAAGCCTGGCGAAGATATTAGACGATAATCAATTCCAACATTCCAATTCGGCTTTATATTTTGTGTATGCAATACTCCGATCACTTGTTCTTTTTGAGATGCAAGTAAATAAGTAAGTTGTGTAAATGGCTTGGATGTTTTATAAAACCTCGTGTTCTCCAAAGTATAATTATAAAGATCAAAAGCATGGAAACCTGCGTCCCAACCCGCTTTTAGCATGGGCGTAAAAAGAATAGGAAATGCTGCAGTTCCATTATTACCAAGTGTCACATATTCTGCAGGAACTGTAAAAAACCTGTTGAAATCATCAATTGAAGAATCGAGGTGACTGCCATTCAATGAATCCAGATAACGATAGGAAATGGTTATAGAATCTGCGGCATCATCACGATGCTGAAAAGTAAGTGAATCACCTTTCGATTTACCAGATGGATTTTGACTACCTCCTGCTCCTCGTAATGCGTTAGGGATTTGTGCGTTTGCAGGTTTAATAAAAAAAAACAGAAAGCATAGTACAGCCGTTATTTTTAATAAGAAGAATTTATTCTTTACCTTTTGTTCTTTTCATTGTATTAAATACGGGCTATCATTTCTTTAAAAATAAGTGTAAGCTTTGGCTCTGCTTCGCTTGCTGCCTTCAGCACTTCTTCATGCGTTATCTTATTTTCTTCTTCCCTAATGCCAATATCAGTAATCACGCTTATTGCAAAAACAGGCAAGCCAAGATGAACTGCAGCGATAACTTCCTGAACAGTGCTCATGCCTACTGCATCTCCGCCCAGTGCATGTATCATTTTATATTCTGCTTTTGTTTCAAATGTTGGTCCTGTTACGCCAACATACACACCTTTTTTAATTTCAATATTATTTTCTTTTGCAACTTGATTTGCTATTGCAATCAAATATTTTTTATAAGGCTTGCTCATATCCGGAAACCTTGGACCAAAAGTTTCTTCATTTTTACCAAGTAATGGATTAACGGTAAACATGCTTATATGATCTGTAATGATCATGAGGTCGCCCACCTGGAAAGTCAATATTGGTGCCGCCTGCAGCATTGCTTATCAATAAATTTTCTATTCCAAGGAAAAATAAAACCCTTATAGGAAAAGCAACTTCTTGTGTAGTATATCCTTCATAATAATGAAAACGGCCGGCCATTGCAATAATATTTTTGCCGGAAAGTTGTCCAAAAATTAGCTTGCCATCATGACCCTTAACGGTGCTTACAGGAAAGTCAGGAATATCACTGTAGTCAATTTCCATCTCTACATCCATTTGCTCTGTAAAACTTCCAAGCCCGCTGCCCAGCACTATTCCTGCTTGCGGTGATGCGTTATATTTTGCCTTAATAAACTCAACAGCTTTATTAACTTTTTCCATCATAAGCCTTTAAAAATTGTTTCAAAGTTAAGTGAATGATGTAATGGATGTTATTTTGAATTGTTAACAGGGTGATAAGTTGAGCTGTTAGATTTTTAATGCCAAGTGCATTTTTAATCAGTAAGATTTTTTAAAAATCACAAACTATCTTTGCAACTTAATTTTTTTTAAAGTGGAAACAGCAACGCAAATATTTGATTATACTAAATGGAACAGCGAGCTTGCCGGAGTTAAGTAAACAATATCAATCAGCTAAGTCCATATCCGCATATTGTTCTTGAAAATTTTTTGAATCCTGAAGTACTTGATGAATGTATAACCGAGTTTAATAAATTAAATGAAGCAGATGGGTGGATAAACTATACACATTATAATGAAAAAAAGAAAGGGCCTTAATAAACTGGATGTGTTGCCTGAAGCAATTAAAGAAACAATCAATGAATTGAACTCTCCGGAATTTTTAAAATTTCTAAGCACGCTTACCGGAATAAACAATTTGCAAAAAGATGATTTCCTCGAAGGCGGCGGAATACATCAGTCAACAAAAGGAGGCTATCTCAATATTCATGCAGATTTCACAGTGCATCCGCATCATCGCAATTGGCAGCGGCGCGTGAATGTGCTGGTTTATCTTAATAAAAACTGGCAGGAAGAGTGGGGTGGTAAGTTAGAATTGTGGGATAAAGAAATGAAAGCATGCGAAGTAAAGGTGGCACCGGTTTTTAACCGTTGTGTAATTTTTAATACTGATGCAGATTCTTATCACGGACATCCTGAACCAATGACTTGCCCTGAAGGTGTTTACAGGCGATCGATTGCGTTATATTATTATTCCATTGAAGATAAACCATTCAGGCGTGCAACTTATTACCAGGCTCGTCCGGGGGAAGGCAACAAAAAAATAATGGTAAAATTAGATAATGCTATGGTTGCAGCCTATACAGAAATTAAAGGCAGCTTGGAGCAAATGATAAAATTATCAGTAAGATATTGAAGTTTTTTTCGCGGGAAAAAGAAATAAGTTGTTTCAAAGTGGAGTTCGTTCATTGAAGTTCAGCTGATGTTGGAATGACATGACTCATTGACTAATGACTCACTCACTTCATTCCCTTTTAAAAAAATAAACCCATTTTTTCGATACAATTCTTTAAGCTCTGTGTATTGTTTGTAATTTATCAATCCTGTCGACTTTTGATACGAAATAAGCGGGCTTATCAATATTTCCTGTAAGCAACCATTGCTCATCATATGAATTCCGGATTAACTGGTTTTTCTTTTTGTACATAAAAAAGCTGCGCATAACTATAAGTATCCAAGTGTATTTACATAGCAGTCTTCGCCTTGTCTTTGAATAAAAAAATCAATGGCTGCGCCCTGCGAATAGCGTTCCACTTTCGGAACAATAAGCGCTGATGCTAGAAAAATCACGATCGCAGTTCCGCCAAATAATATCCATGCTGCTTTTTAAAATTATTTTTTGTCAAACTTCTGATTCCAATCACAATTGATACAATCATCAATAATCCTGCAATGCCTTCTATACCGCTCCAGTGCACATCTGCCTGCATCATTGCTTTTGCAAACGGATCGTTTACGTAAGGAATAAGTCTTTTAATATTCATTGCGAGATACGGCAATGCCAGAATAAACAATGAAATGAAGCCACCAAGTATGGCAATAAAAACACCTACATATTTTTTATAATTCAATTGTTTCAAATCCCATTTGTATATCGAATAAGCTGCCAGGAAAGTAAGCGGAAACCAGGCCAAGGAAGAATAATGAATAATGCGCGATTGAACAATGGTAAATAAAATAGTCACCACCCAAAATAAAATCTGCATCCATTTTTTGAAATCTTTATCAATACCTGCTTGTATAAGTTGTTTTAAAAAAAGAAGGGATGGCAAGCAGCGATGCAGGAAAACATCCGATGAACAGCACAATATAATGATAACCCAAAAATCCCTTTCTGGCCTGCATCATGCGTAGTAAAAAGACGGTATTGATATTTTAAAAATTCAGTGATGAACCATGGTCCGTTTTTATAGTTTCATAGCCATACCAGGTAGCAGTTACTACTGCAGCGATGATTAAAAATAAAATCGCATGCCACCAGTTAAAATAAAATTTGAAGCGGTTATAAATAAAATAAACACCCAGGGATAATAAAAAAATCATCAAGGAAACCTGGCCTTTAGTTAATATGGCAATCCCCATAAAAACGCCTGACCATATTACATAGTATATCGATTTTTTTTGCTAAATTCTTCTTTATCAAATTCATTTCTTGCCCAATGATACAAAATGAAATTGATATAAGGATAAAAAAGTGAAAAGATTAAACCATGGATCTATAATTCCTGATTTAAAATACATGTTTGGAAAAAGAGAACCACCAAAAGCGAGCGCCCAAAGCACTCCGAATTTTTTATTATAAATCTTGCTGCCGCAAACAAAAACCACAATCAAAGTAATTATACCACATACTGCATTTGGAAAACGAGCTGCAAATTCATTGACGCCAAATACTTTCATAGCAGTGCTTTGCATCCAAAAAAACATCGGAGGTTTTTCCCAGAAAGGGTTTAAAGTTGATATACACCCGGCTGTAGTCATTCATCTTGATCATTTCACGGGAGCACTCGGCAAAATTGACTTCATCCCAATCAAACAAATGAACCCTGCCAAGAAAAGGAATAAAAAAAACGGCTGCAAGTAAAGCGATTAAAATAATAATTTGAGCTTTGCTTAAATGCATCGTGCTGATGGATGTCTTGAATGCAATGATAAATTTATTTTATATTACAGATTTTACTTGCTGTTATTATTCATTGTCAATTTATCAGGACTCGTACATTTTTCTTTTCATCAATTCCCCATTTGCAAAAACGATGAACAAGAGAAACTTTCAGCAACCCCTAGCCCATAAGTAATGCTTCGTTGAGATTGATGCTGGAAGCTTCTTTAAAATATCGTGTCGGACATGTTATCTCAGCAATTTCATAACCGAAGATAAATTATTTGCGATAGCATCTCGTTATCAAAAACAAAATCCTCAGAATTGACTTCATAATTAATATGCTCCAGTACTTCACGGGAAAACGCCCGATAGCCGGTATGATATTCCGCAACTTTTTGCTTGAAGCATTACATTCTCAAAAAACGTTAATGCACGATTAGAGATGTATTTGTAAACCGGCATTCCGCCATGCAATGCACCTTTGCCCAAAGTGCGCGAGCCAAGAACCACCTGGTAAACATTGTTGGCAATAAGATATGCCATTGAAGGAATAAGCTTTGGCGTATATTGGTAATCAGGATGCAGCATGATGACTATATCACCGCCAATTTCGAGAGCGCTTTATTATAACATGTTTTTTGATTGCCGCCATAGCCGCGGTTTTTGTCATGTTTAATAATATGCGAAATACCTAGCTCTTGTCGCTATTTCAATTGTTTTATCGCTGCTGTTATCATCCACTAATATCACTTCGTCCACGATTTCAAAAGGAATTTCCTGGTAGGTTTTTTTAAGCGTTAGCGCAGCATTATAAGCCGGCAGAACAACTACTATTTTTTTATTATTGATCATTGCTGGTGTCCGTTACTATGTTCAAATAAACATCTTTCCGGAATTAATGGCGGCAAAATTACTTTATTAAAACATAGTTGACAAAATGAGCGTTGGTATAGATTTAGAATGAAAAATTCTTTAATAATAAATACACATTTCATGTACGTTTTTATCACGAATCAAATTCATCACTTTTATGAATTAGACTTTATCTTCGTCAAAATTTTTATATGAATTTACATGAATACCAGGCCAAGGAGCTATTAAAAAGATATAATGTTCCCATACAGGAAGGCATTGCATGCAGCACTGTTGCAGAAGCAGAAGAAGCCTATCGTTATATTAATAGCCAGTATGGTAGCAGGTTTGCGGTGGTGAAAGCGCAAATACATGCAGGCGGCAGAGGTAAAGGAACTATTAAAGGTAACAGATCAGCGAGGAGTTGCTGTCGCCAAAAATGCTGAAGATGTAAAAAAAATTGCAGACAATATTTTAGGTGGCACATTGGTTACGCTTCAAACGGGCGAAGCCGGAAAAGTTGTAAATAAAGTCTTAGTAGCGCAGGACGTATATTATGAAGGCCCTGATCCGGTAAAAGAAATTTATTTATCTATTTTAATGGACAGGTCCAAGGGGCAAAAATGTAATCATGTATAGCACCGAAGGCGGAATGAATATTGAAGATGTAGCACATGATACTCCTGAAAAAATATTTAAAGAATGGATTCATCCTGGTGGGCCATTACCAGGCTTTCCAGGCAAGGAAGATTGGCTTTAATCTTGGCTTGAAAGGTGACGCATTTAAAAACTGCGTAAAGTTTGTAACCAATCTTATATAATGCATATGTAGGATTGGATTGCAGCATGCTCGAAATAAATCCTTTGTTTAAAACAAGCGATAATAAAATAATTGCGGTTGACTGCAAAATGAATATTGATGACAACGCTTTAATGCGCCATCCTGATGTTGCTGCACTTCGTGATATCGCCGAAGAAGACCCAACAGAAGTGGAGGCCGGCAAATTTAATCTCAACTTTGTAAAACTGGATGGCAATGTTGGTTGTATGGTAAATGGTGCAGGCCTTGCCATGGCTACGATGGATATGATCAAACTAAGTGGTGGTGAGCCTGCTAACTTTCTTGATGTAGGTGGTACTGCCAATGCTCAAACAGTTGAAGCTGGTTTCAGGATCATTTTAAAAGATCCGAAAGTAAAAGCAATACTCATAAATATTTTCGGTGGTATTGTTCGATGTGATCGTGTGGCGCAAGGTGTTATAGATGCGTATCAATCTATCGGAACCATTAATATACCGATCATTGTTCGCTTGCAGGGAACCAATGCAGAAGTGGCAAAAGACCTTATTGATAAAAGCGGGCTAAAGGTGCAATCTGCTATTTTATTAAGTGAGGCTGCGGATTTGGTAAATAAGGCTGTTGCTTAATTGGCGCTAAACTTTAGATATCACATACAGCTGATCCATAGTAGGCTTTTCGCTTCCTCCGGCTTTTTCAAGCGTAATCGCAAATGCCTGTGCATGGCCAAACGATTTCATTTTTTGAATATGATAAGTACCTCCTTCGGTAGTGATCAATCCTCCACTTACTGGCTTACCATCCACAATTGCCCATAGCTGGTATTGCTTGCCAGACGGCACTTTAGGTAGAAAAGTAGGATCAACATATACATCTCCTGTATTTTTCAGCCAATAAATTTTTGCTACAGCATCGGGAGCATGCGGAGTTCCGTTTAACACAACAGGCAATGAATTTTTATCCTCAATAACTTCCATTTCATTTTTCATCTCCGCATTTTCCTGCATTTTCTGCTGTATATTTTTTAAATCATTTTGCGCTGTTTGAAAATGATTATTTGCTGCCTCGTATTTATGAAAATAAATATAGTTCAGGGCAATGCTACCTATCAATAAAATAACTACAGCGGCCGCTAACGCTTTAAAGGAGGAAGGCATTTTGTAAACTTTTGCGCTATTCGTTATGTGATTTATATTATTAACGGGAACCGAACTGGGTTTATCCTGGTTGATAGAAGCAAATATTTTATCCTTTACTAAATGTGATGGCTCCTTCGCAAACGGCGCAGCATAGATTTCTAAAGAAGCTTCAATCGACATAAGCTCATTCTTCACTTCCGGATATTGAAGTATCCATTCCTCTACTTGTTTTGTTTCTTCAGCAGACGAAAGTCCCAGTGCATAAAGCTCAAGTAAACCAGATGATATGATATCTTCTATATTCAATTTAGTCTTTTAATACTTTTCTTAATTCAATTATTGCTGTCCGCATTCTTGTTTTTACAGTTCCTAAAGGAATGCCTAAAGCTTTTGATATTTCATCCTGCGTTAAGCCTCCGAAATACGCAAGGTCAATGATTTGTTTAAGATCAGTTTTGAGAAGGGTTAAATGTTTTCTTATGCCGAGCGAATCAAAGCTTTCCGCAGTATTTAGATTATCACTGACATTATTTACGGCATTCTCAGAACTTTGGATTTTAGCTTGTTTCTTATAACCCTTGCTGCGTATGGTGTCTATGGTAAGGTTTCTTGTAATGTTGAGCATCCATGTAAACAGGCGTCCCTTTTGATTATCATAATTTGAAAAGTTGTTCCATATTTTTATAAAAGCTTCCTGCAAAACATCCTCCGCAAGTTCTTTGTCCTCAAGCATCTTGTAGATTATACCAAACAAAACCGCAGAATAATTATCATATAAATAAGAAAACGCTGCCTGGTCTTTTTTACTTAAAAAGTAAACCAGTTCTTCCTCGCTGTATTTCTTAATGTCAGTCAAAATGTCTCTTATATATCTTATGTATGTTCGTAGATAAGCTAAAAATTAAAGATAGGTTTTTGCATTTAAATGGTTTAAACTGGTTTACGCATTCAACTTTCAAAATAACAAACACTTCCACCCACCCAATCTTTATCCATGTTGTATCGTACGCCAATCATTTTGCCTTTGCTTATCCTTGCAAGATTTGTAACAGCAACAGGTCTATCATCACCATCTTTCCAAAAATAAAAAATACGTATCTCAGCCTTGGCGGGTACGTTAGGTGTTTTTATCACATCCGCATACTTTACCTTTTTTTGTAGTATCCAGTTTTCAGGATCTTTTACTTTATCAATGTCTTCCTTTGTTACATCAATAATTACTCCCTGTCCCGCAAAAGAAAACAAGGGCTTCAATACATAATTTTCGAGGTCACCAGGCAAATGTTTTATTTCATTTAGAAAAAAAGTTTCTGGCACATAAGGATGTTTTATAAATGGTAAAGTAAACTTACTAATTCTATAAAACCAGTTGGGGTGAGGCACCCATTCAACATCAAGCGGCTGCGTTATATCCACTACATTACTTAAATTTTGCTGTAATAGCTCATCGAATATGATACGATTATAAATTCTTTTTACTTCGAATTTTTTTGCCGTCTTTTATATAAAATAATTTCCTTCCTTCCTGAATCAGTTCTGTAAGACATACAATCGGTATTTGCAGATAATCCTGCGTGCAATAAAAATCGATTCTTGTTTTTTGCTCATGCGGTTTTATTTCAAGCAGTATAACATTTTCAGGATCATGTTCGCCGACAATTATTTCTTTTAAAAGTTTTATGTAAGACTGATCGTTATAACCGTTTAAATAACTGCTAAAGCCGGATGGAATATTAAAATGCTTTTCCACCACTTGCGGATAATACACCTGGAAACCAAATAAAGTAGGAAAGCCCTGCATTTCTATCAGTTGAGGTTCAAGCTCTCCATTTTCGTTTTCACAAATACCAAAATCAAACGCTATAAAATGTGAATGATCATTTTCTCCGGGTACATTTTCAGCAGGTGGAATTGCACGGCTGGTAAGGTTTTTGAAGCCAGGCTCTTTTATGAAGTCAACGATTTTTTCGCAGGCACCAATCATTTTCTCAGTAAAATCCTTTGGAACAAAAATGGGTGTTTCCGCTATTCTGAAAACTATATCACCAGGATGTTTGCTATTAAGATCTGTTAAAAATTCGAGATATTTTTCTTGGGTAAAATTTTTATTGAATTGTTCCCGTAGTTCCGGTATCATAGCATATCATTAGCTTAAGTAAAAATGAAAGATAAGAATAAAAAAATTCTTGCTTTTGTGTAGCGGTAAATATCACTGTAAGTTTATGCAGTGACAGTATGCAGACTGTTAAGTGCGATATTAAGAAATTAGGAAGAATGTGAGAATAGGTCCATAATATTTTATCAGGATCATTCAATTGTTCAATCATAGATTCCCATTTTTCTTGTCCATGATTTTCAATAACAGTTTTCTTTTTTGCTTCAGTTTGCAAATGCATGCTCATACCAATCGGATCGGCTTCCGGATGAAATTGTGTGCCAATAAAATATTCATTAAAGCGCATTCCCATAATAGCTCTTTCATATTGGATTGCGGTCTGTCTTTTTCTATGCATAAAATCTTTGCTCCCTTATACAGGATATTCATACGTGGCTCTATCACCTGGAAATCCCTGCTATCAACAGCATAAAAAGGATCAGCCATACCGTTAAATACAAGTTCATCATGTGCATCCTCAAGCATGTGAATAGGGAAAACACCAAATGATGTGGACTTACGTTCGCAAACAGTTGCCAGCTCCCAATAGCGGCACACGAGCTGAAATGAATGGCATATAAAAAAAACGTATTTCTTTTGAACATTACCCTCATCTTCGTTCCATTTTTCTACAGCATTCAGCCAGGAAAAATAGTGTGATTCCCATTTGGAACCTTTTGTGGCAAGCGGGCTGCCGGGGCCGCCAGAGCTTATATAAACATCGTAACTCATGTCAGGCACTTTGTTTTGAAGCCTTACATCAAATTCATGAAGGGTAACATCAAGGTTATGGGCGATGCCAAACGATAAAACAATTTCCCGAAGGCATCTCATCCCCTGATTTTCTAAGCCTTCATAAAGATCTAAAATTGCTATTCGAAACGGTTGCTTTTCAAAAAAATTCATTATTCAAAGATAAATAATTGTTGTATTTAACTTTAATGAATAATGCTGATATTTTTGATAAAATTAGGAAAGCACTTGTAGCGGCATAAATGCATACGGATCTAATGAAAACTTTTTTTCAAACTCCATATATTGTTCGCCGAGCTCAAGTTCAATAAAAGATGAACCTTCCCTGATTTCCCACAGGTACAGTTTTTTATTAATTGTATGTTCTTTAAATATTTCAGGAAGCATCAATGGAAGCAGGCCATTCCAACAGGCAACTTCCAACTTTTGTTTTTCTGTAAGATGGTTGTAACTAAGGCCATCACTTGTTCTGCAAAATTCACCCAACGAAAAGGTGGTGCCTGTTACTAATAAAATTTCCTGTTGAGTTGTATATGTCTCCATCATTTTAAAAAAATTTAATACCCTAATTACTAATATTTATCACTCGCTTAAAAAACAAATCATTGCCAAAAAATCAGGATATCCGTTTTACAGATTTGTAAGAACGTAAACTTCGATTTTAAAAAGATAATGGGACTTAATACAGAATTGTATTAAATCAAAAATAGAAAAGATTCTTTAAAAATGCAAAGCATTTTAAAAAAATATTTGCGAAAATTTAAAATGAATATCATCGTGTATAGGATAACAGTTATCAAGTAAATGTTTAGCAAAGGTCATAATCCGTATAAAAATTGCGCCCGGATATAATCGACCACCTCAGCAAGGTTGTTATTTTGTTCAAATATCTTCAATTGCCTGTCTGCACCCGTACCTTGCTCCATCATTTTATGAACATAGCTTATAGTATTGCGAATACCAAGCGGGCCAGTAACATCATCAATAAAATCCAGTAACTCATAAATAAGCACTCTCGTATTTACCTCTGCCTCCTTACCAAAATCAATTAGGCTGCCTTCAATGCCATAGCGGCCGGCGCGCCATTTATTTTCATTAATAAGCGCTCTGGGTAAGTGATAAAATTTAAGTTCGCGTTCGTAACTTATACAGTTTGGCACAAATGCCCTGGAACAATGCAGCGATTGTAATTGTTTCCTGCACGGTCATTGGCACATCGCAAATGCGAAATTCAACGGTATTAAAAAAAGGATGCACACGGAAGATCCCACCAGATTTTTTTTGCATTATCAATACAATTTGTTTTCACTAAAAGCTTGTACATAATTATCGTAAGCTTCTATGCTTTCAAAAAAATCGGGAATACCTGTTCGTGGGAATTTATCAAACACTTTTGTGCGAAAGATTTTATAACCTGTTTTCCTTCCTTCCCAAAAAGGAGAGTTGGTACTTAATGCATAAATGTGTGGTAAAAAATAACTTGCAGAATTAGCAATGTGTATTGCCATTTCACGGTTCTCCATGCCAACATGCACATGCAAGACCGAAGATGAGATTGCTTCTTGCCGCTTCCTGTAGTTCATTTACAATTTGACTATATCGCGCATGATCGGTTATAAGCTGGCTTTCCCAATGGCTAAAAGGATGTGTGCCGGATGCGCCAATGCCAAATCCAAGGCTGTCTGCAATTCCACTAATTGTTTTGCGAAGTGTTGCTACATCTATAAACGCCTCATCAATGTTTTGGCAAATATCTGTTCCTACTTCCACAACGGCCTGGTGCATTTCTGCTTTTACTTTGTCCATTATTACCTTTTCACCTTCATGCACAATTTTTTGTTCATGGCTTTTCAGCTCACGTGTTTCAGGATCAATAACCATGTATTCTTCTTCTATTCCAAGTGTAAAATGCTTATACGAAATACCTGCCATATATATCTTTTAATAAAATGAATTATAATTTTTGCTAACGAATGCAATAAGTTTCGTTTATAAACTAACTGTTACATCGCTATACGTAAATATATCAATATAAATGCTTTCCTTCGCACGCCTTTTCTTACATACTCACCCCATGTTAAATTATCTTTTCCTGGCTTCATATGTTTGAGCTTTCTCTATTGCAAATGTGGCTGCAGCTTCTACTACCCAATCAAAATTTTCTCTGCCCAACACTTGTTACTTCGGCATCGGGCGCAGGATTGCAGAAGTCAATTGCATAAGGCACTCCGTCACGCAATGCAAGTTCTACTGTATTAAAATCATAACCGAGATATTTATTTATTCTTAAAACAATATCTGTCATTTGATTAAGTCTTTCCTGTGATGGCGTAAAGTCTGCAACATATCTTAAATGATGTGGATTGCGTGGCTCGTAAGGCATTATGCGAACATACTTGCCACCAATGCAATAACAGCGGTAATATTCTTCAAAGAAAATTTCTTCCTGCAGCATCATTACCAACTCACCTGTTTCACCATGCTTGTCGAAAAGATCTTGAGGATCGCTTACTTTATAAACATTCTTCCAGCCGCCGCCAGCAAAAGGTTTCATGTAGGCAGGGAAACCAATATAATTAAAAATACTTTGCCAGTCCAGCGGATAAACAAGATTAGAAAACGATTCTTCTGATGTATCTGGCGGCAAAGCTCTTGAAGGAAGTATAACTGTTTTTGGAACCGGTACTTCTATTTTTGTAGCAAGGCAATTATTGAAAAATTTTTCATCGGCACTCCACCAGAAAGGATTATTTATAACCGCTGTTCCGCATAGCGCAGCATTTTTTAAAAATGCTCTATAAAAAGGAATGTCCTGGGAGATGCGATCGATGATAACCGAATAGCCGCTGCTTTCTCCTTGCATAACTTTATCAATTCGTACCGGTTCGGCACTAATGCCCTCAACGTTTTTGCTGTTCACCCGTTCTATAAATGCTTCTGGAAAACTTCTTTCTTTTCCATAAAGGATTCCAATTTTTTTCATTACTATATTTTTATTTTTTTAAAAATTTTTACCAGATCATGTAGCGCCGCTCTGGATTAGCAAGATACTATTTATGCATAAATAAAGTTTTTAATTAAAAACAAGGCAGACAATCTATTCCATTAAATCTATTCTTTTACTTTTGAGTGAATATGAAAGCACAAGGAGTGATAACCGAGACGCATCAACTATTGTCCAGGTTCCTCGAAAGAGATGTCACAATTAGAATATTTTATACAGGTGCCGCTTTTGAAACAAACGAAATCCGCCTGCTTCTTATAAACGATGGGCAGGATTTACCTGTAATGAATTTTGAAAAAATATTAAATGACGTTTATAATAATAATGAAATAAAACCTTTGTTTTTTGCAGGAATTGATTGCGGCAGTGACCGGAGAAATGAATATGGTACTGCTAAATTTTTAGATTATAATGGGCGGGGAACAAAAGCATTATTTTATAATCGTTTTATTTTTGAAGAACTGCTTCCATTTATAAGAAAAACTTATTCGATACATGATTTTTTTGAGCAATCATTTTGTGGTTTTTCATTAGGAGGGCTTAGCGCTCTTGATATTGTATGGAACCATCCAATGAGTTTCTCAAAAGTGGGCGTGTTTAGCGGATCACTATGGTGGCGCAGTGTAAGCCAGTCGCATTCTACGTTTGATGAGAATAGCCACAGAATTATGCATAACCAGATAAGAAATGGAGAATATTATCCATGGCTTAAATTCTTTTTTGAAACAGGTACGCTTGATGAAACTGCAGACAGGAACGCCAATGGCATTATTGATTCGATAGATGATACTACTTCGCTTATAGAAGAGTTGGTAAAAAAAGGATATGATCCAAAGAAGGACATTTATTATCTCGAAATAAAAGATGGCCGGCATGATGTACCAACGTGGGGCAAAGCCTTTCCCGTTTTTTTGAAATGGGGATGGAGTGTTGATCAAAAATAAAATGGCATACACATAAATTATTCTATCTCTGCGATTGAGTTGTATTTAAATGGCTATGTAGGAAAAGGATCCTGATTCAATTACCTGTATTATATTAATTATCTACATCACTTGAGTGCAGAGGATCAAATTTTCTATAAGCTCTTGTGAAAAAATGCGGAAATATTAATAGCGAAAAAAACATAGCGCATATGATACCTCCAATAACGACACGTGCAAGCGGGCGTGAGCTTTCAGAGCCAATACCATGTGATATTGCTGCAGGTAAAAGCCCTATTGCAGCCATCAATGCAGTCATAATAACTGGCCTTACTTTTGAATTCACGCCAAGCTTCACTGCAGTAAATAACGATTGCCGCTTAGACTTTTTTGATACTTCAAGATTTTGTTTAAACTCCGTAATAAGCAACACGCCAAATAAGATGCAGATACCAAATAAAGCAATGAAACCTATACCAGCAGAAATACTGAAATTAGTATTTGTGATAAGCAATGCAGCGATACCACCTACAATTGCAAACGGAACATTCAGGAAAACCAGTCCTGCATCTTTAAAGTTTCCAAACATGGCAAATAACAAAAGAAATATTAGTAAAAGACTTATCGGCACTACTTCCTCTAAACGCTTCGTTGCTCGTTGCTGGTTTTCAAAATCGCCCTGCCATACCATTGAATAACCTGGTTTTAAGTTTACCTGGTGATCAATTTTATTCTGTGCTTCTTTTACCGCGCTACCCATATCTCTACCTCTTACAGAAAATTTCACTGCGGCATATCGTTCATTCGCATCTCTGAAAATGAGGCAGGGCCCGGTTTTCATGGTGATATTTGCAATTTCTTTCACGGGCACTTTCGAGCCGCTTTGCGTAGGTACCATCAGGTTGCCAATATCTTCTTCACTCTTTCTGTACTCTTCAGGTATGCGTAATCTTATATCAAATTTTCTAATGCCTTCATACAATTGCGATGCTGCTTTACCACCAATGGCCATTTCAATAACAGCATTCGCATCTGCAGTGGCAACGCCGTACAATGCCATTTTCTGCTGATCAAGGTCTATGTCCAGCTCAGGCTGGCCCAGATTTTTAATGGCACCGAGATCTTCAAGGCCTCTTACTGTTTTTAATACGTTATATATTTCATTGCCTTTCTTTTCCATATAGTCTAAAGAGTCCCCAAATATTTTTACACAAATAGAACCTTTTACGCCAGATACTGCTTCTTCAATATTGTCTGTTATAGGTTGTGAAAAATTTAAGTCGGCACCGGGAATAACTGACAAGGCTTTATTCATGCTGTCTATGAGTTTCTCCTTTGTTATATAAGGCTTCCAGGAATCTTCGGGATAAAGTATCACATCAAATTCATTGTTATAAAAGCCGGCTACATCTGTTCCATCGTCCGGTCGTCCGGTTTGGGATACAATATTTTTAACCTGCGGAAATGCAATCATTTTTTGTCGCACCTGTTTTGAAATATCAACGGACTTATCCAGGGAAATACTGTAAGGCAATTGCACTCTTAACCAAATAGACCCTTCATCAAGTTCCGGCAAAAACTCACTTCCTAAAAACTTAAAAGAAAAAAGCCCTATAGCAATGATGATGAATGAAACAATGATAGAACTTTTCTTATGTTTTGCAGTGAAAGTAAAAGATCTCAGCATGAAAGCGCTGATACTGATGCACAACAGGATTATGCTTTTCACGCATATTGTTGCGAAGCAACATACTTATAAGCACGGGGACTAATGTGAGCGTAATGATCAACGCACCCAGCAAAGCAAAGCCCAACGTATATGCCAACGGAGAAAATAATTTTCCTTCTACTTTTTGAAAAGAAAAAATAGGAAGCAATGCTGCAATGATTATGAGCTTTGAAAAAAAGATAGCCTTTCCTAATTCAGCACCTTTATTTTTTATAATACCCAGTTTTATTAATTTATTAAAGCGTTGCATGCCCACCTCTTTTGCTTTTTGCTCAAGAATAACAAAAATGCCTTCTACCATTACGACGGCACCATCTATGATAATACCAAAGTCAATAGCGCCTAATGATAAAAGATTTGCTGACATACCCTTTAGTCGTAAACAAATGAAAGCAAATAGCAGCGACAATGGTATCATGATAGATACTATCAATGTTGTTCGCCAGTTGAACATGAAAAGCGATACAATTAATGTAACCAGCAAAATGCCTTCGATAAGATTGTGCAATACAGTATGCGTGGCATAATGGATTAAATCTTCACGGTCGTAATAAGGGACAATCTTTGTATCGTGTGGTAATACTAATGTGTTTATCTTCTGTATCTTTTCTTTCACAGCCTTCATCACCTCGCTTGGATTTTCTCCTTTACGCATGAGAATAATCGCCTCTACCACATCATCTTCATTTGTTATGTTTGTTCTTTTGCCGTTGCTATCTGTTATGGCATCGGTTCGTCCTACATGTCCTAAACGAGGCAGGTTAGATATCTGCACATCGGCAAGATCTTTCACCAAAACCGGAATTCCATTTACATTTTCAACAATAATATTTTTTATTTCATTGATGTCATTCAATAGGCCAATGCCTCTTACCACGTATGCCTGGTTGTTAATATTAATTACATCTCCTCCAATGTTGATGTTGCTTTTTGTGACCGCATTATATACATCAAGCGGAGTTATACCAAGGTTACTAAGCTTCCCAGGATCAACTTTTATTTCGTAAGCTTTTGTTTCTCCTCCAAAGCTTACCACATCAGCAACACCAGGAATTGAGCGAAGCTGCCTATCCACAACCCAGTCCTGTAGCGTCTTTAGCTCTCTTACGTCTCTTTTCGTACTTCTTAAAGAATACCTGTATATCTCACCTGTTGGAGCTGTTGGAGGTTGTATAGATGGAGATATGCCATTAGGAAGATTAGCGTTTGTTATAAGATTATTTACCTGTATTCTTGCCTCATCATTAGTTACATCATCTTCAAAGACCAGCTTGATATAAGATAAACCAAAGATGCTTGTAGACCTCAGGCTTATTTTTCTTTGAACAGGATTTAATGAAATTTCAATAGGTATCGTAATAAATTTTTCTATCTCTTCAGCGCTTCTTCCCGGCCATTGTGTGATAATGGTAACTTCTGTATTTGTTACATCAGGAAATGCTTCTATTGGCATATTACTAAAAGTAATGATGCCGCCAATAAGCAATACAATTGTGGCAAATAAAATAAAATATTTGCGCTTTAATGAAAACGCTATGATTGATTTAATAAGCTTTAACATACGTGATTTCTTTAGTCGTTCAATGCATTATAAATAAGCACTGCATTCGATGCTATAATTTTATCGCCTACATTCACATCGCCTGTAATATAGGCGCGGTCTGCATCTGAACCCGTTCGCTCCACGGGGACAGCCTTCACGTCCGAAGGACTTTTGTATACTAAAATAAAATACTGGCTTTGGTCAAAGACCAATGAGCTTGCGGGCACACACATGGCTTCATTATTGCTTTTTGTGGTAACGATAACGCTTGCAAACATCTGTGGCTTCAATGCATAATCATTATTAGGGAGCACGATCCGTATCTTCATAACCTTATTGGTAGGATCAAGAACATTTAGTATTTTATCAACTTTTCCATAAAAAATTCTTCCCGGATAGGAGAGCGTTGTAACCTGCACGCTGTCGCCAAGATGCACCTGGCCGATGCTTGATTCATACACATTCGCAAGTATCCATACATCTTTAAGATCTGAAACAGTAAACAGACTGCTGTTGTTATCATTTCTTATAGCCTGGTTATTGTTTATCTGTTTTTCAACAACAAAGCCGCTGATAGGTGATTTGATGATGAACTCTCCGTTAGTATTTCCTCCATTTATAGAAAGTACCTGATTGGAACGTGTAAGCTGCGCCTGCGATTGCTTATACAATTGCTCATTGGTAATTAAATCCTTTTCTGAAATAAGACCGCTTTTATACATGTCTTGTGCAGCATCAAGGTTCTTTTTTGCAATAAGCATATTAGTTTTAGAGGTAACCAGATCATTTGTGTAACCCGCCATCTCACTGCTTCTTATCACTCCAAGCGGCTGGCCTTGTTTTACATAATCACCTAATTGAGCGGTTACATTTGTAATATTTCCGCTAAGCATCGGGTAAATGTGCGCTACTTTATCTTCATCAAAAGTAACCTGGCCCGTAAGCGTGAGCGCATTAACCACAGGGCATTTTTCTGCATCCTGAATTTTTAATGTTTTATATAAAGAATCGCTAATAACAAATTTTGTATCCGCTTCTGTTGTTGTTGTTTTTGATTTACAACCGATAAAACCGATCATTAAGAAGACTATCGCTGTTGTAAAAATTGTTTTGACCATTTTATATATATTTATTGGGTATTATGTTTTCTCAGGGATTAAAAATTATTTTGCCAACAGCAAAGTTTAACTGCTCCAACGCGCTCATTTTATCAAAACGAAGCTGGTTAAGCTGAAGCACGTTTTGTCTGTATGATTCATAAAAATCAAGAAACTCCAGCAGGGTGATGTTTTTCTTTTGAAAATTTATAGATACCTCATTAATGAGATGTTGCAGATCACTATCAAAACTGGGATCAAAACCCTGTAATAATTTTTCTGATCTTACCGCTGTTATATAGTTTGTTGATACATCATTTTTTACTTTATCAATGCCATTTTCATAATTCACTTTGTTTACATCAATTTGTATTTGCGCATTGCGGATATTACCCTGGTTTCTATTGAATAAAGGCAATGGAATGCCCACGCCTATTGAGTTGTAATTCTCAACGTAACTTCCCAGGCGGTCATAATTAGCGCTTACGGTAAGGTCAGGTTTTGCGAGTGCTTTTTGTAATTTCAAATTATTATTGCTATAATCAATACTCGCATTCAGCACTTTCAAATCGGGTCGGTTAGCAACGGCAGAATCTATAAGTGCCTGGTAAGATGTTTGAGAAATTATCGACTGGCTTAGTGACAATATATTCGCATCGGGAACAATAAACACAGAGGGATTGCTGCGTATTAAAAGCCTGAATTCGCTTTGAACATTATCAATGTTTGTTTGCAGATCATTGTATTCAGCCTGCAAAGTGTACAGCTGCGATTTTATTCTTAACACATCTTTTAGCGCAACGTATCCTTTCTGCTCCTGCTCTTCATACACAGGTACTATTTTTTTTAAATACGTTATTTCAAGATCATACAATTTCGAGGATTGCTCTAAAAAATAAATATTATAAAAATCATTTCTTAAAACGTATTGCAGCGTTCTTACTACATCATAGAATTGGTATTGCTGAATAACTATTCCGGACTTTGCCAGCGTAACTGCTTTATTTCTTTTGCCTGCAAGTATAATCAACTGCGATACCTGGGCATTTATTTCCGGCTCGAAAAAATTATGCGTTACCGGATTATAAAATGAATTGGAATAAGACACTTCAGGATTTTCATATAAATGAGCAGTAATAACTGCTGCCCTTGCAGAGTCAATGCTGTATTTCTGGGCAATGAGTGAAAGATTCTTTGAAAGAAAAGAATCTTGTGCCTGCTCCAATGTAAGGTGCATCGTATCTTGCTGTATAATAAGCAAAGAATCTTGCTGTGCCTTGCCAACATTAAGGCATAGTAATAGAATAATTACACAACTATATTTCATAATTTTTTTTGAAAATATATTTCCTGGAAAGAATTGTTTTAAGAATAACTTTTCTCTCATCAAACAACGTAGAACCGAAACTTTAAAGTATATCGGAGATAATTAAGCGGCTTGCTTAGGTGGGGGAATCAATATGTCAAAAGCAACAAGAGGCATTTTCGACTCTTTATATTCCAGGAAAGAAGATTGGTTGCTTAAAGATTCAAATGTATTTATGTTACTAAAAAAAGGCTGATAACAATAGTCGCATATTTTCACGACGTGAAAGTTTTGTCCCTGGTCATTATTTTCATCATCTGCCGTATGATCAATGCCAAGATCCACCATTATAAGCTCAACAATGCTGGTGATATCGTCAATCTGGTTGCCGTTTTTATCATACACATCTTCTTCCGGCGCCTGGGGCAGCAGCATAGAAGTATTCATGTGCGACAGCAGTAATAAAAATGCAAGGAGTCTTTTCATTGCGCTGCAAAGATATTAGAGCAGTTGTTTAAGTATTGTAAAATTTTTGCATCTTAAATGGGAAAGCTTACAAAAGCCTCCACTGCGGCATATTTGGTAAGCCCCAGTCTTGCATAAAGATCTGCAGTGTTGGCATTTCTTTCTTCTGCTCTTTGCCAAAACTCACGGTTGTCGCTGCCTTGAAAAGGAACGCTATCTTTCTGCGATTGATGTATAAAAATGCCATAACGTTTTTTTCTCACCTGGTCAGGACTCATGGGAACAGCCATTTCTATTTCACTAATATCCCATTCTTCCCATGCACCTTTATAAAGCCATAACCTGCAATCCTCCAGCCATTCATCTCGCTCATTTTTTAAAAAATCAAGCGCTGCCAGTACAATATCTATACAAACTTTATGAGTGCCATGCGGATCTGCGAGATCGCCTGCGCAAAAGATTTGGTTAGGTTGTATTTTTCTTAAAAGATCAACAGTTAGTTTCACATCTGCATCGCTCATAGGCTTTTTTTCTATAGTCCCTGTTTCATAAAAAGGCAGGTTCATAAAATGTATCTGATCTTCATTTAATCCAACATATTTGCATGTAGCTCTTGCTTCGCATCTTCTTATCAGCCCTTTCACACTTCTTATTTCTTCAGTGTCTTTTTCACTGGACTTTTTTTCAGTAATGAAAGCTTCGGCTTTATGTAAAATCTCTTTGCTTTTTGTTGAATCTATTCCAAAGATTTTTTCGAAGCCAACAGTAAAGTCGAGAAAGCGCGTTACAAATTCATCTGTTACTGCAATATTTCCGCTTGTTTGATAAGCCACGTGCACATCATGCCCCTGGTCATGCAATCGCATGAAAGTGCCGCCCATGCTAATTATATCATCATCAGGGTGAGGAGAAAATATTAAAACTTTTTTTGGAAACGGTGTGCTTCTTTCGGGATGATTCGGAATGGATGAATCGGGCTTGCCGCCTGGCCATCCTGTTATACTGTCGCGAAGCATGTAATAAACTTCAAGATTTATTTCATACACATCCCCCTTTTCTGTAAGCAAATCACTTAAGCCATATTCATTATAATCATGCGTAGTAAGGCTAAGCACAGGCTTATCTAATTTTAATGCAAGATTGATAACTGCTCTCTTTATCATCGCCGGCGTCCATTCGCATTCGCCGGTTAGCCATGGCGATTTAAATCTTGTAAGTTCCGACGCTGCAAATTCATCCACTACAAATGTGCAGTCATCATGATTTTGCAACAATGATGCAGGAATTTCTTCTGTTGGTTTTTCTTCTACGGCTTTTTTTATAACCGGTGCTTTTGTTTTACCCCACGCCATCAGAATAATTCTTTTCGATTTCATGATAGTGCTTATGCCCATCGTTATTGCCATGCGCGGTACTTGCGATATATTTCCGAATTCATGCGAATTAGCTAATCGTGTGGAGTTTTCTAAAGTAACCAATCTTGTTTTTGAATACACGGGTGAACCTGGCTCATTGAATCCTATATGCCCATTGTTTCCTATTCCCAAAATCTGGAGATCAATGCCCCCGGCATCTTCAATTTTTCTTTCATAATCTGCGCAATGCTCTTTTATTTTTTCCTTTGGTATTAAGCCATTTGGCAAAAAATAGTTTTCAGGATCAATGTCTGTTTGCTCAAACAAATACTTGCGCATAAAGTAATGATAACTGTTGAGCGCATCTGGTTCCATTGGGTAATACTGATCAAGATTAAAAGTGATTACTTTTTTAAAACTTAATCCTTCTTCTTTATGAAGCCTCACAAGTTCTGCATACAATGATTTCGGCGTAGAGCCAGTGGCAAGGCCTATTACAGCATATTTGCCCTCAGCATTTTTTTCTTTTATAAGATCAAAAATAACCCGCGCTACATGTTGCGAACCTTCTTTGGGTGAGCCGTAAATTTCGACACGAATTTTCTCGAGAGAGTCAATCATTGCACTTTATTTAAAATAAATTTATGTTGTTAAAAGAGTTATGCATCAGCAATTAATATCAAGCAGTGCCTTATATTTTGAGGTGCAAAGATAAGTTTGCAGCCTTCTTGTAAAATTGAAATAGTATTTTATTTTTCTTTAAAATAATTTGCACCCCACAACTCATAGCGTTTCATCATCACCGATAATCTTTCAGTAAAATCAGAAAGATTTCGCGTTTCTTTCGAGCTCCACAAAACTTCACTAAGAGCACTCATTCGTGGAAAGATCATGTATTCAAGCTTGCTCATATTTCCAATGTATTCAGTCCATACATTTCCCTGGGCGCCTAAAACATATTTTGCTTCATCAGCATTTAAATCTTTTGGTATTGGTTCATAACTATAAACAGTATCAAAAGGAAGATAACCTCCAATGGTAATGCTGTCGCCGTTCTTTGTTTGTGCATGATCAAAATAACAATATTTACCAGGTGTCATTATCACATTGTGATGTTGCTTTGCTGCGGCAATACCACCAGCTTCACCACGCCAGCTCATTACTGTTGCATTAGGCGCAAGACCACCTTCCAGGATTTCATCCCAGCCAATAATACTTCTTCCTTTGCTGTTTATATATTTTTCTATTGTGCTTATAAAATAACTTTGAAGGCCGTGTTCATCTTTCAAATTTTTTTCTTTAATAAGCTGTTGGCAAAATGCTGAACGTTTCCATGCGTCTTTAGGGCATTCATCTCCGCCAATATGTATGTACTTCGATGGAAACAATTTCATAACCTCATCTAATACATTTTCAATAAAAGTAAATGTATAATCAGAAGGACAATATACATCTTCAAAAACGCCCCATGTTTGCTGAACCTGTTTACCGTCGCGGCTCCCAGCCCATGGCGTATTCGCTTTTATTTTAGTGGGCTCATCGGGAAAACAACTAAGCTGAGGATAAGCTGCAATAGCCGCCGATGAATGCCCGGGCATTTCTATTTCTGGAATAATAGTTACATAACGATCACTTGCATATTGAACAATGTCTTTTACTTCTTCCTGTGTATAAAAGCCGCCATAACGAATGCTGTCATTTCCTGTGCCCGGATAATGGCCAATGATTGTTCCATTTCTAAAGCCGCCAACAGATGTAAGCAATGGGTATTTTTTTATTTCAATACGCCAGCCCTGGTCCTCAGTTAAGTGCCAGTGAAAAGTGTTGAACTTATGAAATGCGAGATAATCAATGTATTTCTTTATTTGTTCCGGTCCGAAGAAATGCCTGCCTACATCAAGATGCATACCGCGGTATTGGAAGCGGGGATAATCTTTTATTGTGCAATAAGGTATTTTTATTTGGCCATTTTTTTCCAAAGGAAATAATTGTTGCAAAGTTTCGAAAGCATAGAAGATCCCTGTTTCATTACCTCTGATATGAATTCCTTTTTTCGATACTTGAATTTCATATCCTTCAGCAAGCGGATAATCTTTTTCGTAGTCTATAAAAATTTCCGTTGCATGAGTATTTCCTTTAATCCATTTTGTAAATCCAAAATTATTTTTTAAAAAAGCTTTGAATAAAAAAGAAGGATCTTTTTTAAGATCATCATTAATTATAAATCCAATTGGTTCTTCCACTGTTAAATAGCCACCGGTAGTTTTCATTTCAACCGGCTTCGGTATGATGCTTATATTGTTTTGAGCAACTGCACAAAAGGCTGTTAGCAAAAGTCCTGTTATCAAAAAAATTTTCATGTATGATTATGTTTATTAATTAAAAAAACTAATGACTGTTAGTTTTTGAGAACCGGCATTATAATTCTTGATAAGTTTTTTCCTTCGTGATATACTTTAATCGTTGCTTTCTCAAAATCTTTTTTATCAGCTTGTGGAATGTGTAAAAATTTTTGAGGATTCATATCTACCAACGGAAACCAACTGCTTTGCACCTGAATCATTATCCTGTGGCCTTTCAAAAAAGTATGCATCACATCATTCAGCGTTATCTTCACTTCCGCAGGCTTTCCTGGTACAAAGGGCTGCGCGTTGATGTAACTATTTCGGAATTTCCCGCGCATCACTTCTGCGCGCACCATTCGCTCGAAACCTTCGACTACGCTGTCTTTTATAAATCCTGATCCTGAGTTGATATCCGACGGAAGCACATCAATTACCTTTACAATAAAGTCTGCATCTGTAGTAGAAGTGCTTACAAAAAGATCTGCTATAATTCTTCCGGCAACCGTTACATTATCAGTTAATGTATCCGTTTCGTACACCATTACATCAGGTCGTGCAGCAGCAAAGCTTTGGTCCTCTACCATGTACTCATTATTTCTTCGTCCATAACTTCCTTTGGTATAGGGGACAGGTTTTTTGGGATCGCTTATATAAGTTTCGTAGCCATTATGAGGCTTTTGAACCGATAAATTATTTTTTGCTGATAAATAAAAAACTTTGCTACTTGTCTCAGGTGGCCATGTATTAAAATGCTTCCATTCGTTTGTTCCAGTCTCAAACACAGTTGCTTCAGATGCATTAAAATCTCCTTTGTCTTTTAAATAAAAATTAAAAAATTTTGTTTCAAGACTATCTTTGTAATAAGTGTTAATGTTAGTTGCATATGTGTAAGATCCAAACCTTGTCCACCGATCTTCAGACCATGCACCATGTGTCCATGGCCCCATAACCAGGAAATTTTTATTTACAGGATTTTGTTTTTCTATTGCTTCATAAGTATGGAGTGCTCCAAAGAGGTCTTCAGCATCAAACCAGCCACCAACAACCATTACAGCCGCTTTCACATTTTTTAGGTGAGGTCTGATATTTCTTTTTTGCCAGTAAGTATCATACGTGTCATGCTCCAGGTATTCATTCCAGATGTATGATTCATGATCAAAATACCTCGAAGATTGTGTGCTCTTTATTGGCCCCAGGTCTAAAAAAAAATTATATGCATCAGATGTATTGAACCTGAAAATTTTGGAACCATAATCTTCTACCGGCTCAGTTCTTTTTTTTCCGTAATAATCCATAAAGCCAAAATTATCCAGTAAAAAAAATGCACCATTGTGGTTAACATCATCACCAATAAATTCGTCGGTGACAGGAGCTTGCGGACTTACAGCTTTTATAGCAGGATGGGCTGCTGGCAGGCTCCCAGATGCATAAAATCCGGGATAAGAAATACCATATAATCCAACACGGCCATTGTTATTTTTTATGTTTTTTAATAGCCAGTCAACAGTATCATATGTATCGCTACTTTCGTCCACATCGTTTATATTTTTTTTATTTTCAATATAAGGAGTCATTTCTTTGTTTACGCCCTCGCTCATATATCGCCCGCGAACATCCTGGTACACAAATATGTATTTTTCCACCATCAGGCTTGCATTCGGGCCAAGCGATGCTGCATATCGGTCCAAACCATAAGGGCTAATAGAATAGGGGGTACGCTCCATTAATATGGGATAATTTTGCGTACTATCTTTTGGCGTATATATAATAGTACACAGCTTTATTCCATCGCGCATCGCAATAAAAACACGGTGCTTCACATAATTTTCAGGAACATAGGAATCATCAATATCCTGGCTTTTCAAAGAAAGTGAAATGCAGCAAAATATTACTGCAAAAAAAATCTTCATTAGGTTTAGTTTTTCAAAACTGGTAAAATAATCTTTGACTGGTTTTGTGCATCATGATAGATGCGTATTGTTGCTTTCTGAAAATCACTATCATTTGCGGTATAAATATTTTCAAACTTTTGAGGGTTACGATCCGCCAACGGAAACCATGTGCTTTGTATCTGTATCATTATTTTATGCCCCTTTATAAATGTATGGGCTACATCAGGTAGTTCCCATTTTACTTCAGTTGCTTTTCCTGGCTCAAACGGCTCTGGCTTTTCAAAGCTATTGCGAAACTTGCCCCTCATAATTTCTGCACGTACCAGCATTTGATATCCGCCCATTGGATAATCTTTGTTATTTCCTTTTATGGATTTATCATACTTGAAATTATCTGGAAAAACGTCAATTACTTTTACAACAAAATCGGCATCTGTTGTTGATATAGAAGTTACGAGATCTGCAATTACAGGACCGGCAAGGGTTACAGGGCTTGTTAATGTATCTGTTTCATAAGTGAGCACATCGGGCCTTCTTGATGCAAACCGCTGGTCATCGTCCATATATTCTCTTGTTCTTTGCGCATGCACATCCTGCGTATAAGGTACAGGATGAGCCGGATCGCTAGTATACTCATCAAAGCCGTTTTGCTGATTTCGTGTGTTACTAACAGTTACACTGTATTCGCTATTCATGAATAATTTATTGCTATCTGCCAGGTATAAATTTTCTTCGGTAATATTTTTTGGTGGCCATGTGTCAAAAGTTTTCCAATTATTTTCTCCTGAGAAAAATATGGTTGCTTTTGCAATACCATCTGTATTTCCCTTACCCAGAAGGTAATAATTAAAAAACGGAATTTCAATACTATCTTGGAAGTGCTCGGATGTATTGCTGCCAAAGCGAACATTGCCCATAAAGCTTCCCTCTCTGCTCCATTGTCCATGATACCACGGCCCCATTACCAACCTGCTGTTGGTTTGCGGGCTTTGTTTAGCGGTAGCTTTATAACAATTCCATGCACCAAAGCAATCTTCTGCATCAAAAAGTCCACCTACCCAAAGCATTGCGGGCTTTACATTATATAAACCCGTTCTTGCATTACGTTCCTGCCACCATTCGTCATAGTTCGGATGCTGATATAACTCGTGCCAAAACTTAATGCTATCACCCATAAGGTTTGCGAAGTTTTTCAGTGCACCTGTTTTTAAATAAGATTCATAATTATCATCGCCGGTAAAATGAAAGCCATGAGTATAATCAGTTGATGGCTTAGGATGTGGAGTTCCAAAGAAAGGATAAAATGAAAATCCATCCATTACAAAAAATACACCTTTATGATGAAAGTCATCACCTATAAACCAATCAGTAACGGGTGCCTGAGGACTAACCGCTACCAAAGCCGGATGCCCGCTAAGCGCGGCTTCTGTGCTATAAAACCCTGGATACGAAGTACCCGTGACACCAACTTTGCCATTGTTGTTGGGAATATTTTTTACCAGCCAATCTATTGCATCATACGTATCACTTGCTTCATCAATCTGTTTTCCTTTTTTATTTTTTATAAATGGCCTTACATCTACAAATTCACCTTCACTCATAAATCTTCCGCGTACATCCTGTGTTACAAAAATGAAATTTTCTTTTGCATATTTCATTTTATAAGAATACCATATAGGTAAGAACTTATCCGGGCCATACGGAGAACATGAATAAGGAGTTCGTGTCATCAGGAAAGGATGCTTTTCAGACTTGTCTTTTGGAACATAAATAGAAGTGAAAAGTTTGATACCATCTCTCATGGTAATGTATTGCTCCATTTTAGTATAATTCGTTACAAACCATACGCTGTCTGCATTCTGGGCTAATGATGCAGAATAAATAATAATAAGATTAAGTAACAATAAAATTTTTTTCATGTGATGTATATTATAGTAAAAGAATTAAGGATGCGGATAAAGGTCTTAAAAATATTTATAAAAAACATTAGTAAGTAACCGGTGAATTTTGTTGCAAGTATGCTAACCTGATACATCAAATTAAGTATTGAATAAACATTTCGTCTTCTGCAATTTTGCTAATCATTCATAAGTTGCCCGAAATTTTTTTCCTTAGCAATATAAAATTGAACTAGATCCAACAAAATATGTGTGTGGTTTTAATCAGGAGTACCCTTGTCAAAAGCAAGGGACTCTTTTTTTAGAATGCTTAGCAATCAGCCATCAATTTTGGTTATTTTAAGCACATTAGTTGGCAAGTGAAGATTTACCGGAGTACTGCCGGTGTTCACTACAACGTCTCCTGATTTAAGAAAGCCCATCTCTTTCAATATTTTTATTTCGTCAGAAAAAATATCATCAAGGCTTTCTTCTTCTTCATAAAAAATAGCACGTACTCCCCAGCTAAGGCTTAGCTGGTTAATAAGAGTCTTTTCTTTACTGAAAACATACAATAAAGATTTTGGACGATAACTGCTTAGCATGAAACCTGTGTAACCGCTTTGTGTCATACCTATTAATCCATCGGCTTTCACATCGGCTGCCAGCTTGCATGCGCTATAACACAAAGCATCGCTAAGAAAGGAAGGCGAATGTGGTTGCGGCGCCAGAATATCATCCCTGTTATAATCATAAGCGGTTTTTTCTACCTCCATTATTATCTTCGTCATTGTTTGTATCACCAGCGTAGGATGCTGTCCTGTAGCGGTTTCTGCGCTAAGCATGAGCGCATCAGCGCCTTCAAGCACTGCATTCGCAACGTCAGTTATTTCACTCCTGTTAGGCTTTACACGATCAATCATACTTTCCATCATTTGCGTGGCTACAATAACGGGCTTGGCGCGGTGCATGCATTTACGAATGATCTCTTTTTGAAGTAAAGGAATTTTCTCAACTGGCAGCTCCACACCAAGATCGCCTCGTGCGATCATGATGCCATCGCTTTCAATAATTATATCGCGGATATTATTAACGGCTTCCGGCATTTCGATTTTTGCAATCACCTTCGCCTTGCTTTTTCTTTGTTTCAAAATACTCTTAAGACCAATAATATCCTTTACATTTTTAACGAATGAAAGTGCTATCCAATCAACATTTTGAGTTAACACAAACTCGAGATCAGCAAGATCTTTTTCTGTAAGTGCAGGCAAAGATATTTTCGTATCAGGAAGATTAATGCCTTTTTTAGAAGAAAGAATTCCACCCATGATTACTTCCACCTTCACATCGTTATTAGGAAGAACATCAATCACCTTTACTTCCAGTTTCCCATCATCAATCATTATGATATTTCCTATAACGACATCATTGTGCAGGTTTGGATAGCTTACATAAATTTTTTCTTTAGTGCCCACACACTTCGTATTAGTAAAAGTGAGTATATCGCCGGGTTTGATAAGCAGCTCATTATTTTCAATGTCTCCTACACGAAGCTTGGGTCCCTGCAGGTCTGCAAGTATTGCTATGTTATAAGGAAGTGTATCATTTATCCTGCGAATGCTGGTAATAATATCTGCTTTGCTTTCATGAGAGCCATGTGAAAAATTAAGCCTGAAAACGTTCACACCTGCTTTTACCAATTCCACCATGGCTTCGAATGTATCGCAAGCCGGGCCTACAGTTGCCACAATTTTTGTGCGCTTGGTTATATGATCAAAGCCTTCTTTCTTCTGCATTTCCGTTGGCATGTATTTACTTAAATTCTTTGACATTATTTATTTATAATTTATATTTAATTAATCTTATTAAACAAAAAATTTTAGGCTTGCCTAAAATTTTTTTGTTAGCTCGAAAGTATTTTTACAATTTTCATCCAGTCATCGCCAATCCTTTGCTTCTTTTTTACGGCTTCATTAAGTGGTATATAATGCATCCTGTTATTTACAATACCTACAAATACATTAAAGCGTCCTTCCATAAGACATTCAACTGCGGTATAACCCATGCGGCTCGCTATCAGCCTGTCGAAGCAGGTGGGTGCGCCACCTCTTTGTATGTGCCCCAAAATACAAACTCTTATTTCCTGCTGAGGCATTCTTTCTGTCATTATTTTAGCAAGTTCGGTTGCACCAAATTCTTCACCTTCTGCAACCACAATAATGTTTACCAGTTTTTTTCTGCCATGCTTTTCCTCCATGGCTTTTATCACCAGTTCAATATCCGTTCTCTTCTCAGGAATCAAAATATTTTCAGCCCCGGTGGCAATACCACTATGCAAAGCAATATAGCCAGAATCACGGCCCATCACTTCAATTATAAATAGCCTGTCGTGCGCATCTGCAGTGTCTCTTACTTTGTCAATTGCTTCTACGGCAGTATTTACCGCGGTATCAAAACCTATAGTGAAATCGGTGCCTGCAATATCTTTATCTATGGTGCCAGGTAAGCCAATACAAGGAATATCGAATTCATTGCTGAATATTTGCGCACCTCTGAAGGATCCATCTCCGCCAATAACTACCAGCCCGTTAATGCCTAAATTTTTTAAATTATTATAAGCTTTTCGCCGCCCTTCGTAAGTAAAAAATTCTTTGCATCTGGCAGTTTTTAAAATTGTGCCACCCCGTTGAATAATATTAGCAACGCTCTTACTCTCCATCTTAAAAATATCGCCGTCGATCATGCCCGAATAACCCCGTACAATTCCATAAACTTCCAGTTTATTATATATACCAGTGCGTACTACTGCACGTATTGCAGCGTTCATGCCGGGCGCATCACCACCGGATGTAAGCACTCCAATTTTGGTTACTTTACTTTCCAACATTTTAGAACAAACTCCTTTTAGGATTTAAAGATTATAATTTGAGAGCGCCAAAAATACGTATTTAGGATTAGTAATAATGAATGAAATAATTATCGGTTTAAGTACCTTCATTTTAATATTTGTTATGGTTAAAAAAGTTAATTCATTTATTATTCTGATGCTCATAGCTTCTTCTGTCTTTTCGCAAATACAATATCCCGCTACGAAAAAAGTAAATCAGGTGGATGATTATTTTGGAACACAAGTGAAAGATCCTTATCGCTGGCTTGAGGATGATAACAGCGAGGAAACAAAAGAGTGGGTAAAAGAAGAAAATGCCGTCACAAATAAATATTTGTCTGCTATTCCGTATTACGACAAAGTAAAAAAGAAGCTGAAAGAAATGTGGAACTATGCTAAATATAGTTCTCCATTTAAAGAGGGGGATTATTATTACTATTATAAAAATGATGGACTGCAAAACCAGAGTGTGCTTTACCGGCAGAAGGGATTGAATGCAGAACCTGAAGTTTTTATTGACCCAAATAAAATGAGCAAAGATGGTACTGCAGCTATCGGTATGCCTTCATTTAGTAAAAATAAAAAGTATGCTGTATACCTTGTTGCCGAAGCCGGAAGTGATTGGGAGAAGGCTTATGTAATGAATGTGGCAGATAAGAGTGTATTAAAAGATGAAATAAATTATATAAAATTCAGCGGCACTTCATGGAAGGGAGATGATGGGTTTTATTACAGCCGTTATCCAACACCTGATGAAAATAATAAGCTTACCAATCAGAACCAGTATCACAAAGTATACTACCATAAGCTTGGCGCTCCGCAAAGCGACGATTTGCTCGTCTTTGAAGATAAACAACACCCATTAAGAACAATAGGGGCTGGGCTTAGCGAAGATGAGCACTTTTTAATTGTATCAACCAGCGAAGGAACCAGCGGAGCAGAAATATGGGTAAAAGACATGACGAGGCCTGGCGCAGATTTTACCTTATTAATCAAAGGCTTTGATACAGAACCCAATTTTATTGATAACGATGGCGATAAGATATTAATAAGAACCAATGCGGATGCGCCTAACTATAAAGTGGTTTTAATTGATCCGAAAAATCCGTCAAAAGATAAATGGGAAACTATTATTCCGCAGAGAAAGGAACTGCTTGAATCGGCAGGTACAGCAGGGCATAAATTATTTCTTACTTACCTGCAGGATGCATCCAGCAGAGTGTACCAAACAAACTATAAAGGCAACCTGGAACGAGAAATACAGTTGCCTGGAATAGGCACTGCCAGCGGATTTGGTGGCTATAGGGATGATAAAGAATTTTTTTATACCTATACTTCTTTTGATGATCCTTCATCTATTTATCGTTATAATATTGTAACGGGCCAGCAGGATCTTTTCAGAAAGAGCGAAGCAAAAATAGACGCCAATAATTATCAGACGCTTCAATCATTTTTCATTAGTAAAGATGGCACCAAAGTGCCTATGTTTATCACTTATAAGAAGCGATTAAAGCTGGATGGAAACAATCCTCTATTGCTTTATGGTTATGGAGGTTTTAATATTCCGCTGACTCCTGCTTTTTCTATATCCAATGCATTCTTTCTCGAACAAGGAGGGGTAAGTGTAATTGTCAATTTGCGCGGCGGAAGCGAATATGGAGAGGCATGGCACAAAGCAGGAATGCTTCACAATAAGCAAAATGTTTTTGATGATTTTATTGGTGCTGCGCAATTTTTGATTGATAAAAAATATACCAATCCGTCAAAGCTGGCTATACGCGGAGGCAGTAACGGAGGCCTTTTGATCGGGGCAGTGATGACGCAGCGGCCTGATCTTTTTAAAGTGGCCATACCACAAGTAGGTGTTATGGATATGTTGCGTTATCACCGGTTCACCATCGGATGGGCATGGGCTACAGAATATGGAAGAAGCGACAGCAGCAAAGAAGATTTTCAAAATTTATATAAATATTCGCCCTTGCATAATTTAAAACCAGGCGTGAAATATCCTGCAACGTTTATCACAACAGGCGATCATGATGACAGAGTTGTGCCTGCGCATAGCTTTAAATTTGCAGCAACATTACAGGCTGATAATGATGGAACAAATCCAACATTGATACGCATTGAAACCCGTGCAGGCCATGGCGCAGGAAAGCCAACGGACAAAGTGATTGATGAAGCCGCAGATATGTGGAGCTTTATAATGTATAATCTTGGAATGAAATTCATCGAATAAAAAGTTAAGTAAAATGTTAGAACAAATTTTTCCAATGGATCAGGATGCAATCAATTTCTTTGCGTTAAAAGGTTTGCAAGGGGATAAGCCCGATTTGTATAATGCAAACGCTTTAACAGTGCGAAGGGTGATGCAAATAATCCGGGATTTCTCAAAAAAACCTTTTAACCAACTTAAAATTCTTGACCTTGCATGTGGCGAGGGAGTGTATGCAATTGAAGCGGCATTGCGTGGTGCAACTGTGAAAGCTTTGGATGCCCGTACGGAACGTATGGATAAAGGAGTTGAAATAGTAAAACGCTTAAATCTGAGTAACATCGAATTTCAGCAACTTGATGTTCGCAATGTCAACATTCATTCGCATGGGGAAATAGATATTATACTCTTTCTTGGAATTCTTTATCACCTTGATCAGAAAGACATATTTCCTGTATTTAAAAATTTATATGAAATGTGTCAGCAATTTGTTGTTATCGATACGCATATTGCCATGCAAGGCGCAGTTACTATGGAATATAATAATAAAAGCTACAAGGGCAAACAATGGCGGGAACACAGTAGTGGGGATTCCGAGGAGTTGCGCAGAAAAAGATTGCAATCATCAATAGATAATACTTTTAGTTTCTGGTTTACAAAGAAAGCATTATTTGAATCTTTGCATGATGTCGGCTTTACTTCTGTATGTGAATGCAATGTTCCTTTGGACCCATTCAAGTCAGTTGACAGGATTACAGTTATTGCATATAAAGGAGAACCAATACAGCTTTCATCGTATCCCTGGATAAATAACAAAACAGAAGATGAAATAAGAAATCTGCTGGCCAACAATTTAAAAGCAACTCGTCAAAGAAATAAAATAACAAAGAGCGGAGTTAGACAATTTGCAAAATCAATTCTTGATGGAACGTTGCGCAAATTTGGACTGGAAATAAGGCGGCTTTAAGTAAGATTAGTATAGTTTATTATGCACATAGGCTTTTGCGCATAATATTATAATTCAAAATTATGTTGCATCATAATGAATTCTAAAAGTAAGTTTGCAATTGAAAAAATTAATGGTTTATTGTTTAACGTTTTTATTTGTCGCTTGCCATTCTGCTGATTCTGATAAAACAAATGGTTCGGAAGATAGTCTTATCATTTCTCCAAAGCCTGACAGCAGTAAGTTTATCGTAGATAAATCAGTTTCTCGGAGAGAAGAAAAAATTCTTCGCTTGATTAAAGATCTTAAAGAAGTTAAAGCTTCTGATAAGTATATTGATTCATTCAGCAATCATAAGAAAGGCATTGCCACCTTGATATTTAGACCAACCAATGGCTTGAAAGATTACAACGTGCAGGCAGGATACAATGGAGACAACCGGTTTGAAACCTATTATAATTTTTTCGTCGATTCTGCTACTTATAAAATTAAAATTCAGGATCCCGTACAAGGAGATATAGTACCTATGGATGAATGGCGCAAGAGAGAAGAAAAGCGCAAACAATAATCTTTGGTTTGATAATATTTTATTTGTTCAATTCAGCGTTACATCAAACTCTTTCGCATCAGCTAAAGAATAATCTTTAATCACGTTATACAAAGTATCTCTTTCTACCGGAACACGCCTTGCTTGTTTTATAAGCGTTACAAGTTGCTCGGTATTCATAGATGGATTTTGTTCTTCACTGCCTGCCATGGAATAAATTTTTGTAGAATCATCGATTGTTCCATCAATATCATCCACTCCAAAAGATAAAGAAAGCTGCGCGTTATTTCTGCCAAGCATCGGCCAGTAAGCCTTCAAATGCGGAAAATTATCCATGTAAATTCTTGCCACAGCATACATCTTCATGTCTTCTACCACAGATGATTCAGCGATGTTACTCATGTCATTATTTTTATTCCTGAATTTTAATGGAATAAATGTATTGAAGCCATGAGTGATGTCCTGCAAATTTCTCAACCTGCTCATGTGATCTATGCGATGCTCATATTTTTCTATATGCCCGTAAAGCATGGTAGCATTGGTATGCATGTCCAGCCTATGTGCAGTTTCATGAATTTTTAGCCAACCTTCAGCATCTACTTTATCAGCACTTATTTGTTGTCTTATCGTTTCATCAAATATCTCCGCACCGCCGCCCGGCATGGATTGCAGGCCTGCATCTTTTAATTTTTGCATTCCTTCTTCCACACTCAGCTTTGCTTTGCGAAACATATAATCAAGTTCCACAGCTGTAAAGCCTTTTATATGCAAACCAGGCCTATGTTGTTTTATTTTTGAAATAAGATCGCAGAAAAAATCAAGGTTCATCTTTGGATGCACACCACCTACAATGTGCACTTCTGTAACCGGCTTGCCATCGTAGCTTTTTACAGTGTCCAGCATTTGCTCTGTGCTTAGTTGCCAACCTTCATCCCGGTGCGCATACAGGCGCGAGTAAGAACAAAATTTGCACGTAAATACACAAACATTTGTTGGTTCTATATGAAAGTTGCGATTGAAATAGGTATAATCGCCATGCTTTTTTTCTCTTATGTAATTGGCGAACGTAGCTGCCAGACCGAGGCTTGCTTTTTCAAAAAGCAGTAAGCCTTCCTCATCATTTATTCTTTCGCCTTCAATTAATTTATTTGCTATCTTTTTAAATGATTTGTCATTGCCAAATGAGCCTGCAACCAGTAGAAGCTCATCTTCCTTATTAGCGGTTTTCATGGTGCAAAATTACTTAAGCATTCACTGGTAAACAAATGAGTATCTCGTAAACAATCATTAAACTTTACTACATGCTGCTGTATTCGTAAATCTCTTATCTTTCAAAAGTTCAATTCATCTTTTTATAAATTTCTTGGTAAAATATAGACCATGTCCATAAAGCTGCGACTTACTATCATGAGTTTCCTGCAATTTTTTATCTGGGGTTCATGGCTGATTACTATTGGTGCTTACTGGTTTCAAACTTTGCCTAAATTATACCCCGTTATTGATCCGGTTACTCATGCAAGCATCTGGACAGGTTCTGCTTTTGGTGCACTCTTCTCAACCATGGGTATCGCCGCTTTATTTATGCCAGCCATCATGGGCATTATTGCTGATAAATGGATTAATGCGGAAAAGCTTTATGGCATTTGCCATCTCGCAGGTGCGGTTGTTTTATTTTGTTTACCCATGGTAAAAGACCCTACCATTATGTTTTGGGTTTTGCTGCTTAATATGATTTTTTATATGCCAACGCTTGCGTTGTCCATTGCCGTCTCCTATAACGCTTTAAAGAAAGAAGGAAAAGATGTAGTGATCAATTATCCTCCGATACGTGTATGGGGAACAGTTGGCTTTATCGTGGCCTTATGGGTAGTAAGTTTATTGCATCTTGAAACCACATCAGGGCAGTTTTATGTTGCATCTGCTGCTGCTTTGGTTTTAGGTTTATATGCTTTCACCTTACCCAAATGCCAGCCGGGACAGCATACCGGGAAAAGCGCTTCCCTTGCAGATGCGCTTGGGTTGCATTCTTTCGCTTTATTCAAAAACAAGAAAATGGCAGTGTTCTTTCTCTTTGCACTATTGTTGGGTGCTGCGCTACAACTGACCAATGCTTATGGAGATACTTTTCTGCACGACTTCGATAGCAATGATGCCTATAAAAATTTAACTGCCGTTAAATATCCTGCTATCATTATGTCTATTTCGCAGATATCCGAAACATTATTCATCCTTGCCATACCGTTTTTTTTAAGAAAATTTGGTATCAAGCAGGTAATGTTCATCAGCATGATGGCTTGGGTCTTCCGGTTCGGGCTATTTGCTTATGGCAATCCCGGCGATAGGCTTTGGATGATTATTCTTTCGTGCATTGTGTACGGAATGGCATTTGATTTTTTCAATATCTCCGGTTCTTTATTTGTAGAAACACAGAGCGACCCTTCTATAAGGGCGAGCGCACAAGGGCTCTTCATGATGATGACCAATGGAATTGGTGCAGTGTTGGGCAGTTCTATAAGCGGCGTAGTTATTCAAAAATATTTTACTTATGCAGATAACAGTAAAGATTGGCAGGGCATCTGGATCACCTTTGCCTTGTACGCATTGGTGGTGGCTGTACTTTTTTTAATAATGTTTAAGCATAAACACAATCCTTCTGCAATGAACACAATCCTTCCTGAGCCGTTGCTGGTAAAAGAGAAGTAAAAAAGTTATTAAACGATAATTGCTAATCCGGCCTGAAAACGAAGACTTTTTTATTTTGCATTACCAGGGTACTTGGAGCCAGCCCCAAAAAATGTTTCAATAGATTTGATTTTGCCTGCGCTGGTGAAATTAAAAAGATCAACGTTGCGAACAACTTTGTTATCTGTAGTAAATATTTCTACGAGCAAAAACAAAACATTTCCGCTTCCAGTCATTTTAATCAATTTAACCTTTTTGAAAAATGCATTCGTAGGCCAACACTTTTCTTTGAATTTTTCAACAGAGATATGGTCATCATCATTAGGGCTTGTGAAAGTAAACCCGTCAGCAAACTGCCCTCCCACAGTATTCCAGTCGTGGGTTTCAAAGCCTTTATAATAAAACCTAACTGCTTTTTCTTTTGCTGTGTTTTGTGCATTGCTTCCGGCAACCAGGCAAATTAAAACGAGGGAAATAGTCAACCGTCTCATATTAGTGTTTTAGTCGTGAATAATATTTGAATATATGTAAAAATTGCGAACGTTTATTCTATCTTATCCTTCACTACCACAAGACCCGCAATATCAACAGTGATAGGGATCGCGCCAACCTGCACTACAGCTTTTTTTCCGCGTAGCTTTATTACCATGCCTACCTGCCTGTTAGCATTCATCTTTACTTTATCACCTTCCTTCACTGGCTCAGATATTTCAATGTATTTTTTATCAATCTTCTTTTGCTGCTTCTCAGCCACTTGCTTTTCTTTTTGCTTAAATAACAATGATTGCATCATTTTTATTAAAGCATTTTTATCTTCTGTTTTTTTCCACTCCACAACAATAGAGCGAAGCTTGCGCTCCATATCTTTCAAATACAAAAATTTTTCTTCGCTGATTTTATTCCGGTTCTTTAGCAGCTCTACTTGTTGCTGGTGCTTCTCACGATTCAGTACCTGTTCCAAATGTTTCTTAAGCTGTTCATTTTCTTTCAGCAGCTTTTCAAGCCTGTTTTTTTCGGCCTGCATTTGCTGAAGATCCTGTTCTGTTTTGTTCAACAGTTTATCCAGGCTAAAATGATCTTCATCTACCAGTTGCCTGGCTTTAATGATCAGTGAATGATGCAGCCCTATTCGCTGCGCAATCGCAAAAGTGTAGGAACTGCCTGGTTTTCCAACGATAAGCTTATACAAAGGCTTCAAATTTTTTTCATCAAAAGCCATAGCGCCATTTATAATACCCTGTACTTTGTTGGCCATCACTTTTAGGTTTAGGTAATGCGTGGTTACAATACCCATAGCATGTTTTTTTGCAAGCTCTTCCATAATCACTTCTGCAAATGCACCACCAAGATTAGGATCGCTGCCACTGCCTAATTCATCAATAAAAAATAATGTTTTTCCATTGGCATTTTCTATAAAATACTTCATGTTCAACAGGTGAGATGAATAAGTGCTCAGCTCAAACTCAAGGCTTTGTGTATCCCCGATATGTATCATTAATTGCCTGAAAATTCCAAACTCACTATCGTGGCTGCAGGGAACAAGCAAGCCGCTTTGCAGCATCATTTGCAGCAGTCCTACAGTCTTTAACGTAACGGTTTTGCCGCCTGCATTCGGGCCGCTTATTACCAGTATCCTGTTGCTCTCATCAAGTGTAAGGCTAACGGGTATCGTTGGCTTCTGATGCTTTTCATTATATATATATAAAAGCGGATGACATGCATCTACAAGTTTTACAAAAGCTTTGTCATGCAATGCGGGCATACTGCCATTGTAGTCCAGCGCCAGCTTTGCTTTTGCTCGTATAAAATCATATTCGCCCAGCACTTCATGATAGGTATTCAGCAATGAATGATACATTCTCATTCGCTGCGTAAGCTGGTATAAAATGCGATGCACTTCTTTGCGCTCGTCATTCTCAAGAGAATAAATTTCATTATTTAAAGGCGTCGTTTCTTCCGGCTCAATAAAGGCAGTTCTGCGGCTGTCGCTTTCTCCGTGAAGAATGCCTTTCACCATGCGTTTTTGCTCAGCAAACACAGCAAGCACGCGTCTTCCGTTCATAAAGCTTTCTTCTATTTCAGCAAGATATCCCTGTTTGTTCAGCCTGCTTACGATCCTTTCAAACGTGCGCCGCAGCTCGCTTCTTTTTCTATATAGCCGCATTCTTATTTCTGCAAGCTCTTCAGAAGCATTGTCTTTTACATTCCCATCATCATCCAGCACCTCATCTACCATTTCACCAATCATCTTTTCAAAATAAGTATCGTTGATCACCAACGCAAGCGATGGATAAGCAATCCTTCTTTCACCATCGAACCAGCGAAAGATTTGATGAACAGCATTGGCTAATTTTTTTATAGATAAAAACTGATTTCCGGCAAGTACAGAACCCTCAATGCTTAGCAGTTTTAATTCCCGTGAAAGATTAATAACGGCATCATCGGGAAAGTGCAAATGATTTTGAAACAGAAGCTTGTATTCATTTGCCTGGCGAAGCTGGGGTTCTATAAATTCTATCCGTGTATGAATGCGCAAATCATCGGCCTTATGTTTTGCAAACTCAGTGCGGCATTGCGCGGAAAGTAAATTTTTTATTTTATCGAATTCGAGTTGCTGTGTGGCAGAAGAAGGGAATAATTTCATGAAAAGAGAAAGGTCAGCTTTTTAATTTAAAGATAAAGAAGGTGTATCATGTTGTAAAAAAATTGCATAGTATAAATGTAAACAAACTAACGACCTGCGGATTTGTTTGTAATAATATTGCATAAAATAATTTTTATAAAATGAATACAGATAATATAAAAACAGATACCGCTTACTTTGGCAATGGCTGCTTTTGGTGCACCGAAGCTGTGTTCCAGCAATTGAAAGGAGTGATAAAAGTTACCAGCGGTTATAGTGGTGGCCATGTTGCCAACCCAAGCTACGAGCAGGTTTGTGGAAAAAAGACTGGTCATGCAGAATGCCTGAAGATAGATTACGATCCGGCTTTGATAACTTTTGATGAACTACTGGAAGTGTTTTGGGGAACGCATGATCCGACAACACTGAACAAGCAAGGCAATGATGTAGGTCCGCAATATAGAAGTGTAATTTTTTATACAAACGATGAGCAAAAACAAAAAGCGGAAGCATACAAGCAAAAACTGGATGCAAGTAAAACGTTTGAAAACCCGATCGTTACTGCAATTGAGCCATTTAAGAATTTTTATGCAGCAGAAAATTATCATCAGGATTATTATAAAAATCATAGCGAGCAGCCTTATTGTTATTTTGTTATAAAGCCAAAGATGGACAAATTGAAAAAAGTATTTGCAGAAAAGTTAGTTAAGTTAATTAGCTAATAAACGTTTTAATTTAGACTGTTATCGTTGTAAATGTATTTACTAAGTTAACTAACATTTATAATAGATTATTATAATTTTAAATGCAAAAGCAATTTTATTTTTTAACGTCATCTTTATTGCAGATAAGATAATTTTATCAAATGAAAAATGTTATATCGTATTGTTTGTTTCCTGTTAATGATAATATGCACAGGCTTTACGCAAACCTATACCCATGCTGATACTTTGCGTGGAAGCAATGGCCCGGGAAGAAGCTGGTGGGATGCTACGAAGTATGATCTGCATGTGAAATTTAATTTGGAGGATAGCACGATAAGTGGTTATAATGAAATTTCATTTAAAGTATTAAAGCCTGATTCAATCATGCAAATTGATTTGCAGGAACCTATGATGATTGATAGTGCTGATTTATCAGGTAATGCAATTTGAAACAACAATATGATCAATGAAGTTGATCAAGACATCTTTCCGTAATGATATCAATTTAAACAAATGAAAATGTATATTTCATTAAATATTCCAAATATAAGCATTTTGGAAATTATGATATAACAGATAAATCTATGTTTACTATCATGGCAAACCTCGGGTCGCCGTGAAACCACCCTGGGATGGTGGCCTTATATGGGCAAAAGATAAGCAAGGTAATCCATGGGTAACTATTGCATGCCAGGGACTTGGTGCAAGCGTTTGGTATCCTTGTAAAGATTACCAGGGCGATGAACCGGATAGCGCTGAAATGCACGTGACTGCTCCCTCACAGCTTATTGAGGTGGGCAATGGAAGGCAAAGAAGCAAGATAGATAATCATGATGGAACTACTACAACAACGTGGGCTGTGGTGAATCCGATCAACAATTATGATTTCATTCCATACATGGGTAAGTATGTTCATTTCGGTGAAATATACAATGGTGAAAAAGGACCTCTTACAATGGATTACTGGGTTCTTGATTCTGACCTGGTAAAAGCAAAAGAACAATTCAAAGAAGCGCCAAGAATGATGAAAGCGTTTGAATATTGGTTTGGCCCTTATCCTTTTTATGAAGATGGATATAAGTTAGTTGAAGCGCCGCATCTTGGAATGGAACACCAGAGCGCTGTTGCATATGGCAATCATTTTATGAAAGGCTATCTCGGCCGTGATCTTTCAGGAACCGGTGTAGGATTGAAATGGGATTTTATTATTGTTCATGAAAGCGGGCATGAGTGGTTCGGTAATAACATTACAACAAAAGATCTTGCTGACATGTGGGTGCATGAAGGCTTTACCAATTATAGTGAAACATTATTCACTGAATATTGGTTTGGTAAAAAAGCAGCCGATGAATACGTGATAGGTATCAGAAAGAATATAGAAAATAAGGAACCGATTATACCTGCTTATGGAGTAAATGCTGAAGGCCCTATTGACATGTATTACAAAGCCAGCAATATGCTGCACACGATACGTCAGGTTATAAATAATGACACCGTTTTCAGAAATATTTTAAGAGGATTGAACAAAACTTTTTATCACCAAACCGTTACCAGCAAACAGATTGAAGATTACATAACTAAAAATTCACACATTGATTTTTCAAAAGTTTTTGATCAGTATTTAAGAACAATTAAAATACCAACGTTAGAATATTCATTGAAAAATGGTGTACTGTCTTACCGATGGACGAACGTTGTTAAAGGATTTGCATATGCCTCTAAAAATTTATAATAGTAAGAATCAGTTACAATTCATTTACCCTTCAGAAAAAATAAAACAATTAAACCTTCGCATCACATCATTGAAGGCAGATGATAACTTCTATATCTTTTTAAATCAGGTTAATTAAATATATTTAGCGACTTAAATTTCGCCATGTCGCAGATACGAAAACAAAGTATCATATCAACTGTTTTTGTTTACGCCGGTTTTCTTATAGGCTTTATTAATACCTATCTTTTTACAAGGCAGGGCTCACCGTTTTCTCCGTCCCAATACGGGCTCACAGGCATTTTCATTGCGGTTGGCAATCTCATATTTGCTTTCGCCAACATGGGAATGATTTCTACCATTTATAAGTTTTATCCTTATTATAATGATAACCTGCCCAAGAGAAAAAATGACCTGCTTACATGGGCTTTTTTAATCAGCCTTATTGGTTTCTGTTTTGTTGTTATTGCAGGGATTGTTTTTAAAAATCTTGTTGTACAAAAGTTCGGAGCCAATTCGCCTTTGTTTGTACAGTACTACGTTTGGGTATTCCCTTTTGGCCTTTCGTTGCTGGTATATTCTATGCTTGAAGTATTTGCATGGAACATCCGAAAGTCAATATTCACAACCTTTTTAAGAGAATTATTATTTCGCTTGCTTACAACTATTCTCATCTTTTTCTTAAGCTTTCATTTTATAAAAAGCTTTCGATGCTTTTATAAAATTGTATTCCTTGACCTACGGCATTGTTGCCCTTGTACTGCTTATATATTTAATAATCAAAAAAGAATTTACCATCACTTTTACTGTAAGCATTGTTACAAAAAAGTTCTATAAAAAGATGGTTTCTCTTGCATCGCTTATTTATGTTGGTGGTACCGTTTTAATGATTGCCCAGTTTATTGATACGCTCGTTATCATGTCGATATTGGGTACTGCAGCAGCAGGAATTTTTTCTCTTGGAAGTGTTGTGGCGGGATTGGTGCAAGCTCCGCAAAGAGGCGCCATTGCTGCATCTATACCTATTTTATCTAAAGCCTGGAAAGATAAAAATTATAATAAGATCAATATTATTTATCAGCGTTCGGGCATCAATTTGCTTATTGCATCACTCGGTATTTTCCTGGTAATATGGCTTAACTATACGGATGCTGTAACAACGTTTGGACTAAAGACTGCATATCTTAATTCTCAATGGATATTTTTCTTTTTAGGAATGGCTCGTATCATTGACCTTGGTACTGGTGTCAATTCTCAAATCATCGGTACATCAGTGTTCTGGCGGTTTGAGCTGGTGAGTGGCATTGTTTTATTCCTGCTTATTACACCATTAAGTTATATACTTGTCAAACATCTTGGAATTAATGGCGCAGGCCTTTCTAACATTATTTCATTTACAGTTTATAATATTATCCGCATAATATTTTTGCAAAGAAAATTTAACATGCATCCTTTTAGCTCTGAAAACTTTATATGCAATCATTATTGCTGTTATATGCTTTTTCATTTGTTATTATACATTTCTAAAATTACATGGCTTCTTTGCAATGGTGCTTAAAAGCAGCGTGTTTATTGCATTGTACGCAGGAGCTGTTATATATTTTGATCTTACACCAGACATCTTGCCGGTAATTGATACCTTGAAAAAACGTGGAAAGAAATTTATGTGATGCGTTAAAACTCATAATAAGCTATCATAGTTCTTCTGATAATTCTTACAGAACTGAAAAAAACTTCGTCAAACTTTTTACAATAACCTTATCTATTTCGTTTTTATAAATATTATATTCGGGCCATTATGCTTTGTAGTCATACCCTTTCAAAATATATAAGTCTACTTGCGTTTATCTTGGGTGTAACCCTTACCTGCAGCGCACAACAGCCAAACAAGGCAGCCGATAATGCTTACATAATTACGCGCATGGCGCAAAAATTTCACATTCAGCCGAGAGCATTAAATGATAGTTTTTCAAATGATGTTTTTACCATGCTTTTAAAACAAATAGACGAAGACAAAATTTTTCTTACGGTAAATGATTTACAACAACTTTCAAAATACAGATACGATATAGATGATGAAATTCAACATAAGCAAACAACTTTCTTAGAAGCTCTTACAAAAATATTTGCAGACCGAATGGCTGAGTCGGACACAATGATCAATAATATTTGCAAAGCACCTTTTAATTTTTATTTACCTGAAAAAATTACTATCGCAGAAGACACCAGTTATGCTGCTAATGAAAAAGAGCGAAGGATAAAAATGTATAAAAACTTAAAAGCGTTTGCTCTTGGCTTTATTGCAGAGCATGATACGTTATCAGCTATGAATGCTGCGCAGCAAAGAAAGTTTATAGTACAAGCAGAGCCTGCTGCAAGGCGCAAGGCAGAAAAGGCTTTCAGGCATCAGGTGAATATGATTTTGCAAGGTGTTGGGGGCATTCAACAGGCTTTGGCAGATGAATATTGCAAAGCTATTGCACTGTGTTATGATCCGCACACAGAATACTTTCCTGCAACAGAAAAAGAAGACTTTGACAGTGAGCTTGGGGATAAGCAAATGGTCTTTGGAATCATTTGTAAAGAAGAAGATGATGGCTCTGTAGAAATTGAAAGTGTGAAGCCAGGAAGCCCTGCTTATAAAAGCGGACAAATAAATAAAGGAGATAAAATCATTTCAATACAATGGGAAGATAAACAACCAATAGATGTGAGCACAGGTGGGCTTAGGCAATTGTATGAAGTAATGGCTATGAGCAATCATGATAAGGCCACATTTACAATAAAAAAGCAGGACGGCTCTAAAAGATCGGTGGTATTGTTGAAAGAAAAATCTTCCAATGATGAAAATGATGAGAACAGGGTGAAAAGCTTTGTACTAAAAGGAAATAAAACAATTGGCTTTATATCATTGCCGGCATTTTACCAGGATTGGGAAGATGAAAGCGAAGGTGTGAGCGGGTGTGCGAATGATGTGGCTAAAGAAATTATAAAACTTAAAAAAGAAAATATAGAAGGGCTCATCATTGACCTGCGATACAATGGCGGCGGCTCCATGAAAGAAGCGATTGACCTTGCAGGTATTTTTATTGATGCAGGCCCTGTTTGCCAGGAAAAAGAAAAAAGCGGAAAAGTGTATACATTAAAAGATGTAAACCCTGGCACTATCTACGATGGCCCTTTAATGTTCCTTGTTAATGGTCATACAGCTTCTGCAAGTGAAGTGGTTGCAGGTACGCTGCAAGATTATCACCGCGCAGTGATAGTGGGCTCGGTTACTTATGGCAAGGCTACGGCGCAAGTGGTTCTGCCAATGGATACAACCGTTAATGAAGAGAAAGATAACAGTAAAATAAAAGCTGATAATTATATTAAAATAACTGTGTCAGAATTATATAGAGTGACGGGCGAAACTGCACAGGCAAAAGGGGTGCAACCCGATGTGGTGTTGCCTGATATGCTGGATGCACATCCTGAGCATGAAAGTGATAATTTATTTGCATTGCATCCGCAGCCAGTCAATGCCTGCAAATATTTTAAGCCATACCCGGAAATGGATGTAACTAAATTGCAGGCACTTGCTTCATCGATTATTGACACTTCTGTTTATTATAAAAGATTAAAAGAGTATATAGCAAATGAAAAGGAAAACGGCGCAATAGATGAAAGTCTTATGATCAGTGATGTTCTGGAAAGTGATGATGCGAAGGAAGTAAATAAAAATTTTTCAAAAGAAAATAAAACGACAACTCATGCATCTTACATTGTACAGAACAATACCTATGAGCAAAAAACTATTGCAGTAAATGATAACATGAAAGAAATGGATGATCAATGGATAGAATTTTTAAACAATGATCCAATGCTACAGGTAGCTTATAAAGTAATGCTCCTGATGATCAAATAACATTCTACCGAAACGATTATAAAAAAATCAATTTGTAAATTTATTATTTGCCCGATTTAATTTATTAAGTTCAACCTTTATTTTATTTACCTTATTGAACGGATCATGAAAAAAAATTTACTTCTTTTTTTATTTATCATTCTTGTGGCATGCAGTACCAATACGTTCGCCCAGGATCTTTCAAATGCTGGAAATTACATAACTGCTATTAGCAATGCGCAGCTAGAAATGAATCAGAAATATATGGCATATATGAGTGCTGCTTCGCATGGCCGCAGAGCAAGAAAGGTAGAAAAGATGAGGCAGGCCGCATTGCAAAGCATAGACGATTGCCGGTTTAAAACTATCGATCTGCCCTTATATAAAGGTGATAATTCTCTTCGCCAGAGCAGTATTGATTATATAAAGCTTTGCTACAATGTTTTTAACGATGACTATGGCAAAATTGTAAATCTTGAAGATATTGCCGAACAATCATACGATGAAATGCAGGCCTATCTTTTATTGCAGGAACAAACAAATGCCAAGCTGCATGAAGCGGAAGCTAAAATGAATGAAGCCACTAAAGCTTTTGCTGCAAAGAATAATATAAATCTTATAGATGCAAAAGATGAGCTAAGTATAAAGCTCGATGAAACAAGCCGGGAAACGCATTATGAAAATGAAATATACCTGCTGTTTTTTAAATGCAACTGGCAAAATAATGAGATAGTAAAAGCATTAAATGCAGGTAAAATAACACAGGCAGAGCAGGGGAGAAATTCATTAATAAAATATGCCAGTGAAGGCCTTGTAAGCCTGGATACCATCAAGCCTTTTGACAATGATCCATCACTGGTGAATGCATGTAGAAGATCTTTACAGCTTTATAAAAAAATGGGCGAAACTGAACTGCCAAAGCAAATGGATTATTTTTTGAAAAAAGAAAGCTTTGAAAAAATGCAAAAAGCTATGGACGCAAAAGATGAAAGAGACAGAACGAAAAAAGATGTAGATGCTTATAATAGCAGCCTGAAGGAATTTAATAATGCAACTGAAAGCTATAACAACACTAATAAAAATATATATGCGGAGATAAATGATATAAATAAAAATTGGGAAGATGCACAAAAGGCTTTTGCAGATGCGCATACGCCATACTATAAATAACGTTTAGCTAATAACAATTTGTTTTTATTAAATACCGGTTTTAATTTCGTCCTTGAAACTAATAAATAAAATATCATGGAAGAGCAAAATGAAGAAAAGGAAGCGCTTAAAGGAATATTGCTTGTAAGCCTTCTTGCTGGGCTGGGTCTTTTGTTCCTGGTTCTTATTAATCAATAAACTTTGCGGCTGAAAGGCTTTAGTATAAACGCTCGCGACGCAATGCGTTGGCCTTTATCTTTTCTATTCCTTTCCCTGTTATGGATATGGCTATTTTATCAAGTTGTTTTATAACTATTAAATCTTTTTCAGCAAGCGCTTTCAAATGAAGTTGTATTACTTCCCACCCGTTTAGCTGCCGCAATATTATTTCCCTTGCACTACACAGATATGTCTCCGGACTTGGATCGTGCTTTACTATATCAAAAATTGTTTTGAGTGTGAGGTATTCTTCTTCCATTTCCATTTTCTAAATTTACAAGGCAGAGTTATTCAACAATACATCTTCGCAAAAATATTTATCAACATTTCGGTAACATATTTATTATTGATATAATTTTCTTAAAATTTTTTAGTACAACTCATCTATGGTTGCCAGCCATCCAACAACAAACACAGTTCCCGAAGCCGACAATACCTGTTGCGGTATGGATATTTATAAAATAAAAAAGGCAACCCTGGTAATGCGTTCGCTTGACCATCCTATCCGCAAAAAAATCATGAGCGAACTAAGTGAAAGTAACACTTTAAATGTAACTGATCTTTATAAAAAACTTGATATGGAGCAATCCGTACTATCACAGCATCTTGCAGTGCTCAGGCGTTCGGGATTAGTAACGCAGCAGCGCAAAGGGAAATTCATAAACTATTCAATAAACAGGAAACGGATACAAAAAATAACAGAAATGCTTGACCTGTTTCTTTCCTGAAGCAGTGATGATTTCGTTTATCACATAACTGTTAGGTGCCACACGTTTTTGGGATAATTTTTATCAGGAGAATATTAATCATTAAATCCCTTGCCATTTAAAATTTGCTGCCTGCTTTTTTCAATTCTTGCTTGCCGGGTCTTGGATTGTTTGGGTTGTGAGAAATAAAAGATGTAGCCTCTTTGCCGTCCCGGAGTTAATGCTTCAAAAGCAGCTTTTAACGTAGCATCGGTATTTAATTTTTCTTGAAGTTCTTCCGGCATTTTATATTCTTCAGTTTTTTTCAATGTCACCTTTAAGCCTGCTTTTTCTACTTCGATTGCTTCATGGATATATGCTTTCAGCACAGTCTTCATCTTTGTTATTTGTGAGACATTAGTGAACCGAACTTGCCGTCCTGACTGTACATTTTCTGTTTGCTGAATAAGAATGCTGTTAGCATCATTTAATAAAGCTCCTTTAAAAAAAAGCAATGCACAGTATTCTTTAAAACCATGTATTAAAACAATGTTTTTGTTTTGAAAAGTATAACAAGGGCAGCCCCACTTTAACGCTTCGGTTAAGCCGCACTCAAGAACAATCATTCTCAATTTCTCATATTCTTTCTGCCATGGAGTAGCTTTATTAAAAAACCAATCCGCTTTAGGATTTGTATTCATTGCCTCTTTGTTTATACAAATTTAAACGTTAAATGAGCCACGTAAGCGTCTTTCATCAGGTCTAAAATACCAGGATAGGAATGCCAGGATCAGCAATAGCAACGAGGGAAATATTGCACTGACAGGATCACCAATCGCAAGATGCGAAAATATTGCTCCCGTCATGATGAAGAAGAAGCCTGCATACGCCCATTCTTTTAGTAAGGGAAACTTAGGAATGAGCACGGCAATAACTCCCAACACTTTCCAAATACCAAGCAATGTGAGCAGGTAAACAGGATAGCCTAAATGCGTAATCATATCAGCGCCACCTTGCCCGTTTTTCATTTTAATTAATTGTCCGATGCCGGTTGCCGTCATACCTAAGGAAAGCCAGATAGTCGCAATCCAATAAATAATTTTATTTCTTTTTGACATACTTCTTTATTTTAATTTTGCCTACGATTTCCTGCAAACGATTATGTGCCCATGTTTATGCCTTGTGCAAATGGCAACTTCAGCACCTGGTCTCTTTGTGCAACAGACTCATATATTACATGCATGTTAAGTCTACTTGTCTCGTCAGTCAGTTATTCAAATTCATAAATCTCCAAGCTGAACGCCAAAAGGTGTTTTATCCATTTCGAATGTGCGTGTTATTTTTTGGTCCGGGATAAATTCATGGATCACGCCATTAGCTTTAAACATTGTATTGCCTTTGCCATCAGTTGTTTCAAACTGCCAGCCACCATGTTTTTTACTTTCAAGTTTCAGCACCTTCGTTCCCATCCATTGCTCAATAATTTCAGGCTCTGCATACGCTTTAAAAAGTAATTCCAACGGCAAATCGAATTCCCTTGTAATCGTTAATTCCTGTTTGCCATCTTCTGCTTTAATATTTGTTTTTTGCTCCATAATTATTTTATTTTTTGGATTTATATTTTTTCATTACCGATTCTAATTTATTAAATCTCGTCATCCCACGTTTTGCGGAATGGCTCAATAAAATCTGCTACTTCTTTCATTTTTTTTGCATTGATGTGATAATAAACTTCCCTGCCGTTTTGCTCTTGTGTAAGCAACTCGCATTCGGTGAGTATTTGCAAATGTTTTGATACGGTTGGTCTTGCTGTATCGAAGTGCGAAGCTATTGCCCCTGCTGTTATGGATTGCGAAGCAACCAGCAGAAGAATAGCTCTTCTTGTAGGATCTGCTATTGCCTGGAAAACATCTCTTCTTAAATTCATTTAAAGAAAATATTTTTTATTAAATAATAGCATTTATCATTCATGTAGTTATTTGGCTACGAATATACATGTAGTTATTTAACTACGCAAATTTTTATTTTATAAAATAAAGACAATGCTTAGGTTTTCTTTTTATAAAGAAAAAAGAGATTTATATTAAAATAGAATTGTAAATAAGGATTTTTTATTTCCTGAGAGGATCATTTACAATACCCATAAAGACAATCGTGCCCGTTTGTTTTTCGATGATAGCGTATAAAAAAGGATGATCTGCTTTTATAGCTGCAGGATTCATCACAGCTGTGAAACCCATACCTACTGCAGTTGCTGCGGCAGCCTCAGTGCCCTGTTCATCCACTTTAATGTATGCCTTGTGTATAGCCCGGCTGATATAAGGTTGCACCTGGGAGGCTTTATACATGTTGGAAAAATCAGCGCCGGGATGTAGCGTGATGTTCATTCCCAGCAAAGCAAGTTCTGGGTTCATATCATCTATAGAATACGTGTATTCCCATTTAGGCAGCGTTATATTCAAAGTGGTCGTATACATTTGGCTGATATCGCTTGCAAGCATGTCTGCGTTTAATGAGGAGGCGAAATTATAAACCGATTGCTCGGTGTTAGGCAATACCACGTACATGCTGTAACTTTTTCCGCCGCCGTAAGGCAACTCCACCATCGAAAGCGTGCTATCCGTAAAAAATTTTGCGGCCATTCTTTGGTGCATGAACGGAACACTGGAAGTGCTGCCATCCTGCAGATGGAATACATCATTATAAGTATCGGATGTTTTAAAAGCAGACTGCCATGCGCCGTTAAAATAGATGGCATTAATAAGATACATTAAGTCGCCTGGATTTATTCTATCAATGATTGTCGGAATTTTATTATTAGTTTTCTGTGCTACCCATTTATTGATAGTACCCGTCGCACTTGCATCAGAAAAGTTCAGTGCCTGCACGGACGCATTGTAGTAATTATTTATTGTTTGTAAAAATGCAGGCAACGGCTGAAAATTACTTTGATCGTACCAGATACTATTGGCAATAGAAAACTGTACCTTTTTATCTTCCGAAGGCAGTTGGTTTATTAATACTTTGCATACATTGTTCAGGTCGCTGATATTGATACCGGAGAGCTGCAATGCAGCAGACATCGAGTCTTTAGTGGCAGCATTGGCGCCATTATATACCATGTTCAAGGCAGTATATATACTTAACGGTGAAATAAGCTTATTGCTGTTGATGCTATCTTGTTGCAGCGTTTTTTGAAAAAAATTAAAAGCAAAACGATTGCTGGCAGTTACAACCGAAACGCCATTTGCGGGCAACACTATAGGGTGGGTGGTATCTGCGGAGGTTAAGGCTTTTCTGCAAGAAGTACTAAACGTTACCAAAATTATTGCAATCACATTGCGCAATATTATTTTTTTCATATAAAAAAGAATTACAATACTGACCGCTGCCAGCATAAAAACGTTGCACACATTTAAGAGTGTAAGGTATCATTCTTTTCTTTTTATTAATCTTATACAGTTTACGGATAAATTGTTTTCGTTAAACCTTAAACATCATTAAATTGATTATGTAATAAGGCACCAGGTAGTTTAGAAAAATAAAGACAACTTAAGCTTTGCAAAAAAAGGCACGCCGGCTGTATAGCTCACCTGATCTACAGGTGCGGTTTCATACTTTAACCTGGATACATATTCCACCTGCGATTCATACCATACCTGGTTAAAAAGATTTTCTATGCGAGATACCTATTTCATATTTTTTTCGGGTATAATTTGCGGTCATGTCTGCAAGAAAATATCCTTTGGCAACCAGCGTATAATCTTCATTGGCAGGTCTGTTGTGCAGGTACCTGTAGCTGATGCCGCCATTGACGCCATTGGCAAAGCGAACAAACAAGCCCGCAGTGCTGGTAAACGTAGGCGCAGTAGGCAGGTAATCCTCGCCCTTCGGTACTCCCAATGCGCGTGGCCTTGCAAGGTTTATATTGAGGTCGCTGAATAACCATTTGGTTATCTGGTATCGTGTAGAAAAATCAATCCCTTTTCTTTCTGTTTTTCCACCGGGGCTTACACTTTCATCGCCATAGTCCGAGCCATACGTGAACTCCTGCTGCAAATATATATACCATAAAGCCGCGTTGATAAAGAGCCGCGGCGCAGGCTTCAGGTTGATGCCAATGTCCGCTCCGTAAGCTGCGGGCAATGTTTGAAAACCTTCATTGCCAATCACTACACGTGCATCGTTGGAATGAAAGCCCTTGCCTGTTTTTACATATAGTTGTACCTGGCTGTTGACCGTGTATTGAATATTGAGTTTGGGACTAATGATGGATTTTCCCTGTCTTGGATTTACCCCACTATACATAGCTGCTGCAGTATCGGAAAGGGGAGCAGTGCTTAAATAATAAAAGTGCAGGTAGTCAACTCTTGCTCCCGCATTAAAAAGCCATTTGCCGGTTTCGAGCGTTTCATCAAGATAGCCATTCAGGTTACTTTCATGGATGTTTCCGAGCTGCAGGTAATTTAAAATATGATGGTCAAGTGAATGTGCCAGCCAGCTTGGATGTGTCTGGTCGTAGCGGAAACTTAACCCGGCTACAGAAGTGAGAGTAGCATTTTTATAAGACGTATGCTTGGTTAGCGTACTATTATATCCGCCCCAGTCTCTTACCTCGTGCTGGTTGAATTCATCTCCGTTTATGGGATCAACAAGATAAAAAGTAAAATTAGTAAGCAGGTTAAAATAGTAATGAGAATAGTATACCTGGTTAGCCCATACCAGGTCATGATGAAGATTGGTTGTAAGCCTTACATTAGCAATAGTTTTGTTGGTATTGCCGCCCTGGCCACTGTCTATCACTCCAAAGCGGTCTTTTACATAACCCTCTGCTATTGCCCTGTCGGGTATTTCGCCCGATGCCCGCCAGCTTGAAGTAAATTCCGTTAATGATACCGATAAACTACTGTTACTGCTTACCGGTGCATTCAGCTTAGCCATAAGGTTATACCGCTGAAAATGTTGCGGATAATCAAAGGGACCGTTGGTATATAAGGCCTCTCCGGCCACATAAGCACTCACGCCGCGCTCTTTTGCTTTTTCGCTTAGCAGGTTCATCATCACCACAGCCCTGCCGGAACTAAACTGACCCCCTTCGACCTTCACCATATTTTTATCTAAAACATTCACGGTATTATAACCCACATAACCAGCCGTGGTAAAATCTCCTTTGCTGGCATAATATGGACCTTTGCCAAAATCATAGCTACCAATAGTTTCGGGTATTACGTAATGCAAATCTGCCCAACCCTGCCCGTGTGCCTGCGATACTAAATTAACCGGGACGCCATCCACAGAAATATTCACATCAGTACCATGATCTGCATCGAATCCTCTTAAAAATATTTGTTCTGCTTTGCCACCGCCTACCTGCTGGGCTGTAAACAATCCCGGCACCAGCCGAAGCATGTCCTGGGCAGAGCGTGCCGGCCTCATATTCAGATCAAGATTGCTGAGCGCACGCATTGTAGAAAGATTATTCGAGTGTGAAGTGATCACAACTTCTGAAAGGTCTATGGCACCCTTTATCATCGGAACATTTAATACATGATTGGGATTGTTAGCAGAAACGGTTACAGTTTTATAACCTATATAAGAGATCGCTACAGAATCACCGCGCAGCACATTTTTTAAAATAAAACTCCCCGTTCTGTCTGTAAGCAATTTATTTCCCGTCCGCAGATTAGTAACTACGGCCAGTTCCAGCGGCTCCCTTGTTACCTTATCCATCACTTTCCCCTTCACAATACCTTGTGCATAGGTTTGAGAAAATAGTGTTGATATGATTATAGCAGATACTGCTATTAACTTCTTCATAAATACTTTTGATGATGGCCTCGTTACAAATGGCCTCTCTCTTTTGGCCGACTGATGGAATTAGGAAATTTTTTAAATATACGACGCTTACTTTCACAAAGTTTTAGCGAGCGGGAGGAACATTACATGATACCGGAAAAGCTAATCTGTCAATTGTTTGCCAATTTCCCAGTCAAGTCCAAAAGGATCAGAAAGCCTTCCCAGCCTCCATCCGAAATCTTCGCCAACCGGGAATACCTCTGTAGCACCGGCCTCTATTGCTTTTGCAAAAGCAGTATCCGGATCTTCTACTACCAGAACCAATCTAATAGTATCCTGTTTTAGAGTAGTAGCGGTAGTTTCATCTCCATCGGTCATTTGTCCGCTTACCCAAAATTCAGCACCGTTTACAGAAAGCTTAAGTACCAGCCCGCCATCAGGCGTCTCCATGCGATAGGTTTCAATTGCTCCAAAGGCTTCTTTATAAAATGCTCCTGCTTTTGCACTGTTACTTACAGAAAGCCACGGCTGTATTGAGGTTGCGCTATTTTGCATGTGCAGTATCGTATTTGTTATTACTATTTATTGATCTGTGCAATGTATTTATAAAATACTTTATGCGACTTTATTTTTTTACCCGCCAAAGGAACTTTCTATGATGATGTAATCCTATTTATAAAAAATGAACTAATCTTACCAAAACAAATCATTCCTTTAATTTAGCGGCCATGGTAATTATAAAAAGTCATGCAGAATTTGAATCGCATTTAGGCAAAGAGATCGGCGTATCCAACTGGCATAAAATAACGCAGGAACAGATCAACCAGTTTGCCGATGCCACGCTCGACCATCAATGGATCCATACAGATGCGGCGAGGGCGAAAGAAGAAAGTCCATTTAAAACTACCATTGCACACGGGTACCTTACGCTTTCTCTTATTCCGTATTTCTGGAAACAGGTGGTGGATGTGCAAAACCTTAAGATGGAAGTGAATTATGGAATAGAGCAGCTCAAGTTTGGGCAGGCTGTTACAGTCAACAGTGAAGTGCGGTGCAGGGTATCGCTTAAGTCCATCATCAACCTGAGGGGTATTACCAAAGCCACCCTTTTTATTCAGCTTGAAATAAAAGACCAGCCCAAGCCGGCCTTTACCGGCGACACCTTATTTCTTTATCATTTTTTATAAACTTGAACTTCTATTTTTCAAATGTCATGGAGGTACGAAGGAATTGTCTGAATCACTGATTAAAAGGCTGAAAGGATTACACTGAGTTAAGGGTCACGTCATTGCGAGGCACGGGGCAATTGTCTGGAATCACTGATTAAAGTGATTAAAGGATTTCGAGATTTAAAAGGACACGTCATTGCGAGGCACGAAGCAACCTCATGCATTAACGCTGCTACGTGAGGTTGCTTCGTCGCTAACAAACCTCTTTAAATTCAATTCTCCCATAGCGCTCCTCGCAATGACGTGTAAGCATTTTGCAATGACATTAAGGTTTCACAGGGGCGTCCCAACAACGCTATTCAAAAAGACATTATAATACGCAGGCTCCAGAAGCCCAGGCGGACAAACGGGCGGAGCCATTCGGGTTGTTTTTGACTTTTTTGTTTCTTTTTGCGTCAAGGCAAAAAGATAAGAAGAACAAAAAGAGATTTATAGCATAATACACTAATTATCAAATTAAAACAGTATTGAAATTATTACACCCAAGACACGAAATGTCTATTGAAAACTGCGCTTATGCGTGAGGTTGCTTCGTCGCTAACAAACCTCTTTAAATTCGAATTCTCCCATAGCGCTCCTCGCAATGACGTACTGTAGTTCGCAATGACGTTTAGAGTGATTCGCAATCACGTTTAGGAATGAGCAATACATCGTAGATACGCAGACTCCGGAAGCTTAGCCCGGACAAACGGGCGGAGCCATTCGGGTTAGTTTTTGACTTTTTTGTTTCTTTTTGCGTCAAGGCAAAAAGATAAAAGCACAAAAAGAGATTTACAGCATAACACACTAATTATCAAATTAAAACAGTATTGAAATTATTACACCCAAGACACGAAACGTCTATTGAAAACTGCGCTTATGCGTGAGGTTGCTTCGTCGCTCCCAAACCTCTTTAAATCGGAATGCTCTCATAGCGCTCCTCGCAATGACGTGCAGTAGTTCGCATGACGTTTATGGATTTGGCAATGACGTTTAGCAATTCGCAATGACGTGGTAGATCAGCAGACTCCCGGGCGCTTGCCCGACTGGATATGCGGAGCAATTATGCCAGTCTTGACCTTTTTGTTTCTTTTTGCGTCAAGGCAAAAAGATAAAAGCACAAAAAGAGATTTATACTATAATACATTCATTATCATAACAAATGCCATTTTCAATTATTATAATTAGTACACAAATGTCTATTAAAAACAACGCTTTTGCATGGGGTTGCTTCGTCGCTCCCAAACCTCTTTAAATCAGAATGCTCTCATAGCGCTCCTCGCAATCACGTGCAGTAGTTCGCATGACGTTTATGGATTTGGCAATGACGTTTAGCAATTCGCAATGACGTGGTAGATCAGCAGACTCCCGAGCGCTGGCCAACTGGATATGCGGAGCAATTATGCCAGTCTTGACCTTTTTGTTTCTTTTTGCGTCAAGGCAAAAAGATAAAAAGCAAAAAAGAGATTTCTATTATAATACATTAATTATCAAAATAAATAGTGTTGAAATTATTGTGATTACGATACAAATGTCTGTTGAAAACGATGCTTATGCGTGAGGTTGCTTCGTCGCTAACAAACCTCTTTAAATCGGAATGCTCGTGTAGCGCTCCTCGCAATGACGTGTAAGGGTTCCACAATGACGTTTAGGGATTTGCAATGACGTGCAGGATTTCGCAATGCCGTTGTAGATCAGCAGACTCCCGGGCGCTGCCGACTGGATATGCGGAGCAATTATGCCAGTCTTGACTTTTTTGTTTCCTTTTGCGTCAAGGCAAAAAGATAAAGCACGAAAGCCTTTTCGTAGTAAAATCTTTACGCCAGTCTTGCACTTTTGTGCCTTTTTGCATAAAAAGATAAGAAATAAAAAAGCCACCTTTCGGTGGCCATCCTTTAAAAAATGAGAAAAGCGTTCTGCAAACAGTAACAGCTTACTGCACATATCTTGATATCGTTTCGCTCACTTCCTGCTGGCCTTTAGAGCCAGAGGCAATTACACGAACAAACACCTCCGTCCCTTTCACAAGATTTTCAATAGTGAACTTGCGCTTGGTATTACTTACACTTACCCAGCTTCCGTCGGCTTTGTTAGGGTCAGTAGTATATTGAAACATCAGGCTTTTGGCACCCTTAGCGCCCGCTACCTTTACCCCTACTGCATTTGTGTTCGGCATGCTGATGGCCGTAATGCTTTTTATAGGCTGCAGAATTACCGGCTGGCCCGACTTATATATATCGTAGCCTGTGGTAGAGAGCAATGCTGCCGAGCCCTGGGCCGTGAAATTGTTATAGGTACCAATTGACTTCAAAGCCACCAGCAGCTGAGAACGTGCTTCATCTCTTGCCGGAATGCCGGAGAGGTCACCGTTATCCACCACCGTTTGAGCCTGCTGCAAATTTTGTATTAAGATTTGCAACGTAGGCATGTCAGGCACAGGATTAGGAAACGAGGCATTGCCAAGCATAGCCGTATAAATGGTGTTTGACTTTTGCAGCAAATCGGAGATTTTTAATCTCGCAAAACTTGTTTTTACCAATGCAAAGAAAGTCATGATCAATTTCTTCATAAGAGGGAGTTTTGTGCCTTCTTTTGGTTTTTGTTTATCCAGGAAGGCTGTTATTAATAGGAGCAAAAGTATATCGCTGCTGCATGCCAGTCAAGAGTATTGTTGCCCGATTTTTTTATGGTAAAAAGCCCATAAAAAATGAACCGCACCAGCATAGCAACAACAGGGCGGCCGTGCCAACCTGCTGATAATGAGCCTGTAATGATGACTTTTCTGCCCTCGTAATTTTTCTATATGTATTTCAGCCCTTTTGCTTCGCATAGGTTGCCAGGCGGTATGTTTTTGCCAGAAACATGGCAAACAATGGCGAAAACATGGCAAACAAGCCCCATTGCATGGTACGCAAAGCCACCAAAATGGCAAACATTTGGGAGAACATAGCACACAACCCCTGTTGTATCGCCCGCAAGGCCACCAGCATGGCAAACAATACCGGGAGCAGGGCAAACAACCCCTATTGTATTGCGCGCAGGGCCACCAGCATGGCATGTGTGCGGGCTGCATTGTGTGCAATTACCTGAAAAGCCTGTGTGTTAAGCTTTCACAATGTATAAGCAAGACCACAGGCGGCTGCGTATATTCAGTGCTTTTTTTTTATAAATAGAAATAAAAAAAAATTATTTTTAATATATGGAAATAATAAAGCTACGGCCATTGCAACACAGGAGCGGGGAACGTATAGGCATTTATTGCGAGCCAAACGCTATGCTGAATCATTATTTGCAAAAGAAAGGTGGCGCTACATGGAGTAGAAACAACAAATGCTGGTATATACCCTGCACAGAAAAAGACTATGAGAAGCTGGCAAAGGCATTGAAAGGCAAAGCAGTACTGCAAACTGCCGAGCTAAAACAATATTTGCTGGCAAAAAAGAAGGCTCCGCCGGTCATCAAACCTTCGCTATCCGCAACTGTTACGCCGTTACTGCGGCAGCCTGCAGATTATCCTGTCACACAAAACCTGCAACGCACTGCGCTGATAAGTGACGGGAATAAAAGGGAATTACAAAAATACCTGCAGCACCTGCAATTGAAAGCCTACAGTTTCAGCACCATACGCACCTACCGTAATGAATTGATGCAACTGCTTCAACTGCTGGGCAATGTGCCCGTGCAGCATTTAACACCGGAGCATCTGCAGCGTTATTTATTATCGTGCCTGAAAAGCGGGTTAAAAGAAAATACACTGCACAGCCGTATTAACGCATTAAAGTTTTATTATGAGCAGGTGCTTCACCGGGAAAAATTTTTCTTTGAAATACCAAGGCCAAAGAAGCCGTTGCAATTACCCCGGCTATTAAATGAAGATGAGCTAAAAAATTTGTTTAATGCATTAACCAATAAAAAGCATAAAGCTATACTTTTTACGGCTTACAGCGCAGGGCTGCGGGTAAGTGAGGTTGCAGCATTAAAAATAAAGCACATAGATAGTAAGAGAATGCAAATATTGGTTGAAAATGCAAAAGGCAAAAAAGACAGGTATGTGAATTTAAGCCCTTTATTGTTAGATATTTTAAGGAAATACTTACTCGAATACAAATACCGTCCTAAAGAATATTTGTTTGAGTCAGAACAAACTTTTGCAGCTTATCCAACACGCACGTTACAACAAATATTTGCAAAGGCCAAAGAGAAAGCGGGCATAAGTAAGGATGTGGGAATACACAGCCTGCGCCATAGTTTTGCAACTCACCTGCTTGACAAAGGGACTGATATAAAATACATAAAAGATTTGCTTGGACATTTTAACATTCGAACCACAGAGCGATATTTACATGTGAGCAAGAAGCAACTGGTAAATATCCTAAGTCCTTTCGATGATTTATATAAGAGCGGAGGTATAGATTGGTGAAAAGCATTGGTGGATTGTACTAACAACAATACAAAATGTTGAACGCTAAGTGATTGATTATTAAGATACACTTTTAAAAACAATTAGCGTATAATATCATATATTTACGTGTTGGGAGCAAGCGTACTTAACGACAAATAATTGCCGCTTAATTCAAAGTCAATGAGACAGTACCTAATAATATTGATTGCATTCCTTTTGTTAATAACCAGCTGTAGTAAACAAAAAGTTAATCAACCTATTGGTAGTAATAGAACAGCAGAGGAAAATCAAATTGTTCAGTTAGCATATAATATTAATTACTTGTACCCGAATGGGTTTTATAAAAATGATTCAGGTTATTATGAGAATACAGTAAGTGTAACACCTCTTTCTTTAAGAAAGGACATATGGATTGAGTTATCAACTAATGATAAAAATCAAGCATTAGCATGGTCTGACAGCTCAGATGAATATAGCTCGGTACATCGGGCAATTATTTCTGAAAGTGAAACTGAAAAATATTTTGAGTTTAAACGGCAAAGCACAACCAATATAAATGACGTTATTCTATCAAGAATACATAAAACAAGTTATTTTTTGCCACTACTTGACAAATTTAAAATGCCGGACACAGTTGGCACATATAATGGACAACTCGATACAAGCAAAGCCAAAGAATTTGTTGAATATTTGTGGAGCTGCGGTTCATTGGGGATTTACAATTCCAAGGTGATTGAATCACAAATAACTGAATATAATGACTACTTTCAGCAATATATTAAATCTTTCAAAGTAGTGTATGGTGATATTGGTATAAAGGATTCTATTTTCGTTTATGATAATTATTTTAAATTAGACAAGAGCAGTAGAATATTAACCGTTGCGTCAAAACAAGTAGATGCATTTGAAGGAAATTAGAATGGACCTCTATTCGAGCCTGCTCCCAACAAGTGTATTGCCAATAGCAGGTCTGACGTGCATTTCATCAGCATTAGTTCTTTGGTCATCTTGGGTTCGGGCAGAAGGAATTCTTATCAACTTTTGTTGTTAACTTCATCAATAAATTATATAATCATCGGTAGTTCCGGGCAGAACGTTCATTGAATATCCTGCCATCGGCAATACCTATCGTTGGTTGCAATTTTAATGACAGCTTATGAGTACAAAAAATTTCTTGCGAATTGGAGTCTTTTATGACGGAACTTTTTTTACAAAAGCTCAAAATTATTTTTGGGGACAAAAATACGGTTGGCTATCATTTCAAGAATTTCATAAACTCTTAGAAAATTATATTCGGACAAAAGAACAAGGACACACTTCGTATAAAGTTGTTTACTCAGCCTGGTTTCAAGGAGTTCATAAAGAAAGCCAAGCGCAAGAAAACAATTTACGGTTAGACAGAAAAAGATTCCTTGACTTGTTGCACGCAGGAATCGAACCGAAGAATGTTCCAATGTCGGAAACACAAGGTGAAAAAGGTATTGACGTTTACATGGCTGTTGAGACACTTCAAGTTGGCTTAGACGACAAAATAGATATGGCAGTTCTTGTAACTGGTGACGGAGATTTTGTTCCACTTATAAGAGCATTAATGAAAAATGGAGTTAGAGTTTTAATCGCATACTTTGAGTATGAAGTACCAAATAATAAAAGTTTTTGCAACGAACGACTGATTAATGCTGCAAACCATTCAATCAATATTAATAGTCTCGAAAACGACAGAGAGTTCAAAGCAGAGTTCAAAACCATATTTAGACAAACATCTGACAATAAAAAATTATCAGACAAAACATCTAAATAAAAAAAACTGCAACCAACATGTGCATTTGTAAAAGCATGGCTTGACCAGCAGCACTTGTGCGTCGGTAATTCTTATCATCTTTTGTTATCGTCTGACATTATGCTATTCAACATTTGTAATTATCTTCATCACCAGTTTTTCAATTAAACATTTGTACCAGCTGACAGTTCGCTATTGCCATGCCTTCACAAATGCTTCAACGTTGGCAGTAACTTTAAAGACCTCTAATTGGACACTTCAAAATTTCTCAGGAACCCAATCAAAGATACTTCATCGGTTAATATGGAATATGTTCATTATGTTGTTTCACCTGACAAAAAATTCAAAATTGCGTTTTCACATTTTCAGGAAATTAGAATGTCGACCTATGAAGGACTTTTTACTTTACTTGATAACTGTGACACAATTATTGAAAAATTTGAACCATTAACCGTAGTAAGTGAAAGGCTTTGTTGTTGGACAAACAATTCAAAATATTTTGCTGTTGCAGTCGGACATTCTCCATCTGGTTATCTCATAGTAAGAGTTCCCGAATTAGATTTTGCATTCATAAAGATGGTAAATACATATCTTGACATTTCCTTTTCTGACGGCAAGTTTTTAGTTGGTTACAGTGACGAGCAAGTTGGGTTGACAAATTCTACGCAAACTTTCGGCGGCGGCACTTTGGAAATACCAACTAAGACAATGATAAAACCTAATGACTTGACTTTTGATTTATCAGAGTTAACTTTTTATCCTCAACAAGAATTTAAAAACATTTCAAATCTCATAAAAGACAAAAGAGAATTTAATCTTCAATTAATTGACGGTGGCTATAATGAATTTAAAGGTGTCTTTCCACAAAACACAAAACAGGTTTACAACACTCGACAACTTGAAATATATCAACTTGAAGCGTTCGCAGAGTACGGCGACAAAAAATCTCAAGAATGGTTAGAAATGATAAAGCATAAGACAGGTAACAAATATAACAGATGGGCAAAAGTTGCAGATTACATTGGCTTTTTACAGCGGTGACAGAGAAAAGCTACTGCCAACAGGCGGTTTGGCAATATGGCGGGGCGACGAATATATTCTCAGCTTTTTGTTCGTTAATCGGCTTAGTTCCAGCCGACGAATAACGCCGAGCAATAGAATAAACAATGAACTTTTATTTATAAATTTAGCGACGGTTACGGGCTGACGATTTTCAAATACCGCCACATCGCCAAGCCGTCATCGTTGGCTGCGATGAAGAACATTTTCTAAAAATGAAAAATGAAAGCTCTTTTGATAACTTTATTTATTTCTTATACAAATGCAAGCATAGCACAAAAGCACAATGCAATATTTTTAGAGGGTGCAGGTTCTAGTTTGACAGGAACACTTAATTATGACTTTAGGTTTAAAGACAGCATCAGAGATTTCAAAAATTATGGACTTAGGCTAGGCATTGGAGCATCACCAAAATATACGTTTAATCCTGCGGTTAATCTTCATCCGGTTTCATCAAATGGCACAGCATTACTAATTTTGGTCGGTATAAATACTTATGCGGACATGGAGTATAGTCAAGAGGTTGGACACGATTTAGAATTTGGAATTAATTTTTTGTATGCACAAAAGAATAGTATTGCGGATAAAATTGGTAAGTTTAAAGCGAAAGACAGAATTATCCCTTCCATTAATATCGGATATAGAAGTCAGGCGATAGAAAATGGTGGTTTTATGTGGCGTATAGATTATACTCCTTATTTTTTAGACAAAAAAATACATCAATGGGGAGGAATTTCTATTGGCTATAATTTTGATTAATTTTCGGACACCGCAGCCAACAAGCAGTTTTGCACAAGCGGGGCAGACCTGCTAACAATTAGCATTGGTGCATGTTTCAGCCATAGTTTCATCTGACGTAACTCTGTTGAGCAATAATAATAACAATGAACAATTTACTATAAATTTGGCTATGGTTCCGGCAGACGGAATTCTATTATCCCGCCTGCACAAAGCCGTATCGTTAGGTGCCATAAATTGACAGACCTTGAAATCAAAAATCTTTTTAATTTTACTTTCCTTTTTTCTTGTTCAGGTTTCTGTTGGACAAGAAATCAGTAAGTCTGACATAGTAAAATTCAAAATCAAGTCAATTACGACAATTGACGGTGATGGAAAAATTAAGTACACCGAGTTCTATAATGACAAAGGCGATTTTGTAAAACAAAGTTCTCTCAATAAAGACCAAACATTTCATATTGACAGAGAACTATTTTATAATGATTCATTGCAACTTATTGAAGAACGAACATATACTACCAACGGCGACATCAATTCTACATCAAAGTATTATTACAATAACAAAAACCAAATTATCAAAAAGGAGACAATCTCCAACGACGCAATTGATGCAACTTGGGTTTATGATTATGATGCAAATGGGAATAAAATTTCAGAGACACAGACATCAGGAATTATGGGCAACTCGGTGACAAAATATAAATATGACGCAAACAATTTATTAATACAAGAAGACAAAACAAACAATACGATTGGCAAAGAAGAACGAGTAAATTATAAATACTCTGACAAAAAACAAATCACAGAAAAGAAGACCAATTCATATTATTTCAACACCATCATTACATTGACTTATTTATATGATAACACTGGCAAACTGATAAAGCTTGTTGAAAAATCTTCAAATGGTGTTTCATCAACGACTATTTATGAGTATAACGACAAAGGTTTGCTTGTGAGCGACACTTGGGAAGATAATTTAAGTAAGAGACCTCAGAAAACATCTTATCAAATCAACTTTGAGTGACTTTTACGGCACCTAACATTGGGTTTTATGCAAGTTGGGCTTGACATTGTAACATCAGCTAATTGCAAATCCCAGCTTCAGTTCCAGCCGACGAATAACTATCAGCTTTTGTACATAACTTCATCAACATATTTTCAATCAGCAGCGGTTATGGGCAGACGGAATACTAATTCCCAACCTGCATAAAGCCCTGCTCGTTGCCTGCAAGCTTAAATGACACCTTTTTATGCTAAAAAATAATTTTCTTATTCTGGCGCTTTTAACTTCTGTTATTTCATTTGGGCAGAAGATTGAAACTGTATATTTGAATGCCAAAGACAGCACCGCAAACATGTATATTTCTGTTGTGCCTCACAGTGGGCAGATAGATTCGTTTATGTTTCTATTAGACGGATTTGGAAATTCACCAAAAGACGTTTTAATTCAAACAGATCTGCCCAGACTTGCAGCACAGCAAGGTATATTAACGATTATACCACTTTTAAAAACAGGTTCTTTGTATTTCGGAAGTGACACAGCTTCTCAAAAATCATTAAAAGATATGATTGACCTTGTGGCAACCAAATATGAGCTTAAGGGGAAAAGATTTTTATATCGGCGGCTTTTCAATTGGCGGAACTTGTGTTGTCAAATACGCTGAATTAGCAGTCCAAAAGAATTATCCATTTAAGCCCAAAGCCATTTTTGCTATTGACCCACCGCTTGACTGGCAACGCTTTTATAATGCAGCAAAACGAGTAGTAAGGCTATCAAATCCAGACAAAGTAAATGGCGAGGTTACTTACATGATTGACAGGATTAAAAAAGAAATGGGAGGAACACCTGAAACAGCGTTAAATAATTTTTATGAAAATTCTCCATACTCTTATTCTGACACGACACAAAGAGCAACAAAAGCATTAATCAAAACCCCAATAATGATTGTATCCGAGCCTGACATTCAATGGTGGTTGAGCCAAAGAGGCTATGATTATTCTTACATTAATGTTACAGACCAGGCAGCAATGATTAATGAATTGCAAAAATTAGGAAATGGCAAAGCTTTTTTAGTAACTACAACAAGTAAGGGATACAGAAAGCCGCAAAATAACAGACATCCACATTCATGGAGCATTGCAGACCCAGAACAAATGATAAAATGGTTAAAATCTCAAAACTGACAAAAGCCTGCAGGCAACAGTGCATTGCTGCAAGTGTGGCTGGACGTAATGCTATTGGGCTGACGAACAACACGGCATCTGATTATCTTTACTCAACTGCATAGCTGCCAATTCCACACCTGACAGCAATGCTAAACCGTTGTAAGCAACTATGAAACTTTCAATTTATATAACAGCTATTATTGCGACACTTTTTTCATGCAAAAAACGTGAAGTGAATCGTGATTTTACTTCTAATGAACTTGATTTTGTAAACTATTCTCAAGGGCAAAGTATCAAATTTATTGATACAAACCTTGTTACATATTCTCTATCGCAGACTTCATTTGAACATGATTTTAGACAGTTCTCAGTAATAGGGGGCACCAGGTATCTTGGAGAATACTATGGAGTTTCTTATTCCAGCAATCTCAATACCACTTCTTACGGTTATAATATTACCTTAAGGGCCAGCCACCAGACCTTCAATGGAAATTAACTTTAATAATTATGGAGTGGATGCAACGCCAGATTCATTGAATGCCGTTAACTCCATTGTAATAAATGGAATGGCTTATAACAATGTGTATAGCATTAAAGTATATAAACAGAATCCACAGTTTAATAGTAATGATAGTGCGACATTGTATAGCAATAAACAATTTGGAATCATACAATTACTTTTTCCAGATGGTAAAAGAATCGTTAGGACAAACTAGCTGCTTACAACAAATGTATTGCCAATAGCAGGTCTGACGTGCATTTCATCGGCTTTAGTTCTTTGTTCATCTTTGCGTTCGGGCAGAAGGAATTCTTATCAACTTTTGGTGTTATCTTCATCTATAAATTATAAATCATCGGTAGTCCGGGCGGGATGTTCAATGAATACCCTGCCTTCAGCAATACCTACCGTTACCAGCAATACGATTATGACACCTCCTGGAAATTTGCAGTATGACAATGATTCGTTTGACTTCGAGGAAACAAACATTTATGGTATTTATGAACCTCATGGTTACATGACTTGGCACATTGAAATGTTTCCAACTGGCGAGGACAATTACATCATGTTTAATTCCCTTGTGTTTGACAATATTTTTTCACCGCAACAACTTAGTGACACAACGTTTAAAGAAAATTCTGAAACGGGCGACTTATATGAACATACTGTTCGAGTAAATGGAGAGGACAGATTTTTAAAATCCGTTGACATGGCTTTTAGCAAGTGGGACACAGAGAACCAATCAATAAAATTAACCGGACACGGAACTATTGACGCTGACGATAATTTGCCGAAGTAGTTTATAAATTCAATGCGGTTTTAATGTTTAAAGAGTTAGACATTTTTGAAACAACAAAAGAGGCGACACAGAAATTTGTTGACACATATTTACAAGACAGTAGAAGACAAACTGGAAATTAATTTTGAGAATGCGGCAAGTGGACTTCAAGCAATAATTTCAGGTCGCTTTTAAGGAAGTACTGCTGGTAACAATAGGTTTGGCAATAGGCTGGCTGACGGAAGAACAATCGGCTGTAAATCAATATCAGCAATAGTTTCCAGCTTGACGTTATAAATTTAGCTATTAGTTGTTATCTTCAACTTCAGTAATAATTTTCAGCTTTGGTTCCGGGCTTGACGAGCAATGAATACCAGCCCATCGCCAAGCCTTCAAACATTGTGTGCCATTCGTTCAAAGCATCTCAATAAATTTTAACCCAATATGTCAATTTCTTATTCTGGTAAAATAGAGTCAATACAAGACGTACTTACCATCATCGACAAAGCTGGAATATATACCAGCCCACATTCTTATTTGAGAAATTGGTTTAGAGGTCAAACTCGTCAATTTGATTTGCAACCTGGTGTTTATCGCAAAGATTTTAATGTTAGCAGCGAAGAAGAACGATTAAGAAGAAAGAACAACATTTATCCCAAGACTTTAGAGTTCAGTCAGCAGGTTTATTTAAAAACCCAGTTACAGATGTAGAGCGTTATTTTGTACAACAACATTAGTGGCATGCCAACAAGATTATTAGACTGGTCGACAAGTCCACTTGCAGCCTTATATTTTGCTACTCTCACACGTGATACTTTGAAAATGGTGAATTTTTACATGATGGATGCATTTCAACTTTCGGTTACGCAAAAAGCCAAACATGCATTTGAAGGAGTTATAACTAGTAGACATCCAATTTTTGACAAAGCATTAAATGCAATCTTTTTGTGGTTGACTGTCGACAAGTTTCCTGATTATATAATTCCAGTAAGACCTGATTTAACTGACATAAGAATAAACCAACAAAAAGGTTGTTTTACTTTTCATGTCCCAAAACATCCGACTTTGTCGACCGACCAAAACGAAAGTTTAAAAGTTTATAATATTCCAGCTGCCAGTAAACAAAACATTCGAAATCAATTAAAGATATTAGGAATTGATAGTTTCAATATTTTTCACGACTTGGAATCGCTAGCAAAGACTATAAAAGCAAATCACAATATTAGATAAGTTGCAACAACGGTTATTGAAACATGTTAACAGATTAATGCAGAACGGCACACAACATTGGGTTTTATGCAAGTTGGGCTCGACATTGAAACATCATCTATTTGCAAATACCAGCTTCAGTTCGAGTCAGACAAATAACTATCAACTTTTGTATATAACTTCGTCAATATATTTTCAATTAGCAGTGGTTATGGGCAGACGAAATTCTATTTCCCAACCTGCATAAAGCCCTGCTCGTAAGCTGTAATTAAATAACTTCCCGAATTGAACCTTTATCATTATTGAATGAAAACCTTCCTTGCTTTAATTTGCTGTTTTGTTTTTTAATTCACTTCGGGTTTGGTTGCAGAAGAAAAACTGAGGCCCAATTTATTTTATCTGAATATAAAACTTCAGATACTTTTCATAACGCAAAGAATTTACGACCAGACACTATCTTTTATAGTAAAGGTTATGAAGCCTACCTGAAATATGACAGGAATGGTGATTTATATAAAGTTTATGGAAGAATTGACTTCGATACTAGCGATTATTACGGTCACTTTTTTACTTTCGACACTCTTCCGAGAACAGCAAATAACAGCGAACACGGAAGACTGATTTCTTACATGTATTTGGGCTCGAGATGGTCGCCTTACAGCTATGCGGTAAAATTTAATTTTTCGACAAAAAAATATAAGGAAGTATTCACACCATTTCTTGACTACTTTATTTATAACTTTTCGGACAAAGATTCAGTTTTAGAATACACCCTTCATTTTTCGGGATTTCCAAGGTCAACAATAAAAGCATGCCTATTTCCTACGACAACAAGAACTATAAAGACTTAGCAGTGTCCAAAAGCAATTTTATGCCCTTCTTAGAACAAGTCGATTTGAAAATAAATCGGAATGTAGACCATATCTTTCTGAAGATTGAAGCTAAAGATTTGGAACTTGATTTGCCTGGACTATCAAATACGAGGACATTTTTTGATACCGTGAAATTATATAATGCAGTGATGTCTTCATCGTCAGAAAACTACAGCTTACATCGCATTGGCAATAGCAGGGCAGACGTGCATTTCATCAGCTTTCTGTTCGCTATTGGGCTATAGTCCGGGCTGAAAATTCTCTATTGAGCTATGAATCAAAATCTCAACTATTTGTTCGTTTACTGTACTTTTGTTCCGGCTGAAAATTTATTGAATGCCCAGCCATCGCCAATGCTTCACGTTGCCTGCAATAGCAATTTGACACAACCTTCAATTCGAAAATGACAAAGCGAAAAATATTTCTTTTAATTCCTTTAGTAATTGCGGCTGGACTTTTAATTTACTGCTGGACAATTATTCTTTCGACAGACACTTTAGCTACTTGGCGACATTATGTTGGACTTGGACTATTTCTAATATTAACCTTCTTCTATTTTAAAAGTTTTAAACTCACAATCGTCGGAACAGGAATTTATCTTTTACTGGCAACATTTAATGTGCTCTCAATGACAGCACAGATAAGTACAAGTTGGCTAAGAATTGGACCAATTGAGACACCACCGGTTCAACTGTTATCTCTTGGACTCTTTATTTTATTTGCTATTCTAAATTTTGATACATTAGTTGATATTTATCTTGACTATAAAGAAGCAAAACAGGTTAAAGCAAAATCATAGTTCGACGAAAAGTTCAAACGAATATTTTTTTAATAAATCGCAAATCTTTTAAAGCTACATGCAGGCAACAATAGGTTTGGCTATAGGCTGGCTGACGGAATAACAATCGGCTACAAATCAATATCAGCAATAGTTCCAGCTCGACCTTATCAATTTAGCTATTAGTTGTTATCTTCATCTTCAGTAACAATTTTCAGCTTTGGTTCCGGGCTTGACAAGCAATGAATACCAGCCCATCGCCAAGCCTTTAACGTTGGCTGCTATAAATTTGGACAACACTTCAATTTAAGTCGGACAAGCATGACACTTTCTATAGTTTTTAAAAGAACACTTTATTATGTCTTGGTGACTTTATCTTTTTTAATAAGCATTTATTTTATTTATATCAACCTTGACGAAATAATTAAAAGAAGTCAAGGACAATACACAATCTTTTCTCAAATGTCTTGGCTGACAGACGGACAAGCAATATTATACTGTAGTTTTTTGACAGTCGTATTTGTAACTTTATTGACACTAATCGGAAACAGACTATTTTATAAAAAGAAAAAAAGTGCATCTATCATTTCTTTGTTGACAATAGTGTTTGCTTTAGTGATTATATTTTTTGAGCGATTATTTTATTACAAATTGGGTTGACTTAAACTTATTATTTGACACATTTTTTAAAATATTTATTTCGCAGAATATTAGTTTGACAAAAAGACAAAAGGTTGGTAGACATTTTACAGCAGCCAACAAGTGCATTTGTAAAAGCATGGCTTGACCAGCCGCAATTGTGCAGCAGTAATTCTTATCATCTCTTGTTCAAGCCGACATTTCGCTATTCAACATTTGTAATTATCTTCAACATCATGTTTTTCAATTAAGCATTTGTACCAGGCTGACCAGTCGCTATTGCCATGCCTTCACAAATGCTTCAACGTTGTATGCAATAAAAATGAAACCCGTTTTAATTCTTAGTTTCCTTTTTTTAATAACAGCTTGCCGACAAAATACGCCGACAAATTCTTTAATAACAGAAGATTTAAAATATACTGCCTATGGTTGGCATCTTGGTGCAGACAGCATTGAATTTTACGTTGCTCATTATCTTGACATTGACAAAGAAGGACACTATGTCTTAATGCGACACGATACATTTATGGATAAGCCAAAATATTTTGCAGGAATAATTCCTAATACAGTGTTTAAACAAATCAAGGCTACACTTAGTGACACAACGCTTAAAAATGTTTATGACTTTAAAACTCCTAACTCAGTTATCTATGACGGTTTCAATTATTGCATTGACTACAAAAGCAAAAATGGATTTAAAAAAATAATTCAATTCATTCCCAGCCAAAGCCCAATGCAAATTCAAAATTTATCAACGTTACTTGACACTTTAATTTACTCGACAAGCAAAACACCTACACAAGCTTTTAATTTTGACAATTATAAAAACTACTTAAATAAAATCAGTTTGACACATCCACCTCCAAGACGTGAACCACCAAAAATTGAATATATAAAACGCAAAAAATAAATGACTTTACTGCATACAACAAGTGCGTTTGCAATAGGCTGGCTCGACATTAAGTTCTCAGCAATTTGCAAACATCAGCAATTGTTCCAGCTTGACTTTTGCTATTTAGCTTATGTTTCATAATTTCAACTTTAGTTTTTTCAATTAAGCATTTGTTCCAAGCTGACAAAGCATTATTGCCAGCCCATCGCAAACGCTTGAACGTTGTGTGCTATAAATTTGGACACTTTACTTTCAAAAAATAATAATTGAAAAAATTAAAATAAACATATGAAAGCACTTCGTTTTTTGTTACCACTTATACTATCATCGCTGTTCAACGCTGCTTTTGCGCAAGCTATTGATACATCTTCTGTGCCGTTAAACGCACAAAAGTCCTTCGATATGTTGAAGACCCTTGCTGGTAACTGGCAGGGACCGGTAACCGTTGATAATCCCAACTTTGCTACAAATAAACCGGTAACATAACTATGCAAGTGGCTTCTCAAGGCAATGCATTGATTCATGAACTGATGACACAAGGTACCGAGGAAGTTACGATGTTTTATATGGACAGCAATAAACTCATGTTAACGCATTATTGCGATTTTCCAAACCGACCTCGCATGGTTGCTCAACCTTCATCAGATAAAAACAAGATTGAGTTTGATTTTATTGATATGAGTGGCATGGATGCACCTGGTCATGTAATTCATGCTGTCTTCACCATTATTGACATCAATCATCATTTAGAAGACTGGACTTTTGCAATACAAGGTAAAAAGCCTTTCCATGCAGTTATGGATTTGCAACGAATGAAGTGACAATAATAGAAAGTAAATAAGAAAACTTTTTCCAAGAAGTTCATAAAAGATAAGACTGGTTAAACTGCTTTACAGCAGCCAACAAAAGGTTTGGCAAAAAACTGGCTGACATTGCGCAGCAATCAGCTTTTGTTTCGCTACTGTGCTTTAGTAATCAGCACGACATTATAAATTTAGCCAGTGACGGTGTTCCCCAGACATAGCTATTCCCGACTGCCAACCGTAAAAGCCGGCGTCTGGTCTCCGACCAACGGCAATCTAATAGAGAAGCACTGATTTGTATATATTAGCGTGATGAATCCCGAACAGACTATACTCAGCCCCTCACCCGGTGAAGTTTGTAACTTCGACGCATCTATCAGAAGTTGGTAACTTCAATAATGGCAGATGCATTCAGGATAAAAGATTAGGCAACATATTTTATTACACTAACAGTAATTGATTGGGTGGATGAATTTACCAGGAAGGAATACAAAGATATTATAGTTGACAGTTTGAATTATTGCATGGCCAACAAAGGGTTTACAAGTGTATCAATTTGTATTATGACCAATCACCTACATTGCAATTGTTTCAACTGTTAATGGTTCATTAAGCTGAGGATTATGTTTAAAGCAGCGCAGGATATTATTATAATAGAAAAGTTTAGTATTATTAAGTAAGATATAAGTTGTAAACTTAAAAATAAATACGTTGAAGCTGCAAACTTCGCCGGGTGGGTATTAGGGTTTAAATAACGGAATTTTTTAATTACTAAAAACTTATGTATGACAATGAAGCAACGCATCAGTATACACCAAGTTGAGCCAAAAGCCTCCGAAGTGTTTTCTGCAATGGAAAAATATTTATCTACGACAGATTTAAGCGTTCAACTCCGGGAACTCATAAAAATACGAGTGTCTCAAATAAACAAGTGTGCTTATTGCCTTGAAAAGCACACAAAAGACGCAAGAAAAGCAGGTGAAACCGAACAAAGAATTTACGCCTTATCGGCGTGGGAGGAAAGCCCCCTTTTTACAGACGAAGAACGAGCCGTATTTACCTTGACAGATGAAGTAACAAACATATCTGAACACGGAGTGAAGGACACCACTTTTCAGGATGTTCAAATACATTTTACGGACAATCAAGTTGCCCAAATCATAATGGCAATTAACCATATGAACTTTTTGAACAGAATTGCTATAGCAACAAAAATGTTTCACCCTGTAACTTGACAAAAAAACGGCGGCCAACATGGGTTTGGCAGAATATTGGCTAACCTTGTTATCATCGGCGTTTGTAATTCTGTTGTGCATTGGCTCGGGGCTGGACATTAGTAACTTAGGTTTTGTTTGTTATCTTCATCAAAGGTTTTTCGATCAGCATTTGTCCGGGGCTTGACACGCATCTGCTTCCGTACTTAGCCAGCCTCGTCGTTAGCGGTAATGGTAGTGTGACAGTTCTTACAATCAAACTAGCAGACATAAATTAACTTTGACAAACAATGGTAAATAGAAATTATGAGCAAAATTATCTTTGACAGCGGAATATCACTTGATGGCTTTTTCGCAGGCGATAACAGAAGTCCCAGACAACCCAATGGGCGGCGTTTCAGGAAAAATTCACAAGTGGATGTTTAAACAAAAAGCATTTTGGAAACACATCAATATGGAAGGCGGTGAAGAATACGGTGCAGACAGTAAATTAATTGATGATGTGTTTGCAAGAACAGGTTCTTACATTATGGGAAAACGAATGTTTGAAGAAGGCGAAGTCCATTGGGCAGAAGATTTATACAAAGCAGATGTTTATGTGCTGACACACGAAAAACGAGAACCCTGGGTTCAAAAGGGGACAACAACTTTTTATTTCATCAATGACGGAATACAAAGTGCATTAGAAAAAGCAAGACAATCAGCCAAAGGAAAGGACATAAGAATACAAGGTGGTGCGAATACTATTCAACAATTTCTCAATGCAGGACTTGTGGACGAATTTTTCATTCATATTGCCCCTGTTTTTTTAGGAAGTGGTATCCGGCTGTTTGACGGCATTGACAAAGACAAATATGATATTCAAATTGTGGAAGTAATACCATCAAACCTGACAACACACCTGAGATACAAATTGTCAAAAAAATGAGAATAAATACCGCTTGGATAACTCATTATGAAGAATAAAAAATTGTTGGTGACAAGACCAGCAATGGAGGGACACTGTTCGTTGCCTGCTATACAATAGTACATTTTACGCTTACTAAAACATTAAAATGAATACTGCTAAAAGCACAAAAGTATCAGGAATTATAATAGCAGTTTTTTTGTTATTTGTTGTTTTGACAGGACTTTTCGGACTTAACAATAATCTGGGGCTAAGCGCGGAATCAACATTTTGGCTATCAAGATTGGAGATGTGGGAAGCATTACTGATCATATACATATTTTCAAAAAAAGTTGAGAAAGGCGACTTTTTGTTATGGAAGGAACAGAGAAAGAAATTGCTATTTTATGTGTTGTCTGTTTTAATAATAATAGCTGCTGTAACGATTGTATTGACAGTGCTTTCTTTGTTACTAAAGAATACAGGTTTCACGTCAAATGATACCGCTGTAAAAACAATGAGTGGTCTTTTATGCGGCAACATTGTTCTTTTAATTTTCACTTGCCTGACTGCAGCAATTACAGAAGAACTGATTTTTAGAGGTTACATGCTTCCAGGGCTCGACCTTCTTTTTAACAATAAGTGGATTTCGATATTTCTTTCTGCATTTTTATTTGGCATTGTCCATATTGGATATGGCGACTTTGAAAGAATGTTATTTCCTTTTATTATAGGGATAGTTTTCGGAATGTTTTATTATAAATATAGAAGCTTGACCGTCTTAATTATTTGTCATTTTCTTATGGACTTTTGCTCGCTATATGGAACATGCAAATAGCTTCCTGCCGGTATATGGACAATCTAACAGCTTATCAGTTTTGCAATAACCACTTTCCGCGCACTATAAGCCGATAGCCACTGCGACGCAGCGATATGTTCTTTTCAGATATGTTATCTTCTTTATGTCGTTTTCTATAAGCAGAGAATATATTTTTATGTGTGAGAACACCAACTACTTTCTTTTTATTATTCCTGTCAACGACCGGTAAATAATCGATCTTAAACCGGTCCATGAGATCAACAGCAAAGCTTAACTGGCTGTCGTTGTATACATAAATATTGTGCTTTAAGATAAGACTGGCTACAGAAGCACCAGGCGATACCTGCGCCTGCTGAATATCTGCAAGTTTAACGGTTCCTATCAGGTCTTCCTCCTTATTTACTACGGCAACTATTTCACCTAAATTATCAGGAGGGGTTTCTTTCATCCATTTTTGTGCTTCTTCCAGGGTATTATCTGCACTTAGTATCTTCATGTTATCATCCATTACTGCTTCGGCTTTTACCCTTTGTAGAATATCAGGCTCATAAGCATCTGGAGTATGCACGCCGCGCCGGTTGATCTTTTCCGTCATTATAGTTCCATGCTTCATCAAAAAGAAAGAAACAAAATAAGCTGCAACACAAGCCCCCAGTAAGGGCAGGATGCCATGCGGCTGCATTGTAGTTTCAAAAGCAAAAACAATAGATGTTAATAAGGCTCTCGATGCACCGGCAAACATTGCAGCCATTCCTATTAGTGCGCAGGTTGGCAAATTAATATCAGCGGATGGAAATATATTTTTGTAAAACGTTCCTAACAATAAGCCAAATGCTCCGCCAATAGTTAATAAGGGTGCGAGTGTACCTCCGGATGTTCCACTTCCTAAAGATACAGACCACGATAGAAATTTCAGGAAGCAAAGGCCGATTATTAATTGATAAGACAAGGTGCCCGTTAATAAAGATGAAATATTGCTATAACCAACGCCTAATGTATATGGAGCAAAATAACCCACAACACCAACTACTACTGCACCAATAGCCGGCCACCACATCCAGTGCACGGGAATCTTTTCAAAAAAATCTTCTATGAAATAAATGCTTTTAGAAACAAATGCGGCAGCAACACCAATGATAGCTCCAAATGCTATATAAGTCACCAGCGCAGTCGCGGGTGGCACAGGAATATCCGGCATAGCGAATACAGCCTCTGTTCCAAACAAAGCATAGTGCATTCCGGCACCGCTGACGCATGCCAAAGCCACGGGTATGATGGAACGGGGTGAAAATTCAAATAATAATAATTCTATAGCAAGCAGTACCGAAGCAATGGGAGTTCCGAATATAGCTGCCATGCCTGCTGTGGCACCTGCAGTAAGCATGATCTTTCTTTCACTTGCTGTAATATGCATTATTTGCCCGGCAACAGAACCAAGAGCACCACCTGTTGCTATGATGGGGCCTTCTGCTCCAAACGGGCCGCCGGTGCCAATGGATATTGCCGAAGAAATTGGCTTTAAAAAAGTAATAACAGGCTTTATTTTACTTTGGTTAGTTAGTACTTGTTCCATAGCCTCGGGAATGCCATGACCGCGAATTGCGGCCGAACCAAACCTTGCCATTACACCAACTATCAATGCACCAATTACAGAAACAATAATAACAAAGGCTCCCAGATGATTGCTTGCAGGCGATGCAGCGTCAAAAGAAATAGTTCCGTGGAAAGAAATATTGGTGATAAGGTTAATGAGCAGCACAAGAAATTTTGCAATGAACCCTATGATAACGGCATTCATAATAGCTTGCAGGCTTAAGTAGAAAACCCTTTTATCTACTATTTCTTTTTTTGACTCTAATGCATCCACAGATAATGTTGTATCTAAAGAAACAGCAACAGGAATCGCGTCAGATCGCTTACGATTTAAAAGCTTCATTGTGATTAATTTGAAGATCTGCTAAATGAATTGGTATTATAAGCACAGGAACGCAAATTTAAGAAGAGATATTAAAACCGAACGCGGGCGAAGTTTGCAACTTTGACGTATCTATCAAATCCGCTATCAACTTCAGTTCCGGCTTGATGTCAATAATTTCGCTTATAGTTGTTATCTTCAACTTTAGTTTTTCAATCAGCTTCGGCTATCGGCTGCACGTTATAAAATCCCCTGCCATGCCAAGCTCTGTTGGTTGGGCGTCATACTAAAACAACCTTATATTATGAGAAAATTACTAATCACAAGCCTGCTTATTTTAATCGTTCTTGTCGGACATTCTCAAACGACAAAAAATTTTATAGACCAACCTTACATTGAAGTTAACGGCAACGCCGACACATCAATTACACCAGACGAAATCTATCTTAAAATTGTTATTTCTGAAAGCGACACAAAGAATAGAGTTTCTCTTGAAGACCAGGAAATAAAAATGGTTGATGCTTTGAAAGCTTTAGGAATTGAAACGGAAAAAGATTTGACAACCAGTGATGCATCAAGCAATTTTAAATATTACTTTTTAAAAGGAACAGACGTTATAAAAACAAAAGAATATATTTTAAAAGTTAGTGACGCTGTGATGTTAACAAAGGTTCTTTTACAATTAGAAGGTTTAAATATTTCAAACACATCTATTGACCACGTTGACTATTCAAAATTGGAAGACTTAAAAAACTTCATGCGCACAAAAGCAGTTGAAAATGCAAAGACAAGGGCAATAGCTTTGACAAGATCTTTAAATCAAACTGTTGGAGCTGCAATTTATATAGCAGATTCTGACGTTGGTAATTCAAATATGTTATCAGGACGTGTTGCGGGTGTTGTTGTAACAGGTTACGGAATAAGCAGAAACAAACAACAACCACAATTACCGAATATACAATTTGAAAAAATTCAGGTTAATACGAATGTAAATGTTAAGTTTATTCTTAAGTAAGAAGTACGAACGGCCAACAAAAATACTTGCATTTTTTCTCCTCGTGACGTAACGCTATTGGGCATTTGTACTTAACTTCCGGCAACAAAAAAAAATCAGCCTGGGCACCACTGTGACAAGCATTGAGTGCGCTGACATTGCGAATACGTTAATGTTGTGCGTCATACCAAGCGAAGTAAGATATAAGTTGAAAAATTAAAATAAATACGTAGAAGTCGCAAACTTCGCCGAGTGTGGGGCTGTATTTTTTTAGGAATTTTTCCTTTACTGCTGTTTCGATATGATTTTTGGATGAAAAATGTATTTTCCGCTTGAACAATGTACTTGGTGAAAACACTAACAAGGGAAGAAAACATTAACCGTCAGTGCACTAAACCAGCGATTGGTTTACCAAATAGCTCCAATTTTTGCCATTCATATAATTAGTATTCATATAACCACAGCAACTCTTTTAATTGTGATTACAAAATTTATTTTTATGAGACGTGTATTTATGTTATTTGTTTTCTTCATTTGCTTACAACCGGCTTTTGCACAACAATTGCCACCTGCCAGCCCGTGCATCAGCAATGAAATATACCGGCAATTCGATTTCTGGATTGGCGAGTGGGATGCTTATAATCTTAAAGGGCAAAAGGCGGGAGATAGTAAAATAAGTTTAATACTTGACAGCTGTGTTATTCTTGAAGAATGGACGAACGTGCCCGTTCCGGGTGGTTTTGTTTACAAGGGCAAAAGCTTTAATACCTATAATGCTGCCTTAGAGCAGTGGCAGGAAACATGGACGGATAATGTTGGTGGTAGTACGCACTATGTGCAAGGCAAGTATGAGGATAAGAAGATCATCTTTCAAACAGATCCGTGGCAATTTTCAAAGGATACGATGGCAATCAGCAGGCTGACTTTCTTCAACCTGGGGCCGGATGAAGTACGGCAACTGGGAGAACTCTCTAAAGATAACGGTCGCACCTGGGCAACACAGTATGACCTTGACTACAGGAGAAAGAAAACATAATTTTTTTATTCCGTTGTTGTTCATGGTTAGCGAAAGGCATTGATATTTGCGTTGATAACTCACTTTGAAGAATTAGAAATTGTTGGTCATAAGACCAGGAATGGAGGAAAGTTAAAAACAGTTTTATGAAAATTCAGAAGACTATACCCAAAAACATTGATGAATACATCGCAAGTTTTCCTGACCACATTCAAGAAAGGTTAAAACGGCTTCGGATGATCATAAAACAAGCTGCTCCGCAAGCCGAAGAAACAATCAGTTATGCAATGCCCGCTTTCAAACTTGATGATAACCTGGTTTACTTTGCAGCTTTCAAAAATCATATTGGATTTTATGCGTTGCCAACAGGAAATGAATTTTTTAAAAAAGAACTTTCGGTTTACAAAACAGGAAAAGGTTCAGTTCAGTTTCCGGTTGACAAACCTCTTCCATTAGAATTGATAACAAAAATTGTAAAATTCAGAGTAAAAGAAAATTTAGAAAGAGCAAAAAATAAAAATAAATGACAACAAAAAAATGTTAGCCAGGGACGCTGTTCTCAATTCTGCAATCTAAAAATTGCCGAACGTGAGAGCCGCGTGGTCTCGCCCTGGTTTGAGTCTCAGGAACCATCTCATATTATTATTGACCAAACCCTATTGAATTGCCATCTCTGCCAAATAACTGGTTTTTGAATAATTCAAAATCAGAGTCACTTATAACTTCTCTATCCAATAAAAATTTTAGATTATCTAGCTGCGCCAAAGCAGGTAAGGCTTTGTCTATTTTACCATATTTCTTCAATAAATAAGCATTTGAAGCTTTAATCATTTCATTTGAAAAATCTATTACTTCTTGCTTATTTGATTTATTAAAATACAAAATGATGCGCTCGTCCGGATATGTAGCAACAGATACGATCTTCTTTCTATTTATGAAAGCAGCAATAATGAATATCACTCCGATTGCGGCGAGAATTACAGTTAATTCTTTTACGGAACCCAATAAAAATAAAAAGCTGAAGGCGAAGAAAAAAACTCCGGATATAATCATATTATTATTGATTTGAGTCTTTATAGATTTCTTATTGGAAATAGTTTCCAGGGGGATCTCATATTCAATTTCATCGAACATTCCTTTTTTATGTATCAATAAGCTTTTATCCGAAATTTCAAATGATTGTTTCTGAAAATACCTTCGATTATGAAAGATCATACAAGTGGAGTTATCTAATTTTTGAGTGTCATTATCACCATCAAAGATATAGTACCAGTAGCGAGAAAGAGCGCGACGGAAATAGTATGTACCTCTACTACCACATTTGGTAATTAGCAGGCAATAATTTTATTGTTTATTTTCTTGGTAGATTTGTTATAATCTTATAAATGTAAGATTTGACAAATGATTGCGGCCTACTGAAACGCCTGCCTTACCGCATCATTCAAGCTGTAAAACTAAAACGTATGAGAAAAGTAATTTGTACTGCTGCAATATTTTTTGCATGCATACATGCACAGGCGCAGGTTGATACTATTAAATCTTATTCAGACCTATCTCCGCATGTTTATGAGACTGCTTTATTGAAAGCCGGCGATAGCGTTTCCATTACAAAATGGTTTAAAAATTTTGCAGCAGTTGAGGAGCCTCATATTGATAGTATTCTTCATCATACCGTTATACTGGATTCATCAAATACATTGGTGTTCCTGCTTCGGTTAAAAGCAATGTGCCAGTTCATTAATGAAGACTGGAATGATTTATCTTATGCTGATACGGTGTTTCGCAATATGCAGCAGGCGTATATTATTTTTAAATTAGTGGGCATTGCAGAATTATCGTCTTATGCAAAAGCAAAACTCCGTCCCGGTGAAGATCTATCTAAAACGTATCTTGATTATTTTAAAAAATCAACTGACACATTAAGTAACAACAACAGAGAAGCGCTTATTGGCTACTTGTTCTCTGCAATGAAGAATGCTAAACCGGGTTATGAAAAACAGCTTTCAAAATTTAAAAAGTTAACCAGTATTGCCGATACCTCGCTGCACGGTTTTGTATTAAACTATGTGTATAATCAATTGAGGTTGGTTGCTTACGACAATCTTCGTGTGTATGTAAACAATTTGGTTGAAACAGGATTTACAAAAGCAGATACACTTCGGGGAAGTATAACGCCTGAGCGCACATGGTGGAATGTGTTGCATTACAGCATTACCGTAAAGCCGGATTATGCTACAAAAACTTTATCAGGCAATACTATAATCAGGTATGCTGTTGTCAGCGATAAACATCCGGATGTAATGCAAATTGATCTGCAGGAGCCATTAATAATTGACAGTATTATTTTTAATAAAACAAAAAATGTATCATTTAAAAAAGATGGCAATGCATGGTTTGTAACGGTTCCAAAACAAAAAAAATTATCGGTAGATTCTATTGACGTGTATTATCATGGCCAGGTGCATGAAGCACTCAATGCTCCCTGGGATGGGGGATGGGTCTTCAGTAAAGACAGTTTGAATAATCCATGGATGTCTGTAGCATGTGAGGGTGTAGGTGCCAGCGTTTGGTTTCCCTGCAAAGATCATTTGTCTGATGAGCCCGATAACGGTGCTTCTGTAAGTATGATCGTTCCTGATACATTAGTTGGTGTTTCAAATGGGCGCCTTTTATCTGCACAAAAAAATAACGATGGCACCTCAACTTATACGTGGGCTGTGGTAAACCCGATCAACAGTTATGACATTACCACATACATTGGCAAGTATGTAAATTTTAAAGAAGTATATGACGGGCTGAAAGGGAAGCTTGATGTTGGCTATTGGGTATTAAATTATAACCTTGAAAGAGCAAAGCAACACATGATACCCAATGTGCACCGCATGTTGAAAGCGTTTGAATACTGGATGGGGCCTTATCCTTTTTATGAAGACGGATATAAATTAGTGGAGGCACCTTTTGCAGGCATGGAACACCAGAGCGCAGTGGCTTACGGTAACGGCTATGTAAATGGCTACTACGGCTATAGCGATAGCATTGGGTTAAGAGCAGATCTTATGATCGTACATGAAAGCGGCCATGAGTGGTTTGGCAATAATATTACGGCAAAAGATCTTGCAGATATGTGGGTGCACGAAGGCTTTACCTGTTACTCCGAAACTTTGTTCTTTGATTATTATTATGGAAAGGAACAAGGCAATATTTATACAAATGATGAAAGAAGCGATATTCAAAATTCATATCCCATCATTGGCTTTTACAATGTAAATGACCAGATAGATATGCGCAACCAGGATATTTATAATAAAGGCAGCAATCTTTTGCAGAGTATACGTCATAGCATAGATAATGATTCATTGTTTAGAAACATCCTGGTAGGGCTGAATAAAACTTTTTATCACCAAACAGTAACTACGGCACAAATCGAAAATTATATCAGTGAACATGCCGGGTATGATTACAGCAAAGTATTCGATCAGTATTTAAGAGCGGTTGATATACCGAGGCTGGAATTCTATTTTAGTAATGACAAGAAGAAAGTTTTTTACAGGTATACTAATTGTATCAGCGGGTTTGATCTTCCATTGGTTTTGCAGAATGGCAACAGCAAGGTAAGAATTGTTCCGTCAGTAAAATGGCAAAGTGTTTTAGTAACCCCTGGCCAGCAGCCCCTTTTTAGCAAAGATGCTATTGAAAATATGTATTACATCACGGTAAAACAAATATCATAAAAGATTGTGGGTCTCGCCCTAAGATAAGTTTTAATTCTAAAGATGGTGTTGTAAAAAGTCATACGTTTTTCTTTTTATCTTGACACTTTTTATGAACCCGGATCTTTTTAAAACATTCTTTTTAATTGGCATTTTGAGAACGGCATAATTAAAAGTTGGACAGATTGAGAACAACATTAATAAGATGCTTAACGCTAATTAAAGAAAGGCAACAGACAACAAAGGTATTGCTGCAAGTGAACCACGAAAGTGAGACATTACCAATAAAAATATCTAAAACCTAAATGAACATAATTGAGCAACAAATAGTAGACACCTGGTTTATCAATCACAGAACCAACTTAAAGCTTTTAGATAATCTCACAGAGGAGGCTTTAATGCTCACCACTTCAAAACGTGGCGGCGGAAGCGTAGGTCATCAATTAGCTCACATGTACAATGTTCGTTTCTGGAAGCTGGAAAAAATCAACAAGGAGCTTGTAAAAGATTTGACAACTATACAGGCAGAAGATATTAAAACGATAGAAACACTAAAAGGCAGCCATACAATTTCAGCTGATCTAATTGCAGAAGTATTAAAAAAAGGGATTAAAGACAATGGAAGTATAAAAGGCAACAAACGCGGAGTTGTTCCATTGCTTGGATACTTTATTCATCACGAAGCACATCACAGAGGAAACATTTTACTTACATTAAAACTTTGCGGTTTTAAACTCACAGACGAGCTGAAATATGGAATTTGGGAGTGGAACAAAATATAAAACCGAGACTGCTCACAGGGGTTTCTTAACAGCAATTAAATAACTGCAAAATGAAACACCCGGGGGGGCTGAAAAACTTCCTACTTTTTATGCGCTAGTTCTTTCCAGTCCTTTTCATTTACTTCAACACCGAACTTTTTAGCTGCCTTTTTAATATTGGCAAAAGCTTCTTTTCGTTCTTCATCCGTTACATCTTTTACCTGGTCGAAGCGTGCCATGGCATTGCGCACGTGAGCAGCATCTTCGAGCGGTTCTTTACGTTGTTTGGGAAATGCATACGTTTTGTCGGAAAGTTTATCCTTAGCCGCAGCACTGAGTTTGCCGGATTTTGTTTTCGCTTTCTTAGCTGGTTTTGCAGGCATCGTAGTTTATTTTTTATGGTTTGAAAATGCGGTAAAAGTTGCAGTACATAATTCATGCCGCAACAAACTTAGTCACAGGGATCTTATTACAAAAACCGTATCGCAGGGGAGTGCTTGCTTTGAACAATAAGCATCAGCAATAAACATTAATTTAGCTTTGGTATCGGCTGATACAACGCCGTTATCCTGCATGCTAGCATACCATATGCAACGCATCGTGCCTTTAAGGTGTCAGGATAATAAGCAAATATATTTGTATGAGAAATATTATATCAGTTGTTGTGCTTTCTTTGTTCATCATAGTAAGCTCCTGCGGAAAGACAGCACATAATGATCCTTCTCCACCGCTGCCGCCGGTTGGCTCAGACGATTCTTTATTTTCCTGGTCAAGGGAATATGAATCACCCGCGCAGGTGATAATAGATATCTGGTTTATCAGTGCATCTAAAGGGTATTATATTGGTTACGATGGTTACATCTATCAATCCGGCGACAGCGGGCATACGTGGACGAAAGGGCTTCAACCCGGACCATTAGGAGGAAACAGCTTTTTCTTTGTGGATAGTCAATATGGCTTTGAGCAAAGTAACCACCAGGTAGCTATTACTAAAGATGCCGGCCAGTCGTTTTCTATAAAAAACCTGCCGACATCCGATGCCATCAGTATATTTTTTACCAGCCCTTCCACCGGGTACTACTGCGACGGAGATTCCGGCGTGTATAAAACTACCGATACTTGCAACACCTGGCAAAGAGTATTGTATGTTCCTAATACTCCGCCGGGTTATTATATATATTTCCTGGATGCTAATAACGGATTTGCCTTTACGGGCGAAGGAAGCTTTTATAAAACAATAGATGGTGCAGATACATGGCATGAGGTAGCTCCCGACGTGGTTCCAGCTAATGTTCCCATGTATAATTTTGGATCACCCATTTATACACTATTGTTTCAAAATCCGCGTACAGGATATTATGCATCCGGAGTGGGTTTGATGAAAACAACAGATGGAGGTATTACATGGAATGTAAGTAATGCAAACGCTCCCGAATCTATTTATGGGATTAACGTGGTAACATTTCCCGGCGTGAACACGGGGTACTATTATACCAACAACACTATTTATAAAACTGCCGATGCAGGCCAGACATGGCAGCTAAGCGCCCGGTTCATAAACGATCAGCTAAACGGACTTCACTTTATTGACAGTACTACTGGCTGGGGCGCAGGGCTTTATATTTATCACTTAACAAAATAATTTGTGGAATACCTTGAATCCTCAACGGGTATGATGATTGCAACGATTAAGGTTTGGATGGTCAAATGAATAAATATTATGATTTTAAAAATAACGTGAAAAATGGGTGGCATTACATTATGATGGTCTTGGCAGACTTATTAAAAAAGTATTCTATAAAAATAACGTAAAGGATAGTAGCAGTTTTTTGTACGATACTAGTGGGAATATCATTTACGAAAGCTATTATATCAAAAATAAAGAAGTGTTTCAAAAGGGTTTTTATTCTAAAATGCAGTCAAAATTAATAACAAGTTATTATAAAGTGTTTGGTGATAGTGATAAAGTATTATATGTAGTTCTTTTTGATTCATCAGGCAACAAATTTTATGAAAACCGATTTATTTTTAACAGGTTAGTTAACTTTTATCCATCAAAAGATTCGGTAAACTCAAACTCAAAAAGCGAAATAAAAGTATTTACAACAAATTTGCCTGGTTACACAAAAGCTTTTAAAGTGTATTACTTGTTACATGATAAATATGAAAAATAAACTCTACAATTGTTGACAGTGGATATTATTTGATAGTAAAATTTACACCTCCAAAATTCAATAATGGACTAATTTATATTATTGGAGAGCTAAGAGATGAACTCGGGAAAATAGTTAAAATTGATACTTTGAACAAAATAAGTAGAATTGTCCGATGATTTTAAGGTTAAGTTTAAGAGTGTAGGTATCCTTTGACGTGTCTGTGCCCCAAGCGTCCGCTTGTGCTGCCAATTAATAAGGTTTTAAATTATTTGCTATCAACCTTATCTATCATACAATATTTCAAGTAGTTGATATAACATTATATACTCCTACATCTAACACTAGTGTAACTATAAAATAATAAGTTACACTTTATAGTCTTTGATTAACTTAGTAGCCGCTGCTTTTCGAACACACCTGCAAATTTTCGTTTAATCATTCCCTGAATATTAAACAAAGAGATTTAAACATCAAACTATGACTGCTAAAACAAAAGAAAGAATCATCAGGATTATTATTTATGTGATCATCGGTTTTGCCGTGGCATTTGTATGGCATCAAATGAAAAGCAAATCATAATGAGTGAAGATGAAAAATAATCAGTCACTGACGACAGATTCCCTTCAACAAAAAAAACTAATATGGAAGTACATCATCATCCAACAGTAGAAAAGAAAAATTTCAAAGAATATTTCCTGGAGTTCTTAATGATCTTTCTTGCTGTAACAATGGGTTTTATTGCGGAGAACATTCGGGAACACATGAGTGATAATGCTAAGGAAAAAGAGTACATTGAATCACTGGCCGAAGACCTAAAAATTGACCAACAAGTTTTATCGCAAAATATTGCGCAGTTGCAGTCAGGTATTATTTTAATGGATAGCATGATTACAATTTTAGATAATCCTTCGCTTGTTTCAAATAATACCGGAGAATTATATTATCTCGCAAGATTGGCGCCAAGGCTACAACCTTTGCCCATAAACGATAAAACATTTGAGCAACTAAAAAACTCCGGCAATTTCAGGCTCATAAAAAACATTAATACTTCCAATAAAATCATGGATTACTATAATAAGATACCATTAGTGCATTTGCTGGAATCAATTAACGAAACAGAGTTTACACAATATAAAAACGTGGCGGCAAAAATTTTCAATCCCGGAATATTCATTAGCACAGAAGGCAACGGCAACGAAATAAAAAGAGTGAGCGGTAACCCACCTTTGCGCACAGGTGATTATGAATTGATGCAGGAATTATCTGTGTTTGCTGTGTACATGCATGGAACAAAAAAAGGAGTCCTCGATGCTGATGAAGTAATGAAAAGGTCCGGCGAAGAGTTGATTGATTACTTACAAAAAGAATATCATTTAAAAGATGAGTGAAGAAGAAAAGATAGAATCAAGTCAGGAAGACTATAGTCAACAATCAACAGAAGAAAATAAAACTGTTGCTGAACCATTAGCTATATTATCAATGAACAAATAACTAATATGGAAGTACATCATCATCCAACAGTAGAAAAGAAAAATTTCAAAGAATATTTCCTGGAGTTCTTAATGATATTTCTTGCAGTAACCATGGGCTTTTTTGCGGAAAGCCTAAGAGAGCGTGTAAATGATAATTCGAAAGAACATGAATACATAAGTGCTTTAAAAAAAGACCTGGCAACTGATACAATCAACCTTATGACATGGATGCGGGCATTTAATTCCCGCATGAATGAATATGATACTGTTATTAATATGCTCCGCAATCCGGCAAACATCGCCGATGGTGCAAAGCTGTATTACATGTCGAGGATAACAACCCGTGGTACCGTGTTTGAAGACAATGACAACACGATGATTCAATTAAATATTTCGGGCAACTTTCGGCTTATTCATAACAAAACAAGCGCAGAAAAAATTGTAACTTATCAAAATGATATAGATGATTATAAAAGAATAAATGAGTACGATTCTTATGAAGCACGTGCTTTATATCAACCTCAGTCAAAACTCTTTGATGCCTTTGTTTTTAATGATATGAGCAAACGTATAGAGGATTCTACGCTCACCGGCAGCAACTCACTTTTAGGTGGATTTCGCAATGTTTTTAAAATGCCCGTTGGCGATCCTCAGTTGCTTACACAAGATAAAGAAAAGATTAATGATTTTGTGTATTTCCTGCATCAACGCAGATCGACTTTCGGGGCGGAGATATTAATTCTTTACAAACAAAAACAGGATGCAGCAGCATTGATTGATACGATAAATAAAGAATATCATTTATAAATTACCATTGAAAATTTTGGAACCGAAACAAAAACTACAACATGGAAGTACATCATCATCCCGATCTGCATCATAAAAGAAAGAAATTCAAAGAATATTTTTTTGAATTCTTAATGATATTTCTTGCGGTAACAATGGGCTTTTTTGCAGAAAGTTTAAGAGAACACTTTGGAGACAGAGAAAAGGAAGAACAGAATATAGCAAATGTGCTGCGTTGCTTAAAAATTGACACCGCTAACTTAAACACTATTATAAGAGCGAATAAAACACAAGTGAAATTTATTGATAGTTTATTGACCTTAAAGGGCAAAGATTTACATGACTCTGTAATCAATAATAAGTTTTACTTCTTCGCAACAAATGGAGTATTTGTAGATGTATACTTTAAATCAAATGATGCTGCTATGCAGCAGTTGAAATCTTCAGGAACATTAAGGCTTATCAAAAAGCAAAATGTGATTGACGCACTTCTCCAATACGAAATTGATAACAGCGATTTAAAATCGCAGCAAGATGATCACTACCTGGCATTTCAAAAAGCATGGTCGAGTATAAACGAGGTTATTGATGAAAGCTTCTTTATGGACAGTTCAAAGTTTAATTTGAGCGACTATACTTACAATGTTCAAACATTTCGCTACTCTAACCCTTCAATTGCTTACGTCACTGATGATCCAAAATTAATCAGGCAGTTTTTTAATAACGTTGCTATAGAAGGTGTTATTTCAAATCTTTATGCCTCCCTCTTGGAAGTTCAACTAGAGCAAGCCAAATCAATCATTTCATTAATTGGCAAACAATATAATATTGAATAAATGAAGAACCACAAAGCATAAATACATGGAAGTACAAAAACATCCGCATCATGTAACGCATAAAAAGAAATGGGGAGAATATCTTCTTGAATTCGTCATGCTTTTTCTTGCCGTATTCTTAGGTTTTATTGCAGAGAATATAAGAGAGCATTCTGTTGAGCAAAACAGGGAGAAAGAATATATCAGGTCTATGATTGAAGACCTGAAAACAGATTCTGCATTTTTAAATTTATCTATAACCAAACTCATACCTTATCATACTGCCTGGATGGATTCGACTGAAATTTTATTGACTGAACCAAACTTAGAACACGATGCCCGGCTGATTTACCAGGCGTTTATAATTGGCACTTCATGGTCTTATGACTTTCACCCAACTGAACGTACGTTAACGCAACTCAGAAGCGCAGGCTTTTACTTAATTAGAAATAAGGAAGCAGCAAAGGCAATAAGCAACCTGGAAGATATGTATAAGCTCTCTTTATCTGTTAATACTTTAATGCAAAATATGCAGAATGATATTGATGTTTCTGCTGATGCCTTTGCAGACAGGTCGGTAACTAAGCAAGTTACTGCTACAGCATTTAAGAATTTCCCGATTGTACACCTGGAATTATCAGACATTCCTGCATTTGCCACAATCAAAATCAGAAGTAAGCAGGCGCTGGAATTATATATTGATAATATAAGAAAGTATAATTTCTGGCTCGGAACGGGAATACAAACCAGCTATGAATTTGAATTGAAAGAAATAAGTAAAACTATAAGCATTCTGGAAGAAGCTTATAATATTAAATAATGCCTGAAGAGCAAAACATACCTGAAGAAAAATTGATTGAAAAGCTTGAAAATAAAACTCTTGGAAACAAGTGGAAGTCCATCATCATCCCACTTGCATCATAAAAAGAAGAATTTCAAAGAACATTTCCTTGAGTTCTTAATAATATTTCTTGCGGTAACAATGGGCTTTTAAATAAACAATCCTGCAACAATATACCTGTGAATCGGAGGCATTAATTGCCGCACCGCAGCAAAAACTCCCGATGTTTTTTAGAAAATGACAATGGTAGATTCAGAAAAGACATTGGTAGATTCAGAAATGACATTGGTAAATTCGAAAATGACATTGGTAAATTCAGAAATGACATTGGTAGATCCAGAAATGACAATGGTAAAATGAGAAAAGACATTGGTAGATTTGAAAAAGACATTGGTAAATTCGAAAATGACATTGGTAGATCCAGAAATGACAATGGTAGTTGTGTCATTTCCTCGCGGGCAGAAAGGCTTCCATCCCGCACATTTTCAGAAAAACAATGATGAACCGGTATATTATATGTAGTAAATGCTTTTAGACGGTAAAAATGTAACGTCGGGAATATCTTGGACTCTATCCTGCTATTGACTATGCGACAACATGTTGTTGCTGTATTTAACAATAGCTACCACCAAATAAGCAATTACTGCGCATCCGTAACAAATAGGTAATGCCTTTTTACCCGCTCTGAAAAATTAAATGCAATCAGACCAATAGCAACAGGGTCAATCAATCAACTGAAATTGCTTTTCAACAAAGAACATGAAAATGTAAACAGGCAGAGGCTGAAGCAAGAATAAAGTATGCGCATAACAGTAGGTCTTGCAATAGGCCGGTGGACAGAATAGCAATCGGCCAGACCCGTTCTCAACGTGCACAACGATCCAGGCCGTATATCACTTTGCGTCGGTTTTTTTCATAGCCAAAGTTACATCCGTTCCTTGTATGGTAAAGTATAAGGATAAGGCATCGGCGGCAGTAATTTTTCCAGTCATGTGGATGGTTGAACCCTGTATAGGCACATCGAAGGAAAGGCTGTCACCCATAATTTTCCCATTGCTTATGTCCGAAACAGAGCCATCGTAGTGGGTGTCCTTGCCGGTGAGCGTATCTCCATGGGCCTGGAAGTCGTAAGCCACTTTATATTGGTCCCTTACTATTCCTGTCCAGTGTCCATTGATTTTGTTTTGTGCTACCGCAAATGAGATGGAAAATAAAATGCATGTTGCAAGAAGTGATAATTTTTTTTTCATAATCAGGTGAATGAGTTTACACGAATATAGTGAAAAGACCGCTTTGCGTGGTAGGGTGTGTTGTGCTACAAGCGCTTGGTAACATTGCGTTACTTTGATGTCAGCAACTCTATTGCCTTTGCAGGATCCTCCACTTCTATAACCAGCTTTTTATAATGCTCATCATGAAGCTCAACAATAATACTTTTTGAAACGTCCATTACATCACAAAAAATGACACCATCGTTTACGATATAAGTACCCGCCGTTATGATGCCGGGAATTTGTGTTCCCGGCATTCTTAAGCCCCATACCCAGGAACTTTTTTCAGTGTCGGCATACGCCGTTAGTATATGAGCTGCAGGTATGGTAAGCCGGCTTTTCAATGCCCACAATTTATGCATGCCTTTTATTTCAAAAACAAAATTGTCTCCTTCTTTTTCTATCTGAACCATTCGGTATATAATTTATGACTGTTGTGCCTGGTTTAAAGGTATAGAACTTATTAAGAACTAATTTTTATTAAACCTAAACTAATGAATTGTAGTCTTCATTTCCCTTCGTTGGTTGTGCAAGCGTTCGCTTGTGCTGCCAACTAATAAGGTTTTAAATTATTTGCTATCAACCTTATCTATCATACAATATTTCAAGTAGTTTTATAATAAGCACAAGGGGTGGCTTGGGTTGAAAAGTGTTTCGTGACAATAACCACGAAAGCTGGGAATAATTATATAAAAATGAAAAATTCAAGATTTATTATTGGTATGGAATTCTTGGTATTATTCCCCTGGTAGGTGTAGTTATAGGAATACTGCTTTTTCGCAAGGGCATTTTATTAAAAGATAAAATATTACTATACATTGGATTAGCATGCTTTTTATTTACGCTTGGAGTTTTTGAATTTGTAATTTATTTTGGCCTAAATGGTAATGAAAATAAGACGCAATCAATTCGAGTGGCTAAATTCTTATTAAACGCTACAATGAAAGAAATTGAAATATACAAAATTGAAAATGAAGAATATCCTGATAGTTTACAGCAATTACTATTTCAAAATATACATACGCAGATAAAAGATCCAATTTCCCAGCATCTCTTCTCTAAAAAGTTTACATACTTTTATTATAGAAAAATTGACACAAATCACTATACACTATTTTCTGCCGGGTTTGATCAGATTCCAAATACTTTGGATGATATATATCCTGATTTATCCTGGCAAGAATTAAAAAAGTTTGGCTTGGTTAAGCCGCAAAATAAATAATGGAGCAATGCGCCCCGCCGCCGTTGGCGTAAGCGTCTGCTTGTGCTACCAATTAATAAGGTTTTAAATTATTTGCTATCAACCTTATCTATCATACAATATTTCAAGTAGTTTTAAATAAAGCGTAAGGCGATGATTACTATTATGAAATCTTTTACTGCTAGCTTTATTTTAGTTTCACTTTTGGCTCTATCAATTGGGAGTTGTTCATTAGGTTTTGGCCCTGATTATGACAAAGCGGAAATCAAACAAAATATTGGTGGTGATTTAATTTGTAGTTCTGTTTCACTGCAGATATTCATAATTACCAATATGATGTTTCATACCAATATAAAACTCCTGATGATAGTCTTATTGATATTGGCAGCGGAACTTATTATAACAGAGAATGGAATAAGGATGAACAACTAGTTCGATACAAAAATTGGATAGTATTAAAAACAGGAGATTGGTTTGGCAGTGACAAAATTATAGTTGGCGACTTAAAGGGAAGCAGATGGACTGAATATAAGTTTACTCCTGAAAATATTGAAAGCGACAGTATTTGGCAATCTTTAAAAATTCACTCGCTTTCAAACTACTGCTGCTCTGAAACAATTATTGACACAATCAATAATGGGCTAATTGAACTTCATTATAAATTTAGGACGAGCGAAAATTTGGTAAACGAATATGGATGCAAAAAAATTTACTATAAACTTAATGATATGACTGGACAACCAATTATGATTAACATCAAATAAAAACAGCCACTAAAATGCTATCAACCTTATCTATCATACAATATTTCAAGTAGTTTTATTATAAAGCACAAGTGGATGGTTGTGGGAAAAAGAGATTGCTTCGTCGCTTCAAAATTTATTCGGTATGATCTTTATTAGCGTTCTCGCAAAGACGTTGCACCAATCCGTCTTTCGATGAGCGCAAGCCAGACAAAACATGCGGAGCAATTGGGTTTGTCTTGATATTTTTGTTTCTTTTTGCATCAAGGCAAAAAGAAAAGGCAAATAACAGAAGCTCACTGTTCGCGCAAGCGCCCGCCTGTGTCAACAAGACTAACAAGAGCGGTCATAAACATAAAGTAAAAATGCTACATAGCGCTTTATCAACTTTCCCAACACTAACTACTGAACGGTTGATACTCCGGCAACTTTTAGAAAGTGACGCGCAGGAAATAATTTTGCTTCGGTCTGATATAACAGTGAACAAATTTCTTGACCGCAAACCAAGTGAAACCTTAGAAGATGCAGTAAACTTTATCAGGAACATTAAAAATAATGAACTTCTGTATTGGGCGATTGTACAAACACCTGGTGAAAAGCTTGTAGGCACCATTTGTCTTTTTGGCTTTTCAGACAAGGCTGACACCTGCGAAATAGGGTATGAGCTTTTACCCAATTACCAGGGGCAAGAAATTATGACTGAAGCCCTACAAAAAATCATCGCATTTGCTTTCCATACACTTGGCATAAAAACAATTGATGCCTTCACACATAAAGACAACGGGGCTTCAACGAAACTACTTCAGAAATGTAACTTTGAAACAACGGTAGTTAGTGATGAGACCAATCCTGATGTAATAGCGTTTCGGTTATCAAACCGGCAATAAATCTACTTAATAGCGATACCTTCTTCCGTTTCGTTCGTAGGGTTCTTTACAATGGTAGTTCCGGCCTTTAGATCACCAAAAATTTCCGTGCTGTCTTTCGTGTTAATTCCCTCCTGTATATTGATGAATTTTGTTTTCTTCTGGTCGTCCAGAGCTACTATATATACGCCTCTTGAAGAATGTACAATAGCAACCGATGGCACTATATAACCGTAATTGGAAGAACTAACCGGGATGGTAACTTCCGCATACATGCCTGGTTTTATTTCTCCATTATTTGAGGGAACATCAAACTGCACTGCCTCCGAACGGACGTTTTCATTAATAACGCCGGCTCTCCGGCTTACGGATGCATAAAAAGTTTTGCCGGGATAAGCATTTAATTTAAAAGCTACTTTATTGTTTTTATTTACTGATGCAACAAGGATCTCTGGAACATTTACAATCAGCCGGAGTTTATCTACCTGCTGCAGCGATAACATTGGCTTACCATCATTTTTAACAGTGGGGCCAATTAATGCGCCGGGGTCAATATTCCGTTCTGTAATTATTCCACTAAAGGGAGCCCTTATTTGTAAATAATTTTGCATTTCGCCCGAAGCATTTAATGTTGATTGTTCCGCCTGCACATTGGCGGCATCCGATGCCATCTTTAATTTAGCACTCTGAAGATCGAAGGGAGAAACTGTTCCTGCGGTTTTACTGGTTTGTAACAATCTTTCATACCTGTCTTTACTGATCATATACAATTCATTTGCTTTTGTATAATTAGACCTGGCAGTTTCTACTTGCTGATTTATTTCCGGTGCATCTAATGTCATTAAGAGCTGGCCTTTCTTTACAACACTTCCCATGTCGACAAATACATTTTTTATATAGCCATTTACTTTGGGAAAAATATCAATAGATTGAAAGGCCGATAATTCCCCGGGTAATTGTACTGAAGATAAGATTTCTCTTTGAACCACAACGGATGTTTTTACCGTCCCACTGCCGGAATCATTTGCTGCTGTAGCACTTTTTGCGGTTAAGTCTACCGGCTTTTGCTTGGCCGAGCATGATGCCATAAACAATGCAGCGGCGATAATGAGCATACCAAGAGGAACAAGAGAGGAAAGAGGTTTCATTGATTTTAATTTAGGTAATAACGAAGGGCTTTGAAAGGAAGACTTACTTTGTATCCATGCAAATGCAAGTGGCAGAATGAAAAGTGCAGCGAAAGTAGAAGCTATTAATCCCCCGATAACTGCTCTGCCTAATGGAGCTGTTTGCTCGCCTGCTTCTCCCAGGCCTGAAGCCATTGGTATCATTCCGGCAATCATTGCAAGACTGGTCATTAAAATTGGGCGAAGCCTGATGGCTGCTGCCATTACCGCTGATCTTTTCGCATCTCTGTATTCTAACCGCAATTTCTCTGCATTGGTTACTATCAAAATTGCATTGGCAACAGATACGCCTATTGACATGATCATACCCATATAAGATTGAAGGTTGAGTGTAGAACCTGTAAGTAATAAAAGAAGCAAAGATCCGAGTATTACTGCCGGAGCGGTGATGAGCACTACAATCCCCAATTTAAAAGATTCATAAGAAGCAGTAAGTAATAATAAAATTACAATTACCGCAAAGAGTAACCCTGTTTGCAGGCTGTCTAATGTTTGTGTAAGAAGATCCGACATGCCTTTAAGTGAAATGACCACACCCTTAGCCGGCTGCCCCATGGAGTTTATAATTTTTTGAACGTCATTTGTTGCGCTACCAAGATCTTTATTAAAAAGATTTGCATTTACGGTAAGAAATCTCCTGGGACCACTCCTGTCATATTCTCCTGCAGCATTTACGATCTTAAAATCTGCCACATCCGATAATATTGGCCTGTTTTGTCCTTTAATTAAAGGGATTTCTTTTAGCTCGTCCATCGTGCTCATAGCATATTCCGGAATTTGCACCTGCACCTGGTAAGTGTAAGCAGACTTTTCATCAAGCCACTGATTTTTTTCTGTAAACCTGCTGGAAGAAGTACTTGCTGTAACAGACCGGGCTATTTCCTGTACATCCAAATTGAATTGAGCTGCTTTAAAGCGGTCAATAGTAATAGCTATCGTTGGGAAAGCCAGTGGCTGCTGTATTTGCACATCCCTTAAATAAGGAACTTTACTTAATTTATTAACCAACGTATCAGCATACCGGTGTATTTGATCCAAATCTTTTCCGGCAACTCTTACTTCGATGGGCGTTGTTGCGCCCTGGCTCATGATCTTATCTGTAAGATCTATAGGTTCAAAAATGATCCGTGCTTCGGGAAGCCTGAAATGTATATTTTTCCGTAGTGCATCTTTAAGCTCATCCATATTTACTTTATAATCTTTATCAAGGTTCACCTGCAATACCGCCTCCTGGGTGCCGGTATTAAAAACATAAAGATTACTTGTTCCATAACTGCTTGGCACAAGCCCTATGTATGCAGAACTGATGGCTACTTTATTATTAACCGTACTGTCTATAATTTTCAGTACTTCTTTCAAGGCAGTTTCTGTTTTTTCAAGGCGTGTTCCATCAGGCTCTTTCAGCCTTATTTGAAACTGACCTGTATTGGTTCTTGGCATCATATCCCTGCCTATAAAATTCATGCAAATAACTACCAATCCTATCACTGCAAAGAGATAAATAAGTACAATAGGCCTTCTCAGCGGAATCATTTTATTTAGAATATGGGTAAACTTCATCTTTATCCTTTCAAAGAAATCATTTTCACCAGGATGGCGGGTATCTTCGTTATTGTGCATATTAATTTGCTGCACTTCAACATGGTCTAAGCCTTCCCCGGCATGTGCATGAGGCTGGCCGTGTTTATATTTATACCGTTCTTCTTTCAGCAGCCAGTTTGATAAAATAGGAACAAGCGTTTGTGCAAGCAGGTAAGAGATGATCATGGCAAAGCCAATAGAAAGAGATAGTGGCAGGAACATCGCTTTAGGAACTCCCGTCATTAAAAAAGATGGCGCAAAAACAGCCAGTATGCATAATAGTATCAATAATAACGGAAATGAGATTTCCTGGCAGGCATCCAATACAGCCAGGCGCATAGGCTTACCCATTTCGAGATGCTGGTGTATATTTTCTATCGTTACGGTTGCCTGGTCTACCAATATTCCTATGGCTAATGCAAGCCCGCTTAAGGTCATCAAATTAATAGTTTGGCCGGCAAGCTTTAATAAAAGCACAGTCGATAAAATAGAAATAGGAATGGTAATAATTACAATAACGCTGCTTCGCCAGTCTCTTAAAAAAAGGAGTACCATTAATCCCGTTAATATTGCGCCTAACGCGCCTTCAGTTATCAGGCTTTTAACCGCGTTGATTACGAAGACTGATTGATCAAATGCATAATCCAGCTTCACGTCATCCGGCAATAAGCTTTGCATTTCAGGCAAAGTTGCTTTTAGCTTTTGTACCACATCCCATGTGGAAGCATCTGCTGTTTTAATTACAGGAATATACACCGACCGCTTTCCATTTATCAATGCGTAATCTACCGTAATATCAGCGGCGTCCGTCACCTTTGCCACATCACTTACAAATATGGTAGCACCGTCTTTCGTTCTTAAGGGAATATTGCGAAAACTCATCTACTGTCTTCTCCAGTGTATTGATAGTAGTTACATACATGGTATTGCCGACTTCTAAGATCACCAGAGGGAGACATCACATTTGCCTGCGCTATTTTTTCTACTATTTCATCGGGAGAAATATCATAGCTGCGAAGTTTGTCAGGGTCAATAGTAACCACCACCGATCTTGAATTGGCTCCAAATGGGGGAGGCGCAGACAGACCTGGCACTGTGCCAAACATCGGCCTGATGCGGGTGGTCGCCAAATCATAAATTTCTTTCAGAGATTTTGTATTGCTGGAAAAAACCAATTCCCCTACGGGTAAAGAAGATGCATCAAAACGAATCACCTGCGGTGGTAAAGCACCCGGTGGAAAAAATTTCATAGCCCTGTTTACCTGCAGTGCTACCTGTGCGGAGGCTTCTGCCATATCAGTGCCTTCATAAAAGTTCAGTTTCAAAAGGGTTAAACCCGTAATATTTTTGCTTTCAATGTTCCTGACACCATTTACATAAAGAAACTGGTCCTGCATGCGTGTGGCAAAAAAACCTTCCATTTGCTGAGGCGACATGCCCCCATAAGATTCAATCACATAAATAGTTGGAAGATTTAGCTTGGGAAAAATATCTATGGGTATACTTTTTAAGGAAATTACGGCAAACAGCAGGATGCTTGACACCAGCACAATTATCGTAACGGGCCTTTGCAAGGCTGCCTTAACTAAATTCATATAAATTTTTTAATATAATTATTTAGGTATTTGTTTTATAAAAATGTTTATGATGCCCGACGAAGCCGTTTTTTGCAAAAGCGAGCGCCATAAATTATTATTGGCAACAGATACATCTACCGATGCCCTGTTCAACACTGTAAATGCCTGAATCAATTCTGTTAAAGGTGCAAGGCCTGCCTGGTAACGGGCATTTGATAAGTTATATGCATCTAAGGCTGCCTTATATTGAACCGGTGCTAATTGAAGTTGCTGCACAGCGTACGCATATTGCAGGTTTGCATCTTCAACCTGCTTTTGCAAGGTGAGCGTTTGCTCCTGTAGTTGGTATCGGTAATTGTCAACATCCTGCATGGCTGCCCGGTAATCATATTTTGTTTTAATTAAAGAAACAAGGTTCCAGTTTATAGAAACAGCGGCCATATAATTGTAAGCCTGGTATGGAATACCATCGCTGAAGGAAGTGCTATAATCATTGGAAGCCCTGTTGATACCGGAGCCTCTTGCCCATCCAATACCTAAAAGATGAATGGTGGGCGATGATGATTTTTTTACAACAAAAGAACGTTCCAAATTGCTTTGCAAAAGCTGGCGGTAAAACACAATAATAGGATGATTATTAAATCCCGTATCAGGCGTTACCGAAGGGATTGAATTCAGAAAGGTAGTAGTATCCACATTCAGGCTATCAACAGGAATGTTGCTGAGAAGCGACAGCTGTATTTTCTGTTGTTGTACTGCCTGCCGGCTTTGTAGCAATGATAATTGGGCTTGCGCAACTTCAGCATTTGATGCCGAAGAATCTACACCCGGCAATAACCCTGAAAGCGCATGACTTTGCACATACGTCTGAAAGGTTTTTGATCGTTCCAGGTTTTCCTGTTGCACGGATACCAGTTTTTGGCTCAGCACTACCAAAAGATAGGCATCGATAGCTCTTATTTGCAGCTGGAAGATCTCATTGTTATAGTCAGCTTTTGCAAGGTCCACCTGCGATCTTGCAAATGCTACAGACTGTTTCACTTTACCAAAATTGAATGCCTGCCAGTCTACCATCAATGTGGTAAAGCTTCCAAAAACCGGTGTGAAAATATTTTTATCCCGTACACCACCGGAAGTAGATATCGCAGTTCCTCCATTGGAGAAGTACGAACCCTGCAAACCATTGTTGGTGGAGTACTGGTATTGATCTGCAACTATCAGATCCGGCAGGTAATTTACTTTGGCCGACTGGAGTTTGTAAGCAGCAGACCTTACAGAAGCTTCTTTCGCTTTTATTGCGGGATAACCAGTAGTTACCCTTTCGAGTAAGTAAGGAATACTGATGATCTTATTTTGTCCGAAAGCAGTAATTGAAATGATTAAGCTACATAAGCTTACAATTATTTTCATACATATTATTTAATTATTAAAAAGATGCACAGTTGCAACTGATAATAATCAAATACGAATAATTGAAAGCGCTAAATAGTGCCGGTGGGCGGGGATGATCTTAAAGAAAGTGGTTTTTCTTTTTTGGCGTCTTGCGGTTTCTGCCGATAAGAAAGCAAACAAGATGAATAGACTAGCGAGCAATTTTTTGCTTGCCAGTAAAAAAAATACCAGGCTTACATTATCAGTTATAATAGATTCGATTTCCTTTGAAACAATATTACGGTGGCGGAATGTTTCTTTCCTTTTTTTGATTAGACCCTGTGAAGCTCCATCTTTTTTCTCTACAGAAATGAGTGAAGATCTGAAAATATTTGAGCTATATACAACTACAGGACGTATTAATAAAAGAGCAATTGCTATTAAAAACAGGCATGAAGAATTTAGACCAATTCTTGCTTTCATGTAAAAATTCAAACAAATAGTTGTTGCAAATTAATTAAAATTAGCACTACTAAAATTAAAATTATATTAAAAAAGCCCCGTGAGGAGGCTAGAAAATTCTTTCTATTGCTTATTGTGTATTTAATAAGTTTAGCTATTGCGATGGCAGACAATTATACGTTGATAGTTCGTTCCTTTTTTCAAATGGTATTTATTTGAACAATTTTAAAATTAATATACCATGGGAATTAAGTCTTAATAATCTATCGTTTTATGGTAACCTTCGAATATCATCTAAATCACATATAAGTGATGTTCTGACATGGGATTCCGTAATAATTTTAAATGATGTTAAGGCAACGGTGTATTGTTATGTCAATAAAAAAGCTTTAAATAAAAAAGCAATAGCAAGGCATGTCTATGTCATTGCAAACGTAGGTAATGTTGACTTTGCAAGGATAAAAAATTATTTTGACACTAATTCCGACAATCCTGGAAACTGCCAAGAAAACAAAGTTGATAAAAAGGTTTGCTCTTGGAAAATTGATGGATGTCCTGTAGTATTGGCAACTAATAAGTGGACCGGTACTTCTATTATGGTAGAAATGCCTGATAGTATTGATAGGTGATGCCGGAGTAGCGTTTCTTCCAACTGGCGCAGATATGCAACAAAAGCAAAGGAGCGTTGCTTGTGCTGCCAATATAATAAGGTTTTAAATTATTTGCTATCAACCTTATCTATCATATAATATTTCAAGTAGTTTTATAATAAAGCACAAGGGGGGCTTGGTGTAAAAAGAGTTTGCTTCGTCGGTGCAAAGTTTGTTCGGTTATGATGTCTTAATCACGGATTAAGGGATTAAGGGAATACACGGACAGTTGCTAAAACTAATTACACAATCAGGTGCATAATCCGTCTTTGGAGAGCGCAGGCTGGACAAAACATGCGGAGCAATTGGGTTTGTCTTGATATTTTATTTCTTTTTGTATCAAGACAAAAAGAAAACGCAACAACGTTTCCTGTGGCAATGCTAAAGCCTGAGTTTGCTTCGTCGCTGCAAAGTCCTATTCAGTTACAAAACAAAACCAGCGCTCCTCGCAATGACGTATCTTCGGGCGAAACAACACGCACGTCTTTGCGGGAAGGCGGAACGACGACGAAGCAATCTCATGCAGAAAGTTTAAGTAAAAAACCCATTGGCAGAATTGTGAAGTCTCGGAGCGCAGGCCACACAAAACATGCGGAGCAATTGGGTTTGTCTTGATGTTTTTGTTTCTTTTTGTGTCAAGACAAAAAGAAAAGGCAAATAGCAGAAGCTCACTGTGCCAAGCACTATCTTTGAACCATCATCTAACTATTACTTAATGCAAACAAAAATTGTTACTTTTTCATTTATTGCATTCCTTTTAATAACCGTAAATGCCTCTTCACAGTCAGAATCAACTACACAAACTACCTATCATAAAACTGTTGGGTATCTTAGTTTCATCATTCCTGTGGTAACGTATAAGGGAAGTGCGTTTACTTCTAATTTTACCTCTACCACTACTATTGGTTTTCCGTTTGGCGTAAGTGTTTTATATAACGACAGGTTTGGCTTTAGCTACGAGATCACACCATCCATACAGCTGGTACACCGGGCAAATGAAAGCGCAACCAGCAAAACCTCGAACATACTTTTTGATCCCGGGCCTATGTTCCGTTTTCCGCATGCTTTTACCATAATAACACGCCTTGCATTTGAAACATCAGGACGTTACGGCTTTACACCGGTTTTCAATAAGGTGGTCATTCATACCAGGCCATTAAATTATTTTATGGCAGCTTCTTTACCGGTAAGATTTGGTAATAATGATGATCCATCCATTGGAGCCAATATTCAATTCGGCATTATATTTAACTAATATTTCAAGGCAATTCCTGGAGACATTCGGCTTTGGAATAATATGAATAGAAGTTCTTTGCCAGGGCATTTTACTTTATCGAAATACAAGAAACATAGCCGTATTCTGAGCTGAGTTTTGTTTCAACGCCATTCTTCCAATAAACAGCCCCTGAGGATGTTTGCCCGCAAACATACACGTCAATCCCATCTGTAAAAACACTGTTGCCGGTTCCATACGAATCGCCACCTAATGGTAAGTCGGTTTCTATCCCATTCTTCCAATAAGCAGGTATTGTATTAAAATTGGAATAAATGCTAGCGCTCATGGAGGCGGGTACCATCAGTTCTGCCACTGCATAAATATTTGTTCCATTTGCAAAAAGATAAGTAACAGCAGTAGCATAAGAACCGGCAGTGGTAAGTTGCAGATTTTGAGGAATTCCATTTTTCCAGATGGTTGCTCTTGAAAGGGAATCTGTTCCGCCGATGTATAGGTTATTAGCAGAAACAGCTATACTATAATCTGCATTGGTTTTTGTTTCATTTGGAATGATATCACTGCGAACACCGTTTTTCCAATATGATGCTTCACCGGTAGTATCCGTACCAACAAAATAAACGTCCGAACCATAGGACACAACCTCCTGAACAGTACCAGAATTTGATAGATCAAGGTTCAATGGTGTGCCGTTAACCCAAGCCTGTCCATTGGCATAATAGATATTATTATTAACTATTGCGATAGCGGGTTTAACGGGCATATTTCTATTTATAATATCTCCGACTTTACTTTGAACTCCGTTTTTCCAATAGACGCATTGTATCGGTATAAAGCCACCCGGATTAAAGCTGGTACCCTGCAATTCATAATAGCCTGCTACATAAATATCATCTCCGGTAACCAAAACCTGGGATGCAGTACCAATGGAGGTGGATAAAATATTTTTGGTACCATTTATCCATAGGCATGGATTTCCATTGCTTTGCCCGGCTATATAAAAGTTGGGTGCATTTGAATTTTTCCCTTTAAGGGATACCATAGTACTTTTTTTGCAAGCCGGCATGCAAAAAGATATAAACAGAAGTATGCAAATCGTTTGAGAAAGTTTTTCATAATAAGAAATTTTTATAAAATGTTTAGTACTGACCTGCGGTTTGTGCGTTTCGTTGCATTGCAAGATTAAATAACTCAGGCATGGGCTTTACCGTTGATTTTATAGAACAGGAATGTTGAATTTAAAGGAATTTGATAAATTGCGATGAAAGATGCAGGGTGGGGAAGAGGCTAAACTAAGAATCGAAACCAGAATATCAGTGAACTGAAATTATATTTATGGGGAATAACAAAACAAATGAAACGGCGGTAAGTGTAACGGATTTCATCAACTCATACGTAGAAGATGGCCAAAAGAAAGCGGATAGTTTACGTCTCATCGAGTTAATGCGGGAATGGTCAGGCTTTGAACCTAAAATGTGGGGACCAACCATCATTGGATTTGGCAGTTACCATTACAAGTATGCAAGCGGTCATGAAGGAGATTCTCTTCTTATTGGCTTTTCACCCCGGAAGGCGGAGTTTTCATTGTATGTGTTTGCAGCCACTCAGGATAATAAAGAACTATTGAACGACCTTGGGAAATTTAAAATGGGGAAAGCCTGCATTTATATAAAGAAACTATCCGACATAAATATTTCGGTCCTTGAAAAACTTTGCAAGGCAACGATTGCATATCTTAAGGAACATAACGAACCTGCCTGAAGAGAAAACCTTTGCAGGCAGATAATTTCCTCTACGAGATTGTTTGGTTCTCATTCATGATGATTAATATTTTTCGCAAAATAAAAAGCCGCCCCAATTAGAGGCGGCCTGTAATGACCATGATTATGAGAGAAAATTTAATGCTGTGCCCACCACAAAGGAGTTAATACTTCATCAGGTCCGCCCAATGCATCACTGCCTGTTTGTAACCGGCAGTATTGCTGTTTTGTAATGTTGAAGGATATTTCATTCGTTGCGGGAAAAATTGTTGCACTGCTTGTCATATAATTAGATGATGTTAATGCAGGAAGGTTTGTATCGGACCTTCAAGCACGCATTTTCAAAGAAAGGCAAGCCAAGTCTTCTGTGATCGCTCCATGTTTCCAAAGGCAACCATGGTGTTTGCGCTATAAATTTTTGTGTAATAATTTTTGTAAGATGATCATTTCTTACAGAACCATTTTTATATAAATTATTTACAGGATAATTGATAGCAACGTTCCTGATGCACCTGTAATACCATCCACATAATTCATTTGATGTGTATTGCCTGGTTCAATAGTATGGTTCCAGTTAACTGAAGTTCCATCTCTGTTATAATCTGTAGAAGCTAAATATGCACCCAGCATATTGAGATATTCCCCAGTATTCAAAACTTTTGGTTATTCCTGTTTCATAAGCAGTTTGTGCACTTACCGGTGAAGACCATCCTCTTTCAGCACCTTCGGCTAAAAGAAAATATGTTTCCCATGGACCAAAAAATACTCTTTTTGCAGCTATGATTTCTGAACTGATTTTTTAATGATGGAGCCATGCTTGTAGCACTTCCAATATCTTCACCCTGGAAAAGTGTATTGTGCCAATCACCTTTTGTTCCCCAGTTACCATCAGGTGTAGGATTCCATGTGTATGCAGCCATCAATTGTTTTTATTGCGTTTCCATCTACATCTTTCACAGCGCCTGTTGTAATAGCGGTAACTGCTCCCAAGTTCCGCTTGGAAATGACGGATCACTGCTGTTGCCGGGCATATAAAAAATCTGGTATGCACGGGGATCTATGGTATTAGGCAAGCCGTTTAACCAATAAGCAGAAAATGGATTGTTTGTTTTTGTTGTTAACTGTACAGGATAATATTGCCCTGCATAATTTGCAGGTTTGATATTGGCAATAGCATCTGACTGAGCTGTTGGATCACTGATATACTGATGGAATCTGCTCCTGTGAAGTAATACTTCCAAGATTTACAACAAGATTATTAAAAGTAACAGCTTCAGGCAATTGGTACCAGCAGCGGGTGTACATCCCGGATAGATCATTCCAATCCGGGCCTTCCTGTACCTGGAAAATTTGCGATTGATCTGTAAGTAAAGAACCTTTTGCTGCATCTTCAAATTCTGATTGCGCTTTGGCAGGATCTACTTCAGATAAACGCATTGCAAACCTGAGACGCAATGAATTTCCGTAAGCCTGCCATTTTGCAAAATCAAAGCCATATGCAGGATCTTCCTTCTTACATCTGATGGCACTGATGTTACAGAAAGATCTAATTTAGAAGTTGCATCTTTTAACTCATCAAGCATGTAATAATAAACAGATTTTACATCTACAAACTCCGGATTCTTGCCCTGGAAAGCCACTTGATAGGCATTGGACCGAAATTATCACTCATTTCACTTAACAAATAAGCACGCCAGATGCGTGCAACCTGCATTAGATTATTAGTGTATGCTTTTTGTGTTCCGGCTGTAATTTGCTGGTTGGCTACATCAATAGCACTGTTAATAGTAATTAAGTGCGCCCGATTGGTTATCATAATATTCGCCAATCCATTCATCACTGTAGCTTGCCCCATGAAAAAGTAGCACCGTCTGCATCAGCTGATCTGGTGGCCCGCAGCCGTCCAATAAAGTATAAATGCTCTTTCTGAAACACCGGGATTCATTTGTGCATGTACAATGGAATTATCAATAAAATATTCCACCTGCACCTGGTCGGCATTGGCGGCAGTAGGATCTGTATTTATATCTGTAATTTTCTTACAGGCTGAAAATAACAGGATAACTGTTATGTATAAAGCTGATTTTTTAATTATATGGTTCATTGCTTTAAAATTATTTAGTGAATGATTAGAACCCTAATGATAGATTAACATAAAATATACGAGATGTAGGAGGACTTGCGTTTTCGAAACCCACAGATGGTGTGCCTGTAGCAAAAACTGATTCCGGATCCAAGCCCATGCATGTGGCTTGTGATAAGCCATACATTATTGCAGGATACTGATACCACTGCCCTTTGAATAAAGCTGTCGATTCAACATTTTTTGAGGAAAATTATAGCTTAACTGAATGTTTCTTATACGCACATTTGTTGCATCATAAAGATTGGTTTCTGTAATACCTGTATTTCCGGTACCTGCAACTGCTCCCCAATATTGCTGAGTTGAAATTTTATTGGTATTTGGCACATATTGATCAGTTCGCATCCAAGTACTACTCCTTGTACCATCATCGAATCTCTTGAACCATTGCCACAGTTATAGCAGCTGTTCCGTTGCGTTCCATATTGTCTAATGTCTGTGAGAATATTTTTCCGCCAAATCTTGCATCAATCTGTATTGAAAGCCCAAAGCCTTTATAAGAAAATGAATTGGTAATACCTAATAATGCATTTGCCTGCTGGTTTCCTAATCTTGATATATCAGTTGTCGCTTGTGGTAGTTCCGTCACTGGTAAGAATAAGTTGACCATAGTTAGGCATCTTTAGCATCTGTAACTCTCAATAATTTTGTTCCATAAATTTCACCATATGGTTGCCCTGCAACAGCTAAAATCTGGATATTATCAAAACCACCACCCGGTAACTGATATTTATCTACATCCGGATAAATATAATGGAACTGTAGTTTTATTATGAGAGAAGTTAACAGCCATTGTCCAGTTTAAAGATTTTGGATTATCCAAAATGCGGGCATCAGCAGTTACTTCTATACCTTTATTTTGTACATTTCCTGCATTAATTTTCATACCGCTGTATCCACTTAATGGATCCATTGGAAGAGTCAATCAATTGCCTTGTTGCATTTGATTTATATAAAGAAACATCTATACCGATCCTGTTTTGAAAGAAACGTAATTCGGCACCTGCTTCATATGATTTAATCAACTGGCTTTTTACACTGTCATTGTATAATGTAGCATTTCTTCCAGCAGTTGTATTTCCGTTAGGATCTGTACCAATATAATAAGTATTGTACAATTCATAAGGATCAAGATCACTACCCGCAGCTGCATAAGATCCTCTTAATTTTCCATAACTAAACCATGAAGGAAGCCTTCCACCCATTTGATTAATCATATCTGTAAATACATAAGAAAGGCTTACTGAAGGATAGAAATAAGAATTGTTGCGCGAACTTAATGCAGATGACCAGTCATTTCGGGCAGTACCGCTCAAAAATAAATAACCATCATAATTTAATTCCACTGATCCATAAACCGAATTAATTTTCTTTTGCTGAAAGCCTGCTGAACAGTTGGATTGCCGGCTGAATTTGTTACAGAAAATAAATTCGGAACCTTTAAAGTACTCGCACTGCCATCTAGTTCAGTTGTTCGCCAATGCATTAAATTTCCACCTACCATAACCGAGCCTCCAAACTTTCCAAACAAATTATCTTTTTTTGCAGTAAGCAATCCGCTATAATTGGTTTGCTGGTATGTTTGTCTTCCTAAGCTATAACTACCTGTAGCACTGCCAGGGCTTCCTGCATATAATTTTGATTCTGTGTTTGTGGTATACATGTCTGCTCCTGCATTTATTTCAGCCCATAAGCCAACTTGTAAAATTATGTTTAAGCAGAAGCATACATAATGATAGCGGTTGCGGGTATCAGAATTAAGATTGTATTTTGCAGTCCAGTAAGGATTCATTGCGTTCCACTTGGTTTTCCCCACCAAAACATATTTCCGCTGGAATCCAAGGGATTTTTAAAATTGCGTATATCCAGTGTTCGTGGTAAATTATCAATAGTACCGAAAATACTATAGTCTTGTCCTTCAATTGACCTGTTATCAGCGGTAGCATTTATAAACTGAACTTTAGTATCCAATGTCCAGTTTTCATTATTGCCAAATTTAGTTACTGCCCTGGCAGTAATATTATTACGTGTAAGCTTTTACCCGGGTATCATGCTTTTATCATCAAAACGATTGTAAGAAGCATAAACAGAAGTTGAATTTAATCTGCTGCTGAAATGAAATGTTTTGATTAGAAATAACTCCAGTTCCAAAAAAATTATTTACATTATCATAAGGCTGCAAGGTTACTTGTTTTACCTGACCAATCATGTAACCGTTTGACCATTTATTTTTGGTCCCCAGCTTGAAGTAGAAGTAGAATCATATCTGCCCTTACTTCCCTGTGCATACTCGATTCTGCATATCAGGATTGGTAAAAATGCTTTCAAATCCTACGGATGATGAAACGGTAATTCCTAAACCTGGTTGTTTTTTACCTGTTTTTGTGGTAATCAAAATAACACCATTGCCACCAAGAGAGCCATACAATGCGGCTGCAGCCGGGCCCTTTAACACACTGATGGAAGCAATATCCTCAGGATTAATATCACTTAAACCATTACCCATATCAAGTGATGGTATTATAAAAACCATTGGAAGCCCAATACCTACACGTCCGGTAGAATTATCCATGGGTATTCCATCTACTACGATCAGAGGTTGTGAAAGCCCTGTTAGTGAATTGTTTCCACGCAATATAATTTGAGAAGAACCTGCAGGTCCATTTCCCGAACGAACTACCTGCAAGCCTGCAACTTTTCCGGAAAGATCATTTACGAGGTTAACTTCTCTTGATTCTACAAGTGTTTGCCCTTTTACTTCCTGTATGGCATAGCCTAACGATTTTTTTTGTCTTTGAATGCCAAGCGCTGTAACCACTACTTCGTTCAGGCTATTTTGGGCAGCTTCCAACACAACATCAAGGTGATCACCCTGGCCAACGCTTACCTCTTTTGGCCTAAAGTTAAGAGAGCTAAATACAAGCACGGCATTAGGCCCATTCACAGAAGTAGAAAAATGGCCTGATGCATCCGTGGTCCCACCCTTCTTTGTTCCCTTCACAATATACGATGCGTTCGAAACCGGTGCGCCGGTGGCATCCTTTACGGTTCCAGAGATTTGTTTTTGCTGCGCCATTGCCATCAATGTACAAAAGCACATACATAGAAACAGTAGCAGTTTTTTTGGTTGTTGTTTCATTTGATTGATTTTTGTTTTAAGGTATTAACTGGTATATGAATTTGCTGTGGATTGTTGTTTCGCAGCTTCGTTGTCCATAAGAAAGTTTGCCTGCCATTTGTCAAAATTTTCAATTACTAAACAGGCTCCGCCGACTAACTCCGCCTTGTTACTGAAAGGAGACACCACTATTTCCGTACAAGCTGCAAGCCGCGGAATACAATATTTAGTGATTGCTTGTTGAATTGGGGCAATCATCATATTGCCCGCCATTGCGCCACGCCCACTAATGATGATGATTTCCGGGTTAATAAGATGAATTAAAATGGCGATACCACGCCCAATGTTATAAGCTGTTTCGGATAATAGTTCGACAGCAAGCTGATCGCCTTTCAATGCTGCATTCGTAATGGTAGCCGAGGCTTCTTCAAAATTGCCTGCTATTTTTTTTATCATTGACACTCTGCCTCTTTGTAGTTCCTCTTTGGCCCGTTCTACCACAACAAGCATAGATGCTTCAGTTTCCAAACAGCCACTCTTCCCGCATTGGCACAGTTTGTTATTTTCAAACAAATGAACATGGCTAAATTCACCTGCAAATCCATTGTTACCTCTGAACAATTCTCCTTTGATGATCATGCCCAGCCCTACGCCCCATCCAAGATTGATGATCATGGCATTTTGCTTATTTCTTGCCGAACTCAGTTTAAATTCTGCAAGGGCAATCAGGCTTGAATCGTTGTCAAGAAATACCGGCAGATCAATAACCTGCTCAATGTAATCGCTGATGCTTTCTCCGGTTTTGTTATTTAAGAAGGAATAATTAATTCCTTTAATAACATCAACAAATCCCGGCATTCCAATTCCAACTCCCAGAATTTTGTCCTTTGTAACGCTGCATCCATTAATAAAATCGGCTATGTACGTAATAAGCTGTGATAATGAATCTGGATTTTGCGGTAAAATGAGGTCGTAGGTTTTTATAAAACTTATTTCAAAGTTTTGAACGTCAAGGATACCAATTCGTGTTACCAATTGGTCCATTGCTACTGAAACTACATACATCTTTCCTGCTGTCAGCGAATACATTAAAGGCCTTCTTCCGCCGGTTGAAGATGCATAACCACGTTCATGTAAAATACCTTCGTCTGTAAGTTCATTTAGTATCCGTGTAGTTAAGGGAAGGCTTTTTTCTATTCGCAGGCTTATATCCTGGGCAGAAAGAACGCCGCCGAATGACAGTTCTTTTATTATTTTCTTTTTATAGCGCAGTTTTTTGGTATTCACGCAGGGCTTAAAATATTCGCCGAAAGTAAGAAACTTTTTAAAAAAATTAATAACAATTATTTAAATAATAAAAATGTTAATAACTTTTAGACTTCATAAAGCGAGTTTTTCGGTTGTTTGATTTTGGTTGTCGATCGAATCTCTGAAAAGTTTTATTCCTGACAATATGCATGAGCGACGAACAACGGATCGACAGATTTGAAATAATAGGAAATATTTTGGATGTGCCGAATGAATATTCAAGTTTTGCGTTAGTGCTTTAATAGATGGACTCTAAACTAAAATCTTTTTTGGCCTGATTACCTTTTAAACAATCTACCCTCATTTTTTCTTTATCCAACCACATTTTTCAACCGCAATCCTTGTTAGTCAAGGGCTGTAGCGGCGGCTAACACGCAGCTAAGCACATTATTCATGCCTGTATGTGCATTGTTCATCCGGGTAACGGCATTGTTCATGCAGGAATTTATATTGCTCAACCGGGTAAGCACATTGTTCATGCGGAAATGAATATTGTTCACGCTGGTAAGCACATTGTTCACGAGAGGATGTACGTTGTTCATGCGAGCAAACGCTACCGTCAACAACGTAAGCACTGCAGAAACCTAAAAATTCATTGCAGAAACGCTGGTAACCACTGCAGAAACCTAAAAATTTATTGCCGTCAACGAAGTAAGCGCTAAATTCAGAAACGGAAACGAAGTAAACAATTTCGTCACGCGGAAATATATTGCAGAAAACAGGATTTAGTACGCAAACTCCTTGCGCAAGTACTGGCTATTGAAACTCCTCTTATACCGTAGTAAGAAATCTTCTTTTTAGTTCTACACGAACAGTTATAATTTCGATGAATAAACCAACTCATCTCCATCTTACCATGTACCAGCCCATTAAAAGAATACGCTTTAACCCCCGCAGGCGAAAAGGTAATTTTATAGGTGAAAGTCCTGGCACCATCAGCGTTCCCAATGGAGCGGTGTTGCCTTTGATCAGTATAGCGTCGTACAATGCTGAAGAACTCATTAACAATGACGTGAAGGATATCCAGGCGGCATTTGACCAAATACAAAAATATGCAGACCATACACATTGGATCTCGCTTAAAGGTCTTGGCGATGCACAATTGATCGAAAAGATCGGTGCACATTTCAATATCAATTCTTTGGTGCTGGAAGATATTACTAACATTCACCAGCGCCCTAAGTTTGATGAATACGATGATTATTTCTTTTTAGTTAGCCGCATCATACATTTTACCACAGAAAATGAATTGGTCAATAACCAGTTCTCAGCATTGGTTAGAGACAACGTTATTATCACCTTTGAGGAAACACACGAGGAACACTTTGAGGCTGTTAAAAAACGGCTTGCAGCAGCAAAAGGTACTATCCGCTCGGCAGGACCGCTTACCTTGGTTATGCCTTAACAGACACAATTCTTGACCGGTACTTTGACCTGCTGTCGCAGCTCGGCGATGCACTCGACAGCGTTGAGGATCGCTTATACCAGCAGGATGCAAACAGGAACATTATGTATGAAACGCAACAGTTGAAAAGAACGCTAATCATTGTACAGCGTGCCAGCTGGCCGGAGAGGGACAAGATCAATGAAATGATTCGTACAGATAATCCTTTGATCACCGCTGAATTAAAAGTGTTTTTAAGAGATGCCTATGATCACTGCATACAGATCATGGATTTGATTGAAAACTATAAAGAAATTACCTCGAACATGCTGGACATTTATCTATCTATGGTCAGCAACCGGATGAACGAGATCATGAAAGTATTAACCATCATATCAGTAATATTTATTCCGCTTACTTTTATAGCCGGCATCTACGGTATGAACTTCGCCCGTGTAGACCCGGTGACCAATAAGGTTATGCCGGATAATTTGCCAGAATTATATCAGCCACATGGCTACATTACTGCATTATCTGTAATGTTTATTATCGCAGTTATCCAGGTAATTGTTTTCTGGAAAAAAGGCTGGTTTAGGAAGCTATAGAACATAGTGATGACAAGCGGGCCAGCGCCATGCTCATTGTATTTACGCAGGGGTTTAAGTACACACACAATCACCGGCAGCTCATCAGTTTTGCCGGCCTGAGCCCTGCAGAATACAGCAGCGGCACCAGCATCCTGGGAAAGCCCCGGATCTATAAAAAGGGTGGTAAAAATCTTCGGGATGTTTTGTATATGTGCGCCATGAATGCTATCAAAACCAACACCGCCTGTAAAGCATTGTATGAACGTTTGAGAGCAAAGGCAAAAACAGGAAAACAAGGCCTGATTGCAGTATGTAATAAACTTTTAAAACAGGTATTTGCAGTAATAAAAAACAACACTATATATCAGCCAAATTATTGTTCAGCAAGAGCATAAAAAAAATCAATTTTTATTTGGTTTTTTACACAGTTCATGTAAGCTGCAGTAGTTAATGTCTAGCAAACTTCAAGGTCATGTAAACTTGCCCATAATCTTCTGCGGTCATACCAAGCACTAAGCTATCGTTAGTGTTTGTTATAATTTTACTAAAAGAAAGGATGATTTATTTTATTGTCGCCTATTATAAGTTTCAATTTGTTCCCAGGTTTCCTTGCCCATTTGCCGCCAACTTTTTTCCAAAATGCCAACCAGGTTCAGAAGTTGGAATAATGATTCCATAACTGTCTACATATAAAACTGAATCCTTTTTAAAACACAGCTTTGCAGAGTCAGCTTTTAAATAACCTTTTTCAAGTTTGTCCTTAAAGTATAAAGTGTCCAGTTTATGATTTCTGTCATAATACACTGACGTAACATTATTAAATGCATTATAAACTGTCACTTTTGTCGGTATCCAGTCTCCTAAAATAGAAGTCTGTCCAACAGATGAACAGAAACAAAACGCTATAATAAAAAGGATAAAAAGTTTTTGCGTGAAAATATGTTAACTATTGCCGCTAACGAGCAGGGCTTTATGCAGGTTGGGAATTAGTATTCCGTCTGCCGATAACCGCTGCTGATTGAAAATATGTTGATGAAGTTAAGTACAAAAGCTGATAGATATTCGTCTGCTGGAACTGAAGCTGGGATTTGCAATTAGCTGATGTTACAAGGTCAAGCCCAACTTGCATAAAACCCAATGTTGTAGGCAGTTTTACGGAACTGTGTCTATCCAGTAATTTTAAATTTGCCACTCTTTTTACTTAGATAAATAAATCCTTGCAAACCCTCCCATGTTATTGAAGGAGCAACAATTGTATATGAAAACATAAAACCATCCCGTTTATTTTTGTCGTAAATGTTGGGATAAAAAATGTATGTCTCAAAGATTTTATGCTTTTCAACTTCGCTTCTTATTGGCTTGTCAAAAAACTCGTTGTATTGACTTTCGTAAAACAATTTCTTTTTCACCTTAATCGTAACATGCTCATTCTTTTTAAGAGTTGTGTCATCAATACAAGGTCTACAATAAAATGGGAATTCACAAAGTGTCGCTAATTTATCTTTGTTTTTTAATAATTGCACTTTTAAAGTCTGTCCAAAAGTTGCGTAAAAGAATACTGTCTTGGGAGCGATATTGTCCTGTCAACAGTTGTGTCTTGTCCATAACAACTAAGTGAAAATAAAAGTCCAAACGTCATGGTATAAATATTGTTCATGATAAATCGCCTACAACGGCTTCAAGCTTGGCGAAGAACTGGTATTTGAAATTCGTCAGCCCGAACTGCAGCTAAATTTATAATTAAAAGTTCATTGTTATTTCTGTTGCCAAATTTATAATGTCGTGCTGATTACTGAAGCTGAATAGCGAAACAAAAGTTGATGTTGCGTTATGTCAGCCAGTTTTTTGCCAAACCTTTTGTTGTACGGTCGTTTTTGTCGCCCAATGAAAAATGTTATTAGTCAAAATACTTTTCATCTGTAATATGTGCTGGTAGAAATTTAAGTTCAGTTATTCCTTTTTCATTGTCAAAGTTCTCGACTACATCTATAAAGTCAATTTTTGTAATTTTTAATTCTTCTCCTAACAGGTTTGTCAATATAAGGTCTGCGGCAAGTTGTTTTGTTTCTTTGTCGAGGTTTGATAATGTGTCAGCCTTTAATAAAATCTTAACCTTTTCATCTTCGTACTTTAATAAAACATACGTCCAGTTAAAGCATCAATTTCAAAGTCTGTGTCAAACAGTTTTGCTAAATGCCAATTTTCCTTTGGCTGCCTGGCATTGTAAAATTCCCGATTGCCCAATTGCGGTGCTTTGTCAATAATAGCATTTGTTTTGTCGATTAATTCTTTATTGCCGTTTGGTGAAACAGTCAAAGAGTTTTCTTTTGATAAGCCAGGTCCTATTTCCCATTCTAAACCCCAATTTGAAATAGTTTTATCCAGTTCATGCAAAATATTTTTATCATAATTGTCGGACTGAAGATTAGTTGAATTTTTAGCAAACCAACTCCAAAAGTTTAGAATGTCTTTGTCTTGCATATTTGCGAAGAAGGATGTCATTTAAAATGGCAGCACAACACATAAATATACGACATTAGCAGGTGGTTTATAAAAGATTTACTATTGATCTTCAACATTTTAGTCTTCGCCTTTTTGTATTGTCGTTACGTCAATGACATTTGTTCGTTTCTGGTTCGCCTTATCAATTGTTCGTCGTCTACCATTCCATATCTATACTTTCCTTTTTTACTAAATCATTCTTTTATAGTTCACCAAAAATTGCAGGCTATCGATTATTATGTCTTTATGGTTATCTTCTGAAAGAACATTTCGCCATTCATAAATGGTAGCTGTAAAATATTGTGCTGCATGTATAATATGTTCCCAGTCATCATGCTAATATATACAAAATCAGGGCTTCTCTATTATGTTGCCGTTGTCGGAGCCAGACGGCAGCATCTTACGGTTTGGTGGTCAAGATTGCTATGTGAAAATCCGTCACTGGCTAAAATAATGTTTTTAAGAAATGTCGGTAGAGACACCCGCAGGGGAGGGGGCAGCAAACCGCTTTGTTTATCCACTATGGATTCTTACAATCTTTTTTCCATCAGGAAACACCATCTCGATAACCCCATATTCTTTACTATGAAACAGCAACTGTCGCCATATCGTTGCTGTTTAGAAATGCGTTCTTTACCTTCCATGTGGATAAAACATATGTCTATGTTTTTCCGTTTACTGTCAATGTGGGAAATGGGGGAAAAAAGGAGTCCCCGGATTCGCAAGAGTCCCATATGAAAAGAAGTTCAGTCGCAAGGAATCTATTTCCTGAAACTCCTGGAGTTTCTCTTGTCGCAGACTGAAGTATGTCTAACTGCTCAATACGAGTATTTTGTAATAAATACGATACGCTGTATTCTTCAATAAAATCTCCTGAAGGGAGTGCAAAAATTCCTCTCCCTTGGGAAAAATCTCTGAAGTATGTGGTTTGCTTCCAATGTTTCCACTGCCGATGCCGTATCAATGAATTTCAATTCTTGCCCCTTTTAAATAGTTTACGAAAACAAGTTGCCTTTCGTCGAAGTGCACATACTTGTCTTTTTTTCCGCAGGAAAAAGATGTCAAACCAATAAATCCGATAGTAATAAGCCGTTTCATAAGTGGCACATAACGTTGGCGCATTGGCGTTTGTGGCGGAATTTGAAAAACGTCTGCCGATAACCGATGCACAGTAAATGTACAAATGTTCATTGAAAATTATAAAGCTAAATTTATAATGTCGAGCCGGAACAAAAGATGATAGATAGCTGAAGCTGAAGTTTATTAATCTGTCCGCCGACATGACGCCAATGCTATGTTGGTAGCAGTAGTTAACCTTTGTAAAAATTGCCGTCAGCGTATAAATCGAAATCAATAGCAAGATTTAGATTGCTCATTCGTTTTACAATGTCCTTATACAAAGTGTGCCCACCTAATTTTGTATTTCCGTTATGAAAACTGGATGTAACTTGTATATAACCGTTTGCTTTGTAAACAAGTAAAGAAACTCCCTCTTTGTCCTGTTCTAAAAAGTAAGAAGCTTTTTCAATTTATCTTCAAACTCATCTGCTTCGGGATTTGGTTTAAAAGTAACTTGACTGCTTTTCCATAAAACATTTTCAGCTCGTTTGTCTCCTTTGTTTGTCCATCTGTAACTTTCAATTTTGTCATATTGGAAAGTTCCCAAAAGCTGTAATCTTCTGAAATTGCAGTGAAGTAAACAGAACTATAAGATTCAATATTAACATGTCGAACTGAAACTTCGGGTATTGTGTCGACATAAACAGCTAAATAAAACTTTTCGTCTTTTACTGGAAAATAAACAATCGCTGTCCCATCTTCTTTTTCTGGTCAACCCTTGCAACTTTTGGTTTGTCATTTTCATAAACAACTTCGTGAATTTTCAGGAATTGTCCTGTCACACCACACGCTTTTACTGATAGTTCTTCTGTCGCTTTTTGAATAATTAGAGTGTCTGCCATACTATTGCTACCAACTCATAAATATACGAAAGTTTTTTACTGACCAAACTTGCGTTTATTTTTTTAATTGTCTTATTTTAAAGCTGTTATAATTATTTACGCAAGTGTGAAAACTTTCGCAAATACAACTTTACAAGTTGAGCTTTATAGCATCTAACGGGCTTACGATACTTACCAGAGTTTCCCTTTTAATTTGCAAATACCGACCTGTGGTTTATATTAAAATGCCAGAGTAAATCTTCACGCCCTTGTTGGTATTTGCACAAATATATACAAATCAGGGCTTCTCTATTATGTTGCCGTTGGTCGGAGACCAGACGGCGGCTCTTACGGTTGGCAGTCGAGGATTGCTATGTCGGGGAACACCGTCACTGGCTAAAATAATGTTTTTAAGAAATGTCGGGTGAGGACACCCGCCAAGGAGGGGTTTAAAAAGACGGATTGAGCGTACGATGGCACAGATTGACCAATGCTACATTTCCTTAGCTGTATATTGTCGCCAGTTGGGCGCTAAGTTGGAAAACCATTTAATTGAACTGATTATATCGCTTCACCGTTATATCTTTTTTCCATTTGAATTTTATCTCTTGTATGTTTGCTGTGAATCCAACCGATAAATTTTTTATAATACTTAAATGTGTATAATTGCATTATCAACCTTAACTCATATCAATGAATTGAAATTGAGTGTATCCATGAACTTCATTTACATTAAAAAAATAATCATAGATTTCTAATGGTCCAAAAGATAAGCTGACGATATAGTAGATTTACTTTTGCCAAACCATGCTTTAAAATGACCGTTGAATCTTTAGTTCACGTCAATGTACTATCAGCCCCTGCCAGGACAATGCTTTTGATCTCTTTTTCCTGGTAATGATTTATTAAATTACCTTTTTCATTATATGATTTAATATTAGGGGTTGGGAATTCCGCAATATGCATATTGAAAAATACCCATAATTTTTTTGCCATTATTAAGTTGCACGTAGCCCCTGTGCCTTTGATAGGTTATTCGGTAATCGCTATGTGCAGCAGGCAGACAACTCTTTGAGCATTTGCACTTACTATTAAAAAAAACATGAAATAAATTAAAACATGTTTCACAATTCATGAATTTTAACTTTATTTATACAAATCTAATTTAAATTTGGAGGCAACAAAATTTAGTTTTTCCTGCTAATACTTAATAATTTAGAGTTGCCGCAGTAGATATAGATGTTCCTTCTGCCGTTAACACAATGCCATACCAAGGCAGTTGTGCTCCAATACCAACAATAGCTCCTCCTATATCAGCATTTGTAATTCTTAGCCAGTTCGCAAACTTTTTTGATAAAATATAGTGGCATGTATTTGACTATTTGAATTTAAATTACTATTAAATGTAAGCCATTTACCCCTTCTTCCTGGCGGGTGTCCCACCCGACATCCCTCAATCACAGTTTATCAATTAAATGTGTAAGTATTTTAAATTCATCCTCTCCATTTTATAAAACTTTGCAGAAGTCCGGAAATAAATCTCATTAAATGTTTGATGACTTTTTCTTTCTCCTGCATATTTAAGGGCTTTTCCCATCTTGAACTAAAAATAATGTTTTTAAGAAATGTCGGGTGAGGATACCCGCCAGGGAGGGGGACACCCGGCAAGGAGGGGGCATGGCAATAGCTATTGGTCAGCCTGGTACAAATGCTTAATTGAAAAACTGAAGTTGAAGATAAAACAAATGTTGAATAGCGAAATGTCGGCTTGAACAAAAGATGATAAGAATTACTGCTGCACAAATGCGGCCGGTCAAGCCATGCTTTTACAAATGCACTTGTTAGCGGCTGTACTTTTTTGTTTTGGAACCTTTCTCTGTGTAATACTTAATCACAAATTCTTTGCCAGTCAATTTGAATATCTGAATACGATTTAAAATTTCCGGTGCATTAAAAATGTCACTTGGAAAATTAAAGAACTGTTTATGTCCTGTTCTTATGTTGTATAAAGTCATTTTGTCTTTTTCTTCCGGAACGTCATTGTCACTGTACAAAAGATATTCATTCTTTTTGTCAACATCAATCCATGCCGAACCTTTTTTCAAAACATTTTTTCCATTTGTTTTTTTGATTAGCTCAATGTAATGTGGATTACCAGAACCGAATGAGTGAACCAGAACAAAGTAGTCCGTGAAGTCAGCACCAACATAACCCAAATTTTTATAAAGAAGTCCTTTGGATGTCGATGCTAATTCACAAATTGTCCTGTCACCTTTTCTTAGAAATAGATATTGCAAACTGTCGTCAACCTTAAACGAGATTGAATAACCGCCTTTTAAAGTTGTGTCATAGTCATAAGGTTCTATATTGTCTGTCGAAGTAGTTTGAGCATGAGAAGCAAGGCTCAAAAATATTGTAACTATGAAAATGTAGAGTTGTCGCATCGTATTGCCGCTAACGTTCAAGGCTTGGCGAAGAACTGGTATTTGAAATTCGTCAGCCCGAACCGCTGCTAAATTTATAATTAAAAGTTCATTGTTATTTCTGTTGCCAAATTTATAATGTCGTGCTGATTACTGAAGCTGAATAGCGAAACAAAAGTTGATGTTGCGTATTGTCAGCCAGTTTTTTGCCAAACCATTTGTTAGCGGCAGACTGTCAAGCATTAATCATAACGGAGTTCTTAAAACTTCAATGTCGTAACCAGCCGCTCCTTTTGTTCTTTTTAAATCTTTATAATTTAAACTGTCCATAAGTATGTCTGCTTTAGTCAATACCAAGCTGTCAATAATTGTCAGCGGAGACATTGGTTGTTTCGCTGAAGTCAATATATATCTAACGTTATTATCGTTGTCATATGTTTTGTTGATGTCATTACTGAAAAAGCTATAATAAATTTTTACATTCTCGCTGTCAACCTGTGCGTAGAAGTCGCTTAAATTCTTCTTGTTGTTTGTCAATGTTCTTTGGAAAAATCGTATTCTGTTTCCGTTTGCTTTTGTCTTGTAAACAAGTTTGGAAGTGTTGCTGCATGACAGCAAAAGAAAAATGAAAATTATCGTACAAAAACGTTTCGTAAAAGCCGTTGCAATTATTTGTGAAGTCATACAGTGTAGTCTGTTTGCAGCTAACGTTAAAGTGTTTATGAAGTTGTGGCAATTGAAAAACGTCAGTTTCAATTAACCACAAAAGCAAAATAGCGATTTATAGTTGAATGCTTAACGTCCAGCCACAATTTTATAAACACACTGTTGGCTGCTGTACTTATATTTAGTTCTGCGATTCTATCAATTCTACGTTTGATATTAATCCTTGTTCAATAAACTTTGAGATCCTTTCTAATTTTACATCCTCTCGTAGAATTATTGTTCTTATTTCGATATCTGAAAATCCTATTGCTTTTAGGTTTTTTATTTGCAACTCGATTTTTTGCTGCTTGGCTATCTCGTATTTTTCCTTGTCATTTTGGTTGGGGAAATAATACATCAATGACTCTTTGATTTCCTTAAGAATTCCTGCTATTCCTAAAAAATCTGTCGCACCAGGTGAGGCGTAATGTATTTTTACTACTATTAACTGGTCTGCCAACATTTTATCTTCAAATGAAACGGGAAAGATATTTCGGTAAATAAAATTCTCTCCGTCAATGGATGTTAATTTCCACTTAATTGAATCTAAAACATGCGCTAACGGAGTATGAGCAAATTGCAGAAAAGTAACATTATTATTATTGGGATTTGAAATAAAATTGCTCGCCTCACGAATAGCTTTATAAGTCAAAAATCTACTTCTGTAAATAATGTCAATATTCCCAAAGAAGATATTGAAGTCGCTTGCAGTCCATTTTTTGTCAATCGAGATTTTAAGTATCGAATTATTGTCCAAATCAATTTCGGGTAATTCGATTACAATTTCATTTATGTTATTCACGGTATGTTATTTTTCGTATAGCAGCCAACTCATAAATATACGAATGTTTTTCGTCCACCAAACTTGCGTCTATTTTTTTAATTGTCTTATTTTAAAGCTGTTATAATTATTTACGCAAGTGTGAAAACTTTCGCAAATACAACTTTACAAGTTGAGCTTTATAGCATCTAACGGGCTTACGATATTTACCAGAGTTTCCCTTTTAATTTGCAAATACCGACCTGTGGTTTATATTAAAATGCCAGAGTAAATCTTCACGCCCTTGTTGGTATTTGCACAAATATTATACAAATCAGGGCTTCTCTATTAGATTGCCGTTGGTCGGAGACCAGACGGCGGCTCTTACGGTTGGCAGTCGAGGATTGCTATGTCGGGGAACACCGTCACTGGCTAAAGTTTAATGAATGAATATCCAAGCAATAAGTATTAAGATGATTGGAAGAAAATAAGATATAAGTATATATGAAATGCACAATCTTCCATTGTATGAGTTATACTTTAGGATTAGTTGTTCATATCTCTTATTTCGGAAGATTAGAAAATAATTTAGAATAATCGGGACTAGCATAAAAAGAACAAAAAAAGATAAAAAATCATCGAGCTTATTTTTGAAAAAGGTAAATTTTATATCGTAAAAATATTTATGCAATATATTTCTTTGTAGTATTGACATGAACAAAGCGATATTAATTGCCATTGCTAACGAAATTAAAATTAGACTATAGAATTTCCACATATCTTTGTTTGCGGGGATTGATCTCATCTTAACAATTCCATCAACCCAAATTTTGTAGTAAAGTTTTAGCATAATATTTTTCCGTTGTAATAATAAAAGGCTTTTTTTCCCCTGCCGTGTCTCTGCTCTGGCGATAGCCTTGCAGGACACGGCTGCATAAGCGTTACCTTTCCTCTATCAAATATACTCCCTGCTTTCCTTCCATATAATATTTTGCAGAACTATGTTTATAATCAACAGGAGTGCTTACCAGGTTCCAAACGCCACTGCAAGGAGTTATGAAGTGTCATTTGTATTCCAACCGACTCCTAAATATACGCAACTTTCCTGGCCACAAACTTACTCTCATTCTTCCGCAAGCATCAGGTTGTGTTGCGAGTTGTTGGTCACAAGATAGCAACGGCGGAAGTTATTACTACTTAATATTAGAACTTAGCAGTGTCGTGCGAAATTGCTGATCAAAAGTGGAAGCATAATGAATGTGAAAGATGTTATAACTTTCTATTAACCCAACATCTTTTGCATAATAACAATCGCTGGTATTTACAAATTCTCCGGGAGCAAAAAATACCGATGAGGAAGATGAGAATATATGTATGACATCAGCATAATTAATATTATTTATAGTTTTTGATATACCCTTTTCAATGATAGTATAGGTTGTTTCTATAGGAATAGGAAATTTTTCGCCAGCGTTTAAATCATTTTGCATATAAACAGTATCATATAATATATAGGAACCACCAACCGGTAAATCAGTTTTTAAATACAAAACTTCTTCAGTGCCTTGCTTTCCTATAATTCCCGGCACGGGCAGACTTGCATAACCTTGAAGCGTATAATAATTATTACCATCTCTCCTATCGTACTCCTTCGTTGAAGACAATGAATGATTATATATGTTATAAATTTTTCCATTTATAATGGTGTCTTCAGATGAGGCTGTAACTGTTAGCAACGTATCTCCTCCTACTCCATTAGTTGTGTCATCTAATTGATACCGCCACGTACTGCCGGAAGTCGTAGTTAAATAAGAGTCGCTGCTTTGAAGTGGATTTTTTTTACAGGAAATAAAAAACAATAACACCACAGTAATTAAACAGAGATTTATTTTCATGATGTGTCGTAGATAATTTTAAGTATGACAATATGATTTATACATTCGTTGCAGAATTCCACAATACTTGTTTGCAAAGAGGGTTATCTCTCCCATAAAAATAATACATTTATATAAGCAATGTCCACTGCACAGATACTCAATCGCACAAGGCGATGCTGCAGTTTATATTAAAATGCCAGAGTAAATCTTCACGCCCTTGTTGGTATTTGCACAAATATATACAAATCAGGGCTTCTCTATTATGTTGCCGTTGGTAGGAGACCAGACGGCGGCTCTTACGGTTGGCAGTCGAGGATTGCTATGTCGGGGAACACCGTCACTGGCTAAAATAAATACAATGGATTGCTCCATGTTATTGTCCACCGACTTTTATCTCGCATAAAAGTATCGAAGGTCAACATGTTGATTTCTTTTTCGTCTTTCTTAAAAATATTATTGATAGTAATCAAACCTAATTTCGTGGTTTCTACTTGTGGTCCGTAAACAGTGTATTTCGGCGCATAATCAAACTTGATAGATTTTATAAGTGTCGTTTTGTATTCTTTGCTTTCTCCAGGTTTAAACTCTACTATTTCTGGAAAGTTATGGTCGCAGTCTTGTCCTCCTATAAAAATGTAGTCATTGTTTACTATGAAGTAATCAGTCCAAGAGCAAGTCATTAACCAAATATAAATCGTCTTTGAAGAATTGTTTTTAATAGTCAAGCTGACGTCGAATCTTTTTTCTTTAGCAGAGTCATTGGCAATATCATATTGCACGTTTCGATAAGCCATGTTATAATATGATTTCGGATGATTGACGAAATATTCTTTATCAGCTTTTATTTTGACCTCAATGGGATTATTTGTCGTGTCGCCTGCCGCAAAACCTTTAGTTTGAAAAAGAGTTAAAAGAAGAAACAGTCCGAATATAGTTCTCATAAAATTTTGATGGTTGAATTCGTGTTGCGCACAACGATAGGGCTTGCTGCTGTGCTGGCATTTATATTCTTTAGCCGGAATGTTAGCCCAATTGAAAAACTATAGATGAAGATATGTACAAAAGCTGAATAATGAAAGTCTTGCGGGGACTACTGCTGGTAGCATTACAAAAGATAAGGATTTGCAGGTTAGCCAGCATAGCAGCAAATCCCATGTAAGCAGCCGTTTATACACTTTTTATTCAATACTCGTCATAATGGGTTTTCCAGTTAAATCATTGATTTGATAATAAATTATTTTCCGCTCATACCTGTCAATAATATTCTCGTTCGCTGTAAATTTGTAATGAAGTTGAATTTGTCCATCCTTTATTTTGTTAATAGATGTTTCAGAACAACAGTAATTTAAAAGTGACTTTATTTTTAAAGATTTCCACAAACTGTCTTTTTCAATATTTTCAGGTGTAAATTCATATTCAGTCCATTTGTTCTTTTTTAAGTCTCCAACTATAATTTTATCAGTACCAAATCCATCTCCGGTTTTTAATATTGTCCAATTTTTATATTGTACTAACTGTTCGTCTTTATTCCATTCTCGGTTATAATAAGTTCCACTTCCAATATTAAAAATACTGTCGTTGGCATCTTTATATTCATATGAAACATCGTGTTGGTAATTTTGAATATCAGCAGTATGAACAGAATTACAAATTAAGGTACCACCGATATTTTGCTTGATTTCTGCCTTGTCATAGTCAGGGCCAAATCCTGATGAGCAACCATAAATAAAAAGAATGAAAAGTCCTGGTAAAAAAGTTTTCATATTGAGTTTATGGTCTGGTTGCAAATGGCTGCTAACACATAAATATACGACACTCCCAACATCGCCGCCAAAAAATTCATTATTGATTTTCAATCGTTTACTCTTCGCCTTTTTGTATTGTAGTTGCGTCAATGACATTTTTGCTCCGTGCTTCGCCTTCCGTATTGTTGATAAATTTTTTTACTCCTCATAACGAGTTACCAATCCAATTATATCAATTCATCCTTGATAAAATGCAGTTGAACAACAATTATACTCTTGTGGGTAATTTATCAGGTTCCGGGGCTTTGAGGAGGCCTATTATGTATATAGATAAGTATTTTTCAAAAGCCCTCCTTTACAACCTTTATTTCCCAACCCCAACCCAGAACTTACTTTCTCCCTTTCCTCATTAACGGAGTGCCTTCCGTCAATAACGTTTTCACTTTTCTAGTTAACGGAGTGCCTTCCGTCAATAAGGTTTTCACTTTTCTAATTAACGGAGTGGCCTCCGCAATTAAGGTTTTCACTTTCTTAATTAATGGAGTGGCCTGCGTCAATAACGTTCTCACTTTTTTAAGTAACGGAGTGCCCTCCGTTAATAAGGTTTTCACTTTTTTAATTAAAGGAGGGCCTTCCGTCAATAAGGTTTTCCCTTTTTTAATTAAAAAATGTAGTAATCATACTAACGGCAGCACAAGCATTACTACCCGTTTGCTAAAGTACTTTTGACCTTCTTTCAGCATTTTGACCGGGTTATAAATAATTGTTCACAGGCTTGCTAATTTCAACAGAGGTGTGGCTGTATATTTTTTATACGGTAATTCCTGCCTTTAGCATGCCGCCCAATCTAACCTTTTAAATAACATTTGCAACCTCACTTATCCACAATTTGCATGCTTGCAAACCTCAGAAATTTTGTAGTGCTTTGTCCTGCATCCGCAAAAGCGGTGCTCCTCCACCGGGTAGGATTTTTTTAATTAAAATTTAAAGCCTTATGAAAAAAAGTTCTTTATTCGCCTCAGTTACTCAACCTTATAATGGGTGGGGCGATAAAATCCTCATGTCTGGAACTAAACAGATACAAACGGCCATGACGGATAATCCCGAATTCCCTAACCCTGTGCCCAGCATGGCTGATTACGGTTTGGCCGTGTCAGACTTTATTGATAAGCTGGGTAAAGCGGGCTCACGGGATACAACTGCCATCATAGCCAAGAATGCAAGTCGCCAAACGCTTATAGAACTTACTATATCGTTAGGTAATTATGCTGCAATGGCAAGTAATGGCGTTCGTGAGTCTTTATTAACGACAAAGCTCCCTTTGCGTAAGTTGCCCCAAACAGTAGTGCTGGTAAAGCCCGGTAACTTCCGTTGTACTAACGGCATCAACCCTGGTGAGCTGCAGTTAAAGATAGACAGGATAGATGGCCTGGTATCGTTCAACTTCATGTACACTAAATTTCCAATTGTGGATGGTGCTGCATGGGAAACTGTAACGAGCAGCAGGAGCAGTTGCCTGATCACCGGCCTCGAAACCGGCAGCAGGTATGCTTTTCGTGTGGCAGCCATTGGTACTAATGGCCAAATGGTATGGGGCGAAACTTTGCAAAGCCCCATAGTGCAATAATTTTTGTTTACCGAAACATAGTTATTTTTAGAAAGGCCATTCCCGGTGAATGGCTTTTTTGTTTTATACACTGCCTGATGTTGCTTAGGGATGGAAGACAAATGTTTTGGATGAACAGGATAAATCAGTTTATTCGTGAGAGAGCCGCCTGAAAGATATGAATGCGTGTGTTACCGGCACATCTTTTACCTTCTGCACGGATACATTTCTCTTAAAAAAATCCCATCAAACACTTTTGTCCAGTTTTTTAAATGCAGAATTGTGTCCCCTTTCCGATTCACGTTTTCAAAATCACTTCTTCACTTATGCAAAAAAACTGCTTTAATATTGTTGTTTATTTTTTAATTAAAAACGCAGTATGAACCTTAGATTGTTTCTTGCCATCTCATTCATTGCGATAATATCTTTAAATAGCAAATGTTTTGCGCAGACAACGGTTGCTGATAATACAGATAGAAAATGGTGGAAAGAAGCTATCGTCTATCAAATATATCCAAGGAGTTTTAAAGACAGTGACGGAGATGGGATAGGCGATTTAAAAGGCATCATTTCCAAGCTGGATTATATAAAAAGCCTTGGTGTAACTGCAGTTTGGCTTAATCCGATTTATACTTCACCAAACGATGATAACGGCTATGATGTAAGTGATTACCGCAACATTATGAAAGACTTTGGAACAATGGCTGATTTTGATTCGTTACTGGGGGGAATGCATGAACGCGGTATCAAACTTATTATGGACCTGGTAGTAAATCACAGCAGCGATGAGCATGAATGGTTTAAGCAAAGTCGCAGTTCAAGAACCAATCCTTATCGCGACTATTATCACTGGTGGAATGCAGAAAAAGGAAAGCCTCCGTACCGGTACAGTTTATTTGATGTAAACGGTGATGCATGGAAATATGATTCTCTTACCAATGCTTATTATCTTCATTATTTCTCACGCAAGCAGCCAGATCTTAATTGGGAGAATCCAAAAGTGAGGCAGGAGGTTTTCGACATTATGAAATTTTGGGCAGATAAAGGCATTGATGGGTTTCGATTAGATGCCTTTCAGTTTGCCGCTAAAGACACTACGTTTCCCATGTTTCCGAAAGGCTTTGAAAAAAATTTCAGCCTTTATTATGCTATGCAGGGAAATCTTCATGGTTACTTGCAGCAGATGTATAACGAAGTGCTGAGTAAATACGATGTAATGAGTGTAGCAGAAGGTGCAGGAAATTCATTTAGCGATGCACATAATTTGGTTGACAGTAACCGTCATGAACTGAATATGGCGTATGCTTTTGAGGGCGTTGATATTGCAAAACCAGAAGGTTACAGTTTGTTACACTTTAAAGAAGTGTTTAGTCGCTGGGATAGTGCTTTTCAAAATAACGGCTGGCTCTCAATTTTTCTTTCCAATCATGACCAGGCACGATTGGTAAGCAGGTTTGGAAATGATAGCCCTGCTTACCGGGCCTTATCTTCGGAAATGCTTTCAACATTTATAATGACAATGCGTGGCACACCCTATTATTACAATGGTGATGAATTGGGAATGACCAATATACGATTTGATAATATCAAAGATTACAGGGACGTGCAAACGCTGAATGCATATCAGCATGAAAAAAATATCGGCGGAGATCTGAATAAGTTCATGAAGTTAAAAGCCTTTGAAAGCAGGGACAACGGTCGTACGCCATTTCAATGGAATAGTACAGCTAATGCAGGCTTTACAACCGGCACGCCATGGATAAAAATAAATTCAAATTATAAAACCATCAATGAAGAAGCGGAAAATAAAGACGCTAACTCTGTATTGAATTACTTTCGTAAAGTTGTCAAGCTGCGCAAAGAACACCTCGTATTGGTATATGGGAAATATACATTGTTAGATAAAAACAATCCTGATGTATATGCTTATACAAGAACCGGAGATGGTGAAAAGATCCTGGTATTATTAAACTTTACCTCGCATAAGGCAACAACTAATATCAAATTAAAAATAGAAAGCGGGAAATTGCTGCTATCCAATTATCAAACGAGACCACCAGTCGGCAAGACATCTGTTACATTGCGCTCTTATGAATCTGTTGTTTATTCATTGCCTATGTAGGAAGAAACTTTAAAGCAAAATAATTTTTAAGAAGTTGTAGCATGTTCTCTGAAACTGTAAGTTGCAAACCCACTTTACATTTCAACAACTTATCAATGCGTAATTGATAAATCAAAACGACCGACAACTCAACATTTTTTTCCAATTACAAAAATATTTCTAAAAATAAATTTGCGAAACCAAAAAGTTGCGCATATATTTGCAACCGATTAGTTTCACAATAAATTTGAATAATATGAGACGAGATATTTTCCAGGCAATTGCAGACCCGACAAGACGGGCAATCATTGCCTTGATTGCATTTCAGGCAATGACACCAAACGCAATTGCCGAAAACTTTCAATACGACACGGCAAGCTGTTTCAAAACATTTACGCATTCTCACAGAATGCGAACTTGTAAAACAGGAACAACAAGGCAGGGAAATTTATTACTCACTTCAAATTGAAAAAATGAAAGAAATAGACAAATGGTTAGACCAATACCGAAAGATTTGGGAAACCCGGTTCAACCAACTTGACAAAGTATTATCAACAATTAAAAAAAAGAAAAAATGACAAACAATTTGCTATTTGATTTTACCGTTGACAAACCAGCTAAAACGGTTTATGTAACACAGAGAATTTGATGCGGACCTTTCGCTGGTATGGGATGCTTTTACCAAAAAAGAAATTCTTGACCAATGGTGGGCACCTAAACCCTGGACATCAAAAACAAAATACATGGATTTCAAAGTTGGCGGACGAAGATTTTATGCTATGGTTAGTCCTGAAGGGCAAGAACATTGGAGTATTCAAAATTTTACTTCGATAACTCCAACAACCAACTTCAAATTTTTTGATGCATTTACAGATAAAGATGAAGTAATCAATACTGAATTTCCAAGTTCACAATGGGATTTGAACTTCACTGAACAGAACGATACGACAACAGTGAAAATTGCTATTAAGCATAAAACACTTGCAGGCCTTGAGCAAATTATTCAAATGGGCTTTCAAGGAGGATTTACAATGACATTAAATGAACTGGAAACATTATTACAAAATTTAAAAAACAAAAAGAATGAACAATAATTTGCTATTTGATTTTACCGTTGACAAACCAGCTAAAACGGTATACATAACCAGGGAATTTGATGCTGAACTTTCTCTGGTATGGGATGCTTTCACAAAAGCAGAATTGATTGACCAATGGATTGCACCCAAGCCCATGACAGCTAAAACAAAATACCAGGATTTTAAAGTTGGCGGCAAAAGATTTTATGCAATGATAAGTCCTGATGGACAAGAGCGTTGGGCAATACAGGAGTACACTTCCATTACTCCGAAAACCAACTTTAAAATGTATAATGCTTTTGCAGACAAAGATGAAAACCCTGAATTGCCGGGTTCTGAATGGGATCATACTTTCAGCGAAGAAAATGGAATAACAAAAGTGAGCATCACTATTTACAATGAATCGCTTGAAAGAATGGAGAGAATACTTGATGGCTTTACACAAGGAATGAAAATGTCATTAAGCAACCTGGAAAATCTATTAGCAAACTTTATCGCAAAAATGATTTTCGTTTTCAAAACATCTGTAAAAATAAAATGCAGGTAAAGAAACTCAAACTGCATATCGACAAAATGACTGCCAAACGCAAAATGGAATTTTGATCTTGAAGACTGCGATAAAATTTTGCGGATTGATAGTGAAGAAAATATCGTTTTGAAAATAACTAGATTTGTTAAATGTTCATAAATTACATTGCGAAGAATTAAAGTAAAAACAAAAAAAAAGAATAAGTAATTAAACAATCTAAAAATAAAAATTATGGCACTCATCAATCCTCACATTAACTTCAACGGAAATGCGGAAGAAGCATTTACATTTTACAAATCAGTATTTGGCGGAGAGTTTGCAAAGATCATCCGTTTTAAAGACCTTGCAAACACTGGAATGCCGATAGCTGAAAAAGAAGAAAATAAAATTATGCATATTGCTTTGCCTATTGGTAAATACAATGTGTGATGGCTAATGATGTTCCGGAATTTTTGGGAAAAGTAAACGAAAATGAGAACAGAAGTAAAATTGCAATTACTGCAGAAAGCAAAGAAGAGGCAGATAAATTATTTAATGGACTTTCAGCAGGTGGACAAGTTGAAATGCCTATTGACAATAGTCCCTGGGGTTCATATTTTGCTATGTTTAGAGACAAATACGGCATTGAATGGATAGTGGAATTTGAGTCAAAATAGTAACGGGCAAAAGTAATGGGAGAGTATCTTTATCAAATTTTATAGCCACTGTTTTTTTGCTGCGCAAAGGCAGGTTCAAGGAAGAGATAACTTTAAGAGTGAAACTTCATAAAGTCTTTAATTCTTTTTTATAAACTCATAAGGGGTATACTCTACAAAGTCTGCTACTTTAACCGTTACAGATTTTACTTTGGCATTTTCCACTGTAAACCGGAAAACTGCTTTGCTAAAATCAGGATCGGTAAATACAGCATAGAAACGATTAGCTCCTAACGGCTGCAATAATGCATACATATCCGGGTGGTGCGAAAATTTCATTTTTAAATTACCCTTATCTACGGTCACTTCCATATTTCCGTACAGATCATTAAAATATTTTCCTGTATAGCTTTGTAAAGACAATTCTGTTTTCAGGTGAAGTGCTGCTGAATCTTTTAATTTATTATCGATACTATCCTGCGCAGACTGGCTTCTTTTATAAAGGTTCATGAATACCTCACTATAATTGCGATAAGGCAGTTTTAAGTAAGCATCCATGATCTCATCTTTCAGGGCTTCATAAAAATAGTTTTGATCCGTATTCGTCAATACTACAATGCCCAGGTGTTCTTCAGGAATTAACGTAACACTGCTTACAAAGCCTGTGACACCGCCCGTGTGAGAAACTATTTCCCGTCCTTCATACTCATTTAGCTCAAAGCCTAACCCATATAAAGAAAAGTGACCTTCATTAAAAAAAGGCTTATAGTTACCTATAATGGAAGCAGGCGTTCGTGTGGCCGCAATTGCCTGCGCGGGTATAATTCTTTCCCCATTATAGGTGCCGTTATTAAGCAGCATGGTCACCCATTTGCTTATATCATTCACTGATGTGCAAATGGTGCCTGCAGGTGCAAGGTTATCAATGTTGGGAAAGGGTTCAGTTATAAGTTTACCATCAAGTATTGTATGCGGCACAGCTTTATTCGTCGCATTCGGTAAATATTTGCTAAGGGCTAAAGTCCTTGTCATGCCCAGCGGGTCAAATATTTTTTGCTTTATATAATCTTCCCATTGCAAGCCAGTAGCCTTAGGAATTATTTGCCCTGCGGTTAAAAATGCAGCATTAGTGTATCCCCAGGTGGTGCGAAAAGGATATATGGCTTTTACATGGCTCATCTTCTCAATAACTTCTTCCCTGGTAAGGTTGCTTTTCCAATAGGTAAAATCTCCCTGGAAAGTTTCAAAGCCCAGGCGATGACAAAGCAAGTCTCTTATAATAGCCTGCTCGCCTGCAAGTTTATTATCGAGCTTAAACTCAGGTATCCATTTAGTTACTTTATCATCAAGGGATAACTTTTTTTCATAATCAAGCGTGGCAAGTGCTGTAGCAGTAAAAGCTTTTGTATTGGAGCCAATCATGAACAAAGTGTTTTCATTCACACTATCCTTAGTGTTCATCTGTTTTACTCCATAACCCTTTAATAAAACCACCTGGGTATCTTTAACGATACATACGGCAACACCCGGAAGATCCCAGTCGTGAAGCGCCTTTATTATATATTGATCAAGGCTGTCTTTAATGAAAGCCCTGGCAGTGGTTTGAGAAAATGTGAGATTAAGGGAGCTGCTAAAAATGACAAAAGCGGTGAAGAATACAATCTTTCTCATAATATTAGTTTAAGGCATTAGAGATACATGTTGAAGATAGAACAAATGTTGAATAGAGGAATGTTTGCGTGGAGAAAGATAAGAATTGCTATTAAATACGATCAAGGTGCCTGAAAATTTTACTGAACAGGTTGACAAATTTCCTTATACCCTGAAAAATTTTCAGCAGGCATAAAATGGAAATGCTATGGCATTTATTTTGTCGATCTATGGATAAATTAATTTCTTAACCAAATTAAAAAGGAGGTAAATTATGACAATCGTAAAGAGAAACGGCAACCTGCTGAATAACTTCCCTACACTTTTTGATGATTTCCTTAATCGTGACATTTTTAATTGGGGAATGACAAATTTTTCAGACACGAACACTACTATTCCAGCTGTTAACATTAAGGAGACGAAGGACAACTATGAAGTGGAAGTAGCAGCACCCGGTATGACTAAAAAAGATTTCAAGGTACAGCTTGAAGGAAACATGCTTACCATCACTTCTGAAAAGGCTACCGAAAATGAACAAAAAGATGATGTAAGGTATGCGAGCCGTGAATTTAGCTACCAATCTTTTTCAAGAACTTTTAATTTGCAAAAAGATGTAGTAGATACAGAAAAGATTAAAGCAAAGTATGAGGACGGTGTTTTGCACCTGGTAATTCCTAAAATGGAACATGCAAAACAAAAAGAGCCTCGCATGATCGAGATTTCATAAGTATTAATTTTAGTGTTTTAAAAGTTGCCTCTCAAGAGGCAACTTTTGTTTTATATACTTGGTTCTGACTTCTTTATAGAAATATATTGTCTTTCTTTTATAAAAGCTTCGGAAATTATTTATTAAAAAGCCTGGGAGCTTTTAATATCTTCCAGGCGTTCAGTTGGCAACTTATAATCATTGTACAAATACGGTCTTGCTCGTTACTCCTGCATCTGCTGCAGATAAAGTACCTTGCTCACTGCTCAATGAAAGTTGGTAAATAAAATTAGCAGCAATGGTCAGCTTTGTGCCGGATGGCACAAACGTAGCTCCCGGCAGCATAATAGTTGCTGTCCACGTATACAGGCCGGCCGAAGATGACATATAATTTTTGCTAAGCTTTATCGGGGCAGCAGCAGTGCCATATGAATAAGAAGGGTTCAGCCCACCAGCTGAAGAAGTAACCGTGATATATGTATATATAAACTGTGAGCTGTCTGAAGCTGTACCGGTTGCAATTAAATAAATAGTATCACCCACATTTACCGTATCCATTGTATGTTTTAGAGAAGTAACGGTAAAGTTCTTCGCCACCGGCGGCGTGTAAGTGGGTAATCTGTCATGTTTTTCACAAGCTGCTATTGTGATAATTGTAAAAAGAAACAAAAAATATTTTTTCATATAAAAATTTATTAAGGACCATCAAGTGATGTTATTAAATAAGTTTAGTTAAATAAATACCTAACTCCGAGTTGCATCTGCCACCTGGAAAGAATGCTGGTGTTATCAGCAAAGCTATTTACCAGTGGTACCTGGTTAGTAGCATCTGCAAAAGGAACGGAGAACAAAGGCGTTTTTCCATCTGATGCCATACCTTCAAACTTGAGGAAGTTGGTAATAGAAGGCGTTCTGTAAATACCCCAGTTTCTATTGAAGAAGTTACCTGCATTTACGAGGTCCATGCTAAGGCGTAATGTGTGTTTATCCTTATCCTGCTTAGTTCTTGTAAAGAAAAATATATCTTCAGTTACATTTAGGTCCAGGCGTTTAAAGAAAGGATATACCACCGAATTAGCCTGTGCATACTCACCGCGGTGATGGGCGAGGTAATGATCCTGGTTAATAAAATTATTAAGCTGTGTCCATATTTGCGCAGTTGTCCTGGGATCTCCGGAAGTGCCTGTTGTAATACCGGATTGCGTAGTTTTATTATAAGAGCCGGCATCTATCAAATTGATCTCGCCTGCGTTTCTGGGGATGTAAATAAGATCGTTTCCAGTGTTTCCATCACCGTTCAAATCGCCATTATATACATAAGAAGTAACACCTGCTGGCGCCGCTTCATAAATGACCCCAATAGAAGTTGCGAAATGTTTTGCATAAGCTATACGATAGTTACCAAACGCTATTACACGGTCAGGCTGATACCAGGAAGGCCTTGCAAGTACCGGCGCATTAGGATCAGTATTGGCAACGGGTCTGGCTGACCATAATGAACTTGCTGTACTTCCGTTTTCCATGGTGTTTTTTACATCACTATGTGTGTAAGCGACGCTAAAAAATAATCTGCGGAATGTTTTCTGTATTCTAAATGTTGCGGTATAGGCGTATCCTTTACTTGTATTCGAAAGTAAGATAGCGTTCGATAAATTGGGGTTAGACAGGGTGCTTCCATTATAATATTTATTACTTGAATTAGTACCGCTGGTTGCGGTTCCTGTAGTGTTGTACCTCATGCGATTATCGGGTCCGTTAGAAATTGCAAAACCATTTGTTTCGTTTAAGTTTACATTAGACATGTAAGATGCATTGATGTCTTTCGAATAGGTAAACTCGCCCGTTAAAATCCAATCTCCCGTAAATCTTTTATCAAGACCTAAGCTGGTTCTAAGCCTTGTTGGATATTTATAATTTTTATTCACAACGTTTACCGAGTAACCTGTTGGTGTTGCAGATTGACTTTGCCCTGTCGCATTAAGATAATATGCAAGTCCCTGCGATGGTGATGGAAAAAAAGGAACATTTGTTTCAGTGAAAGACCCGAACTGAACGCCATTGTTAGCGGCCTGGTTTTCTATCCATACAAACGGTGGTGCACCTTCGAACACACCGGCGCCACCTCTTAACTGCCAGGTTCTATCGCCTGTTACATCCCAGTTGAAACCTACTCTGGGCGATATTACCAGGAAGCCGTTGGGTGCTTTACCTACATTGTAAGTGGCACCATTGAGAAATGTAAGAGCATCAAAATCCGGATTATCAGTAAACTTGTTTTGATAGGTTGTATAATCGAAACGTACACCATAGGTTAAAGTAAAGTTTGGTGTAGTTCGCCATTTATCCTGTGCAAAAAAGCTCACATTGGTAGCACCTGCATAAGCAAAGGGAAAAGCGCCACCTTTTAATGTAGAATATTGTTGATAATAAGAAGCTGCTGGTGCTCCTGATAAAAATGCATCGAGGCTACTGAATTGGTACACACCATTATAGCCGGGTGCGAAAGCGTTCTGATATTTTTTATAATTATTCTGTGTTCCAAGTGTTATTTCATGTCCACCTTCAAAGAAAGTAAAGATATCATTCAGCTGGTAACTATCCATATTCAGCTTATTATTGTACGTATACATTTCATATCCGAAATCCGTGTAAATATTGCCATTGTTAAGAATGTCCACATGCGGAAAGGTATCAGAATTAGACAGCTGGCTGCGGAAATCCCTTTCTTCAGTATAACCAACTTGTAATTTATTGGAAGCTTTATTGCCAAATCTTGTGTTTAATTCAGCGAGATACACTTTAAGATTATTATTAATTCTGTATCCTGCACCATAATAAGGAATGGCATAAGTGCCGGGCTGTCCACCCGTTACCTGGCCGCTTCCCGGCCTGCTGGTGCTGGCAAACTGGTCTGCATAGGAGCGCAAATAGTTATACTTCAAACTCAAAACGTTTTTAGAATTAATATTAATGTCTACCCGTGCGTTTACTTTATAGCTATTCGTTTTAAAAGAATAACCCTGGAAGCTTCCGGGATCATAGTTATAAGTAGATTTAAGAAAGCTTGCCAGAGAGGTTAATGTATCAGAGTTCGCCTGCGAAACAATACCCGGCACAGGTGATACGCTTGCACTTGAAGGAATGACACTGGTAGCAGGAGCACTTTGCAAGTCTTCCTCAGCGTTTATAAAAAAGAATACTTTATTTTTAATTATCGGGCCGCCAATGCTTCCACCAAGCGTATTAAAGCTGAAAGGTGTTTTGGCTATTACGTTATTCTCCACATTGTAACCCTGCAGCCCTGGCCCCTTTGTGTAATCGTAAATAGTACCCCTGAATTGATTGGTCCCGGAACGGGTAACTGTATTAATACCTGCACCGGTAAAACCTCCCTGTCTTACATCGTAAGGAGAAACGTTCACCTGTATTTGATCCAGGGCATCCAGAGCAATCGGCTGGGCATTGGCTTGTCCGCCAAGTGTACCTGAAAGGCCAAATGAATTATTGAAATCCGAACCGTCTACGGTTATATTATTAAAAGAAGAACTCGATCCGCTAAAGCTTAACCCGTTGGAAGTAGGCTCCAGTTTTGTAAAATCGGTGATAGAACGATTGATTGTTGGCAACTGCTGCATTTGTGTACGGGTAATTATTTCCTGGCTACCTGTACGGCTGTTATTAAAAATTTTATTTTGGGCTGTGCCGGTAATCACCACTTCAGATAGCTGTGTAGATTCAGGTGTTAATGTAAAATCACCGGTATAGTCCTGGCCCACAGCAAGAGTAACACTATCCTGTGCTATTGTTTTGTAACCTACATAACTTACAGTAATCGTATAAGGGCCGCCAACTCTTAAATTAGGAAGATTGTACCTTCCGTCTTTTCTTGTTGTGGTACTATACTTAGTTCCAGTGGGTGTATGCAAGGCAACCACAGTAGCGCCCGGCAAGGCATTACTGCCATTTGTAATGGTGCCAAGTATCTGGGAAGTCGTTTCCTGGCCAATAGCATAAATGTTGCAAAAAAAGAGAAATAGTACAACTGTGTAAAATTTCTTAAGTGTCATAGTATTAGGGATTGGTTAAAAAATGCAAAAGAAAACAATAATTCATTCAAAAAAAATTTGATGATATTACCAAAATATTATTAAAGCGGTGTTTTGCAGTAGTGCATCACGGGAAAAACAATAGGAGAAAAGTTTAGCTGTAAACGCTGCTTAATGCGTTTGCTTAACAATTATATAATAATGCGAAATGCTTATTTTGATAAAGGCGTATGGCGCAATATAAATATGCGTCTGACCCTGAAACATTGGCTAGATAAGCGTTTTATTAAATCGTATGATATATTTTTCTTTTGAGACTACTTCCAGATTCCATTTACTGTCTTGATAAAATGTGAAAAAGAAATGGAAGTAGGATGCTTTGATTAAATCTTGTTTTAAACTTTAATTGTGCACATTATTCGACCTCATAGATTATATAAGAGTCAACTCAAATATTCTAATCAAAATCCGGCAAACGGTAAATAAATTACATTTGTAAAGTCAGAATTTCATAAGCGTTGTTGCATGAAGACTTCTAAACAATTTTTTATTATTTTACTTTTCGCTTTGCCGGTATTTTTCTTTCAAAGTACAGGATGTGAAAAAGAATATAGCTTTGAAGGTATCGATACTGCAACGGTAATTCATGATAGCATAGCATCGCCGCCGGTTGCCATGCAACAACAAACGTTTCCCCTATGCGCACTCTGCCATTATTCCGATCAGGTTGACTTAGGCACATGGGATTTTAAAACGGGTAATTCTTATCTGTGCGGTTCCTTTACTAATTCTGGTTTTATAGGTGGCGATTCAAAAACTGATTTTACTTTTTTCGGGCCTTCTGCATGTTCCGTCGATACGGGAATAGTTGTATCGGTTTATCTGGCGGTACCATTAAATCAGGATCGGTTCAACCTTACCACTAATGAAGCTGCATTTTACTATTATGACAACAATGCTCCGCAGGATATATTTATTACACAACCAACATCAGCTTTTACGGTAAAGGTGGAAAGTTTTATTTATGCAACAGGCGTTGCGACCGGTACTTTTTCAGGTACTGTTTTCAAGGCTAATGGCGATACAGCTTTTATTACTGAGGGAAGATTTAAAGCAAAACTATAAGCGGTAAGCTAGTTAATAAACAAGCAATATATTTCATTGAAAATTAAAATATAATAGTTTCTTGTTCGTCAACCTAAGAAACTATTGTTGGGAAGATGGTAAAATTTTGAATTAATGGCCACAGACATAAATCATATTCTTGTTTTTAAAACAAATATTAAAACAAAAAGTGATAAAAAAATATTGAAAAGGTACTTACGAGTCAAAAGCATATAGAGCAATGGAATGTTGACCAGCAAGATGTTGATTGTGTATTAAGGGTTATATCAGAAAGGCTTACCCACCAGCAAATTATTAATATGGTTAAGAAGACAGGTTATATGTGTATGGAGTTGATATAAAGGTATCAACCGAATCAGGCAACTTTTTGGTACTGTACAACTTCGTCTTTCTTTATAAGGTTTTTTATAAAGTCCACTTCATGCTGGTCGTATGGTTCTCCTGTTTGTTTTAAAATATCATGAAACCACATCTCAGGCTCGGTGTCATTCATAGGCTGCCAGGAATTCCAGGCGCAATGTGTCTGCGTTTTACCTGCAACAAAACCCCAGTTCAAAGCTCCAATATTATATTGCTTTAATAGCGGCAATATTTGCTGAAATGTACTTTGTAATTGCCTTGCCATATACTCTGTGCAAAGCACAGGCCTGTTGTAGCGCTGCAATGATTGAATTCTTTTTTCAAGTTCACAACTATTTTCGTAACTATGGAAAGTGATTACATCAGAATTTGAAAACATGTAATTATCAAGTGGTGAAATGGTTGAAGAATCACTCCAATCATCCTTCCATGGTGCTGCTGTTAAAGGTTGCTGTGGATTAATTGGTCTCACCCATGCAAAAGTTTTTTTCAAAAGTAACATGGCAAGTTCTTCTTTTTTCATGCAATAATCATCATCCTTATAACTTGCCACATTGGTATTGTCGGGTTCGTTAAATAGGTCCCACAATAACACACGACTATCATTCTTAAAAGCACCAACTACTCCTTCAACATAGCTTCTCAGGCAGTCATAACTATCTGTGTCATTAAGAATATCTGCACCGGGGCACTGCACCCATCCCGAATTATGAACGTTCATTTTGGGTTCCGGTTGCTTGCCCGCTTTTGGATGAGGATTCCATACGGCATCAAACAATACAAGCATCGTTTTAATGTTGTATTTATCTGCTATAGAAAGAAAATCCTGGATACGATTGAGAAACCCTGTCCTATCATGTTCCCACGGTAAATGATGAAGAAAAACGCGTATAGTATTAAAGCCAAGGTCATGGGCCCAACTTAATTCTTTATCTATGCTTACCGGGTCAAAAGTATCTGCCTGCCACATTTCAAGCTGGTTGATAGCTGTAGCAGGAATGTAATTACAGCCAACGACCCAGCCATTATTTTTGTACCATTTTTGGGCTTTTGAACGAGACCATTTATGCCTGACTGCGGCATCAGAATTTAGAATAGATTTCAAGTCAGCAAACTGTACCATAGGATCAACAGGATTGGTTTATAATTGGATTTTTATTAGATGCAGAAGCTTTTAAGTTGTTTATAAGAATGCAATTAAGAAATCATAAAACAGCAACTTATAATTACTTGCAAATGCCCTGCATTTTCATGTTGAATTTAATAACGTAGAAAATTTCGGTAACAGTATGTATCGCTTAAATTTTTTTTCTGAGATGCTTGTAAAATATTTAGCAGCTGGGTAAAAAACGATTAAATTGTTTATACCATCAAGTTCTTTTTTATGCGATCACGTAATAAAAAAGGGATGCGAGTATTAGAGCGCATCCCTTTGGGTATTTTAAAAACTTTTATTAATTAAAAAGGAAGATCATCAGCAGCTTCTTCTAATTCCGAGGCGACAGGCACATTAGAAGGCTTGTAAGAATTATTATTTTGTGAGGAATAATTTTGTGAGGACTGTGAACCAGAATTGTTGCCGTCGCTGCGCCCTCCAAGTAGCTGCACGTCACGTACCCTCATTCTCAATGTAGCAGCAGCCTGGTTCTCCTTATTCATGAAACCGTCTGCTTCAGGTGAGCCTTCGGCATACACCATTTGACCTTTTTTAAGGTAAGGAGCAATAGCAGTTCTATCTGTCCAATATGCACATTCAACCCAGGTAGTTCGCTCTTTCGGACTGCCTGTAGAGTCTTTAAACTTTTCAGTGTGTGCTACACTAAAATTAATAACACTTTTGCCGTTTACTTCTTTCACGATGCAATCCTTACCAAGGTTGCCTACGATTTGTAACTTAATCATTGTTTGTTTTTTTTAATTGTTAAGCGATGTATCTGAACGGTTACTGCTTCTTGCAGCAACGAATTTGAATGAATTATACAAACCTAATTTAATTTCTTTTTTAAGGAGCTCACCTGGTCCTGAAGGTTACTAACAAGATTTACCAATGAATCAACATCCCACCTCTGTTGCTGTGTCACTTTGCTTATAGTAGCTTGCGCCTGCCACATCTCAAGAATATCAGCAGCATTTACCTGGTAGGGTTGGTAAGCAGGGTTATCACTCACCAGAGTAACCTTGTTTTTATTTTTATTGCTCTTAACCACTCTTTTATATACAATTCCCTCGCTTTTGGTGACTACAATGCAAGCTGTATTACTTTTTACATCATCAAGCGTTTCAGTTTTTTCTCCTACAATGATGCTGCCGCTTGGTACAGGAATCATACTATCACCAATAATCTCAAAAGCACGGTAGGTGCCCCCGGTAAGCATTGGAAGTGTAAATGTATTTAGCTCATCAATGAATTCGCTATCAGCATAACCTGCGAGATAACCAGCAGCAGCTTTTACAGGAACAAAATGAATAACATTACGGTCTGCACTCATCATTTTAAGCTGGCGTCTTTTTGCCAAATAATTTACTCCTTTTGACTCGCTAAGATCATGCAGCAATAATTCATCAAGTGATACTTTAAAAATATCGCTAACTATTTCAAGTACATCCGTCCTTGGCTCAGCACGCTCTTCCTCATAAGCACCGATAAGTGACCGTTTAATGCCAAGTTTATTTGCGAATTCTTCTTGTGTCCATCCGCGAAGCTTTCTCAAATATTTCATGTTTACTCCTGCACGTGCCATAGAAACTAATTTATTTAGAACAAAAATACTAATTATTTTAGCTTGACCAAAAAAATTTTTAGCAAATAGTTATCGTAAATTTTAAGACATGTTTTCATAAATAGATTTATTTAGCATTTATTGGTACAGGCTTTTCTGATTATGGTATCTATAATACATTATCATTTATGAAAAATTTGTTGCTTGTTTTTTTCATACTCACATATATTAATTGCAACGCAACTATTTATTATTTTTCTGAAAGTGGCAATGATAATAACGCAGGTACGAGTGAATCGTCACCATTTAAAACATTGAAAAAGCTTAATTCTTTATCTCTAGTTGCCGGCGACTTTGTATTATTTAAAAAGGGTGAAATTTTTCAGGGTTCAATAATTATAAAAGATAATGGATCTGCAGGCAATCCTATTACTTTTTCATCATATGGAAGTGGCGCTAATCCTGTGATAACAGGATTTACAACAGTTGATTTATGGCGGCAAAAATCAAAAAATATATGGGAAAGTACCAATGCCGTTTCTTCATTAAATTATACGAATATGGTGGTTATAAATGGAGTAAACACACCTATGGGAAGGTATCCAAACAGCGGATATTTCTTATATAATAACCCGACTACAAATCCTTATTCAATTTCATCCACCGATTTATCAAACAATATTAATTGGACCGGGGCAGAATTGGTTGCGAACAATACCACTTATACTATCATCAGAAATCCGATAGTTTCTCAAAATGGCAATACGATTTTCTTTGCACATAATAAAAATGATATTGGTTGGCAAAAGGCACCGGGATACCTTGTACCTAAATTTTTTATTCAAAATGATTTGAGAAGTTTGGATGCAAATAATGAATGGTATTTTGATCCAAATACAAAAAAGATCAACATTTATAATACATCTATGCCAACAGGAGTTCAAGTGTCGGCAGAAGACATGCTTGTAAATATAACATCTTATGGAAGAGATTACATCACTATCAATGGAATTGATTTCACCGGAGCTAATAAAGCAGCAGTTGAGATTCACAATAGTAAAAACATTAGCGTGAATAATTGCAATTTTAATTATTCAGGGGTAAATGCTATTCATGCTGATTATGGATCGAACCAGGATTCAATAATGGTAATGAATTGCACATTTGAAAATAGTAATAATTGCGCCATTAACCTCAGCCTAAACTGTACTAATGCGATTATAAACAACAACATCATCAGGAATACAGGTATGGTAATGGGTATGATGCAAAATGGCGGCTCTTCAGCGATTGCTATAAATGTTTTGGGCGCTGGTAGTATAATAACCAATAACGTTATTGATAGTGTTGGATATAGTGGCATCCATATATCTGGCAACGATACACGTGTCTCTGCTAATTACGTTAAAAACTTTTGTCTTCAATTGCTTGATGGTGCTGGTATTTATACATATAACGGATGGCCAGGCACGGAAGAAAAAGGATTGAACATTTATGACAACATTGTATTGTATGCTGGTAATAAAAATGAAGGTATTTACCTTGATGATAAAACCAACAATGCACAGGTTTATAATAACACAATTGCTTATTGCAGCCGTGGCATTTATCTTCACAACACCTGGAATGTAAATGTGCATGGTAATACCTGCTTTGGAAACTCAGATGCAGCAATGGTTTCTATAAGCGATAATAAAACGGTGACTGCAAAAAACAATGCTTTTTATAATAATATTTTAATTGCTAAAAATTCGTCTGATAAGTTAGGATCATTTGAATTTCTGCATGAAAATGAAACTGCTTCTGACAGTAATTATTTTGTTCGGTTATCTCATAATAATAATGCGTTCAAAATGAAATACAATGGAGCCGTAAGCAATAACGATCTTCCTCAATGGCAATCCACAAAAAGCCTGGATGCTCATTCACATTTGTTATCAGTAGATAATGCAAACAATATTAAACTAGAATACAACGCTACTTCAAAGCCTGAAACAATAAAAATTGGTGATGGTAATTACGTTGATCCCAGTGGTAAAGCTTATAACAATTCTGTCACTCTTCAGCCATATACATCTGTTGTTTTAATTAAGAAATAATATATGAAATGAGAAATTATTATATCTTAATTATATCAACGTTATGTTTTATAAATAAAGATATTGATTACAAAAGATATATAGCTTATTCATTTAAAAAAGATATAAATATGGACAAAGCATCAGATACATCGATCACAAACAAGAAAGTAACAGACGAAAATCCCGTTTTAATTTCTGACAAATTCTCTTTTACTGAAGGTCCTGCATGCGACAAAGAAGGTAATGTTTTTTTTAGTGATCAACCCAATAACCAGATATGGAAATATGATACGAACGGAAAACTTTCTCTTTTTATGCAAGGATGCGGAAGGAGCAACGGAATGTATTTTGATGCTGATGGAAATCTCATAAGTTGCGCAGATGAACATAATGAGTTGTGGTCGATTGATGCTGGTAAAAAAGCCAAAGTGCTTTGCACAGGTTATAACAACGGAATATTCAACGGCCCGAATGACGTATGGGTAAATAAAAAAACAGGAGGAATATATTTTACTGATCCTTTTTATGAAAGAGATTATTGGAATAAAGATCATAAGCACATGCAGGCCCAAAATGTTTACTACCTGGCAAAAGGTAGTGCCATGGCCGTTATTGCTGACGATTCCTTGCAGAAACCTAATGGAATAATCGGTACCACAGATGGTAAATATTTATACGTTTCCGATATTGGAGCTGGCAAAACTTTCAAGTATGAAATAGCTGAGAATGGGCATCTTATAAATAAGAAATTATTTGTTAGTGAAGGTTCAGATGGAATGACACTGGATACAAACGATAACCTTTACATAACAGGAAACGGTGTAACTGTCTTCAATGCTGCGGGACAAAAAATACAACATATACCTATTAATGAAAAGTGGACAGGTAACGTTTGTTTTTCAGGAAAAGATATGCATACACTTTTTATAACCGCATCAAAGTCTATATATGCAGTGAAAATGAACGTAGCTGGAATACAATAAAAAAAACAGGCTAATAAATCCATAATATTAGCCTGCTATACAACTATCCAACCTGACAATAATTATTCAGTTTTATAAAGCTTTCCGAAACCCCAGAATAAAATAAACACAATAACAATACAAGACAAAGGAAGTAACAGGGATTGAAAAATTGCTGTGCTTGCTAAAAAAATCACCAAAAGAACAGAACAACCAACAGCTATGAAGGCTAATAGAGCAGCTATAAGATATTTCATGTTCATAGAATAAGATTAATAAATAAATTCGCAGTCTTTTCACTAAAATAGTGCCAAATTACATTTGTGATCGTGGCTTATTTCAATCCAACAAAATTTTTCAATACTTTGACGTTTGTAAACAATAAAATCTTTTTTTTGTTGAAATTCAAATTATTTCCGTGAGTGACTTAGATCAATATATGCAACAAGCAGATGAGATGCTCAGTAAAAGAATAAATGAGATACAGTCTTTTTTTGGGATCAGTCGAATCGGATGGCACATACTCAATTCTATAAATAAACAGGGGAGGATGTTAAAGCATGACCTTCTTGCGCTCCTGCGTCCTTTGGCTGAAGACAAGGCTTTACATGATCTTTTAATAAAATACAGAATAGAAGGCATCATTTACGAAGTAGAAGAAAAGCTTATTCTAACAACCAACGGTATGCAACTTTTCAGTTCCTGCAACGACCAATATTTTGGTAAAGAAATGGGATAGTACTCCACGAAAATCAATTTAAATGTCAATGTAATAAGTTGATCATAAACCACCATTTAGTTTATTACTCTGCAGTTTTATTAATTTAAAGTCATTATCTTCCATATTTTCATACTGTGTTTAATATAATATTATTTTGTTAAAGCCGAAGATTAATAATTAAAAGTATGTACCGGTATCTGTTTTGCATAGTATTTATATCAATAATATACTCGTGTAACCCGCAACCACAGACACTTACAGAGAACGAGGTGATTAATGTTATCAATAAGTTTGATGAAGGATGGAACACAAAAAACCTTAAGCTCGTTGATTCAGTTCTTTCTCCATCCTACGTATATTTTACTCAAAGCGGCGGCACTTTCAGCAGAGATAGCGTAGTTGCGACAGCAGGCGAGTCATCTTATTTCTTAAAAGATGTAAGCCGCACCGAACTTGACATAAAGATTTATCATAACACTGCTATTGTAAGTACTCGTTGGAAGGGGAAAGGATCTTATAGAGGACGCCCATTTGATGAAGACCAGCGATGCAGTATTGTTGTTGTGAAAAAAGAAGACAAAGTTGAAATACTTTCAGAACATTGTACGCCTTTGAAAGCGGTTCGATTGTTTCATTAAATGCAATAAAGGCTCTCGTTACCCGACCTGAAGTAAATTAAGTTTTCTTTGAATTTCCTTTATTTTGCTTAAAAACCTAACTATCCTGTATTTACAATAGTTACAGAGATAAATCACATAAGAATAAAAGCATTTAAATTTAATTAAATCGTCCCCCTAAACGTCCCCTACAACTTATTTTAATCTTTATATTTGTACAAATTGTCATATGCCCGAAGTAAAATTTGTATTAAAAGAACCTAATAAAGATCAGCCGACTTTAATCTATCTTTTGTTTCGTTATAATAATCAAAAGTTGAAGTATTCAACTGGCGAGAAGATTAACCCTAAATTATGGAATCCTTTAAAACAACGGGCAAAAGAAATCAGATCAAATAAGCAATATTTAAGTCTAAATAATAAGTTAGATGATCTTTCAAATAAGGTTAAAACTATTTATAGAGAACTTGTTGGTGAAAAGAAAATCCCCACACCTTTCAAAATTAAAGATAAGTTGAATAAAGAATTGTTTGAAGGTGTGTATGCCCAAAAGCTATCATTTTTTAAATTCATAGACGACCTAATAAAATCTTCCCCAAGAAAATTTAGTACACTTAAACAATGGAAACAAACATTCCGAAAATTAATAGAGTATAAGAGGCATACAAATAACGACGTTGACTTTGATTCGATAAATCTTGATTTTTATAATGACTTTGTCAATTTTCTTAATACAGAAGGATATTCAAAAAATACCATTGGTGGCTTTATAAAAAATATAAAAATATTTATGAATGAAGCAATAGCAAGAAAGCTTACAACCAATATGGAATATAAAAGTAAAAAATTTAGAGTATTGGAAGAACACGTTGATAAGATATACCTTTCAGAAAATGAATTATTGAAAATTTATTCGATTGATCTAAGCAAGAATCGAAGATTAGATAAAGTTAGAGATTTGTTTATTGTGGCTTAGTTATACTGGGCTTAGATTTTCTGATCTTATACAAGTTAGAAAAGAAAATATCATTAATGATGGTAAACAAATTAAAGTACGTACTGAAAAAACTGGGGAGATTGTGATCGTTCCCATCCACAAATTTGTAAAAGAAATTATTTCTAAATATGACGGCAGCCTGCCTGCTGCTATAAGTAATCAAAAGATGAATGATTTTTTAAAAGAGATAAGTAAGCTTGCAGAACTTTTTACTAATGTAAAAACTGCCATTACTCGTGGTGGTAAAACACAATATGAAATCAATCAAAAATTTGAGCTTGTAAGCACACATACTGCACGTCGCTCTTTTGCTACTAATGCCTTTTTAAAAGATGTTCCGTCCCTATCTATTATGAAGCTTACGGGGCACAGAACCGAGAAGTCATTTATGAAATATATTCGGATCAGTCAGGAAGAAAATGCAAATAAATTATTAAGTCATCCTTTTTTTAATTGATATGGGATTTCAAAGTAAACATCCTTCTTATGCGTTAACTCAATCAATGGCAAAGACAGTAAAAAGTAATCGAAAGCTAGAATTGGAAAAAATATTCAAATCTGACAAAATCATAAGAGTTCTAATGAAAGATGATTACACAGCAATTCAATTATTATTATTTCATTATTTAGGATTTTTTGAAAAGATCAATTTGCCAAACACTAAAAAAAAGATATTGTTGTCAATTGTTTTTAAGACACAGGGATTTGAAAATATAAGAAAAAAGCTTTCAAATATTACCCGTTATGAAACCATTGAAAATTTAGAAATACTGCAAGATTTATTCAAGGAGCTGGAAATGGCAGAACCATTAAAGAAAGTTGAAAAAAAATTATTGAGAAAATAAAAATTGTGGTAATAATACCTTACCACATCCGAATACTGATTTCATTTTCACCGCCAATTAAAACAAGGCAAAATGAATCAAATACTATTAAACGGAATTGATGTTGATGAACTTCTTAACAAATTTGAGAAGTTATTAGATGCTAAACTCAATAGCAAACAAACCCATGAAGTTCTTCCGATTTACCTCTCAGGTTAGAGGTTGCGAAACTTCTAAAAATTACACTACCCACTTTACACGACTGGACTAAGCTCGGGTGGCTGCAATCTTATAAGATTGGCCACAGAATTCTATATAAGCCGAAGGAAGTAGAAGAATCAGTTAAAAATTTATCTATCACCAAACATAAAAAACATTGAAATGATAGACAATATTGTTTTAAGAATACACAATTTAAAAAAATACTCATCCACAGTTAACATCTTACACAGGAACAAAAAAACTGCTGCAACACAAATTTTTACAGATACAAACATGATGAATTATTTAAATGAGAAACCGATTCATGCCGTATTTTATCATAACTCTGATCACTTAGAACTCGTAAATCATCGGAATTCTATTACGCTACCTTCTTCTCATTATGAGCTTGCCTATGTTATAAATTTCAAAGCCGACTTTATAGAATTTAATTTTTCTATTCCAAAGTATCGTTTTGGTTCAAACCTTTTCCAATTTATAGACTATTTCTCTCAAATGGCAGAAAAGCAATTCGGGATTTTAATGAACTTTATTCAACGCTGGAAAGGAAATTTTATAGATGACATTTCAGATTACGATTTAGAAATAGTTCGTGTAGATTTCTGTTATAATCAATTTTTTGTATCAAAACATGAAGCTCTAAGGTATATGGAGTTACAAGAAAAAGCATTTGAAAAAAAAGCACGTGGTGCAGGTTCTTTTAAAAAATACGGTACAGAAACATTAATGCTTGTTACCGACAGATATAGTTTTAAGGTATATTATAAAGGGGCGGAATTTAGAAAAAATGATTATAGGAAATTGGCTGAAAAAAACTATAAATCTTACGACTTAAAAAAAATGGTTGAAATAGCCGACCGCACACTTAGATATGAATGCACTTTTCGTTCCTCCTATATGTTTTACCAATGGAAACAAATTTATGTCGAAGGTCGAAAAAGGGTAAAGGGAAGTGTTTACACTTATCTATATGGTGCTTTAAAGATTCATAATAAAAAAAATATTGATGCTAAAAAATTCTTCGTTAAATCTCGTTATGATCAATGGAAGCAATTTCAATTAAAAGATGGCAAAAACTGGCCATTGAATTTTATAGGAGATCATCAGGTAACATTTACTTATGATTTATTCAATAAGCTTTACGATGAATTTTGGAAGCATATTAGAACTGTCCAAATTAAAACATCAGGCCATAATTCTCATCCGGCCGTTAAAAAAATGTTTCAGCGAGTTAATAGGGAAGATGCCACAAAAGTTTTTTTTTCAAATCGAAAAGCAACTGCAAAAAATATTAACAAGCTTATGTTCTACTTTGATCTTTCACAAAAACAATCACTAAAAAATTACATGAAAAAAGGACTGATGTCTGAAAGGACGTACCAACGTATTATGAAAGTTTTTAATCGTGTAGGATTAGCGGATTATAATCCAGCAGTTAACTTGGCAAAGCCTGAATTGGGTTATTCTGATTATAAATATTATTTTGGAAACTTTGTTGTATAAAACGTTCAATTAGAAAAATTATAAAAGGTCGAATTTAATGATGTTGAACGTTTATAACTGCTTGTATATCTGTCTACAATTGCGACTTCAAGGAAACCAGAATAGGCGACACTATGTCGCTCTTTGCTGTATGTTATAGGCATACAGCATTCCTTAACTTAAGAAAGCGAATCACTCTGATGAGTTTTAATTAGGCTTGTTGTTAGATGGGATGTAAACTTTAAATATCTCCCGAATTATAAAGGGCTATTCGTTTATTTATCTCGGCAATTATCTGATTACTATCTTCAAACTCTTTATCAAACGTTATTACTTTTTTATTTGAAGACTTCTCAAGATTATGAACAAATGCATAAGCTTGATCATATTCCTCTTTAAAAAATTGTTTTGTAATTGTACTAATAATATCCAAAAACTTGATGATTGAAAATAGCTCCGCCCTACAACCAGGTATCTTGTAAGAACCTAATTTATTTGAAAAAAAAACACTAGAAAAATTTTCCCTATCTATTCTAAAAATTATGAGCCAAAGCATTATTTCTAAAATTTCTTAAGCCTTCCCAACTTTGTAATTTCATAATAGCCGGTTGGATAATGTTTCGGAAAGAATCAATTTTAATATTCAAATTATTATCCAAGGGCTCATATCTTAAAAGGTACTTTGTTAATTCATCCTGAAAAGAAACAGCCATGACCATTGTGTTCCACTGTATAGAAAGTTGAATTACCCTAAAGTCATTTTTATTTATTTTTGATGAAATCCTGTTGAAAGTGTTTTTATAATTTCTTAAAATATTTCCGAAATAAACCAAATGATAAATTGATTCTATAAATTTCTTGTCATCGATTTTCGGCAGTCTTTTCATTTAGTCGTAATATACAGCTTGTAGTTATTTACTTCAATTTATTTTCCTTTGTTATTCTTTTGAGTTTAATGATGGACATTTATAATAAGCCAAAGTAACATGCAATCTTCTCTAAGTATTTATTTCCAAATAGCTTTTCTTAAAGGCGTTTTATTTAATTTAATCCCTAATTTATCTTTCAAATTATACATATCTTCCTCATCAGTGCTAACAAAAAAGAAGTATGAATTTTCAGAACACAATTTTTTATAACCCCTCTCTTTGAGTTTTTTGTTAGCAAGATAACTTTCATCATCCATACCGAAGTGTTCTAAGATTATTATGTTGCCCTTTTGATCATCTATTACAAAATCAGGTCTTATTTCTTTTTCTAAAGTCATTAAGGGCTCGTATTGAAAGTTTATTCCATTAGCTGTAAGAAAATAACAAATCAACAATTCACTTTTCGACTTTACTTTTTGAGAATTGAAATAATATTTGCCTTCAAATTTTTCTTTAAACTCTGTAACCTTTTTATTTTTTACATAATCTATGGTCTGTAATTGCCTTCTTTCGTCAAATTTTTCTTTCCAGTGTACTTTACAAAGCGTGTGACCTTGCGGAACGTCTATATTACAAACCTCACATCGTGGTTTTTGCTTTTCCTTTTCTGAGCAACTCCAACATAGAGCAAACCAAGGTTTCTTTTCATTCCCGCAACTAGGGCAAAGAGTTTTATCTATCATACTTCTAATTGATTAATTAAAACTAATAAATGTAATAAATTATTGCGTACTATAGTCTGCAAGTGAAACGGTTATTAATATTCATTTTCGAGGAAATGAATAGTTCACTTTCAAAAATTTTTGGAGAAGTACTAAAAAATATTAGAAATGAGATTGGTCTTTCTCAAGAAGATTTAGCATACGAAAGCGAATTAGATCGCTCATTTATATCGATGTTGGAGAGAGGATTAAGGCAACCCACTATAGCAACACTGTTCCAAATTTCCGAAGCTTTAAAAAAATCACCTTCCGAGATTATAAAAATTATGGAGAATAAATTGTAAAACTATGTATTCTCAAAAGGTTTTTGAATTTGATAGAGAATCTTGCCATTTTTTCTTACATAGCTTAAAGGAATTTTTGGATTATTGATGTCTCTCTTATTATCCGCATGCCACTTGGCTTCCCATTTTTGATAATAAGGCTCTATATCTTGCGGAGGTAACTGATATATTTCGATAAGTTCAATTCCACTATAGATGGCAAAAATCCAACTAACCTTTCTGTATTTAGATATAATAACAGGATTCATATGATGATGAGTAGAAAAACTTTGAGTTAATTTTATGTTTACGGATTTTAGTTCGTATTCATTACCATCTTTGTCTATAGCGTCATTACCTTCCCGCCCTGCGATAATTGACAATCCAGTAATCAAAAGAACTTGTAATAGCTTTCCTCCATTATCTTGAAAAATATCATCTATTCCGAATGAGCTTGCTAAATTTTGATATTTTATAATTTCTGGCATTAACATATTCATCTTCAATATTTGCTCGTTAGGACTGTTTTCATAAATGGCAATCAAATCAGTATCTAACAAATCCTTTAATGATACCCCTAAAGCCTCAGCAATTTTTATCCCCATGTTAATGGTGATATTATATTTCCCATTCTCAATATAACCCATGTAGCTTCTATCTATATCAGCTTTATTAGCCAGTTCTGCTTGTGATATTCCTAATCTCTTTCGCAAAAAATAAATATTTTTTGCAAGCACTTGATGAATATCTTCTTTCATAGAAGCAATATCTCTAAACGATTTTATTAAACTTGCCGAGTATATTCGGTATTTGTAAAATGAGTATATTTGACCTTTAAACAAACACTACTTGAGTTTTATTGCAAATCATTCCCCCTGCTATTATACAAATTTTGGGCAAACATATTTAGGTGATTCTTATCATTTGATGAAAGAATTAAAGGATGACAGTATTGATTTGGTAATGACCAGCCCGCCATTTGCGCTTTTAAGAAAAAAAGAATATGGTAACAAAGACCAACATCAGTATATCGAGTGGCTATCAAAATTTGCAGAAGTTGTATACAAAAAATTAAAACCTACGGGTAGCTTTGTTCTAGATTTAGGCGGTGCTTATCAGCAAGGTTTACCCGTTCGAAGCCTCTATAATTTTAGAGTTCCCATCCATTTTTGTGATAATATTGGTTTCTTTTTAGCCGAAGATTTTTATTGGTTTAATCCATCAAAACTTCCGAGTCCAATCGAATGGGTAAATAAAAGAAAGATCAGAGCAAAGGATGCTGTGAACAATATTTGGTGGTTCTCAAAAACTCCGTTTCCAAAAGCAAATATTAATAATGTGCTTGTTCCTTATAGTAAAAGGATGGAAAAACTGCTTGAAAATCCTTCTGATTTTTATACTCCTAAACTTCGTCCATCAGGACATGACATTTCTAAATCATTTTCACGTAACAACGGCGGAGCATTACCATCAAATCTTTTGCAAATTTCAAATTCAGAGTCAAACAGCTCTTATCAAGCTTTATGCAAAAAACTCTTAATTAAAAGCCATCCTGCTCGATTCCCTTCACAATTACCGGAATTTTTTATCAAACTATTAACCGATGCAAATGACATCGTTTTAGATATTTTTTCAGGCTCTAATACCACAGGTCAAGCCGCTGAAAAGTTAAACAGGAAATGGATTAGTATGGAAGAAAATATAGAGTATGTCGCAGCATCATCTTTTCGCTTTTTACCAAAAAATATCGATAGACTTACACTAATGAAAATATATTATTCGATACTTGAAAATTCAAGGGATATTGATTTAATAAAAGCTCAGTCCCATAATCTGGTGATAAGTGCCGATATTGAAATTAAGTTGAAGACGATATTACACGAATCTCTTAAAGAAATACCTTCCTTGACAAGTTAAACCTTTGAAACGTATACATAAAAGTGTTAAGGAAAATAAATATAATAAATCCAAAATCCGTATTTAGTTCTTTAGAAGATTTGTCTTGCGGTAAGACAAATATTGCTAAAATATATCCTAAAGATTTTGAAATCGCTTATGAAGAAACTACACCTTTAGAAGGCTATAAAATTCCTGTAAATGAAAAAACGGGCGAAATATTTCCAAACTGTTGCCCAGCCCATAAAAATCTATTTCAAATAGGTTTAGAAAAGCTTGCTAAGTTTCCAAACTGTTGCGAACCACATAGAAAGTTATTAAATACAAGTTGGTTTAATAAGGCCGATTATTCTTACTACCCCTTAAAGCTTGTTACAACTTTAGCATATACATACCATTGCATAACAAAATGTATTGACAATCCTGAATGGTACAAAGAAATTACTGATTATATAGATTATACCAAACAAAGTTATGGCCAGCTTCCTGAAGGATTTGGAAGCCCTTTTGGTTTAGAGACATATCTATACAATTTGGAAAAAAATATCGAATCTTTAGATGAAATACCAGAAGAAAAAAAAGGTAAGCTTTTGATGTATATTAAAAATTACTATAAGCCGGTTGAAAATAGAAATCATACAGACATAAATATTTTAATAACTACCTATAAACGATGGCTTAAAGACTTTCCTTTTGAACTAACTTTTTTTAATCATCTAAAATCGTCATTTGAAAATCAACTGCCAATCTTAGAAGGCAAAGGGGATACAAATATTTATACTGGCTTGACAGGTTTTAAGTTACAAACTTATCAGGGTTTAATTCAATATTTAGTATCTGTAACTGAAACTATTCTTAAAAACATTAATACAGTGAGCCTATATGAACAGGGCTTAATCACCGACGTTGACAAAATAAATATTGAATTAATTAATGAGGCACATAAACTAAAGCTAAAAACTTTAGAATTAAACATCTTAAATGACCGAAAAGGATATATTACGTTATTGAAACGATGGTTTAAAGATGAAAAAAAATACATTAAAGAAATCACTCCATTTATCAAAAATTTACCTCAACAAAGACAGTCGTAACAATGGTTTTGATGTATAATTCTGTGACGCCATACATGGTAAAAGATTGAATGATAGTACTTCTAAAACAAATTACAGGGTAATTGACAATGAATGCCTAACAATGCCGGATAATAATATTTTATTAAAGTGTCAATTAACTTGGATCAACGTAACCTTAATGTTTAAATTTAATTCAGCTACTCGCTTAATATTAATTGATTCAGGAGGCTTTCGACTTAATAACTGCCGGGTTGCTTCATATTTTATAAATCTATTCTAGCTTCAGGCTTTGTGATCTTTTGGACGATTTTGTATAATAAGTGATGTAAAGTGCATTAAATTTATTGCAGTAACATCTGGACTCTAAATGTAAACTTGTATAGATATTAATAAGACTTAATTATGGACTTAGATCAAAGAAAAAAGAACCGATTCATTTTTTTGGAAAAAATGTATAATGAAGCTGATGGTAGTGACGAACCGGTATTTGCAATGGAACAAATAGGAGAACATTTATCATTGAATTTTGCTGAAACTAATAGAATTGTAAATTACTTAATAAACGAGAATCTTATTGAACCATACGGATTTGGAGGAACTATTAAACTAACTCATCAAGGTATAAAAGAAGTTGAACAAGCCCTAGAAAACCCAGACAAACCAACTCAGCATTTCTTGCCCATTAATATTGTTAACATAGGGACGATGACAAATTCTACACTTCAGCAAGCAACACATAATTCTACAATAAACTATTATTTTAATGACGAAAAAATAAAAGAACTGAATAACATTATAGAGAGTATAAAAAATATTCAAGACACATTAAATATTTCTATTGAATTGCATAAAGAACTAATAAGTGAAATCGAAACCCTAGAAATACAAAAGACATCGCCAAAGCCTAAAATAGTCATCATTAATGAGTCGCTAAAAACGATTAGAAATTTGCTGGAAAATGTTGTAGGTAATGCAATTACTCCAACTATAATTGGGTACATAATTAAGTTCTTTAATAATTAATTATTACTATTAATTGTGATGAAGAAAATCCAGTGGATAAAAGTACTTATTACTATTGCCATTATCTTGTGTGGTTCTGCAGTATTAATATATTACAAAACGTTTCACCAATTTGGAATTTCTAAAACAACGTCAGACTGGTCAAATTTCGGAAACTATGTCACAGGTGCAGTGGGTAGCGTTTTATCTTTCTTTAGTATATTTTTAATCTATTTAACTTATAGGAATCAGGTAAAAAATTCAATCCTTCAACAATTTGAAACTACTTTTTTTAATTTGTTGCAAAATCAGAGGGAAATTGTAAAGTCAATAAAAAACTATATCTACACTGATAAGGTTGTTGTCGATACAATGAAATATAAAGCCGAAGAATATTTTGAAATGATTGCGGGAATATTAAACAGTCATTTCGATGCCTCACCCGGTAAATTTATAAACGAAATGGGCGATGATCTTTCACTTCTTGAAAATAAAGAGCAAACATTTAAACGGATAAACAAAATTTATGATGAAACTTATCGAGGAAAAGAAGCGGTATTAGGCCACTACTTTAGGCATTTGTATCATATTATTAAATATGTTTCGGAAAGTGAAATTCAGAATAAAAAAAAATACATCGATATAATCCAAGCTCAAATGAACGATAATGAGCTCTATGTGACATTTTATAATTGCATAAGTATTTATGGAAAGGATAAATTTTTGCCGCTACTTGACAGATATCATTTTTTCGAGAACCTAAGAAGTAGAGGGAAGAGATTTGACAGACATAAGAAACTTTTTTACCCTAGTACCAAATTCAAGTATAATGCACCGGATAAGTAGTTATTGGTATTAATATTTAAATACGTCCCCTATAATGTCCCCAAAAATTTAATGTTTTGCTAAGATTCAATTGCACATTAGCTTTAATTAATTTCCATGTTACCCGACCTGGATTCGAACCAAGACAAGCAGAATCAGAATCTGCGGTACTACCGTTATACTATCGGGCAATAATTTGCAAATATAAGAGCTATCCTGTTTTTTATAAAGCAAAAAAGTATCTTTTACTTTGGTAGGCAAAACTTTCTTTATTACATCATTAACATCTTTTCATGCATGTATACCGTAAGTTTAATATTAAAATACTTTAAATGAAATCTTTAATTACTATAGTTTTTGCAGCTGCAATAATGATGTCTTTTACCTCATGTGCTCAAAGAGTTGATAAGACACAAACTGTTGCTACAAAGAAACAGGATCTTTCAAAATATAGTAAAGCATACTTCGCCGCAGGTTGCTTTTGGCATGAAGAGGCATTGTTTGAAAGTGTGAAGGGTGTAAAGGAAGCTATTTCCGGTTATGCCGGCGGTACCACTTCTAATCCTTCTTATGAATCAGTAGAAACAGGCAGCACAGGCCATGCGGAAAGTGTTGAGGTATATTACGATCCTTCACAAATTTCTTATGAAACTTTATTGAAAGTTTTTTTTGCCGGTCAAAATCCAACACAAGTAAATGGGCAGGGACCCGACCATGGAACTCAATACCGATCTATTGCTTTTTATACTAACGATTCCGAAAAAAAACAGATTGATGATTACATGAAGCAAATGAATGCATCTGGAAAATATAAAGCGCCTGTTGCGGCTCAGGTAATGCCTTTGACAAAATTCTGGGACGCTGAAAATTATCATCAAAATTATATAGCTAACAATCCGGATGGAGGTTATGTGCAAAGCGTTTCTATACCTGAGATACAGGAATTTCAAAAGGAGTATCCCCAATTAATAAAGCCTGATCATAAGTTTTGATTTTTGTTTATCTTTAAGACAAATTATTTAAGTGTGTTCCTGTGCCGGCGGCTCCCAGAGTAAGGCTGCGCATGGGAACACGCTTTTTATTTTAGGCATAAGATTTTGGCAATCTTAAAATGTTTTGGAAATTAAAATCATTGATCATATAATTCAGGCTTAAATCTTTTAGCAAGCAAGCCGGTAGCCAGTTCCAGGTCAATATCTGCAATTAATACACCTTCATTATTGTAAAGCTCATAAGCAATGCAGGTTCCATCAGGTGCAATCAGTGCTGTTGCTGATTCAGGATATTTCATCGTATAATTTATTCCTGCAAAATAAATTGTGTTTTCCAAGGCGCGCATCATGATTGCCTTTTCGTAATACGGATTACTTTTATTGCCCCATTCAGTAAGTTGTTCACCTCTTACATTACTGCCGGTGCAGTGCGGATGAAAAACAATAGAAGCACCTTGCCTGGCAGCCCAACGCACAGTCTCAGGATACCGAAATCCTTCGTGACAAATTGCGATTCCAAACCGCATTCCGTTCATTTCAAAAATATTTCTCTTGTTTCCCGGGATCCATCTTTTGTCTTCGGAAGGATCAAGCTGGTTTTTAGTTTGATAACCCAATACATCGCCCGAGGCAGAAATAACATAGGCAACATTGAGCGCTTCATTCCTATCATTATACCAATCCATTGGCAGAACTATTGCTATCGAATTTTCGCGTGCTATAACGCAGGCTTTTTGCAAACACACTTTCATTTTTTCAGGTGTGCTTCCTTCTATGGCATGTTCATCAAGTGGATAGCCCGGAAAATATGATTCGGGAAAACAAATGATTTCAGCTTTTGCTGCCGAAGCTTCCTTTACCATTTTTTCAAGTGTGAGCAAGCCATCAGCAATACTTTCAGGCAAATGTGGAGATGCCAATGCGATTTTCATACAAGTAAAATTACAAAACATGTCATGAGGAAATTGCGACATGATTTTTAAAAAAAGAAATTATTTTTTTATAAAAATGAATGTGATTTACGTTTTTTTATTGAAATAATAAGTCAGCCAATAATTTACATTTACAACAAAAAAGTTATGCTTTTATTTATTAAAAAAATATTTCCTGTAATTATTTCCTTGCTATTAGCAACAAATATTTATTGCCAGCAAAGTGGTAAAGTAATAGAGCGCCTCAGCATTAAAAGCAATATCATGAATAAGAATGTTGCATATAGTGTATATCTGCCTCCTGATTATAATTCTTCTGAAAGATGGTATCCGGTAGTTTATCTGTTACATGGCTATACTGATGATAATACAGGCTGGGTGCAGTTTGGCGAGATAAACAGGTATGCCGATAAAGCAATAGGAGATGGCACTATTCCTCCAATGATCATTGTAATGCCAAATGGAGATTCCAGTTTTTATATCAATAGCTATGATGGAAAAGAAAAGTATGAAGATTTTTTTATAAAAGAATTTATGCCTGCTGTTGAAAAAAATTTCCGGATCAGAGCCGAGAAAAAATACAGAGGCATTGCAGGCCTTTCTATGGGTGGCTATGGTACGTTAATTTATGCATTAAAATATCCTGAACTGTTTGCAGCATGTGCCCCATTCAGCGCTGCTGTGTTTGATGATACTGGTATTGCGAACATGGCTGATGCTACTTATGATCAAACATTTGCACAACTTTTTGGAAGAGGCTTGAAGGGCAAAGACCGTTTATCAAAATCATTTTATGATAATTCGGTTTTGAAACTTGTAGATACAAAGACGGCAGCAGATTTGAGCAAAGTGCGCTACTGGATTGACTGTGGAGATGATGATTTCCTTACAAAAGGAAATTGCCTTTTGCATCTTGCCCTTACTGAAAAGCATGTACCTCATGAATTTAGGGTAAGAGACGGCGCTCATAACTGGACTTACTGGCGCACGGGAATTACTAATGCTCTCGAATTTATAGGGCAAAGCTTTCATCAAATGTAAGGTAACAGTTATGTTGTAAACGAAAATTTATAACTAACGTAATTTATAAATTAGCTAATTACCACAGAGGTTTTCCCTGGTAGTAATCGAGGATTTTTGAACGCAATACAAAATTGTATTTGGACACAATTAGATTCACATTGGTAACATTTAAATTATTCTTTGCAATTAAATAAATATCGGAAGTAATAACACCTGCATCAAACTTTGCCTGGGCTGCATTAAATGCCTGGGTAAATGATGAGACCTGGCCAAGCAGTATTGAATATTTGTCTGATGTATTTTTAAAATTTACATATGCCTGTTCTATTGATTGCTGCAGCAAAGTTTTAGTATTTTGCTCTACAAGTTGCGATTGTTTGTATTGAATCTTGGCAGTGCGAAAACGGCTCCTGGCCTGCGCTCCATTGAAAATTGGGATTGATAAGTTAAGTCCTACATACTTTGAAAGGTTATTATTCAACTGTGTTGTAAGAGGAACTTTTTCAGTGCTGTAACTATACTGCTGCGTCACAACAGGAACTTGTGAGCCGTTAACGATTACATAATCTGTTGTTGAAGGTACATTCTGTGTGGTCAGAATAGTTGAGTTGACTATTGCGCTGGAATAGTTACTTCCAAAACTTCCGTTCAATGATAGAGTAGGGTACATTAATCCCTGCAAAACATGAACATATTTTTCAGCACTCTCAGTGCGAAAATGAACCGCTTTAATTTGAGCAAATTGCTTCAATGCAGTATCATAAATTTTTGAAGGATCAGCTTCATAATTTATATTAAACACATCTGCCGGAAGCCGGTGAACTTCCAGGCTATCTGAATAGGGTATGTTCAATAATTGTGTGAGCGACAGCTTAGCAACAGCAATGGCAGCAATATCATCCGCAATGGTCAATTGATCTGTTGCCAACTGACCTTTTAATGTATAATAATCAGAGGGAGATATCGAGCCCGCATCATTTTTCAAAGAATCAATGTCTACTTCACGCTGGGTTCCTTCGGCTTGCAGTCTTGCATTTTGCAATAAGTCTTCAGCACTTAATACATTTAAATAAGCAAGAATAACATTGATAGTAAGATTATCTTTTGCCTGTTGCAACTCCAGCTTCGAGGCTTCGAAAGCGAATGTATTCGACTTGATGCTATTTTGCAAAGCGAGTCCGTTAAATAATGTAAGATTTGCATTTACCTGGTAGCTCGCTGAGTTAACGTTTTGATTAATGAACGCATTGGTAATCGGGTCGTTGGTTCTTCCTGATGTTATGCCGTAGCCTGATGATGCATTTACATTCGGAAGCACGCTCAGTCTTGATTGTTGTAAAGTGATTTGTGCTTCCTGGCTTGATAGATCTGCTTTGTTTACATCAATATTATTGGTGATGCCCATTTCAATTGCGCGTCGTAATGAAAGGTCTTGCCCTTTCGCCGAAAAACAAATACCACTAAAAAATAGTATGATAACAGTTTTCATTTTCAGATATGCACGATTCTTAATTATAAAAAAATAGTTCATGATTTTTTATGATTCTTTTTCAATTCTTCCATCTAAAAGGTGAATAATTCTGCTTCCATAAGCAGCATTTTTTTCTGAATGAGTTACCTGTATAATTGTTACACCTTCGTGGTTTAATTCTTTAAAAATATTCATAATCTCCTCACCTTGTTTGGAGTTTAAATTTCCTGTAGGCTCATCTGCAAGTATAAGTTTTGGCTTTACAATCAATGCTCTTGCTATGCCAACTAATTGTTGCTGGCCGCCTGATAACTGGTTAGGGAAAAGATCTTTTTTACCAACAATCTGAAAGCGATCGAGTATGTCGGCAACCATTGCTTTTCTTTCACTGGTTTTAATATTTTGATAGATTAATGGTGTCTCTATATTTTCATATACGGTAAGCTCGTCAATAAGATGATATGCCTGAAACACAAAGCCGATATGGGTTTTGTACAATTCTGAACGTTGCTTTTCTTTTAGCTTTAATACATTATCACCCATAAAAATGTATTGCCCTTCATTGGGCTCATCCAGCATTCCCATCACATTCAGCAAGGAAGATTTCCCTGAGCCAGACGGCCCCATAATAGAAATAAATTCTCCCTGGTTTATTTTAATATTAATGTCTTTTAAAATAAAAGTTCGGTTACTGCCTGTATTAAACCATTTGTAAATATTCTTTAACTCTATCATTTTTGTCGGTAATTAATTAATTAAAATTTCGTTTGTATGATAACTGTTATCCTGTATGTGTTTTAGTTCACAATTTACCAATCGTTAACCATCACTCGCTTCTTAAACTTTTACCCGTTCACCATTCCAGCTTTAACTTAATTATCGATGATGCCGCCATGAAATAGTATGACTTCTTCATAAAAAGACAAGCCGTTTAAGCTCAATTTTTACGGTGGAATAGGTTTCAACCATCATACCAACGGTATAAATCATTGAAACATAATGCCTGATTTATAGTACTATTTTAAAAACTGTTCGTAAATGAACACTTAGAAGTAAAAGCGTACACTATAATAATGATTGCTTTTATTTATATAAAAACTAAAAAGATAATCTCCGTTTATAACATAACAGTTAATGACAAAATTGTGGGTCTTAAAGTTAGCGGAAAATTAAAGGCTCTTTATTCGGATATTTTTAAACCATACATCTTCACCATGATCCTGCAAAGAAATTTTTCCTTTCTTATAAGTGCCGAAGCCAGGCACGTTTTTAAACTTGCTGATAGCAATCATCTTTTTCCAGTAATCATTCCAGATGGTCGTAGAAAGTGTATGAACACTATTCATATAAAAATCAAGCTTGCCATTTTTAGAAATAATTTCAATATGATTCCATTGCCCTTGCGGCTTTGCGGCTTCTTTGGCAGCAAGCAGATCATAAAGATCTCCTGCCGCGATGAGTATATAATCTTGCATCATCATGGCCTCTTTTTATGGGTGTGCCATTATCAAGCACCTGCATTTCCATACCGGTTTCATAAGTTGCATCATACTTTGCAGGTTCTTCATGTATATAAAAAATAACGCCGCTATTTCCTTTCTCGCCAATCTTCCAGTCAAGCTTCAAATCAAAATTTTCATATTCATCATTGGTTACAAGATCACCTTTTTCACCATCAGCAAGATTTTTTTCATTCTTTGCATCTAAATAAAAAGTTCCATCATGTATGCTCCAGGCCTTGCCAGCAGCCGATTTACCATAAGTGTGCCATCCGTCAAAGCTCTTTCCATCGAACAATAATTTCCATCCATCAGCCTTTTCTTTATCTGTAAGCATGTTATCATTTTGAGAAAAAACATTCATAGCAGTAAGCATAGAAAAGAACAGAAAAGAAGTAATTTTTTTCATTTTATAAAAATTAAGAATTAAAAATAGATTGTTATTATTTTAAAAAATTATATTCCTAATACTGAGCTGATAAGCTTTTCATCTTTTACAGTTGCTGCAAAATCATCAAAGGCTTTTTCAGTTACACGTATAATATGATCTTTAATAAATTCTGCGCCTTCTCTTGCACCATCTTCCGGATGCTTTAAACCACATTCCCATTCCAGCACTGCCCAGCCTTTATAATCATATTGTGCAAGCTTGCTGAATATAGCTTTAAAATCAACCTGCCCATCGCCCAATGAACGGAAATCGTCCTGCACTGTTTATCCAGCTTTGATAGCCGCCATACACACCTTGCTTTCCTGTAGGATTAAACTCTGCATCTTTTACATGGAAATCTTTATTCGCTCATGATAATTATCAATATATTCAAGATAATCCAGGCATTGCAAGACAAAATGCGAAGGATCATATAACAAGCATGCCGCTTGGATGATTGTTTACTTTCTCTAAAAACATTTCATAAGTTATACCATCATGCAGGTCTTCGCCGGGATGTATTTCATAACATACATCTACTCCGCATTCATCAAATTCATTTAATATCGGAAGCCATCTTTTTGCAAGTTCCGTAAAACCTGTTTCTACCAAACCCTGCGGTCGTTGCGGCCATGGATACACTGTATGCCATAGCAATGAGCCGCTGAATGTTGCATGCGCATTCAATCCCAAATTTTGCGAAGCTTTTGCCGCATATTTCAATTGCTGTACTGCCCATTCAGTTCGTGCTTTAGAATTGTCCCGAAACTGTTCGGGAGCAAATCCATCAAATAAATCATCATAAGCCGGATTCACCGCAACCAACTGACCCTGCAAATGTGTTGACAATTCTGTTATTTCAAGCCCGCATTCATTTACAATTCCTTTTATTTCATCTGCATATGTTTTGCTTTCAGCTGCTTTTTGCAGATCAATAAACCTGTGCATCCAATGTGGGCATCTGAACGCCAGTATAGCCTAATGCTTTTGCCCATTGGCAAATCTTTTCAGATCATTGAAAGGCGGCTTCATCACCTATAATTGAGCTATAAAAATTCCCGGACCTTTGATTGTTTGTCATTTGATATAAATTTAAACACTATCAATTTGTTGTAAAATCTTGAAATTTCTAATAAAACATTTACATCGAAATATTCCGTCCACTTCTCTCTGATTTTCCTGAAGCAACTACATTTTCAATAAATGCCATTCCACTTATTCCATCTTCAACGCCTGGAAAATCAAGCATTTCTTTTTCAGGTTCTTTGCCATTCAGTTCAGCCTAATAACGTTAACGCAAAATTACGATAATGATTTGCGAAAGCTTCCAGGTATCCTTCAGGATGTCCGCCGGGTGTTCGGCAATTTGTGTTGCAAACGGCTTAATGACTTGGTATAATTATGCGCCTGCCCTAATATTTCCGTTGGCTTATCCAGCCATTTTAACAAAATGTATTTGGTTCCTGCTGCGTCCATTCCAGGCCACCTTTTTCGCCATACACTCTAATCGTTAAATCATTTTCTTCTCCCGCCACAACCTGCGATGCAATTAAAACTCCTGACTGCCTCATTTTCAAATTTTAATAAAACAGCTGCCATCATCATCCAGATTCCTTCCTTCTACAATAATGTTTAAATCTGCACAAAGCTTTGTGATCTTTAATCCTGAATATATTCTGCCAGGTGTGAAGCATGTGTGCCTATATCGCCCATGCACCTGCTTTTCCACTTTTTGAGGATCTGTTCTCCATGCGGCCTGCGCATTGCCTTCTCTTTCCGATAATTTACTTAACCATCCCTGAGGATATTCTACAACATTTTTCTTATTTTTCCCAAGCTCTTTCCTTCATCATGGCCTTGCCTCCTTTACCATTGGGTAACCGGAATATGTATGTGTAAGGCAAAAATAAACCTGTTTCATCTACTTTCTTTTTTAATTCTTTTGCTTCATCAAGCGTAAAGGTCATTGGCTTTTCAATCACTACATTAAATCCATTTTCAAGCGCCATTTTTGCAGGCGCAAAATGAGCAAAATTTGGTGTTACTATGGTTATGAAATCCATTCGTTCTTCTGCAGGCATTTCTATTTCCTTATGATCATTTCTTCATATGTATGATATGTTCTGTCTTCAGGAAGAAACAATTTTTGCCAGATTCTTTTGCATTTCAGGATGAATGCTTAAAGCACCGCAACACAATTCTATCAATCCATCCATGTTAGCAGCAATGCGGTGAACAGCACCAATGAAGGCATCCTTGCCACCACCGACCATTCCCATTCGTAATTTTCTCATTTTTATTTTTTTAAAATATTTTTATTAATTAAAACTATTTTTTTAAAAATATATTTAAAAACAAAATTGCTTTAAAATTTTTTCTTGTTTTTAAATTAGTACATTTATCTTTTCTTTCTAAACACATATTCGCGGACATGAAATTTACGACACGATTGCAGCTTTCCTTTATGATGTTTCTTGAATTTTTTATCTGGGGATGCATGGTTTGTAACTATGGGAACTTTTCTATAAATAATCTTCATGCTAACGGAGCTCAAAGTAGGTAGTGTTTTCAACTCAATCATGGGGAGCTATCATTGCTCCGTTTATTATTGGATTGATTGCAGACAGGTATTTCAATGCAGAAAAAATTCTTGGAGTTTTACATCTTAGTAGGTGCTGCATTAATGTACTCAGATGTATACGAACAGTGACTGATGTTTCGCTACTTTTTATCCTATTACTTTTAGTTTACATGATTTTATTTATGCCAACACTTGCTTTGGTCAATTCCATTTCATTTAATCAAATGAACGATCCTGAAAAAGAATTTTCGAGTATAAGAGTTTGGGGAACTATAGGATGGATCGTTGCCGGTTTGTTGATCAGTTATGTTTTTCATTGGGATGCCGAAGACAATGTGATAAGCAGGCGTGAAAAATACTTTTTTAATGGCGTCGATCGCTTCACTTGTGCTTGGGTTTGTTTAGTTTTACCTTGCCGAAAACACCGCCAAAGTTGCCACCGGTACCAAAGTAACTGATTTCGGTGATATCTTAGGGCTTGGATGCGTTGAAATTATTAAAGAATAAAAACTTTTTCATTATTTTTTATTGCCTCAATTCTTATCTGCATTCCTTTGGCATTTTATTACCAGGTTGCCAATCCATATCCTGATAAATATTGGTGTTACCAATCCTACCGGTAAAATGACGATCGGCCAAATATCTGAAGTACTTTTCATATTGTATGCTACCTTTTTTTTTAAAAAATTCGGGTTTAAAAAAACCATCTTGATCGGTATGCTTGCCTGGGCAGTTCGCTATGCATGTTTGCTTATGGAAATGCAGGGAATTGAGTTTCATGCTTATTATGGAATTGCCTTGCATGGCGTTTGTTATGATTTCTTTTTTGTATCCGGACAAATTTATACCAATGCCAAAGCCGGTATAAAATATAAGAGTGCTGCACAGGGATTGATTACATTGGCAACTTATGGCGTTGGTATGCTCATTGGATTTAAAATTGCCGGCTTGATAACTGATAGCTATACGATTTCAGGAAACGTTTTGACTGGAAAATGATTTGGATAATTCCTGCAGTAATTGCATTTGTTGTATTTCTTTTATTTGCAAATTTCTTTAATGATAAAAATGAAAAACCAGTTCCTGATCAAAATCTTAATATTTAATTATGGAATTCAAAACAAAACAGGAGAACACTTATTAAAAATATTGCACTCGGCACATCAGCAATTATTGCTGCTCCGGCTATTTCTTTTGCAAAAATTTTGAAATGAAAAAAAAAACTATAAATTGAAAGGCAATATCAATCATTCGGTTTCCAGGTGGACATTTGGTTATCTTTCACTTGATGAACTGTGCAAAGCAGTTAAAGAAATTGGATTCAATGCCATTGATTTAACCGGCCCAAAGACTGGCCGACTTTCAACAACATGGCATTTATAGTTCTATGTGCTATACGGCATGGAGACAACAATTTGTATAATGGACTTGAACAATCCCATCTATCATGACCAACTAATAAAAGAATACCTTGAAGTAATACCTATGATGGCAAAAGCAAAATATAAAAATCTTATCTGCTTTACAGGGAAACGAAGGGAATGGATGATGAAACAGGAATGAAAAATTGTATGGAAGGCATTGAAAAAGATTTTTCCTTCTGCAGAAAAAAACGGCGTTACAATGGTAATGGAACTTGCTAAACAGCAAAATTGATCATAAAGATTATATGTGCGACCATGTGGAATGGGGCGCAGAACTTATGAAACGTGTGGGCTCAGAAAATTTTAAATTGCTGTATGATATTTATCACATGCAGATTGAGGAAGGTGATATTATAAGGAACATTAAAGATTATCATCAATATATTGCTCATTATCATACAGGTGGTATTCCGGGCAGGCATGAGATAAATGATTCACAGGAATTACATTATCCCGCTGTCATGAAAGCAATTGTTGAAACAGGTTTTAAAGGTTATGTAGCCCAGGAATTTATGCCAACATATCCGGATAAATTAGATTCATTAAGAGAAGCGATTAAAATTTGCGATGTGTGAAGAAGTTTGTAGTTTAATAGTTTATGTTGTAAAGTTAAACGTCAATTAATTTACAATTAACATTAAACTAATTAACCATTACAACAATTAAAAATTAAAATAAATATTCCTATGGCAGACAATACTTATGATGCAATTGTCATTGGCTCGGGAATCTGCGGCGGCTGGGCCGCAAAAGAACTAACAGAAAAAGGTCTGAAAACCATTATGCTGGAACGCGGACGAGATATTGAACATGTAAAAGATTATGTAAATGCAACAAAGGCCCATGGGAATTTCCGCACCGCGGCGGCCGCACACAGCAAATGATTAAAGATTATCCTGTACTAAAAAGAGATTATCCGCTGAATGAAACAAACCTTGATTATTGGGTCAATGAAAAAGAAAGCCCTTATACAGAAATAAAACGCTTTGACTGGTTCAGGGGTTATCATGTAGGCGGCCGTTCACTAATGTGGGGCAGGCAAAGCTACCGCTGGAGCGATTTTGATTTTGAAGCAAATGCAAAAGATGGCATTGCTATCGACTGGCCTATCCGCTATAAAGATATTGCACCATGGTATACTATGTGGAAAAATTTGCAGGAATCAGCGGCAAAAGATGGCCTTGCAACAATTACCCGATGGACAATTTATGCCGCCATGGAAATGAATTGTGTGGAAAAAGATGTTGCAGCAAGGATTAAAGAACATTATAAAAATCAACGCGCATGATCATTGGCCGCACGGCCAATATTACTGAGCCATTCCGGGCAGAACCAATTGCCAGTACAGCAATAAATGCTGGCTGGGATGCCCGTTTGGCGCCTATTTCAGCACACAGTCTTCTACCCTGCCTGCAGCTATGGCAACAGGTAATCTAACGGTGCGCCCCTGGTCTATCGTTACAAAAATTTTTTACGATAAGGATACAAAAAAAGCAACAGGAGTAGAAGTGCTGGATGCCGAAACCAATAAAACTTATGAATATTTTGCAAAAATTATTTTTTTAATGCTTCTACATTTAACAGTGCCTGGATATTGATGAATTCGGCAACCGATATTTGGCCGGATGGCTTGGGCAGCAGCAGCGGCGAACTGGGACATAATATTATGGATCATCATCTTGGCGTTGGCGCAGGTGGTACAGTTGAAGGTTATGATGATAAATATTATTTATGGCAGGAGGGCCAATGGAATTTATATTCCGCGCTTCAGAAATTTGTTTGGCGATAAACGCGATTATATGCGAGGCTTTGGCTACCAGGGCGGTGCCAGCAGGGAAGGCTGGAGCCGGGATATTGCCGAAATGAACTATAGGCGGTGATTTTAAAGATGCATTGACTGAACCAGGCCAATGGACAATGGGCATTGGCGGCTTTGGAGAAACTCTTGCCTTATCATGAAAATAAAATAACGCTGGATAAAAACAAAAAAGATAAATGGGGATTGAATGTTCTGGCATTTGATGCGGAATGAAAAGACAACGAAAAGAAAGATGCGGATAGATATGAAAAATGATGCCATGAAATGCTGGAAGCTGCAGGTGTTAAAAATGTACAAGGCTATGATGGCGATGGTACTATGGGAAGAGGCATTCATGAAATGGGTACTGCACGTATGGGCAATGATCCTAAAACATCGGTGTTAAATAAATGGAACCAGGTATGGGATGCACAAAATGTATTTGTTACCGATGGTTCTTTTATGGTTTCTGCAGCCTGTGAGAATCCTTCACTTACTTATATGGCGATGACTGCAAGAGCTGCTGACCATGCGGTAAGTGAATTAAAAAAACAAAATATCTGAATCATTCATTGAATCTATAAAAAATTAATAAATGAATGAAGAAAAAGAACATACCGACACAGGCTTTTCACGCAGGGAATTTATAAGAACACAGCAGTAACTGCTGCAGGTTTTATGATTGTTCCGCGGCATGTTTTGGGAGGTAAAGGTTTTATTGCGCCCAGCGACCGCTTAACGATTGCAAGTGTTGGCGCTGGCGGAAAAGGAGAAAGTGATATTGCCAATTTCTTTAAAAGCGGCAAAGCCGATATTGCTTTTCTGTGCGATGTGGATGACAGACAGGGCTGCGACCACTGTTAAAAATTTTCCGAAAGCAAAATATTATAAAGACTGGCGGGAGATGCTTGATAAAGAATCAAAAAATTTTGATGCGGTTTCTGTTTCTACTCCCGATCATAACCATGCAGTAGCTGCTTATTCTGCCATGCAACTGGGCAAACATGTATATGTTCAAAAACCATTAACGCATGATATTTATGAAGCACGTATGCTAACGGACGCTGCTAAAAGATATAAAGTGGTTACTCAAATGGGTAACCAGGGCGCTTCCGGCGATGGTGTACGGCAATTGCGTGGAATGGTATGATGCCGGATATTATTGGCGATGTGCATACGGTATATTGCTGGACAGACAGGCCGGTATGGCCACAGGGTATTCCATGGCCTGCACAAAAAGCAGACAGTGCCTGCAGAACTTAGATTGGGATCTTTGGCTGGGCACTGCTCCTTATAAAGATTATGTTGAAAAACTGGTTCCGTTTAACTGGCGCGGCTGGTGGGATTATGGCACCGGCGCATTGGGCGATATGGGATGCCACCTTGTTGAGCCTGCATTTCGTGTGCTTGAATCTTGAGATATATAAATTATGTACAGGCAAGTGTTGGAAGTGTTTATGTTGATGAATTTAAAAGAGGCTATTTCCCTGAAAGCTGCCCGCCTTCAAGCCATGTTATCATGAAATTTCCTAAAACAGATAAAACAAAAGGCCCGGTAGAATTGCATTGGATGGATGGAGGCATTCAGCCTGAAAGGCCTGAAGAATTAGGCGCCGAATGAAATTTTGGAGATGGTGGCAATGGTGTTTTATTTATTGGTACAAAAGGTAAAATGATGTGCGGCACTTATGGAGCCGATCCAAAATTGTTGCCTACTAACAAGAACCGATGAAGTAAAAGTGCCACAAACAATTCCACGGGTTCCCGGCGGTGCATGATGGCCATTATGCACAATGGGTTGAAGGCTGTATTGCAGGCTATGGAAAAAATGAAATGAGTTCTCCTTTTGAAATTGCAGGCCCGTTAACAGAAGCTTTACTGATGGCCAATCTTGCTATAAGAGGATTTGATATAAGAAAACCAAGAGCAAATGGTAAAGGATTTGATTATCCCGGCCGTTATATTGAGCTTTTATGGGATAATGAAAATATGAAAGTGACCAACTTTGATGATGTCAACCAGTTTGTAAAACGCGACTATCGGGAAGGATTCAGTTTAATCTGTAAAATAACTTTAAAAAATATAATTATGAAAAGAAGAGAAGCAGTACAATATATTTCACTCCTTTTAGGAGGCACCATTGTAGGCGGTAAGTATTTTTTAACCGGCTGTAAAAGCAATAACAGGCAGTGTCAATGACTTTTACACCGGATGATGTTGCCTATCTTGATGAAATTGCAGATACCATTTTGCCAGACACCAGAACCCCCGGCGCCAAAGCTGCAAAAGTAGGGCAGTTTATGACAGTGATGGTAAATGATTGTTATGATGAAAATGATCAAAAAATATTTCATGAAGGAATGAATAAGCTGAATGATTTTTCAAAGAAAACTTATGACAATTCATTCATGAAAATTAATGCCGCAACAACGGCATGACTTGTTGGTGAAGCTGGATAATGAGCAAAAAGATTATATGAAAAATAAAAAAGAAAGATGATCCTTCTCATTATTTCCGCATGATGAAAGAACTTACTTTGCTTGGTTATTTCACTTCAGAAATCGGCTGCACACAGGCAAGAAGATATGTGGAAACTCCCGGAAAATTTGAAGGATGCATTCCTTATAAAAAAGGCGATAAGGCCTGGGCTTAAAAACTAATAAATAGAAGGCCTGATTTCGCAAGCCTTTATTTATTTGAAGAATCTTTAACCGTATCCGATGCATCTTTTTTGTGGCTGTTTATGTCAACCGAATTAGTGGTATCAGGTATATTTCCATTCACATTTTGCACATTCGCATCATTATCCAATTTTTTATTATCTATTTTGCTTGAGCCATTTGAATGACAGGCAATCATAACTACCAAAGAACAAATAACCAGTATCTTTTTCATATCAAATATTTATTAAACTAAGATAATCATTTGCAATAAAAGATTATATAAATACTTCTCTTTTAATTTTCCCGAAATGAAATTTCTTATTCAATAATATTTACGATTAATACGAAATATTTGCATTCATTTTTTTTCGTTAATTATTTTATTACTTCGTAAAACAAAATGGCAACTAAAAGTAATATGGCTGCACCGTGGAGTCTGGAAAAAGCGGATAAATGGTATTACTAATAGCTATAACATACGTTTGGTTATCAATCTTTGGCAGCATTCTTGAACAAGGAATCAAAATTTTTTATGGTAAAAAAGAGCTTTGTTGCGATAGCCATAATATTTATAATATACAGTTGCAGTCACAAAAGTCACCCTTCAAAAAGTGCAGCACCAGTGATAGATTCTGTTGCAATAAAAAAGACTGCTGATTCCTTACAAGCTGCGAAGGCACTCGCAAAAAGAAAAGCAAAACCACCGATACCTAAAATGATAGAAGTGAATGATGACGTGGCTCACAAGAGTGTAGACGGGAGATTATATTATGATGTAATGGGACACAGATACTGGAAAAATTATAAGGATGGAAAGTACTATCTCTTTAATAAAGCAATGTATAATAATAACGATTTCAAGCCACCTGCTGACTCTTCTCAATAAGACAATTTGTAAATTGTCTATTAAGATACCGGCTTTATATTTTTAATAACGCTACACAACAATGGCTGTACGATTATGATTTTATTTAAGTTAATCACATACAATTGTTTCACTCTGAGTAAACGAAAACCCTGTCGGCATTTCGGTAACTTTATTTTTACCAATCAATAAAAAAAGAAAAGCAACTATTGATGAAACAGCAATAGTAATGGCTGTTGGCAAACTACCCTTCATGTGAAGCAAACCAGCAAAGGAAGATATAATGCCACCGATGCCAATTTGTATAAAACCTAATAAAGCTGAGGCTGTACCTGCATTTTTGCTAAAAGGTGCTAACGCAACAGACGCTGCATTAGGATAAGAAATGCCAGCGCAGGTGATAATTATAAAAAGAAAAAAAATATTGCCTGTAAGCCCGTACCATGCACTTAACACGCCTATGCAATACAATAAAGCAGCAAGTACCTGCACTATAATTGCCGCTTTAAAAATTGCTTCGCTTGTAAACCTGCGGACAAACAAATGATTCAATTGGCTGCCGCCGATCATGCCTATGGAAAGAAACGCAAAAATGCCGCCATATACTTTTGGACTTACATGAAAAGTGCCCATGAATATGGCAGGTGAGCCAGCAACATACACAAACAATCCTGCAAAAGAAAATGTGCCTGCAAGTGAATAGATATAAAATTTTGGATTGATTAATACAGCTTTAAATCCTTGAATTATATGTCGCGGTTGTAAAGAAACAGAAGTGTCGGGCATTTGCCCTTCGGGCAAAAAAAAGATAACCACAAGTAACACTACAAATGCAATAGCAGCAAGCAATATAAAAACGTAATGCCAGCCAAACGCAGTAACCACAAGGCTTCCAACACTTGGAGCCAGCAAAGGAGATGCGCCGAGAATTAATATAAGCAAGGAAATGATTTGTGCACTTTTATCAGGAGGAAAGAAATCACGCACCATAGCTATGGCCGCTACAGAAGTTACGCATCCGCATATTGCCTGGAAAAATCTCATGATAAGCAGCGCCTGCACTGTGCCTGATGTAATACAAGCAATAGTGGCAATAATGTACAATGAAAGGCCTGCGTACAAAGGCGGTTTTCTTCCAAAGCGATCGAGAAGAGGACCATACAAAATTTGCCCTAAAGCAAAGCCAAGGAAATAAGTGGAAACAGAAAGAGCAACACTGCTAATGTTTGTATGCAGATCATTTGCAATTCTTGGAAAAGCAGGCAAGTACATGTCAATGGAAAAAGGAGCAATTGTATCGAGCGCACCCAATATAAGAATTAGAAAAAATGTTTGCCTTTTGCTTCTTTCGCTCATTTAGCTTTCGTTATCTTTTGATTTCTCTTTATTTTTTTAACGCTTCTAATATTTTTTTTAATTGGTGCACATGCCTTTGTGTATGATATAATACGAAGTGCAGCAGCTCCAGTTTAGTAACGTCTCCAAATATTTTCATTTTGACTACTTCCAAAAGATTTTGTGCAGCACGATCTTTTTTTAATGCATCAATAGAATTCACAAGAGCAGTAACTATTTCATCACGTATATAATTTCTTTCTTCTGGCACAATAAAATCAGGTGACTGAAACTTCTTTTCAAAATTTAAAAACGTCTCTTTTAAATTAGGCACTGCGGCTTCGGGGTCCCTATCAGCAGGCCTTCCATGCTGGCGCATGCCTTCTGTTATCACTTTATTGGATTTAATAATATGTTCCGCAAGCTGTGCTATTGTCCAGCTGCCTTCAAAGGGAATTTCGTTTATACTATAACTGTTATCTTGTATACGGGAAGTTACTTCATCCCATGTGCTATCCAGGTCTATAAATAATTGCTTTGTGTCAATTGCAGTAGTTGTCATATTATTTTTGTTGTTGTATAATTGATAAAATATTTCCTGCAGGATCTTTAAACCATGCAATCTTGGGGCTGTTTGGATTTCTAGAAATACCTTTTGCATCTGTGTGGAGTTCTTGATATTGCTCAAACACAACACCTTTTGCTGCCAGTGTATCCGCAGCGCTATCAATATCGTCTACCAGAAAATTAAGTATAGTGAATGTTGCCGGCTCGTGGTTGGGTTTTGGATAGATGATAATATTATTGCTGCCATCTATTTGCAGCTCTATCAATCCCATGGGATTATCTTTTACCATAAGGCCAAGAGTTTCACTGTAAAACTGTTTTGCTTTTACAATATCGCTTACTGAAAATCCGCTGAAGGCTTTGGAATGTTGTAACATGTTTTTTTAATTTAATTTATAATGCTTTTATATTATATACCGGTTCCTGATCATTGTATAGCACTGTATGATTTATTAGTGGTATTGCTTTGCGGATTCTTAATGCTTGTATACACTTTTTTATGTGTCCATTTTCCACTTAAAAACATGTAAAGTAATATAAACTACCCTTTGTTCAATATCTATTGACGGAGAATTATTAATTAAAGACAAGCTATATTTAAGTTAGCATCAGGCATGAAATAAAATTGATTTGTGAAAAGGAAAAAAGTCTTTATTTGTAACAGTTAAGCTTTAATTTTAAAAGCACGGCTTTGTGAATACTTTTAAGTTTTAGTATGAAAAAAATATCCTTTTTTGCAATAATAAGTTACTGTTTTTGTATTATCATTTTTTTCAGCTCTTGTCAAAAAGAATATAGTTTTGAAGGAGGCTTGTTAGCGCAATATTCAATAGTCGGTTCCCCTGCAACCTGCATGCCTGCGGTAGTTTCAGGTTTTTATATAGAGGGAAAAACATGTGATTCATCCAATACTTTACAGATAAATGTAAACGTTACCACCGCTGGAAACTATACAATTTTTACAATACCTGTTAATGGTCTTTCATTCACTGCTTCAGGAACTTTTGCTGATACAGGTTTTCATGCAATAACACTGCAATGCATCGGAACACCTGCTGCTGCCGGTAATTTCCAAATTAAATTTCCTGGTGATAATGGCTGCAGCTTTACGCTTAATGTTCTTAGCAAAGCACCAGCGAGCTATTTGCTTGCAGGAGCCGCAGGTGATTGCACCAGCCCTATATCCATTTCTACTTTTATTGAAGGAAAAAATCTTACTGCTTCGGATACGATTGCGCTGCAGGTAGCTGTAAAAATTCCAGGAAGCTATACGATCACAACCGATACCATAAATGGTGTGAGTTTTTTTGCATCAGGTAATTTTAATTCAGCAGGTTCGCAACAAGTAACGCTTAAAGGCACCGGAACTCCCACTTCTACAGGTTTTTTCTTTTTTACGGTTCATTCCGATTCTTCGCAATGCAACTTTCATATTACTGTACAAAACTCCGATCCTGTTGCAACTTACGTACTGCAATCGGCTGTTGGCAATGTGATAGATTATTGTACGCCTCAATTTATACAAGGAGTTTATACATCGGGTGTAGCGTTGAACAGTTCCAATACCATAACAATATCTCCATATGCAACCGTTCCAGGAAAGTATACAATATCTACCGGGAAAATCGATGGAATAATTTTTACAGCCAGCGGCACATTTAATGCTCTGGGCAATTATAATATATCGCTGCAAGGAAGCGGAACGCCTTTATCAGCGGGCACTTTCACTTTTGTTCCTTACATTATCGGGCCTGCTCCGATAGGAGGAAGTACTTGTACTGTTATACTTACTGTTCAATAAAGTTAACTTCGGTAAAAAAATATTATCTCGACTTAGGCAATAGGTAAAGTAATAATAAATTTAGTTCCCTCGCCTTCAATACTCTCTACTTTAATAGTTCCGTTATGCTCTTTGGTGATAATGTCATAAGCAAGTGATAAGCCCAATCCTGTTCCTTCTCCGGTTGGTTTTGTTGTAAAGAATGGCTGAAAAATTTTATCAATTACTTTTTCGCGGTATACCATTACCGTTATCCTGTATGCGTATTTCAACAGTGTCTTTTATTTTTTTCGTTTGAACTGATATCAAAGGCTTATATTTTTCACCGGCTGCTTTTTGCTTTTCACTCACTGCGTAAAATGCATTGTTGAAAAGGTTCAAGAGCACTCTTCCAATATCCTGAGAAACCATGTTTATGTCGCCAATGCTTTCATCAAAATCTGTTTTAAAATCTGCATTAAGAGATTTGTCTTTCGCTCGCAAGCCATGATAACTCAATCGAAGGTATTCATCACACAAAGCATTGATATTGGCTGGTTCCTTGTTGCCTGTGTTTTTCCTTGAATGCTGCAGCATATTTTTTACAATACTATCTGCACGTTTTCCGTGATGGTGTATTTTTTCAAGATTAGCAGTAATGTCATTTAATATTTCGTCTTGCTCTTCAACTTTTAAATGGCCTTTTTGAGTTTTTAATTCATCGATCAACTCCATATTTACTTCGGAAAAGTTGTTTACAAAGTTCAAAGGATTTTGTATCTCGTGCGCAATGCCTGCAGTAAGCTCGCCCAGGCTTGCCATTTTTTCGCTTTGTATAAGTTGTGTTTGTGTATGTTTTAATTCTGATAAGGCAGCCTCAACTTTTTCCTTTTGCTGCATCAATAAAATATTAATCTTCTTTCTTTCCTGGTTGTTTTTCCATTGTATGTATGCAAATGAAAATATAAGCAAAAGCAATATTGCCAGTCCGCCGATGGTAAAATATTGAATATTTTTTATTCTTCTTTGCTCGGCATCTTTTTTATCCTGCACTGCTTTTTGCAGTGCCTGCTTTTTATCAAATTCACTTTGCATTTTAGCCTGCAGCATTTTTGTTTCTATTTCCTTTTTTTGCAGGCTGTCGCGATATAAAGTATAGAGTCGATAATTCTCGTATGCACCTTTGTAGTTACCCCGCACACTATCAAGTTTCGATAGCTTATAAAAATTTCCTTGTAAGGCAGGAATATCACCTGCAGATTTTGCGACGGAAATGCTTTTATTTAACTGGTTAAAAACCAGGTCAAGATCCTTACCACCATAAATGTTTTTTAAAAAACCCGAAGAATCAAATAAAGATTTGCTAACACCTTTTTTATAAAGATTTTGCTGAACATTTTTTAGAATACTTTTCTGAAGAGAATCTATATTGTAATTCTGTGCGTGTACGTCTGTACGATATGCTGAGATGAATAGAAAAAATATTACGCTACAAAATCTCATTTGGTTTTTTATAAGTGATGATAATCGTTTTTGCGTTTCGAATGTACTTTGATAATTTCATTTATCATTTTTAAAAGTATAATTATAATAGAAGAGATCATTAAAGTACACAGCAATTGCGCAGGAACAAAAGTTAACTACGATTGTTTACAATAGATGTGATGCATCAAGATGTAACGATTATTTTTCCGCACCAGTTGTTCAGGCAGCATCCTGCCTTAGAAAAAGAAAGACAAATTTTCATCGTTGAAGAAAAGCTGTTCTTTAATCAATATAATTTTCATAAACAAAAGCTCGTGCTACACAGAGCATCTATGCAGTGTTATAAGAACTGGCTTGAAAATAAAAACTATACTGTCAAATACATTGAAGCACATGATCCGGTAAGCGATGCAAGAAACCTTGTAAAACATCTTGCCGAAAAATATTGTAAAGAAATTCATGTTGCTGAAGTGATTGATGACTGGCTAAGCAGGCGGCTCTTATCAGCATGTCAGCAACACAACATTCAATTGCAGGTTTATCAATCTCCATCTTTTATAAATTCTATGAAAGATGCGAATGATTTTTTTGATAATAAACAAAGATATTTTCAAACTGATTTTTATATCTGGCAAAGAAAAAAATATAAACTGTTGCTGGATGTAAGCGATCATCCTGTTGGTGGCAAATGGAGCTTTGATTCCGAGAACAGGAAACGCTTTCCAAAAAATGAAATTGCGCCAGCATTGCATCTTCCAAAACAAAATAAATATGTATCTGAAGCCAGAACTTATGTTGAGCAACATTATACAAACAATTACGGTTCAAACAAAGATCCGTTTTATAACACCAATGGCTTCTTTCCGGTTACTTTTACTGAATCCGAACAATGGCTTGATGATTTTATTCAATATCGTTTTAAGAAATTTGGTGTGTACGAAGATGCAATAATTGCAAAGGAGCAGGTGCTTCATCACAGTGTTTTATCATCGTCATTGAACATTGGCATCTTAACACCGAAACAGGTTATTGATGCGGTAATCGAGAATGCATACAAACATAATATACCGCTTAACTCACTCGAAGGTTTTATAAGACAGATCATTGGCTGGCGGGAATATATACGTATTGTTTATGAACGTGAAGGGAGAAAACAGCGTACTAAGAATTACTGGAATTTTACCAGGAAAATTCCCATATCATTCTGGAATGGAACCACCGGCATTGAACCAATAGATGCCGTGATAAAAAAGGTTTTGCAATCTGCTTACACGCATCATATCGAAAGATTGATGGTATTGGGCAATTTTATGTTGTTGTGCGAATTCAATCCGGATGAAGTGTATAAATGGTTCATGGAATTATTCATTGATGCCTACGATTGGGTGATGGTGCCGAACGTGTATGGAATGACGCAGTTTGCCGATGGCGGAATAATGAGCACAAAGCCTTACATAAGCAGCAGCAATTATTTAATAAAGATGAGTGACTTTAAAAAAGGCAAATGGCAGCAAACATGGGATGCTTTGTTTTGGCGGTTCATGCATGTGCACCGTGATTTCTTTAAAAGCAACCAGCGCATTGGCATGTTACTAACCACTTTTGATAAAATGAGTGAAGAGAAGAAAGCAAGTTATTTAGATACCGCCGAAAATTTTTTAAGATCGTTAGATAGTTCCTTTGATCACCAGCTTAGAGCTAAAGATGCCGAACAATCCTGACGGCTTTTTAAATTGATGCAATAAGGTTTTTTTAACGCAACAATCGTTAAAAAATGTTCAAGCAATAATCTACGCATAAATATACAGGTGGAATCTTGCTAAGATACTTCGCTGCTATACGTCAATATTGATCATGACGCCTCCACCAGCTGCTGGCATTCGCATTGGCACGTCCTTCGGGTTGCTCCCAAAACTCTTGTCTTCCAAACGGCGTAAGATCAAGATACATTAGTGTACCTACCAGTGGTTCCAGGCCGCGTGCATATGCCGAGTATGTATGAAAAACTTCTGTTCCTTTTTTTAGGAAAATACTTATGCCAGGCGTTTCTCCGCTCCATCCTTCCCAGTTTTTTCCCAGCTCAGATGTTTGTTTGTAATTGTATTCAGTGGAACCTTTTTGTGCATCTATCGTTACGTGAAAATCGTAGTTAAAATCGTTGTTGAGAGAAGATACCCATGGAATATTCCAGCCCATCCTTTTTTTATAGGCTTCTATCTTTGATACTGGTGATCTTGATACCAAAATTAAAGTAGTATCACGCGCATGCAGATGAGCAAGGTTGCCTATGTTATCTGCTAAAAAGGAACATCCCGGGCAGCCCTCATCCCACACCGGATCAAACATGAAATGATATATAATAAGCTGCTGGCGACCCTCAAACAAATCGGTAAGTGTTACTGATCCTTCGGTACTTTCAAAGGTATAATCCTTATCAATCGCAACCATTGGCAAACGCCGCCGGTCAGCGTTCACTTGTTCCCATTGGTGGGTTAACTGCTTTTCTTTTTCCAGCAATTCCTTGCGTGCAGAAAGCCACTCCTCGCGGGTTACTACTTCCGGAAGATTTTTTGTATCAGTAATCATAATAAATGATTTTAGTTGATAATTATACCTGCCAGGTCTAAGTTAATAATAATTGCTGATCGCAATAGCTTCGCTAAAATGGATTTTATATTAACAGCCAATCCGTTTTATTATCTTGCTGTATAAGATATTTGCTTGCAAAACAGGGTAAATCCTTTCGGAGAAATTTTTGAAACAAAAGCACGCGGTGCCTGGATGGGCAACCGCGGTCAGTTGCACAATTCCAATCAGCAGATCATTCGACCTTATAAGCTGAAGGCATGGTTAACTTGCCTGCTGCATTTTAAAGATAGGTACAGGAAGGTAATGACACCTAACTTGTATACCGAGCTTTTCTTTCTTGATGAGGCTACTGCTTTTGCTGCAGGCCACCGCCCTTGCTTTGAGTGCCGAAGGGAAGCTTATACGCGTTTTAAAACCTGCTGGACACAAGGCAATCCTAATCATACATTCTCTATGAAAACATCTATAAAAGAAATAGATAATGTAATGCACGATGAAAGAATGAATGCCGATGGCTCAAAAAAGATGTATAAAGCAACCATCAGCTCTTTACCGGAAGGCACCTTTATTTTGATGAATAACAACGCCTATCTAATTGCCAATCATCATTTATATTTATGGAGTGCTGAAGGATATACCGAACGTGACGCCGTACCTACTAAAACTCAAGTAAGTGTTCTTACTCCGCCATCCGTTGTAAACGCTTTTAGCGCCGGTTACTCGCCGCAGATAAGCTTACCAAAAAGCTTGTATCAGTTACCATAACTTTTAAAGAAAAAAACAAAAATATTTTTTAGAAGGCTGGCCTTTAAAATGTAGTATTGTATATAAATGTTTCAATGAAAAAAACGGGCTATATAATTTCGATTGTTTTGGTACTTCTCATTTCAGGCTACTTAGTGCTGCGGTTTTATGTGCTTAAAACAAAAACCATTAAGCCCGATTATTCCAAATCGGAATCAGTAACAGACCTGCGCCCGCTGGTAATAGCGAAAATGCAGGAACTGGTTAAAGATGGCTCTGGTGGTTTGTACAACCTGTCCATAGGAAAAATAAATGCTGAGCTTTCTTCTTCTGCATTTGATGTCATGAATGCTTCGCTGGTTCCAGATTCTGCTGCTCTTGCTGCATTAAATGCTGCTAAGAAGGCTCCGGACGATGTGTTTAAAATATCATTCGATACATTACACATCACCGGTATATCTCTTGCAGATTTTCTTCATAAAAAAGACATTACCCTGGATACGATTTACATCCGCCATCCTGTAGTGGAAACGTTTCATGATCCCAAACCTTATAATGCGCAGCAAAGAAAACAAGATAGCTCCAAAACGGTTTATCAAAAGCTACAGAAGCAATTCAACAGCATTGCCATCAATGCAATTGAAGTAAGCAATGGAACCATCGTGAATACAACCGTTGGAAAAAAGAATGCGAAACAAAAGATCAATGACATCAGCCTCAGGTTAGAGAAATTCCTATTCGATTCTTCCACCCAATTTGACAACAACCGGTTCTTCTTTGCGCGTGACCTGGCGCTCTCTTCCCGTAACTACCTCGCGAGAACACCCGACAGCCTTTACACTTTTAAAGTAGATGAAGTCTCCATAGCTGCAACCAAGCATTCCATTGTATTGAACGGAGTTGCGTTATTGCCGAGAGGGGACAAGCCTGAGTTTGAAAAGAAGGCGAAAACTATTAAGGATATGTTCACCCTGCGTTTGCCTAAAGTAGTTTTTAACGACGTGAACTGGCAGCAGTTAATGAACAACCATTGTTTTGTTGCAGCATCTGCCACGGTGGATGATGCTACGTTAAGTGATTACCTCGACAGAACATTGCCGCACTCAGGTAACTTTACTGCTGACGACTTCCCACAGCAACTACTCATGAGAGTTCCGGTGAAGGTAAATATTCAGCGCCTGAACATTCACAATTTTGCGGTGAACTACCAGGAGCTAAGCCCCGAAAGCAAACAGGTCGGTGAAGCGGATTTCAGTAAGATCACCGGAACCATTACCAACGTTACCAACATGCCTTCGATTATTCAAAAAGACCATAGCAGCGTTGCCACTGCAACAGGATTGTTCATGGGTAAGGTGGCTATGAAAGCAACCATTGTATTTGATCTTTCCAAACAATCCAACGGTGGTTTTTCCAGTGATGTGCACGCCGATTCCATTAATAAGGAAACAATAAATCCTTTGGCCAATGCGCTGGGATTGTTCGATGTGAAAAGCGGTATGGCGCACAAAGGCACTGCACATGTGCAAGGCAATAACCTTTCTGCAACCGCAACCGGCACTGTGTGGTACAATGACCTGACGATAAGCATGTTGAAAAAAGATAAGAAGGATAATAGCCTGAAAAAGAAAGCCATTTTTAGTTTTATTGCCAACACTTTTGTAGTAAAAAAGAATAATCCGGACAACGGCAAGGCAGTAAGAAGCGCCACCGTTGATTTACAGCGGGATCATAAATATGGCAGCTTCTTTAATTTTGTGTGGGGCGCCATCCGTAAAGCCCTTATCAAAATAATGGTGCCTGCAAAGCACTGATGGAACGCTCTAAAATAAAAAAGCTCCGAAAGAATTTCTTTCAAAGCTTCATTGATTGCCCCTGAAATGTTATTGCTTAATATATTCTTTATTTCCGTTTGCTGTCAAGGTATATTTACCGCCGCGTGATCCCTGGTAAATGGTTCTTCCCTTGGCATCTGTACCTACAGCAGCATCTGCGCTTTTTGTACTGCTTGCTTTTGAAGTTTGTGTAGTTGCTCTTGTTCTTACCTGCGTTTGTGCGGGAGCCGGGCTTGTTGTTGGAGCCGGAGCAGCCTGCGTTTGAGTAGTAGTTGCCTGCGTAGTAGTAGAGCTTTGAGCCTGTGCTTTTGCCTGTTTGTTTGCTTTCAATCTCATGTCGGGACTGCCATCCTTTTTTAATCCTGTTGAGCTTTGTGTGCTGGTACTTCTTACCTTCTTTGTGTGGGTAGTAGTAGAATCCTGTGCGAATCCTGCTGCTATAAAACCGAAGAAAAATAATAATGCGATCGAGAGACGTTTCATAAAATGTTTATTTTTTTTGTGATTAAAGGCAAATAATCTGCCATATTTATTTTCAGCTTAAGAGACTGAATGATTTTAATAAAGGTTGCAGGGGTTGAAAGGATTTATATTCACAATGATTTGATGAATGAGCTACGTTGTGGAAAAGCAAGCGATGCTACAACACTCTATTCATTCGGGGTACGGTTTTGGCTACGCTTCGCTAAATAAAAATTATGTCTCAAAAGAACAAGAAACAATTTGGTGTATGGATGGATACGCATCATGCAACGATAGTAGGCAAGCTGGATGCGGAAGCTGTGAACTTTAGTATCGTGGGTTTTGCAGAAAATGCCGGCGCTTCATTTAATACCAGTGAAAAGAATGCGCACAATGATGAAAAAACATTGCAACATAAATTCTTTAAAGAAATACTCGCCCATATGCAAAACGCTGACGAGGTGCATCTCACAGGCACCGGCACTTCACAGGAGCAGCTGATGCATTTCATGAAAGACACACCACAATTTAAAAATACCCTCACCAGCGAAAGCACCGCCAATAAAATGAGTGACGACAAATTGGTGGAGTATATTGCCGCCAGGTTTTAATGAACGTTTGCTTAAAGCACCCGTTGCCTTAGCATAGATGGCCCTTGGAATTAATAACTTTATTATGAACTAAAGTTTCCAACGCATCTTCTTTATTGCAAAGGGATTTATCAATCTTTACGATACATAAGCAATCATGAAGCTGGATGTATAATTCAGTGTGACGCTTCTTTTCTGCTGCGGATAATTTTTTATCATTACAATAATAGCTAACCTCCAATAAGGAGGCATTGGGCATGGCAACAACTATGTTGGTTGATTTTGATTGCATAAAGTGATATTTTGATCTTTAATGGGATTTGTTTGCAAACTTAGCACAACTAATAGATTTAGCAATTATAACTAAAAATTTAAGAATGCATTATCAGTGAACGGTCTCGCTTCGGCTTCGCTTATAATTTGCTTTGGTTAACAGCGAGCTTCTTTTATTTTCCTTTTTTCTTGCCTTTTCTTTTAATCTTGATACAAAAAGAAACAAAAAGATCAAGACAAACCCAATTGCTCTTTGCCTTTTCTTTTTGCCTTGATGCAAAAAGAAACAAAAAGATAAAGACAAACCCAAATGCTCCGCATGTTTTGTCTGGCCTGCGCTCATCGAAAGACGGATTGTGCAACTGATTGTATAATCAGTTGTAAAAAAATCTGTGCAATCCCTTAATCCTTTAATCCGTGATTAAGAAATATAACCGAATAAGCTTTGAAGCGACGAAGCAATCTCATCTTTGGCTCAAGTCTTCGCTTGTGCCAACAGTCAAGTAAATATTATTTTCCTTTATATCTTTTTAACCCGGGGTTAAAGCTTACAATATCCATTTTTCTTTCAGAGCAGGTGTCGTCAATCAAAGCAAAATGAATTGAATCGCTGCCATGAAATGTCAGGCTATATTTGCCCCAGTAATCTTTACCGCAAACATTCTTTATGTTCTTAATAAAAAAGGTTGAATCTTTCAAAAGATAATTTCCATTTTCCCCAGTTTGTCCGTTTGGCAATATAATGCTGTAAGTGCTGTCTTTTTCGAAATCCAGGTATTCGCCGCTTGGCGTACCATCAAGATTAAGGATGGACCACCTTCCTACTAAATTAAAAGTTGGAGAAGCGAACGCAAAGAATATTGAAAGACTACCAATACATAGAATAGTAGCCTTACCGCTTCGGTTTAATAAGTTTTTGTTCATGATGTATGTTTGAAGTGTAATTTTTTGTGTCTCTTTTCCTGCGCATATCTCTGACCTGTGATTATGAGTTACTAAATTATAGTAAATTATAAGAAGTCTTACATGATATTAAAAGCGGACGCTTAGGCTAACGATGAGCTTCTGTATTTGTCTTTTCTTTTTGTCTTGATACAAAAAGAAACAAAAAGATCAAGACAAACCCAATTGCTCCGCATGTTTTGTCTGGCCCGCGCTCATCGAAAGACGGATTATGCAACTGATTAGAAGGAGCGCAGTTTACGTCATTGCGAGAAGCGCTAATGAAGATTATAAATGAATACAACTTTGAAGCGACGAAGCAATCTCATGCTAACCGTTTGTATTTACGCTAACATACGCCACTTAAATGCAAGCAACCTTATCTTATTAGCCTCTTTTACAATGCATTAGCTCTTGTTCGTCTACTGGTTTTTCACTTTCTTAAGTTAAAAAACCAAAAAACAAGTTTCCTTTTTCACTTTCTAATCTCCTTTCACTTTCCTAATCTCCGGTTTCACTTTCTTAATCTCCGGTTTCACTTTCTTAATCTCCGGTTTCACTTTCTTAATCTCCTTTTTCACTTTCTCAATATCCTTTTCACTTTCTTAATCTTGTTTTTTCGTTTTTGAGACTGCAAAAAATTAAAATAATATTTATCTGCCTTCTGAAATCACGGCTTTTGTCAAGCTTCTTCCTTGTCGTAAGCGTCCGCTTGTGCCTCTTGTTATTACAATTTCAGTCATTACTTATTATTAAAACTTTTATGAATAAACTTTTGGTAGTTTTATAGCGAAGCGCAAATACAATTGTTGTGCGTCATGCGACCGAACATTATAACAATTTGACCGACTAACTAAAATATAAATGGCAGACAACATATACGACGTCACTTTAGACAATTCGATAACTCCTCAATCGGAAAATATTTCAGAAGAAACCATTCCTGCTACCGAAACGGAAAAAAAGATCCAAAAAAAAGAAACTGAAAATATGGAAGTACATCACCATCCCAAAGTTGAAAAGAAAAATTTTAAGGAATATTTGTTAGAGTTTATTATGATATTTCTTGCAGTAACAATGGGCTTTATTGCAGAAAATATTAGAGAACATTTTGCTGAAACAAAAATTGCTCATCAAACCCTTGGTGCTTATCGTAACGACCTTTTGCAGCATCAAGAATATTATAAAGAAACCATTGCTTATTTTAATGAACGACTGCCGATATATGACAGCATTATTTCAATTTTTTATGCCAAAAAAGAAAATGAAGAGCTACCTGTTTTAAGTCATCTTTTAATGGAAGGGGAAGTAAACCATGTTGTAACTATAAACACTCCAACCTATCAGCAATTTATAAGCTCAGGGAGCTTGCGCTTTATTGATAATAAAGAACTAAAAGCCGGCATGGCAAATTACCAGTTCCAAATAAACAACTACATTAATTATAATGATAGGCTTATTAATACATTAAATAATATGTTAGGTGAATATGGGAAAATAATAGATACACATGATTTTTGGAACAGAGAGAAGATCAGCAATTTTCAAACCTATACTCCTGAAATGAAACCCTTGGCTTTATCGGAGGAGCAGCGGAATTTTGTAATATTCCGCACTAAAGGATTTTCGGTCCAATTTCAATCTGGGTTAAGTTATTTCAACAGTTTATTAAATAGTAATGCCGCTTTGTTGAAGTTACTTGATAAGGAATTGGATAAATAAAATTAGCAAGTTTAACAGCACGAACGCACAACAAAGTATTTGCAATAGCAGGGCCGGATGTTGTTAGCTTCGGCTGTAATTCGCTATCAGCTTCGAACGACAATTCGAACAACAACTACAAACGGTTTGAAAAACATATTTACATTTACGACAAGAAAAAATATAAAGTATGCTGACTAACATAAATCCAAAATTGCCAATGCGGGACAAGACGGCAACGAAAGATTTTTATGTAAAACAATTAGGGTTCCAGGACATCGGAAGTGCCGACTTTGACGGTTATTTAATGGTTGAAAAAGACAACATTCAAATTCATTTCTTTGAGTACAGGGAACTTGACCCAAAAGAAAATTACGGACAAGTATATATCCGAACAAACGACATTGACAACTTATATCAATCATTATTAGACAATAACATAAATATTCACCCAAACGGAAAATTGCAGACAAAACCCTGGGGGCAAAAAGAATTTGCTTTGCTTGATCCAGACAATAACCTTTTAACTTTTGGACAGAGTGAAAACTAATAACGAAACGGCAGACGACAATACGGCTGCTGCTGAGAGGCGGTTTGGCAATATGGCGGGGCGACGAATATATTTTCAACTTTTGTTCGTTAATCGGCATCAGTTCCAGCCGACGAATAATCTCTACCCGGCGAAGTTTGCAACTTCGACGCATTTACTTTAAAGTTGGTAACTTTTATTCCCTTGGCACAAGCGGACGCTTGCGCGAACAACGGGGTTTTCCGTATATTGGCGAATGAATAAAGAGAAAGATTTTATTCCTAAGTGGCTAAGAATTGTATTAACAATTATTATAATTGCCTGGATAGTTATAAAGCTTTTAGAATTAATAATAAAGCATTTTGGATTAAATATGCATCTCCCTTAATTGACTCACCCGGCGAAGGTTGCAACTTCGACGAGAGTTGGAGCGTATAGTATCAAAAGCGGAAGATGAGCTCCCGGCTGTTCATTTTTATAGATTGCTTAGAATAGCCTAAAATACAATCGTTGGCTGTAATCATTAACGACATGAAAATCTTTAGAATTATTTGTTTTATTAGTTTGACATTTTTATGGAATTGCAGGAAGGAGATGTCATTTCCCTACACTTTTACTGGTAAGGTGACGGATGTGAACGGCAATGCTGTAGCTAATGCCGCTATCAATTTAAGTGCTTATTATCCAGGTGGCGTCCTCTCTGGCGGTGGTTATAGTAAAATAGCTACAACCAGGACAGACAACACAGGAAATTTCAAAACTGCTTTTAATTTTGACAGTAGTGCTAACAACTTTATGATACAGATTTCTGCAGATAATTATTTTCCATTATTTGATGAAAATGTTTTTACAGAGAATATTCAAAATGATACGCTGGTTCAAAACCCGACTTTATATAAGTTAGCCACAATAAGAATTAATTTTAGAAATGCTTCCCCGGTATCTGCTACAGATAATTTTGATGTTTTTCAAACGAATGAAATATTCGGACCTTCCTTTTATACTTTAATAGAACGAAAATTTACGGGAGGCACATTTGATGAGCTTCAGCAAAGATATGTTGGCAACGCCGTACAAGGCTATGAACTGACCAAAACAAAGGGTGATACTTACACTGTAATTATTTGGGGAAGCAATAAGAATGGAGTGATAAACAATTTTACAGACAGCATATTTATTGCGGGCGGCTCACAAGGAAATTATAATATTAATTATTAATCTCAGGCCGTGTCTCTACTCCAAGCCCAAAAGCTCAGCAGGACACGGACGACGAAATCAAAAATAAGTTTGCTAACTTAGAAGTATACACAGTAAGCTGGCCGTGTTCTGCCAATACGCAAAAGCTCTGAAAGAGAAAGGCCGGGGAAGAGATACTTCATATCAGAAACTATGAAAAAATTATTGGTTTTAGTAACTATTCTGACTTTATCTATAACCATTGGTCACACCCAGACAAAAGCATATGTTGACAAGAAAACAAAAGAGTTTTATTTAACTGCAAATATTAAACAAGACCATAAAATCTTTGGATATGCATTGCCAGACGTTAAATCTAAAAAGTTGATTTTATTTTCAGTATTTACAAATGATGTAAAAGATAACCCTTATAAACTGCCATTAGGTGCTTACTATGAGACAAGTAATTTGCAGGAAGGAGATAAAATAAGATTTGTATCTGTTGCCGGAGAATTTGTAAAGCTGCATTTCATAACTAAAGATAAAAAAATTACTCCCTTTTATATCGGAAGAAAATACATAGTTTTCGAGTAACAAAACAACTTTTCTGGCGCAAGTCTCGTGACGTATGCCTTATCCTTACTTAACTGCAATAATTATATTTGAGTAATAAACACAGTTACAAACTTTACCAGCGCTCCTCGCAATGACGTGTCTGCGTGCGATGCATAGTTTAGCTTACCCTTTTATTCTTCAATAACTTATTCACCGCATCATTAAATGAACCTGCACGGGTAACTTCTCCTGCATTCACAAAAAATATTTCATCCGCATTTTCGATGGTATTTAACCGGTGCGCTATAATAATACGGGTGGTGTTTTCCGGCAGCTTATTTAATATTTCTTCCAAGTAGTTGCTCCGTCATGGTATCAATATTTGCAGTGGCTTCATCGAGTATCAGCAATTCGGGATTGCGCAAAACAGCACGCATAAAAGCTATCAATTGCTTTTGGCCCAAGCTGATATTATCTCCACCGGATGATACTTTTGTTTGCAAACCATTTTCAAAAATAGTAAGTAGGCTTTGCAGGCTGGCATCTTTTAGAACCTGCTCTATTTGTTCATCGGTATAATTTTCATATAGTTCATTGCCATATAAAATATTATCCTTTATAGTGCCGGTAAACAGGAAAGGCTCCTGTAGATATAAAACCGATCTTTTGCGGTCCGCTCTTCAGGCTTGTAAGTGCGAATGTCTTTTCCATCAAGCAATACCGTTCCTTTGGTAGGATCATACAATCGCGAAATAAGAGATGCCGTGTTGTTTTGCCGCCACCCGTCGGCCCAACAAAAGCATAGGTTTTACCTCTTTCTAATTTCAAGCGAAACATTATGCAATATCTCTTTACCTTCCTCATAACTAAAATGCACATTTCTGAATTCCATCAAGGCGTTTGATGGAGTGGTACTGGTATTCTGCAATAGTATTATATCAGAATCCATTGAAAGGATCTTTGTTATCCTGTCCCAGCCGGCCATCGCCACCTGGAAGGTTGTCCACAGCGAAGCAAGCTGTCTTAACGGATTATAAAAATAAGTGGCATAGGCCAGGTAACTCACCAATAATCCAATAGAAAAACTTCCTGTGGAAATCAGGTAAATGCCATAAGCCAACACCATTAATTGTGCAAAGCCCGGCAAATAAACTATACACCGGTAAAAAGATATTATTTACCAATGCCGGCGCCTATTGCAGTTCTATAATTTTGTTGATTGGCTTCATTAAAACGCTTCCTGAAATAATCACGCCGGTCAAAAGCAACAATCACTTTAAAATTGTTCAGGCTTTCCTGTATCTCTGCGCTCATGCCGCCAACGCTGGCAAGGTTCAGCGCATTCTTTTTCTTTACCCATGGCGAAACCGATTTGCGTAAAAATTAAAATAAACAGCCTGGGAACAATGCTGCCGCACCCAGTTTAAAATTGATCAGTAACAGGAAAATACCAGCACCGGTCATGGTTGCGATGCTTCCAATAAACTGCATCAAGCGATTGAGAAAAAAAAGTATTCAGCTTATCTGTATCATTGTTAACTCTTGAGATAAGATCACCGGCTTTATTGGCATTGAAGAATGCAACGGGCAATGATTGCAATTTTTTAAATATGGTATTGCGCAAAGTAAATAACATTCGCTGGCCGATGCTTCCCATAAGCTTTGTTTGAAAATAACTTGCGAACAATCCTGCTAGATACATAGCCAGCAAAATTCCTGAAAATAACAAGCACACCATGATATTGTTTATGCTGCACATATTTGTCGATCGCATGTCCTATTAATAAAGGGCCAAGCAGGTTAAGTGTTGAATTAATTAAGATGGCCAATAAAGCCAGCAACAAATTTCTTCTTCTCATGCGAGATGAGCTGCAGCAAGCTTTTAAGCGAAGCATAGGTCGATCTTTTTTGCTTCTCATCCGTAAGCTTATTAAGATTGTAATTCATAGTTGCTGGTGCTTTTTTGTGAATTGAGTAGCTGCATATATTCAGGGCTTGTTTGCATCAATTCTTCATGCGTGCCAATGGCAATAAGCTCGCCTTGCATCAGCAAAATTATCTGGTCATATTGCTTCAACCGAAGCTATCTTTTGCGTAACAGAAATCAATGTTAAGCCCGGGTAATTTCTTTGAATATTTTCCAGATATCTTCTTTTCGGTATTGTTGTCAACACGGGCTGTAAAATCATCCAGCAATAATACTTTAGGATTCAGTGCCAGCGCCCGTGCCAGCATGATGCGTTGCTTTTGTCCGCCCGAAAGGCTGGAGCCACGCTCAGAAACGATAGTGCTTAATTTATCGGGCAAGAGCTTCAATAAAATCTTTTAGCTCTGCAGTTTCAATTGCTTTTTCCAATGATTCATCAGTTACAGTATCGCTGAAAGCAATATTTTCACGGATGCTCATGTTGAAAATGATGCTGTCCTGGAAAACAAATCCTACCTGCCTGTGGAAATGATTCACTGTTGTATTTTTCAATAGGCTGCCCATCAAATTTTATTGAGCCGGAAGTGGGCTTCATAAGGGCTGTAAGCAAATAAAGCAATTGTGTTTTGCCGGCAGCGGTAGGGCCTATAACGGCCACTTTTGAGCCTGCGGCAACAGTAAAGGAAATATCTTTTAAAACAGGCGCCTGTCCATAAAACATGCTTACATCCTGCAATTCAATTTCACCTTGCATGCTTTCTGTGATCGTTCCTGTTTCTTCGCGGTTCCGGTGTTTCAATTATTGTAGCTTATGCGTTCATAAGAAGCAGTGGCCTGCGCTATTACATTGCTCATAAAACCAATAACCAATGATAGGAAATATCAGCATGGACACGTAACTGTTGAAAGCGGCAAAATTGCCAAGGCTCATGCTTCCTTCAATTACAAAATGGCCACCCAATGCAAGTATGGATAAGCCCGGCCATGTTGGCTGTGAAATGTGATTACCGGGAATAAGGCCTGCAAAAAGCCGAAGGATCTTAAGCCCAAAATCTTTTGCTTTGGTATTGGCTTCAAGAAATTTATGATACTCCGGTTGTTGCGAATTTACAACACGTATGATTGCAGCGCCCAAAATACTTTCATTGATCACTTTGTTCAGCCAGTCAATTACAGCGCGGCTTTGTATAAATAATGCCCGCACTTTTCGTAGCACTACAAAAAAAGTAATACCGATAATAGGTATGATGGCTATTACACATAACGCCAGTTTCCAGTTGATGGTGATCATCAATATGCTGGCGCCAATGATTATAAACAAAGAAGAAATAATGGATGCTATAGCCTGTGAAATAAAAAGCTTTATGGAATCAACATCAGCAGTAAGATTGGTTAATAATTTGGAAGGATTGGCCTGTTCAATAAAGGCATAGGTTTGTTTGGATATTTTATCTGCGAGCCTTGTTCTTAAATCTCTTGCTACCCGTTCCGAAGCGTATGTTTGAATAATGCTTTGTAAATAACTAAATATAAATATGAAGATACAACTGCCAGGGAAAACTGAATGATAAGAGGCTTAAATGAAAATTTTCCATGACTGAAGGCGTCAATGCTTTTTGATATAATTTTGGGAATCAATAAGTTGATTGCATTGCTAAAAAGGGTAAATACTATTAACAGGATCACTATGCCGATGTACGGCTTAAGCAGGTCAAAAATTCCCGGTTTCTTTTTCATGAAAAATTGAAATAGAGGAAGATTATAATTCTTTCAATCGCTGCAAATATATTTTAGATTGTGAAGCTGCAGTCTTTCATATTTAAAAAAATAAGAAAGTTAATATGAGATACAGCGAGATATATCAATCATTTCGTACAGTTGGAGGCAGTAGCTGCAGAAAAATATGCCAATGTTTGCAACCGCACATAGCTGTATCAAATGCGTACAGTTGTAGCAGTTGTGCCAAATAATTTTAATTGATAATCATACGGATAGGATAACGGCACCTGTGTTGTATGGTTCTCTGGCAAGTTCGTTCGATAATGGAAAAGCATAGCACTTATTAAGAAAATTAAACCTCATTATGTTTAAAAACTATTTCAAAATTGCCTGGAGAAATATTAGTTAAGAATAAAGCTTTCTCCATAATCAATATTACAGGGCTCGCCATTGGTCTTGTCTTGTTTTTTATTGATCGCATTGTATGTTGTGGATGAATTGACTTATGACAGGTTTTATCCTGATGCAGACAGAATTTACCGTATTAATTCGGATATACGTTTTGGAGGTGCCAATATGCACATGTCTTTATCAAGCGATATAATGGGTGAGCTATTGAAAAAAGATTATCCGCAGGTAGAAAATTACACACGCATTTATACTTCTAACGGTGACAAATTAATAAGGAAAGGCAATGATTATATAGATGAATTGAAAGTTGCTACTGTTGACTCTACTTTCTTTGATATATTTCAGCTCCCTGTTGTTGAAGGTGATGTAAAGCATGCATTAGTTGAACCCAATACGGTTGTAATTACAACCACTGCAGCAAACAAATATTTTGGAACATACAAATGTTGTTGGGAAAACAATTGAAGTAAAAGATGATAAAAATCCTTTTTATAAAATAACAGCCGTAATAAAAGACATTCCAAAGAACGCTCATTTTCATTTTGATTTTTTGTTCTCGATGAAGAATTTGGATTATAAGTGGGGAGCAAGTAACCAGTCATAATTTTTATACCTATTTAAGATTGAGACAAGGCACCGATTATAAAGCTTTTGAAAAAAATTTCGATCAATATATTGATAAGTATGTGTTGCCTTACGCAAGAAAATTTATGAACATCAATAGCATGGAAGATTTTAAGAAAGCTGGTAATAATATTCGAATATTCTCTAATGCCGATTACGCAAATCCATTTGTATTCTGACCGTGGTTTCGAATTGAGTCCAAGCGGTAACATACAGTACGTTTATATTTTTTCTGCAGTGGCTTTGTTTATATTAATCATTGCCTGCATCAATTTTATGAATCTTACTACAGCACATTCTGCCAACCGTGCAAAAGAAGTAGGCATAAGAAAAGTGCTGGGCACAGAAAAGCGCAACCTTGTATTCCAGTTTCTTTTTGAATCAACTATTGATGGTTTTTATTGTCTTTAATAATTGCTATTGCAATTGTGTACGCGGTATTGCCCTTGTTTAATGATGTTGCCAGCAAAAGAAATGACACTAACAAGCTTATTGACCTCTTATATTTTACCTCTGCTTATTGCACTGCCTTTTATTGTTGGATTACTGGCGGGCAGTTACCCGGCTTTTTATTTATCAGCATTTAAGCCTATTGAAATATTAAAAGGAAATTAAACCTCGGCAGTAAAAGCGGTGGCTTAAGAAGTGTGTTGGTAGTATTTCAGTTTGCTGTTTCAATTGTTTTAATTGTAGGAACCATTGTAGTATATAAGCAGCTTAATTATATCCAAACAAAAAATCTTGGCTATAATAAAGACCAGGTTTTGGTTATAGATGGCATCTCATCATTAAACGATAATGTTATGCCTTTTAAAAATGAAGTGCTGCAAATGTCATGGTGTTGTAAGCGGAACATTAAGTGGTTTTTTGCCTGTTTCAAATTCTTACAGAAGTGATAATACATTTTCAAAAGAATCGGTAATGACGAGTACCAATGGTTTTGATATGCAGAACTGGAGTGTTGATTATGATTATATAAAAACGCTGGGAATGCAGATCATTAAAGGCAGAAATTTTTCGCGTGATTTTGGCAGTGATTCGGGCGCGGTTATTATTAATGAAACCACAGCTAAAATTTTAGGTTATGCTGATCCGATTGGGCAAAAAGTTTATACATAGTAATGATGATGGCAGCACATCCCCCTCTTCAATTATCGGCGTAGTTAAGAATTTTAATTTTGAATCGTTACATCAAAATGTTGGTGCTTTATGTTTCAGTTTAGGCGGCGGTGGCGGGTCGGGGGTTTTTAAAGTAAATACTTCCAATGTAGAAAATCTTATTGCCGGCATTCAAAACAAATGGCAAGCATTGGCACCAGGTTTGCCCTTTAAGTATCGTTTCTTAAACGAATCGTTCGATGAAATGTACCGTGCAGAACAAAGAGTAGGAAACATTGCATTGATATTTTCTGTGCTCGCCATTTTTATTGCATGCCTTGGCTTGTTTGGTCTTGCAACATTTATTGCAAAGCAACGCACAAAAGAAATTGGTATCAGAAAAGTTTTGGGCGCAAGTGTACAGGGCATTATCCGAATGCTTTCAAAAGATTTTTTATTGCTGGTATGTATTGCCTTTGTTATTGCTGCACCGCTTTCATGGTGGGCCATGCATAAGTGGCTGCAGGATTTTTCATATCGTATCAGTATTCAATGGTGGATGTTTGCGGTAGCAGGCTTAGCAGCATCTTAATCGCTTTGTTTACCGTCAGCTTCCAGGCAATAAAAGCAGCAATAGCTAACCCTGTAAAGAGTTTGAGAACGGAGTAGGAGGTAAAGAACGGAATAGGAATATGTAAACCATAATTAGAATGAATTAACATCATTAAAAAAAATCAAAGAAATCTTTATTTAAAAAACTCATTTAAGAAAATGCTTAAAAATTATTTCAAAATTGCCTGGCGGAATATTGTCAAGAACAAATTGTTTTCAGCCATAAACATTTTTGGTTTATCCGTTGGCATTGCGTTATGCTTTATCATCATGTTATATGTGCAGGATGAATTGAGCTACGATCGTTTTAATACCAATGCAGATAATATCGCCCGTATCGCTTTTGATGCGAACATTAATGGGGGAAAAATTTTCGAAACTTCTGTGATGGCGCCTGTGGCGCAAACCATGAAGAAAGATTTTCCTGAAGTGCAGGATGCAACAAGGTTTGCCCCTTTTGTCGGAGCAAAAATCATGGTTAACGACAAGTTGTTTAAAGATGAACGCTTCGCTTTCGCTGATCCTAATTTTTTCAGCATATTCACGCTGCCCTTTGTAGAAGGTGATGCTGACAAGGCATTGTTGCAACCCAATACAATTATACTTACGCAGACAACGGCAAAAAAATATTTTGGTAATGATGATGCCATGGGCAAAACTATCGTGCTTACCAACAAAAATAACCAGTTATTTAAAGTAACCGGTGTAATGAAAGATGTGCCCGAAAATTCGCATTTCCATTTTGATATGTTTGCTTCTACAACCGGCGAGGATGCGGCGAACTCAGACTCGTGGATGTTTGGGAGTTTTTTTACTTATCTTTTATTAAAGCCCGGAACCGATTATGCAAAGATGGAGGCAAGGTTTCCTGACATGGTTACAAAATATATGGGTCCGCAGGTACAGCAAGCCATGGGAATGAGCTTAAATCAATTTGAAACAAAAGGCAATTCATTGGGTTTCATTTTGCAGCCGCTTACATCCATTCACCTGCACTCATCATCCGTTTCAGATCTTGAGCCGGGTGGCAACGCAACTTATGTTTACATTTTCGCAGGCATTGCATTATTCATGCTAATAGTTGCCTGCATCAACTTTATTAATCTTTCAACAGCAAGTGCAAGCAAACGTGCAAAAGAAGTGGGCATCAGGAAAGTGGCAGGCTCCAACCGGTTTCAGCTTATCAGGCAATTTCTATCTGAATCAATGATGATTGCGATCATTGCATTGATAATTGCATTTGCGCTTGTGCAGCTTGCTTTGCCCGCATTCAATAATTTATCCGGTAAAAATTTAACGCTTGACGTGAAACCTATTCTTGCATTTATTGCATTGGGAATATTGGTAGGAATTGTTGCAGGAATATATCCAGCCTTTTATCTTTCTTCATTTAAACCTATCGCTGTATTAAAAGGAAAACTTACCAGCAACAATAGAAGTTTTGGATTGCGCAGCAGTCTTGTAGTGTTCCAGTTTTTTATTTCTGTTGGTTTAATCATCGGAACCATTGTGGTATATCAGCAAATGAAGTTTATACAAAACACAAATCTTGGTTATGATAAAACGCAATTGATTACCATTCCGAATTCTTATGCATTAGGTAAAAATGAACAAGTGTATAAAAACGATATGTTGAAAGATCCGCGCATTGTGAATGCAACAGCTTCGTATTATAAACCCGCAGGCCCAACCAACAACAATAACGCATTGGCTTATCCGCAAGGCAACGATAACCTCGTTATGACTTCTATCGAGTATCGTGTTGATGAAAATTATATACCGACCATGGGTATGCAAATGCTCACCGGAAGAAATTTTTCTAAAACTTTTGCTACAGATTCATTGGCAATTATTTTAAATGAAACCGCAGCAAGCGCTTTGGGATATGGTGTAATGAATGCTGTTGGCAAAACGGTGATCAGGGAAAATAGCGACCGTGGTACCAACATTCCGTTTCATGTAATTGGGGTTGTAAAAAATTTCAATTTCAAATCATTGCACGAAACCATTTCGCCTTTGGTGATGGTATTGGAACCCGAAGGAGGATTGATCTTTAAAATAAAAACAGCCGATGTACAAGGCTTGCTCGCAACTATGAAAACGAAATGGGATTCTTACAATACCGGTGAGCCATTTAGCTATTCGTTCATGGATGAGTTGTACAATAAAACTTATTCTGCAGAACAAAAAACGGGAACTATACTTAACATCTTTTCTGTGCTAACCATATTCGTTGCATGCCTTGGTTTGTTTGGCCTGGCAACCTATACATCAGAGCAACGCACAAAAGAAATTGGCATTCGGAAAGTGTTGGGCGCCACTGTAACTCAGGTTACACAAATGCTTTCAAAGGGATTTTTAAAGCTGGTAATTATTGCATCACTCATTGCATTTCCTGCGTCCTGGTGGGCCATGAATAAATGGCTGCAAAGCTTTGCATATAGGATACATATCAGCTGGTGGGTGTTTGTAGTAGCAGGATGTATAGCATTGCTCATCGCACTGATAACAGTAAGCTGGCAGGCAATTAAAGCAGCATTATCAAATCCCGTAAAAAGTTTAAGAGCTGAATAAAATTCAATTTAATTCAAAACAAATAATTTTTGACTACTTACTTTTAAATTGATAGTATCATGTTTAAAAATTATTTTAAAACGGCATGGAGAAATCTTTTGAAGAACAAAGGATTTTCGTTGATAAATATTACAGGGCTCACTATTGGTTTAACCTGTTGCCTTTTAATTGCTTTGTATATTCAAAATGAATTAAGTTTCGATAAGTTTGAAACCAAGGGTGCTCGAATTGCACGTGTAATCATGCATTATAGTTTTAATGGGAGTAACGCAACTAACGGCGGCAATTTTACAAGCGTAAGAGTAGCAGCTATTTTCCCAAAAACTTTTCCCGAAATAGAATCTGCCGTCAAAATGGTTGAACGGTCAAGAGTCGTAAAATACGAGGATAAGCTGATCAATGAAAAAAGATTCATGTTTGCAGATCCTACTTTCTTCAATATTTTTTCGTTTAAATTGTTGCAGGGTAATTCACAAACTGCTTTAGCTGCACCTGATGATGTTGTCGTTACTGAATCAACAGCAAAAAAATATTTTGGAAATGACAATGCGATTGGTAAAATATTGCAAATTGGAAATGACAGTAATTTGTATCATGTTACAGGCGTGATGCAGGATTGTCCATCTAACTCGCAGATACAATTTGATTTCCTTGCATCCTTTTCTTCACTGGGTATTACGCCGGATCATGAGCAGGCTTATTGGGACGCTAACTACACTACTTACTTATTATTAAAAAATAAAAATTCCATTAATCAATTACAAGCTAAGCTGCCTGCTTTTATGAAAAAGGAAATGGCAGGTCAGGGTGCTACCGTAAATTTTACTCTTGAGCCATTTGAAAAGATACATTTATATTCTCCTTATGACAGCTTTGTACCGAACAACAGCATCACCTACATTTATATTCTTGCAGCAGTGGCTTTATTAATTCTTATTATCGCCTGCTCTACCTATATCAATCTTAGCACTGCACGCTCATTGAAAAGAGCAAGAGAAGTTGGCGTGCGAAAAGTAGTTGGCGCAGGTAAAGAGCAACTTTTCTGGCAGTTTATCATTGAATCAATTCTTTTGTGCTTATCAGCAGTCATCATAAGTTTATTCTTATCTACCTTATTGTTGCCAGCCTTTAATGCATTAACTAATAAACAGCTTGATACCTCAGACTTATTTTCTTTGCCATTCATTTTGTTTTCATTTGCTGTTGCAATCGTTGTAAGTTTTTTGGCAGGCTTTTATCCGGCATTGGTGCTTACAGGTTTTCAGCCGGTTAAAGTATTAAAAGGGTCATTCAAAAATACTGCTTCAGGACAAGGCTTAAGAAAGTCATTAATTGTTTTTCAATTTGCGATTTCTGTTGTTCTTATTGTATGCACATTCATTATACAACAGCAGCTTTATTACATTCAGCATAAAAAATTAGGCTATGACCGTACACATGTTTTAGTATTACCAATGGATCGTAAAATGCTTGATAATATTAATGTAATAAAACAAGAGTTTAGATCAAATGCTGATGTATTAAGCGTTTCACGTTGTGTTCGTTCTCCGGTTGAAGGCGGCGGTGGCTATAATATGCGTTCTGCAATTATGCCTGATAATGCGCAAATAGCGGTAACAGCCAATCCGGTTGATGAAGACTTTATTAATACAGTTGGTTTGCAAATTATTGCCGGTACAAATTTTACTCAACAGGATTTAAAAGATGTTTCATATAACGATAGTAATCAAAGCAAAAATTTATATCATTTTATTTTAAATGAATCGGCCGCAAGGCAATTGGGATGGACGCCGGAACAAGCAGTTGGTAAAAAAATGTTTTTAGATATTTCACGCCCGGGTTATGTGAAAGGAGTAGTGAAGGATTTTAATTTTGAATCGTTACAATCTCCTATAAAACCCTTTGTACTTTTTCCGGAGATCGAAGGAAGCGAGTTGCTGGTAAAGCTAAATGGTCAGCATCTTCCGCAAACAATTTCTTTTTTACAGAACAAATGGAAAGCGCTTGTACCAAACCGCCCATTTGAATATCGTTTTCTTGATGAAGATTATAATAAGCTATACGATAATGAAATTCGGTTGGGCAAAATAATGAACCTGTTTTCATCTATCGCTATCATACTTGCCTGCATTGGTTTATTTGGGTTGTCTACTTATTCTGCTCAGCAGCGCATTAAAGAAATCGGAGTACGCAAAGTGCTGGGCGCTTCTGTAAGCAACATCGTTTTTGTTTTATCGAAAGATTTTATAAAGCTTTCCTTCATTGCTCTTTTGATTGCCTTTCCCGTTGCATGGTGGCTAATGCATAGCTGGCTGCAGAGTTATGAATACCGCATTAACATTGAATGGTGGGTATTTGTTATCGCAGGATTAATAACTCTTTCCATAGCCATAGCTACTGTTAGTTTCCAGGCAATAAAGGCAGCAGTTTCCAACCCGGTAAAAAGTTTGAGAACAGAATAATAGAGCATCAACTTAAAACACGAAAATAATTTTTTTCCACTATTGCAGTGGTGATGGGAATAAGTTGTATTTGTTCAATACAAGATTTTTATTGATAATAAAATATAAAAAATTTATTTTTCTGGCCTTCCTAAATAGAGGCATAACTAATCAGGAAGTGAATATCTTCGTCTTACAAAAGATAAATACCTATGGCAAGATCATTGAGAAAGTCATTTATTAGGAACTAAAGCACCTTAATTGCCGGTATTTATTAACGTCAGTACTTATTTATGTAAATAACGAATTGTAACTATCTCTTAAGCTATGCTGGAAGTACTTGGAAAGGGTATTAATTTTTTATTTGGTAATGTTTTTCACAAGAAAAAAGTTTTTATTGGCAACTCACTAAGCTATCTACATAGGGAAAGAAAAATAGATAGAAATTATTTCGATTACATAAGAATTGCAACTCTTGAATTGGTAAGCCATGAAATTAACAACAAAAACCTCAAAGGTGAAGTGGCTGAGTTAGGCGTTTACAAAGGTAAATTTGCAAAATACATCAACCAATATTTTGCAGAGCGATTATTATATCTTTTTGATACGTTCGAAGGTTTTGACAACAGGGACATACCTTCTGAAAAAGAAAATAATCTATCCACAGGTGAACAAGACTTTTCTGAGACTTCTGTAAAATCGGTTATTAACATAATGCCTTATAGTAAGAAATGTATACCTGTAAAAGGTTTTTTTCCCGAATCTGCAAAAGGTATTGATGTTGAGTTTGTATTTGTAAGTATCGATGCAGACCTATACGAACCCATTTATAACGGCTTGGTTTATTTCTATCCTAAACTGGTTCCTGGAGGTTACATTTTTATTCACGATTTTAATAATGATAATTATAAAGGCTCGCGAAAAGCTGTTGAACAGTTTTGTAAAGAGCAAAATATAAGTTGCCTGCCACTGCCTGATTCTGGTGGTACGGCGATATTGATAAAATAATCTTTTAACTTTCGCATCGAGCTTTTCACTGATTTACTTTGGACTTAAAACTTTTCTGTGAAATTGGACGGGAGTAAAACCTACTTCTCAGAAAAGTCTTATGCAGTGGACGTTCCGCCTCATTAAACGCAATGTATCTTTCAGGAGACATTGTAAGAAAAGGATTATAAATTAAAACTGTGTTCAACATGACAACAAAACAAGTTGCAGATGAATTAATAAGCATGTGTCGCAAGGGCCTCGTAGAAGAAGCAAAAGAAAAGTTTTTTAGTGATAATATTAAAAGCATTGAGCCACGCGAAGGCTTGCTGCCAAAGGAAGTGCAGGGTATGGATGCTATAAGAAAAAAAGCATCGCTGTTTATATTACATGTTGATAATTTTTATGGCAGCACTATTTCCGAACCTTTGGTTGCAGGGAATTATTTTTCTATAATATGGGAAACCGATCTGCAAATGAAAAATGAGCAACGAAAAACAGATATTGAATTATGTGTGTACGAAACAAAAGATGATAAAATAATTTCTGAAAGATTTTTTTATTAAAATTAATTGCAAGGATTTGATTACGGTGAAAAATTATTTACTATTTGCTGCATCTTCCAAGGGTTGTATATTAAATTTTTTCATGGTCATCATTGCTTTCATCACCCTGTCGCGCTGTGCATCATCGCTGGTATCTATTAATTCAAAAAACCTTTTAGGCACTATTTGCCAGGCTAATCCGAACTTATCTTTCAACCAGCCACATTCTATTTCCTTGCCACCATTTGTAAGCTCACTCCAATAGTAATCTACTTCCTCCTGGTTATCGCAATTCACTACAAATGAAATCGCCTCATTGAACTTGAAAACAGGTCCCGCATTGAGTGCTGTAAATATTTGCCCGTCGAGTGTAAAAGCTATTGTCATCACCATTCCCTTTGGCATAGGGCCGCTATCACCATAATATGTTATGGTATCTATAGACGAATTTTTAAAAACAGAAGTATAGAACTCTGCTGCTTCCTGTCGCATTGGTATCAAACCAGAGAAATGGCGTGATTTTCTTTTCAAACTTCATAACAATTGCATTTATAAGATGATATTATTAAAGCGTGCGTAAATGAATCTTTCTGCTACATTATTTTGTTACATTCATTTATTTTCCAACAATTCCTTAAGGTTTTGCAAGCCCTGGTTTATTTGCTTACCAAGCATCTTTTTGAAGATGGGTGTAAATAAAGACATCGGAAATTTAGTAGGGCTTGCAAACGTCCACGTTACAGAAGTTTCATTGCTCTGAACTTTATCTGTTATAAAGCTAGACTGTGCTATATTTTGCATAGGGCGCTTAAACCTTAGCTCATAATCTATTCGATTGTCTTCCCTAATACTTTTTATTTCCTGCTCACCTACGCCCACATTTTTATCTTTACTATCCCACGAATAGATGAACCCGGGTGTGCCATCTGTGCCTCTGTAATCTTTTTTCATGGCTGGGTCTTTCATATTCCATACACTAAACTTATCCTGGTTTTTGGTTTGTTTTAAAAATTCAAAAACTTTATGCACGTCAGTGTTGATGACTATTGTTTTTTCGATGTACATTTCTTTGGCCATAGTAAAAGAATTATAGTATTAAAAATAAGGAATATTATATTTCTAAGACAAGTGCAAAAATCAAGTTAGATGATTGTTTTATTCATATCGTAACGCTTCGATAGGATCCAGCCTGGAAGCCTTTTGCGCAGGATAGTAGCCGAAGAAAATTCCGGTAACGCCACACACAATAAAAGAAATTACAATGGAGCTTTCAGAAACCAGCACAGGCCAGTGGGCTAAAGAATTGATAAGTTGGGTGGCAAGCAAACCCAGCGCAACACCTATCAGACCACCTGTGATGCTAATCATTATTGCTTCTATTAAAAACTGCATAAGTATATCAATACCTCTTGCACCAATAGACATACGTAAGCCGATTTCGCGGGTGCGTTCCGTAACTGATACATACATGATGTTCATGATACCGATGCCACCAATTAATAAAGAAATACCGGCAATAGATGTAAGTAAAACGGTAAGCATGCTGCTGGTGCTGCTAATGGTTGTCATTAGTTCTGCTTGTGTGCGTATCTCAAAATCATCCTGATCACTATCCCGAAGCTTGTGTGTTTCACGAAGTATTTGTGTTATTTCTGCTGTTGCTTTATCACTCGCACCTTCTGTTACAGCGGATGCATATAGTTGTTGAAAATAAATACTTGCTGTTATCCTTTTTTGAACAGTTGAGTATGGTGCAAGAATAATATCATCCTGGTCTTGCCCAAAGTTGCTGACTCCCTTTGGAACTAAGGTGCCAATAACCTGCATAGGAATTTTGTTGAATCTTATAATCTGTCCAATCGGATTTTCACCATTAGGAAAGAGATTATCAATTACCGTTTTGCCAAGTAGGCAAACTTTTGCAGCTGTTGCTACATCTGCATCAGTAAAGTTTATTCCATCCTTTATTTGTAGGGCTCTTATCTGAAGATACTCCGGGCTTACACCTTGTATGCTGGTCGGCCAGTTGTTAGCTCCTTTGATAGCTTGCCCGTTTGAAGAAGCCATTGGCGAGGTATATTGTACATCAGCAGCATCTTTTTTGATAGCATCCATATCAGCAATGGTCAATATTTCAAAGCTGCTGCCACCAATTCTCGCACCACCCATTGGCTGATTATTATAAGGCATGATCGTTATCATGTTGCTTCCCATACTGGATAAAGACGCTTGTATGCTTTGTTTGCTGCCTTGGCCGATAGCCATCATCGTTATCACCGCTGCCACACCGATAATGATACCGAGCATCGTTAAAAAAGCACGAAGTTTATTGCGCTGCAAAGCCCGTAATGCAATTTTTATAAGATTTAATACACCCATTTTATAGGTTGTTATAGTTTATTTATTATAGTTAATATTAAATATTAATAATCTTCACTAACAGGTAACGCTGCCAGATATTCTCTTGCAGAACGACGATTGTCATTAGCACTGTCTTTCTGTATTTTTCCATCACGAAGCATTACAGTTCTGCTGCTGAAAGCCGCTATATCAGGCTCGTGCGTAACAAATACAATTGTTTTACCACCTTCATTCAATTCCTGCATCAACGACATTATTTCGTAAGAAGTTCTTGTATCAAGATTACCCGTTGCTTCATCTGCCAATATCATTACCGGATCATTTACCAAAGCTCTTGCGATGGCAACACGCTGTTGCTGTCCTCCCGATAATTGATTTGGGGTATGATCAGCCCGGTCAGCAAGCTTTACAGATTCCAATGCTTTCAGTGCTCTCTCTTTTCTTTCTTCAGAAGTTACGGATGCGTTATAAAATAAAGGCAGCTCAACATTTTCCAATGCAGACGTTCGTGGTAATAAATTATATGCCTGGAACACGAAACCAATTTTGGTATTACGAAGACCTGCCAGTTCATTGCGGGATAAATGCATAATATCAATTTCATCCAAAAAATAATTTCCATCCGTAGGTTTATCCAGGCAACCTAATATATTAAGTAACGTTGTTTTTCCGGAGCCACTGCTTCCCATGATCGTTACAAATTCTCCTTCTTGTACAGTAAATGAAACGCCTTTTAATGCACGAACAATTTCAGTACCCATTACGAATTCACGCTTTATATTTTGTATGTCAAGTATTTTCTTTTCCATACTATTTTTTCTTGGTTGGAGTAGATCTGGCAGGTCTGTGCGGCATAAAAGGGCTTGAAGCATCATTGGCTGTTGCAGCTTCTTTACCGGATACCACTTCACTTCCTGTTACCACTTCGTCGTTTGCATTCAATCCTCCCAGCACCTGCACATGTGTGTTATCATCAAGGCCGGTTGTAATTTGTTTTTGAATCAATTGTTTATCTTCTTTCACCCAAACGTATCCTTGCGTTACAGTTGAATCAATTCCTCCTGTTGATGAACTATCCGAAGGCATTTTTTGCTTTGCAGGCGCACCAAATCCTTTAACAGGTATTATCTTGTATTCTTTTGCAAGCGATGAATCTGGTTTGTATTGCAAAGCTTTTGCAGATACCAGCATGGTATTGTTTACTTCTTTTGTATAAATAATAATATTTGCCGTCATGCCAGGCTTCAGTTTTTTGTCATTGTTATCAGCTCCTATTAATGTAGTATAAGTAACAACGTTAGACGATGTAACGGGGCTTAATCTGATTTCCTGCACTGTTCCATTGAATACATCATTCAAAAAAGCATCGACGGTAAAAGTGGCCCGATCTCCAACTGCAACGTTTCCAATATCAGCTTCATCCACATTTGCTTTTACCTGCATTTTAGTAATGTCTTTTGCAATGGTAAAAAGGGTAGGGGTACTAAAGCTTGCAGCCACTGTTTGCCCAACACTTACTGCTCTTGATAAAACAGTACCATCAATGGGTGAGTAAATGCTTGCCAGGGAAAGATTCTTTTGCGCACTCTGTAACTGAGCTTCTGCGCTGCCAACGGTAGCTTTCGCTGCATTGTAAGTATATAATGCATCGTCATAATCTGCTTTGCTTATTGCTCCAACATCATATAATTGTTTTTGCCTGTTGTAATTTCCCTGCTGATACACTAACTGACTTTGCGCTTGTTGTACATTGGCAATATATTGATTAACCGCTGCCTGAAATAATGTTTTATCAAGCTCTGCAAGCAACTCGCCTTTCTTAACAGTTGAATTAAAATCAGCATAGATTTTATCAATGGTGCCTGAAACCTGCGTACCTACAGCAACGGTATCCACAGGCTGAATAGTTCCCGTAGCCGTCACACTTTGCGAAATATAACCTGTCGTTGGTTTCTCAGTGCTTACAATAGTTACCTGTTTTTCTTTTTTGAAAACAAAATACCATACACCAAACGCTATTAAAGCTATTATTATAATGATGTATAACGTTCTATTGCTTTTTTTCTTTTGCATCAAAGGTGATTTTATTGTGCTGATGTTTATTTATTGTGTTACCGGTACACCTGTATAAAAGTTGTAAATTTTAGTGTATAAAACTGCTGAATACTTTGCCTGTGTATATTCTTGTAATGCTTGCACATACAGGTTCTTCTGCTGCAGGTAATCTACAATATTGTATACGCCAATATTAAGCTGGTCATTTGCAATACGGTAACTTTCCTTTGTGTAAGTAAGCTGTTGCTGTGCAGCGATAAATTGATTTTGCGCATTCTGCACATTAATGTAAGCCTGTTCTATTTCCTGCAATAAATTCGTTCGGGTATTTTGAAGATCAAGCTTTGCAATGTCGATATTTATTTTGGCCTTGGCAACGTTTGTTTTAGTGATACTTCTGTCAAAGATGGGCACAGATAATGTTATGCCTAAACCCTGATAAAAATTATTTTCTATCGCGTAAAAATATTTTGTTGCTGGATTGCTGCTGGCATAATTGGTAAACAGAGAACCGTTTGCAGTAAGTGAAGGCCTCAAACTATATCTTGCCTTAGCTAATTCTACCTGTTCTACCTGCACACCTAATTCACTGCTCTTTACTTCCGGCCTGTTATTTAATGCTATTTGTTGCGCACTTGCCAGATCTGTAACTAGCGATACCGGCTGAATGCTATCGCTGGTAACTACATCGAAATTATTACTCGTTGGTAATTGTAATATTTGTTTTAAAGTAAGCAAATTTTGGCGCTCGGTATTTTGCGCATTCACCAACATGTATTCATCATTTGCCAATGTTGCCTGCAATTCGAGCAGATCTTTTTGAGCAATGGTTCCTGCATTATATCGTTGCTGACCTTGCTTCACCTGCGCTGCTGCAGTAGTTACAACATCCTGTTCATACACTATATTTTCCTTTGCTAATAAAATATTTAAATATGCCTGCGTGATAGATAATGTTATATCGTTTTCACCGCTAACAATATTGAGGTTAGCCTGCTGAAGAGATAATTGCTGCGATTTTATATCATTTCTTAAATAACCTCCATTGTATATTGTAGCTCCGGAGGTAACGCCATAACCACTTGCAGGATAAAGCCCAGTGTTGTAGTTGGTAATGCCCTGCGTAACTGAGGCTGTCAGGTTGGGATAACGTGCAGCCTTTGCCGCCACCACATCCTGCTCATTTATTTTTGCGTTAAGCCTTAGTGTGTTGATAGTGATATTGTTTTTTTGGGCATAATCTATGCATTTGGCAAGATCCCATGTACTATCATTATTATTAGTTGCCGTTTGCGCATATGCTGTAATTGACGCTATGTTTAATGCGCATAAAAAAACAAGAATCTTTTGCATAACAACGATTGTGGTATCAAGTGTATGCAAAACTATTTATTTACAAGAAATTATTTTTTTAAATGAGATGAATTGAACTAATAAAGAGATGAATCAACAGGTATAATTAAATAATTAGTTTAGCAACGCAGAGATATAAACTACAAGATTTCTCCTGCAGTTCAATCTCTCTTTAATCTTATTTGCAGCTTATTATTTATCCCTCCTCTGCTATCTTTTTTATCTGTACCAATATCGGATTCCAGCCTTCGCCATTGTTATATGCTTCTTTATATCTTTTTTCCCCTTCAGCTGCATGTTCAAAGCCTTCCTGTGTTGCGGTTAAAACGGTTTCTCCTTCTGTGCGAACCAGTTCATAAGTCACGTCCAGGTGGTTTTCAGGAGTTTTTTCATAAGATGCATTTGGATCGATCACCGAATATTTTAATAACGATGGCGGATCAATCTCTTTGATATATCCTGTTACAAAAAGCATTTCCTTGCCTTCATAAGTCCCTTTCCAAAGTAGCTCGCTGCCAGGTTTCCAATCGGAAACGGTTTCGCATCCGAACATATATTTTTTCGTTTCTTCAGGCCTTGTGAGTATATCCCAAACTTTTGATGCATCCGCTGTAATCTCAATGCTGTTCTTTATTTTCATATTTTCCATGTCACTCGTTTTACAAACAATGTTAAGCAAAAAAGTTATTACTCTTTTTTTTGGTGGAAAAATAGCCGCCTTTTAATACAAGGTGATTGGCGCTGAAAAATTAGTTTTAATTCAGCAAAAGCTAAAAAATATATTTTTTTGTTTATAGTATTTTTACTAATCTTGCATCACGCTCTTTTACTAAGAGCAGTACCTACATAAAGCAACTTCGCTTATTGCTTTTTTTCCTCATTTATTTTTGTAAATAACCTTTCTTCTCCTTGGCGGAGAACTTGCAATAATTGATTGTTGCAGTTTATTTTTTCAACACACAAAGTATTATTAAACGATTTTTTATGTATGCAACATTACATGAAATAATAAAGGAGCCATTGCCTGCAAAGGCTGACTATTATAATAAAACCCCTAAGGAGACAATCATGAATCAAACATTTACGCATGATCCTGACAACTCTCTTCGTATCATGATACATGAAATGCGCAATCCGCTTACCAATATAGCTCTTGCTAATGCTTGCATTGAAGATATCGCAAATGGAAATAATTCCGGCGAAACAGGCATTACTACGTTTACAGGTCTTATCTCTAAAAACGTGACTAAAGTAGATCGTTTGTTAAAAGCATTACTCGGTTTTCAGGAAGAAGAAACTAAAGAATTTACCAATGCGGATGTGTGCAAGTGCATAGAAGATGCATTGTTAAAAGCCGAAGACAGAATGTATTTGCAACACATAGAAATAAGAAAACACTACCAGGTAACCCCGGTAATAACCGGTGATGATGAAAAGCTTACGGTTGCTTTTTTAAACATAATTATAAATGCCATAGAGGCTATGGAAGGAAAAAGTGATGGTCACCTTGATATAACTGTGTATAACAGTTGCGGGCAGATAAAAGTGGTATTTAAAGATAATGGCAAAGGGATGGAGCAGTGCGTGGCAGACCAAATATTCCAACCTTACTTTACGAGCAAAGAGCTGGGATTGGGTATCGGTTTATCGCATACAAAAAAAATACTGGATATGCATAATGCTTGCGTTTCAGTAAACAGCCTGGCAGGCGTAGGTACTTCAGTTATTATTGGTTTTTCTTAAAGGATGCTTTGTTCATAACCTATGTCGCCAGGCTTTTTTTGTATATAATTTTTAGAATATAACAGAACCTAACTTATTGTATAACCAAACATTTGTATTAAGAAATGGAAAAACTTACATCTACACCTACATCTACATCTACTAAATTAAGACGTCGTATCTCCGACACCATGAGAGAAGCGTTGCTGGAATGTAAAAAAGCGGCAATGATGAACAAGGAACCTTATGAAGCAGGCTCATTAAGATATGCAAAGGGCCTTATCAATCGGGGTTTGCTGGAGCCAAGGCCTTATATTTCCAGTAAAGGCAAACACTACACTGCTGTATATATTACCCAATCAGGAGAAAGTTATTTAAATAGTTTATAATTATTTTATGGCTAAGAGAACTAAGGCGTGTGCCGTTGTTAACCCTCTCGATAAACATCCAAAACCGCCCTATAAACAGCAACAACAACCTCACCCGGGAAAAGAGGCTGGTATGAATCCGAAGGCGGATCATGGCGAAAGGTCTTATAAAGGTTCGCAAAAGCTTACAGGTAGAAGTGCTATCATTACGGGTGCTGATTCAGGTATTGGTCGCGCCGTGGCAATAGCATTTCCGCGGGAAGGCGCAGATGTGCTGATATCTTACCTTAGCGAACATGAAGATGCCGAAGAAACTGCCAGGCTCGTAAGAGAAGCCGGCACCAAAGCCATTCTGATGCCTGGAGATATAAGTAATGAAAAGCATTGTAAAAAGATAGTAGCTACTGCATTAAAGGAAATGTGCAAAATAGATATACTGGTGAATAATGCAGCCTTCCAAATGTCGCATGAATCTTTGCAGGAGCTGAGCGCTCAAGAGCTGCAGCATACTTTTGCAACTAATATTTTTGCGATGTTTTACTTGTGTATAGCTGCAGAACAGCACCTCCAGCCCGGCAGTACGATTGTGAACACCACATCAGTAAATGCATACAAGCCATCGCCAGGTTTGGTAGCTTATGCTGCTACCAAAGGTGCCATACAAAATTTTACTTCCAGTCTTGCGCAACTTTGGGCGTCAAAAGGCATAAGGGTAAATTGCGTAGCTCCAGGACCAATATGGACACCTTTGATACCTTCTACTATGCCGCCGGAGCGTGCTAAAACGTTTGGACAAGATGTGCCGCTCGGACGAGCAGGTCAACCTGCCGAGCTTGCACCAATTTATGTTCTCCTTGCAAGTAATGATTCTAGCTATATGACAGGATCTACTGTGCAGGTGACAGGTGGAACGCCAACTATATAATTACGAATCGGGAAAGCGAATTCACCCAAACGCTATAATTATTTATGCGGCGGATTTATTTGTGGTATGTGATAACTGCTTCCTTCTGCCAGAAGGTGAACCCTCAAATTGCATGATATTTACTTTTTCTTCTGCATCAAACTCTGTTATATTGCTGGATGAGATTTCAAAGCCTTCTATTATTGTAACAACCCCATTACCTATAATTTCCGCTTCAACACCATTGCGTACAACAATCGCAGTATTTTCTTCTATGCCTATGCCAATAGAAGTTGGATTGGTTGCAATTACCTGCGCCATTCTTATAAATCTTGCCCTGTCAATAAAATGTGTATCAATGCATACATCTTTTAAAAATTCAAGACCTGTTGTAATTTTTATTTCACCAGTTATTTGTTGTTTTTCTTTATTGCCTGCATAAATCATAGGTGTAGATAAAGCCATAGCGCCTGCACTTGTACCTGCAATTACAATTTTATCTTTAATATACCGGTCTTTCAACTGGGTTAAAAAATTGCTTCCTCCATATAAAGAAGTAAGCATAAACTGGTCGCCGCCTGTTAAAAAAAATGCATCTGCTTTATTTACTCTTTCTGTAAGGTCATCGTCCACACTTCTTTCACATGTTGTGTGATGAATATGACCGGTGTTCTTAAACTTTTAATTTTTCAAAAGCCTTGCGGTAATCTTCAAACATTTCATCACGCTTCACTGCTGGCGCTTGTAATCACTTCAATACATGGATCTTGCTTTCTCATAAGTTCTACCAAATTTTTCAATATTGTCTTCACGGTTTTCATTTTTATCATCAGGATTCATCTCCTTTATCTTCTTTACCACCAATAATTACTAATATGCCTTGTGGCACGGGACAATTGTTTTCTGTAATGTTATATTCCATAAAGGTGAATTAAAGTGAAAAAAATAAGATGTGATTCAACGCCCTGAAAAATCTTGCCATGAATGAACCGGGATAATTAGCTGTGAGTGCAAATAGCTTTTGCGTAAGAGTGTCGTTCCGCATGATATGAAGCACCGCAAGTTTAGTTGTGCATACATAATAAGGGTCAGCATTTGGCTTCATTTTGGAATGTTTATAGTAGCTAAATTTTTCCAAATAAAATCTTTTAAAAGAGTATGCCTTCACAACAACCAAGCGTTGAAAAGCTTATCGACTTGTTAAGCTTCAGTCCAAATTTGAAAACTGCTCTTTCAATCTCCATAAAAGAAGCAGATCAAACTGGGATAAAATCCCTTGAAGACTTTTATAATTTTATAAACGAAATGCTAACGCATATTCCTACTGATGAGCAATTAAATCCTGACACAGAAAAGTTCTGGGCGATTCTAAACATTTCTCAGGATAATGCACTGAAGGATAGCAATGAGTTTAATGAATGGGTAACAGATTTTATTATGTCAATGGGCCGTTACATGGATACAACATCTTCTGGTCAAGAGATTGACACCTTTATCAAAAATTCTAAAAATAACATTGAAGAATACCTGGTGCCGCCAAGTGGCTGGCTTACTTACAATCAATTTTTAGCCAGACAGGTGAAACCAGGTAAACGACCTATAAAAGACCGCTGTAATGATGAAGTAATTGTGTCGCCTACAGATAGTAAATATTTAGGTAAATGGCCTCTTGGAAAGAATGCAACCATAACAGTGAAGGGAGATACTTATCCTATCAGCGATCTGCTTGCGGGCAGCAGTTATCAGCGCAAATTTACAGGTGGGATATTTACACACTGTTATTTGAGTGTGCATGATTATCATCGTTATCACACGCCGGTTGGCGGCAAGGTCGTAGAAATAAAAAAGATTCCGGGCAGAACATGGACCAATGAGGTCAAGAAATTGACCGGCATGCAGACCGTTGATGACGTTGGTTTCCAATTTAACCAAACGCGTGGTTATATAATCCTAAAAACACATACTGTTGGTTTTGTAGCAGTAGTACCCGTTGGAATGGGCTTTGTCTCGTCCGTAAATATTACGGTAGATGAAGGAACACGACTTGCAAAGGGAGATGAGTTTGGCTATTTCGCGTATGGCGGCTCAGATATCATTATGTTGTTTGAAAAAGACTCTATTAAATTCACTGCTTTTGCAGGAAGGCATTATAAACAAGGTGAAAAAATCGCCAAGGCAATTAAGTAATCGATTATTTAATTATTTATTTGCCCGAAAAATTTTTACCTTATTAATAACTGTTGAAAAAGATAATATGATAAATTATCTTTTAGCCATTTTTTTTCTTTGCAGCAACAATAACACAACTGAACAAATTACTACCGCAGTTCCAACCTTACGAACTACTAATTTAGGATTGTGTTTCCACATTCCTTTCCATCCCTGTTCTGCAAATACATTGGGGACAGTTTTATTCCGGAAATCTTCGGCATATCCTTCTAATACATTAACCCTATCTGCAAATATTAATGACAACCAGTGCGCCCACTTGCCCTCACTATATCGGAATGCAAACCTGCGAATTGCACCGCTTACGCCTGAAGGCGGCTCAGGGGTGCCATAAACCGCAGATAGGGAAGGCCGCTCAATTGAATGTAACACTTCAACTGTGCCGCGTTGCAGTGGCGGTCGTTCATAATTACTAACCTATTGTGGTCATCACCTGTCCATTTTTTTATTGGATAAGTAGGCTCATTTTCAGGATCCGCATCAATGCCCCATCCCGGTTTAGTTATGAGCAAATTTTCTTATGTTTTCCATATATTTTTTTTAAGCTCTTGCTGATGGTGGAATAAGAACAGTTTTAATACAATTATCTAATTTGGCTGAAAAAATCCTGTAAGCATCGGAGACTTCTTCTAACGGTATTTTGTGAGTAATAATGTCTTTAGGCTGAAATGCATCCTGAACGAATATGCTCGATCAACCTCGGAAGCAGTCTTTTTACAGATGCCTGGTTTGCCCTGATGGTAATTCCTTTATTTACAACATTGCCAATAGGTATCACATTGCCTGTTGGCCCATACACACCTACTATTGAAACTATTCCACCCTTCTTGACAGAATTAATTGCCCAATGGAGTGCTGTTGCGGAACCGGCCTGCATCATCAGTCTTTTACCAGTAATTGTTTGCAATGCACTGCCTGCAGCTTCGCAACCTACTGCATCAATACATACATCTGCCCCATAATAACCCGTTTCTTTTTTAAGGAACAATACAGGGTCTTGAATCGATTCGAAATTGTATGCTTCGCAATGTGCATAATTTCTTGCAAATTCAAGCCTGTATTCAACATGATCAATTATAATCACCCGGCCTGCACCGAATAACCATGAGCATTTTGCTGCCATAATACCAACCGGGCCCGCACCGAATACAACTACAGTATCTCCTTTTTTTATTCCACCCATTTCAGCAGCCTGATAGCCGGTGGGCACCACGTCTGTTAGCAGCACTGCATCATCAAGATCCATATCTGGTGGAATAATCATTGGACCCACATCGGAATAAGGCACCCTTACATATTCAGCTTGGCCGCCATCGAATCCACCTGCTGTATGTGAATAACCAAATATGCCACCCACGGCAGTTGCCTCTGGATTTGATTCATGGCAATTACCATATAATTCTTGTTTACAAAAGGAACAAACACCGCAGGCGATATTGAAGGGAACCAATACATGATCTCCCACTTTCAATTTTTGAACCCCTGAACCTACTTCTACAACGATACCGGTAAACTCATGACCGAATGTGGAGCCCACACGTGTATCCGGAACAAGACCGTGGTAAATGTGCAAATCAGAACCACATATACATGATCTCGTTACTTTGACAATAGAATCATACGGATGAAGAATTTCGGGTTCCGGTTTAGTACGGTCGGCTCTTATCCGGTACGGTCCCCGGTAATTCATTGCTAGCATACTTTAGAGTTTAAATAAATACCTATAAAAACGTGCCGCAAACTAATTGTTGAAGTGTCCAATATGATATCGCAGTAAAAAAATAAACCATTGAATTAAATAAACATTCTTGCAGATTCAAAAAACTATTTGTGGAAAAATTTCAATAAAAATGCACACGATTGTGTTGGATAGACAGCTTTGATAACAGAAATATCTAAGATAGTAGTGGAATTAATTTTTCTATTATAGCATCATGGATTTTTTTCCAATTTAAAAAATCTTTTGTTTCACTAACGGTATGATTGTGCCAGATGCTTATAAATGTACCATCAACACTTAATATTTCATCTATTAAATTGTCGATTTCTTTCACCGCTATTTTGTTCGTTTTTGATGAATAGATAAAACTGCCATCCATGAATGTTGCGGGATAAATCATCAGGTTTGTTGTTGTTTCATTCTTTAAATCATAAAAATAAAATGGCTTAGATGTGCCTGCCCTGAAACCAGGTATTTCAGGAAAACACATAGAATAATCTTCTGTAATGCCAGACTGTATTAATGCCTGGTATGTTTCCGGTAACAAAAATTTTAGATAGTGTTGCCTGCTCTTGTAGATTTTGATTTGAGAAATTTTTTCAAGCCGCTGCTTTTCTTCTTCTATCTTTTTTGAGTTAACAGTTGTTCGAAATGACGGATGGATGCCAATACTGCTAAATGTTTTTACGAAGTTTATTAAACTTTTTAATATGATTTTTTTATAGTCAAGATTTCTGTCAAGGCTTGAATTGTCACCCATTAAAAAGAAAAAAACAGAAGAAAAATTATGTTGTTCTATTATGTTGCACAAATAGTCATATACATCCCACGGATCTTTTTTATTAAAAAATAAAGTTTGAATGCGACAATAAATATTTTTAAAATCAAAACGAATAATATCTTTTAAAGTGGCTCCTACATTACGTTTTACGCTACGGCCTTTATATTTATAAGCTACATCTATATCGTAAGTAAGAATGCATTGAAACTTATTCGATTTATATTTTATATCCGGATATTTTTTTTGTAATCCATCTTTTAATAACTGAATCCATTTATCGGCGACAGGAAGATGTAAAAAATTATTTTTGTACGCCATGGAATCAATTGCTTTAAACCGTCCAAAGCGGTCTGGATCAAATGGCAGGTATTCTTCATAACGGGAAACCATGTAAAATACCGCTGAAAAAATATCAAAGCCAATTTCACTGACCGTATCAGGAAAAATTACCTTTATATAATGCCTTTCGTTTACGCTAACGTCGATTTTTTTTATAAAATTTTCCGTTAAAAGATTATCAGCATAAACAAAAAATTCATCACCAAAACGTCTATGTGAATAATTTAATTTTTCATGAGCATAATCTACAAATTCTTTGTTATCGGTAGTGGTAGCGTATTTAATACCGAGATGCTGCTCAAAAATTAATTTGAAAACATAAATCATTCTTGGCGTTAGAGAAGGCACATATATAAGCAGCATGATTAAAGATAAATTAAGCTTTGAAATCTGGCATTTAAAATTAAAATTTATTGTTACCTTTGCACCCAATTATAAAATCTAGTTATATAAAAATGTCTTATCTAACAACAGAAAAAAAAGCTGAAAAATTTACTGAATTTGGTGGAAAAGCCGCCAATACTGGTTCTATAGAATCTCAGGTTGCGTTGCTTACAGAAAAAATTAATCACATTTCTGATCATCTTAAATCTAATAAAAAAGATTTTAGCACACAACGCGGGCTGATGCAAATGGTGGGAAAGAGAAAAAGTCTTTTGAGTTATCTTAACAAGCACAATCTCTCCGGTTACCGCGCTTTAATTGAAAAATTAGGGCTTCGTAAATAATAAACAATTTCTAATGATATCTCTTTGTTATTCCCAACTGAATAAAGCGGTTGGGAATATTTTTTTTAAACGATAAATATATATGACTCCAAATCCAATTTCAGTAACGTTCGACATAGGTGAAGGTCGAATGGTTACTATTGAAACCGGCAAACTTGCACGGCAGGCTGATGGCGCTGTCACCGTTCGCACGGGTAACTGCATTATACTTGCAACTGTAGTTGCTAATAAAGAACCTAGAGAAGGTCAATCTTTTTTTCCGCTTACAGTAGATTACCAGGAAAAGTTTGCTTCTGCAGGTCGCATACCAGGTTCATTTTTTAAGCGCGAGGCACGCCTAAACGATTATGAAATACTTACTTCAAGGCTTATTGATAGGGCACTACGTCCCTTGTTTCCGGAAGATTATTTATGTGATGTGCAGGTGCTTGTTACATTAATATCAAGTGATGCAGAAGTGATGCCAGATGCACTTGCATGTCTTGCAGCATCAGCAGCTTTGGCTGTTTCTGATATACCTATTCAGGAAATTATTTCTGAAGTTCGCATTGCAAAAGTAGAGGGACAGTTTGTTGTAAATCCTGGCAGGTCACAGCTTGCAAATGCTGATATGGATTTTATAATCGCTGCAACTGATCGCAATATTATGATGGTGGAAGGTGAAGGAAAAGAATGCCAAGAAGAGGATCTCGTAAAGGCCATTGAGCTTGCTCACGAAGCGATAAAAGTGCAGGTAAAAGCACAGCAGGATCTTAGAGACAAGGCTGGTGCTAAAGCTAAAAGAGAATATACAAAGCCTTATCGCAATGAAGCCTTAAACGAAAAAATCATCGGTTTTGCAAAAGATAAAGTTCAAGCTATTGCATCGTCTGCTTCCGCAAAACATGACAGGCAAGATGCTTTTGACAATGTAAAAAAAGAAATAGAAGCCTATCTTGGTGAAGACCTTCCGGATGAAGATAAGGCTTTGATCAAGCTTTATTTTGGTGATCTTCAATATAATATTGTAAGAGATATTATTTTAAATGATCATAAAAGGCTTGATGGGCGCGGACTGGAAGATATAAGACCATTAACAATGGAAACTGATCTTCTTCCAACTCCGCACGGTTCAGCATTGTTTACAAGAGGTGAAACACAATCTTTAACTACCGTAACATTAGGCACTCCGCTGGATGAATTATTAATAGAAAGTGCAGCTGTAAGCAATTACTCAAAGTTTATTCTTCATTATAATTTTCCACCATTTTCAACTGGCGAAGTAAAAATGATGCGCGGTGTGGGAAGAAGAGAAGTGGGACATGGAAACCTTGCTATGCGTTCCTTAAAAAAGATAATGCCAGGTAGTGAATATCCATATACAGTAAGAATTGTGAGCGATATATTGGAAAGCAACGGTTCTTCGTCCATGGCTACGGTTTGCGCCGGATCGCTTGCTCTTATGGATGCAGGTGTGCCCTTCAAAAAACACGTAAGCGGTGTTGCCATGGGATTGATTTCCAAAGAAGGAAAGTTTGCAGTGCTGAGTGACATACTCGGTGATGAAGATCATTTAGGTGATATGGATTTTAAAGTAACGGGAACCCGTGAAGGGATATGCGGCGTGCAGATGGATATAAAAGTGGATGGCCTTAGTATGGATATTATGAGGCAGGCGCTTGATCAGGCAAAAAGAGGAAGAATGTATATTCTGGATGCTATGTACCAATGTGTACCCGAGCATAGAAGTGATGTAAAGCCACATGCACCACGTATGGAAAAACTAATTATTGATGGTGAGTTCATCGGTGCGGTAATAGGGCCTGGTGGTAAAATCATACAGGAAATTCAAAAGGAAACAGGCACTACTATTAATATTACAGAAGTTGGCAAAACTGGTGAAGTAAGCATTTTCTCGGTTAATAAGGAAAATCTTGATCGGGCAGTTTCATGGGTAAAGAGTATTGTGGCTGTTCCTGAAATTGGCGATGTATACGAAGGCACTGTAAAAGGAATCAAAGAGTTTGGTGCATTCATTGAATTTTTGCCTGGAAAACAAGGCCTGTTGCACATTTCAGAAATTATGTGGAAGCGCCTGGATACAATGGACAATGTTTTCAATGAAGGCGATAAAGTAAAAGTGAAGCTGGTTGGGGTTGACCCTAAGACCGGTAAGTTTAAACTAAGCCGTAAAGCTTTAATGCCAAGGCCCGAACAAAATGGTACCAGGCCTGCGGGCAATAATTAAATTAAACTAAATCTAAATCGAGCTTGCAGAAAACTGCAGGCTTTTTTTATGAAAAATTTTATCCAGGTGAAAATTGGGGTGAGCGAGCCGGATTTAAAAGAGATGTTCATCGCTGAATTATCAGAAAATGATTTTTATGCATTTCAGGAAGAAGAAAATTTTTTATTTGCTTATATCAATGAAATTGATTTTGATGAAACAAAGCTGAAAAGCATTTTATTGGAAAATACTTTTTATACTGTCAACATTATAGAAGAAGAGAATTGGAATGAAGACTGGGAAAAAAATTTTCAGCCCATTCTGGTAGAAAATTTTGCGGGCATAAGAGCATCCTTTCATAAACCCTTAAAAAACGTATTGCATGAAATAATTGTAACTCCAAAAATGAGTTTTGGCACTGGTCATCATGCAACTACCTTTTTAATGATCCAAATGATGGAGGTAATAAATTTTTCAAACAAAAAGGTGTTTGATTTTGGAACAGGGACCGGAGTTCTTGCCATTCTTGCTGAAAAATTAGGAGCGTTATCAATACTCGGTTTAGATAATGATGACTGGAGCATTAAAAACGCTTTGGAGAATGTTGAAGCAAATAAGTGCAAAAGAGTTTTTATAAAAAAAGAAGATAATATTAAGGATGTTTCCTGCGTTGATATAATATTGGCTAACATCAATTTTAATGTATTAACGGAAAATGCGTCCGCTCTTTCAGGGCTTTTGAAATCCGCATCATTGTTGCTCATCAGTGGAATATTACTAACTGATGAAAAGGTAATTGTAAAAACATTTGAAGCCCATTGCTTCGTCAAAATTCAATTGATGCACAAAGATGGATGGCTGGCAATTTTATTTAAAAAACTATGATTTAATATTTGCAAAAATATAACCTCCTGACATAAATTTTGCGTTATATTTGTTTGCTTCTATCCTGATACATATTATGAAAGAACTTGTTTTAATTGCTATTGCTTACCTTATCGGTTCGATACCTACAGCTTTAATTATTAGTAAATCTTTTTTTGGAATAGATATACGTGAATATGGAAGTGGCAATATGGGTGCTACTAATACTTTTCGCATCCTCGGATCAAAGTATGGAACGATTGTAATGGTGGGCGATATGATCAAGGGAATGCTTGCAGTCGCTTTGTTTAATTTTTTGCCTTATTATTTAACCAATGAGTTTGATCGAACCAATTTAATGATTGGGCTTGGTCTGGCAGCCGTCTGTGGACACATTTATCCTGTGTGGGCACAGTTTCGAGGTGGCAAAGGTGTTGCGACTTTGTTTGGTATGCTGCTCGCTATGCAGCCGATTGTTGCGGTAAATTGTGTAGGTGTTTTTTTATTGGTTTTATTTTTAACCAGGTATGTTTCGCTTAGCTCCATATTAGCAGGCGTCGCTTTGCCTATTTGTGTTTTATGGATCTACAATGAGAAAGAAGTTTTTTACAGAGTGTTTGCTGTAGCTGTAGCAGCGCTGGTCGTTCTCACTCATCAGAAAAATATAAGTCGCCTTATAAAAGGAAACGAAAACCGTGTTCCTATTTTAAAATACAGAGACAGAAGAAAAAGCCGTCGCAGATAAGTCGGGAACAGTCCTTTAAATTGTTTCGACCTTCGTTAGTTTAGTTTACTAATTCTTTCCTCACATTTAGTCAATAAATTTTATTTATTAAATAGCCTGTAAAACCAAGTTTCATTGGCCTTATTCTAATCAACTATTCATTATTGGTTTATTAAACATTTGTCTTTTAAAGGCGTGTTTTTTATGGTTACAAACAATATTTGAATTAATTTTGCACACTGTCTTTTTTATTTTTTCGTAAATGAATTAGATATTGTTGAAGTCCACTACATACAATGGGTTCATTTATAAGACATTTTTTTTAACCTTAAATTTTTCTTAGCTTATGTCTCAAACATTGTTCGAAAAATTACAATTCGAGGATGAAAAGAACCTATTGATTCAGGGGCTTCCTTCCACAATCGAAAAACAATTTGCAAAGCTTTCATTTGCTAAAAATGTTACGCCTCTTTTAAAAACCCGCAAGATTGACTTCGCACTTGTATTTGCTCTTAATTCAAAACAGTTAAACAAAATTCTTTCAGAGGTTTGCCCTGCGCTTCATTCTTTAGGAAAACTTTGGATTGCTTTTCCAAAAGCCACTTCAAAAATCACCAGCGATCTTAATCGTGATTGTTCATGGCAATCGCTCACTGAGCAAGGCTTTGAAGCCGGTCAAATTGTAGTGCTCGATTATGTGTGGAGCGCACAATTGTTTACTAAAGTGAATGAGTTCGCAACTCTTGTATCAGATATGCAAAAGATTAAAAGCGCTGCAAAAAGAAAATTAGCAGAAGTGCAAAGCTTTTAGATTTGTTGATTAGAATAGTATAATCATTAATACAAATACATTCAGAACCAGGACAGATGTCCTGGTTTTTTGCTTCCATAATAACCGTTACTATACAAACGTTATTTATTAAACGATAAAGGAAAATCTAACTTAAAACTTATATTTCTTCCCATGTTATAAATTCCATGGTAAGGCCTTGGGTCATCGGGATATGGTTCAAAATATTTTAGCCTGTTGAGATGGGATTGGTATGCTACATTAAATAAATTATCACCGGAAATAATAAAAGTAAAAATAGTATGCCCTTTCCCGTTAGTTACATCTGCTCCGAAACCTGCATTAAATAACTGATATCCGGGCGTAGGTGTTTCAGTTCCAAAAGCAAGATAGGCGCGGTTTTGCGCAGCATACACTTCAAGCTGAATTTTTATAAATGCATTTACAATAGAAGAACTAACTTTTTTAATGTTGGCCCTCAATTCAGAATAAGTATGTAATGGAGGAATGAGCGGAAAATATTTAGCACTGTCGGAAATCTTTCCCTGGCCTTTAACTCCTTCATTATCTCCATAAACGACAGATAATGAATTTTCAAAATGAAGCCAATCCCATGGATGCGGATGAATATCGATTGATAATTCGCCTCCGTACAAATGAGCCCTTGCTGCCTGGAACTGGAAAGTATCAATTACTGTATTTTGATCCAGAACTGCTTCCTGATATTTTTGATTGTAAATATAATTGCCGATATTATTATTGAAAATACTGGCATCAATGGTAACGTGCTGGGAGCTGTAATTGACGCCTAATATCTTCCTGCCAGTTAAATTCCGGCTTAAAATTTAAATTACCTTTTTGAAAACTATTAGTACCGGGATGAACACCATTCGCTGAGATCTCAGAAATATTTGGCGCCCTGTATCCTCTGCCAATATTGACTTTACCGGTAAAATTATCCGAAAAGCGATAGGATAGACCAAGGCTTCCGCTGGCTCCCGAAAAAGTATGTTTGTATGCATAAAAGGGATTAGTCTGCGCCAACAGTGTCTATACCATAAACGGGCTTATCAAAACCTGTAACAGGATCGGGTTTTGTAAATAAATGATCTGGTTATTAAATTGTCTTACATCGTACCGAGGCCACCTGCCACTTCCAGTTTATTCATTGATTTTTTTAACGAAAATAAATGGACCAATATCAAACTGGTTATAAGACGGAATAACAAATTCAGTTCCTTTTGTTACATCATTTGTCTGGTACATTCCATTGAGCCCGCCAGTTATACTCCACCCGTTTTTTTCAGGAAAATAATATTTAACATCATAAGAATAAGTATTCAGATAAAGATCGAGACCCGGCAACAGCAATCTATGGATGACTAAATTCCTGCCTGACACTTTTTTGGTAAGCAAGATTAATTCCAAGCCTTGATCTTCCCAAATTAAAACTATTCGCGCTATAAATTCTGTAATGCTGAATTATGCTGGTGAAGCGGTGTTATTTTATAAGAGCTTCAATTCTTCATCAGAAACTATAGGCCTGTAGGTATCTGCTTCTGTTATTTGTTTTGTAAATTTTCTCGTTGCCGAATCCCTGCTGCCATCCGGTATTTCCTGCAAGATCATGAAAAGTGGAAATGCCTAAATGAGTATAGCCCCATGAGCGGTTAAGGCCTACCAGAACCACTGAAATCCAGCTCTCTAAATCCTGTATTGTAAACTCGTGCCATCAATTTTATTTTGGTAATTTGTTGCTGTTTTATAAGAACCCTGCCCATCCATGTAAAAGAATTTTTATTTCCTGCAGCCATCGCTGAGCAGCAATCAATCCATTGTTTGTTTGGTATTCGCTTGAAATATTACCAATTGTTTTTCCATCAGGAGGAGGGTTAGCAGGTAATAGATTAACCACACCTGCCTCTGCATCGGAGCCATAAATAAGGCTTGCAGGGCCTTTCACCACTTCCACTTTATCAACTGTATTTTGATCTACTTCTATTCCATGTTCATCTCCCCATTGCTGTCCTTCCTGTCTTACACCATCATACAAAGTGAGGATACGATTAAATCCCAAGTCCTCTTATAAAAGGCTTGGAAATATTTGGGCCAGTTGTTACGGCATTTATACCCGGCACTTTAGCGATTGCATCGATTATATTAGTGCTTAAATTTTGCTGCAGATACTGCTTATTGATTGATACTATCGGAATCGGATTTCTTTTGATGGTAGTAGCTTTTGATGAACCTGTAATTACAATTTCACTTTCTTCTGTTATGAAATTTCTAAAGCAAAATTTAATGTAATATTATCGTTACCGAAATTTTTTGAACAAAGTTTTTATATCCAACGTATCCTACCTGTACTAAAAAATTTCCTGCAGGAATATTGTGCAACACATAGTTACCATTGGCATCAGACAAGGTGCCTGTTTTCAGATCAGGTATGTAAATGCTTGCTCCCTGCAAAGCGTTGCCGGTGGCTGCTGCGGTTACTTTTCCAGATATAGTAACTCTCGTTATGAAAGATTGGACATATCTGTTTTGTGCAAAGACATTATTTGTAAGAAAATAAAATATAAGAAAAACAGGATATAGAAAATATCTCTTTTTCATTAAATGATTTTTATAATTAAAATAAAAAATAAACAAGCTTATGCAGCTAATTAGACTTTAGAAACGGTGAAAAAATCAGATTGCAAAAGGTGGGCCGCGTAAATCTTTATGAAAAAGTGTTGAAGAAAAACAGGAGGTAGAATAAATGTTATGAAACGAATGAATTGAAAACAGCTTTATAGAAACCGCATTCGTAAATACGATAAAAACAGATTCGACAACCAGGTCATCGCAATTGCAAGTGAAACCAGCCTTGTTTAACTGTTGTGTTTTGCCTATGGGAATGGAAATGTCTTTATGATGGGCAAACCAGGTATGCAGTGTTTTCTTAGGAGTAATACCAATTGCGAATACAAATAAGAAGAGCAAAGCAATTAACTTTCTGGTATAACTATTTTTATAGAAAAGAATATCCATCTAGATAAAAGATGTCATTATTTTTTGTAACAATGTTGCAAATATAAATCTAAATCTTTTAGAATAAGTACTAATAATAAGGATAAAATAAATTTATTGCTTATTACAGATTCAATATTATTTATATAAGGAGTTATGTATTCCCATTTGTAAGCCTCTCAATTCTGCCAGTCCACGCATTCTGCCAATACAGGAATAGCCGGGATTTGTAATCTTTCCCATATCATCCAGCATCAAATGGCCATGGTCTGGACGGAAAGGAATTGGCGTTATCTGCTTTCTGTTGTATATCTAAAATTTCTTTTACCACTTCATACATATCAGTGTCGCCACCCAAATGATCTGCCTCATAAAAATTTCCATCTTCATCTCTCTTTGTATTTCTTAAATGAATAAAGTAAATCGTGTATTCAATATGTTGAATCATTTCAACTAAATCATTTTCTGGCAAAGCGCCCAAAGAGCCTGTGCAAAAGCACATTCCATTACTTTTATTTTTTACTGATGAAAAAATAAATTGTAAATCATCATTATTTTTTACAATTCTGGGCAAGCCAAAAATATCAAAAGGCGGATCATCAGGATGAAGCGCAAGCTTTAATATTTAGCTCATCGGCAACAGGACATATTTGTTCCAAAAAATATTTTAGATTTTCACGCAATTGCTGATGATTAATATCTTTATATAACTCTAATTTTTTTCCATTTAGCCTTAACTGTTAAATTTTTTTCACCAGGAATGCCAACAATAATTGTTTGTGTAAGTCACTTTAATCTGCTGAGCAGAATATTTTTTATATCCTTTTCTGCTCTTTAAGATTATTATCTCCATAATTATCGTCTGCATTTTTTCTTTTTAAAATATATATGTCAAACAGCGCAAGATGACCCAGTTAAAATATAACGCTTTTGAAGCATCAGGCATTTCATAGTTCAAGTCTGTGCGAGTCCAGTCCATTACCGGCATAAAATTATAAGTAATAATTTTTATATTGCATGCTGCGAGATTGCGCAATGTTTGTTTATATTGATCAATATATTTTTTGTAATTGCCCGTTTTGTTTTTATGTTCTCATGCACCGTAACGCTTTCTACAACATCCCAAGGCAAACCTGCTATTTTCAATAATATTTTTTCTTTTTTCTATTTCTTTAAAGGCCACATATCACCATGTGGTATATGATGCAATGCCGTAACGATGCCCTGTTGCACCAGTTTGTAAAATATCTTTAAGTGTTACCGGATCATTTGGACCAAACCATCTCCATGTTTCTTTAAGTTGCATCGCAAAATGTTTTAAGAAAAATATACCTAAAAATAAAACTGCAATTTCGTTCACATAGCGGTTAACATCTGTTAAAAATTGTTTTAATAAAAAAACCTCTGTTTCCAGAGGTCAAATAAAAATGTATGTTTATGATTTTATTGTTTTATCACTTTTTCGCTGCTTACAATTTTTCCGTTTACAACCATAACAATTACATAAATGCCTGGCGCCTGTGATGCTAGGCTTTGTAACTCTACAGCGTTATCACCTGTAAAAATATCTGATTGTGTACTTCTTACAACATTGCCTGAAGCATTGATCATTTTTATTTCCGCCTTACCTTTTACAGCACTTGCAAAGTTTATTTTTATGCTATTCATGAAAGGATTAGGCATTACCTGCATTGATAGATTGGCAACAGATAGATTCTTTGTGCGTATTACTTTTACAGTACTATAGCTAAATGATCCGTCCACATTCACTTGCTTCAAACGATAATAAATAACACTGTGTTGTAATAAATCTTTGGAATCATCAGTAAAGCTATAATTGCTATAACTATTGGTCACATTTTGCGCACCTAATATAATTCCTGCTGTGGTAAAATCTTTATTATCATAACTTCTTTCTACTTCGAAATGGTCATTATTTATAGCCGAATTTATAACCCATGAAAGCTGCACTTTGTTGTTATTTAAAAAAGCATCGAAAGAATTATAAGTAACCGGAAGAACATTATATGTGTTGTTGATGTCCATGAAATAAATGCAATGGTAGCGGCTGGTAGCAATAGCTCCGGTAGTTCCGTTGCTATCTACTTCTGAACCTGTATACATTTTAAAGCTTGATGTATTAGAAAACTGAAAATTTATTCTTACATCTTGTGACATTGTATCAATACCTACTCTGTTTGCAACAGGACCTAATGCTTTTAAATTAGTAGTTGCAGCATCAGTGTTCAGCGGATTATCGGTATCAAGCGGGATGCTTATCGCAAGCTGTGTTGGTATTTGCGTTGGTATATCGTAACCAGATTGGCCATTTACTTCAATAAATTCCCTCACTCGAACATTGTCACCATCCACATCGATCGCTGAAGCAGCAAGCGTTGAGAAGGAGTACGGCGCTCCCGCACTTGTTTTAAATTCAACGTCCCATTTGATATAAGATGAGCCATATGTTCCAGGGCCGCCGACCGTTGGTTGCCATGCATCATAATAACCTAAAGTGGAGTCATCAATGTTTACAAGAACAGCGCCATTATTAATGCTTTCAATTTTTACATAAGCATCAACGCCTGTTGTAACATTTGGAAACTTATAGGTAGCACCAACTGTTCCATCAATGCCGCTATACAGCTGTGGTTGCCTGAATTTAAGTTTTGGATAAGTTGTTTGGGATTGAGTTGAAAAAGCGATTAACAGTATCGCAAATAATAGTAATGCACTCTTTGAGAATGTAAAATTCTGTTTCATTTTCTTTGGTTTGAGGTAATTCGAAAAGTATTAAAACAGTTAACTGATCAATACGTTAGGAATTTCAAAGAAGAATTGGGAGGTTATTCGAAAGAGTGGATGTTTAGTAATGCTAGCGATAGCAACATTACTGATATGAATGCAAACATATATCGCAGTTTTTATTTTTGCAAACGTAGAAATACCCAATTTTTATATGCAGTTTATAGCGACTGCCATGCTTTATTCACATGTGTTTATATAAACTAACAAAACCTCTGCATGCCTTATTGTAAATTTGCACGTTTATCAAAAACCAAAGAAATGGCGGAAAAAGATTTATTTGATTATAATGAAGATTCAATAAAAAGCCTTGACTGGAAGGAACATATTCGCTTACGGCCCGGCATGTATATTGGAAAACTGGGTGATGGTAGCAGCCCGGATGATGGCATTTATGTTTTGCTGAAAGAAGTGATTGATAATTGTATTGATGAACACACAATGGGTTATGGGAAACATGTTGATATAACAATAAAAGATAAAAACGGTTACGGTTCGTGATTATGGCCGTGGCATTCCGCTTGGGAAAGTGGTGGATGTTGTAAGTAAAATAAATACCGGCGCAAAGTATGACAGCAAAGCGTTTCAGAAAAGCGTTGGGCTTAAATGGTGTTGGTACAAAAGCAGTGAATGCATTGAGCAATTATTTTAAAGTAGACTGCTTTCGCGAAGGCAAAGTAAAAGACTGCGGAATTTGAAAAAGGTGTTTTAATAAAAGAATATAAAGAAGAAAAAACAACTGAAGAAAATGGAACGCTGATAACTATTTATTCCTGATGAACAGTGTTTAAAAATTTTCATTATCATACATGAATATTTAGATAACCAGTTTTGGAATTATTGTTATTTAAATGCAGGCTTGTTATTAACTTATAATGGCAAAAGATATGTAAGCAAAAATGGCTTGCTTGATTTGTTGCAACGCAAAACCAATGAAGATGAATTGCGTTATCCGATTATTCATTTAAAAGCAGAAGATATTGAAGTTGCCATTATCGCATAACAACGATTATGGCGAAGAATATTTCATCTTTGTGAATGGGCAATTCACAACGCAAGGCGGCACGCATCAGCAGGCTTTCAGCGAAGCCTATGTAAAAACAATCCGTGATTTTTTTAAAAAAGATTATGATGCTGCTGATATTCGTCAGGAAGTATTGTGTGCCGCAATATCTGTGCGTGTGCAGGAACCTGTTTTTGAAAGCCAAACAAAAACAAAACTTGGGTTCGCAAATATGTTTATGATGGCGGCCCGAGCAGTGAAAAATTTTATACAGGATTTTTTATCGAAAGAACTAGATAATTATCTACATCAAAATCCGTCAAACTGCAGATGCGATTAAAAAAACGCATTGAACAAAGTGAGAGTGAACGCAAAGAATTAGCCGGCATAAAAAAACTTGCGAATGAACGAGCAAAAAAAGCAAATCTTCATAATAAAAAATTACGCGATTGCCGTGTGCATTTCAATGATGAGCCGCCAGGAAAAAATAAAGATGCGATTATTGAAAAGCAAAATAGAAACAACCATCTTTATTACAGAAGGTGATAGCGCCAGCGGCTCTATCACAAAAGCACGAAATGTGGAAACACAAGCTGTGTTTAGCTTACGCGGCAAGCCGTTAAATTGTTTTGGGCTTAACAAAAAAAGTTGTGTATGAAAATGAAGAATTTAATTTGTTGCAACATGCATTGAATATTGAAGATGGATTGGAAGACCTTCGCTACAATAATATTGTTATTGCAACTGATGCTGATGTGGATGGCATGCACATTCGTTTATTGCATGATGACTTTCTTTTTGCAATTCTTTCCTGATCTTGTAAAGAATGGATCATGTGTATATTTTGGAAACGCCTTTGTTTCGTGTGCGCAATAAACAAGAAACAATTTATTGTTATGACGAAAATGAAAAACAGGCATGCCATAAAAAAATTGGAAGCAAACCGGAGATAACACGGTTTAAAGGTCTTGGTGAAATTTCACCTGATGAATTTGGAAAGTTTATTGGAGAAGATATGCGTTTGCAACCTGTAATGCTTTTGCCTGAAATACATATTCAGCAATTGCTTGAATATTATATGGGGAAAAATACACCATCGCAGCAGGAATTTATTATTGATAACTTAAAGTAGAATTAGATCTTGCAGAAGTTTCCGGTATATAAATTTTAAGTTCAATTTAATGTTATATTATCAATGATTCATATTGTTTTTCAAACAATCAGATATTGATGTATTAAAAAAAGCCTTGAGTTAGATGAAACATTGCAAGGTGAAATCATGCAAATTAAAGATGATTTTGCCGTTGGCCCATTAAAAAATATTTATTTTGAAGAAGGGATAGAAGCACGGTAAAGCTGGTGGAGAGCGGTTATAGCAGGATAGTTACATTGATGGTAAAAGTAGATAGTGGGGAAGTGGATGACAACAATAACAGTAAAAAACTCATAATAAAACTAATAGTTCAACTGATGAAATTGTATGGATTTGGATGGCCAAAATAAACATGATGTATCTGGATATTACTGGCTGATGAGCCAGCTAAAAGATTTTCAGGGTCGAGTATTTATTTTGCACTTGAATAATCTTCCTTTTATAAATGAAAAAGGAAATATTTTTTATCCAAATAATATTTTCGAGATTCCTGCAAAGAATTTTTAAAAGCAAAAAAATTAGCACGCCAGTTACCTTAAGTGAATTTGAAGTTGATCCAGATGAATGGAAAAAGTTATGCAGCGAAAATAAAGGTGTAAGAATATTAGAAGGTGGAAAAAAATTATTGCAATATGATTATGATTTTTATGATAACGAGTTAATGAAATTTATTACAACCGAATGGCAAAAAGCTAACTAAGTTATTTCATTCATTTTTTGCAAAAATCAAAAACATACAACCGGCGATGTATTTTTGTGGCGTTTAAAACTGATGATAACAGAAAAAAAGAATTGAAGCACAGGGAGAAATAAAAGGAATGAAAGATTTTGAAGTAAAACTGTTAAAAGTCTACGCATAACAGGTTACAGTACAAACGAAAAACAATTGAGCTTGTAAGATTGTATCTTAAGAAATGGCTAAAGCGAACGAAGATATTCACCAATAATGATAATGGTGTCAGCGGACAATATAAAACCTGGTTTCTTGATTATGCCAGCTATGTGATTCTTGAACGGGCAGTGCCTGCTGTGGAAGATGGCTTAAAGCCTGTGCAGCGGCGCATTCTGCATGCAATGAAAGAAATGGATGATGGCCGTTTTAATAAGGTGCCAATATCATCGGGCAAAGCATGCAATATCATCCGCATGGCGATGCAAGTATTGGTGATGCACTGGTAAACCTGGGACAAAAAGATCTGCTGATTGAAACACAGGGAAACTGGGGCGATGTACGAACCGGCGATGATGCTGCAGCGCCACGATATATTGAAGCACGGCTCAGCAAATTTGCTCTGGAAGTGGCTTTCAATACTAAAACCACCGAATGGCAACTGAGTTATGATGGCAGAAAAAATGAGCCTGTTACACTTGCCGATGAAATTTCCTTTGTTGCTTGCGCAGGGTGCAGAAGGAATTGCAGTTGGCCTTGCAACAAAAATTCTTCCTCATAATTTTTGTGAGCTTATTGAAGCTTCGATAAAATATTTGCGGGGAAAAAAGTTTGAATTGTTTCCTGATTTTGCAACCGGCGGAATGATGGATGTAACCAATTACAATGATGGCAAGCGTGGCGGCAAGATAAGGGTGAGAGCAAGATATTGAAGAGACTGGATAAAAAAAGCTTGGTTATACGGGATGTGCCTTATGGTGTTACCACATCGCAGTTGATGGATTCAGATAGTAAAGGCAAATGACAGCGGCAAGATCAAAATAAAAAAAGTAACAGATAATACTGCAGCCGATGTTGAAATCAGCTATTGAGCTGGCGCCGGGCATTTCTCCGGATATTACCATTGATGCCTTGTATGCATTTACTGATTGCGAAGTTTCCATTTCACCCAATGCCTGTGTAATCGTTGAGCACAAGCCGGCATTTCTTGGTGTTGCAGAATTGTTGAAAATTTCTGCTGATAATACAAAAGACTTATTAAAAAGAGAACTGGAAATAAAGCTTGCAGAACTGCAGGAAAAATGGCATTACACTTCTCTGGAAAAAATATTCTTTGAAGAAAAGATCTATAAAGAGCTGGAGAAGAAACATGAAACCTGGGAAAAAGTGTTGATGGCAATTGACAAAGCATTTAGTCCTTTTAAAAAACAATTGAAAAGAGACATAACAAGGGAAGATATTATTAAACTAACAGAAAAACCTGTACGAAGAATTTATAAGCTGGATATTGATGAACTGAATGAGCAAATAAAAAGCATTGGAAGCCGATATTAAACAGGTAAAGCATGATCTTGCACAATCTTGTTGACTTTGCAGTTGCTTATTATGAAGGTCTTTTAAAAAAATATGGAAAGGGCAGAGAAAGTAAAACAGAGATAAAACTGTTTGATGCTATACAGGCAAAACAGGTAGCCATTGCCAATACGAAAATATATGTAAATCGCTGAGAAGGCTTTATCGGCACAGGTTTAAAGAAAGATGAATTTATAGATGAGTGTCAGCGACCTTGATGATATCATTGCTTTTACCGAAGAAGGAATAATGAAAGTGGTAAAGGTTGCAGGATAAAATATTTATCGGGAAAGATATTATTCATGCAGCCGTTTTCCGAAAGAATGATGAACGCACTACTTACAATATGATCTATACTGACTGTAAAACCGGCATCAGCTATGCCAAGCGATTTAATGTGACCGGTATTACAAGAGATAAAGAATACGATCTACCAAAAGAGGAAGAAAAAGCAAGGTGCATTATTTTTCTGTAAACCCCAATGGCGAAGCGGAAGTGGTAAAAATTATTCTTACGCCCAATGTTCTGCAAGAAAAAAAGAATTTGATTTTTATTTTGAAACACTGGAAATAAAGGAGCCGAGCAGCATCGGCAACCAGGTAACAAAATATCCTGTAAAGACAAGGTACAACTTTTGGAAACAGGGAAAGTCAACTCTTGGATAAAAGAAAGCTATGGTTTGATGATAACGTTGGCAGGCTCAACACGATGAAGCTAAAGGAAGTTTCTTGGCAATTTTGATGGAGATGATAAATTACTTGTCATTTATAAAGATGGAACTTATGAACTCACTGACCAGGAGATTACGCAACGATTCGATACAGAGCAATATTGACTTGATTGAAAAATTTGATCCTGAAAAAATTATCACAGCTGTTTACCTTGATACGGATAAACTTCAATACAATGTAAACGTTTTAAAATAGAAACGAACACCCTCAATACTAAATTCTTATTTATTAAGGAAGGCGTGGGCAATAAGCTGATGAGAGTTTCTACAGAAGCAGAGCCAGTGCTTGAAATGCAGAGTGGACGAGGCTCACAAGTTCGCAGGGCAAAAATTAAACTTTACAAAGCAGTTGATGTAATGGGCTGGCGAGCCATTGGAAATAAGCTTGCTGACTATTCCAAAAGCGATCAAATGAATTGGATAGAATTACCGCCGATGCAGGCGCAACAAAATCTTTTTGAAGAAAGTGATTAGCCCTAATTCGTTTACAAGGTAACGGTTACGTGTTACCTGTTTAGTTATTAAATTCAGATAGTAACATTGCTGCCTGAAGAAATACTTTTTAAATAGTCTTTTAAGGGAATAGCCAATTTTTTATACTCTTCGTTTGCCTGATCTGCAAGTACATTAAGGCCTTCGCTTATTTCTGCTTTTGCAAATTCTTCTATCTTAACAAGAATTTTCAATAAGCCATTGGCTTGTATCAAGCCAGTGCTTCCTTTTATTTTGTGGGCAGCTTTATATACATTATCAAATGCAATAGCAGCACACGCTTTGCGAAGGTCTTCTAATTCGCCAGGAGAGTTTTTTAAATAAATGCTAAGTATTTCAGCAGTGTATTCATTGTCATCCATTTCCTGCAAAAGGCTTAAATCAAAAAGGTTTTCTGATGACTGTTTTTCGGTATTCATATTTGGTAATTTAATTGGCTTCGGTGTTTCGCTTATTAATTCGCTGATGCGTTTGTATAAAAACGCAGCATCAAACGGCTTCGATAAATATTCGTTCATACCTATTTCAAGGCACTTTAATTTTTCGCCCTTCATTGCTGATGCTGTCATTGCAATGATTGGTATCTTAAGTTTCATTTCACTTCTTATAAATTTCGTAGCTGTATAACCATCCATTTCTGGCATTTGCAAGTCCATTATGATCAGATCGTAACTGCTACTTTTCTTTAAAAATTCAATAGCTTCCAGGCCATTGTTGGCAATTTCTACCATGCCACCTGCTTTTTTTAATACATGTCTTATTACTTTTTGATTCACTTCATTGTCTTCTACTACAAGAAATTTTTTATCTTTTAAAAGTATTTTTTGATTCTTCACATCATTGCCTTCAAAATTAGATGGAGCGCTGCTTTGTTCATTATAACCATAAGGAATAGAAAAAGTAAAAATGGTTCCCACATTAATTTTACTTTCTACGGAAATAGAACCACCCTGCATTTCAAGCAATTGCTTTGTAATAGCAAGACCAAGGCCTGTACCTCCGTACTTACGGGTGGTTTCAACACTCGCCTGGGTAAAGCTTTCAAAAATTGCATTTATCTTATCGGTCGGGATACCGATGCCCGTGTCGGAAATGGAGAAGTTTAAAATTACTTTTTCATTTGTTTTATGCTGAGTAGTTATGCCAACATTGATACTGCCTTCATGAGTAAATTTTATCGCATTGCCAATAAGGTTTACCAAAATTTGGTTCAGTCTGAAAGGATCTCCGTTTAATGTGGAAGGTATTTTTTCATCAATAATAAATTTTAAAACAAGGCCTTTATCTTGAACGCGGTTACGGAAAATAGCCGTTAAATTATCAGTTACTTCATGTAGCTTAAAATCAATTTTTTCTATGGTCAATTTGCCTGCCTGTATTTTCGAAAAGTCGAGTATATCATTTATAATCACTAATAAATTATCCGATGATCTTTTGATAGTTGTTGTAAAATCCCGTTGTTCATCTGTGAGCTTTGTTTCAAGTAAAAGATCTGTCATACCCTGAATTCCATTCATCGGTGTTCTTATTTCATGGCTCATGTTTGCAAGAAACTGTTCCTGTAGTTTCTTCGCATCTTCAGCAATGCGCTTTGCTTCTATCAGTTGCTCTTCGTATTTTACTCTTTCTGAAATATCGGTTGCTATACCACTAATGCCATACACTTCATTCTGCTCGTTCATTAAAGGAAATTTAATGATAAGAATATTATGTTTTCCATCAGGCGTATCAATAATTTCTTCCAGTTGTACAGGCTTGCATGTGCGTATCACTTCATCATCAGTATACTTGAAACGCAGTGCCTGCCTGCGTTCTGTAAAATCAAAATCAGTTTTACCAATTACAATATTATCTGTTACATTCAGTACTTCTTTAAATTGTTTGTTAACCAATAAATACCTTCCTTCAAGATCTTTTACATACATAAGCGATGTGGCATTGTCAAGTATGGATTGAAGTCTGGCTTGGTTTTGCACCAGTTCCAATTCATACTTACGCAGCACCGCTTCCATTTCTTTTCTTTCAGAAATTTCTTTTACAATGCATTGAAATCCTACGGGCACATCATTTTCCATTACCAAAATTGCGGATTGCTCTACCCATTTCAGATCTCCGAATTTCGTACGGATACAAAACTCTGTCGATGTTTCCTGTATGCTGTTTTGAACCTGGCTTTTATATTTTGCCTCAACTTCCTCAAGTGAGTCAGCATCTACAAGATCAGTAAAATGCATGCTGGCAAGCTCTTTCGTGGTATAACCCGTTAGCTGTAAAGCCTTGCTGCTGGTGAAAGTAAAATGGCCATCAATGGATGTAGTGTACATTACAACTCCTGAATTTTCTATAAGATTATGATAGATAATTTCATTTGCGGAGTTTTCATCTTTTATTTCTAATGAGTTCGGTTCAACTTCAATTTGCCGGTTGAGGCTCGTAGCAAAAGTTGTCATTAAAACCGCAAAAGCCGAAACAATTAGAATGGTTGTAAGTGCAATGCTCAAATCATTATTAAACCAATGTAAGCGCTGGCCTTCCGCGCAAAACAAGCCGATGATCATAGATATTAATAAGCCTATTATAAATAATCTTTGGAATATTTTAGCGCTCTTATTAATGACTGTTACTTTTGCTTGCTTCATGATAATAATATCTGTTCAAAAACTATAAACTAAGCTTCTTGCCTGGCTCTGAGTTATTTAAAAAATATATTGATTGAATCTGCTTTAAAATTATATTGGTCAAAATCACATTGCTTATCTGATATAACTCTAAATGCTTGTAAATATTGGATTCCATATAAAAAAATTTCTATAATATGTTCAGAAACTAATAATTATCAGTTTCAGTTAGTTAAATAATATGCACAGTTTTTAATGCTGCCCATTTCTCCAGCTTATCAGTGAGTTCTTCTATTTTCACTGGCTTTGATAAATAATCGTTCATGCCAGCTTTCAGACATTCTTCCTGATCGCCTTCCATTGTATTAGCAGTTAACGCTATGATCACAGGCTGGTGCGCATGATCTTTTCTAATAAGCATTGTTGCCTGCAATCCATCCATTTCAGGCATCTGCATATCCATTAATATGATGTCATAATTTTCTTTTGCAGCCATTTCCGTAGCAATAGCTCCGTTATCTGCCATGGCGTGTGTATAGCCAAGCTTATTTAAAATATAAGAGATTACTTTTTGGTTCACCTTGTTATCTTCTGCCACCAATATTTTCAATGGGTGTTGCGCTGAAAAACTTGCTGGCAATTTTTCCTGAGAATTTCTTTCAGGCGAAGTCGTTAGTTTGTTTGGCTGCAACGCGTTTAAGATATGCTTGCTTAAAATATGTTGACGTACCGGCTTGTTCAATATTGATACAAACAGTTTTGATATTTCACTTGTGTAATCTTCACCAATAGAACTAAGAAGCATTACAGGTATCAATGGATAAAGCCGTTTGATATTTTGCGCTACCTGTATTCCATCCATATAAGGCATTTGCATATCGGTTAGCACAAGGTCTATTGCATTATTCTTTGATAAAATTTCCAAAGCATGCCCGCCGGTTTCAGCGAGAACAGGCAATAAGTCTCCATGATTCCAGCTGGCTCTTGAGTATGGCAAGATTAGTGGTGTTATCATCGATAACCAATATTCTTTTTCCTTCCAGGTCAGCCATGTTATGCTGAGTATATTCTTTCAAGATCTTTGTGCCAGCAGCAGTTTGTAAAGTGAAGGAGAATGTGGATCCTACACCTTCTTCGCTTTCTACAGAAAAATTTCCATTCATTAATCCTACCAGTTTTTCTGATATTGCAAGGCCAAGGCCTGTGCCTCCATATTTTCTTGTAGTAGATGAATCTACCTGAGAAAAAGCTTTAAACAAGCGATCGAGTTTTTCTTTCGGAATGCCGATACCCGTGTCTCTCACTTCAAAGCGCAGGCAAATATTATTATCATCTTTCGATACCAGATGAACGCCGACAAACACTTCACCTTTTTGAGTAAACTTCATTGCATTACTTACAAGGTTGGTAATAATTTGTCTCAGCCTAAGATCATCGCCAACAATTTGTAAGGGCACATTATCATCAATTTTATAAACAAGGTCAAGGCCAAGCGCCGATGCCTTTGTACCGAATATATCTAATACATCTTCTATACAAATTCTTAAATTAAAATCTTCTTTTTCAAGCTCCATATTGCCAGATTCTATTTTAGAAAAATCTAAAATATCATTGATCACATTCAAAAGACTTTCACCACAAGTTGTAATCGTGTTAGTATAATCCCGCTGCTGATCTGATAGTTTTGTTTCCGCCAAAAGAGATGACATACCTATTACGCCATTCATTGGTGTTCTTATTTCATGGCTCATAGTGGCAAGAAAAATACTTTTTGCCTGGTTAGCCTGCTCGGCTTCCTGCCGTGCTGTTTCCGCTTCAATTCTTGCTTTTTGTTCTTCTGCTGACAACAATCTAAGCTCCGCCGTTCTTTGTTCCACTTGTGTTTCCAACAGGTCTTTTTGTGCATGTATCGCATTCGTTCTTATTTTATAAAAAGCAATGGAACTACCCACGATAAGAACGATAGCAATGAGCTTGAACCACCACGTGAGCCAGAACGGAGGAGTAATAATTAACTGAACCTTTAATATTTTTGAAGACCAGTGGCCTGCATTATTTACTTCCTTTACTTTGAATGTATAAGTGCCCGGATCAAGGTGCGTATAAGTTGCGGAATGCTTGGTGCTGGCTTCGTTCCAATTAGTATCAAGCCCTTCCAACATATATGCATACTTTTTCTTTTCGTTACTTGTATAATTTAAAGATGCAAACTCAAACTCGATTTCTGAAACGTTGTATGGAAGTGTTATTGATTTTGTTTCTGTGATATCTTTTTCAAGAGGAGATTTTATTACATCAGAAGATACCGGAACATCTTTGTTAGAAATTCTTAACGCAGTAAGGACAAGTGGCGGATCGAATGTATTGATTAAAATTTTTTCAGGATAAAAAATATTAAAGCCATTATTGCCGCCAAAATAAAATGCGCCTGAACTTGTTTTTAAAAAAGCATTTTCTTTAAACTCGTTTCCCTGCAGGCCGTCGACCATGCTATAATTTTTAAATCTTTTGGTAACAGGATTAAAATAAGATATACCCCTGTTACTACTTATCCATAAATTATGAAGGTCATCTTCCAATATTCCAAATACTGCATTACTCGGCAATCCATCTTCAGTGGTATAATTCTTAAAAACAGTATTTCCACTTTGAAGCATTGAAAGTCCCGCTGTTGTTGCAATCCATAAAGTGCCATTGCTATCCTGGTATATGCTGCCAACACTACTGCCGGCTATAGAATTTTTGTCTTTATCATCATGTATATAGTGCGTGAATACGGATGTTTTTTTATCAAACATATTTAACCCTCCACCATCAGTGCCTATCCATAAATGGCCCTTGCCATCATCAAGTATAGAATAAACTTTATCGCTGCTAATACTATTTTTTTCGTTTACATCATAACGGAAATGGGTAAAAGAATTTGTAGCACTATTAAATTTTTCAAGCCCGCCACCATAAGTGGCCACCCATATCGTGCTGTCTTTATCCTGGTATATCTGCCAGGCATTATTGCAGCTGAGGCTTGCAGCATCATCAGGATCGTTTTGAAAATGTGTGTATAAATTTTTTTCTTTGTTATAGAGAGTTATGCCATCTCCCCAGGTGCCTATCCATAAGTTTTGATGTGCATCTTCTGTTACATTTAAAACATAATTTCCGCATATGGAATTTGAATTATTACTATGAACATAATGTGTAAACGTTCCACTTACAGGATTAAATAAATTAAGCCCACCACCATCTGTACCAACCCACATATTCTTTTTTGAATCCTCATAAAAGCATAAAACATTATTATTGCTAAGACTCAAGGGCGAAGTGGTATGCCGATAATGTGGAAACTGGTTATCCTTATTTATTAAGCTTATGCCTCCGGAAAAAGTACCAATCCATATATTTCCCTTTGCATCTTTATAAATAGAATAGATGGAATTATTGCTAAGACTTGTTCTGTCAATATCATCGCTAACATAGCTTGTAAAGTCCCCTGTAGATGGATCAAATATACACAAGCCGCCATTTTCTGTTCCTACCCAAATGTTTTTTTGCTCATCCTCATTTATAGTATAAACGTTATTACTGGAAAGGCTTTTGGAATTATTTACATCGTTTTTATGGTGAATAAAAACGTTACTCTTTCTGTCAAAAAGATCAAGACCTCCACCATTTGTACCAATCCATATCTGTTGTTTGCTGTCTTCAAAAACCGCATACACATCATTGTATGCAAGAGAAGTAGATAGTTGTTCACTATGTTGAAACCTTGTGAAAGATTTTTTTGCCGGATCAAAAAGATTAAGGCCACCATGTATAGTGCCTATCCATAATTTTTGCTCTTTATCCTGATAAACTGTTCTTACAAAATCATCACTTATGGAAGTGCTATCAGAAGAAGAATATTTATAATGAGTAAATGTGCCCTTTTTTTCATCAAGCATATCGAGGCCACCTGATTCAGTGCCAATCCATAAGTTTCCCAGGTGATCTTCTGTAAGCGACGTTATAAAATTTGCCGAAACTGTATTTATATTTTTATCATCATGTTTATAACAAGTAAAAATATTTTTATTGCGGTCATAACGATTAAGACCTCCGCCCCAGGTTGCAATCCATAAATCGCCATTTGCGCTTTCAATTATTGCGGGAACATGATTGCCACCAATGCTATTTTTATTTTTTGGATCATTTTTATAAACGGTGAATTTATAACCATCATATTTGTTCAGGCCATCTCTTGTTCCAAACCACATAAATCCACGGCTATCCTGTAAAATAGTAAGAACATTACTTTGAGATAAGCCAGCATCTGTTTCGATGTGCTCAAACTTTAAATTTTTGTTTTGCGAAAACAACAAGCAAGGTATAATGAGCGCAAGCAAGCAATATAAGTTTTTCATAAAATTTACTGAACAACAGTTTTTGAATAAGGGTATAACGATATACTTACTTATAAAATTGCATACGCGCTTTTACATTCCACAAAGTGCAATGATGTAATAATTAAAGAGCGTTTATACTTTTTTTTTCTTTTATCCGTTATTAAAAGGTTCTTGTAAAATTTAGTTACATGCTTGTCAACAAATCCAGAAACCTGAAACCTTTATACTGAAACATGTCTTTAGTAATTGATCAGCCCGGCAATTTTATTTCTTCACTCGTTAAATCACTTTCTTTAAAAAAAGAAGCTTCCGTAACTACATCTTTAACGGACAAGATCAATATATTTCTAACGATAGATCAGGCAACTATTGGCGAATATTTTAATAGCAACGATCCGGCGCCCTTATATAAAAGGCAGCTCAGTCACCAGTTTCAGCAATACATCATGACTTCAATTGAATCGGCAAAAAGGCATTCAATTTTTTATTATAAAATAACGTGCAAAAACAAGGTGGACAGGCAATACACGGAAGCGTTCATGTATGCAGTAAGGAGACATTTTTCCGCAAAGAAATTAATAAAGAAAGAACAATTTGAAAAGTTTAAAAGACGCGGCTATAAGCTTTTATGTGTAAGCCTTGCAGTGGTAATGATATGTCATGGAGTGGTGCCGTTGTTGCTTCCTGAAGAGCAAGGTTTTGCATCTGCCGTACGCAATGGTCTTGATATTTTTAGCTGGGTAATATTATGGCAGCCGATTGATAAACTGGTGTTTCAATGGAACCCGCATCTTAAAGAAATATCTATTATGAACAGGCTTGCAAATGCAGAAGTAATAATAACGGAAAATGCTTAAACGACTTTTCATATCAGCAATAGCTTTTGCATGCAGCAATGCTGAAAGCCAGGTGCATGGAGGCCTTGAGCAATATTATTATACAGGCGTAAAACAGTCTGCAGTAGTTCCAAAAATATATTATGAAACGAGTAAGGACTGGTATGGTGAAGTGCATTATAACTACGAAGCTTTTGAAACGGTGTCTTGTAACGTAGGTAAATCATTTAAACACAACGGTGTTTTATCATTATCTGTTACGCCCTTTATCGGCGGCGTACTTGGCCAAATAAATGGAACTAATCTTGGTGGTAATGTGGTTTTGGAATATAAAAAATTATTTTTTACAGCCGAATCTCAATATACAATTTCATTACAGAAAAAATCAGACAATTTTTTTTATAGCTGGTCAGAAGCAGGATACAACATCAATGATTTTTTGTACACAGGCTTTGCCCTTCAGGTAACACATTTATTTGAGCAGGAAAATTACTGGCAGCCAGGAGCTATGCTGGGCTTGTGTTATAAAAGCATAGCGATACCATTATATGCATTTGTACATAACCATACCGCTAGTTTTGTAATAGGTGTAAACTGGGAATGGAAAAAAAATGAAAATGAAGATTTATGAAACAAGACGAATTAGTAAAAACCAATAATTTATAACCTCACAAACGATAGCCTATGTGGTTTTTTGCAATCATTTTTATATTACTATTTTTTGTGGCATACAGCTATGTACGTTCGGGCGTTAGCGTTGTAAAAATGCGTAACCGGGAGTTGCTGCTGCAAGTAGATGAGCTTAATAAACAACTTGATGTGCTTACCGAAAAAGAGCACAAGGCTATTAGAGACGCTGATATCGCTGATAATGCAAAGAGTAAACTCATGTCTTCTTTAAGCCATGAAATTCGCACACCAATGAATGGAATTGTTGGTATGGCTACATTACTTACCAGCACTCACCTTGATAGTGAGCAGCGTGAATATGCAGATACTGTTCTTGACTGTAGTAAAAAATTATTGCAAAACGTAAACGAGATACTGATTAATGATATGCTGGAACATTCAAAAATTGATTCCGATGCATCTGCATCCAGTAATATGTTCAGCCTCAGAAATTGTATAGAGGAAGGGCTCGGAATGTTTGCGGGAAAAGCTGCGGAAAAAAACATTGACCTTTTATACCAAATAAATAAAGATGTTCCTGCACAGATATCCGGCGATTACAAACAACTGCAGCAGGTATTTGTAAATCTTGTTGAGAACGCAATAAAATTCACCGACCAGGGAGAAGTGATCATAAATGCCGAAAAAGCAAAAAATACATCGGACGGGTTTCGTTTATGCTTTACTGTTAAAGATTCAGGAATAGGCATATCAGAAGAAAAAGTGAAAACGCTTTTTAACCCGGTTTTACCAGTCGATTATTCTACAAGAAAAAAAGACGCAAAAGGGTTTGGCCTGGTGATTTGTAAAAGGATTATTGAAAAAATGCGGGGCACATTGTTGGTTGAAAGCGTTCCCGGCAAAGGAAGTAGTTTTGTTTTTACAATAGTTGCCGAAGCTGTTTCAAAAGCAGCGTTTGAATACGTTAATAGTTTTACCGGGTTTGAAGGAAAACAGGTGTTAATTGTAGATGATAATGTTGCATCGCTTAATACTTTAAATAACCTGCTTGAAGAATGGAAACTCTTACCTGTAGCAGCTTCTACGGAAAAACACGCCTTAGAAATTTTGTCTCAGTTTTCTGTAGATCTTGCATTAATAGATGTATCTGTTGCCGGCCTGGATGGAACACTACTTGCAGAAACAATAAAAAAACAATATCCAAAAATCCCTGTGATTTTATTAAATACAATTGGTGATGAAACTTATAAAAGTAATATCAATCTATTTAGCGCTGTTGTAGAAAAGCCATTGAAGCAGCAGTCATTATCTGATGCTATACTCGCCGAGTTCAGACAAAACAGTAAGCCCGAAGGGCAGCTTCATATTCCCGAAAATTTTTCTATAAAATACCCTCTACGCATTCTTGTTGCAGAAGATAATCCGGTGAATCAAAAATGGATAAGAAAAATATTATCAAAAATCGGCTATGATTGTGAAATAGCTGATAATGGAAAGATAGTTTTGGAAACTGTAAGCCATGATCACTATGATCTTATTTTTATGGATGTGCAAATGCCAGAGATGGATGGCTTGGAAGCTACGCGGATGATAAGGCTTTGCCTTGAAACGCAGCCAATCATTGTAGCTATGACTGCAAATGCACTTCAGGGTGATAAAGAGGCTTGCCTTCAAAGCGGCATGAACGATTATATAAGTAAACCTGTAGAATTACATATACTTCTTAGTACCTTGGAAAAATGGGCTTTGTTCATAAGGAATAAAAAACAGTTATCCGTTTAGGATTGTAACTTTTTTTCTATTATACAATAATCAATAAAATACTGCGTTTTATGAACAGGCAATCGATGTCGATATGCCCGTGATATGTTATTAAGCATGTCATAAATTAAATAAACATATCCTTTTAAATGAGAAACCGTACCCTAACACTGTTACTTGTTTTCAATCTAGCAGCATTACCGAAACTATTTTCGCAAAACGTATCAATTAATGTCACAGGCAGCCTGCCAGACACCAGTGCAATGCTGGATGTAAGCAGTACTACCAAAGGTTTTCTTTTGCCCCGAATGACTACTGCGCAGCAAAATGCAATCGTGTTGCCTGCAACAGGCCTGGCTATTTTTAATACCACTACCAATAGCTTTATGGTAAATACGGGCACTCCTGCAAGCCCTGTGTGGACTGCCTTAATAACATCAGCAACAGCTGGTGTTACGTCAATTAACGGAAGTGCAGGTGCTATTACCATGGATACTTCTTACATTGGAAACTTTTCAACAAAAGTTCGTTCATTGTTTGGCGCAACAGCGCCAGTTACCTATGTCAATGGATTGATAGGAATTACACAAGCTTCATCAACCACTAACGGATATCTAAGCAGTACAGATTGGAACACTTTCAACAATAAAGGCGGTGGTTCGGTAACGTCAGTAGCAGTAACCGCAGCAAATGGAGTAAGCGGAACAGTAACCAATCCAACTACAGCACCAGCCATAGCATTGACATTGGGAGCTATAACCCCCACATCAGTAGCAGCAACAGGCTCTGTTACAGGTTCCAATCTTATTGGAACAAATACGGGCGATCAGACAATAACTTTAACCAGTGACGTAACAGGAAGCGGAACAGGAAGTTTTGCTACTACTATTGGAGCTAATAAAGTTACATATGGTAAGATGCAGCAAGTAAGCGCGACCAGCAAATTATTAGGTAGCTCATCAACGACGTTGCCAGTTCAGGAAATAACATTGGGGACCGGAATAAGTATGTCGGGTACCACTCTTTCAGCAACTGGTACTGGAGGAACAGTTACTTCAGTGGCATTAACCTTACCATCGATATTTTCAGTGGCAGGCTCACCTGTTACTACCAGCGGAACATTGGCCGGCTCTTTAGCAACGCAATCTGCAAATAAAGTTTTTGCGGGGCCAACATCTGGCGTTGCGGCCGCTCCCACCTTTAGGTCATTAGTTTCAGCAGATCTCCCGCTGGCAACGACCAGCACAGTGGGCGGAGTAACAGTTGGCACTGGACTGAGTGTAGCTGCAGGAGTAATAAGTGCCAATACCCAAACAGCCACAGGTACGGCTGGAGGAGATTTAACGGGCACTTATCCCAATCCAACATTGACAACTTCAGGAGTTACAGCAGGAAGTTATGGTAATAATACAGGAACATCTTATCCTTATATAACAGTAGATGCAAAAGGAAGAATAACCAGCGCCGCTACTATACCTTTAAGTATTGACACAACTAATATCTCTAATTTTTCCGGAAAGGTAAGAAGTGAGCTATCAGCAGGGTCAGGAATCAATTACAATAACGCAACAGGCGTTATAAGCAACTCGGGAGTGTTATCTGTAAATGGAAATACCGGAGCCTTAACAATGGATACTTCTTATGTAAGTAACTTTTCCACAAAAGTCCGTTCATTGTTTAGTGCCACAGCACCGGTTACCTATGTGAATGGCTTAATCGGGATCACCCAGGCTTCATCAACCACTAATGGATATTTAAGCAGTACAGACTGGAACACATTTAATAGTAAAGGCGGTGGTTCAGTGACTTCCGTCGCAGTAACTACAGCAAACGGAGTAAGCGGATCAGTAACCAATCCTACTACTACACCAGCCATATCACTTACATTAGGAGCTATAACTCCGACATCAGTGGCCGCCACCGGAACGGTTACCGGTTCCAATCTTTCGGGAACAAATACCGGGGACGTTACCATAGGAACAGCAAACGGGTTAAGCCTTTCAGGGCAAGCCTTGTCCTTAGCGCAGGCCAGTACATCGACTACAGGTGCATTAAGCAGTACAGACTGGAATACCTTTAATAATAAGCTTTCGGCTGTTGACACGACTAACATCGCTAATTTCTCTGTAAAAACACGAAGCCTTTTTTCTTCAACAGCGCCAATTACCTATTCAAACGGATTAATAGGTATAACCCAGGCATCCTCAACAACCAATGGTTATTTAACCAGCACGGATTGGAACACTTTTAATTCAAAGGGTGGAGGATCCGTTACAAGTGTTACAGCCACCGCGCCCTTATCCGTTACAGGAAGTGCAACAGTTACTCCGAACATCGTAGCAGATACGAGCAAGGCAGTGGGAAGGCTGGCAACCTTTTCAGATGTGTCTTTAAAACAAAATCAACTTAGCGGAACCGGCTTTGTAAAAGCAAGCGGAACAACAATTAGTTATGATAATTCAACTTATTTAACTTCCGTTGATACAAGTAATATTTCAAATTTTTATAGTAAAGTAAGAAGCTTGTTTAGTGCAACCTCACCCGTTACTTATGTAAACGGGCTGATAGGAATGCCACAGGCAAATGGAAGTACGAATGGTTATTTAAGTTCAACGGACTGGAATACATTTAATAATAAAGGCGGCGGTTCAGTAACTTCAGTAGCAGTAACCACAGCAAACGGAGTAAGCGGAACAGTAACCAATCCAACTACAACGCCAGCCATAGCATTGACATTGGGAGCTATAACCCCCACATCAGTAGCAGCAACAGGAACAGTTAGCGGTTCCAATCTTTCGGGAACAAATACGGGTGATCAAACAATAACTCTAACCAGTGATGTAACAGGAAGCGGAACAGGAAGCTTTGCTACTACTATCGGAACCAATAAAGTAACCTATGCTAAAATACAACAGGTAAGTGCCTCTAAATTATTAGGTAATCCTACCGGATCTGCTGCAAATGTTTCAGAAATATCAGTAGGTTCAGGTCTTACTTTATCAGGTACGACGCTCAGTGCCAATACCCAAACAGCTACAGGAACGGCAGGAGGAGATTTAACTGGCACTTATCCCAATCCAACATTGACAACTTCAGGAGTTACAGCAGGAAGTTATGGTAATAATACAGGAACATCTTATCCTTATATAACAGTAGATGCAAAAGGAAGAATAACCAGCGCCGCTACTATACCTTTAAGTATTGACACAACTAATATCTCTAATTTTTCCGGAAAGGTAAGAAGTGAGCTATCAGCAGGGTCAGGAATCAATTACAATAACGCAACAGGCGTTATAAGTAACTCCGGCGTATTATCTGTAAATGGGAATACCGGAGCCTTAACAATGGATACTTCTTATGTAAGTAACTTTTCCACAAAAGTCCGTTCATTGTTTAGTGCCACAGCACCGGTTACCTATGTGAATGGCTTAATCGGGATCACCCAGGCTTCATCAACCACTAATGGATATTTAAGCAGTACAGACTGGAATACCTTTAATAATAAAGCAAGTGTTTCATCTCTTAGTGGGTATCTTCCGTTAACAGCAGGAAGTGGAAATCCCCTGACTGGTACGTTATATGGAACTAATGCCAACTTTTCTACATTAGCTAGCGGAGCATCCACAGATAGCATTGTAACTATAAATGCCAGCGGCTCATTAAACGAAAGAAATATTTCTGATGTGTTATCTGGTGGAACAACCAACACCTTATCGTCATCAGCAAATATAATAACTAGCACAGTAAACGGAATACCTGCGACTGCACCAGCGGTAAACAGTGTCTCCAATACCAGCAGTGCAAACAGCCTTAGTACAACAATTAATGGTGTAGCAGGTACTGCAGTTCCAATAGTCAACAGTGTATCAAACACATCATCTGCAAATAATTTAAAAACTACTATAAATGGGATTGCGGGAACAAATGTTTCAATAGTAAACAGTATATCTAATACTTCATCAGGAAATAGTTTAAAAACTACTGTCAATGGTGTTGCAGGAGCCAATGTTAATATAATCAACAGCAATGCAACCAGCTTAAGCGGTACAAACTTAACCACAACAGTAAATGGTGTTGCTTCTACCGCGTTGGATTTATCTCCAGCTATGTCAGCTTCCAGTTGGAGTAAAACAGGGAATAGCGGAACTACAGCAGGAACTAATTTTATAGGAACAACAGATGCAATTGATTTCGTTACCAAAACAAATAATACAGAAAAGATGCGTGTTACGAGCGCAGGTTTTGTAGGTATTGGAACTTCAAGTCCCTCTTCGGCCTTACACGTTGTAGGAACCAATCCTTTAACTTTAGTAGGAGTGACAACAGGCACTAATACTTCTGCTGATAGTGTATTGACAATATCAGGTGGTATTGTAAAAAAATTACCTGCGTCTACATTTGCTAATACCACAGCAGCTATATCATCACTTAATGGTCTTACCGCAACTGCACAAACTTTTGCAACGGGTAATAGCGGAACAGATTTTAATATAGCATCATCCGGTTCTACTCATACCTTTAATATTACCAGATGCGTCAGCAACCGCGAGAGGTGTTCTAACAACTGGTGCACAAACTATAGCCGGTGACAAAACACTAAGCGGAAATACAAGTATTGGCGGCAATTTAAGCGTAACAGGCAATACTCTATTGAGCGGCAATGAAACAGTTACCGGAACGATAACTGCATCAACTTTAAACAGTGGTTCATCCACAGATAGTATTGTAACCGCAAATTCAGCAGGAATATTAAATAAAAGGGCTTTATCTGATGTATTGAATGGAGCCTGGTCAGTATCAGGCAACACAGGCACCAATTCCGGTGTGAATTATTTGGGAACAACAGATAACAACAGCCTTCGTTTCAAGACTAATAATACTCAGGGAATGTTATTAGATAGCCTGGGAAACGTAGCTATAGGAGCATCACCTGTGTTTTCAGCGACGAATCCTGAAAAACTATTGGTTGATGCCGGCGTCATCTTCTTACAATGTTATAAGCGGTAAGGGAAACTTAAACAGCTATTTGCAATTAAATATAAAAAACGGCAATTCGGGCACATCAGCGAGCTCCGATGTTGTAGCCACTAATGACGCAGGAACAGAAGCAAATGGTATCAATTACGTTGATATGGGCGTAAACTCTTCAGGATATGCAACTGGAGGGATCTTAGGAGGCGCTAATAACGCTTATTTATATTCCACAGGAAATGACTTTCGTCATAGGCAACTATTCAGCAGGTATGCCTTTGCGCTTTTTTACTACTAACAATTCTTCTGTTCAAAGCGAAGCTATGAGAATCGACAGCAGCGGTAATGTTGGTATCGGAACCACAACACCAAGTGCTGCACTGAACGTGGTAAAAAATAGCGGAGGAGGAATTATGGTGTTACAAAATTCTAACTCATCCGGTTACAGCAGTGCGGATTTCTTAAGCAGCACAGGTGCCTTGGCAGGTACATTTGGTTATGGTAACGCTGGCGCAGGCGGTTCCTTTGCAGGCAAGACTTACTTTAATAGCTACGGTAATGATTTTACATTTGTGAACGGAAGTACTTCAAATATTTATGTAAAAGCAAGTAATAATTTTGTCGGTATTGGTACCACATCTCCTGCGAATAAATTGCAGGTTTTAGCAACTAACCCTCTTAGCTTGTTAGGTGTTCAATTAGGAACGAACACGTCGACAGATAGTGTGTTGACCATTTCAGGTGGAACTGTCAAAAAGCTTCCTGCATCAACCTTTGCTACAGCCGCCGCAGCTATATCATCACTCAATGGCCTTACAGCCACCACACAAACTTTTGCTACAGGTACAAGTGGAACTACTTTCAATATTTCATCATCCGGTTCCATTCATACTTTTAACATTCCGGATGCATCCGCAACAGCAAGGGGTGAAATAACAACAGGTACACAAACTATTGCAGGTAATAAAACATTAAGCGGTAACACCAGCATTGGAGGAACATTGGGAGTAACAGGGAATTCGATCTTTACCGGAACGGTAACTGCTTTAACCTTAGCGGGAGGATCATCAACAGATAGTATCGTAACGGCTAATGCAAGTGGCTTGCTTAACAGGAGAAAAGTATCAGACATACTTTCCGGAGCAACAACCCACACGTTATCATCATCCGTTAATACGATTACAAGTACGGTGAACGGTATAGCAGCTACGGCTCCAGCAGTCAATAGTGTAAGCAATACTTCATCAGCTAATACCATTTCCACAACTGTAAATGGAGTAACGGGTTCTACAGTTCCTATTATTAATACTAATGCAACCAGCCTTAGCGGAACAAGCTTAACCACAACAGTAAATGGCGTAGCTTCTACCGCTTTGGATCTATCTCCGGCTATGGCGGCATCAAGCTGGCAGCTAAATGGAAACAGTGTTTCCGCTGTAAAAACACTTGGAACTACAACCAATTATGATCTTCCTTTTATCACTAATAATACTGAAAGAATGCGTATCGCTAATACAGGAAGCGTAGGCATTGGAACATCTTCTTTTAACCTTAGTTATCCTGAAAAATTATTGGTGGATGCAGGCGCATCTGGTAACACCAATTATCAGAACGTAATAGTAGGTAAAGGCAACACCAACAGCTATGCCCAGCTCAATATTCAAAATTATAATGCTGGTACTGGCGCAAGTTCTGACGTGGTGGCTACCTCAGATAATGGTTCTGAAAGCGTAAATTATATCGATATGGGCATGAACTCAAGTGCCAACACAAGCACGGGGGTTATTGGTGGCGCAAATACTGCTTATCTATACAGCACTGGTAATGACTTCGTAATTGGCAACTCTACTATCGGTAAACCTTTACGTTTCTTTACCTCCAACAGTTCTGCACAATCAGAAGCAATGCGTATTGATTCAAGCGGAAATCTTGGCATTGGTATTACATCTCCGACAAATAAATTACAGGTTTTAGGAACCAATCCCCTTAGCTTATTAGGCGTTCAGTTAGGCACCAACACATCTACAGATAGTGTATTGACCATATCAGGCGGAACAGTAAAAAAACTTCCTGCATCAACCTTTGCCACAGCCGCAGCCGCTATATCATCACTTAACGGCCTTACAGCTACCACACAAACTTTTGCAACGGGTAATAGCGGAACAGATTTTAATATAGCATCATCCGGTTCTACCCATACTTTTAATATTCCTGACGCATCAGCAACCGCAAGAGGTGCAATCACAACGGGTACACAAACTATTGCTGGTAATAAAACATTAAGCGGTAATACCAGTGTTGGCGGAACATTGGGAGTTACAGGAACCATAACTGCAACTACCTTGAACAGTGGCTCATCAACAGATAGTATTGTAACAGCTAACGCAAGCGGGCAGCTGAATAAGAGGCAAGTATCCGATATACTTTCCGGTGGAACGACCCATATCTTTATCCTCATCTGCTAATACAATTACAAGTACTGTAAACGGAGTGGCAGCTACTGCTTCTTCCGTAAATAGTGTAGCAAACACCTCCTTATCTAATGCATTAACCACTACAGTTAACGGTGTTACAGGATCATCAGTTAATATAATTAATTCCAACACAACGAGTTTGAGTGGTACTAATTTGACCACTACGGTAAATGGTATAGCGTCAACAGCACTCGATCTGTCTCCTGCTATGTCTTCTTCCAGTTGGAGTAAAACAGGTAATAGTGGTACTACAGCAGGTACCAACTTTTTGGGTACTACTGATGCAATTGACTTTGTTACAAAAACAAATAATACGGAAAGAATGAGAATCACCAGCACGGGTAGTGTAGGTATTGGAGTAACAAATCCCACTGCACAACTGGTAGTGAGAGATAGCATGGAAATCCGTCGTACAGGCACAGTATCCCAACTGCTTTTCACGAATACAGCAAGCAGCGGAGACTTTCGTATAGCCGGCGATGGCGGAGACCTTTACTGGCAGGGCGGTGGAGGTCGCAATTTACAGATGGGTTCTTACTGGACAACAATATTGGGCGGCGACAGGCAAACTGGGGTTTTTCCTTCTTTCCTTTCAGGGAGTGGGGGAACTGGCGTGCTGGTGCAGGGTCAGCGAGATGCGAGCGTTCCACTTGGAGTGCAGGCTAACTCATCAGGCCAAACAGCAAACCTTACTGAATGGAGAAATAGCTCTGGTACCGTTCTGAGTGCAGTAGATAAAAGTGGTAATCTCGGTTTAGGTACGTCTTCACCCGCAAATAAATTACAGGTAATAGCTACTAACCCTTTGAGTCTCTTAGGAGTCCAGTTAGGAACGAATTCATCTACGGATAGTGTTCTAACCATCTCAGGCGGTACAGTTAAGAAGCTTCCTGCATCAACCTTTGCCACAGCAACAGGTGCTATATCATCACTTAACGGCCTTACTGCTACTACGCAAACTTTTGCAACCGGTAATAGCGGAACCGATTTTAATATAGCATCATCCGGTTCTACCCATACTTTTAATATTCCTGACGCATCAGCAACCGCAAGAGGTGCTATCACAATAGGCACACAAACCCTTGCTGGTAATAAAACATTAAGCGGTAAGTACCACTGTTGGCGGAACATTGGGAGTTACAGGAACCATAACCGCATCTACTTTAAACAGCGGCTCATCAACAGATAGTATTGTAACAGCCAATGCAAGTGGAGTATTAAATAAAAGAAAACTATCCGATGTATTAAATAGTACTGCCATTACATCAATGAATGGATTAACCAACAGTGTTCAAACTTTTGCAATAGGTACAAGTGGAAGCACTTTCAATATATCATCATCCGGCTCTGCCCATACATTCAATATTCCTGACGCTTCTGCAATAGCACGTGGGGAAGTAACTACAGGAACTCAAACTTTTGCCGGTGATAAAACATTAAGCGGTAATACAAGTGTTGGCGGAACGTTAGGAGTAACTGGTAACTCAACATTCACAGGATACAATAACCGCATCCACATTAAACAGCGGCTCATCAACTGATAGTATTGTAACTGCCAATGCAAGTGGTCTATTAAATAAAAGGAAAGTATCTGATCTTTTAAGTGGAATGTGGTCTATTAGTGGTAATACAGGTACCAGTTCCTCAAGTAATTTTATTGGTACAACCGATGCACAGGATTTGGTGTTCAAAGCAAATAACACAGAAAGAATGAGAATTGTGAATGGCGTTAGTGCAGTTACAGGTACCTCAGGCGACATCACAATAGGTGATGCAACTTCAGGAACCTTAAGATCAACCAAAGAATTGGTATTGCGTGAAGATGGTGATCTATATGGCTCATCGGCACTTCACCTTAGAAACAGAACAGGACAAAATGGGGCAATATACGAAACTCTGGGAGCATCCGCTGCACTAGTTGATTTCATTTTTGAGACAGGTACAACTGCTTCTCCTATACAAAGTAATATGCGCTTCGAAACAAGGTCAAGTTCTTTATTTGTGAGTGGAAATAGTACAGAATGGCAAATAGGCCAGCCTACAAATCCAACATTGGTTCTTAATGCAGCAAGTTCTGGTAACTCTGCTCTATTGTTAGGTAATTTTGGAATCGGAACTACTAATCCTGCAAATAAATTGCAAGTTGTCGGAACCAATCCTCTTAGTTTGTTAGGCGTGCAATTAGGAACGAATACGTCAACAGATAGCGTGTTGACCATATCAGGAGGAACTGTAAAGAAACTGCCTGCTTCTACATTTGCTACAACAACAGCTGCTATATCATCACTTAATGGCCTTACAGCAACAACACAAACATTTGCAACAGGTAATAGCGGAACAGATTTTAATATCGCATCATCTGGTTCTACTCATACTTTTAATATTCCTGATGCATCAGCAACTGCAAGAGGTGCTGTTACAACAGGTACACAAACAATAGCCGGTAATAAAACTTTAAGTGGAAATACCACCGTTGGAGGAACACTGGGAGTAACAGGGAATTCAACTTTTACCGGAACAATAACTGCTTCAACATTAGCGGGCGGTGCCTCAACAGATAGTATAGTAACAGCAAATGCAAGTGGCTTGCTGAACAGAAGAAAAGTATCAGACATACTTTCCGGGGCAACAACCAATGCATTGTCGTCATCGGCAAACACCATTACAAGTACGGTAAACGGAGTTGCTGCTACTGCATCAGCAGTTAATAGTGTATCCAACACATCGTCAGCTAATACCATGTCCACAACTGTAAATGGTGTCACCGGATCTACCGTTTCAATCGTTAACTCTATTTCAAATACATCATCAGCTAATACACTTAAAACTACAGTTAATGGCATATCAGGTTCTACAGTTCCTATTATTAATAGTAATGCCACCAGTCTTAGCGGCACCAGTTTAACTACTACGGTAAACGGTATAGCTTCCACCGCTCTTGATCTTTCGCCGGCCATGGCTGCTTCAAGCTGGCAGTTGGGTGGAAATAGTGTATCTGCGGTGAAAACGATTGGAACTACATCCAATTATGATTTTCCTTTTATCACTAATAATACGGAAAGAATGCGTATTGCAAGTACGGGTAATGTGGGTATTGGAACGTCTTCTTTTAACTTAAGTTATCCTGAAAAATTATTAGTGGATGCGGGGTCATCTCCCCGGCAATACCACTTATCAAAATGTAATAGTAGGTAAAGGCAACACTAACAGCTATGCCCAGCTCAATATTCAAAACTATAATGCAGGCACTGGCGCCAGTTCTGATGTAGTAGCTACTGCAGATAACGGTTCCGAAACCGTAAACTACGTTGACCTGGGTATGAACTCCAGCGCTAATACAAGCACAGGTGTATTGGGCGGTGCAAATACCGCTTATCTGTATAGCACGGGCAATGATTTTAGCATAGGAAATGGAACCACGGGTAAATCTTTGCGGTTCTTTACAACAGCTAGCAGTTCCTCTGCAGAAGCGATGCGCATTGATAGTGCCGGCAGGGTAGGTGTAGGAACTACTCCTACAGCGCCATTTCATCTTGTATACAGTAACACCGAAAGCGGGCTAATGAAATTGCAAAACACTAACTCTGCAGGTTACTCAAGTGTGGACTTTTTGAATAGCAGCGGCACTTTATCCGGAACTTTTGGCTATGGTAATTCCAGCGCTGCCTCACCCTATACAGGTCGTGATTATTTCAACCAGTACGGCAATGATTTTATATTCGCTAATAATCCTAGCTATCCGCTTTTTATACAAGGCAGCAATAGCTATGTAGGCATAAATACCACCAGCCCTGGTGCACAATTGGATGTGGCTGGCAATATGTATGCAGAACAATCACTTTGGGTAGATGAAGCAGGTGCAAACACCGGATCTAAATCACCTGGTCTCTTCTTTGGTGCAAATGGTACCGGTGAGGCTATTGCTTCAAAACGTACTTCGGGTACAGATCAATATGGTCTTGATTTTTACACAGCTAGTACTAATCGTATGACCATCTCCAATACTGGTAGCGTTGGTATTGCTACGAACAATCCGGGCTCTACAATTGATGTAAAAGGCTCCGTGCATTTCCGATCACTGTTTCCGGTTCAAGTGTTACTTTGGGAGCAAGCGATCATACCTATATTATTCCAGCGGGTTCAGGTAGTTCAGTAACTATTAATTTACCTTCTGCATCTTCCTGCACTAACAGGGAATATATTGTGGTAGATGAAGGCGGCTATTCAGCAACAATAAGCACTTATCTTGATCTGGCTGGTAATAGCTCTACAACTTTGGCGAGCCATACTGCATACAGGTTTCAATCCGACGGTACGAACTGGTACAGGATACAATAACATTATCATAACCCTTTAAAATAAATGCACTTTTTGCAAGGTGCATTTTTCTATTAATAAATTTTTTTAATAAAATCAAAAAATGTTCGGTAAGTTGCCATTGCGAATATTTCAATAGAAAAATTAATTTAATTATTTAAAACGCTTGCCGGATACAAGTTGAATTATTCTAACACTATAAAAACTCCTGTTTCGTAAAGTTTGTATTAATCTAATGCTATAAAAACTCCTGTTTGGCAATTGTTAGATTTCCCCAGGCCTCTAAAAACTTCTGTTTCACCAAGTTTGTATTAATCTGATGCTGTTAAAACTCCTGTTTGGTAAGGGTTGGATTTGTCTAACTCTATAAAAATACCTGTTTGGTAAAGGTTGTATTAATCTAATGTTATTAAAACACCGTTCGTAGCAATTAATTGTTTTATTATTCATCATTAAAAAATTTTTATGAGAACATGGATTTATTTTCAGAACCCTTTTATGAATGTTGCAGGAAGTAATTTTAAAAAAGCTCTTGCACTTTCCAATTACACGGATGCACAGTTGCTGGCGCAGCAGGCAGATCCTTTTTATGGGGCACTGTATAACACGTATGACCCGCTGGATAAGGCTCTTACCAATGCTTACAATACCTGGAAAAGCATGGGCGGCTTTCAAAAAGGTGCTACGCTTTCTGTAGGTCAATTGCTTCAGTTGCTAACGCCTGGTAAAATAAATGCATGGGAGTATGCGGTAATGGGTGTATATGCCAAAGGCACGCCGGAGTTTGTAGCCATTTTCCCGCAGGGGCATAAGCCTTTTCAAAACGGAGAAATAAATCAGCGGATACAAGCTGTAAGCCAGCTTGCAACTGCACTGACAGGTATTGCACCACTGGCTACCACGCTGACGGATGTACAGAATTTTTATACCCAGCTTACTGCTCGCGTAGCGGACAGCTCGGAAGCATGGGCAATACAGGAAATAATAGCGAAAGCCTGAGTGCTGCTGCACAAGCTGCCATGAGTGGACTTTTCAGCATATTGGGTGCTTGCATAGCTAATTTTCCTAATAAGCCGGATCAGGCAGATTTTTTATTTGATATGGAAACTATCCGCCATCATGACCAATTAGTTTTCACCGGGGCATTAAATGGGGGAGAAACTCACCTGGTATTGAAACATACTTTTGCAGCCGCTGATGATATTACTTTAACGAACAGCGGTGCAACAGGGCTTAATTTTTACCTGTCTTCCAGTGGCAATGACCTTCCTGAAAAAGGAGGCATCACCGTTAAAGCCGGAGATGATGATTCGATAACTGCTGCTGATCTTGGAGATGTAAGCAATACTTATTTGTATGTGGTAAATAATGATGCGCTTGCCGAAGGGCAATTTAAAGTAGCGTTATAAAAATAAATTTCATTTAAATTAAAAATCTCTAAGCGCAGCGGAAATTTTCTGCTGCGCTTTTTCTATCGTAACGGTATTTCACAATAAATGCTATTCAAATACGTTTTAAATTATTGATCAAACATTGAATTTTACCTTATTAAGTACCTATAGCCGATGGCATCATTTTATAAAGCCTTATTAGGATTGATCCTGTTACAATCCGGCCTTTGTTTTTCCCAGGGAAGAATAAATATGAATGGGGCTACCATGTATGTGGTAAATGGCGCCTATGTAACCACAGCAGATCTTTCCGTTCCATCGACATCCACGGTTCGTGTGGATAGTTCCACGCTGGTTATTGGCCGCAACATCAGCAGCAGCGCTAACAAAATCATTATGCGATATGGCACACTGGATATGACAGGTGGCGCAGCACAAACAATACCTGCAAATTGTTTTCAAACTAATGCAGTTAATAATTTAATTATTGGTAATTCCAGCGCAACAGGGATATCGCTTGGCGGCGCCGTGGATATTTATAATTCACTTACTTACTCCGGTGTAGGCAGTACGCTCTCAACAAATGATAACCTCACTATAAAATCAACGGCTGCACAAACAGCTTACGTGGGTGATGTGACGGGTAATTACATTAATGGTAAGGCAACAGTGGAAAGGTATATTTTTCCTCATAAAGCATGGCGGTTATTGTCTGTGCCAACGAATACGACGCAAACGATTAAGCAAGCATGGCAGGAGGGAGCAGCATCTTCATCTTCTAATCCTGTTGCGGGATATGGCACACAAATCTCATCTAACGATGCAGCTTGGGCAGCTGATGGATTTGACTTCTCTTCATTTGCTCCATCAATGAAAATTTATAATTCAGCATCTAATAGTTTTTCAGGTGTTGCTGCCACAACAAATATTATTAAAAACTCATCAGGCTACCTTGTTTTTATAAGAGGCGACAGGACAGCTAGTACAGGTTCTTCACCGGTTACACAAACAGTGCTTCGCTCAAAAGGGCCGTTGTACACCTATGATCAGCCAGCCATTACAGTGCCGGCAAATCAGTTTGCTTCCATAGGTAATCCTTATGCATCCGCTGTAAAAATGAGCTTCATTACCAAGACGGCAGGGGTAAAAGATTTTTTCTATTTATTTGATCCAAACCTTGCAGGAACTTATGGCTACGGCGGATACCAGGTATTCTCCAACAATGGAAGTGATGATTATATTGTTACGCCAGGCGGCGGAAGTTATGGCCCTGCAGGAACAATATACGATTTCATCGAAAGCGGTATGGCTTTCATGGTTCAGGGAGGTGCTGCTGGTGGCACGCTTACCTTTAAAGAGAATGCCAAAAGCACCATTGATGGTAACGTTGAAAGGATTGCAAGAGAAACTTCAAGGCAACCTTTATTACGAACTACATTATTAGGAGTAAACGCTGACAGCTCTACTTATGTTTCAGACGGGCTTATGATCAATTATGATGATAGTTATAGTGATAGCGTTGATGATCTTGATGCAGTGAAAACAACCAATACCAGTGAAAATCTCTCTATAAAAAATGGAAATAATTTATTGATAATAGAAAGAAGGCATACCATTGCTCAAAGCGATACTATATTTTTAAATCTTACCGGAGTAAAGGTGCAGCAATATCGGTTTCAATTTCTTGCAAAGAATCTTTCCCAGCCGGGCCTTACAGGATATGTTCAGGACAAATACCTGGATACAAATACGCCACTCAATATGGATGGAACCACATCTTATGATTTCAACGTTGTAAATAATCCCGGATCTTATGCCAATAACCGTTTTCAAATAGTATTTAAGCTTGTCAATACATTACCTGTTACTTTCAATGATATCAAAGCTTATCGCCAGGATGCTCATATAAATGTTGACTGGAAAGTTGCTAACGAGCTTAACATCAAACAATATGAAGTAGAGAAATCTGCTGATGGAAATAACTTTACAACTCTTACCGTTGTTTCGCCTTTGAATAATGCAGGAAGAAGCGCTTCTTATTCCATACAGGATGCCTCACCAGTGCCGGGATATAATTATTATCGTATCAAGAGCACAGATCTCAATGGAATTGTTTCTTATACTACCATTGTAAAAGTATTGATAGAAGATAACGGCACGCCATTGATTAGCATATATCCTAATCCGATACTTAACGGAACTATCAACCTGCAACTTAAGAATCTTCCTGAAGGTATGTATGGCATAAGGCTCATGAATAAAGAAGGGCAGGTACTTATTACGAAACAAATACATCATGCTGCCGGTACTTCAATGGAGCAATTGCAGTTGGATAAATATACACCTCATGGCATTTACCAGTTAGAAGTTACATCTCCTTCTGTTCCTGATAAAATTATAAATGTGATTTATTAAATGTTATCATTTTAAATATAAAGGCCGCATTAAGTGCGGCTTTTTTTATTCTAAAAATATTAAAAATGTTGTCCTGTATCGGGATAGATTTAAACTAAATTGTTGCTACAAATTTTAAAACAAATTTGTTTGCAAAAAGATATCTTGCCCTGCTATTGAACCTACGCGCTTTATTGGCTGAATGAAAATTATAGTTAATTTGTAGCATGGCGTATAAAAAAATTCTGATCTGCAGCTGCTTTATAATTTTAAAAATATATTGTTTACAAGCACAGAGTGGAAAGTTCGATTCTACTGCAACCATTGATGGCGTTGGTTATATGGTATCCTGCAATAATAAACATGCAGATCTTAACAATGCTTCTGTTTTTGCAAAAGGTTTTAAGGGCAATCCAAGGAGTGTGCAATTTCCTGTAAAAGGCAGGGTGCATGGGATGGCTGTTGAAGACTTAAATGGTGATGGTTTTCCTGATATTGTTCTATTTGTTTACAATGGTGTTAATGAGCAATTTGGTGAAGCAGTTGGCATTACAGGAAAGGATAACGCATCGTTGCAACCAGTTTTCTTTCCGGATATTTATAGTGATCCAAAGTTGCGTCAGGGTTACAAAGGACATGATTCGTATAGTATTGTAATTGGACTATTGCAGCGAAGTTTTCCTTTGTATAAAACTGACGATGGTGATACAGCAACCGGTAGCATTCGCATCATACAATACAAAATAGTAGAGCAAGAAGGCGTTCTCTCATTTAAAGTTTTAAGAAGCTATGATGAACAAAAGCCATAGCAACTGATTGCAGATTGCATTTAATTTAAACGTTCACAAAATCCTTTTAGTTATTATTTTTTAGATGATGATTTTAATGCGCAATATTAGGCTGACGGCCAATTTGGTAAAGTATTCGGATTGTTTTCATTTCTTGCAATCATCATTGTATGTTTCGGTTTATTAAGTAAGCATACGATGAATAACTGGCTGTATAATTTTGCCTATCGCGTTTGAATAAGCTGGTGGTATTTTAATTGCAGGAAAGAGACGTTACCTTCACGAAATAAATTATTAATGATGGAAATTACAAAAGTTGGCTCACAAGTTTCTGCAAAAGGGCCTGAAGAATGGTTTACAGGTGCTGTACGAATTGATACTTTGTTTCAGCCAAATGAATCAAGAAGGGCCGCAGCTGCCAGCGTTACATTTGAGCCAGGCGCAAGAACAGCATGGCATACACATCCGTTGGGACAAACATTAATTGTTACCTCAGGTTGCGGATGGGCACAATGTGAAGGCGGCCCTGTGGAAGAAATTCATCCCGGTGATGTTATCTGGTTTGCAGCTAATGAAAAACACTGGCATGGTGCCACAGCAACAACAGGTATGACGCATATTGCTACGCAGGAAAATCTTAATGGTAAAGTAGTGGAGTGGATGGAAAAAGTTACCGATGAACAATACGGTAAAAAATAAAGTTGATGTAACACAGGTATGCAAGGACTTGAAACAGTTTGCCTTTAATAAAATTTTTGCAATGAACCCTTATGTACAATCCCGCTTTAAGAGATGGCTGCAAGTCATCGCAATGATATTTCTATTAATTTTTGTAATTAATAAAAAGAGTATGGCACAGGACAAACATCGGATGGTTAGATTAGCAAAGATTAAGGTTGACCCGCATCAACTTCAGCAATTTAATGTAGCACTAAAAGAACAAATGACTACTGCCATTCGTGTGGAACCGGGCGTATTAACTTATTATGCGGTAGCCGCTAAAGATGATCCTTCAAGCATAACCATTCTTGAAATATATGCGGATACAGCTGCTTACAAACTGCACATAAATACAGAGCATTTTAAAAAATACAAGGAAACTGTAAAAAACATGGTTACCTCCCTGGAACTCGAAGATGTTACACTAATTGCTTCGGCAAAAAAGCCTGGCATGTAATGGCGCATCTCCGTAGGTCGGTTTTCACTAAACACTTCTTCTGAGTTACTCTGAAGGTAACAACGTCTGCAAAGGGAGAACCACACCTACACTGTATACAAAGCCATGTTGTATAGATTAGGGAAAGACGCTATTCTTCCATGAGACGACCATATTGTTTTAGCGAAACACCTTATTGTGAAAGGAGAAAACAGTATTTTTCTGTGCTATCAATTAATAACTTTTTAAATTATTTGCTATCAACCTTATCTATCATACAATATTTCAAGTAGTGTTATAATAAAGCATAACGGGAGAGTTGCGCTAAAAAAAAAGATTGCCTTGTCGCTTCAAAATTTATTCGGTTATAATCTTTATTAGCGCTTCTCGCAAAGACGTTGCCCCAATCCGTCTTTGATGAGCGCAGGCCAGACCAAACATGCGGAGCAATTGGATTTGTCTTGATGTTTTTGTATCCTTTTGTATCAAGGCAAAAAGAAAAGGCAAATAACAGAAGCTCACTGTTGGCTTAAGCGTCCGCTTACGCTACTGCCTTATTAATTTGGCTCGCATTCAATACACGATAATAAATTGCATTGTTATCTGTCCATGCTATTACAACGTTATGCGTATCTAAAGCACACAACACCGGGTAACTTGCGTGAGCTTTGTCTTGTGTAACATCGGCTTGAAAAAAATTATTGCCATCAATTTTATTTATCATGATCTTACTGTAAACAGAATCTGCTTCATGTACATTTTCGTTGTATGCGATTATTTTTTCTCCCTCCGGCAATAAACACAATTGAATATATCTTCCGTTGTTGCTGATTTGTTTTTTAAATAAAACATCATTTTTATTATTTAATTCCGCATAATACATTCCTTTATTTCTTCCGCCGGTAAACCACGTCGCATAAGTATTTTTATTATTGTCTGAAACGGAAGGTCCGTCTTCCGGGCAACCATGAATGATCCAATTATCATTACTGAATGAAGAAGCGTGGCTAAAAGTTTTTCCATCATCTGAAGAGGTGCTTATAGAAATATCTCTTACCGAACCCGGAAGAACATCACGAAACAAGATGCTTACATTTCCTTTATCATCGCTGCTGATGGCTGTGCGGCAACACTGGCAAGCAAATGAATCAATTAATAATTCATGCTGAAAACCATTGTTGCCATTGGTTTTGGCAAATTTTATTGCACGCCCTTGTTCTTTATTACCCAACGATTCATCTAACCAGCAGGCGCCAATTTCGCCATCATTTAATCTCGCTATTGCTGCATAAGAATGTGTTTTACCCGAAGAAGTATCCTCGTGTACACAAAGCGGTTGCGTCCATGTTTTTCCTTTATCAAACGATTGAATGTAATGAATAAATCCAGCCCATGAATTTTGTTTGGTAGGAGCATTCGTTTCATAAACAGCTATTATAGTTCCATCATTTTTTACAGCAACCTTCGGCATTCCTTCTTCCATAAACACTGCATTTTGTTCAACAGGAATATGAATCGCTGTATCAAAGCCATTTTTATTTTCATTAAAAAAAGACATAAAGAATAACTTCCTTCCACTTGCATCGCCTTCGCACCAGCTTATTAGTGGTTTATTCTTTTCATCATTAGTAAGATACACGCAGGATGCTTTATTATTTGTGTGTGAAAGAAGAACAGGCTGCCTTGCCACTTCTTTTGCATGATGATGATTGCAGAAAAGCAACAACATCGCACTTGCTATTATTATAAAAAATTTCATTTAAAATTATATTTAACAGTTGCTCCGCCATAAAAATTTATGCCGGGTGATGGATTAAAAAACTGCGGCGGATTGCTGCTGGCATCTGCATTAAAATTTATCCAAGAAGAATATTTTTTATTCAGTAAATTATTTCCTCCGGCAAAAATATTTATACTAAAATGATTGAGTGCAATACGATAACCAATTTTGGATGCGAGCAAAGTGTAACCATCCTGGTAGTAGGTATTCAAATCATTTATCGGCGTGCGGCTTATATAATTTAAAACAGTATTAAAATAAAAGCCAGCTTTCGTATCTAAAGTCAACACCGGCATTCAGCATGTTGGGTGAAACACCTGTTACTTTCTTGCCGCTTACATCCGTTTTTATGGTTGCGTTGTTTGTATAATCAAAAGATTCTTCTACGTAACTTTTAAAATGATAATCGCTGTAGGTATAGCTGATCCATGGCTTCAACAAAGTAACTACGCTACTAGTATTTTGAACAACCAGGTAATGAACGGTGGCTTCAATACCTTTTTGATTGGTGTTGCCAGCATTGCGATAACTTTCGCCACCATATTGATTATAATAAGGGAGAATAGCATCGGTTAAGTTCATTTCATAAACAGAAACATCCACATTTAGTCTTTCATTTAACGATGTACTTCTTAACCCCACTTCATAATTTACGCCATGCTCCGGCTTTAAATCTTTATTAAATGAACCATCCGCATTTTTTGCTTCGTCAATAGCTGGCGGAGAAAAACCAAAGCTTACGCTCGCATGTGCGGCAAGTGTTTTATTAAATGTTTTTACCAAAGCAATGCGTGGCGAAACAGTAGTTGTAAAATTTACATCGCCGCTTGAATTGGTATAGGTGGCGCTTTGTGGAACAAGGTCTGTAATATCATACGATAAATTATTAAGGCTTGCACCAAGTGTAAAAAAATAATCTTGTGGAAAATCAAATTCTGCCTGCGCAAAAACGGTATTCGATTTTGCATTGATTTGATTGCTCGTTTGTAGCGTTACCGGTTTTTGCACTGTCAATATCATACGTATTGGCAAGTTGATTTTCATACTGAAACTCATCACCAATTATGAACTGCGCTTTTACATTTCCTAATTGCGGAGTGAAACTAAATTTTGTTCTGCCGCCATAACCACCCACTGATTGTTTTAAAAAGCCATTATAATAAATGCTTTGTCCGTAAGGATGACTTAATGTTTGAAAATCGGTATAAACAGATGTTGTGTTACTAAATAAATTATTGAACTTATAATTCCTGCGATACACCTGCTAATGTATAAGTGTATTTTCTTACGCCTGTTTTGTTATCAATACAATATTGAACAGCTTTGCGTGGCGTATTCATTGCCCATGTACTATCTACACTTCCTGCAATTCCAAAATGCCCTTCATCATGATTTAAGATAAGTGAGACAGTTCGTTTGGGGCTGGTAATAAATTGCGAGAAGATATTTGTTGCATCCTTATTGCTTCCTTCATTTTCACGATAACCACTATAGGTTTGATGTGAATAATTAGCTGATAAATTAAAATTATCTGTGTTGGTTTGATATGTGGTGCTTGAGCGAAATAAACCAAACGAACCGCCTGTTGCTGTTGTGACCAAACTGTTTTCGTTCAATTTCGGTTTATCATTTTTAAATAAAATTACACCACCCATTCCTGCACCATAAATGCTTCCGGAAGGACCTTTGATAACTTCAATACTCCCCACTTGTGAAGGGTCAATATTCAACGGATGCGAAGCAGAATTATCAGGCGATGTAAGTGGAATATCTTCCCAATACAATTTTAAATTGCGCACACCATAAGGATCACGCAAAGCGCTTCCACGCAAGCTTATTTTAAAATCACCCGGCGCTTCCTCTTCCATTTTTACACCGGGAACTGTGTTTAAAATGGGAAGCAAATCTGTTTGATTATTTCTTTGAATATCTTTTTTGGTGAGCAGGCTTATAGCACCTGCAGTTTGAAAAAGCTTGCGATTATTTTCGTAAGCGGTAACGGTTATTTCATTAAGGTTCTCGTTGCTGTTTATCATTTTAATATTTAAAAACGGTTCATCGTTTTTTATATTAACTTTTTGCATTTGGTATCCAACAAAAGAAACAGTTACAGCCTTAAAATTTCCTGTTGACTGGATGCTAAAATTTCCCTCGTTATTAGTTTGTGTGCTTATGTTGGTTCCGGTGATAGAAACTGTTGCGCCTGCCATGGAAGATCCTGTTTCACTGTCCGTAATTTTGCCCTGTATGGTTTGTTGTGCAGACGTTTTAAAAAAGATAAAAAATGAGAAGAGTATGATTAGATATTTTTTCATAGTAATAATTTAAGTTGGTGCCACTCTTAATAGTAAATGGATAAATGAACACATTGCTACATAATCGCAACAATGCCTGGCAATGGATAGGTAATGCAAAAGCTGCTTAAAGTACTTTAGCAGGAATGCAATTATGCAAGAAGGCGGCTAATTTGCGGGGGCTGAAAAAAAGAGACAACATATTTCTTAGGAAAGAAGTCTGTATAATTGGGAACATGCAAGATCCTGCATGCTGCAATTGAGAAATCAAATGGAGAAACTTTTTGAAAGAAAACCAGGGACTGTAAATCTTTTTCAAAGGAAATTTTGCCTGCAGGCTTTTCTCTGTTATCATCTGCAAGCAATTGCTTTTTAAGGTAGCAACTTCCCATACAATGCATAGAAGGATTATCCTTATTTATACAAAGTTTTTTTGCGATATACTCTTTGTTAATTTCATAATTAAATATAATAATCCATTTGCTGAAAGTTTGCACTCCAACGGCTAACAATATTATTATAGATAAAAAGTATTTCAATAATACAAAGTTAAACAGATAGCTGAAACCCCGTGATATTTTCTAAAGAAAAAAAACTTTCTCTATATTTTTTATTCGGAGCAACCACGGAGGCTCAGAATATCATAAATTACGTGTTAGCGGCAATTCCGTTTGATACGTATAATGGCTAAAGATTTCATGAAAAATAAATCTGCTTTCTTTCTTGTTCTTACCAACTTTCTGATAATTGTAATCAGCAATGCGCAAGGTATAACACAGCCTCAGCTGGACAGTGTTGTAAACAAAGCTTTGCAAACATTCAATGTTCCCGGCATTGCAGTAAGTATTGTAAAAGATGGCAGGGTGGTTCGCAGTAAAGGCTACGGCTTCCGTTCGCTTGCCGGGAGTAAAAGAACGGATGAAAACGCTGTTTGGCATTAATTAGCGGTGCAGGACTAGCGGCAGAATTAGCAAAAGAAACGGGGAACCGAGAGTTTATGTCGTTGCGCCGACAGGTGGCTTTGAAAACGACCCGAATGTTACAGACAAAAAATTTCCTGGAAATCCGACACGTTCCTATCGCAGCCAGGAACCATTGAAAATCGTTGATGAAGTGACAGATTGGATAAGACTAACACCAGAGGAACTTCAAAATTGGCGAAAAAAACTGGCGAATGTCAAAGGAGAAATTATCAACTAATTATAAAACACAAGAAATAAACAACGAACCGCCAACAACTTTCTATGCCGTGCCTTCACACATGCTTCAACGTCCACGACTTCAAAACTCATAAGCTAAATTTAAAGTGATAGATATTCGTTCTATTAAAATCCCATTGACAATTGAGATAATTGGACTGATACTTTTTTTCATTCCAATATTGCTTCGGATGCTTTTCTATGTAATAAAATTTTCTTTTGGAATAACCACTGCAAATATAGATTGCAAGATATAGCAGTGTTTATTGGATTGAGCGCTGCATAACAAGGATTCATCTCATTTCCTTAACTTATGCTTCATGCATTTACTGAATTTATATCTTTTGCTGTAACTTGCCGCCACAAACGATTGCAGGTGTTAATGCTCCTGCTTATTCATATCTTTTTAAAACAATTTACACATGGTAAAAAATCTTTACAAAGGCATTTACATAGGCCTGCTGGCAATGATTTGCCTGAATGCAGGCGCACAAACAGAAACTGTTCCCCAGCTCGGCACAGCTTCAGTAAAAGAAGTGGTGAGAGCGATGACACTGGAAGAAAAAGCAAAGCTGGTAGTGGGCAATGGTTTTCATATGCCGGGCGCCAACACTAACGGGCCTGCTATAGGCGTTACGCAGGATAAAGTGGCCGGGGCAGCAGGTACTACCGCGGCTATACCGCGGCTGGGCATTCCTTCTATGGTATTAAGTGACGGGCCTGCAGGCGTACGCATTGATCCTATAAGAAATGGAGACAGCTCTAAAACTTACTATGCCACTGCATGGCCGGTGGGTACTTTGCTTGCATCTTCATGGGATACTGCGCTGGTGCAGTATGTAGGCACTGCCTTTGGGAGTGAGATAAAAGCATACGGAGTAGATATAATATTAGGTCCGGGCATGAATATTCACCGCAATCCTCTTGGCGGCAGAAACTTTGAATACTATTCTGAAGATCCTTTGGTATCCGGCAGAATGGCCGCCGCCATGGTAAAAGGCATTCAGAGCAATGGGGTAGGCACTTCTATAAAACATTTTGTTGCCAATAACCAGGAAACAGATCGGAATACCGTAAATACGATAGTGAGTGAGCGTGCGCTCAGAGAAATATATCTTAAGGGTTTTGAAATAGCCGTGAAACAAGCCCATCCGTGGACGGTGATGAGCTCTTATAACATGATCAATGGCACATATGCTTCGCAAAATTATGATCTTCTTACAAAGGTATTAAGAGATGACTGGCATTATAAAGGCTTTGTAATGACAGATTGGTTTGGTGGCGCAGATCCTGTGGCACAAATGAAAGCAGGCAACAACCTGCTGATGCCCGGTACACCAGATCAAACAAAGAAGATTATTGCAGCAGTAAAGGATGGCAGCCTTAGTGAACGAATACTGGATGAAAATGCAGAAGGAATACTGAATATTATGTTACAGTCGCCTGCCTTTGCCAAATATGCTTTTAATAATCAACCTGATCTTGCAAAAGATGCAGGCATCAGCCGGTCTGCTGCAGCACAGGGTATGGTTTTATTGAAAAATAAAGATAACGCGCTGCCTTTGCAAAGCAGTGTGCATGGTATTGCACTATTTGGTATTAATGGTTATGAACTGATTGCAGGTGGAACAGGAAGCGGAGATGTGAATAAAGCTTATACCGTTTCTCTTCAAAAAGGGCTGCTGAATGCTGGTTATCTTTTAGACACAGCGCTTGCAAGCACCTATACTAATTATATTGCTTCGGAAAAATTGAAGCATCCAAAAGGTAACTTTTTCCAGGAATTTATGCATCCTACGCCTCCGATAGCTGAGTATGTTATGGATAATGCCACTATACAGGCAAAAGCTGCCAACGATGATGTGGCAATTATATCTATAGGTCGCAATGCCGGAGAAGGCAGGGACAGGAAGCAACAGGATGATTACTACCTGAGTGATACTGAAAAGGCAATGATACAAGGTGTAAGCGCTGCCTTTCATGCGCAGCATAAAAAGGTAATAGTGGTGTTGAATATCGGCGGTGTAATAGAAGTGATGTCGTGGAGAGATGCACCGGATGCTATACTTCTTGCATGGCAGCCCGGCCTGGAAGGTGGCAATGCTATGGCTGATGTGCTGAGTGGAAAGGTGAATCCTTCCGGTAAGCTCGCGACTACATTTCCCGTTTCTTATAATGATGTGCCATCTGCTAAAAATTTTCCCGGCAGGGAATTCCCTGATAAAGCAACCACGGGAATGATGGGCATGAAGATGATACCTGCGGAAGTAGTGTATGAAGACGATATATATGTAGGGTATCGTTATTACCATACTTTTAAAGTGAAACCCGCCTACGAGTTTGGATATGGATTATCTTATACTGATTTTACATATGGCCCGGTAACCTTAAGCTCCAATACATTTGATAAAAGCATAACCGCAACCGTAACCATTACCAATTCGGGCAAAGTGGGTGGCAGGGAAGTAGCAGAGCTATATATTAGTGCTCCCGGCAAAAAGCTGCAAAAGCCAGCTGAAGAATTAAAGGCATTTGCTAAAACCAATGTACTGGTACCTGGTGAATCGCAGACGATTACTTTTACCTTATCAGCAGCAGACCTGGCTTCTTATAATTCTAATGATTCCTGGTGGGTTGCGGAAGCGGGCACTTACACAGTAAAGATTGGTGCATCATCCGAGAACATTCCACAATCAGCCACATTCACGCTGGACAAAGATATCATTACAGAAAAAGATCACAAAGCGCTGGAGCCGCAGGTGGGCATCAGTTTGCTTCATCAGTAGAATTAAGAAGCATAAATTGATGAATTGATCATTTGTGTACGTATCTTTTTGATGCCTAAGACATGGGATATTATTCTTCTTATAATAAAATGAATAAAAAGTTTAGATTATGAAACAGGATAATAATATGGCGCTGCTGGTAATGGATGTTCAGGAGAATATAATGAAAACTGCAGGCCTCCTGAAGTGATTCCTTTATTACTGAAGTGGCTAAAGCAATTAGCCATGCAAGAGAGCAAAAGATACCTGTGATTTATGTTACCGTTGGCTTTCGGGAGGGAATGCCTGAAATAAGTGCCAACAATAAAAGCTTTACCAGGATAGGGGAAAGGTTTGGAAAATTTACCCTGGATGAGTTTATAAGAATACATCCAAAAGTAGCGCCTCTGGCAAATGAAGTGATGGTGATTAAGAAGCGGGTAAGCGCTTTTACAGGCAGTGACCTGGAAGTGATCTTGCGGTCGCAGGCTATTCAACATGTGGTGCTTACAGGCGTAGCAACCAGTGGTGTGGTATTATCCACCATGCGGGAAGCTGCGGATAAAGATTACCGGATCACTGTTTTATTAGATGCCTGCCTTGACGGTGATAAAGAGGTGCACGAATTGCTTATCACAAAAATTTTCCCCCGGCAAGCAGATGTTATGACGGTAGAGGACTGGATAAGGATGGCTTAGAGATAGACCTGTTCGTGTGCCGCAAAGAAGATATTTAAAAAAATACTTAGCAGTATTACAATAAATTTTAATATTCAACAAATATTATCTGCACAGTAAAGACGACTGCTTGAAAAAAGTAATATGCACAGGCTGATAAATAGTATCTTTTACAAATCCCTTCAAAGCGAATAGGGCTATATATTTTGGACGGAATGAGCAAATCTTTTTCAAATGCTTCTTTGAATGGAAAGTTTTCAACGGGGCTTGCAGAATATAAAAATCTAAAGTGTCCGTTGTTATCTTCAATTTTTAATGCGGTAAAATGAAGATTGTTTTTTATAAGGCTATCCTGTCCTTTTTCAATGCTGAATAATAGGAATGTGGGCAATCTCTTCAGGGTTGGCATCTTTTCCTGCCGGAGCTGATTCCCTGTAACAAAATTTCTTTGGGTCGTGGAAAGCCTCCGAAGAAATCATTATAAGCGATGGAAAACCTCAGCGATTTGGAAGTAAGCAAAGTATCTTCCATAAGCAATATGCCCGCCTGCTGCCAGTTTGCTTGCGGTATAAAGTTTTCCATGTGAATTTCAGTGCTGAAACAATCTGAAGATATTTTTCTCCAAAGCAAATTTTTTATTTTTGGTGCATCAAAGAATCCGGCCAGTTGTCACCTTTCAGCGTAAATAAAGTAAGGGTGCCAGGCATTTCCATCCTGCGCTTCCACCACGCAGAATCAACAGACTGCAACATCCAGCCTTTCATTTTAAGTGAATCGTCGTTAAGTGTTTGAAAGGTATCTGTAAACTGTTCATCATCTCGTTTATGTGTCCACCTGCTTATGAAAAATAAGATGATGGCTACCAGCAGCAAAGGCAACAGTAACAACCATCGAGGGTGTTTCTTTTTGCGCAAATCTTTCTTTATAGAAATTGCTGCGCCTGTTTTCGTTTTATATTGAAACCAATAAGGAAAGTGGCCTTCCTTATCTTTCCGTGTTGTCTCATTGGTATAAGGCGCATGCAGTACATATCTTGCTAATGTATCCAATGTAGCAACAGACGGGTTTTCCTTTTTACCATCGTTGCTGTCTGTCACATAAGCAGAATAGTTTTTCAAACTTTTTGCTCCAATCACCAGCCCTGTTGCATCAAATATTATATTGCTAAAGTGCTTGCTTTCCGTTTCCGAGAGTGTCGCAGTTAATGGAATACCAAAGCACTTGTACGATGCTTCTTTAAATAGAATTAGAAATATATTTTCATCCAATTCATTCACAACAGGAGAGATATTTAAAAATTAAAGACTTCTGCATAATTCCAAAGGCTTCTGTATAATTCTGAAGGTTTCCACAGCATTTCCGGTATCTACATGCATTGTAATTCACTTTTGCTCTAATTAGAAGTATCGCAATTTATTTAAATTAAAATTTATTACGCATGAAATACTCAATCACAATGATTCTTTGCATTATTAGTTGTAAAGTATTCAGCCAGGCACTCCAGCTTCACTACGATGTAAGGCATACAATAGATCCCGTGTATAATACTAAGAACTTTATGACCATTTATTTTGAATATTTTAAAAATGAGGATTCGGGGAAATCTTTTATAAAGCCCGGATCATTCTTACTAAAGATGCAAACAGACTTTACAGAAGATAACAGCAATGAAGGAAAATTTTACATGCAGATATCCCAATCTTTCCGATTGTGGAATCCAAAAGTATTTATCAGCCTGCAATATAGCGGTGGCCTTGGGCTTACAGAACCTAAACAATATAGCTATTACATCACCAACACATTTTCTGCTGGTATTGCTTATCCTTTCTCATGGCACAAGGCATATTTAAGCAGCATATTGTATTATAAATATGTGCCTTATAAAAAAGCCAGTAATGACTTTTTATATACAATGTACTGGTGGAAAGGCTTTTGGAATTATAAGGCAGAGTTTTCCGGTGACTTTTCAATATGGACAGAAAATAAAAATCATGGCGATGACTATACATCAGCATTCACAGGTAAGAGATTTTTTTTCTTTGCAGAGCCGCAGCTTTGGTACAATTTCGATAAAACTTTCGCAGCAGGAACTAAAATAAATATGAACTATCATGTGCTTACAACTGATAATATTTTACAAGTATATCCAACCATTGCCGTAAGGTGGAAATTATAATGGATTAGATGAATAGCAACCTTGTACAAGAATGGAGAACCTTTGTAATTCATCTTCGTGAAAAAAAATTACTTTATATTCACTTAAATAGAAGATATGAGAAATGCATTAGCAACTGCTTTACTTATGTTGTTCTGCTGTTTTGGATATACGCAGGACAGCACTTAAATTTAAAGTGCTTGCTTTTTATACAGCGAAAGAAGATCTTGCACATATCAGTTTTGTACATGAAGCAAACCGGTGGTTTCCTAATGCTGCAAAAAAATATCATTTTGAATATGATTCCACCAACGATTGGACGAAGCTTAATAAGGATACGCTGGGGAAATATAAAGTGATCCTTTTCCTGGATACACGGCCTGAAGATTCTTTACAGCGAGTAGCATTTGAAAATTATATGAAGCATGGCGGCGGATGGATGGGCTTTCACTTTGCAGGCTTTGCCTTAACGCCTTCTGCTTACCCGCAAAACTGGAATTGGTATCACAATGAATTTTTAGGCTCAGGACAATATAAAAGCAATACATGGCGCCCAACTTCTGCCGTTTTAAAAGTAGAAGATACCAGCCATCCTGTAACCAAAGGCCTGCCTGCAACATTCAGGTCGTCGCCCAATGAATGGTATCGGTGGGATAATGATCTTACTAAAAATCCTGATATAAAAATTCTTTTATCCATTGACCCTTCAAGTTTTCCTTTGGGCACAGGTCCAAAGCAAAGCGAGATATGGCATAGTGGCTACTATCCGGTAGTATGGACAAATAAAAAATATAAAATGGTGTATGTAAACATGGGACATAATGATATGGCTTATGAAGATAAAAGCAACCGGGAGTTATCATTCCAGTTTGATAATCCTGTGCAGGATCAAATGATCATAAACGCGTTGCTATGGCTGGGCAGTAATTAAGATTTGTTTTACAATTGTTTTTTGTATTTCTTTAAGTAAAAAACTTTACCCAAAATAATACCATTATGAGAATGCTGAAAATTATTGCTGGAGTCTTTTTGCTGTGTTCTTTTGCTTCCTGCCAAAAGGACTATCAGCCCGACGATATTACCACTACAACAACAGATACTACTAATAATAATACCTCCAAAATAAAAACATATACGGAAGATATAACTGTTGCCGGTCAACATTCTGTTACAACTTATGATGCAAATTATGATAACAGCAATCGGCTTATCAGCCTTGTATCAGAATCGAACGCGGGCAATAAGTTTGTTTATACTTATACTTCTTCCGGCCTCAATACCCTTGATATTTACAACTCAGGCACACTATCTATTCATAACCAATTTTATTTCAACAGCAGCTCTTTTATTGACAGCGCTTTTCAATATAATAACACCAACGATACCACCACTGATAAATATACTTACAATAGCCAGAACCAGCTTATACAAGACATTACTTATTTTATAGAATCCGGTGTGCAAACTGTAGGTGATGAAGCCGATTATACATGGGACAGCAATGGTAATGTAATCAAAGTAACGGATGATGAGGGAACGACTACGTATGATTATTATACTGATAAGATGAACAGTATTACTATACTCACCAGCTTTTCTGTAAGCAGCAAAAACCTGGTAAAGACAGCTGCATTTAATGATGGAAGCGGCAATATTCTTACCTTCCAGCATACTTATACTTTTGATTCTCAGAACAGGGTTCTTTCCGATACGGCAAGCGATGGTGTGGGAGATGTTACTATAAAATCGTATACCTATTTTTAATCGCTATTCAATTTCGCGGGGCAATTCTTTTTCTATCATAATGTAATAAGCAGCTACAATACCTACGGCTGCTACCACAGCAAAAATGAGAATACTTTTCATATAGCTTTTTTATAACTTACCCAATTATTATACCATTAAAGCTATATCGGCATTATGCCATTGAAGTGATCCACCAGGTGTTTCCGCACGCATCCTTTACTCCTCCAGATCTTCCATAAGACTGGTCTGCAGGTTTGGCTAAAGAAGATGCGCCGTTTTGCAAAGCCAGTTGATAAGTGGCATCTGCATCATCCACATAAATAAAAAAACTTCCTGGTTCGCTTCGGTGTGCATCTGTACTTTCCGCAAACATGATAATGCTCGTACCGATCTTCACTTCTGCATGCATGATTGTTTTTTCATCGCGCAGGTGTTTCATTAACAATGTGGCATTAAAAACTTTTTGTGAAAAGTCAATAAAAGCTTCCGCATTTTTTATAATAAGGTAAGGGGTTATCGTCCCATATCCTTCAGGAACTTTTGTCGCCATGATTATTATTATTTAAAATTTTTATTACATCAAATTTAAAAGACAATCTACGAATCAAAATATTAATTATATAAAAAATTGTGATTAATTCCCGTAATCATTTACAGCGTAACAGTTATGCTATATACGAAAACATTTCCATACCTGCAATTCAATCCACTTCCGTGTGCAAAGCCCTTTTAAAGCCTTAATCGTTATGGATTCATCATTTTGAATGCCTTTTGCAACTCTTCCTGGCTTGACTTTAACCTGGTTTCACTGGAGCCAAAAGTAAGCGTAGTCTTGCCCTCTCCGAGCTGTTGAAATATCGATTCTATAAAATCGCTTACAGGAGGTGCTGCATCGTGCAGCCCTTTGCCCCCGAGATCAGTATTGAGGGCCGGCGGTATGATTTCAACAACTTCTATATTTTTTTGCTTAAGCAAATACTGAAGGGATAAGGTAAAAGAATGAAAGAATGCTTTGGTGGCGCAGTATACAGGCACCTTCGCAAAAGGAGCAAATGCCAATCCTGAAGTGACATTCATTATGGTAGTAAGCGAGGGCAGTTGCAGGAACAGTGATGTAAGATGCAGCGGCGCAACAATGTTAGTGGCGATCTCATCTTTGGCATTGCGGTAAAAATTATTATCAGTTACATTCATCCATTGCTGAACACCGGCATTGTTTACCAGCACATTTACATTGCTATGATTGCCGCGATACCCAGTTATACAATTGATCGCGATCCGGCTCCTGTGAAAGATCACAAACCCTGGTAATCACGGAGGGAAATTTGTCTGCCACTGCTTGTAATGCTGCTTCTCTTCGGCCACAAATAATTACCGTATTGCCTTCTTTAATAAATCTTTCTGTAAGTCCCAAACCTATACCGGTTGCCCCGCCGGTAATTAATATCGTATTCCCTGATAATTTCATTGGTGTTTTTTTTAAGTGTATGCAAAGATAGGAGAGCGAAGGCTGGAGTAATGTATTAATCAATCAAATATTTTACCTTGTATACGAACCATTCTTAGCACCAAGATTATTTTAAGTAAGGCATCATTTATATATCTCTATCTTACTTTCTCCATTTGATTTTACATAACCCCGAAACATTCCTTCTGTATCAAAGCTCATTACGAAATTTCCATCTTTATCCACGGCTATCAATCCGCCATCTCCTCCTAAAGCAGGTAGTTTTTTCATGATCATTTCATCAGCTGCATCCTTCAATTTTTCGTGAGCAAGCTCCATACGGTCACTAATGCTCTTTGCCATTACCAGCCGGATAAAATACTCTCCCCATCCCGTGCAGCTTACAGCGCATGTGTTGTTATCTGCATAAGTGCCTGCGCCAATTATAGGCGAATCGCCGATCCTCCCAAACTTTTTATTCGTCATGCCGCCGGTGCTGGTGCCTGCTGCAAGATTACCATACACATCCAATGCAACAGCACCTACCGTTCCATATTTAAAATCATGATTACCCGGTTGCTTCAAGAGTGTTTTGCCGTTTGCCTGGTGCAATGCTTTCAACGAATCATCTTTCTTAGCTCTCTGGAGATCAATCCAGCGTTGCGTTGTAAAGAAATAAGAAGGAGCAACAATGGTGCATCCGTTTTTTGCAGCAAATGCTTCTGCTCCCTTGCCTGCCATCATCACGTGCTCACTTTTATCCATTACTGCCCTTGCAGCAGTTATCGGGTTTCTGATAGTTGTAACGCCGGCAACTGCGCCTGCCTTCAACGTTTTTCCATCCATGAGAGATGCGTCGAGCTCATTCTTTCCTTCATTGGTAAACACAGCGCCTTTACCGGCATTGAACAATGAATCATCTTCCAGCACTTCAATGGTTGCTTCAACCGCATCTAAGGCGGTGCCTCCTTCCTGCAAAATCTTTTGTCCCGCATTCATTGCATTTTGCAATCCTTGTTTATACAGCTTTTCCTTTTCATCGGTCATGTTACTTTTTAAAATAGTTCCTGCTCCACCATGAATTACCAGGATATATTTTTTGGCAGGCTTATCCTGTCCTTCTGTAAACAAGAACAGTCCTGCACTTATGATTATAAAAACAATTTTTTTCATATCGTAATTTTGTCAAAACCAATCTACGCCGGAATATAAGAAACTATTGTTTCAATACATTACTTTATAGTGATTTTTTAATAAATTTATAATTATATGCATCTTAATAATACCTTTACTTGTCTCATACTAATATAGCTTATTCAATATTATCTGATTGCTCATGTTCAAATCTCCTTATGACTTTTACAAAAAGCTGCTTTCAATTAGTTGCTTTTTATTTATAACTATCCTGGTACCTTTTCATTTATTTGCACAAGCCAAAACAGTTACCGGTACTGTTACTGGCAGTGACGGTTTGCCCATTGGCGGTGTAAGTGTGCAGGTAAAAGGAACTGCTAACGGAACCTCCACGGATTCTTCCGGAAACTTTTTCCTAAGCGTGACCAATCCAAATGCAACATTGGTAATATCCTCTGTTGGCTATAAGTCACAAAGTGTTGCATTGGGCGGCCGTTCCACCGTTGCAGTCACCTTAGCTGGTTCTGCAGCAAGAGAATTACAACAGGTAATAGTTGTAGGATATGGCACACAGCGCAAAGTGGATGTAACCGGCTCAGTGGCTCATGTAGGAGGCGAACAACTAACGAAGCAACCGGTAACTACTTTCACACAGGCTTTACAAAGTAAAGTCGCCGGAGTGCAGGTATCCAGCAGCGGACAACCGGGAAGTACCCCGCAGGTTATTATAAGAGGTGCTGGTTCTATATTAGGCGGTGCAAATCCTTTGTATATTGTTGATGGAATATGGACAGACGATATTACCAACATAAACACTGCGGATATATTATCCGTTGATGTTTTAAAAGATGCATCTGCCTGTTCTATTTACGGAGTAAGAGGTGCTAACGGTGTAATATTAGTAACTACCAAGCAAGGTTCCGGAAAATTAAAGGTTAACTATTCCGGCAACTTCGGTATTCAACAGGCAGCGTATGTGGTGCCAATGGCTGATGCACATCAATACATCGCTTACGAAACGGCGATAACAGGCTTGCCTTTTGACTCTACTGCCTACAACACAAAGTGGTTCAACCAGATTTTACGAAATGCTTTTTACCAGAATCACAGTATCTCTGCTTCCGGAAGCAGCGATCATAACCGGTATTCCTTAAGCCTTGGATATTTAACGGATGAGGGAATCATTATTTTTAATAATTATACAAGATATACTGTTCGTTTAAATAATGAATTCACGCCCGCATCTTTCATTAAGATCGGCACTACAGCTTCATTTGCCAACCAGGCATCGCAAAATGTGCCTACAGGAACCATTACTGAAGATGCCTATCGCGCATCTCCATTAGTTCCTGCTATGCTGAATGGGAAATTTGGCAATACTTCTCAATACCAGAATGTAGGCAATTCCGTACTGGATGCTCAAAACACCAATGATTTAAGCCATAGTAACAATTTGCAGGGCAATGTGTATGTGGAAGTAAAACCCATAAAATCCATAGCCATCAGGTCAACGTTTAGTGATGAACTAATTTTTGGCGATGACAGGGCCTATACTTATGAGCACTCTAACGATACTACTTTCTTCAATGTAAATGGTGGAAGCCAGGGAGCTACGAGGAGCACATTGGCCATCTCCAATTCAAAATCGTACCATTGGGTGTGGAGCAACACGATTAATTACGCCAAAGATTTTGGCGATAGTAAAATAACCCTGTTAGCAGGTACAGAAGCACAGGAATACAACAGTGTTGGCTCTTCTGCTTCAAGGTATAGCGTGCCGCCGGTACAGAGTGAGTGGTATTTACAAAACGGTGATGCTGCATTCCAGTTCAATGGCAGCAATGTATTAAAATACCGCACCAACTCATATTTTGGAAGAATATTTTATAGCTATAAAGACCGGTACCAGTTTACAGGCAATTTCCGTGCAGATGCGAACTCTGTATTTTCAACAAGCCACAGGTGGGGATACTTTCCCGGTGTAAGTGCTGGATGGGTTATCAGCAGTGAAAAGTTCATGGAAAACCAGCACATTTTTAAATATTTAAAACTAAGGGGGAGCTGGGGAGAGTTGGGTAATTCATTAATAGCACCGGATGCTTCTGTGCTCACTGTATTGGGAAACATTCCATATTTCTTCAATAGCGGTGCCACCGGCTCAGGCGCTACAACGGGTTCTATTGTACCTCAAACAAAAGACTTGAATATTCATTGGGAAACTACCAAAGAAGCCGATTTCGGTTTAGAGTTTTCATTGCTGGATGGCAGGCTTACAGGAGAAGGAGATGTGTATGATAAAAAGGTAAATGACGCATTAATATATGTGCAGGTTCCGGGCACCTTTGGCAGCCAGGCAAACCCTAACAGTAGCATCGTTCCTGGCGATGTGCTCACCAATGCAGCAACTATTGATAATAAAGGAATAGAGTTTTCGCTTCGCTGGCATGATAACGTCGGTAAAAACTTTTCTTACTATGTGGGGGGTAATGTCACTTCTAACAGGAACAGGGTAGTGAACCTCAACGGGGGCTTACCCATTTTTGACGGCAACATAAACGGATATTTTACTACAGAGACTAAAGCAGGATACCCTATTGGTTCTTTCTTTATGAGGAAGGTAGTAGGCGTTTTCCAAAGCCAGGCAGATATTGATTCTTATGTTGGTAAAAACGGCCAGCCGCTTCAGCCGGGTGCTCAACCGGGCGAGTTTAAATACCAGTTCAAGCCCGATGGTACATTAGATACCGCCTATTTAGGCTCTTATCAGCCCAAACTATATATTGGTTTTTCAGGTGGCCTGAACTATAAAAATCTTGATTTCTCCTTTGACATATATGCAAATATTGGCAACCAGGTATATAATGGAAAGCAGCAGGCAAGAGTAGCTGCGAAAGATAACCTGGAGGAGTCCGTTGCCACCAGTTTTTGGACGGCTCAAAATAAGTCAAATACACAGCCGCTGGCAAATGGCGGAAATCTTCCTGCTTCGTCTTATTTTCTTGCGTCGGGCACGTATGCACGCCTTAATAACGTGACAATTGGTTACACTTTCGGCAAGGCACTTTTAAAGAGACAAAACGTATTTACCAACTGCAGGATATTCCTGAATGCGCAGAACCCGGTGACTCTGAAGAAGTACGGCGGGTTTACTTCGGAACTGCCCGGCTCATCGCCTACAAATGCGGGAATAGAATTAAGTACGTATCCTACTACGAAAACCTTTGCTGTTGGGATCAATCTCGGAATATGATGAGAACACTAATTATGAATATTAAATGTTTATCCATAAATGAAAAATAAAACGCTCCTGCTTCTCCTGCTTGTTTCATTGAGTATAGGATGCAAAAAAACGTTTTTAGATGTGCCCATACAGGGCCAGGGAACGGCTACTACAGATCCGCAGGTGGCGCTGGATAATGTTACAGGCGCTTATAACGCTTTAATAACTCCTGATCCCACTCAATCCGGGTTTGGAAGTTATGATATCCATGGAATTTATTTTATTACAGTAACCAACATCATGTCTGATGATGCCGATAAGGGCAGTTACCCCGGGGACCAGCCACTGGCGCAGGCTATAGATAATTTTACGCTTACCTCGGATAATACATTTGTTGCCGGCTTGTGGCGAGGTTATTATGCCGGAATCTCCAGGACAAACAACGCCATTAATGGTTTAACGCAGGCTGCATTGCCTGCCGCCCAGGTAACAAGGCTTACCGCAGAAATGAGATTTCTCAGGGCATATTTTTATTTCAATATGGTTCGCATGTTTGGCGGCGTTCCCCTCGTGTTAAAGGTGCCCAATGGTCCTACAAACCAGGACAGCTCCTTCTACTATCGTGCATCCGCAAGTGATGTGTACAATAAGGCAATTATCCCTGATCTGCAATTTGCCATCGCCAACCTGCCTTTAAAGGGCGCTACTGATGTAGGACGGGCCACGAAAGGCGCTGCAGAAACGCTGCTTGCAAAAGTGGATATGTATTTAAAGAACTGGCAGGAAGCTGATAGTCTTACCACTGATGTAATCAATTCCGGGCAATACCAGTTGATTCCTGACTATTCTATATTATGGAGACAGGCAGGAGATAATAGTGCTGAATCCATCTTTGAAGTGGAAACAGGTATCTATGGCAGCGCAGATTATGGTATACCTGAATATGTAGAATTTCAGGGGCCGAGGCAGGATAATGGAATGGGTACGCCCACTACGCCGTGGGATAACCCCGGCTTCAACCAGCCATTAGGTGATGATGGATTTGGTTTTGATGAGCCCTCTGCAAACCTCGTTGCGGCTTATGAGCCCGGCGATGTAAGAAAGGCAGCCACTATCATAATGCTTCCGGCATCTTCTCCGCCGGATACTTTGTTCGATGGCTTTAAAGTTCCTACTTTGGTGGGTATCAGCATAAATTATAATTATAAAGCCTATCATAGCAAGAGATTGCTGCCTCCGGGATCTTTAGGAGTGATACTTCCACAGATAGAAGTGTTCGAAGGTGACAGGGGATTGTGTCAAAAAAATTTGCACATACTCCGTTATGCGGAAGTGCTGCTTATAAAAGCAGAAGCTGCCAATGAGCTGAATAACCAGGGTGATGCAATTATGTATTTGAATATGGTAAGGGCAAGAGCAGGTCTTCCTGCTACCACTGCTGCTTCCCAACCAGACTTACGGACTGCCATTTGGAATGAGCGGCGTGTAGAACTGGCAATGGAGCATGATCGTTTCTGGGATCTTGTAAGGCAGGGTAGGGCTGCACAGGTAATGATCGCTTCAGGTAAAACGAATTTCCAGGCCGGTAAAAATGAATTGCTGCCGATTCCTTCATCTGAAATCGCTATTAGTGGTGGAAAACTTACTCAAAATCCTGGGTATTGATGGAAAATAGTGCTATATTTAAGCGCTTTGAAATTTATACTTATGTTTAACAATTCTGCGGTTCCCGCTTATATATCTTTTCTTACTTTTAACAAAATTTACAAAAATTAAAATCTCGAGCAAATGAAATTATTAAAATTAAAAAATTTACTGGCAATTGCCTGTATTATCTTTATCTCGGCTGCAGTCATTCAATCATGCAGCAAAAAAGATAATTCCACTCCTGTAGCGTCAGGCCCGACAGTTACCAGCATTACCCCTTCGGGCGATACCGTTGGCACTACCAGCACGTTCACTATTGCTGGCTCTAACCTTACAGGCGCTTCTGTAACAACCACTGCCACAGGTGTAACTTTATCAAGTGTTACAGCTACAGCTACTTCCATTACAGGAACCATTGCAATTGGCTCTACCGCAACGGCTGGTCCGGTAACATTAACTGTAACCACTTCAGCAGGAAGTGCTACTACTACTTTTACAGTTATTGCTATTCCGCTTCTTGGTGGCTATACTACGTCAGATTCCGTAGCGGCTGCTGATCTTATTGCCTATTGGCCAATGGATGGAAATGTCAATGATATTAAAGGCGGCATCGCAGGTACACCTGTTAATGTTACGTTTGTTCCAGGTGTTAGGGGACAAGCCTACCAAGGTGATAGCACTGCCTATGCATCCTTTACGCCCAGCGCAGCCATGGCAACTTTACAAAGCTTTTCTGTAAGTGTATGGTATTGGGAAGCTTATCAGCCTTTGGGTATGCCTGCTCATGCAAATGCACCCCAGGGTTTGTTTTTCCTTGCAGATGCTAATGGTGCAGATCCTTTGATAATTCTGGAAGCAGAACATTATGTGCCGGTATCTGGTGATTCACTCCAGATTCATGCAGGCACAACGTTTACAACTGCTACAAATTATAAAGGCTTTACAATGGTTACTTATGATACAGCAGCAATTGGTAAATGGGTGCATTTTGTTATGACCTATAATGGCGGAACGTCTACTTATATAGTGTATCAGGATGGTCTGGCAACGCAAAATTCATCTGCTTATGGCCTAAACCTTTCTACTGTTCTTTTGGATGGCCCAGCGGTCAACGCCTCAGGGCAATCTTAACTGGACAGCGACTCCTCCTGTAGAGGGTACAATAGGTACATGGGCGCCTGGCGTCTACGGTGTATCTAGTACGGTTGGTTCAAATGGTAACTGGGCTGGAAAAATTGATGAGTTGAGACTTTATGATAAAGCTTTAACCCAAGCAGAAGTTACCGGCTTATTCCTTAACGGACAAGCAGGAAGATAATTTAATAAACTGATTTTCTCTTACAAGCCGCCTTCGGGCGGCTTTTTATTTGCAAATGCCGGGAAACGGTTTGCTTCCTGCACTGATAAGAGCAGCTTTTCAACCAATACAAATACAACTTCGGGCTATACGAATACCTTTTAAGGACACCTTTACACCCCATTCGTTGACCCCTTTACTATTTTGGGAGACCCGTTCACAGTTTTGGGAGACCTCTTCACAGTTTTGGGAGACATGAATTCGTTTGCAGGAGACATGAATTCCTTATTCGGGAACATGAATGAGACATCGGGAGACATGAATTCGTTTGCAGGAGACATGAATTCCTTATTCGGGAACATGAATGAGACATTGGGAGACCTGAATACGACATTCGTTGTCATGAATGGAGTATTCGTTGTCATGAATTCCTTATTCGGGAACATGAATGAGACATTGGGAGACCTGAATACGACATTCGTTGTCATGAATGGAGTATTCGTTGTCATGAATGAAGCATTCGTTGTCATGAATGAGGGTTTGGTGTTCATGAAATCGTTGCGCAGGGACCTGAAATGTTTGCGCAGAAAGATGAAAACTATAAAAGTGTAAGGGATAAGCTCAACTGAGTAGCTTCTGGATTGATATTGATATTAAACAGATTATAGAAGAAATATATTAAAACGGTAAAGGTTCGTTTATCCTATGTAAATTTGACACTTCTCTCCTGTCAGCCTTGAATTGCTCCTGTTGTGATAAATTACACAATGACACTTGTAGAATTCTATGAATTGTAATCCTTACATTTGATAGCTACGATTGGAGAATTAACCGAATCAGTTTTGTTCACTTAAAGATCAAGGCTTACTTAAAAAATACGTATAAAAATCTTAATCAGGAACATATAATGTAATTAAATGGCATCCCTAATTTTCATTGCAACATTTCTCTTCGTTGTTGTATTCGCGATAAAAATTTGTATCAAATCAATTCAGCACAAAAATATTGTTACCAATGTTCGTACCGTGCTGGCAGTTTTAATTGCTTACAGCGCATTATGGTCAGGATGTTACTTTTTCAGTAATAACAAAACAGTTCCATTCGGCACCGATGTATGTTTTGATGACTGGTGCGCTACTGTTACTAAGGCAGAACGATTGCCGGCGTTAGGGACTGTTTATCCAAAGGGGCAATTTATCTTGTTGCACATTACCCTGTCAAACCGCGCTAAAGGAATAGCACAAAAACCATCCGAGCCAGGGGTTCACATCATTAATGAAAAAGGACAATCGTGGGCAATATCTAAAGAAGGCCAGCAGGCATTTAATACTTTATATGGTCAACAAATTCCCATTGATGAAAGGCTTGAGCTGCATCAGTCATTACAAACTGTTCTTGTTTTCGACATTCCTAATGGCGCTAAACATTTAGAAGCCCTTATAGAAGAAGGCCCCTTCATTACAAAACTTTTGCCTAAAGGTGATAATGAAGTCTTTCTGATAGAGCAATAAAAAAATGCGATCGATAGAATTGGCTTTATTATTATTCAGCAAGGCAACATTTTTTAATCTAAGAACTTGATGAAGATAATTTAAAAGCGTACATATTATACAAGCAGCCATTTTGAATGCAAAATAAATTTTTGTATGTTGTGGTTACTATAATAATTACGATTGATTAAATTATTTTTTTTTGCAATAATCTTTTTCTTCCCTTCAAGTAGTAAAAGTTTTGGAGTACTTACTCATGAAGCAGTAATTGATGCCGCGTGGGATAATTTCCTGCTTCCGTTGCTTAAAGAAAAATATCCCGCTGCCACAAGTGAAGATCTAAAAACAGCCCATGCATACGCTTATGGCGGTGCCGTTTGTCCCGACATGGGTTATTATCCGCTGGGAAGCCACCTTTTTACAAACCTTGTTCATTACGTTAGAAGCGGGGATATGGTGGACAGTTTATTAAAAGATGCGGACAATCTAAATCAATATGCATTTGCATTGGGGTTCTTATCACACTATCTGGCAGACAATTATGGCCATCCACTAGCGACCAACCGAAGTGTACCTCTTTTATATAAAAAGATGAGAAAAAAATATGGAGATGTGGTTACTTATGGTGACAATGAAATTTCGCATTTAAGAATGGAATTTGGCTTTGATGTGTTGCAGACAGCAAAGGGCAACTATGCCTCACAGTCTTATCATGATTTCATTGGCTTCAAAATAGATACTGCCGTTCTATCAAGAGCTTTCGCTGAGGTGTATGGGCTTAATTTAAACACTATTTATAAGCATCATCTTCAATCCAGTATTGACTTTTTCAGGTATGTAATTGCTAATGTTTTTCCATTTATAACCAAGACGGCATGGGCATCAAAGGGTTCCCAATTAATACAAAGAGATTCAACAATAACCAGTAAGAGATTCAGGTATAAAATGCATGTGAAAGAGTACGATAAAGAATATGGAAAGGGGTACAGGCACCCAGGCTTTTTTCCCGCCCTGCTATCTGTTTTTATAAGAATATTACCCAAGGTTGGCCCGCTTAAGGCTTTAAAATTTAAGCTGCCTAATCTTCAATCGGAAAAATATTTTGACCAGAGTTTTGATACCATCGAAAAATATTATGGCGCAGACATAAAGCGATTTAAAGATGAACCTTATATCCCGTTAACCGATGAAGATTTTGATACAGGAAAGCCTACAGAACTTTTTGAATATAATCTTGCAGATAAAACTTATGAAGAATGGACGCAAAAGCTGGATAAAGAAAATGTTAGTAATATATCGATCCCCATAAGACAGAATATTCTTTCTTACTATAAGATGGTTATCGCAAAGGGTAACAAGAATTATCAGAAAAAATGTAAGAGATTTTACACCGCTTTAAATGATATTAACGACCAAAGTCAAAAGGTCAGCGAAATGAATAAATAATTCCTGGCGTTAAATGGCCGGCACTATAACCAACATTAAAAGTGACGGTATTTTCCTTTTGCCCCGGCGCCTTCAATTTTGAATAGCGATGATAATTATTCACTACCTGCTTCCCCGTTAAATAACCCAGCGCTGCGCCAACAAGTACATCTGTGCTCCAATGAGCATTTTGTACAATTCTGCTAAGACCAATTAATGTGGCGGCACTATAAGCTGCAACAGGTATCACAGGATTGTTTTTATATTCCAGGGCAAAAACAGTTGCTGCAGCAAAGGCCACTGTTGTGTGTCCTGAGGGGAAAGAGCTATAGAGTTTGCGGCCCGTGGAAGTGGTTGCTGTTTTTGCGAAAGGTCCCAGGAACGTTGGTTCTGCTTCGGTTCCGGCAGGATAATAAGACGGCCTGGTACGCCCTGCTATAAACTTTGTAACACTTTCAACGGCTCCGGCTGTAAGGTATGCCTGGGTGGCAAGCAAAGCAGTAGTTTGCACTTTTTCGTTCTTAAAAATAAATCCGTAGCCTCCAAACGTGACGAGCCCTATTGCTTCATAAACGCCTCCGAAATTGGTAATGTATTTACTTACATTCTTCACGCCGCTGCTTTCATTACTAACGCTTAATGCACCTTTTTGGATGAGTTCATCGGCGAAAGATAGTGCGCCGACTAGTACGGCAAACTTCCCTAACCGAACCCAATCTTGATGGTTCATGTGAAAGGGCTTCGTAAAAGCCTGTTTCACATTACTTCCAAATAATACAAAGTAAGTATGGAAAGTGAGTTTGGTGTCCTCATTATAGGCTTTTGGTGAAATATTATTTATCTGTCCTCCTGCACTATCAGTTTTTCTGCTTAAGCCATCCAGCTTATTAATCAGCGTATCTTTTTGTGAAAATGCTACAGAAGGTATAAGAAAGACCAATAATAACCATTGAGATATTTTTAAATACATACTATACTGGTTTTGGGTTATACCACATAAAAATTATCACTACAATTTTGCTACCATGCCTGGTCAAAATTGCACTTTTTCTCGCAAAAGCTATAAATGTGTGTTTTCTCCTGCTTCTGTCAAAGTTTTTTTCGGTCACATAACATCTGACTAAATTTTTAAACTTCCCGCCGTGCTTTGTGAGATACATTGGTGAGAAGAAAAAAGGACAAAGGGTACGTATTAAAACGCGGCTTGTTATTATGAGTTAGCAAACGGTTATAGAAATATGCTTTGCTTCACAAAGAGTAATTCAGCGATTAGTTACTTAAATTTCAGATCGATACCAATATTATCCGCCTGCAATCCGGTTGTTTGGGTATAATGCCCATATCTTATTTCTATAGTATTAAATGAAGGTATTCGGAATACGCCGTTTTTTGGTGTTATCTTAAAATTTACTCCATAATATTGAGAGTTAAATGCGGAGTAATCATAATTGCTGGAGTAATAGGTATCCGTACGTAAGATGCTCTTTATAGGGAGCAAAATAGGGCGACGCCGTTTGGGTATAATACCGATAAAAAGGGCTTATTGAAAAGAAAGGTGACACTTTGTAAGGTATTTCAATGCTTGCTGTATGAGCGGTAATGCCCCAGCTATCAGTGTAATACCGATAGTAAGATCGTATGAATAACTTTATCTCCCAGGAAATAATTCAGCCGTACAGCTAAAGGCAATTTATACCTTGTATCCGGAAGATGTCTCAATTTTTGCAGAGTCCTGGTCCTTAAAATATACACGATGAAATGGGAGGCTCAAATACCCATTTTGCGCAACCCCATCTGCTATTAAGGCTACCTGCATATTTTTATTCACTACGTGTGTCAACGTAAGAGAACCCGAAAAAGTGTTTCTTGGCGATGTAGGAATGTTTGCTTTATGATGCCCGTCACCCGATGTTATTACATTGCCGCTTGCGGTAGTATAAGTAGTTCCCGATGTTACTACCACTTTCGGTATCAGTTCAGAAGGTTCTATAAGCGTAACCTTGTCAAGGAAAGCCTGGCCTTTAAAGCTTACCTCAGTATTTTTATTTTTAGATGTTTTGCCGATTAAAAAATTGGCATTGTAAGAATGATAATTGTATTCATCAGAGATACCAGCGCCAAGGCCAAAGGTAAAACCGTCATCCTTTTCCACCTGCCAGTTTATTGAAGGGTAAACTCTTGTTCCGCCTTTTTGAGATGCGCCGCTTTGCGATACGTAAGCCTGTGATGCTGCAGTATGATGGTCTACACCCAGTTCCAGGTTCCAGGTATATTTGTTATTCGCTTCATTCCATTTTACCAGTTGAAGGTCGAATATATTGGCAACATCGTTCAGCTTTTGTGTGCCTATGCCACCTGTAACAGCAGAGTGATCTCCATTTTGATTGTAATATCCTGATACAAGATTTGCTTCGTCAAATTGCAGCTTCTTGCTCTTGTAACTGGTAGTGTCTGTATCATTGGATTGCGAAAATGCTGATAACATCATACAATACATTCCAACAACACTAAGGCAGATTTTCTTCATTATTTTATTATAGAGTATGGAGTTAATTACATCCGCAGCCGCCGCCAACCTTACCGCCATTGGCCCCGCTTGCGCCTTCCCGGTAGCTTTGAAAATTACTTTCGGTTTTTTCTACCTTCCTGTTTCCTAAAATCATTTCCGCATCGTTGATTTTATTTTTTTGATATGCCTTAACCGTGCTGCAACCCGATGCAACTAATAACAGCACAACTACCGCTAATGAATAGGTTTTCTTCATGATCTTATATACAATTAATATTTTTGGATGTATAGATTTTATCATCATCATCTATTATCACACACTCCACCTGCTTTAACTGGTTAATGAGATTTAAACCATTGTGAATACCCATCACCATTACCGGAGTTGCCATTGCATCGCTTATTTCTGCATTGGGAGAAATAACAGTTACGCTTTTGATGCCGCTAACAGGCATGCCTGTGCGGGGATCAATGGTATGCGAATATTTTTTGCCATCAATAATGGCAAATTTCTCATAATTACCTGAAGTGGCCACAGCCATATCACTAATATTGAGGTAGGAAAAAGGATATTGTTTATAATCCGGGTGAATAATGCCTACCGTCCATGGTTTACCATTCGGTTGCGTGCCCCACGTAGTTAAATCTCCTGATGCATTTACTACGCCGCTGGTAACATTATTTTTCTTCATTACTTCTTTTGCCATCTCTGCTGCATATCCTTTTCCAATGCCGCCAAAGCCAATGCGCATCCCTTTTTCCTTCAAGAAAACAGTTCGTGCTTCTTTGTTTAATACAATGTTTTTATAATTGATAAGCCGAACCATTTTTCTTGCTTGCTGCGCATCTGGTAACGTGCTCATTGTCTCATCAAAATTCCAAAGCTTCTTATCTATGCTTCCATAAGTAATGTCGAAAGCGCCCTGTGTAACAGATGATATGCGAATACTCCTCTCAATAATGTTGTACACTTCGCTGCTTACCTTAACGGGGCCGATGCCCGCATTTTTATTGATAAGATTCGTTTCGCTATCATCACTAAAAGTGGTTAATACTTTTTCAATTCTTTGAATTTCCTTAATGCCTGTATCAATCATTTCTTCTGCCCACTCCTGTGTGTGTGCTACCACGGTAAGGCCAAAACGATTGCCCATGAGCTTTAATTCTTTTGTAAAAGCCTGTTGTGGCATGCATTAATTTTTTTCGGTAATTACTTTGATCTCATTTATGAAATTATCTGCGCCATCTTTGTAATAACCATTCCATATCTTTATTTTATTACCATTACTATCGAGCAATAAAGTAAATGGAAAGCTTCCATCCGGGTTATATTTTTCGGCCAGCGCATCATTGATCTTTTGCTGTGCTTTGGAAAGCTGGTTTTTATTTTTTCTTGGGAAATCTGCGTTTACAAGCACCAGGTGACCTTTTGCATATTGATTGAAGGCATCGGTTTCGAAAACATCTTTTTCTAACCGCATACAGGGTATACACCAGTCTGAACCAGAAAAGTTTAGTAATATGTATTTATCTTCTTTCTTAGCCTGTTCCTTTGCTGCATCTATATCTTTCAGCCAGGTAACAGAAGGCAAGCTAAAGCTTAGAAGAAGGGAAAACAACAATTGTATCATAAAAAGTATTCTCTAATAAAACTCAAATTTATAAGTTTAGGTTGGCTGCCGTAATCACTTTATTTTTTCCATAACATCTCCCCTCATTATCGGTCTTGTGAACAACAACTTTTGATTAAGAACTTATTGGTGAATACACCAACAAGAGAAGAAAGGTTTGTTGCTGTTATCAACTTCGGTATAACAGGCACAAAAGTTACAAACTTAAATATAGATGCGGTTACCATGTTTTATAAAATCAGCTAATATTTATATTTTTGATTGATGCTCCTTTATATAAAAAACATGGTTTGCCCCCGGTGTATAACTTCGGTAGAACAAATTTTAAAAAATAATAATCTTCAGCCAAATTATGTTCGCCTGGGAGAAGTGGATATAAGCAAAGCGCCGGGGGAAAAGAAATTAAAAAAAATAGCCGATGATTTAAGGAAAACAGGTTTTGAACTTCTTAATGATAGTAAGCAGCAGGTAATAGAGAAGATCAAAAATATAGTAATTGCACAAATCCATCAAAGAGAACAAGACAACAGGTATAACTTTTCCAAAGTGCTTTCTGAAAGTCTTCATAAAGATTATTCATACTTAAGTAACCTCTTTTCAGAAGTGGAAGGCATCACTATTGAAAAATACATTATCAATCACAAAATCGAAAAAGCTAAAGAGCTTATTATTTACGATGAATTAAACATCAGCGAAATTGCTTTTACATTGGGCTATAGCAGTGTTGCACATCTCTCAAACCAGTTTAAGAAAGTGACAGGGCTTACTCCGAGCCACTTCAAAAAGATAGGGCAAAATAAACGCAGGTCTTTAGATGCGTTATAGCCAATGCCATAATTATATAAATCTTACCCTGAATTGTGTAACAACTACGGTTAATAAAGATTCTACCTTTATCATTCAAAATATATTACCATGAAAACAATAGAAAAAAATAATCAAAACAGCGGCCCTGCTTGCGGAAATCCTAATTGCAACTGCGAGGTGTGCACTTGCGAAAGCTGTACTTGTGGCTGCTAAAAATAGTTATCTTTACTTTCGATGAAAAAGGTTTTTGCTCTTTTGTTAGTGCTGGTGTATGGTGTCACTTCTTTCGGAATGACGCTTAACCTACATTATTGCTGTGGCAAATTAGATAAGATTTCTTTTTCATCAAAGATCTCCAAAACATGCAGTTCGACAACCATGTTTCATTCAAAGGGTTGTTGCGACAATAAAGAATATGAATTAAAAATAAAAGCTGACCAGGAAATCGGTTCTAAACAAGTCATCAAAAACGTATCACCACAGTTTGTTCCGCTTTCATTTAATTCACGCGATATTTTTCCCGCTCCTCATGAGCTGTTAACTTTCTCTTCTGCGGACCCTCCGCCTCTCATTTATTCCGGTGTTCCGCTGTTTATTGCAAATTGTGTTTACAGAGTCTGATGGTATCTTTTTCTATGTAGATACTATTTAGTGCATATATATCAATGCACGCCCACCAATAAATTTTACAATTAAAAGGATTTCATGAAAAAAAATAAAATAGTAAGCGTAGTAATAATTGCTATGATGTCAACGCTGCTTTCAACGGTCGCCAATGCGCAGGTAATGAAAGTCTCTTTGCAGGCCAGCGGCTTAACGTGCAGCATGTGCAGCAACTCCATAAATAAAGCATTAAAAACATTAAGCTTTGTTGACAATGTAGATCCTAATATTCAGACTTCCACTTTTGAAATAACTTTTAAGCCCGGCAGCGATGTAGATTTTGATGCTATAAAAAAGAAAGTAGATGATGCAGGCTTTTCAGTTGCCAACTTTATTGTTACCATCCACTTTAAAGATGTGCCTGTAAAACCAAATGAGATTGTGGAAGCAGATGGCCAGAAGTTTGTGTTCGTTAATACGAAAGAGCAATCATTAACCGGTTTGAAGAGATTAAAACTGGTAGATAAAGGTTTTGTATCATCGAAGGAATACAGGAAAAATGCTGCTGCCATGGCACTAACTCAAAAAGGAATTCATAATGTGATTGTTTCCTAACAATAAGGCTTACTGACAGGGTAAGCCTTCTAAATTTTTACTAATGAAACTTTTATATATCATCCTGCTGCTGCTGTTTTCTCTTCACAGCAGGGAGCAGGAATTGTATGTATTTACAGAGCCCGCAAGTAATATGGCGGCAAAAAGCGTAGGACTTCGCTTAAATAATTATTTTTTTGGTGAAACCAACCATTCGAAAACAGATTATCACCTGGTACCCGAAGTAATGTTTGGTGTATCAAGAAGTGTAATGATACATGCCGATGCTTTTTTTAGTAACAAGACAGGCAGCTTTAATGCGGAAGGCGGAAGCATTTATTTAAAGTATCGCTTCTTAAGTAATGATGATGTGCAAAAGCATTTCAGAATGGCTGCCTATTCAAGATTATCTATCAACAATAGTAACATTGACCAGCAGGAAATAAATTTATATGGATTCAACAGTGGGTTTGAATTGGGTATTGTAGCCACTCAGCTATTGCATAAAGTTGCGCTTTCATCAACTGCTTCATTTGTAAAAGCTACTGCCAACGGTAATAATAATAAATATCCTTACGGTGAAGGCAACAGCAGTGCTATTAATTATACATTGTCAGTGGGCAAATTAATGTTGCCTAAAGAATATATCAATTACAAACAAACCAATTTAAACCTATTGCTGGAATTTTTAAATCAATACAATGTAGGCTTAGGCAGATATTATATGGACATAGCGCCCGCAGCACAGTTAATAATAAATAGTGTTGCAAGAATTGATGTTGGGTACAGGCACCAGCTTGCAGGCAGCCTGGTAAGGTCATCGCCCAATGGAATATTTATGCGACTTGAATATAATTTTTTTAATGTGTGGTAGAATGGGGAAATTAAGAAAAAGACCATTAATTATTCATTCATAAACTTCATTATGAATACACTTCACACTATTGCCATCATCTCAATTGTTGCGGCATTTATATGCATGTTCATAATGCTCGCAGATATTTTATCAGGCAACAAGCAGCACATGATGATTATGAACTTTGTTTGGCCCATAACGGGCTTGTATGCCGGGCCGCTTGCCTTAGTTGCTTATTTCACTATTGGCAGAAAATTGACCCATAAAAATATGATAGCAACTCAGGAAAAAGGAATGAAGGTAAAAAAACCTTTCTGGCAAAGTGTAACAGTAGGTGCATTGCATTGTGGCAGCGGATGTACTATAGGTGATATAATTGCGGAGACTTTGCTATTGTATATAACCATAATGATTATGGGAAATAAGCTGGTTAATTCATGGATCGTTGATTATTTTTTTGCGTTTGCATTGGGTATTGTTTTTCAATATTATTCTATAAAACCAATGAAAAACCTTACCCCAAAAAAAGCGTTGATAGCTGCGCTTAAAGCTGATACACTCTCTCTCACCTCGTGGCAGGCAGGAATGTATGGCGGAATGGCTATTGCAACGTTTTCAATTTTTAAACACCGGCTACAGGCAAATACAATTATGTTTTGGTTTGTAATGCAATTTGCCATGATGCTTGGCTTTCTCACTGCATTTCCTGTGAACTGGTGGCTGATAAAAAAAGGGATAAAAGAAGAAATGTAAAGGTCTCATCGGGGTTCTGTTATCTTTCAGTACCTCCGAACCAGCGAGCAGCTTACAACTAGTGGTTTTTTTTGCATTTGAAGACTTAGCCGTAATCTTATGTTTTGCTATGCAATTTGTTTATGAATGCCTTTTTCATGCTTCAATGATATTAAATATGTTATGCAAGAAATCTGTTAATGGTGAATGTTTATCTTTTGTTCTGTGATTTGGGCGCTTACCAACCAGTTAAAAAATTTACTGAGGGTTTCATTTTTCAGCTTTTCCTGAAGGAACCGGCTGTGGTGTGGTTGTTGGTCCCAGTACAATTAATTTTCCATCGGGCAGTATCTTCATCCGGTCAAGGAAAACAACACGTTCATCGCCGGTGGCAGTAGTGCGACCATGGTATACACAAAACATTTCTTTATGATCCGGCGACCAGGTAATGCTATTATGACCTGTGCCGGTAACGTTGCCACCTTCAGCAGTGTTGTTTTGCAACACAGGATTATTATCGGCTTTCTTATAGGGACCAAGCGGCTTTTTGGATGTAGCATAACCTACGGCATAATTCTTTCCACCAAAATAATTGGCCGAATACATGAGGTAATAAGTATGCCCGTGTTTAAAACATACAGAACCTTCAGTCCAGCGGCGGTTCACTTCTTTTGAAGTTACAGAACGGCTTTCCCATTCTGCCTGCTTATCTTTCATGGTTGCGGGCGGGTGCAACAATAATTTCAGCTCACCAACCACACCCGAAAAATCAGGCTTTAACTCAACACCATATACCCAGCTTTCTTCAATGTAATCATACCAGCCTTTGCTTTTTGCCCAATCTGCCACTTCGCTTTTTACCGGGTGCTTATAACAACACCGTGAATAATACAAGTATGCTTTGCCTTTGTCAAACAAAACATCAGCATCAATTATTGGATAGCCAGGATTGAAAATAGGGGATTTAGTTATATCAAGAAATGGCCCTGTAGGCTTATCAGACACAGCAACGCCTATACGAAAATTTTCGAGTTCGTTGGTTGGGTTATCTTTCCATTGTGCGCTGTAAAACATGTAATATTTGCCATTGCGTTTAAATACTTCAGGCGCCCAGTAATCACCGGTTGCCCACCCGTTTTCATTATTGCCATAATATACCTGGCCTTCATATTTCCAGTGCACCAGGTCCTTTGATGAATATGTTGCAAACCCGCTTTTTGCATCGCCGCCTGTTCCATACATATAATAGGTTGCGCCATCCTGCAAAATAAAGGGATCTGCTAATGCAACAGGCAAAGGATTCGTATAGGTTAATGCTTTGGCAGTATCCACGTTTTGAGAAAAAGAATGATTTGTGATTGAATAAAGAAATGCTCCAAAAAATAAAGCAATATACTGTTTCATTGATGTTGTTTTTTACAAACTAATTTATTGTTGATCCAAGCAAAGGCAACAAGAGATTAAGGTAGCTATACAAAAATAAAAAAGTAATTTCTCATAATTCGTAAAGAATGTCCCCGGGAAAGTGTTGTTTCAATATTCAAATAATTAAATCAGAGATGTAAAAACAGGATGACGTAGTAAGAGACCACAAGTGTCTTTGCACAATCTTTATGGCCAAAGGATGCTGCCATGATTTTAGTCTCAGTATTTTTGTTGTTCGTCGCATTGCTTTACACCTGGGTGAGTATTGTTTAACTTTAACGCAATTATTTATTGTTATAACCTTTTACACATGAAATATTTCAATTACTCAATTTGCGTTGTTCTTTTAATGCTTGCAGCATTCAGTGGTTTTTCGCAAAGCCAGCCCGGCACAGATTTTAAAACTGTAACCAATAATAACGGGGCAACACTTGGTTATTCGCCTTCTTCAGGCGTAACTATTTTAAATATTGACGGGCTTCATTTTAAAGACCTCAATAAAAATGGTAAGCTTGATGTGTATGAAGATTGGCGCTTACCTGTGGATGTACGTGCAAAAGATCTTGCAGCTAAAATGAGTATTGAACAAATTGCAGGCTTGATGTTATACAGCGCACACCAGGCAATTCCTGCAAATGCAAAAGGTTTTGGTTCGGGCACGTACAATGGTAAACCAATAGATTCAAGCGGCATGCAACCTTATGATATTTCTGATCAGCAAAAGAAGTTTTTAAAAGATGATAACCTGCGTCATGTATTGGTAACACGTGTACTAAGCCCTGAAGTTGCCGCAAAGTGGAACAACAATGTGCAGGCATTTGTTGAAGGTTTGGGTTTAGGTATTCCCGCAAACAATAGTTCCGATCCACGTAATGGTGTTGTAACAAGCGCTGAATATAATATTGGTGGAGGTGGAACAATTTCCATGTGGCCTGAATCAATTGGATTGGCTGCAACATTCGATCCATCCATCGTACAAAACTTTGGTCATATAGCAGCGCAGGAATACAGGGCATTAGGAATTGCAACTGCCTTATCTCCGCAAATAGATCTTGCAACGGAACCACGTTGGGTAAGGTTCAATGGAACCTTTGGTGAAAACCCAACATTAGCCGCAGACATGGCAAGAGCTTATGTTGATGGATTTCAAACATCCACCGGTTCATCTGAAATAAAAGATGGCTGGGGTTATCGTAGCGTGAATGCGATGATAAAACACTGGCCAAGCGGTGGCCCTGAAGAAGGTGGTCGCGATGCGCATTATGCTTACGGTAAATTTGCAGTGTATCCCGGCAATAATTTTCAAACACAACTAATACCATTTATTAATGGTGGGCTTAAGCTGGATGGTAAAACAAAACAAGCTGCTGCAGTTATGCCTTACTACACGATTTCTTATAACCAGGACACAAAGAATCATGAGAACGTTGGCAATGGTTACAGCAAATACCTCATCACAGATTTGTTGAGAAATAAATATCATTATGATGGTGTTGTTTGTACAGATTGGCTTGTAACTGCCGATGAAGGGAAAACACCTGATGTTTTTGCCGGAAAATCGTGGGGAGTTGAAAAACTTTCTGTTGCAGAAAGACATTATAAAATATTAATGGCTGGCGTTGATCAGTTTGGTGGCAACAATGATGCAGGTCCTGTTTTAGAAGCTTATCAAATGGGTGTGAAAGAACATGGTGAACAATGGATGCGGCAACGCTTTGAACAATCCGCAGTGCGTTTATTGCGCAATATTTTCCAGGTTGGTTTGTTTGAAAATCCTTATCTCGATCCAAACGAATCAACAAAGATTGTGGGCAATGCAGATTTTATGAAAGCCGGTTATGATGCACAATTAAAATCAATTGTTATGCTCAAAAACAAGAGCAATATTTTGCCACTTGCAAAAACAACAACTGTTTATATTCCTAAACGCACTGTGCCTGCAGCAAGAGACTTCTTTGGAAATGTAACGCCTGAAAAGGTTGAATATCCTGTGAATCTTGATATTGTAAAAAAATATTTTAATGTAACGGATGATCCTTCAAAAGCAGATGTTGCAATCGTGTTTGTAAAAGGGCCATACAGTGGCTCCGGTTACAGTAAAGATGACAGGCAAAACGGTGGTAACGGTTATGTTCCTCTTAGTTTGCAATATGGTGCTTACACAGCAACAAATGCAAGAGCACAAAGTATGGCAGCAGGTGATCCTGTTGTTGATCCAACCATTACCAATCGTTCTTACAAAGGCAAAACTGTAACAGCAAATAACATCACTGATCTTAAATCTATACTTGATACAAAAGCAGCAATGAATGGCAAACCGGTGATTGTTTGTATGGGTTTAACAAACCCTGCGGTGGTTTCAGAGTTTGAAAATAAAGTGGATGGATTGGTTGTTTCCTTTGGTGTGCAGGACCAGGCATTGATGGATATTCTTTCAGGTAAAACAGAACCATCGGGCTTGTTGCCTTTGCAGATGCCTGCTGATATGCAAACGGTAGAAACGCAAAAAGAAGATGTGCCATTAGATATGCAACCCTATAAAGACAGCGAAGGTCATGTATATGATTTTGCTTATGGCCTTAACTGGAAAGGTGTTATCAGTGATGCAAGAACAGCAAAGTATAAAAAGAAATAATTTCCAGCTTCTTAGGGACCTCTCGTGCAATGGACGTTCTACAGGTATGCAGCAGGTGTGTGGGCATTGAGTAGCTCAAAATTGATTATCACAAAGCAAGTAGATACCATATAAATAATTCATGATAAGCCTGCATTGGAGAATAAAAAGGCCGTCCTGAAGGACGGCCTTGACCTATGATTACTATTGAGAAAAAACTTGTTTACATTAGGTACAAACTACTGAGATACCTCTTTAGCTCCAGCTACTACTTCACACTTAAAGCTTACCTGCAAAATCTCTCCCATGCCGGGTGCACCTATTCCATTATTACATATGTACAACCGGCCGTCTGGGCCAAACGTAATAGCAGTAGGCAGACTCAAACCGGAAATGATTACATGCCTTGTGCCGTTAGGATCTAACCTTACTACATCTCCCAGGCCAGGTGCAGGACCTGGAGCGCCTACTGTATTCTCGAGTATATATAAGCGGTCTTGGTTATCAAACGCAACACTTAGAATTGTTGAAAAACCGGAGGCAACCACGCTTACTTGTCCACCGGGAGTTACTTTTAAAATCTTTGAAATACCTGAAGCGGGAAAAGTACCTATGTTGCCCACATAAAAGTTTCCATTATGATAAGCAAGAGCCGTAGGCACAATGTGCCCTTGGGTAGCAGATATATCAGCTACTCGGGAAACAACGCCTTCACGCGTAATTTTGTCTAACACGCCCGTATTTGGCTCAATAATATAAAAATCATTATTAACTACCACCATGCTGAAGGGATTACCATCAGGCGTGTAATCAGCAGGATCGTAGTTTACACCAGGGTGAGCAGTTATATATGCACTGTAGTTAGCAATCAATTTCCAATTACCATCGCCTGTTGCTTTTATAATACCATTCGGTATGTCGGGCACACCATGCGAGCAGCCGCCGCCTCCAATAAGGCCAAACAAAGTATTACCTATAAATCCAACATCAGCCATACCGGTTACCCCGCTACCAGTAGCAGCATTACCAGTGCAAGAAGGAAGGTAATTTACAAAGGTAGAACGTGTGCCTTGCCAGTCAATCCTGGAGATACGGCTGTTAGAGTCGTTACCCATGTAAGGACCAGGGCCGCCAGGAGCGCCAGGGACCTGCAAGCATCCGGTGGAAAAATGGTTACCGCCGGTTCCGCCTTCTGCAACATACAAATATCCGTCAGGCCCCCACTTTAGCCCTCGTGGATTATTGAATCCTGTAGCAAATACTTTGCTTGTAGTAACAGTGCTGTCTCCAACACAGCCTGGCGGAAAATCGGGATGCTTACACGAGGTAAACAGCAAAGTACCCGAAGTGATGAATAGAAAAAGAAATAGATTTTTTGATTTCATAAATTGTCCTCCTTTTATTGATTTGGTTAAAGTGTACTATGTTATTTAATAAAGATTTTCATTTGTCTTATTACTCTTTCACAAACTTGAGGGTTGATACTTTATTATCTGTTTCTATTTTCAGGTAATAGCTTCCCGGTGCAAGCTTTTGTATATCGTAAGTATAATTTTGGTTTACAATATTTATCTGCTGAACCAGCTTTCCGGATGCGTCCATAATTGAAAGCTTTGTATTTGCAAGCGGACTTAAGCCTTCCACTCTTAATACATTGGTTGCAGGGTTGGGGTATAGCTTTATGTTAGTTCCATTGACCAAAGTAATTTTGGTAATCGTTGAGTTGGAAACATCGCCGTCATTATTGTTTAATGATAATGATATTTCCATTTGAACATACTACCATCCGGTTCTTGACTATCAGCGCTGCCTGTCCAGCCAACGAACGCATTCAAAAACGCAACAGCGGTGTGATTTGCATTCACGCCTGAATCAATAAGATGCCAGCTTGCACCGAAATCATTACTGTATGAGGAGCCGGTTACCGGAGTACCGCCAGGTAAAGTTGAAACATAAGTGTGCGTATAAGGAATAACTGCCAGAAAGCCTCCCATTGGGTAACCAGTGAAACTTTTATCTGCCCATGTTTTGCCACCGTCATGTGTTTCCACTTCATGCGGTCCAACGCCGAAGTCAAACGAAACACCTAACCCATTCTGTTTATCCGTAAATGCATAGTCATAGATAGGCGTTGCTAATGTGTAGGGGAATAATTGCCAGTGATGGCCAAAATCATCAGAGCGATAAATATAAAGATCACCTTGACTATCGTACCCGATAAACCATATTCTGTTTTCAAAAACGGTATATGAATTAAAAGGGAAACTGTGTGCGCTCCCGGCCGTTGGTGGTATATTTCCATTGGAAACCCGTGACCAGGTGGCACCTGCATCGCTGGTTGTATATTTCGAGGTGTGCAGTATCGCCGTTATTATCACCTACGGCAAGCCCATTCCTCGCATCAAAAAAATAAACAAAATCAGGAAATGAGTTAGCATTAAATATTTTACCAACGCCAAGCTGCTTCCACGTTGCACCACCGTCTGTTGTTTTAAAAATGCCACCGCCAAGGCCGGTGTTAGCGTTATACATAGATGCATAACATGTATTGCCATCAATAGCGGAAATAGTACCGTCTACATATCCATCGGGTGCTGTAATCGAGCCATAACGCCAGGTTCTGCCACCATCAGCGGTGCGTAAAAAATCTCGTGTATCATTACCTAAAGAGTCATATCCTATCTTAACCCATACAGCATTAAAAGAAGGAACTTTCACCTGAGGATCAAAGCTGTTGTATAAATGCGGTGCATTTACGCTTTCCCAATATGGATTAATTTTTAAATCCATTTTATTGAATTGTGCATTTGCAAAAGGTTGAAATGCCAGTAAAATGATCGATGTGTAAAAAAATTTTTCATAAAGTACATTTTGTTTTAATTAAGTGATTTTAATGTTTAGAGTTGTTATGAAATATCCAGTTCATGATTTCTTTCCAGAATATGCCAAGAAATATTGCGTGGTATTAGAGCTAACCTTTAATAAAGCAGCAGCAAAAACAACCGGGAAGTTTTCTGTAAGTGGTTACATTTTCATACATTTTATTATTTTGTTAGATAGAATATAAGTCTATAGTCAGGCAGAAGTTAATTCGGTTAATGCTTTAAACATTTTTTTGTGTTTCAAAAGTAACTTGCGATTTGTCCTAAATAAATACCGATTTATGGGTATTTTTAAGTTATAAACTGCGAAATGAAACCAGAACTATTTAATCAGGAATTCAATAAAATGTTTAAATGGTTTACGAATGAATCTTCACCCGCCTTGTGAAAATTGGATATTGACTTATATATAAAAAGTTTTGGAACTTTTTCCTTCTTGGCGATTCTTATTATTTTGTTCTCAATCACCATACTTTGGAATGTGACTTTGTAAGTAAAGAAGTGGAAGATGTTATCGGCTATAGCCAGGACGAATTCAATATTTTTTTTATGAACGAAAGAATCCACCCGGATGACCAGCCCTGGTATGTATCCATGGGTTATAGAGTACATGAGTTCCTTACACAATTACCCAAAGAAAAATTAATGAACTACAAATTGAGATATGACTTCCGTTACAGAAAAAAAAATGGCGATTATGCTCGCTTGCTTTACCAGGGAATAATAATAGAACTGGATTAAAATGGCAGACTCGTTAGAACTTTAGCGGTTCATACAGACATCACCTACCTGAAGAAAGAAGGCAAGCCTGTATTATCTTTTGTAGGATTGGATAATGAGTCTTCATACGTCGATATTGATTTACAAAATATTTTTTCAAAAAGCAAAGAAGATTTTACCGCAAGGGAAAAGCAGGTGCTAAAACTTTTAATTGAAGGTAAATTAAGTAAACAGATCAGTAGTATTTTAAACATCAGCAAGCAAACTGTTGATACACATCGTAAAAATATGCTGCATAAAAAGAACCTGAATAATACGAGCGAACTGGTAGGTAAAGCTATTACACTTGGATGGATATAATTTTCTTGTAGATATTCACACACTGACGCAGACATGCAGCATAGCTTTGAGTAAGCGGTATCTGTGCCTTGAAAGTTTATTACAAAATAAGAGTTTTCAACAAAAGTGAATATCCGATTGAAGATTAATAAGCACGATTTACTTGCTAAAAATAATTTATTAATCGGAATAAAACTAATAACAATTAAATGAGAAATATAGTTTACGCAATCAACACTGGCTTAGATGGCCACTGCGACCATACCAAATTCCGTCCCGATGACGAAACGATGGAGTATTTCACCAACCTCACTCGCGATGCTGACACATTCCTTTACGGGCGTAAAACTTATCAATTGATGATACCTTATTGGCCGGATGTAGCTAAAGAAATCCTTCTGATGAATTTGCCAGGGCATTTAACGCCGTTGAAAAAATTGTTGTTTTCTCACATTCATTAGATAAGCCTGGAGAAGAAAAAACGATAATCGTTCGTACGGGCCTTCAGGACGAAATGCTTAAATTGAAACACGAACAAGGCAGAAATATTTTAACCGGTGGTGTAACAATTCCTACACAGCTTGCAGCGCTCGCCCTGATTGATGAATATCATTTTTTGGTTCACCCAATTATTACAGGAGAAGGAATAAAGCTGTTTGACGGTATAAACCTGCAAGAAAAATTACAGCTAAAACTTGTTGGGTCAAAAACGTTTCGTTCTGGTGTTGTTGCACTTCACTACTTAAAACAGTGATAGAAAACTTTGCTCAGCCATACTCATCTATTGGCTTAAGTCTTTGCAATTTTGAAGATAGATTTGCGCTTCCTAATATTAAAATGTCTTTGCCATGCTATGAAGACCTGCGGCAAAAAAATAATATCAAAGTCACTGATTTTAAATTTAAACTATCTTCTATTTTATAATCTTTTTACATTGATGCGCTTAGCTTTTTTAGCGTTTCTTTTTGTGTTGCTAATCATATGATGCGCAAATGGAAAGCATTTGTGAACAATTCAACCCTCATTTTTTCAGCTTTGCCGTAAAATGATAGTTGTATAATTATGGTGTTATTATTTTTATTTAAAAAAGAATTTTATGAAGGAAATATTTACACTTATAAGTTTATTTTTTACAACTGTTTCTTTTTCACAAAGCATTTATACTGCTTCTGATTATGCATTAGCAAATGATACTTTTTATATTACTGCTGCACAGTTGCTGACGACTAATAATTTTGATACTACAGGAAATAATATCACATGGGATTATAGTTCGCTTACCGGAGCAAGTCAGCAACAGCTTGTTTTTCGTGATCCGAAAAGTACAGGCATTACGCAATTGCAATGGCCATATATCTATAATAGCAACAATGTAAACTTATCTTCTACCAATAACCAAACCATAACAGTTGGCAACCTGCAGGAAACAAATGCAAATGCATATTTTTTAAAGGCAGCATCTTCGCTTTCGCAAAAAGCATCGTCATATAATATAAGCTATGCAGGCCTTTCATTAAATGTAAAAAATACTTACACATCGCCTGACACGCTTTATAAGTTTCCTTTAAACTATGCTGATACATTTGCTTCAAACGCTTCTTATGTTACAACGTTTCCAGGTTTATATTATATCACCCAAACTATAAACCGAACCAATAAAGTGGATGGTTGGGGAACAGTTATCACGCCTCACGGTACATATTCTCATTGCTTAAGAGTACGCTCTTATGTAACAGAAGCTGACAGCTTTTCAATAGCAGGCACAGGTATTCCCTCAATTGTAACGCAGTACCAGGAATTAAAATGGCTTGATACTTCAACCGGCTATCCTGTATTGCTGGTAAGGCAAACAAAAACAGGTAACGCATACACTACATCTTTAATTCAATACATTGATAAAAAACAATTATTTCAACCCGTTGCTTTATTTGCGTATGTGCCATTATCGCCGCAGGTAAATGATACAGTTACGTTTCAGAATTTAAGTTTGAACAGCGCTTCATATTTATGGAGTTTTGGTGATGGAGATATCTCGCATGCCATCAATCCGCAACATGTTTATACAGCAGATGGTGTTTATCCGGTAACACTAATTGCATACAATGATTCTTTAAGTGATACAATAACTCTTAATATAACTGTGAACGCTGTTTTGGCTATTAAGTTAATTTCTTTCAGCGGAAGCAATCATGGCAGTTACAATACGGTAACGTGGGGCATTGCACAAACCGGCAATAAAGCGATATATAATTTGCAAAGAAGCAGCGACGGAAATGCTTTTTCAACTGTTTATTCTGTTGCAGCAACTTCGGATAATAATGTTGCTAATTATAATTATAAGGACGATGCCAGGGGAGGAAATTATTACCGGCTGCAAATGGTAGATGAAGATGGCGCAATCACTTATTCAAATGTTATATTGATATCATTCAATACACAGCAAACAAGCATAAACCTAAATCCTGTGCCTGTAAAAAGAGGAAGCAACATAACTGCGGCAATTAACTCAGCAATTTCCGGAAACAGTGTTTTATATATCGTAAATAGTGATGGCAAAATTGTATATAATAAAGCAGTAAATCTTATAGGAGGCAGCAATCAGTTCATTATACCAACATTAAATTTTGCTTCAGGAATATATTATGTAACGATGAAAGGCGCAGTAAATCTTACATCGAAATTTTTAATTGAATAATCTTTAACAGATACGCTATTTCAACCTTTAGTTAAGCAGTTTTACCTGTAATGCAAAAATGATGTGCATCAATCAAGGTCAAAAGAATAATAAAAAACTTAAAAATGAAAAAGTTTAAATCAGTAATTACAATGTGTGTACTTATGCTGACAGTAGCAGTGAGTACAAAAGCACAAACAACGTTCAGTGATTTGAGGCAGATGTCTTCAGAACAAAAAGCGCAGCTTATAACAGACAGCTTGACGACAACCCTTAATCTTTCATCAGACCAGTCGCAACACGTTTACACGCTGGCTTTGGACGGAGCAACAAAAACCAAAGGTATAGTTAGTGCAGATGGAGACAGGATGAGCAAGGGTAAGCAATTAAGATCGCTTATGCGTGATGAAGAAACAAAGTTAAAAAGTTTGCTCACTGCAAACCAGGTAAACATTTATGAAAAGAAGAAACGAGACCTGGTAAATTATTACCGGAGTAATTTAAGAAATCAGCCGATAATATTTAATGTGCCGGCATCGTAATGAGGGAAACATTAAAAGGGACATGCAATGATGTCCCTTTTAATTTACTGTCTGCGTTTCGTTTCATAATGCTAACTTGTTTCTTTCACAGTAAACTTTTCAAAGATTAATCACTTCAACAATAAATTCAACGCTTACTTCAGCAGCTTCAACCGTAAAATAATATTAGAAACACAACTTCAAACTAATTTTAAAATTATTCTTGCGATAATTATTGTTTAAAGAAATATGTGTAATGCTTAATGCTTCAGAAAAAAAACTGGTCGCTTATACATCTGCTGTTATAGCGCTTCTGTTCAACATATTTAGATTATTTTCTTTAAGAGAAAATGCTGTCTTTCCACGGTACTGGACTTTTAATATTTCAGAATTTTCATTTCAGTTAATTTGGAATTTTACTTTTTGCTTTGCGATAGGATGGATAACTGTTTCAACAGAAAAAAGAAAATTCAAGCAACCACTTTATAAAATTTTTTATACAGCGCTGTTTTACATATTAATACTTGCACTTGCGCAGGCAATTGGTGTTATTGTTCAGAAGAAGATTTTTAATAATGATACGCCGCTAAAAATTTTCAGGGCGCTTTACCTTTTCAGGTTGGTCAGCAGCTTAATTCTTGAATCATTGCTTATCCGTTTGTTCTGGTTACTTGAAGAAAGAAAATTAAAAGATAAAGAAACGGAACAATTGCGCAATGTTTATTTAACAGCACAGCTTGAACTTTTAAAACAGCAATTAAACCCGCATTTCTTTTTTAACACCTTAACCAATTTATCTGCCGTTGTAAGAGAAGACAGCAAAAAAGCGCAGCAATACATTTTTCACCTTTCTAAAATTTTCCGATACACATTAGATACAAAAGATAAATCGTTGGTAACAGTGGAAGAAGAAATTTCAATTCTTAATTCTTATATCGAATTAATGAAAATGCGGCATGAAGAAAACATAAACGTTATGTTGGATATAAGTGAATCATGCGTAAAAAAACATTTACCTCACATGAGTTTGCAGCCTTTGCTTGAAAATGCAGAGAAACATAACAGCGCTTCAAAAGCAAAACCTTTGTGCATTTCTATAAAGTGTAATAATGATGAAATTATTGTTTCTAATAATGTACAACCGATTAAGCAAAATTTTGAATCAACGGGAATTGGACTTTCAAACCTTGATGAACGTTTTAAAATATTAACCGGTAAAAAAATTATTATTAATCAGTCTCACGAAAAATTTACCGTAATACTTCCGTTGATATGAGTTTGCGCATTGTTATTATAGAAGACGAACCCGCTATTGCAAGAAATCTTGTTTATCTAATTAATGAGATTGAAAACGATGCAAGCATTTTAGTAAAGCTGGAAAACATTAAAGAAAGTATTGAATGGTTTAATAATAATGCAAACTATGATTTGATTTTATCTGATATACGTTTATCAGATGGTTTGTCTTTTGAAATTTTTCAGCAGGTGAATATTAAGGTACCCGTAATTTTTATAACGGCGCATAACGAATATGCTTTGGATGCCTTCAAGGCGAATGGCATTGATTACATCTTGAAACCATTTGATGAAGACACTTTAAAAACTGCTTTAACCAAGTTTAAAAATTTTGGAAGTAAAAATATTTTTTCTACAGATGATATTGAAAAGCTTTTAAAAAATATTAAAACAGAAACATCGTCACATAAACAATCATTGCTTGTTCATTATAGTGATAAACTAATTCCTGTAAACATTAAAAACATTCACTTCTTCTATTCTAAAAATGAAATTGTCCATGCTCATCTTCAAACTATACAATATATAATTGATGGTACGTTGGAGAAACTTGAACAACAATTAAATCCTTCAGATTTCTTTCGGGCCAACCGGCAATTTATTATAAACCGGGAAGCTGTTAATGAAGTGCATTTTTATTTCAATGGAAGATTGTTATTAAAAACAAACCCAGAACCACCGGAACAGATTTTAATCAGCAAAGCCCGGGTTCCTGAATTTAAAGAATGGATGAATAAATAGTTCAACCTTCAAATTTTCAGCTTTACCAGTATTTGCATTTTCCAGGCCTTCTATACTTGTCAAATTTGCTGTAACAATTCTTTGATTTAAAAAAAAAGAGATGCAGCATAATTTTCGTCATTCACAATATCATGCTTATATACTTGGCTTTATAATTCTGCTGGTTGTAGTTGAAATGTTCTGGAGCTGGCATAATGATAAAAAGGCATATAACTTAAAAGACACGCTTACAAATATTGCAGTACTGCTTGGTTTTAATCTTTCAAAACTATTGTTTGCAGGCTACCAGCTTGCAATTTTAGGTTTTGCTGCCCGCATTGCAGTGTTTCACTTTAATTATTCACTTACTACTTTTTTACTTACATTTTTTCTTGCTGATTTTATTTATTACTGGTTTCACAGGATCTCGCATATATGGAAACCATTATGGGCGTTTCATCTTATTCATCATTCAGGCACAGCCATGAATCTTACCTATGCTTACAGGCTTAACTGGTTTTCCGCATTGGTAAGCCCTGTATTTTTTGTTCCGCTTGCTGTGCTCGGGTTGCCACCGGATTTTATTGTGCTTTCTTATGCACTGAATTTGTTATACCAGTTCCTTTTGCATACCGAAGCAATAAGAACATTGGGCAAAGCAGAAGGTATAATTGATACACCTTCAGCCCATCGTGTGCATCATGGCTGCAACGAAATTTATATAGATAAAAACTTTGGTGGCGTGCTTATGATTTGGGATCGTTTATTTAAAACATATGAGCCTGAAACAGAAAAAGTTCAATACGGCTTAAGTAATGGTTTTACCAGCAACAATCCTTTTAAACTGGTAATACAAGGCTTTATTGATCTCTTTAAAAGATAGTTCAACCACAGCTATTGCAGCTTCAACCATTTTTATCAAATTTCCTTTAATCAAAACAATCAATCAATAAACAAAAAAAATGTTATGAAAACAAAAAATGTAGTAAACCAAATTAAAAAGATTTCAACTTTTACAACCGTTGCAATTGTATGCGTTTTAATGGCAAGCTCCTGCAACAAAAACTCTGATTCAACTTCACCTGCATCAACAACTGTGTCAACAGATGATGCAGCAGAAGCCATAACTGATGCAGTAACACCGGCAAGCGGTGGCATGGTTTCACAGGTTGATAATTCTGTTGCAATTACAGCAAATTATCAATTGCCATGCGGTCAAAATTTTGACAGCTCAATAACTGCAACAAACCCATCAAGCAGCGTGATCACCTATTCGTTTAATCTTGCCTGGGGCTGGTTGCTAAAATGTTCACCGGCTGAATTTGATTTTAGTTTTAAAGGCAGCTCAAAGTATGATGCGCCAAAAATGTCGAGTAATGACAGCAGCATAGGTTCAATGACTATTACAGGTCTTGAAAGCAGCAGTTATATTATTAATACATCTTATCTGCGCAATGGCAGCCAGCAGTCAAAAGTTTTAAATAAAAATTCATTCACAAGTAATATAACAATTACATCAGAAGATATTACTGTTGATAAGGTTTCAAAGGAAATTACATCAGGAACTGCCAGTGTAAGCATCAGTGGTGCGTCTACCAGTGGTAAATCTTTTAATTATTCCGGCACGATAACTTTTACAGGAAGCAGGGCAGCAACGCTCATATTGGGGAATGGAAATACCTACTCAATTTCATGGTAATTTGTTTGTATGAAAGAATATCTTTAAGATAAGCTTTGTTGCAATAAATATTTTTGCTTGCAACTGCAAAGATTATTAGCGAAAAAACGCTAAAGCTAATCACGTCCGGTCCAGTTTAGCGATACATTTCTAGTAGCACATGTTGCTCTGTTACGTAAAGCGGCCAATTATTTGTGCCGCTTTTTTTGGTGCTGTAAATATTATCGCGCTTTCTTGTCAACATAGCAATAATGTTTGCTACAATCCAAATAGAAACGTAATCCACTGTTATCAGAAAATGTTATACTCAACTAAGTAAAATTTCCTTCTGCTTTTCACGAACATCTCGGAAGCGCTCATTCCGTTGTAATAACGCAATGTCCTTGCATAGCTGAAGTTGCATTTCCGCCTCGCTTATGGCAATACTTTGTTGCTTGGAATGGCCTTTGCATATTTACTTAATAATAGCAAAGCATGGAAACAACAGTACCCGGGTTACATATCTTCCCGGATTTTATAAATACATCGATGGAAGAAAAACTACTAAATGAGATTGACCGCCAGCCGTGGATCGTTGATTATGACAGGCGCTTACAATACTATGGCTACCGTAATGAATTGGAAGCACCTTATGATTTAGTCGCCTTTCCTGTACCTATTCCTCTACTAATTTTTAAATTATCGCAGAGTATTGTGGAACAGGGACTCCTGGTTTATCAACCGGATCAGGTTATCATAAACGAATATCATCCCGGACAAGGTATCAGACCTCACAAGGATAGAAACTACTTCAAAAATCAAATTTGTGGCGTTAATCTTGGCAGCAGTTGCGTGATGCAATTCACAAGACTCAATGAAAAAAGAGAGATTGAAATTCCCAGGCTTTCAATTTATGTAATGCAGGATGATGCCAGGAATAAATGGAAACATGCAATCCCGCCAAGAAAAAAAGATTCAGTTAATGGTACCGTTCATCATAGAGAAAGAAGAGTTTCTATTACTTTCAGAAAAGTAGATGAAAGAAAAATCAAATCAATCAATGCAGATGGCAGAGTGGCAAATATGCTAAAGGAGCTTTTCAATATCAATCTCAATAATTAGCGGATATGTTAGATGCCTACGTTTGTATTTATTAAATTACCAACTATATTTTCAAGTTTTGTCGGTCTAACTTATATATTGTCCAACTTCAATTGTTATGTTGTCAAAGTGGAAATAGAACCCAAAGCTGTTTCTAATTTTTCTTGGCTCTTGCCCGACTGCAATGCCTCCGGTTTTCAAAGTGTCGTATGTTTTAATTAAAGCTTCTTCACTATCCAACGTAAAACCAATGTGAAATGCTTTTGGATACGTTGCTTGTCCATCCTTGTCTGTCATAAGAACAAGAGTAAAATTATCAGCACCTTTTAAAATTGCCACCACGTTGCCGCCTTTTATTTCGGTGCACTGAAAGTTAAAATACGTCTCAAATAATCTGATTGCGTCCGCAAGGTTTGCAACAACTAAATTTATATGATTGAGTTTCATTTTTTATTCTATCGGTATAACTATAATGCTCAGGAATATTTATTACAGTTTACAATGGCCGCTGACGGCTTGGAATTACCTGACAGGCCGCATAAATAGCTGTGTCAGCCGAACCGAAGGTTAATTAATTTACTATTGCTGACGTTTACAACAACTGTTCACCCACACTCCCGCAAATATGCAGCTGCCCTTCTGCAGGGGTATCTTTACCTTGAAAGAATTTTACACAATTAAAACCGTTCAACATTGTAATTTCTAAAAGCCCTTCGCTTCCGCAACGATCATTGCACTGTAGTATTATAAATATAACACACACCTATCTGGACGAAACAGAATCTTTTTTTGCAGGGCTGGCAGGCGTTGTATGTAAGCTACCAACGGGTGCAGCCGGCAATTTTTGTTGTTGCACAGCAGCATATCGTTTATAAGCTCTTAACTCACTTTATACTCATCGGTAGGCCAGTTTTCATCCATATCCTGTATGGCTAACAGGTCACTATCTTTTTTGGAACGATGTATAGGTTGATTCTTTTTATATTGAGTATTATACTCGCTTAACCGGTTTTGCAGCGCTATAATATGGGCTTTGGCCTTGCTCTTTATATCCGATTCCTTCACACGCAACACATCCACATTCACACCGCTTATCTTTTCCTGCGTGGTGGACTTGTCAATAATCTTTTCCTGTCTTTTTTCATGATTACCGCCTACCAATGCTATCACTCCATGGGCTGCAAGATTAGCGGCTGCCAGTTGCGCATTTGCACTGTTTGTTTGAAGAAAAACCAGGAATAGACTGGAAAGAAAAAGCCTGCTTATTACTCTCATAGCAAAGTATTTAATTTTGGTTATGCTACAAAAATAAAAAATGTTTGCACTTTACCAACGAATTTTTTGCGCTGGCAAATGCTCCTGTGAATGAAACAGTAACGATTAGAATACCATTTCTGATAACAGCGCTCACACTAATGAGCTACCTCCTATTAACCATCCCGAAGCAGAAAATGAGTGAATAATTCCAAAAATAAAAATGCATTTAATAGCGTTAGTTAAACGATTATATTTAACGCTTCTAAAACTAACCAACTGTATGAGTAAAGTACTGCTTACGATATCCCTTTTATTTTTTTTCATAACACCGTCCCATGCGCAATTAGGCGCCATGAAGCTGGTGGGCAACGATACCAAAGATTATCAACTAGGCTTCGGGGCATTTATTAAAGCAGGCGTGCCTGTTTCAGATGCCGCTGATGTTACGCTTGAAATTGGCGCCAACTTCTTTTTCATGAAAGACGGGAGTGGTGATGGAACAGTCATGTGCCCGTTAAAAGCGGGTTACCGGTACACCCTGAATGGAACAGGGGAAGGATTTTATGTGGAGCCACAGGTGGGCTATAATATTTATGGCGTCACGTCGCTGCAGAATGAAAATGGTGATGATGTAGATCTGAAGTATCACGGGGTGGTGTTAGCAGCTAGTGCGGGCTACCTATTTTCCGTCGGAAACGTTGGCCTTGACATAAACCTTCGCTACGAAACGGTAATAGCTCATGGTGGCTCTAACAACATGGTGAGTCTGGGGATAACCAAATCTATTAGCTTCCGAAAAAGAGACAGGGATTAATAATACCTACTAAATAATTATTGACTATGAAATTTTATGCAATGGCACTGGCAGTGGCAATCGGTTTATCATCTTGTTTGAAGCAATCTATCCCGGATGCCATGCTAGGTTCTGAAAATGCAAGCAAGGTAACTGCAACGCTAAGCTACAAGCTGAATGGTAATGCCGTAAGCATTTCAGTGAAAGATGCAGATAACCAAAGCACTTATCCTTATCGTACGCTAAGCTGTAGCAAAAATGCGGGTTATTATGTGTTGGATGGGGTAGGCGATGCAGGCGAAACTACTTTCTCTTTTATTACCGATAGCTTATCGGTAGGAAATTATAAGTACCTGGGTACTTATGGCGATATGTTTTTTATAGATTATAACAACACCGATGAATTTGCACATTCTCCAGCTCACAGATGAGCTTTACTATTACATCTTATAGTAACGGGCACATCAGCGGAAATTTTTCCGGCGTGCTTACGCCTCTGGCAGATGCTAACAATAATGTTTTTGGCGATCCCGGTTCTGTAATTATTACGAATGGTTCTTTTAAAAACGTTCCCGTATTTTATTGATTAAGACGTGAAAGTGCGGGTACAATGTCAGTCGCAATGTTATCGTTCTTGTTATTGCGTGTCCAATATATAGTTAAGTGCAATCTCGCCGTTTATTAATTGCTTTGTGGTTACTAATTTAAGCCATTTTGTGCTGGCTTGCACCCGGGGAAGTTTTCAACCAGTGTTCCGTAATTGATGTCTCACGAAACATTTTCTTCCTCTTGCTCTTCTTTAAAAAATCTCCGTTGTCAAGGTTTTATATGACTTCAATTGATTAGTTTGACTTTTAAAAAACATTCAATATATAAGAAGTGATTCGTGAGACATGAACCCAGGGGTTCAGACTTTATCTCTTTATTGCTTTATATCTATCTTTTTTTCAATTCTTCTATCAGGTATTAGCCACATGGCTGCAACAGCGGCATAAAGAAGTAAGCTGATCGTGGAATTGAAGAACGCTATGGCAATTGCAATAACATATATTACCACCGATGCAATTCCCTTTTTATCTTTCCCCACAGCCAAAGCAATGGTAGAATTTTCTCCATGAAGTTTTATGAGCGTTTGTGATAAAATATAATAGGCCACACCTGCCATGCAAAGTGCAATTCCATATACAATTATGGGCCATTTGGCAAAATGATTTTCACCCATCCATCCGGAAGCGAATGGAACTAATGACAGCCAAAAAAGCAAATGCGTATTTGCCCACAATACTGCACCATTTACATTTTTTACACTATACATCATGTGGTGATGATTGTTCCAGTAAATGCCTATATAAACGAAGCTTAGAATGTAACTTAAAAAAACCGGCACAATTGGTTTCAGGGAATTCAGATCATCTCCATGTGGTATCCTCATCTCTAGAAGCATTCACTGTTATTAAAATGGCTAAAACACCGTCACTAAAGGCTTGTAAGCGTTCGGTACCCATACGTACTATTAAAATAATTTATTTTGAATTATTACAAACTTAATTAGAATGATAGAATAATTATTATTCTCACCATACAAGTGATATCAATACAGGTGTTTACCGGCTTGTGATCACCGACACAAAGGGTAATAGCGTAATGAAAAAGATATTGAAGCAGAAATAAATAAAAATAGATTCTGAGTTGTTCTTCTCCCTGGCCTTATCCCACACCCGCCATTCTAATGCCCAGGCCTCCCCTTGTGCTTTATTATAAAACTACTTGAAACATTGTATGATAGATAAGGTTGATAGCAAATAATTTAAAACCTTATTAATTGGCAGCACAAGCGGACGCTTGAGCCAACGGAGGGCTTAACGATTTTTTTTCTTAAGTGCCTTTAAATCGTATGTGGCCAATGTATCGGTTACCATAAAAATATTATGGCTGTTTTTAAATAGTTTTATAATCGAGATGCTGTCGTTTGAACAATGGTAAAAATAGTTAATGTCCTGATCATGTTTCCCAACATAGATTCGAAAGTTAATAGAATCGGTTAAGTAATCAGAATATATATCAGCAGAATAAGCACCCCAAGAAAATATCATATACTTTTCTACATAAATTCCCTTACAAACCTGCGTTGATAAAAGAAATTTTTTTTTATTTGAATTGCAACTAAGATTTACAAGAAAAGTAAAAATGCATATTAGTCTTATTAAAACAGTTTTTTTCATCTTAGCAACGTTTTGCTGATATATCTTGTATTCATTGTTTCACTTTCGTAATAAATTATGTCAGCGTTACCGAATATAAGAATTGTCCCCATACCAACGGCCTGGAAAGCGGCAAGCGCTTTTGGGTGCAGGCGGGTGCAATAGGCGGCCAGGGCACTCTTTGGGGAGATACTTTGCTGAGCCCCTTCATTCCATAACAAAACAGTTTCGGATAATATACTGGTATCTGAACCTTACAATACAAGCCTCCTCATGGGGGCTTTTTTATTTTAACTCCGTTGGTCTTGTCGACCAACAACCCTTACTTAAAAACTTGGTGAAAACACCAACAAGGGAAGAAATACAAAAAGGCGAAGAGTAAGAGATTGAAATCAACAGCAAATTTTTATGGAAATTTGCTGAGTAGCGTATATTTATGTGTTGGTTGCAATTCAATTTTGGCAGTTTCAAATTCAAGTCTTGACAATGAATACAGTAAAATTGCTCATGAAGTTTTTCATTACGACACAGAAAAATAATTTAATTTAAGATAAACATGAAAGCCTCATTTTTCTTTTGCTTTTTTCTTTGTGCTTCTGTGGTGACAATCGCTCAAAAGCCTAAAGACGGAACTTATACATATTCTATCGCATTTGAGGAATGGCAAGGCAAATCTTTAAATGCTACATGCACTGTTAAAATAAAAGGTGACTCAATAAAAATCATTAATAATGGAACTGGAAATTTGACCGGCAAAAAAGGTGACATCATTGAAGAAGGAATATTAATGAAGCATAAAAAAATAGGAAAGTGGATTATTGGACACAACGCAAAAGATAAAAATGCAAAAGAAATTGGCGGCTGTTCCGACGGACCATCAGTAATTGACTTTAAACAAAAAAAGTTTTGGAGTTGCTGACAAAAGAAGAACTGCAACCAACAGCAGTATTTGCGTTAGCAGGGGGCGACGAAACGCAACGTCAACAGCAATAATTTTAATCAGCTTTTCTCAAGCCGACATTTCCCCCACTCGGCGAAGTTTGCAACTCCGACGTATCTCTTTAAAGTTTGTAACTTTTATTTTAACTCCGTTATTGGTCTTGTCGACCAACAACCTTTACTTAAAAACTTGTTGGTGAAAACACCAACAAGGGAAGAAAAAATACAAGCCTCCTCACGGGGGCTTTTTTAATGGATGATTGACAATGTGCCTTTTAAAACTATCTTCCTGCCAGTCCATCAACGTATAAGTCCGCAATTTCCTGCTGGGAAAGCACTTTGTTATATACTCTTTATTTCATCCATTGCGCCTCTGAAACAGCCATTGGAACCTAAGAGGGAAGAAACACCAAATAATGTGGGGGGCCAGGTTCCTATAAATATATTCTGCGGCTCATCCCCGTTAAAACTAAGATTGCCCAAAGGAATGGTTTTGGTATCGTCAGTCCACATAAGGGTAGGATTGATGTGTAAGCCAAAAGGTGAGCTGTTTAGTATGGCAACTCCATTTTGATAAATAGTATATCTTGAAGAGTCACCATTATCTACGTGGCTACGAGGTGCACCCATTTGCCAATCGCCATGGTATCAAAAGCTTCCATCACAAAAGTCTGATAGTTTGGTGAACCCAGGTCCGTAAATCCATGGTGAACTTTTACGGAATCGCCTGAAACCGGCGAATAGGGTTCTATCTGGTAACTGAGTTCAGCAAGATTTGTTTGGCCAGATAAGAAGAACATGCCTCCCGGGTCGTACAGTGGCTGCTGCTCAGCAAGCTTGTACCACATTGAAAAAGTAAAGCTTCTTATTTGTGAGAAAGCCGGATTTGCAGCAATAGTTGCATAAGCGGAATCACTACCCTGGTAAGCCATGCCCCGAATGCCGCTGGTGTAAGCTACGTTTACCGCAGTGCCATTGATTACCCACTACATCGTTAACATTATTTTCAAATGGCCAATATGCTATTAAGTTAGGTGTGGCAATAGAATCAGAAAATGCAATACTGACCTGTGGCTGTGGGGAAAGTACACGGGCGAAGGGCTTGTTGCAGGAACTAACTGAAATGCAGATAGAAATTATACAAATCACTATAGATAGTAACCTGCCATTAATTTTTTGCATATATACTCATTTTGTTACATGATACTGTTTTGTTCATGAATGTTGCACGGGTCTCAAATTTATTTTTTTAAAAGTCTTGCATTGATGTAGTGTAAAGGGTTATTGTGCATTCATTTAAGCTCACCTTACATTTCCAGGTATTTATTAAGAACACCCACTCGTCGAAGTTTGCAACTTCGACGTATCTATTTTAAAGTTTGTAACTTTTATTCCTTGTCTGGCAAGTGATAACTTGCGCCTTATCTTTACTTAACTGCAATAAATTATATTTGAGTAATAAATAGATAACAGGCCTGGAGCCTGCGCCAGAAACAAAATTAATGATAAAAGGAATTTCGATAGTTATATCGATTCAGTTTTTAATAAGCTGTCATAAACTTTGCAATGAACCTAATCATAATTTTTCTGTCACTGAATCATTCTATCCTGAAACAGATAGTATTAGTATTGGCGATACTTTATTTTTGATGTGCATTATACCAAAAATGGAAGAGGATACTGAGACGAAGATGATAGTAAACTTTTCAAATTTGGGAAACTTGGGTGATGATTTAATTATATCTGATATATCTAAGTTCAATATGCAAAGAAACGCGGGGGATAGCTTCTCGTATATTAACGTTGAAGGAGCAATACATTCAGATCAATATGATGCAAAGCAGCTTAGTTTTAGTGAAACAGATTCAACTTATCGTTTAAAAGTCGGACTTGTTGCGTTAAAAGCAGGGTTGTATATTTTTACAGTTCCTGATGCTCTGATATATATAGGAATGGACATTTAAAATGCGGATTGGGTAATTATCAAATTTTAAATTCAAATATTAATAAGCATTTGTATTTATTTGAAAATATGTGGGGACAGTTAAGTGAATATGATACCCAACATAGTTATTGTGTAAAAGTGAAATGAGATTTTACGCCTTCTTTCCCGCCCGACTAGTCTCTAAATTTCGTCCGTTGTTCGTCTTGTGAGCTACAATTTTTAGCCTTCATAATAAGCTTTAAAGTAAAAAATATCAATCCCTTTTTTTATCCAGGAACAAGTTGTTGGTCAAAAGACCACAACGAAATAAACAGGTAAGAAATGAGGCACTTAGCTCACCTTACATTTCCAGGTATTTATTAGGAATGTTTTCGGGGTAATATTCAATATCATATTTTGCTTTCATCAACAGAAATACCACTTCATAAATTTGTTGCTCTGTTCTTTGAAATTGCCTGAGCAACCCCATCATTGCATAGCTTACAGGATTTACGCATGGAATAAACGTTTCCCATTCGTAACCTTTGCCCCATATCAATCCTTTTACTGTTAAGGAAAGGTCAGCATGTTGTGCAATAAGATACTTCAGCATATCTACATTTTTATTGGCATCCTGGTTCACCGTATGAAAGACGGGGGAGTGGCCACCAAAGCCATTTTCATCCAGCCCTGCTTTTTCATTTACATCGGCTCCGTGCTTAACAAGTACTTGCGCACAGGCCAGGTGATTGTATTCAGCACAAATATGCAGAAGCGACGCCTGGAAAAGAGGTGTGAAGGTGCACTGAAATGAATACTTTTTCTTTACTGCTTCTTTGTTTACATGAAGCAGCTTATCGAGAGCAGATGCATCGTCCAGCAAAACAGCCAGCAATACTTCATCAGGAAACTGCAAGCTATGATCTACAAATGCTTTAATACATTTTTTAAATTGCGGGCCGCGTGTGTACATATTTATGAGATCATAAATAAGCGGTTGACCATTGATCATTTCATTGGGATCAATACCATTATCAAAGCAATCTTTGATGCCCGCCACGGAATGCAACTCGAAAGCAATTCTTATTTTATGTAAATGATCCATTCACCAGGAATTATGCTGTACCAAATTTAAGCAATGCAATAATACAGGTGAACCGTACAGCTTGGTTTGTTTGTAGCTACCTTAGTAAAAGCAGATAAATATTTCTTTATGGCGAAACAAGATACCAAAGACCTTACGAAGTTCCTGCAGCCTTTCCCTGGCAGCGTACAGAAATTAACCTTATGGCTCCGGGAATTTGTATGGGACCTGTATCCTGAAAGCAATGAACTCATTTATGATAACTACAATGCTTTGGCAATAGGCTTTGGCCCAGGTGAAACAGCGAGCGATGTTTTTTGCAGTATAGCCGTTTATAGTATGCATGTAAACTTTGGCTTTAACCGCGGTTCTGAAATTGCAGATCCGGACAAAATGTTAACCGGAAAGGGCAGCCTGTATAGGTACATCACTGTTAAGGCTATCGATGATTTTCCTGAAGTTTATATGAAAAAACTTTTGAAAGAAGCGTATGTTAACTCGATGATGAGGTTAAAGGAGAACAAAAAAGTAGTGAAAGGGCTTACGATCACGAAATCAATTTCGCCAAAGCAAAGGAGACCAAAATAAGTTAATTATTATTGCTGGCTATTATTATATCCGTGCCTGCATCCTGACCTTGTTCCCAGCTAACGGCAAAGCCCGCTTCAAGGCTTCGGGATTTCATATTCATAAGCCCATGCCCAGCTATAGCGTTCGATGGTATGCCTGTGCCATTATCCTTAATAACAATTTTCCAATAGCCTGCGCACACGATGGTAATAACGATACGCCTGCAAGTGCTATGCTTTAGCGCATTGTTTACTGCCTCCTGCATGATCCTGAATAAATGCAATGCATTAGACGGAGTGAAAACTGCATTACTGGTTATTTCTTCAACAATATCAATAACAACATCGGGATAATTGGGCTGGATCTTTTGCAAAAAAACTTTAAACCGGTCACTCACAGCCGTAAGAGAAATTTCTTCTTTATGCAATGCCCAAATGGTATCCCTGAGCTGGTTAATGATGAGTTGTGAATTATCTTTTAACTGGTTGAAAATGGAGTCGTCCGTTACATTTCTTGTTTGTAGTATGGATGAAACATTTGCGGCAATGGCAGTGGCATAAGAGCCCAGGTTATCATGCAGGTCCATGCTGATTCTTTCCCTTTCTTTTTGTATTTGTTGTTGCAGCTCCAGCTTTCTTATTCTTTTAAGATAGCGGCCGCGTATGTATTGCTGCACAATGAAGGCGATAATACCTACACATAGTAATACCAGTAAAGCTGTGAACCATATCGTTTGCCACCACGCCGGCGATATAATGATGATAAAAGATTTTGAGAAAACACTCCCTGAAGAGAAAACCGGTGAGCATCGCACATCAAATACATATTTGCCCGGCTGCAGCAAATATTTTATTCCTGTTGGCTGGTGAGTAGTTTGCCAGGCTTCGTCAACCGTTCTTAGGCGGTATTGGTATTTATATTCATTGGTGTTCAGAAGGCCAAGCGCTCCAAGATCAATTTGTATATGATTTTGATTATAATTTAAAAAGATGGAATCGTTTCTCCAATGTTGTGTTGAAAAGTTGTAAGAAGAATCGTTAACGAGCAGGCGTGTGATATTTAACAATGGATGGTCCTGCATGCCGGAAAGCAAGGAATTATAAAAGCATGTAATGCCATTCACACCGCCAAAGTAAAACCTTCCTTGCGATGTTTTTACAGCAGAACCCGTGTTAAATTCATTCTCCTGCAGCCCGGATTCTTTGGTATAATTAATTATATTTTTTTCATTCAGTGCAATGTAAGAAAGCCCGAGGTTGCTGCTGGCATACACGGCAGGCTTCCCTTTCACGGGTAGTATTGCATAAATGCAATCATTTAATAAACCAGCGTCTGTATCTATTTTTTTTATAAAAACGCCATTGCTTGTATACACATACAACCCCTTGTCTGTGCCTATCCACATATTCTTTTCTGCATCCTGCATTATAGTTCTTACCTGGTAAGGCTCCGGCAGGTATATTACCTGCAACGGCTTGCTGTTTTCTTTTTTATAAATAGCACCTCCTACAGTGCCTGCCCATAAAACTTTATCATTGGTATAAAAAAAACAATCTATTTGTTGTGAAGCATTTTGATCGAAGGTGAATAAAGTCCTTGCTGATTGCATTTGCAGGTTTTTAATAACACAGCTAAAAACGTTGGTGGAAGTGGCTATCAGGATGGTGCTGTCATCTATTCGCTGCAGGTTATTAATAAAATTGATGTTGGCATAATCCAATGCTGCGGCAGCTTTGCTTAATCTGAAAGGAGTTATTTTTTTAACAGGAAGATTGAGAATGAACAAGCCGCGGCTATACGTTTCTATAAAATAATTATTGTCATCCAGCTTCTCTATTCCGTTTACATCTTTAATGCTGTCTGATATAATTGCATGCTCCCAGAGCGCATTGCCGGATGTATCAAAGAGCTGCAGACCGCCATTGTAGCAGCCTGCGAGCAACACATGCCTTTTCTCATCATAATACATGCTCCTGATAAAATTATTTTTTTCATTTGCATAAAAGAAATGGCTGAATGGAATGTCCAGGTTTTGAATGCGCTTAATGTTATCATTACCCAGCACCCATATGCGGGAAAAATTATCTGCGTACACTGCTCTTATAAAACCTATATCACCGGCGGGGTTCAGGCTGAAATTGGTAAACTCTTTATTATAGTTGCATAATGTATCAAACTGGTACAGATGTGTGTTAAGGGTTATAAATAATTCATTACCGTTAAATAAAAAACACGAGGAGCGGTTAATATTTTCATTGGTTAGTTTTTGTAATGAAATATCTTTTTGAACAGCCGTTTTTGATATGCTGATGCACCGCAAATTGTTATTGGAAATAAGATATAGGAAACTATTGCTGCAGGTAAAACTGTAAAGGTTTTGTGTTGTAAAATGCTGAACTGAAAGATTATTAAAGTTTACCTGCTCTATGTTACTGTTGCCATCATAAATGAAAACAGAATGATCATTTACAGCAAAGAGCGTATTATTTAATATTTCCGTGCGATTAAAAACATTTTGTATTAAAGGCTCTTCATTTGTCAGCCTTTTTTTTATAAAGCCTCCGCTGACAGAATAAAGCACCATGCCCCTTTTATTTTGCATGCACCAGATACCTTGATTGTTTTCTTTTAAGGGTATAATAGAAAAATTCAGTCTTTCTTCACCCGGAAGCGTGATCACTTTTTTGAAGGAATTTTTGTGGCAGTCATATTCCAGGATGCCCTGCTGGTAGCTGATCCAGATAAGGCCATTCTTTAATTGAAAAAAATAAACCGGCCCATTAATACTGATTATTTCGTCATCAACTACGGGATTAATAGTTTCAAGAATGTAACCATTATACCGCTGCATGCCCGTTTTGGTGGATATCCATGTAAAGCCTGATGCATCGGTAATCACATCGGTAGTGCCATTGTTCAGTAAGCCCTGCTCATAATTGATCGTTTTTATGGAGCATCTTTTATATGCAGCTGCAATTTTGCTTTGCGGTAAAGCAATTATACAGCAAGAAGCTATAATAATAAGCAGCGTTAATTTCAGGCGCATAATATGCCTGACAATTTACTTATTGTTTATCATAAAAAAATAATACCATGTGCAGTTAAATAGAAACACGTGATTGCTTTTCTAAAGAAATTGCCTGTTTTACAATGGTGTCATTTTATAGAATTATTTTAGAGTATAAAAACAAAAAGGTGCTTAATGAAACATTCATTTGCATAGCTTGTTTAAACTTTAAATAAATAACTGCAAGAAAAAAACACATGATGATAAAACCATGCTGCTGCTTTGTTATAAGCATATTTCTGCTTGCTAATTCTTTTGCGCAAACTTATATTTCTCTTGCTCCTTCGCTTACCAATAGTGCAGGCACGCTTGCAGAAAAATCTAACCTGGCAATTGAGTTGGGTCAGCAGTGGGACGTATTTAGCCTTGGACTCGATGCAGGAAAAACTACACTCACCAAAATAAAAGGAAGAGATACCAGCGCTTACCTTGAGCTACGACCCAATCTGAATATTTTCCAGGAAGGAAAATTTACCAATACTTTTACGGCAGGCATTGGCTATGTAATTAATGCAGAAGAAAACCTGCTTACAGAAATGACTTATGGCATTGAGTATTCATGGACACAGCAACTGCACATTAATGTTGTGTTTGGCCAATATTATTATAGCGGTAAAATTTCTTCAAGCACGGTTACTTTTTTTGGGATTTCTGCGGCATATTATTTTCAACCAAACACTTCCGGTTCTCTTATCAAGAAAAAAGAAAATAAGTAATGCAACCTACGGAACGTTTCTCTTCAAAAGCAGATGACTATGAGCGTTATCGTCCGCATTATCCTTCATCTATTATTCAATACTTAAAAAATACAACTGGTTTCAACAGTGAATGGATCGTTGCTGATATTGGTTCGGGCACAGGTATCTCAACAAAATTATTTATTGAAAATAATAATACAGTTTATGCAGTTGAGCCAAATGAAGCAATGCGTAAAAAAGCAGAACAATCATTCTCAGGTAATAATAAATTTATAAGAGTTAATGCAACTGCTGAAAATACTTTGCTTAAAAATGATAGTATCGATCTTATTGTTGCCGGACAAGCGTTTCATTGGTTTTATCGTGAAAAAACGAAGAAAGAATTTGCACGCATTGCAAAACAAAATGCATGGTTAATGCTATTCTGGAATGTTCGTGATATGAGCGAAGGCTTTGCAGCAGAATATGAAAGATTATTGCTTACTTATGGGAAAGATTACAAAGATGTTAAGCGAAGCAACGTGATAAAAAAAGAAATTATGGATGATTTTTTTCATCCGTGCAATTATGAAGTTGCAGAGTTTGAAAACAATCAATTGATGAGTTATGAATTGGTTGAAGGCAGATTGCTTTCGGCATCATACATTCCTTCAAAAGAAGATGCGAATTATAATTCAATGCTTGCAGACTTGCGTTCTCTTTTTAATAAATATGCAAACGATAATAACTTGTTGCTTAAGAATAGAACACAGGTTTATCTTGGAAAAATTAATTGCCCATGTCTTTGAGGATGTTCTATAACATGGTTGGCAATCATCATCTGTCCATCGAAAAAAGATCGTTAATATGCAGTGAACAATCGCTAAGCTATTTGTTGATTTTATTCCGTTCTCAAACTCTTTACAGGATTTGCTACTGCTGCTTTTATTGCCTGGAAACTTATTGTTGCCAATGCAATAATTATTGCAGCAAGTCCGCCTGCAAGAAATATCCACCAACTTATATTGATGCGATAAGCATAATTCTGCAACCATTGATGCATGTAATACCATGCAATAGGTGTAGCAATTGCAAAGGCAATTGCAATAAGTACGATAAATTCTTTTGAAAACAAGTAAACGATATTTGCTGCTGTTGCGCCCAGCACTTTACGAATACCCACTTCTTTTATCCGCTGCACTGCCATGAATGAGGCTAAGCCATACAACCCAAGACAGCTAAGAAATATAGCGATGGCTGCAAAAATTTTATACAACTGCGATAACTGGTTTTCCTGTTTGTAAAAACTTGCAATTTTATCATCAAGAAACCTGTATTCATACACATTATTTGGAAATGTTTGCTCCCATATTTTTTTTATGGATTGCATGGCAGACGCCATGTTTGTGGTTGAAAGTTTTATTGAAGCCTGGCGGTACATGGTGCTGTTTGTGGCAATAAGTAATGGTGCAAGACTCTGGCGTAAAGACCTGTCATTAAAATCTTTCAATACACCAACAACAGGACATTTTATCAAACCATTCATTATGCTTATTTCTTTTCCAATTATATCTTCCGGCTTTTTAAACCTAAACTTTTTACGAATGATTCATTCACTAAAAATTCTTTTGTATAACCGGAAGGTTGCAAATTTCTTCCTGCTACCAATTGTAATTTATAAGTCGGCACATAGTCATTGTCAGCAAATTTGGTAATAGCCTGGAAATCTGCATCCTTTATTGCACGATCAAATTTGAATGTGGTAAACATATTATTATCTTCTTCAATCGGTGTGTTGGAATTGAAGCTTACTGCCTGCACACCGTTTGACAATAACTGCTGCTTTAAATAATCCGTCAGTTTTCCGCCAGTACTATCGGGACGGAAAGGAACATTTACAATTGCATCTTTATCGAAGCCCAACGGCTGATTCATAAAATAATTCATTTGCTTTACAATGATGAGTGTTCCGATAATTAGTGACTGTGCAATGATGAATTGAAACACTACCAATCCTCTTCTTAATGAAATTCCCTTTGCAGTATTTGCTGTGAGTTTACTCTTTAAAGCATTAACAGGATTGAAACGTGATAAAACAATAGAAGGATAAAAACCAGCGAGTATTGTTACAACAATTGTTACAGTTAAAAGAAATAAAATAATTGCAGGATTGCTAAGTATGTTGAATGAAAGTGAAAGTTCTAAAAGTTTATTTACATAAGGCAATGCAAGCATTGTAATAACCGCTGCAAGTATTACAGCACTTGTAACTATCAAAAATGTTTCAACGATGAATTGAATTTGCAATTGCGATTTATTGCTTCCCAAAACTTTTCTTACGCCAACTTCTTTTGCACGATTAACAGCTTGTGCTGTGGAAAGATTAATAAAGTTTACGCACGCAATTAACAGTATAAATGCTGCAATCAGCCACAATACATTAAGCAATTGATGACTGATTGTTTTGTTGCTGTAATTGCCAGCTGCTGCATCATAATGCACCGCATTTAATGGTTGTATAATATAACTATCCTTATTGTCGGCAGGTTGTACCTTTCGTGCGTATGCGCTTAATTGCTGATTAAAATTATCAACAGAAATATTCGGCGGCAACAAAACATAACAACCAAAATCAGGTGCTGTTCCATTCCAACCGGGTTGTTGAAATCCGTATTGCTTATCTCCTGTAAAATCTGTTCCATAAGCAACTACCAATTTTAGTTGAAAGTCTGTATTTGCCGGTATGGTTGCAAGAATGCCTGAAACTTTCAACGCTACCGGCGGAAACTGAAACAATCCTGCACCTATACTATAATATCCTGTTAGTTTAATGGTTTTACCCATTGCTGTTTTCCAGTCACCGAAATATGTTTCTGCAATTTCTTTTGTAAGCAATACATTGTTCGGATCTTTTAATGATGCATATGAACCTGCAAGCAGCGGAAAATCAAACATGTTGAAGAATGAAGGCCCTGTATAAAATACACCGCTCTGCTCTTTAAAATTCTTTACAGGAGTTCCATTATCATCAAGTACCTGTAACTCATCATTGTGGCTTGCATAAACCGGAGCTACTTGTTCTAATTGCGGAAAAGCTGCTTTCAATCCTTCGGGCATTGGAAAAGGAACATTTTTCTCATAAGAAATAGTTCCTGCATCTGCATGATGAGATTCAGTTAACACACGATAGATGCGATCTTTCTTTGAATGAAAATTATCGAAGCTTGTTTGATATTGTATGATCATAAAAATCATCATACAAACAGCAATACCAACAGCCAATCCGGCGATATTGATAATAGTGTAATTCCTGTTACGGGTCAAACTTCTGAACGCAGTTTTGAAATAATTTTTAAACATGTGTTTTTGTTAAGTTAATAGCAATCAACATTAGCTGTTAGCAGCTTTTTACTCAGTTCTCAAACTCTTTACAGGATTAGCAAGTGCAGCTTTAATAGCCGTATAGCCAACTGTTAACCATGCAATACATAATGCACTTATAATTGTTATTATAAAAAACCCGGCGCCCAATGTAATCCGATATGTATATTGTTCTAACCATTGATGCATGAAATACCAGGCCAATGGCGAAGCAATAAAAAATGCTATAGTGATGAGTATAGTAAATTCTTTAGATAGCATTATTACGATATCACGAACCGGTGCACCAAGCACTTTGCGAATGCCGATTTCTTTTTTACGCTGGACTGCCATGAAAGAAATCAAGCCATATAAACCAAGACAGGAAATGAAAATAGCAATGCCGGAAAATATTTTATACAATACTGATAATTGTGCTTCCTGTTTATAATAATCAGCAATTGACTGATCCAAAAAATTATATTCAAACACATAATCAGGAAAATATTTGTTCCATACATTTTGCATGGAAGCAATAACATTTTTTGCCTCGCTCATATTTATTTTAATATTAGCTATTCCATATTGATTTTTTATGGTAGTTAATACAACGGGGCCAATTGCATCACGCAAAGAAGATACATGAAAGTCTTTTACTACCCCAACTATGGGAAATGTTTTACCACTTACATTAATTAGTTTACCAATGGCATCTTGTGCGCTTTTGAACACCTAAATTTTTAACCACAGTCTCATTCACGACAAATTCACGCATGGTATCAGATGGAAAGTATAATCTGCCTGCAACGAATGGCAAATTATATAACCGAAAGAAGGCTGTATCTGCCGGTTTCATAGTTAACAATCATATCAGGAGTGCTACTGTTGTTGCCGGGAAGGCGTAAATCAGTAGCCCAATTGCCGTTTGTATTTGCGGGAGTGAAAACGCTAAAGCTCACATTTTGTATACCTGCAATTTTTCCTAATTCGCTGTTTAATAAATCAACTTTAGTGCGGCCTAAACTATCACTAGGAAAACTTGAATTCATGATCGCATCTTTACTAAACCCCATATCTGCATTTCTAAAATAGTTCATCTGCGATGCCACCACCAGCGTACCAATAATAAGCGCCTGTGCAATTACAAACTGGAAAACAACTAATGCCTCTTCTAAAAGAAATTCCTTTTATATTACTTGTGCTGGCAGCACTTTTTAAAACGCTCACAGGTTTAAAACCTGATAATACAAGAGCCGGGTAAAAACCTGATAAAAACGTAACCAACAATAAAGCGCCAATCATGAATGACATAAATTTCGCACTATATACAACCAGTCGTTGATATGTGAATATCAAGAAGATTATTAAGAAAAGGCAAAGAAAGAAAAGCAATAATGTAAAGCACCTCCCAATGCAACAAAGGTTGTAATGCCTGTTTCGCTCAAAAACTGAAATATTAATTGTGCACGGCTGCCGCCCAATACTTTTCTTACACCCACTTCACGTGAACGGTTTACAGCGTGGGCTGTTGTAAGATTGATGAAATTTACGCAAGCAATTATTAACAAAAACAAAGCTATTAAACTCAAGTGCAAAAATTAAATCTTTACTAAATGTGCGTCCATTAAAATTGCCATAACGTTCATCGTAATGAATTTCTTTTAATGGCTGAAGTGCAAGATCGTAACCAGGATTTATCGGCTTGATATGTTTATCAACAAACGCGGCCAACATTTTATTTACCTGCGCAGGTGATGTGCCATTATTGAGCTGAACAAAGCAATAATTTTCATCTGATATATTTTCCCAGTTATTTCCATCACCATTCTTAATAAGCGTTGCATAAGATACTACAACACTTAAGGGAAAATCTGTGTTAGATGGTGGGTTATTTAGAATGCCGGTAACCTTAATAATCAAAACCAAATAGATCGAATTGTTTTACCCATTGCATCTTTCCAATCACCGAAATATTTTGAAGCAATATCTTTTGTAAGCAATGCAGTATTCGGTTCGGTAATAGCATTGTTAGGATTACCTTCTGCCAAACTGAAATCAAACATTTTGAAAAATTGCGGCTCTGCTACAAAAACATTTACTTCTTTAAACTTTTTAAGAACAGAACCATCTGTACCTCTTACATCCACCTGAATATTATTATTTCCGAAAATAGCCGCTGCATTTTTTAATTGAGGAAGCTCATTACGTAATGTTGGTGTTACAGGAAATGGAACACCCGTTCTGTATTCCTTGTTTACCGGATTTTTTCCAATACGGACGACGCGATAAATATTGTTTTTGTTCGCATGAAAATCATCAAAGCTTTGTTCATATTGAATCACAAGAAATATTAACAGGAATGCAGCAAAACCTACAACCAATCCTGCAATATTAATAATGAAGCTACTCTTATGTCTGGTAAGGTTTTTAAAGGCAGTTTTAAGATAATTTTTAAACATAAAAAAAGTTTAGATCGGCTATGTTAAGATACATTGAATCATACTTCCCGATTTACACAAAAGCCACACAAGACTATGCCGTTGTTTTATTAGCATGATTATCAATACATATCATGAACAGATAGGCTCTACACTGTACGCATTTGATACAGGATGTGTGCGGTTCTAGATATTACTATCTATTAAATTAAAGTAAGGCCATCATTTATTGCAAAGCATTTTGTTAACGGCTTCGCTGAGGATGCGACGCTATATGTTTTGCCAAATCAATTACGTCGATTATTCTGTGCAGCACTTTCTACAGAAACATGAACGTGGGCAGCTATATGGACAAATGGCTCGTTTACAACAAGTAGCAGCAGAAAGGATATTCTGCAAAAACTGGTATTATAATTGTTTTTGAGGTTTTACCCGTACGGATGATTAACAGGCATAGTCCTGCATTATTTCACAAAATTTATTTTTAAAAAACACCTTTATTATGAAGTACTTATTAGTATTTGCAACCATTATGCTTATTTACGTAAGCTGTTCAAAAAGCAACAACAACAACAATGTGGTCAACAGCCAGGACTCTCTATTTATGAAGATGGTATCTTACTCCAACAATGACGAAATTGGCGCAGGTGCCATAGCTGCTACCAAAGGCAGTTATGATTCTGTAAACATGTTTGGAAGTGAGATGGTGAGTGATCATGGAAAAGCCGAAAAGTCATTAGATTCAGTAGCAGGTAATTTAAATATAAGCGTTCCTTCTACACCGGATTCAGCGCATCAGGCAATAGCTGCAATGCTGCAAACCTTATCCGGTCATACTTTCGATACTACTTATATAAATGGCCAGGTTACAGACCATATGAACACGTTGACGGTTTTTCAGCAGGAGTTATCTAATGGAAACAACCAGCAGGTTAAAAATTATGCGCAGACTAATCTTCCTATGATACAAATGCATCTGCAAATGGCACAAGCTATACAGCAAGCCCTTAGATAGAATTGCTCGTAAAAAAAGATCAAAGTAAGAAAAGTGCATCTGCGGGTTCGTTTTCTGTTTGGATTGAAAAACGGCGATACGAGAGTAATTAAATTGTGAAGCGGAATCATCTTCTTCACAATTTTTTTTATATTTCTTGTACTTTATGCAATGGCAAACTGAAATAAAAGGTTGTGCCTTGGCCTATTTGGCTTTCGACCCATATTTTACCGCCATGCCTTACAATAATTTGCTGCGATATATAAAGCCCGATGCCTGAACCGGAAAAGGTGGAAGCAATGCCTTGTACGCGGAAAAAACGCGTAAAAACTTTTTCAAAATGTTCAGCCGCTATACCGATTCCAAAATCAGTAACGGCTGCGATAAACTGATCGCATGAAGCAGAAAGCCGCACTTCTATTTTGTTGCCATGCGGTGAATACTTTATAGCATTTGTAAGCAGATTCACAATAACCTGCTCCAGCCTTGCCTTATCTGCCTCCAGCATTATACTTTCATTTTCCGTTTCCAGCACAAACAGGTGTTGAGCTGAAGTGAGCTGAAGATGCTCCATCACCTCTTTAAAAAGCGCTATAATATTAAAACTTGTAATGTTTAAGTCGAGTACGCCGCTCTGCATTTTAGACACATCCAGCAAATCAGATATGAGATTAGAAAGCTTATCAAGATGTTGAAAGGCTTTATTTAAAAAGTCCTTTTCTGCCGGTTCTTTTACAATCATATCAAGCACCTGCAAATTGCTCTTTATCACGGTGAGCGGTGTTTTTAACTCATGACTTGCCATGGTCATAAATTCATCCTTATAATCATTAAGCTCCTTTAGCTGTTTGATATATAATTTCTTCTGCCTTTCTATCTCCTTTCTTTCGGAAATATCGCGTGCAATTTTAGAAGCGCCGATAACTTTCCCCTGTAAGTTTCGAACTGGCGAAACAGTAATTGAAACATACTTTTGAGTGCCATCCTTTGCCCGTCGAATTGTTTCTATATGATTAATCTTTTCACCGCTTCTTATTTTGTTTATGATCATCGTTTCCTCATCGAGCCTGTCTTCAGGAATGATGAGAGATATATGTTTACCTACTGCCTCTTCAGCAGTATAACCGAAAATTGTTTCGGCGCCTTTGTTCCAACTGGTTATAACACCGTTGAGGGTTTTGCTTACTATCGCATCATCAGATGAACTAATAATTGAAGCCAGCAATGCCTGTTTACTTTCTTCAACAACCTTTTCTGAAATATCTCTGGCAATCTTAGAAGCACCAATTATCTGCCCCTGGAAATTTTTTATAGGAGAAATACTTATAGATACATTTTTTTCAATACCATCTTTTGTTTTGCGTATCGTTTCAATATGATTAAGTAGTTCACCTTTCTTTATTTTTTTTATAATCATTGCTTCCTCATCCATCCGTGTTTCAGGAATGATAAGAGATATATGTTTGCCAATGGCTTCTGATGCTTTATAACCAAAAATCAGTTGTGCACCTTTATTCCAGCTGGTTATAACGCCGTCAAGATTCTTACTTATTATAGCATCATCAGATGAATCAATAATGGAAGCCAGCAGTGCTTGTTTTTCATCCGAAATATTTTTTTCGGAAATATCTCTAGCAATATCAGACACCCCGACAATTTCGCCAGCAGTATTATAAATCGGCGACATGGTTATAGCTGTTGGAAACAATTCGCCGGTTTTCTTTTTTCGAATTGTTTCGTAGTGTTTTATTCGTTCAGCTTTCTTAATGCTTGCAGTAATAGAAGCATCCTCATTCAATAAGTGTTCAGGAATAATAATCGAAGTAGGTTGACCAATGGCTTCCGCTTCACTAAATCCAAATATTCTTTCTGCAGCGGCATTCCAACTCGTAATAATTCCGTGAAGGTTTTTGCTGATGATAGCATCGCCAGTGGAATGGATGATTGCCGAAAGGAGAGAAAGACCGTCAACAGAATCCATGAATAACATTATATTCAAATGTACAGCGATATAATTAATAATACAATACAAATAGGTTGACCATACCTAACAAGATATTTTATTGAGAATTGATCATAGCTAATGCAGCCAATTCATAATGAAAAATAACAGCATTATCAAAAAGATGCTCAACACCTCAACCATCTTAAACAATTAAAATTGCATTTTAATGTTCATATTTGTCTATAAATGAATACCGTACTTATTATAGATGATGAAGAAAAATTGAGAAGCTTGTTAGCCCGGATAATCAGGCTGGAAGGCTTTACAGTAACCGAAGCAGGAAATATAAAAATTGCCAGGAAAGCTATTGAAAAAGATGAGCCTGAGATAATTCTCTGCGATGTAAAGTTGCCAGATGGTAATGGCATTGATTTTATAAAAGAAATTAAAACAAAGCACGCTTTGCCGGAGATCATTTTGCTTACGGCTTATGGCAATATTCCAGATGGCATACAGGCCATGAAGAATGGCGCTTTTGATTATATAGTTAAAGGAAATGATAATGATAAAGTAATTCCTTTATTAAATAAGGCCATAGAAAAGGTTGAATTAAAAAAGAAAATTGCATCACTGGAAAAACAGGTTGGTAAGAAATATACTTTTGAAAGCATAATTGGCAATTCTTCTTCAATTCAACAGTCTATACAACTTGCAAAAAAAGTAGCTCCTGGAAATACTACTGTTCTTTTATTAGGAGAGACAGGAACAGGTAAGGAAGTATTTGCACAAGCCATTCATAATGCAGGCGACAGAGCTGGCAAAACTTTTATGGCTTTGAACTGCAGTGCCTTCTCGAAGGAGCTTCTGGAAAGCGAAATATTCGGACATAAGGCAGGAGCTTTTACCGGTGCATTAAAAGATAAAAAAGGGCTGATAGAAGAAGCTGACTCAGGCACATTATTTCTTGACGAAATTGGTGAAATGCCCTTTGAACTTCAAGCGAAATTATTACGGGTACTGGAAACAAACGAATTTATAAAAGTTGGCGACACGCATGTCACTAAAGTAGATGTAAGAATTATTGCGGCCACTAATCGTGATTTGGAGCAAGAGGTAAAAGAATTGAAATTTAGGGAAGATTTGTATTATCGCCTCAATGTTTTTACTATTGTTTTGCCGCCTTTGCGTGAAAGGCAAAAAGATATTCCTGCATTGGCCGAATATTATTTAAAAGTCTTCGCAGCAAAAACTAATATCGCTATCACAGGAATGGATAAGCAATTTTTGGAACAACTTCAAAAGCATGAATGGAAAGGCAATATACGTGAGCTGAAAAATATAATGGAACGTGCTGTTATATTAGCCAACACACCACAACTAACTATTGAAAATCTCCCTTTGGAAATGCAGGTTATGCCGGGCAATGCTTTTACAGGTAATTCAATTTTTGATATGGCGGTTATGGAAAAAAATCATATTCAAAAAGTACTGCTTTATGTAAAGGGAAATAAAACTGAAGCTGCAAAACTGCTCAATATTGGATTGACTACTTTATATAGAAAAATTGAAGAATATGGTATATCCTAAATAATCATTCTTTTCATTTCGACAATACCCTTTCCAAAATGAAAGGGTTTTTTTTATTTGTAATGAATAATGAAAAAGAAAACTTACTGCTGAAATGCTTGCCTTTACTACATCTTAGCTTTCACACACCACATCTTTCATAAGCAGGTATATCATTTGGCATCTATCGCCAAAACGCAAAATGCTTACAGCCATTTTAATAATATCAGGGCTTATTTGCTTTATAATATTTTTTAAAGCAATTAGCTTTTTTGACAAAATATAAAAGTTATGACAGCACTCTTCATTCTTTCTATCCTGATGTTTTGTTACATCTGTTATGTACTCATTAAACCGGAAAAATTTTAATTATGAACACAGAAATTTTTGGTGTGGTAACTATGTATGTTATTATGGTGGTGCTGGCTATTCCGTTAGGACGCTATATCGGTAAAGTGTATAATGGAGATGCCACATGGCTGGATTTTATTTTTAATCCGCTTGATAAATTGTTTTATAAAGCAGCGGCATAGGATCCGAAACAGAAATGAAATGGCAGCAAAATCTTAAGGCATTGCTTACTATTAACCTCGTTTGGTTTTTGTTATCCATGCTGATATTAATGAACATGGTTGGCTTCCGCTAAACCCTGATGGTAATCCTTCTATGACCGCGATCTTGCATTCAATACATCTATTAGTTTTATTTCCAACACCAACCTGCAACACTATTCAGGAGAAATCTGGTTTCTTATCTGGGACAATTAATATTGATGTTGTTTCAATTTATAAGTGCCGGAACTGGTATGGCAGCATGCGCGGTTGTTATTCAATGCAATGAAAGAAAAAACCACTGATAAAGCTTGGTAATTTTTATAACTATTTTATTAAATCATGTACAAGAATTTTATTGCCTTTTTCAATTATTGTTGCAATCATTTTATTGTTCAACGGAACGCCAATGACGTTTAAAGGCAAAGATCAATTTATATCCTTGCAAGGAGATACAGTTAATGTAAGCCGCGGGCCGGCTGCTGCCATGATTGCTATTAAACAATTAGGCACAAATGGCGGTGGTTTTTTTGGTGCTAACTCTGCACATCCTTTTGAAAACCCCAATTATTTTACCAATATGGTAGAGAATATCTGTATCATTTTAATTCCTATTGCGATGGTTTTTGCTTTGGGTTATATGCTGAAAAGAAAAAAATTTCCTGGATAATTTTTGGTGTGATGACATTAGGATTTCTGCTACTTGTGATACCAACTATTTATTATGAAACGAAAGGAAATCCTGCAATTGCCAAGATGGGCATTTCGCAAAACACTGGGAAGTATGGAAGGTAAAGAAGTACGGTTTGGCGCTGCTGCATCAGCATACTGGAGCATTGCAACAACTGTTACATCTAATGGTTCTGTTAATGGCATGCATGATAGTTTTATGCCACTTTCAGGAATGTTTGCAATGCTTGGTATGATGATAAATTCTTTTTATGGCGGTGTTGGTGTTGGCTTTCTAAATTTTTATATTTTCATCATTATTGCTGTGTTTATTTCAGGATTGATGGTAGGAAGAACACCTGAATTTCTGGGTAAAAAGGTAGAAGCAAGAGAAATAAAGATAGCTGCGATAATTGCATTGCTGCATCCATTTCTTATATTAGTTGGAACTGCACTTTCATCTTACATTTTATGCACATGACCCAGCTACTTATGCAGGCTGGCTCAACAATCCAGGTATCATGGATTCTCCGAAATGTTGTATGAATATACATCATCATCAGCCAATAACGGAAGTGGGTTTGAAGGTCTGGGCGATAATAATCCTTTCTGGAATATAACTGATGGTATCGTAATGATGCTTGCAAGATTTCTTCCTATCATTGGCCTGTTGCCATTGCAGGTATTCTTGGCAAAAAAAAAATATGTTCCTGAAAGTGCAGGTACATTAAAAACAGATACATCAACATTTGGAATTATGATGTTTGCAGTAATATTTATCATTGCAGCATTATCCTTTTTTCCTGCACTGGCATTGGGCCGATTGCAGAATATTTCAGTATGAGATAGTAAAATTTAAATAAAATAATTATGTCAAAAAATAAAACTAAAGCTGTTCGAAGCATGCACTTGTAAATGAAGCATTCAAACAATCTTTGTCAAGCTTAATCCGCGTATCATGTTTCGCAATCCTGTAATGTTTACGGTGGAAATATGGTACAGCAGTAATGATGGCAGTTTGCATCTGGATATCAGCCGGCGAAAAATCGCAAGGAAGTTTTGTATATAATCTTGTGATTTTCATGGTACTTTTTACTAACTTTACTGTTTGCAAATTTTGCTGAAGCTATTGCAGAAGCAAGAGGTAAAGCACAGGCAGATAGCTTAGAAAAACAAGAGAAGAAACACCTGCAAAAAAGATATTGCTCAGTTGGTGAAATATTTACCAATGAAATAAAAATTGTTCCTTCTTCTCAATTAACAAAAGGAGATATTTTTATTTGCGAAGCCGGCGATATCATACCCATGGATGGAGAAATTATTGAAGGCATTGCAACCATTGATGAAAGCGCAATTACAGGTGAATCTGCTCCTGTAATACGAGAAGCAGGTGGTGATAAATCTTCTGTAACAGGTGGCACAAAAGTATTGAGCGATCAGATAAAAGTAAGAGTAACCACTGAACCAGGCGAAAGTTTTCTGGATAAAATGATTGCATTGGTTGAAGGTGCATCACGGCAAAAAACACCTAATGAAATTGCACTTACTATTTTACTTGCAAGCTTTACATTGATCTTTATTATTGTTTGTGTAACCTTAAAACCTTTTGGTGATTATGCAAATACACCCATCACCATTGCTGCATTTGTTTCTTTGTTTGTTTGTTTAATACCAACAACCATTGGCGGATTGTTAAGTGCCATTGGTATTGCAGGTATGGACAGGGCTTTACGTGCCAATGTAATTACCAAAAGTGGTAAAGCTGTTGAAACTGCAGGCGATCTTGATACATTATTATTGATAAAACAGGAACCATAACAATCGGCAACCGGAAGGCAACCAATTTTTATCCTGCGAATGGTGTTAACATGAAAAACTTTTATTGAAAGCACTGTGCTTTGTCTTCACTTGCAGATGAAACACCCGAAGGAAAATCTATTGTTGAATTAGGCAAGCATTAAATCCATATTCTTTTAATACTGACAGATGCAAAGTTTATTAAATTTACTGCTGAAACAAGAAGCAGTGGAATTGATATGGCTAACGGCATGCAAAGTACGGAAAGGCGCTTTTGATTCTATAAAAAATATGGTTATGAAAGCAGGCAATACATTTCCCGATCGAAACTGAAGAAAGAGTAAAAACAATTTCTTCTAATGGCGGAACGCCGTTGGTAGTAAGTCGAAAATGAATATAGCTTTGGGTGTTATAGAATTGCAGGATATTATTAAACCTGGCATACAGGAACGTTTTGAACGCTTAAGAAAAATGGGTGTAAAAACAGTATGGTTACCGGTGATAATCCTCTTACTGCAAAATTTATTGCAGAAAAAGCAGGCGTGGATGATTTTATTGCAGAAGCAAAACCGGAAGATAAAATGAATTATATAAAAAAAGAACAACACGGTGGAAAACTGGTGCCATGATGGGCGATGGAACCAATGATGCACCCGCCTTGCACAGGCAGATGTTGGTGTTGCCATGAACAGCGGAACAGCAGCAGCAAAAGAAGCAGGTAATATGGTTGATCTGGATAATGATCCAACCAAACTTATTGAAATAGTGGAGATAGGAAAACAATTATTAATGACAAGAGGAACACTTACTACTTTTTCCATTGCCAATGATGTAGCAAAATATTTTGCGATTGTTCCTGCATTGTTTATCGTTTCTATTCCCGGCTTGCAGGCGCTTAAATATTATGCATTTGCACAGCCCTGAAAGCGCCATTTTATCTGCAGTAATTTTTAATGCGATCATTATTCCGTTGCTTATTCCACTTGCATTAAGAGGTGTTGCTTATAAACCAATTGGAGCAAGCGCTTTGCTAAGAAGAAATTTATTGATCTATGGCTTGGGTGGTATTATTGCTCCTTTTATAGGAATTAAATTAATTGATATGCTTGCGTTGTATGTAATTTGGTTTTAATAAAAATAAAAAATTTAAGTATGAAAAACATATTTTTGCCTTCTTTAAAGACTTACACTGGTACTTTGTATGATTATATGTTCAGTGATTGTATCCTTTGTTTATCTGCAGCATTGCTCAGACTTGCACCCGGTAGAGGAGAAGGTGAAACAGTAAGCGTAAATGGTAAAGTTGTTGGCTATAAATAGATTGGACAGAAATTTACTGATGATAAATATTTCTGGAGCCGTCCTTCTGCTGTTGATTACAATGCAGCCGCAAGTTCTGCGGGTTCAATAAAGGGCCTACTAATCCTGATTATTTAAAAACAGTTCAAGGATAGAATTGATACTTTTTTAGTTCATAATCCATCAGTAAAAAAAGCAGATATTCCTTCTGAGCTGGTTACTGCTTCAGGCAGTGGTTTAGATCCTGATCTTTCTCCGCAAGGTGCTTATGTGCAGGTTGCAAGAATTGCAAAAGCAAGAAATATTTCTGAAGAAAAAATAAATAGCCTTGTTGCACAACAAATTCAAAAACCATTGCTTGGTTTATTCGGTCCAGAAAAAGTAAATGTGCTTCAATTAAATATTGAATTGGATAAATTAAAATAAATAGTAAAATGATTAATTTTGATTTATAATACCTTCTTTTATTAAGCATAGTTTTTATAAAATAACATGCCCGGGCAAAACGATATTGATAATAAAGTACAGCGTTTTTAAACCTTAATCATAAAAGTGAAAAAGGCAAGTTTAAAATTTATATAGGCATGAGTGCGGGTGTCGGTAAAACCTACCGCATGTTGCAGGAAGCACATACCCTGTTGCAAAACGGAATCAATATTAAAAGTTGGTTATATTGAAACACATAGCAGAAAAGAAACACAGGCCTTAATTGCAGGGCTTCCCATAATACCAAGAAGGGAAGTTTTTTATAAAGGGAAAAAGCTTGGAAGAACTGGATGTGCAGGCTATTTTATTACTTCACCCTGAAGTAGTGATCATTGATGAACTTGCTCATACAAATATTCCGGGAAGTAAAAATGAAAAAAGCTGGCAGGATGTACTGGATATTCTGGATGCAGGCATTGATGTGATATCTGCTGTGAATATTCAGCATATTGAAAGTATTAATGAAGATGTAAAAGAAATTACAGGAGTAGAAGTGAAAGAAAGAATACCTGATAAAATGTTACAGATTGCCGATGAAGTAGTAAATATTGATCTTGACGGCCGATGAATTAATATCAAGATTAAAAGAAGGGAAAATATATGATCATACAAAAGTGCAGCAGGCATTGCAAAATTTTTTTCAACCCGATAAGATTTTGCAACTGCGTGAGCTTGCCTTAAAAGAAGTGGCAGGACAAGTGGAAAGAAAAGTAGATTACCAGATCACTGCGAAGCAAACAGCTTTCCGGCATGAGCGTTTTTTAGCTTGCGTTTCTTCCAATCATGAAATTGCACAACGTATCATTCGAAAAACAGCAAGGCTTGCATCTTATTATAATAGCCAGTGGTATGTGTTATATGTGCAAACTTCTAAAAGAATCAGCTGATAAAATTCCTCTGGCTGCACAACGGCATTTAATTAATAACTTTAAAAATGCAACAGAGTTGGGAGCAGAAGTAATTCAAAAAAAATAAGATAATATCGCATCCGCAATAATGAAAACAGTGAATGAAAAAGATATTACAACTATTTGCCTTGGCAAACCGCATTTAAATCTTTTCCAAATCATTTTAAGAACCAGTGTATTTAATCAATTATTGAAAACACTTTCAAAAAATAATGTTGATATTGTAATTTTTCATGATGGCATTAAGTGTAAAAAATAAAATATGGCTCGGCACTATATTTCTTTTCCTGCTGCTGATGTTAACAGGAGGGGTAAGTATTTATTATATATCAAAATTAAAAGCGAAGCAAAAAATATTTTGCAGGATAATTATGAAAGCCTTTATTATGGCCATACCATGCAACAACAACTCAATGTACATAAACGAAGATTACAATATTGCCATACAAAAGTTTGAAAGCGCTTTAAGTAAACAGGAAAAAAATATTACCGAAACAGGAGAAGATATCAGCACAAAAGATGTAAGAATTTATTTTAATAAATTAAAACAAGGCGATACGGCTAAAAAAACTATAAAAACTATACAAAACGAAATGCAAACAATTCTTTACTCTGAATATGCATGCGATTAAGGTAAAAAATAATAAAGCGCAAACAAACTGCTGATAATGCGCTTAACCATTATTATTTTTTTTCAGCGGATTTGTATTTATTATTGCATTTACGTTTCTCATAAATTTTCCTTCTGTAGTTACAACACCCATCAATCAACTTAACCAATGCAATAAAGGAAATCAGCCAATAAAAATTACAAGCATCGCATTCATATCGATAATAAAGATGAATTTGGAAAACTTGCCGATGCATTTAATGAAATGGCAGAAAAGCTTGAATATTTTGAAAGCAGCAATCTTAATAAAATCATGTTTGAAAAAAGCCGGGCAGAAGCCGTCATCAATAGTTTAAAAGATGCAAGCATTGGCATTGATAAAAATAATATCGTTCTTTTTGCCAATCTACCAGGCCTGCAATTATTAGGCTTGAAGCCCGAAGACATGATTGGCAAAACAGTAAATGAAATAAGCGCCAGGAATGATCTGTTTCACTTCCTGATTGATAACGATGAAATCAACTCCTTTTAAAGTAGTTGTGGATAACAGGGAAAATTATTTTACAAAAGAAATTATTGAAGTTGCGCAGGGCGATGCAAAAAATAAAGTTATTGTTTTAAAAAATATTACCTCTTTTAAAGAACTGGATGTTGCCAAAACAAATTTTATTGCTACTATTTCACATGAATTAAAAACACCATTAGCCTCTTCTGATTTTAGCTTGAAATTACTGGAAGATGAGCGTGCAGGCAATTTATCAACTGAACAAAAAGAATTAATTGAAAATCTTAAGCAGGATAATCAGCGCATGCTTAAAATATTAAGTGAGTTATTGAATATGTCGCAGGTAGAAGCAGGCAAGATACAACTGAATATAACAAAAGTAGTTCCGCAGAAAATTATTGAAAATGCTATACAGGCCGTGTCAGTTAATGCGAAAGAAAAGAGTATTACTTTAAAAATATTCTATGATGAAAATTTGCCAGTCATCAAGCCGATGCTGATAAAACCACCTGGGTACTGAATAATTTTCTTATCAATGCAATCAAATATTCACCTTCTAACGGCAATATTGAAATTGAGATTCATCTGCAAGACAATTCCATTATTTTTTCAGTAAAAGACTTCGGCCCGGGTATTGCAAAAGAATACCTTTCAAGGTTATTTGAAAGATATTTTCAGGTGCCGGGTACTCAAGAAAAAGGCACAGGATTGGGTCTTGCTATTTGCAAAGAGTTTGTTGAGGCCCAGGGCGGAACCATTTGGGCGCAAAGCGATGCTGGTAAAGGTTCAGTTTTTAGTTTTGCCCTGCAAATATGATTTGTTCAGATTAAATACACTAAGTGTTGTTCTATGAAAAAAGGATTAATCACCATTCTCTTTTTAATTATCTCTAATACATTTATGACCTGCGCATGGTATGGTCATTTGAAATTCAAAGATTACTCCTGGGGGAAAAACCTGGGTTTGTTTTCTATAATACTTATTAGCTGGGGACTGGCTTTTTTTGAATACCTGTTCCAGGTTCCGGCTAACAGGATTGGTTACACAGATGACGGAGGGCCATACAATCTTGTACAATTAAAAACGATACAGGAAGCCATTACCTTAGTAATATTTATGATTTTTTCAATGATTGTTTTTAAACAAAGATTTGCCTGGAATCATATCGTCGGTTTTTTTCTTATAGTAGCGGCTGTATTTTTTATTTTTAAAAAATGGTAGCTTTCATTCAGTTATAAAAGGGACTTCTCAAAACATACAAATCTTCTGTAGTTTATTGGCTGGTAAATAACACTTCATTGACTCCAGAAGCAATAATTTTTCCATGAACATGAAGATGTGACTGAAAAAATTTCCTGTTCGCTGACAGTCTATGTTATAAATATGACAACTAAACTGATTACAAGGCTTTGGTATAATTATTCGTGTACATTTGCCACCCAATTACAAAATCAAAAAAATATAAATTATGGCAAAAGACAATTTCGAACTCGGTGACGACAGAGTTCTGGTGAAGCCCAATGCGGCTGAAGAAAAAACTGCAGGAGGCATTATTATTCCCGATACAGCAAAAGAAAAGCCCCAGAAAGGTAAAATAGTTGCTGTTGGCAAAGGCAAATATGCTGAGCAAACTGGTAATCTGATTCCTGTTCAATGGAAAGCAGGCGATACCATCATGTATGGTAAATATGGCGGCACAGAAATAACCATTGATGGTGAAGATTATTTAATCATGAGGGCTTCAGATGTTCTTTTGAAAGTGAATCAATAATCATTATTTAAAAAAGTTTAATAAAATAAATATGGCAAAACAACTATTTTTTGAAATAGACGCCCGCAACAAGATGAAAAGGGGCGTGGATACCTTGGCAAATGCTGTAAAAGTAACTCTTGGACCGAAAGGCCGCAATGTAGTTATAGAAAAGAAATTCGGTGCACCAACTGTAACTAAAGATGGTGTTACTGTTGCAAAAGAAATTGAACTGGAAGACCCAATTGAAAACATGGGTGCGCAGATGGTAAAAGAAGTAGCTTCCAAAACTGCTGATATTGCAGGTGATGGTACTACTACTGCAACTGTTCTTGCACAATCGATTATAAGCGAAGGCTTAAAGAATGTAGCTGCAGGCGCAAATCCAATGGATCTGAAACGTGGTATTGACAAAGCTGTTATAGCAGTTGTTGAACATTTAAAGTCACAGTCTCAAGCGGTTGGTAATGACAATGATAAAGATCGAGCAGGTTGCTTCTATTTCTGCAAACAATGATGAGACAATTGGAAAGCTGATTGCTGAGGCAATGGCAAAAGTTGGCAAAGAAGGTGTTATCACTGTTGAAGAAGCTAAAGGAACCGATACAACTGTTGAAGTGGTTGAAGGTATGCAATTCGACCGTGGTTATATTTCTCCATACTTTGTTACCAACAGCGAAAAGATGGAAGCTGAGTTGCAAAATCCTTATATTTTATTTATGATAAGAAGATATCTACAATGAAAGATATTCTTCACATTCTTGAAAAAGTTGCACAAAGCGGCCGTCCTTTTTGATTATTGCTGAAGATCTGGAAGGCGAAGCATTGGCAACATTAGTTGTAAATAAATTGCGTGGTACGCTGAAAGTGGCTGCTGTTAAAGCTCCTGGCTTTGGCGATCGCAGAAAAGAAATGCTGCAGGATATTGCAGTTCTTACAAAAGGTATTGTTATCAGCGAAGAACAAGGTTATAAATTAGAAAATGCTGATCTTACTTATTTGGGTGAAGCAGCATCAGTTGTTATTGATAAAGACAATACAACAGTTGTTGGTGGTAAAGGTGAAAAAGAAGATATTACTGCACGTGTTAATCAGATCAAAGCTCAGATAGAAACTACAACTTCTGATTACGATAAAGAAAAATTACAGGAACGCCTTGCTAAATTAAGCGGCGGTGTTGCTGTGTTGTATGTTGGTGCTGCTACTGAAGTTGAAATGAAAGAAAAGAAAGACCGTGTTGATGATGCATTGCATGCAACAAGTGCTGCTGTGGAAGAAGGTATTGTTCCAGGTGGTGGTGTGCTTATATCCGTGCTATTGAAAGCCTTGATAAATTAAAAGGCATGCAACGAAGATGAAACAACAGGTATCCAGATTGTTAAGACGTGCTCTGGAAGAACCACTTCGCCAGATCGTTGATCAATAGCGGTATCGAAGGAAGTATTGTTGTTCAGAAAGTAAAAGAAGGTAAAGCTGATTTTGGTTTCAATGCCCGCACAGAAGTGTATGAAAATCTGATGGCTGCAGGTGTTATTGATCCAACAAAAGTTACCCGCATCGCTTTGGAAAATGCTGCTTCTATTGCAGGTATGTTGCTTACTACAGAATGTGTGGTTGCCGACAAGCCTGAGAAAGATAAAGCCAGCTATGCCTCCTATGGGCGGCGGTGGAATGGGTGACATGGGTTATTAATTTAATGCTGTATGACGGTTGTCATTATAGCGAAAAATATAAATCCCTTTGCGTTGTTGCAAAGGGATTTTTTATTAGTATTTGGGGCTTTTGTCCTTTGCAGCTTTATTCATCTACAGATCCGGCTGTACGCTGCAAGCCGCCTGCGGCGGGCTTTCCGCTTCCATCCGGCAGCCCTTCAGCGAACATACTTTGTGGAACATTAAATCGTTTGTACAGTAACCGTTATGCAACATATTATTCTTCCTCTCTGCCAAAAAGTTTACGCAATTCATTTTTAGCTTTGTCAAGTACTTTTTTTTGCGAAGTAGCAATGTTTTTGCCGCCGCGGTTTTCATAAAAGTTTATCATTGACATAGCAGATTGAAACGGTCCTGCTTTTTTTCTTTTGCTTTTTTCTGCAGAGCGTTTTACACTTTCAGCAATTTTCTTCGGATCTTTTAATTTGAACACATCTTTCTCAAGATCCATAGCATCGCTATGTTCGGTTACTGATTTGGACCATTTTTTGGGAGTTGCTTTTTTTGCGGAGGCTTTCTTAGCCGAAGTTTTTTAGCACTTGCTTTCTTTGCAATTTTTTTTGCTGGAGTTTTTACGGGCATAACTTTTTAAAAAAGTCACACAAGCATAATACCAGAATTTAATCGGCTGAAAGTATAATCATTAAAAATTAAATGAAGCTTCAGCAGCAGGATAGTCAAGCTTTGTACTTTGTCTTTTGCCCATTACAGTTACATGCATTATGTTTATTTCCTGGTCCGTAAAATCGTAAAGAAGTTTATTCATAATATTAATCGAAGCAATATTAGTTACATTGCTCACTTCAAAATAAGCATAAGCAGATTCTTTATCTTTTTCAAAACCGATATAATTGAGTGTAACATTTTTGCCGTTTACCTTCAATTGAAAACGTTTTGAAACATAATCAGGAATGAATTTATCAAAAGCCGGCTTATCTTTTTGCGCAGTCATATCAAGCTGTGCATTATAATCCTTCTCAATAATTGATTCAAAATCATCAGCAAAAAACTTACATGTTATCTCGAACGTTTTTGCAGAAATATTTTGATCAATTTGTGTAACAGAAACATAAAATGGGTGTCTGAAGGCCTTTGCAGGAGCAGCTTCAGGAAAAAAAGAAAAGTCTAATACAGAAAGTAAAACAAGCAATACACACTTGCATAAAACATTTATCATTCAAAATAATTTATTCGCTTACAAAAATCTGTTTTATTTTGATTGGTTCAATACAATAAAAGTTATAATTAATAAAGAGAATATTTATTAATGAATGATTTTACTTTTTACTTCAATTTTGGCTGGCATCATATTGTCAATCCTGAAGCATTAGATCATATATTTTTTATTGCTGCTCTTGCAGCCATTTATGTTTTTTCTGACTGGAAGCAAGTGCTAGTGCTGGTTACAGCATTTACTATTGGCCATACTATTACGCTTATTTTAAGTACGAAACAATTAGTAGAAGCGAACGATAAGCTTGTTGAGTTTTTAATTCCATGCACTATCATCATTACTGCAATAAGTAATTTATTTCAAAGATCGTTTACCAAAAAAGCCATCCGCATTAATTATTTTCTTGCATTGTTCTTTGGACTAATTCACGGGCTTGCATTTGCCAACACGCTGCGAATGATATTGGCAACTGATCAAAGCTTTGCTTTTTCAATGTTCAGCTTCAGCCTTGGATTAGAAAGCGGGCAAATTTTAATTGTATTTATAATCCTGTTATTGTCTTATTTTTTTATAAGCATATTAAAAGTTCAACGAATGCATTGGGTAATTTTCATTTCAGCAGCAGTGCTTGCTTTGGCTTCGGAAATGGCTGTGCAGCGCTGGGCATTGTATCATAAGAAGAAAGAATCGGTGATGATTCATTTGCCCGATAAAAAAATTTATAAAGCATTTGATTCATAAATTAATTTTATTTGCAAAACATATCCAATCAAGAAATAAAACCTTCCATATTACACATGAAGAAAACTTACCTTCTTTTACTTACAGCCTTTGTAGTTTCTACTGCCTTTTCGCAGGATATAAAAAATAATCCTGCATCCAATCATGGAAATAATTTTGAGCAGCTTGGAACTATTCTTACAACGCCTAATGAATACCGCACTGCAAGCGGAGCGCCTGGCCCAAAGTATTGGCAGCAAAGAGCAGATTATGATATCAAGGCTTCATTGGATGAAGTTCATTGAAGCTTACGGGAACTGAAACTATTAACTTATTATAACAATTCGCCTGATGTGCTTAATTATTTTTGGATGCAGCTGGATGAAAACCAGCACAGCTCAATAAATAATGCGAACTATCAAAACAGCAGCAATATGCCGGCTATTACAAGCATTCAGCAATTGAAAGTTTAGAAAACTGATACAACAGATAATGGCTATGGTGATATTATTACAAAGATCACCGATGCTTCGGGCAAGCCTTTGAGCATACTATTAATAAAACAATGATGCGGGTTGAACTTGCCAACCACATTAAAGCCAGGTCAAAAATTTGTATTTAAAGTTGAGTGGAATTATAAAATTATCTGACAGGATGAAATATGGCGGCACGCGGTGGCTATGAATATTTTCCTGAAGATGGCAATTATTTGTTTACGATGACGCAATGGTATCCGCGGTTGTGTGTGTATAGCGATTTCCAGGGATGGCAAAATCACCAGTTTACCGGACGCGGAGAGTTTGCATTGACCTTCGGAAATTTTAAAGTGCAAATGACAGTTCCTGCAGATCATGTTGTTGGCGCAACAGGTCAATGTCAAAATTATCAGCAGGTATTGACGCCAGCACAATTGCCGTTGGCAAAAAGCACAATCTGTAAAAGAACCATTAAAAATTGTAACGCTGGATGAAGCAAAAGCAGCAGAAAAAAATAAAATCAAAGCTACAAAAACATGGATATTTAAAGCAGATAGCGTTCGTGATTTTGCATGGACAAGCAGCCAGCAAATTTGTATGGGATGCAATGCCAACATATGTGGAAGGTAATAACGTAATGTGCATGAGCTATTATGGAAAAGAAGCTTATGGATTGTATAGCAAATATTCTACGAAAGTTGTCGCACATACTGTAAAAACTTATTCAAATTTCACATTTCCTTTTCCATACCCTGTTGCTCAAAGTGTAGAAGCAGCAAATGGCATGGAGTATCCAATGATCTGTTTCAATTTCGGGACGTACAATAAAGACGGCACTTACAGCGAACAACAAAAGTATGGAATGCTTGGTGTCATTATACATGAAGTAGGACATAATTTTTTTCCGATGATTGTGAATAGTGATGAGCGCCAGTGGACATGGATGGATGAAGGGCTAAATACTTTCTGTGGAATATCTAACTGAAGAATTGTTGATAATAAATTTCCTGCTCGCCGCGGGCCTGCCTGGACTATTGCAGATTACATGAAGCTTCCTAAAGATCAATTGGAACCGATAATGACCAACTCTGAAAACATCGTCGGCTTTGGCCCAAATGCTTACAGCAAGCCATCTACGGGATTAAATATTTTGCGTGAAACGATCATGGGCCGTGAACTTTTTGATTATGCATTTAAGCAATATGCAAGACGATGGGAATTCAAACATCCAACCCCTGCAGATTTTTTCAGAACCATGCAGGATGCAAGTGGCGAAGATCTTGACTGGTTTTGGAGAGGTTGGTTTTATGGCATTGATCCATGCGATATTTCTTTAGACTCAGTGAAGGTTTTAAAAGCAGATGCACCCAATCAATTGCCAGCCGGTATGAGGGATAGCGTAATGATGCGGAGCGTTGATAAGCCGGCTTCTGCAACATTATACGATGATGTTTCTAAAATAAGGAACAGGCAAAATCCAAGAATAAAATTTGCTTCAGATCAGGATACTGCATTGCAGGATTTTTATTATCGTTATAACAGGAATCTTGAACCTTATGATACTGCAAAGTATTCTGTGCCGCAGCTTGCTGTCAGAGAGCCTTTGGCTGATAGTGACCGCGCATCTTTACAACATAAATTTTTCTATGAGCTTCATTTCAGTAATAAGGGCGGAATGGTGATGCCCATAATTATTCAATGGACATATAAAGACAGCACTAAGGAAATTGAACGCATACCTGCGCAAATATGGAGGCTGAATGAAAAGACAGTTGTGAAGGCTTTTATGAAAGATAAAGAAGTCGCTTCTATAAGAATTGATCCCAATAGAGAGACAGCTGATATTAATGAAAGCAACAATACCTGGGGAGATGTTAAGCCCGAGCTTACACGCTTCCAGGTGTTTAAGCTGAAGCAACAGGCAAGGGGACAGGCAGCAGGACCCAACCCAATGCAGAAAGGAAAGATGAGTAATTAAATTTTCATTTAATATAGCAAACCGTTTCATATTGAGTGAAATGGTTTTTTTATTACCATTGAGATCTGGTTTTGATTTAAATAAAGTTTGTATGAAAAAAATACTAATTATATTATTTATAAATTTTTTTATGAATGACATATATGCACAGCAAACGATCCCTTTATATGAAGGCAAAGTGCCTGGCAGGAAACCTTATGCTACAAAGGAATTTTGGGAACCGCAGAGCAATGGGGACACCGTTGTACATTACATTTCAGAGCCTTCGCTTACTATCTTTCTTCCAGAGCAATCAAAAGCTAATGGCACTGCAGTTATCATTTGTCCTGGCGGAGGATATTGGATCAATTCAATTGTAAAAGAAGGATATGATGTTGCAAGAAAATTTAATGAATGGGGCATCACAGCTTTTGTCTTAAAATACAGAATCCCTAACGATTCAGCGATGAAAGATAAATCTGTTGCTCCCTTGCAGGATGCGCAAAGAGCCATACAATTTGTACGAATGAATGCAGCAAAATATCACATTGATAACAACAAGGTAGGTATTATGGGATTTTCTGCCGGCGGCCATTTGGCATCAACAGCAGCTACGCATTTTAATAAAAATTATATTGACAATAATAGTAAAATAAATCTTCGGCCCAGACTTTGCAATGCTCATTTATCCTGTTATTAGTTTCCAGGATTCAATTGCTCACATGGGTTCAAGAGAACAACTAATTGGAAAAGACCGCATCAAAAAAAATGATTGATTTATTTTCAAATGAACTGCAGATTACTGGTGAAACACCTCCAACGTTTTTAGTTCACGCAACTGATGATGATGTAGTTCCTGTAATGAACAGTGTGGTATTTTATGAAGCATTAATAAAAAATAAGGTGTCGGCTGAAATGCATATTTATAAAAGCGGTGGCCACGGTTTTGGCATGCACAACAGTACTACAAAAGATGAATGGATGGAACGTTGTGAAAACTGGATGCAAAGTATGGGATGGGTAAATCAATAACCAATTTCGTATGTCGAATAACAGTTATGTTACACACTAATAAGTAAGATCGGCTTCTACGGGATAATGATCCGAGTAAGGAACTTGTATTCGCTGGTATTGCGTTACTTTAAATCTTTCATCAGCAAGGATGTAATCAATTCTTAAAGTAGGTGAAATAAAACGGAATGTTCTTCCAATAAAAGTTCCCTTTTTTAAGAAAGCATCCTGGAAATTTCCTTTGATTATAAAGTAAGTGCTTGAGTTGGGCACATCATTAAAATCGCCGCAAATGAGCGATTGATAAGGGCTTTCAGCTATTTTTTCATGCACAAGCAGCGCCTGGTTGTATCTCGATTCATAACCTCTTTTTAATTTACTAATAATGGTTTTTGAATCTCTCAAACCAGATTCGTGAGCATGCTTTATTTTGCTTATACTGTTATATTCATCCTTTTCAAAATGTACCGATTGAAGATGTGTAGCAAATATTCTAAAAGTTTTTTCATTCACTTTAATATCAGCAAATAATAAATGTTCACCTGAGTTGTCATCAGTGAAATCGTAATTACCTGAATCTATAAATGGATATTTAGAAAAGATAGCAATGCCTGAGTGATAATATTCTTCATCGCCTCCTGATTTCACATAAAGATGAAAAGGATAACCCAGTTTTTCGATTGCAACAATATTAGGTTTGTAAGAAATAGTATCCTTAGGTTCAAAAAATTCTTCAAAGCAAAGAACATCTGCATGCTGCTGTTGTATTAGTTCAAACATCTTTGTTCGATAACTTGGTTCATCGGAATTATCCTTATGGCTTTCATCCCATCCTTCCACATTCCATTGCAATACCCGTAAAATATTCGGATTTTTTTCCATGGAAAAACTTTTAGGAACGTTAAAAGCAAATGAAGTGATGATCTGCCGAAAGCCTGCAAGCATAACGATTAACGATATCCATCTCCATTTTGAGTGCATCAAAAAAAGCAGAATAATTAAAAAAACAAGTGTAAAAAATAATAATGGAAAAGCTAGACCAGGAAACGCCAGAAGCCAATGTTTACCCGTATTTATGTAAGGCGCTACACACGCAATAATGTAAAGGATTGCAATAAATAAAGTAATAAATGCAATGATTGTTTTTAAGAATTTTGATATACGCATCGAAAGGGTAAGGATTGTTAAAACGTTATACTATAAAAATAATTTTTATTGAAAATGATTATCGTTCATGTACAGTAAATTTGCTTTTTGATAATTAAAATTCTGCGAAAGTATAAATTAATGCGAGTTCAACAAATCAGGAAAATCTTAAAAATTACTTTTGACAGGATCCGTAATGAAAAGCTTAAACAAAATCTTTTACAGGCCATTCCTTTTTGGGTTGCATCATTGATTACAGGCCTTATTGCTGTATTTTATTCCCGTTTTTTTTCTTTTCTTGAAAATGAAACGCTTGCCATTATTCATCACCAGCTCTGGAAATTATTTATACTTACACCTGTATGTTTTGTAGCGGCGTGGTGGATTGTTCGGCGATTTGCGCCCTATGCTGGTGGCAGTGGTATTCCCCAGGTGATGGCCGCAATAGAGCTTGCGAACCCGCGTGATGATAAGAAGGTAAAGAAACTTCTTAGCCTTAAAGTTTTTTTTGTAAAAATATTTTCAAGTTTTTTAATGATACTTGGCGGAGGTGCGATTGGTAAAGAAGGACCTACCATTCAAATCGCAGGAACTGTTTTCAGAAAAATAAATGAATGGCTTCCATCGTGGTGGCCGAAAATTTCCAAGCGCAATATGATAATGACAGGTGCTGCCGCAGGTCTTGCTGCTGCATTCAATACACCTCTTGGCGGTATTGTGTTTGCAGTAGAAGAGCTTACTAAAACGCACATTAGTTATTTTAAAACTGCCTTATTCACCGCTGTTATCATTGCAGGCTTGACAGCGCAGGGCCTGCTCGGACCTTACCTATATTTGGGATATCCTGATGTTACCAATCTTTCGAATTATATCTTTTTTCCATTGATGATCGTTGCTGCTGTATCAGGTTTGCTGGGTAGTGGTATGTCGAAAATTATATTGAACATTTTAAAATGGAAAAAGAAATTTAAGTTCACATACCAGCATCTTTTATATGTGTTATCGTGCGGTGTTATCATTGCATGCATTGCTTTTTTTTCTGATATAAGAATATTAGGATCTGGTAAAGAAATAATGACAACAACCTTATTCAGCTCAGATAAAAATGTGCATTGGTACACAGCTGTGTTCCGTTTCTTTGGAACAATATTGAGCTTCACTACAGGCGCTGCTGGCGGCATCTTTCTCCATCTCTTGGCGCGGGTGCCGGTATCGGTTCATTGATGGCAGGCTGGTTCCATGTTTCTGCAACCAATGCTAATCTGCTTATTTTGTGCGGCATGGTTGGCTTTCTTACCGGCGTTACACGTACGCCTTTTACATCCGCAATATTGGTACTCGAAATGACTGACCGGCACAATGTAATTTTTCATTTAATGATAGCAGGTTTGATTGCTGGAATTTTTTCTATGCTTGTTGATAAGCATTCGTTATATGATCATTTGAAAGTGCAGACGATGCATGATCTTTTGCATGAAAATGATTCCCCTGCTGGGGATACTGCTGTTGCTGATGAAGCGGTTCACACTTTGTAACGGAGGGATATTAATAATAATTCTCTATATTTTTAAAAATATATTACTTTTGCAACCCGTTTGGCATTTTATGTTTTGGCTGAACGCTGGTATCGTATAAAACATATTGCCCACATGGCTCCATAAGTTCTCCGTCTGTTCGGGGACGCCGGCAGGGTGTAAAAGTAAATAGTGTATAATGCCAAAGGTTAAAACCAACTCCAGCGCCAAAAAGCGCTTTAAAGTAACCGGTACCGGTGAAATTACATTTCAAAAAGCATTTAAGCGCCACATCCTTACAAAAAAATCAACGAAGCGTAAACGTAGTTTGCGGAAAGAAGGGATTGTTAGCAAGGCAAACAGGCCATTTGTTATGCGTTTGCTAAGGCTTAAATAAAAGCGACGTGCCGGTATTTAATTACAGTAGCAACAACATTCAGAAATAAATTTATCCCGTAGCAAGGGAATTACTCATTTAAATAATTAATCTATGCCACGTTCAGTAAATGCAGTAGCATCAAGGGCAAGAAGAAAAAGAATTCTCAAAGCAGCCAAAGGTTATTACGGCAAAAGGAAAAATGTATATACCGTTGCAAAAAATGTAATGGAAAAAGGTCTGACGTACAGTTATGTGGGCCGTAAGCTCAAAAAACGTGAATACAGGTCATTGTGGATTGCCCGTATCAATGCCGCAGTGAGGGCCGAAGGAATGACCTATAGCCAGTTCATTCATAAGCTAGGTGAAAAAAATATAGGACTTAACAGGAAGATTCTTGCAGATATGGCAATGAACGAACCAGAAAGCTTTAAGAACCTTATTATTTCTGTGAAATAATGCATGCAATAAATTATTGAACCGTCCCGTCTGAAACGGGACGGTTTTTTATTTGTATGATACATCATTCTGTTACATTTGTAAAAATTTTAAATGATCTTAACTGCCATCAATGAATAATTCTTATAAGGATCTCGTTCACCAGACATTTAATTTCCCGCAGGAAGGTTACGATCTTAAAGACGATTACCTGCAATATAACGGGGTGGATGTAAAAGGGCTGATTGACAAATATGGAACTCCTTTAAAATTTTCTTTTCTTCCTAAGATCGGAATGCAGATTGCAAAAGCAAAAAAGATGTTTGCCAATGCTATTAAAGAAGCATAAGTATGAAGGAGAATATTTTTATTGCTACTGCACCAAAAGCTCACATTTTTCTTTTATTGTTGAAGAGGCACTTGAAAATAAAATACACCTGGAGACTTCCTATGCTTATGATATCGATATAATTAATAAGTTGTTTGAAGGGAAAAAAATTACTAAGGATATTTTTATCATCTGCAATGGCTTTAAACAAAAACCATATATAAGCAGGATTGCAAGATTATTGAATACTGGCTTTAAAAATGTAATACCGGTTTTAGATAATAAAGAAGAACTGGCCGCTTATAGGAAATCGGTGCGCGTGCCCTTTAATATCGGTATAAGGGTAGCGGCGGAAGAAGAACCTACCTTTCCATTTTATACCTCACGGTTAGGCATACGGGTAAAAGACATTCTTGAATTTTATGTAGATGAAATTGAAGGGAACGAGCATAGGTTCCAGTTAAAGATGCTACATATTTTTTTGAATAAAGGCATTAAAGATGATATTTATTACTGGAGTGAACTCAATAAAATAATCAATCTTTATTGCCAGCTCAGGAAAATTTGCCCTGAACTTGATTCCATAAATATCGGCGGAGGGTTTCCAATAAAGCATTCGCTGGGCTTTGAATACGATTACCAGTTTATGATCAATGAAATTGTAAGAAATATAAAGGTGGCCTGTAAACGCTCGAAGGTTCCCATGCCTAATATTTTTACAGAATTTGGAAGTTATACGGTAGGCGAAAGCATGGCGCATATTTACAGCGTAGTTGCAGAGAAAATGCAGAACGACCGGGAAACCTGGTATATGATCGACTCTTCCTTTATCACCACGTTGCCCGATACCTGGGGAATAGGAGAGAAATTTTTAATGCTGCCTATTAACAAATGGAATGAAGAATACCAGCGGGTCACACTCGGGGGAATCACCTGCGACAGCCACGATTATTATGATTCTGAAGAACACATCAACGAAGTTTTTTTACCAAAGATTGTGAACGGAGAACCCTTATATGTTGGCTTTTTTCATACCGGCGCTTACCAGGACCAGATAAGCGGGTACGGTGGCATAAAACATTGTCTTATCCCTTCACCTAAGCATATCGTGCTCGATTATGATAAGAACGGGAAACTGATCGACTGGGTTTATGCAAAAGAACAAAGCGCCCAAAGCATGCTGAAGATTTTGGGATACAAATAGAAAAGCCTCCCCAGGAATGAAGAGGCTATAGCCATCAATATTTATTAATAAATCTTAATTCGTTAGTTGACGGAGATTTGTTTTGCTTCAGCTTTCACTTCTTCTTTTTTAGGAATCGTTAAGACCAGCAAACCATTCTCGTATTTTGCGGCAATATTTTCAGAAACAACTTTCTCGTCTAAGGTAAAGGACCTTTTGAAAGGCTGCAGGCTGAATTCTTTTTTAACCTGTTTTTTATTTTCATCTTTATTTTCTTCTTTTTTATCAAAAGAAACGGTAAGGATGTTTTTATCAACGGTTATTTTGAAATCCTCTTTATTTCTTCCCGGAACATTAAATTCCAATTCGATACAAATCTTTTGTTTCGGAAATGTTTACAGGAGGATAAAACCCATTGCTTTTTGTGGATGGAATTTCATTCAATAAATTTCCAACAAAATCGTCCCAGCCTTTTAATGATGGTTGATTAAATTTTACGTATGTCATAATTGTAATTTTTTATTTTGTATCATTTTATCAAATTGAATACCATCACCGCTTCATGCAATTTTGTTAGTTTTTGATAGACAACATGTCTTCCCGGCGACTTTTATCAGACATAATTTCACCAACGTTTTCATAATCATTTGTTTATTAATAAGCAACTATATTACATTTGCGCTTTGAATTTATAATCTTAAAAATTTAGAAATATTATTTACAACAATGTTGCATTTTTTTTAATAACAAAAGGCTGATATGTATCCCAATTTATACTATGCTATTAAAGAATGGTTTGGCTGGAAAATAGATACGCTAAAAATATTTTACACGTTTGGTATTTTAGTAGCACTATCATTTATAGCGGCTGCTTATTTTTTAACTCTAGAGCTTAAGCGAAAAGAAAAACAAGGCTTATTACAGCCGCGGGAAGAAACGATTACTGCCGGAAAATCGGCATCCCTGTTTGATTTAATTCTTAATGGTATTGTCGGTTTTGTTTTTGGTTATAAGCTCGTTGGAGTGTTTATAGCAACCCGTTCCCAGAATGTAGATATACAAGATTATATTTTTTCTTCGAATGGAAGTTGGATAGGTGGTATTGCACTTGGGGCTTTATTAATCTATTTTAAATACAGCGAAAAAAATAAGCAAAAGCTTGCTACGCCTGAAAAGCGCATCATAAGAGTATGGCCGCACGATAGAGTAGGTGATATGACAATCTTTGCTTTGATCTTCGGAATACTGGGTGCAAAACTTTTCGACAATCTTGAAAACTGGGACAGGTTTATTCAGAATCCTGTAGGAAATTTATTGTCACCAAGCGGCCTTACTTTTTATGGGGGCCTTATTTGTGCGGCTATCGCAATAAGTATTTATGCAAAAAAGAAAGGAATAAATTTATTGCATCTTATAGATTCATTTGGGCCAGCACTTATGATCGCTTATGCAATAGGGCGCATAGGATGCCAGGTGGCAGGCGACGGTGACTGGGGCATTTTCAACAGCGCTTACATAAGCGACGTGCCAGGTCACGTAGTCGTTGCAAAACCGGGCGAGTATAAACAAAAACTTTTTCTATATGCTGATTATTTTTTGAATGGAGCGGTCACTGATTCAATGGGTGCACGGCTTAATATAACGGATCGTCATTATCCATCTTTGGATAGTGTGCCTCACAAAAGCTTTAAAGGGCCAGCGTTTTTACCAACATGGATGTTTGCATATACATATCCTCACAATGTAAATGAAGATGGCATTTTATTAAAAGACTGCGAAGGCAAATATTGCAGAGCACTGCCGCAGCCTGTATTTCCGACACCTATGTACGAAACGATCGTCTGCAGTTTGCTGTTCCTTTTTCTTTGGCTCATAAGAAAGAGAATAAAAATTCCGGGCGTACTGTTTTGTATTTATCTTATCGTAAATGGTATAGAAAGATTTTTGATAGAAACCATAAGGGTTAATTCAACGTATTCCATATTTGGCTTTCATCCAACGCAGGCGGAGCTTATATCTTCAGGGCTTGTTATTGTTGGTTTGTTGGGGATAATAATTTTAAATAATCGCTATAAAAAAGTAAGTATTCAGCCGTTATAATCGATTATATTTAATATTTATCCAGAGCGCCTTTTTATTGAAACACAGGCTGAAACACAATGCTGTTATACTCTGGGGGAAATGAATCATTAATAACAAGATGAGCAGCAATTCTTCCTAAAGCATCTGAGCACATAGCAGAATATCCATTACCAACGGCAGCAACATATAAGCCTTTATCATTTAATGCGCCTATGTAAGGTTTACCATGTGTTGTATAACTAACGATACATCTTCTTGTAAAAAATTCGCTTGCATGAAGAGATGGAATAATTGAAAATAAAAGATTTTTAAGGACCGGCAGATGCGCATCGCTATTGCCATTAACGAACCATTGCTTAATGTCTTTTAAGTTATTAAAATATAAATCGTCAGGTAGATTACATCCCATCTTCAGGTAATAATTACCATCAGGATAAAGAACCGGTTGAATAAGATATACATTTTTATATCCGGGTTCATCTATTTCATATAACAAAGACGGTAAATAAAATAGCCGCAAAGCTTCGTCCTTGCTCACTTTTGTCCAAAGTGTTGTTTCACTTTTTAACGTAACACCTAATTTTTTTTCAATAAGATCAAAACAGTTTATAAATGCCCCGGTACACAACAATACTTTTTTTGCTTTATAAATTCCATTGTTAGATGTTGAAATTTCTATGTGATCTTTTTGATAAAAAATTTTATTTACAACATCGGGAACCGTTACGCTTTTGTTCTTTTTGCATAAAACTAATTGTGCTTTTATCAATGCTCTTGGATCAATAAACCCTGTTGGAGACGTTTCCACCAATGCCTTTGAACTTGCAGGAAAAGTAATGTCTGAAAATGATTTACAAAGATCGTTACTATCGAGTGATAAATATTTAAGATTATACTTTGCTGCTAATGATTCTGCATCGTTTAAGTATGTATCAGTTCCGTAAGGGTTCACATATAAACATCCCGACTTTGAATGAAAAAAGATATTGCTTTCCTTTTCTATATTTTCATAAGCATTTACCGATTGCAGATTAAGAAGCGTTGATACTTCATCTGTTCCGATAATTCTTTGAACCCTCGCCTGATCATAATGACTGGCATAAACAACCGCCTTATGAATATCATCAGGTTCATCTGGCCCAATAACAACAACACTTTGCTCCAAACTGCCCAAGTATTTTGCGGCAGCAGAGCCGATCAGTCCTTTGCCAACAACAATGCAATCGTAGATCATAACATTGTTTGATAATTATTTATTTTATACATCAAAACATTTGATAAAGCGCATTATTTTGTAACCACCTAATTATACTTTTATACTTTGTTCAAAGCTGAAAATGTTGTCAGGATCGTATCGTTTCTTAATTTTTTGAAGCCTTGAATAGTTCTTATCGTAATAAGCATCTTGCCATTCTTTAAAATTTACATCAGGATAATTCCGGTATTGAGCTCGTATGCCATTATCATAAATTTTTTTCTGAACCTTTATAAATGCGGCTGTAGAAGCTGTTTCAGAAGATTGATGCTGCCAGTAGCATTGCAGCTCTGATAAATATTTTTTATCGCGGTGCGCATAAGCCGACTGTGACATAAGCGCATCATCATTTATTTTTCCGCCAACGGTATTTACCTGGTAAATCATTCCATTGGTATGTATCACTTTATCTATTACTGCTTCAATGCAATTTTTTATATCATCAAAGCTTTTATAAAAACCTGCAGAAGCATTTTTAAAATAGATAGGTTTCATTATTCCATAAAATGCTTTCACAGCTCTTGGCAATGGAATTTCTTTTCCTACGATGGTTGTATCAGTTACAGAAGAAATAACATCAATTATTTTTTGTTCAATATCTGTAATTTTTTTGGTGCTGGTAAGAAGTATATACAAAGAATCTTCATTAAGTACGAACGCTGAAAAGCAGTGTGGGGGCAAGTTTGATGTTATATTAAACCATTGCTGTAATATATTTACAGCTCTTAGGGTTTCAATACTCCTAACTTTAAACCTATAACTTTTTAAGAACGAAGGAGCAGGCTGCAATGTGAATTTCATAGAGGTAATAACACCAAAATTTCCATTACCGCCGCCTTTGCACGCCCACAATAATTCCGGATCATCCTTTGAACATACAATATTCCCTTTTCCATCAATCATTGTTACTTCGGTAAGGCTATCGCAAGCGAGTCCATACTCACGACTGAAAATTCCATAGCCACCGCCAAGCGTTAAGCCACCAATGCCAACTCCGCCGCACGAACCTGCAGCTAACAATTTATTTTTTGGTAGAATGGCAGAATACAGATCTTCAAGCCTGCACCCAGCGCCAGCCTTGATTTCTGTATCATTTAACCATTCTATTTTATTCATCATAGAGAGGTTAATGACCAGGCCATTGTCATTGCATGAAAAGCCTTCGAAGCAATGGCCACCGCTTTTTATATGGCAACAGGTAATTTATTTTTTATACCAAAATAAACCGCCTCAGCAGCTTCTTTTGTTGTAGAGCAAGCAGCAATAAAAGCGGGGTATTTATCTATGCGTTTATTAAAACCTTTTCTTAAAAGTTCGTAAGTTGAATCGCCTTTTTTATACAGCTTGAACGTTGGTTCATTAGAAATATTAAGCGATGAAGAATCTTTATTTAGCGCAGCATGGGTTATAGAAGAATCTTTAATCGGAGGTGTATGATTACCGCCGGTAAGGCAGGAGTTGAGGAAGGCTGCTACACCGCTAAAAAATGTTAACCTGATAAACTTTTTACGTTGAAGCTTTTTTCCTGCAATCATTTCACAATATTATAATAAAGGAATCAGGCAACATCCAGTTGTCCAATTTCCTTTTTATAAGCTGCAGGAAGAATTAAAAGCTTTATAAATTTATCAATAGTAAGAAGGCGACTGAATTTATAAAATGGCAAAATGAAATAAAAAATAGAAAACCTTCTGAAACCGAGGAGCAGGCGCACTTTGCGGGGCATCACAAGTTTCTGGCCTTCTATAAGTAACCTGTAACGAAAAAAGCCAAGATGCTTTTTATATTGTTTAAAAAGATCTTTTGAATAATTACTTTTTGAAAGATCATTGTCAAGATCATAAGCCCTCATAGCGCTCCATTCTTCATAATTATCAGGCACATTTTCAATGTTCATTCTTAAAGCCAGTCTTTTAAAAACTGATAGGACTTCATTTTTTTCCTGCATTGATAATTGTCTTTCCAACACCTCGAAGGAAGCAATGCTGTAATGAATAAGCATAAACAATACATCCCTGTAAGCCCATGCAGGTATGCTTTTGCCACGCTTTGCTTCAATATTTTTATGTATCAATGTAATAGTATCGATAGCTTTCAACGCATCATCCAGTTGAGAAAAAATTATATTACCGCGCATAAGCTACAGTGAGAAAAGTCTGCCAGCGGATCTGCCGGAAGCTTGCCAGTAAAGTATAACCAGTCAACTGCCTTATTTAAAGAAAATTCCGCTGCCGCTCCGGCGAATATGAAAAGCACAGTGTCACTCTTGCCCCATATTTTTCTTACTATAGAATCTTTTTGAACAAAATATTGCATCTTGGTTTTTAATATTATAAAATGCGTCGAATTACATTAATAATAATTGTTAAAGCGACACTTATTAGCAGCATGGTGAAAAAAGGAAAATAGATACCTATAATTTTCTTTCTCAATTCTTACATCGCCTGGTAACTTTCCAAACCACTTTAACTGATTACTAAAAAAATAAATAAATGTACCTATAATTATAGTTACAACACCTGCCAGTATAATGTATTTGCCCGTTTGTTGATTCATGAGGAAAGTCAACGATTATTTTTTTGTACTATTTTTTGTAATATAACCATTGTAAGAAATAGCGTCTCTTGACGTGCTGATTACGTTTAATGTAGCCGATCCATTATCAAAAACAGTAAAAAGAATTTCTGAATCTCCGGCTTATCTTTCGGGTTTATCGTTATGTTCCATCCATGTTTTTTAGTGGGCGAAATGGAATAGTTCCAGCTTATAAGACGTGAAATCCATTGGTCCATTTGTCTCTGCTATAGGTGCTTCATAAGCAGTGCCGATATATGGAAGATAACTTCGCATGGTATCTTTTGAAATTTTTACATCATAGTAAGAAGTGATGTTTCGAAATCCGCCCCTTAACGGGGACATTGATTGTGGTACAAACGTAAAGCGCTGCGAGTCCAATAAATTTTTTATCAATATGCTTTTGTTATTCTTTTTAGCGGAATCCTTTTGAGCGAATGCCGGCTGTGCTAAAATGCTACAAGTATGACTGCTCCTATAAAAATTTTTCTTTTCACACTATTAATTTATAGTTAGAGAATACATCCTGACTTAAACACAAGTAGAATATTTATTAATTAGTTTCCGCAACCTACTTTGAATGTGTGGTAACAGCACCTGCGCCGTTATCATTTTTTTTGTAAGTATTATACTTTGGTGAACTGCTTCCCAGTCTTGTATCTCTGTATATAGTTTTTTTGCCTTTTGAAGAGTTAGTCCGGGAAGTTCTGTTATGGGTTGTATTGGCGGAAGCAGACTTTTTGTTTGTTGAACCTCCTGAAATATCCTGGCTAAAGCCTTTCACGCATGCGAAAAGTAAGAATAAGCAAATACAAATATTTTTTTTCATAAAAAAGATTTTCAATTTCTGCCCAAAATATCATGCCATGGAAGAAAGATTTAAATCGCCCAGTTTAAAAAAAATCTTAAAAAAATTATTGTTGCACTTTGAAAATCAAAAATATCATGTTAAGTTTGTTACCTCTGATCCCCAATCCTTTTCTTTTGAATAGCCTGCTCCCATTCTATAATTGCATCTAATGTAGTTTCAAGAAAGACCGTAAGACTTTAGCCTCCCTGGAAACTAATTTTTACGATTAAAAAACTTTTATGAAACAAACTTTTATGCGCCACAACCCCCGTTTTATGTACTATGCACTTACAAGTGTTATAGTTCTTTTGTTCTCAGGCTTTAGCAACGTATTTGCTCAATCAGCCTGCAATAATGAATCTGTTTTGTTTTTGGAAAACTTCAGAACCGGCACAGTTTCAAAAACAAGCGCGGATGTAATGAATGTTGTATATCAGCCTACCGGCTCACTTTCCAATGAAGGCGTTTACCGAGTTATAAATAGTACGCAACAAAAACCTGAATGGCAACTTTCCGCAGACCATACATCAGGAGATGTGGATGGCGACATGATCGTAATAAATGCTGGCAATCCGGGTAACTTCTATTTTCATCAGATCAATAGTTCTACAGGTTTTACAGCAGGCACTTACAATGCAAGTGCTTATATAATGAACGTGGATACATTAGGTACTTGCGGAGCGGATGCTTTATTGCCTAATATCGTTTTCTCGCTTGAATATTTATCTGCTGACGGCAACACATGGATTCCTTTTTCAGGATCTCCTATGCAAGCAGCGCCAGTTGCACAAACTGCCGGTTCATCTCCTACATGGGCACCCATAGGCTTTTCCTTTACATTGCCCTTGATCAATTTTAATGTTAAAAGTATTCGTCTTGTTTTGAGCAGCATGGCTGGCAGCGGCTGTGGTGACGATTTTGCTATAGATGATATAAAGGTATCGCAATGTGCGTCAGGTGGCGCTTTGCCAGTAAGTTTATTAAGTTTCGGTGCTCATCAGAAAGGAACGGGTGTATTTGTTGAATGGGCTACTTCACAGGAGTTTAACAGCAATAGTTTTAATGTTGAAAGAAGCGCAGATGGCTCAAGCAACTGGACTACAATTGCTTCGGTGAGCGCTGCAGGTAATAGCTCAACGGTTAGAGATTACAACGCTTATGATGCGAAACCATTTAACGGGGCAAATTTTTATCGTATTAAACAAGTAGATAAGGATGGCGCGGCCAAATATTCTAAAACGGTTCATGTTAGTTTAAATACCACTACATCAGCTTCAGTATTAGCTAATCCATTTCATAGCATACTTACTGTTGATCTGTTAAGTAATATCAATCAATCTGTGTCAGCACGCATTTTGGATATTACCGGTAAACAAGTTGCTTCAGAAAAGTGGGTAATTTCAAACGGCAGTACAAGAAAAGAAATGACCAGCGTGAGCAACCTTCAGCAAGGCATGTACATATTAAGTATCACTGATGCCAACGGACAAATAATTTACAATAATAAAGTTGTTAAACAATAATACTACACAGGCATTTGCCAGGGGAACCATTTGGTTCCCTTTTTTATTATTAAAAGGTTTTACAATAATTTTTAATAACCTCTATTAACGATATTTACTTACATGAAGGCAGCCTCTGTAAACGAAATAAGAAAAGAGCTTGAAGTGCGCAGCAAAGCTGATTTGCTCACTTTTTGTATGAGGCTTATAAAACATAAAAAAGAAAATAAGGAGCTGCTAACTTTTTTATTATTTCATGCTCATGATACAACTTCTTACATACATACATGAAATAAAGGAGGTTACTACGCAACTTTTTGAAGAAATGAACACTCATCATATATTTTATATAAAAAAAACTATCAGGAAAATACTTCGCTTTGTAAACAAACAAGCAACGTTTGCTGTATCAAAACAGCTTGAGGCTGAAATGCGAATTCACTTTTGCAATTGCATTCTTGCGTATGCTGTTCCTTTGAAAAAAAGCGTTCAGCTTTCTCAATTATATCAAAAGCAAATGAAAAAAATCGATACACTTTTATCTTCCGTGCATCCCGATCTTCAGTTCGATTTAAAAAGACAATTATTAAAGTAAATATTATGCTTTTTTGTAACTTTATAATTCACCAAATAGAAAGGAGGTATTCATGCAATCTACAGATAACACATGGACACCTGGGCTGACAGCTTGTTAGCTTAAGTTCCATAAAAATAATCTGTGCGCTTTGCAGCGCAGGCCACCAAATATGGTGGCTTTTTATGTACTGTGTTTGAACTTTTTTTTTTGGCATAAACTTTTATTGATGCATTGTGTTTACATTTATCTTAATAATTTTTATTCACCAACAAACCACTTCAAATGAAATTTAAAAAACTAATTACATTATTGCTGATAGCAATGAGTACAACTATTGTAGCGCCTGCATTTGCAGCCGATGTAACATCGGGTACACCGACAGAAAAGACTACAGACCAGGCTCGTGCTGAGCAATTAAAGAATCGTCTTATCGAAATTAAAAATATGGATAAGAGCAACCTCACCTCTGAGGAAAAAAGAGAACTTAGAAAAGAAGTTAAGGAAATAAGGAGAGAGGCAAGAAAGGTTACAGGTATTTATATTTCTATTGGTGCTCTTATTATAATTATTTTGTTATTGATTATTATTTTATAAAATAGCATCCTCTATAAAAAGATAAGCCCGGTACGAGCCCGGGCTTTTAAATTAATATATAATCTATTTTCTTTTGTCTGATACAACAAGCACTACGCCAATAACTGCAATAAGGCCTCCGGCATAAGTAGGCCATCCTATCCATTTATTTTCTGTTTTATCAATCTGTATAGGACCTGCATCTACAATATTCTTTTTTACAGGCACAGAAAATCCTTTAATCAATATCATCACAATTCCGATAATGATAAATATCCAGCCGGCTGTTTTCATTTTTTTTAATTTATAAGATAAACAAATAATTTATTTTATTTTTCAAAATTAGTTGTATTTATCTCACTTATAAAAAATAATGAATGGCTCGAAACCGAAAAGCTGCCTTGGGCTTTATTTTTCTCACATTGTTGCTGGATGTTACAGGCCTTGGCATTATTATACCTGTTTTACCAAAACTTATTGAAGAACTTATACATGGCAATGTGAGCCAGGCATCTAAATATGGAGGCTGGCTAACTTTTGCTTATGCTATTATGCAATTTTTATTTTCACCAATGTTGGGAAATTTAAGTGACAAATTTGGGCGCAGGCCAGTACTGTTGTTTTCTTTATTTGGTTTCGGAGTTGATTATATTTTCCTGTCCTTTGCACCAAGTATAGGGTGGTTGTTTGTCGGGCGTGCTTTTGCAGGTATTACCGGTGCCAGCTACACCACAGCCACAGCCTACATTGCAGACATTAGCTCGCAGGAAGACAGAGCAAAAAATTTTGGAATGGTTGGCGCTGCATTTGGCATTGGCTTTATCGTTGGACCTGTTATTGGCGGCTTGCTGGGTCAGTATGGTTCGCGCATACCTTTCATGGCCGCTGCAGGCGTCACTTTTATTAATTTATTGTATGGATATTTTGTGCTTCCTGAGTCTTTAACACCAGAGAATAGACGAAAATTTGAATGGAAGCGTGCAAACCCTTTTGGTGCATTCAGGCATTTAAAAAGATACCCTGCCGTAGCAGCTTTATCGGCTTCTTTCTTTTTAGTATATATGGCAGGGCAATCTGTTCAAAGTGTATGGGCTTTCTTTGGCATTGAGCGTTTTCACTGGAGCGAAAAAATCATAGGAATATCTCTGGGCATGGTTGGCCTATTGGTTGGTCTTGTTCAAGGTGTTTTAATAAGATATATAAACCCGAAGCTTGGTAATACCAAAAGCATATACATAGGCTTTGGACTTTATGCACTTGGATTGTTATTATTTGCATGTGCTACACAGGGATGGATGATGTTTGTATTTCTTATTCCTTATTGTTTTGGAGGCATCTCCGGGCCTGCATTGCAATCAATCATTACCGGGCATGTGCCTGCAAATGAACAGGGAGAATTACAAGGCGCGCTTACAAGCCTTATAAGTGCCACATCTATTATAAGCCCTGTTATCATGACGGGTTTGTTTGCTTACTTTACATCAAAATCAACACCTGTGTATTTTCCGGGTGCTTCATTTGCTTTAGGCGCTATATTAATGATTGCGGGAGGTATTGTAGCCTATGTTGTTTTAAAGAAAGAAAAAGAAGGAAAGGATTATGTGGTAAAGCCATCATCATAATTGCATTTGTTTTAAGGCTTCATTTGTTTCTTCAACAGGTTTCTGGCATGTTTTATTTTCACAAACATAGATCATTGTTTTACCGGCTATTAATTTGTTTTGTAAAAGCGGAAGGCTTCCTTCATCAACGCCGCCAAAGAAAATGGTATGAGGTAAATAATTTCTATGAAGAGCTGAAAGCCTTTGCCACCAAGCATCTCCAACAATGGCTACTTCATAAGGATACTTAAATTGCAAAGCCATTACATGGGCCCAATTGCTATAATAGCCGGGGTTTTTCTTTATATCATCTGCAACATTTTTTACAAGTTGCGCAGACTGGTTTTCATAATTCTTATTTTCAAAGCACAAGCCGAGCAATAAAAGATTTTTCCCCATCTCGCTATTGGAAGAAACAATAACGTTGTCAGTTACTTCCATTTTCCTTGCAATTAAATTGCTATGCTGATCATCTGTATAAAAAAACATTCCGGATGCAGCATCATAAAAGTGCTGTTCAACATAGCTGCATAATTCATTGGCTTTATATAAATATTCCTCTCTAAAACTTACCTGGTAATAACTTATCAATGCAGTTATCATAAATGCATAATCATCTAAAAAAGCATGTATGGTTGCTTTTCCATTTTTATAATTTCTAAATAAACTGTTTTCTTTTGTTATAATTTTTTTTAATAAAAAATCAATGTTTGTTTCAAACATTTTAAAAAAATCATTTTCGCCAAAGGTTTTGTAAGCATCCATCAAACCCTTTGCCATCAAGGCATTCCATGAGGTGAGTATCTTATCATCTGTATTAGGCCGCACACGTTTTGCTCTTGCTGTGAGGATTTTTTTCTTGAGGGTTTCAATAATATCAGTTAGCTGATCTTCAGTAAGGTTATATTTTCTAAGTATGTTTTTATCTCCTTCATTTATATCAGGAATATTTTTATTATGCTCCCAGTTGCCTTCAGCTGTTATACCAAAATATTCTGAAAATAATGGTGCATCATTGCCAAGTATTTCTTGCATTTCTTCTTTGCTCCATACATAAAATTTCCCTTCATCACCTTCACTGTCTGCATCGAGTGATGAATAAAAACCTCCTTCCGGAGAAGTAAGCTCACGCTTTACAAAAGCAATTGTTTCATAAACGATTTTTTTATACAAAGGATTTTGTGTCACCTGAAACGCATTACTGTAAAGGCTTACAAGCTGGGCATTATCATATAGCATTTTTTCAAAATGCGGAACATGCCAGCCTGCATCGGTTGAGTAACGGCAAAAACCACCACCAATTTGATCATAGATACCGCCATTGGCCATGTGTTGTAATGTTATATTTACAGCTTTTAATGCATCCTCATTTTTACTTAAATAATTATACTGCAACAAAAACTCCCAGATTGATGGCATCGGAAATTTTATGTTTCCTTTCGTTCCTCCATTATTATAATCTATGCGCTGGCTTAAAACGGTAAACATCTCATTAAATGTATCAATTGAAAACGCAACCTCAGCATTATTCTTTGGTACATTCTCAATATCATTGATTCCTTTTGCTACATAATTTGCCTGTTCTTCAAGCTTTGAAGGTTCTCTATTATATAGATCAATAAAGTATACCAAAACCTGTATCCACCTGTCTTTGGGGAAATAAGTGCCTGCATAAAAAGGCTTGCCGTCAGGCATCGCAAAGGCATTCAAAGGCCAGCCGCCATTGCCGCTGATAAGGTATGCAGCATTCATATATACCTGGTCAACATCGGGCCGTTCCTCACGGTCAACTTTTAGACAAATAAAATTTTCATTCATCACTTTTGCAACGTCCGCATCTTCATAGCTTTCATGTTCCATTACATGACACCAATGACACGCAGCATATCCAACACTGATTATAAGCATCTTATTTTCTTTCTTTGCTTTATTCAATGCTTCATCACTCCATGGATACCAGTCCACAGGATTGTGCGCATGCTGCAAAAGATAGGGGCTTGTTTCATTTATAAGACCATTAGTATTCATAGATTATTATTTACCATGGCAATTTATATAAATAATACAGTTATGCTTTTTGTATAAATTAGCAATATGTCTTCCAAAATATTTACCAACATAAATATTCTTATTAATACAAGAGAACATGCGAAACTGTTGCGTGGCGCAGATCTTGCTCAATTGCCTTCTGTTAGTAACGCATATATAGTGATTGAAGATAACATCATTGCTGAATACGGTTCAATGAATTCCTACAGGTACAATCCAAATGATTGCATTAGTGTGAATGAAGGAACAGTTGTAATGCCTTGCTGGTGTGATAGCCATACGCATCTTGTGTTTGCAGGCAGCAGAGAGCATGAGTTTGTTGATAAAATTAATGGAGTAAGCTATGCAGATATTGCTGCGAAGGGTGGCGGTATTTTACACTCTGCTAAAAAAGTAAATGAAGCAAGCGAAGATGAATTATTTAACAGTGCATGGCAAAGACTTGAAGAAATAAAAAGCATGGGCACCGGAGCTGTTGAAATAAAAAGCGGGTACGGACTAACTGTTATGCATGAGTTGAAAATGTTGCGCGTAATTAAAAAGCTAAAAGAGAAAAGCAATTGTACCATCAGGGCAACGTTTCTTGGCGCACATGCATATCCTTTAGAGTACAAACAAGATCATAAAAAATATATAGATAGTATTATTAATGAAATGCTTCCGGTAATTGCTGAAGAAAAGCTTGCCGACTATATAGATGTGTTTTGTGAGAATGGTTTTTTCTCAGCAGAAGAAACAGAAGTTATCTGTAAAGCTGCGCTGGAAAAGGGCTTGCAGCCGAAGCTACATGTGAACCAGTTAACTAGCGTTGGTGGAATTGAAGCTGGTATCAGCGATGAATGCATTGTCTTTAGATCATTTGGAAACGCTGAGTGAAGAAGAAATAAAATTGCTTGGAAAATATAATGGCTGTTCGACATTATTACCCTCTGCTGCATTTTTTTTAAGAATGAATTATCCCCCTGCAAGAAAACTAATTGATGCAAATGCTGCAATAGTTTTGGCATCAGATTATAATCCCGGCTCTTCACCATCTGGCAATATGAATTTTGTAATTGCTTTAAGTTGTATCCAAATGAAGCTTTTGCCAGAAGAAGCTTTTAACGCAGCAACAGTCAATGGTGCTTATTCAATGGGTTTAGAAAATGAACTTGGCAGCATTACTGTTGGGAAAAAAGCAAATCTCATTTTTACCAAGCCTGTTCCATCATTGGCTTACATTCCTTATTCATTTGGAAATAATTTAATTGATAAAGTGATGATTGAAGGCAATTTTGTTTAACATTATTCTTAATTCTGAATTACACTACATGCAACTAATTGAATGTGTTCCCAATTTTTCCGAAGGGAGAGATATAAATATTATTAAGCAAATAACTGCTGCAATAGAAAAAGTGGAAGGTATAAAGCTGTTAAATGTTGATCCTGGCAAGGCTACCAACAGAACCGTAGTAACGTTTGTAGGTGCTCCAAAAGCGGTTGTGGAAGCAGCTTTCAGGGCAATACAAAAAGCTGGCGAGCTGATTGACATGAGTAAGCACAAAGGCGAACACCCGCGCATGGGTGCAACAGATGTATGTCCACTGATACCCATTACTAATATTAGTATAGAAGAAACGGCAGTGTTTGCTAATGAGCTTGCCAAGCGTGTAGGAGAGGAGTTGCAATTACCTGTGTATCTATATGAAGCTGCACAGCCAGATAAAAAAAGAAATAATCTTTCCATAATACGGGCAGGCGAGTACGAAGGTTTTTTTAAAAAGATGTTATTGCCAGAATGGAAGCCTGATTATGGTCCTGCAGTGTTTGATGCGAAGCGCGGAGCAACCGTTATTGGTGCGCGCGATTTTTTAATTGCTTATAATGTAAATCTGAATACGACATCCGTACGACGTGCCAATGCTATTGCCTTTGATGTGCGTGAAGCAGGCAGAACAAAAAAAGAAAATGGTAAAAATGTTTTAGATGAAAATGGCAATACAATTAATATCCCGGGCAGCTTAAAAAGTGTAAAAGCTATTGGATGGTTTATAGAAGAATATGGTATTGCACAAATATCAATGAACCTTACCAACATATCTGTAACCCCTATGCACATTGCCTTTGATGAAGTATGCAATAAAGCAACGGCACGGGGCATTCGTGTCACAGGAAGCGAGTTAGTAGGGCTTATTCCATTAAAAGCAATGCTGGATGCAGGTAAATATTTTTTAGAAAAGCAACAACGCTCTGCAGGTGTGAGTGAAAAAGAGCTGATAAGAATTGCCATAAAATCTATGGGATTAGGTGAGCTTTCACCTTTTAAGCCAGAAGAAAGAATTATAGAATATTTGCTTGCATCCAAAGCAGATACAAAGCTCATAGATACCACATTAAAAGCCTTTGCTGACGAAACTGCCAGTGAAAGTGCAGCACCGGGAGGTGGCTCTGTTGCAGCATTCGCTGGAGCTTTAGGTATTTCGCTGGGTACAATGGTCGCTAATCTTTCAGCGCATAAGTCTGAATGGGATGAGCGATGGAGAGAGTTCAGCGAGTGGGCAGAAAAAGGTCAGAGATATAAAGATGAATTATTAAAACTGGTAGATGCAGATACACGTGCTTTCAATCAAATAATGAGCGCATATTCATTACCAAAGCAAACTGATGAAGAACAGGAATTGCGAACGAGAGCTATACAAAGCGCCACTAAGTATGCAATTGAAATTCCTTACCAGGTGATGCACACTGCTTTCCAAGGTATGGAAGTTATTAAAGCTATGGCAGAAACGGGCAATCCAAATTCCATCTCCGATGCTGGTGTCGGCGCTGTGTGTGCAAGAGCAGCGGTTACCGGTGCATTTATGAATGTACGAATAAATGCTTCAGCGTTTCATGACAAAGAGTTTGTAAAAGATATTATAGCAAAAGCAAAAGAAATAGAAAATAAAGCTATAGAAAAGGAACAGCAGATTTTAAAGATTGTAAATGAAAAGATAGGAATATAATACTGCAGCATAATGAATGAAATGATGAAACCCGCCGTTGCAGCGGGTTTCATTAGTCGGGATGACAAGATTCGAACTTGCGACCCCACGCCCCCCAGACGTGTGCGCTACCGGGCTGCGCTACATCCCGAAATATTTTGCAAATCTATATTTTTTATATCCCTAATCCATAAGTATCTGCTTGCGTTTTATTGAAATTTAAATAAGATAAAAGACAGTTAATATTTTATAACCATTACCTATGTTGCTTATTGTATTATAATTTTAATGAACATTGTCTTTTTCGTAAACCTTCATCTCACTACTATGAAAATTTTTCTTTCGTTATTGACCTTAACTATGCTTTGCATGAACATCAATGCTCAGAACCTTCACCTGGATCTTTCTGCAGGAGCTATGAACTATAACGGCGATCTGCAGGATAAAGCCTACACCTTTTCCCAGTCGCACTTTGCAGGCGGCGCAGGTGTATCCTACGATCTTACTGATCATTTTTCCTTAAGAGCAGGTGTTCTTTTAGGTAAAGTTTCTGCTGATGATAAATATGGAAGAAACCTAGCGAGAAATTTAAACTTCGCTTCCAATATAACCGAGTTCAATGTAGGCGCTCAATATTACATAACTCCGCTGCAGGATCATTTTATAACACCTTACGTTTTTGCCGGTCTGGCGTTGTATCATTTCAATCCATATACAAATGATACCACAGGGAAAAAATATTTCTTAAAGCCATTAAGCACAGAAGGTGAGGGCTTTGTAGATGGCAGAAAAAACTACAACCTTACACAATTGGCTATACCATTCGGCGCTGGCGTAAAGTTTTCATTGAGCGAAAATGTAAATGTTGGAGTTGAGTTTGGTCTCAGAAAATTATTCACAGATTATCTCGACGATGTAAGCACCACCTATGTAGATCCTTCCTTACTTCTTGCGAACAGGGGAGCTGTTGCACAGGAACTTGCTTATCGCGGCAATGAATTAAAAACTGGCAGCCCGGCTCCGACAGTAGATGGCAAGCGTGGAAGCTCTACCTATAAGGATTGGTATTATTTTACTGGCGTTACAGCTTCATTTGCGCTATTTACAGGCAATGGAGTTGGCGGAAGTGGTGGACGTCATTCAAAATACGGATGCCCTATGAAGGTTCAATAATTATTATAAAATTTATAAGGGCGTGCCCCATGCTAATGCAAGGGCCGGGCTATACACTGCAAGTCCGGCACAAAGCCATTGCACGAAAATCCTCACCGGGCTTTCCGTTTCTATCCCTCACGCAGTCAGTTTTCGTGATGATGCAATCATATCTAATAGATTGAAGCAGCAGGCTTGTTTCTGTTATACCTTTACATATTATGGCTTATAAAAATCTCCAAGAATTTATTAATGTACTTGAAAGAAATGATGAGTTAATAAGAATAAAAACCTATGTAAATCCTCACCTTGAAATAGCAGAAATCACTGACCGGATAAGTAAAAGCAATAATGGCGGCAAAGCCTTGTTATTTGAAAATACGGGTTATGATTTTCCTGTTTTTATGAATGCTTATGGAAGCGAAAAGCGCATGTGCCTGGCATTAGGCGTTAACAATCTCAATGATGTGGCCAGTGATATTGAAAATCTTTTTCATCTTCTTTCCTCTCCAAAAGAAAACATTATTGATAAATTAAAACTGCTGCCAAAGCTTGGACAGTTTGCAGGCTGGATGCCAAAAGTTATCAGCGGCAGAGGAGCGTGCCAGGAAGTAATTATGCAGGATCCTGATATTACAAAACTTCCTGTAATAACATGCTGGCCAAATGATGGCGGTCCCTTTGTTACGCTTCCTGTCATTCATACGAAAGATCCCAATATCACATACAAGGAATGTAGGCATGTATCGTATGCAGGTGTTTGGCCCGGCGCTTAACAGGCATGCATTGGCATAAGCACAAAGTTTCTGCAAAACATTTTAATGAATATAAAAAACTAAAGAAAAGAATGCCTGTGGCGGTTGTCCTTGGTGGCGATCCGGTATATGCATATTCAGCAACAGCGCCTTTGCCGGAGAATGTGGATGAATACATGCTTGCAGGCTTTTTGCGCAAGAAAAAAGTGGATTTGGTTAAATGTATTTCACAGCCGGAAATAGAAGTGCCTGCAGATGCAGATTTTGTCATTGAAGGATATGTTGATCCTGAATGATGAATTGATTTGGGAAGGGCCCTTTGGCGATCATACCGGTTATTATTCATTGCCGGATTGGTATCCGAGTTTTCATATTACGCTCATTACACATAAAAAAAATGCAATTTATCCTGCCACTATTGTTGGCATTCCTCCGCAGGAAGATGCCTGGCTTGGCAAAGCAACCGAACGCATTTTTTTAGCACCCATGAAAATGACGATGGTGCCGGAAATTATTGATATGGATATGCCTGTTGAAGGTGTGTTTCATAATCTGGTTATTGCGAAGATAAAAAAAGAATATGCAGGGCAGGGACAAAAAGTAATGAATGCGATGTGGGGAGCCGGTCAAATGATGTTCAATAAAATACTGGTGCTCCTTCAGATTTGAATGAAGAGGATGAAGATATTGCATTACTGATTATGAAGCACTGGCAAAATATGTATTTAAAAATCTAAATCCGGCAACAGATATTTATTTTTCACAGGGGCCGATGGATGTGCTCGATCATAGTTGCAGCAAATTAGGTTTTGGCGGCAAAATGTGCATTGACGGCACTTTCAAATATGATGAAGAATCAGATGTTAATTATCGTATAACGCATAACAGTTATCCTGCAAATGTTATGAACTCCAAAGAATTAAAGGAAAAATTGCAAAGCACATTTGCGGAGATAAAAGAAATAAACATTTCCTTATTGCAAAGGGAAATTCCCTGCCTGGTATTGTCTGTGGAAAAGAGTCGCAGAGACCATATACGGCAATTGCATGAATCCATCACGCAGCTTGCTGAAATGGAAACCGTAAAAATGGTTTTGTATGTCGAGCATACAGTGAATGCAAATGACCTGCCGGTTGCCCTCTGGCGTTTTTGTAATAACCTCGATCCTAAAAGGGATCATTCCATAGTAAAGAAGAGAGTGGCCGGTAACGAACAACAATACACCGCCTGCATCGGCTTTGATGGCACTATCAAAACAAAAGAATACGATAACTTTTACCGCGATTGGCCCAACATAATTGTGGCAAGCGACGAAACCATAAAGGCTGTTGATGAAAAATGGAGCAGCCTTGGCATCGGGGAGTTCATTGCCTCACCTTCTTTAAAATATAAAGAACAAATGTATGGAGAGGAAGCAGTGGTAAAATCTTTGAGCCACTAAGAACAAAAGAAAATCATTAGAAATGCGGAACTATTAATAGAAATTTAATTTCAATTGATGAGGCTGAGTTTTCAATTATTATATATCCGTTGCTTCGCCGTAAGCCACTGCTGTAGCTTCTTTCACAGCTTCACTCATTGTTGGGTGCGGATGAATAGCATTTAAAATTTCATGTGCTGTTGTTTCCAGTTTTCGGGCTACAACTGCTTCGGCAATTATTTCCGTAACATTATTCCCTATCATGTGGCAACCTAAAAACTCGCCATATTTCGCATCATAAATAACTTTTACAAAACCTTCTGTAGCGCCGGCCGCAGTTGCTTTGCCGCTTGCAATAAAAGGAAACTTGCCAACCTTAATTTCATAGCCTGCATCTTTTGCAGCTTTCTCTGTATAAGCCAACTGAAGCAATTTCGGGCGAGCAATAAGTGCATCCCGGAACATTATTATAATCAATAGGATCAGGCTTATGGCCTGCAAGATGCTCGGCAGCATTTATGCCTTCTTTAGCTAGCCTTGTGTGCCAGTGCCTGGTTTGGCGTGCAATCGCCAATTGCATAAATGCCGGGTACATTTGTTTGCATGATTTGCATCCACAACTAATTTTTCCTTTTTCCGTTTTTATTCCCAGTTCTTCCAGCCCAATATTTTCAATATTTGCAACCACGCCTACTGCACTTAATACAATATCTGCTTCAATGGTTTATCTCACCATTTTGTGTTTTTACTTTTGCATTTACGCCTTCGCCATTTGTATCAACACTTGTTACCTCGCTATTGGTTATAATTTCAATGCCCTGCTTTTTAAATTGTTTTTCCAACTCTTTGGAAATTTCTTCATCTTCAACAGGAACAATTCTTGGTAAAAATTCAACAATGGTAACTTTTGTGCCCATGCTGTTATAAAAATATGCAAACTCAGTGCCTATAGCGCCGGAGCCCACAACCATCATGCTTTTTGGCTGCTGCCGGCAAAACCATTGCTTCGCGATAACCAATAATTTTTTTGCCATCAATCTAGTGAAGGAATTGCCTTGCCCTTCCGCCTGTTGCTATAATAATATTTTTTGCTTCCAGTATTTGCTTCTTGCCATCTGCTGCCAGTTACCTCCACTTTTCCTGGCGCAATCAATTTCCCATTGCCCATCACCACATCAATCTTATTTTTTTTCATTAAAAACTGAACACCTTTGCTCATTTTATCTGCCACACCACGACTGCGTTTTATCACGTTCCCGAAATTCGGTTTCGGACGAATTCATCTCTATTCCATAATCTGCAGCATGTTTTGCATACTCATATACCTGCGCACTTTTTAGCAATGCTTTTGTAGGAATGCATCCCCAGTTGAGGCAAATGCCACCAAGGCTTTCTCTCTCTACTATTGCCACTTTTTTTCCTAACTGAGATGCCCTGATTGCTGCAGGATAACCGCCCGGGCCGCTTCCTAAAACTATTACATCGTATGCCATATATGTTTATTTATGTATTGTAAAAAGGAAGCGCAAAAGTAATTGAGAATATGCAAAACGCAAAAAGCAAGAATACATGAAAACACGCCTTTTTTAATTAAAAAAGTATTACGGCTGTTACGGGTTCGTTTTATAACGAATGTGTAGCAGCAGTTTGCAGGTTTCTACGGTAAGAGCGAATAGTTATCATTCTATGAGACGATCGTATTCTTTGAGGAGAAGATTAATTCGTTTCACGGAAGACGTTATTGTCAAAAAGCAAGACCTTATTCTTCCTCGAGAAAACCATATCGTTCCATCAAAGACTATATTGTTCGATCGGAAGGCTGTATCGTTTAATCGGAAGACGGTATCGTTCCGTCGGAAGACGGTTTCGTTCCATCGAAAGGCGGTATCGTTCCATCGAAAGACGGTATTGCTCCATCGAAAGACGGTATCGTTCCATCGAAAGGCGGTATTGCTTCATCGAAAGACGATATCATTCCATCGGAAGGCGGTATTGCTCCATCGGAAGGCGGTATCATTCCTTCGGTACATGGTATCATTCCATCGAAAGGCGGTATCGTTTCATCGGAAATACGCCTTTAAACTGGAAGTCGCATCCGAAGAATGCCTGTAAAGTGAGCGGGTATTTGAGGAAGTCTAATTAGCAAATTCATTCGCACACATGCGCTAACCTTTATCGTCTTTGCACAACCTCAAGTAAACAGATTTTACTTACCTTACGGTAATGAGAAATTTTCTTCTTATTATTATAATAAGCATCATTTTCATAAGTTGTAAGAAAAACAATTTTCCCCCGCATAGTACCTTTTATTTGCAATTGCGTGAAAATGGAAGCCCCTTACAATTTGGAGGCTGCGGCGGATTATTCGGCGCACCTGCTGAAATGGAATGTGGCCTGCTTGGAGATTCTTTGTTATTTATAGCAGCAGGTTGTGGCTCTTACAGCACTTTTTTAATTAAGACCAATACCGCCGAAGGAACCTTTGAACTTAACGGTAAGAACGTAGCCGCCGTGGCTGCGCATGGCGGTGAATATGATGACTATACCACTGACTCCTTACATACCGGTACACTTACCACCAAAAAAGTTTTATATCAAGATACTTACGCGCTGCAAGGCAACTTTTCTTTTCAGGGAGTTGATACATCAGGAAATGTAGGTAATATAACAGAAGGTAGTTTCTTTATACATTTAACAGAATAGGAGCGTTTTTCATTTTCTTTCATGTTGCTGTTTCACCAATAAGTTTCTTAAGGAAAAGTTGTTGGTTAAAACAACAACAGTGTTCAGGTTTATGCAAGCAACATTCACTGAGTCAGACAACATTACTGCGGGCAGAGCTGTCGTAACCAGGTGCTAATTAGCGTATTTGTTAATCTTTTCTAACATATTTTTCACTTCAAAAGGCTTTGGCAGGTAGCCATCTGCCTTGCAGCTTGCAAGCGAAGCTTTCTCACTATTACTTGCTGAAAATAAAATGATGGGCGGATGATCACTAATTGCTTTTAGCTCATTACAAATATCAAGTCCCGATACACCCGAGAGGTTAATATCGAGCAAAACCACATCGGGATGAAAGTTTTCTATTACCTCAGGCACGTCATAACCATTCGGGTGACTATGCACTTCAAATCCATTCAACTTTAGCAATATGGTTACCACAGTCACTATATCCGGATCATCGTCAACTATAAGTACCTTTTTCATACAGGCAATGTAAGCTATAAAATGGAAGGGATAAAATGTTTTATTACAGAGCATCCATTGCATGACATCCCGGAGAAAAGTTCTTTATGAAAGGTTATTGTAATTAAAGACAATACCGACAGCGTCAAGTTTATGCACGCAACATGCAGGCCGTTACATGTAACTGTGAACTAACCCCTCATTAAAAAAAAGTTTCTGCGAGGTAGAAGGATTAGTTCAATTAACTATATTTAATAATCGGGCTCTTTACGTTCTACAGGGAAAAATATTTTAAGCCACTTTCCTCATGCTCTGGGTTGGAGACCATACGCCATCTCCCGACCAGTCCTCGTTTGCAACCAGGACTACATCACTCAACTTTATTGCTCAATACTTGCTTTTTTGCATATTTAGTTCTTGGTATTAAAAATTGGTTTATTTTAGCAGCGTATATTTCTGCGATTGAAAAAACTATCTGCCTTATTTATTCTTTTAATATTCCTGTTTAATTTAATTGGATACAGAGTATTGGTGCAATACATGCAGCAAAAATCTGATAGCCAATTAGAAGCAAAGCTGGATAATAATGCATACGACGATACACAATTGCTGGAGCTAAAAGTTCCCATAAACCTGCCTTACCAGGCAACGTGGGCAGATTACCAGCGGTACAATGGTGAGATTGAAATAAAAGGAATTTTGTATAAATATGTAAAGAGAAAAGTAGCAGACGACACGCTGTACGTAATGTGCATACCCAACACTAGTAAGATGCATTTTAAGTCCGTAAAAGACAATTTCTTTAATATCACAAACGATCTCCTTGGCAATTCTAAAAAATCGGGCAATTCAAGGAACATACAAATAAAATTTCAGCAGAATGATTATGATCATTCATTTGCTTTAATTACTTTTTTAGCAACTGCCTGCAGTCAAAACTGCTGGCTAACTGCACCTCCACTTCACCTGGTGACTGCTCCTCACGTTTCTCCTGAGCAGCCTCCGGATTCAAACAGAGTTTAATCTCGGCTTTCATTTGCCAGAGACGACGCGTTCATCCCACTGATAAGCAGCAAGACTGTTTTCGAATCCTTATATTTTTTTGGTTACATTTTGCATAGCTGCAAAAGTGACCCTCACATGTTTGAATCATTATAGAATGCCTTACATACCATTAGAGAGCCATTTACCCGGCATCACAGGGTTACTGGAATACCGGAAAGACACTGCAGCACCCATTCGTGAATTAACGCAAATATTATTGCGGGGACCATCCTCCTTATCGGAAGGCGAGAGGGAATTGATTGCTACTGTTGTTTCCAGCCGCAACCAATGCACTTTTTGCGTTACTGCTCATACCGCTGCTGCAGATATATTGCTTGGCGAGGTCGAAACTTCAATCAGCGTAAAAAAGGATATTTTGACGTCACCTGTAAGCGATAAGATGAAAGCACTGCTTACCATCGCATCGCAAGTGCAGTCAGGTGGAAAAAACGTAACAGAAGACAGCATCAGGAAAGCAAAAGATGAAGGCGCCACCGATATAGAAATTCATGATACTGTATTAATTGCAGCATTGTTCTGCTTATACAACCGGTATGTTGACGGACTTGCTACGGTAACGCCTGCCGACCCGGACTTTTATCAGAGCCTCGGCGAAAGGCTTAAAGATCATGGATATAACCGTTTCCCCAGGGCTATGATCATCTAAAAAAATAAACTGTATCTAATGAAAACAATTGCATTAAACAGTCGACAACGTGTATCTCCAAGTGGCGTTGTAAAAAACTTACCTGCAAAAAATAAGCTCACTATTGTGTTTATTGTTTGTTTTATAAGTATCATGTTTAGCGGCATTTCGTCCATGCTTATGTCTGTGTACTTGCCGGTAGCAGTTAAAGACCTGCTTGGTAATGTAACCGATGAGAAGATGAATAATGTAGGTGCCTATATCAATTCAATATTTATATTCGGAAGCATGTTTGGCGGTTTTGCATGGGGTATTGTCTGCGACAGGATAGGGCGTTCAAAAACAGTTGTTATATCCACAGCCTTGTATTGGTTGTTTACCATTCTTACAGCATTTTCATCTTCATGGATCATGGTGGGTGCGCTACAGGTTTTTAACAGGTTTTGGAGTAGGGGGCGTCATTGTAACCACCAATATTTTGGTATGCTGAGCTATTGGCCTGAAAGAAAAAAAGCCAGTTGCCATTGGTATCGTATCCTCAGCAATGCCCGTTGGTTTTATTGTTGCCGGTGCACTGAACAATTTGCTTGCTAATTGGCATACTGCTTTTTTAACGGGCGTTGTTCCTTTAGCAACGGCAATAGTAGCTGTTTTTGTTTTGTCAGAATCTGAAAGCTGGAAAAAAAATCAGCAGGTTTTCCCCGGTAACAGATTCATCTTAATAATAAGCTTTTTACTGACGGTTACAGAAAAAATCTTATTAAAGGCTCTGTGATCTTTGGTGCTATGCTTATTGGCTTGTGGGCTGTTTTTTCATGGGCGCCCACGTGGATAGAAAGTATCTCCAACGATGCTGACAAAGTAAATAATCTGCGCGGCCTCACCATGATGATCCTTGCTACTTCAGGCCTTGCGGGCAGTATTGTTTCCGGATGGATTGCAAATGCTATTGGCTTACGAAAAACCATGATGGTATGTTTTGCTGTGAGTTTCATTATGGTTTTTGTAGTTTTTAAATTAAACACTTCCGTTTCTGCTGAAACATTTATCGAAATGGGATTATTAGCATTTTTCTTTGGCATCAGCCAGGGTGCTTTATCTGTTTATATACCCGCATTATTCCCAGGTATTATCAGGGCTTCGGCAACAGGCTTTTGCTATAACATAGGCAGGTTATTTACAGCCACTGTGGTTTTCTTTATAGGGGCACTGGTTAGTTTTCTTGGTGGATATGGCAATGCCGTTTTTACTTTTTCCTTTATTTTTTTAATCGGGTTTGCATACACTTATTCTTCAAAAGAAAACTATTAGGGCAAAAGCAAAAGGAAACCTATTGACGGATGCTTTTGCCGATTGATTTTTCATATTTAAATAAAAAAAATTATGGCATATATACAAGTGGAAGAAAATGTACCGGGTATAAGAAGTCTGTAATGTTCAGGCCTGAAACAGGTAAGCCTCTTTACGATCTTGCACAGGTATTATTAAGAGGTGAATCACCATTGAGCGAAGCAGAAAGAGAATTGATAGCCGCTTATGTTTCACAGGCGAAACGATTCCATGTTTTGCATGATGAGTCATGCTGCTGCATCAAGGCATTTATATGGTGATAAAAAACACGTAGTAGATGATGTATTGCAGGATATGGAGCATTCTCAGGTAAGCGATAAGCTCAAAGCCTTACTGAATATAGCAGGCAAAGTACAGGTACTGGGTAAAGAAGTTACCGAAGAGGATATAGCCAGGGCAAGAGAACATGGTGCAGACGACAGGGAGATCCATGATACCGTTTTAATTGCCGCATCATTTAGCATGTACAACCGCTATGTGGATGGGCTTGCAAGCTTCACTCCCAGTGATCCAAAAGAATATGAAGAAATGGGAAAGAGCATGGCAGAAAAAGGATATGTGCTACCTAAACCAGCTAACACCTGATTTTTAATTAATAATTATTCAAAAAGCAATTTTTATGGCTTATATCGATTTACAAAATGATCTTCCAGGCATAAGAGGCCCTATGGCTTACAGCCCTGAAACCGGCAAAGCATTAAATGAACTGGCAGAAATCTTACTGCATGATGAGAACAATACTCTTACCCGCGGAGAGCGAGAATTGATAGGAGCATATGTATCGTCAGAGAACGATTGCTTTTTTTGCCAGAATGTGCATGGAGCAATGGCTCAACATTATTTTCAATGCGATATGCAGTTCATTGATGATATCAAAAAAGATTATAAATAACGCCCATCTCAGATAAGCTAAAAGCTTTGCTGAGCATTGCAGGAAGTGTGCAAAAAGTGGAAAGTTTGTTACACATCAGCAGATAGAACACGCCAAAAGCCTTGGCGCCACTGATAAAGAAATACATGATACTGTTTTGATAGCTGCGGCTTTTTGTATGTTCAACCGGTATGTAGATGGATTAAATACCTGGGCGCCGCAGGACAGGCAAGTATATGTTGACCGCGCAAAAATGCGTGCAGAAGATGGCTATGCAAATATGAATCTTAATAAATAAATCAACAAACAAATAATCATTAAACATGCCTCACATTAACGTAAATAAAAACTTACCCGGTATCAGATCTCTAATGGCCTTTAGCCCGGAGACAGCCGGCCTATGGGCGATCTTGCGAATTTATTACTCGCAGCAATGATGGATTGAGTATGGCGGACAGGGAACTGATTGCCACTCATGTTTCTTACTTAAACGATTGCTTTTATTGCCAGCAATCTCATGGCGCTATTGCAGTCTGTTATTTAGATGGAAATAGTGATACAGTAGAGCAGGTAAAAAAAGACTATGAGCACGCACTGATATTTCTGATAAGCTCAAAGCATTGTTAGCCATTGCAGGAAGTGTGCAAAAAGGCGGTAAACATGTAACACCTGAACAAATTGAAACAGCCAAAAGCCTGGGTGCAACAGATAAAGACATACATGATACAGTGCTAATCGCCGCTGCTTTCTGCATGTTCAACCGGTATGTAGATGGACTTGCAGCCAATACGCCGACCGATCTTTCAACCTATCCTTTAAGAGCAAAACAGTTGCTGAAAGTGGCTATGGCAATCATATTTTTTCTGACCAACAGCCAGTATAAATACAATCATTATTTTAATTCTTATTAAACCGAACCAAAACGTAACAATGAAAAAAAAGAGGATTTTACAAGTACTGTTGATGCTGATATTAGCGCTGCCGGGCAGCTTATTGCCCAAAATAAAACGATAACCGGTACCATTACATCCGGTGGGGCTGTAGTGCCAAACGCAACTATTACAGTAAAAAGCAGCACCATTACTACAATTTCCGATAATGATGGTAAGTTCATCCTATCTGCTCCTGAAAATGCAGTTATTACAATAAGCTGCCACAGGTTTTAAAACTCAAACAATTAAAACAGATGCCTCCATTACCTTGCTGCAGGTGAATATGGAAGAGGATGCTGCAAAGCTTGATGAGATTGTAGTAACTGGTTTGACTACATCTGTTAAAAGAAGAAACCTGGCAAATGCCGTATCCACCATTTCTGCGAAGGAATTAAATGGTACTGCACCTGCCCAAACTTTTGATGCGCGCCCTTGAAGGAAAAATTCCTGGTGCTACTATCAATGCTAACTCGGGTGCGCCCGGCGGTGGCATTTCTGTAAAGCTTCGGGGGCGTAACTTCAGTATATGGTAATACCCAACCGTTGTATGTGGTAGATGGCGTGTTTGTTGATAATACATCCACATCTGCAGGTTTAAATGCAGTAACAGCAGCCTTGCAAGCGGTGCTCACCAACTTCTAACCAGGACAATCCATCAAATCGTCTTGCCGATCTGCGTCCAGAAGATATTGACAATATTGAAATATTTAAAGGCGCTTCGGCTGCTGCTATTTATGGATCAAGAGCAGCGGCAGGTGTTATTATTATAACAACAAAAAGAGGCAAGCAAGGCAAAACTAGATATCTCTATCCCAGGATCTTGGTTTAATAACGGCAAGCAAACTATTGGGTGTCCGGACATTTACGGCAGATCGGGCAGCAAGCTTATCCAGTGATAGCGCCACCAGTCGCAGCTTTGACGCCAGCAATTTTCAGACTGCGCAGGCAACAGGCCATATTTATGACTATGAAAAAGAGATTTACGGAAATACCGGTTTTGCAAGAAACACTGTTCTTAGCCTGAACGGCGGTAATGATAAAACAGGGTTTTATTTTTCCGTTGCAAAAAAGATGAAGGTGGTATTGTAAAAAGGACTGGTTATAATAACACCAGCATGCGCCTGAATCTTGATCACCGGATTACGGACAATATTAAAATAGGCATCAGCACTAATTATATCAATTCTTCTGCCGACAGGGGATTATTTGGCAATGATAATGCCGGCGTAACCACCGGCATTGCTCTTTCTTCAACGCCTTGCTTTTGCACAATTGCATCCGGATGCGCTGGGAAATTATCCTACTAATCCATTTGCTGCTGCAAATCCTTTACAAACGATTGCATTGATGCGCAACAATGAATCCGTAAACCGTTTTATTACAGGGGCAAATCTTGATGCAACGTTGCAAAAAAGTAATACAAGTACCACCAAATTCATTGCAAGAGGTGGTTTTGATTTTTATAACCTTCAAACAAGTGTTTTATTTCCGGGCATATTGCAGTTCCAGGCTGTTAATAAGGGAACATCCATACAAGGCTTAACAAAAAATTTAAGTACCAATTATATTCTTGTCACTCGTAAATACTTACGCTCCTTCGGATAAAATTTCGTTTACCACTTCTGCAGGTATCACACAGGAAACAGGTGATTATAATAATCTTTTAAATATTGCTACACAAATAATAGCAGGACAATCCAACGTTGACCAGGCAGGCGCTTTGAATGCCACACAACTCCGTACTAAGTATCTGAACTCAGGCATTTTTATTCAGGAAGAAGCAAACATTATTGATGCAGTTACTTTAACAGCAGGCGTCCGGTTCGACAGGAGCAGCAATAATGGTGATGCTGCAAAATATTATACCTACCCGAAAGCGGGAGTGTCGTGGAACCTTACACAAATCCGGAATTGTACAGCAAGGTTTTTTTGAAAATATAAAGTTGCGGGCAGCTTATGGGCAGGCCAATAATGTACCTGCTTATGGAAGTAAGTTTACTTCAATGGTTATCTCTAATATTGCTGGTAATCCCGGTGTGATCGTAAATACCCAGGAAGGGCAGTCAACTATAAAACCTGAAAGACAAACTGAGTTTGAGACAGGTATTGATTTCAGCTTATTTAAGGGCAGACTCGGCTTTGAGCTGACTTATTATAATAAAACCATTGATGATTTTTTAATGTTGGAAAGCCTGCCATCTTCATCAGGCTTTTCGAGTGAATGGGTCAACGCAGGCAACCTTCGCAACCGTGGTGTTGAGCTTGGAATGAATGCAAGACCTGTTCAATCAAAAAATATGGTATGGAATACATCAGTTAATTTCTGGCTCAACAGGTCTTTGGTTACCAAACTTACCATACCATCAGTACCGCAAGGTTCATTTGGTTATGTGTTGGGTTCATTTCAAATTCAACAGGGAAAATCTGCGACCCAGATATTTGGCCTTGACGGAGCTAATGGCGTGGACGTGTTAGGCGATGCTGAGCCAAAATTCCAGATGAATACTTATAATGAAATTACTTTCTTCAATCGCCTTAGCCTTCGTTTTTTATTGCACTGGAAATACGGAGGCGATAACATTAATCTGACATCCTGGAAACTGATTTTGGCGGTACCAGCGCAGATTATGATAAGGTAACCAACAAGCTGGGTGTGCCTGATGCTGTGTACCGGATTATGCAGATCGGTACCAGTGCAAGAATATTTGTGCAGGATGCCAGCTACCTGCGCTTAAGAGAGATTGGGTTGTTCTATTCATTTCATGAGCTTGCCTGTCTCGTTTTGTAAAAGGAATACAGGTAGGCGTATCATCTAAATAATTATATCACCATCACAAAATATAAGTCGTACGATCCGGAAGTCTCCAATTTTGGAACTGGCTTTTCAACAGGCGTAGATGTTGATCCTTATCCTGCAAGCAAGCGGGCAGACCTTCCATCTTTCATTTGACTTTTAATCCTTAACTATTAATTTATTATGAAAAAGATCATCACTATAAATACTGTAATTCTTATTAGCATTACACTACTTTTTGCAGCATGTAAAAAAGATTATGGCAATTTAAACAATGCAACCCAGGAAGATTTTTTAAACAATGCTACACAGAGCGAACTTAACAATCTTGTAAGCGGAACAGAATCCGGCATGCGCAACTCACTCAATTTTTATCTTGATGATGTTGGAACATTGGGAAGAGAAGGCTATCGCTTCTCTACATCTGAACCCCGCTATGTTACAGACCTGCTGGGTGCCAACAATGCCACATTAAGCGGCAGTAATTTTTATATAGCTACTCCATGGGCAGCGCGGTACAGGGTAGTAAAAAATTGTAACATTCTCATGCAGGCTGCTACTAATTCTATTCTTATATCTGACCCACAAAAAAAAGGCTATATAGGATTTGCCAGAACTATTAAAGCCTACCAGCTTTTGCTCAATCTCAATCTTACAGATTCAAATGGCATAAGAATAGATGTGAGCGATCCTGATCATCTTGGGCCATTAGTAAATTATACCGCAGGCCTGGCGGCTATAAGTGCCTTACTGGATTCTGGCAAAACCGATCTTACCGGTGCTACGGTTTCATTCACCCTTGCTGGCTTTTCTGGAAATGGAAATGAGCGTTTTGATGACGCACCCGGGCTTATAGAATTTAACAGAGCCCTTGCCGCAAGAGTTGATGTTTATCAAGCAGGATTGGGCTGGAGCATTAGCAGATCTTGAACGAATCATTTTTTGGATTGGATAAAGATTTTACACTTGGTGTGTTTCATGTTTTTGGAACGGGATCAGGTGATCAGCTAAACCCTATGTTCATTCCGCAAAATCAAACCGGCGATATAAGTGTTGCTCATCCCTCTTATGCCGCAGATATTGAAGCAGGAGACGACCGCATCAATAAAGCCACACTTCGCGATGCTGTTGCTTCATTAAATGGATTAAGCAGCAACCGGGATGTATGGGTTTATACTTCCTCTACAGCGCCAATACCAATTATACGAAATGAAGAATTGATATCTGATATATGCTGAGGCGAATATTCAAACAAATAATCTCGGTATAGCTGTTTCTGCATTAAATGTTATTCGAAATGGACATCATCTTGGCAATTATGCAGGTGCTGTCACGCCTGATGCACTAATAACCGAAATGCTTAATCAAAGAAGGTATTCGTTGTTTTATGAAGGCCATCGCTGGATTGACATGCGCAGGTATAACCTGCTCAATACACTTCCTATTGACAGGCCTGGTGATGATGTATGGACAGAATTTCCCTTACCGGTAACTGAACAATAGATAATTAAAAAGCGGCAACGTTGGTAGGATAAATATTATTTTGCAAAGAGGGGTTGTTCCCTAAAATTTAAAGACATTTTAGACATTGAAAGCCCCGCCTGGTCTCCGATCAACGGGGAAAAGGAACTGCCAAAGATTGCTTAGTGAAAGTTAGACATAATCCTCGTTGCAAACGAGGAGTAGTTGAGAAACGTTGCTGAAAAAGGGAAGATCTTTAATAATGCAATGACCCTTTCAGGAGACGTTTGCTGGGAACAAGGTAGTGTCCAGTGTGGAAACCCGCCGAGGAGATGGCAAGGATAAAATACCTACTTTCTTAGTAAAGTAAATGTTTGAAATATTTTATCACCCTTCACAGATATGCCTTTTATTATTCCGACATAAACACCTGGCTTATCTGCTGTAAAAAATTGGACGGAGGCTTTACCATCTTTACCTGTAATTATATTCCCATTCCAATAAATTGTTTGTCTTAAATCCTGCGTTTTTGCAGATTTAATTTGTTTATTGTTATAATCAGGTATATTAAAAGGTTCTACTGTATTGAAACCCTTGACATAAAAGGTTTTTAAGCCGGGCGACATAGTTACATTGCTACCACCTGCCTTTGTATTAATTAGAATTACACCGTGACCACCTTCCATGCCATAAGCAGCAACTTCACCACCTGTTAATACCTCAATAAATCAATAGTGCTAACTGGTATATTGTCAATAAATTGCAAAATAGGATTTTCAGCGGTGGATGAATTAGCTAAATCTATTATTTCGCTTTTAGGTATTTCGGTACCGTCTAATACAACCAAAGGATCGCCTGCTATCATGCGTGGACCAATGAATAATCTATTAACATTTCCGTTGTTTAATAAAATTATGCTTGTCATATTCGCTCCTTCACGAAGCATATCGCTTGAAAAGATTTGAGAGTTTTGGCTGACTCTTTTGCTCACATCATAATCCACTTGCTTTTGCCTGTAGGCCTTAATAATTACGGGTTTATTCCATAGGGTTTTTCAAAAGCAAATGTTTTTTTCAAATAAGAAGGTGTATGAAATTGCAATGCAGAATCATCATTAAAACGCATAGAAAACTCATCTATATTGTTTCCTTTAAAATCTTTTAGCTGTATATTAAATAATAAACTATCATTAAAATAAGGAAGCTCAAATTTAAAGTTGCCGTTTAGGATTGTATCATTTTCAAGAATTAAAGAAGGCCTGGCTGACAAAATTGTAGCAACAGCATTTTTTATTAATTGTTTTTTCTCACTAAAAATTTTACCCGTTATAACTATATCAGAATCGTAAATCTTTTTTGAATAACCAGGGTTATGAAGAAGATTGCTTTGCTTTGGTTGTACCAGCATTAATAAATCAAGGTCATTTTTTGAAAGTTGTCGCATTGCATCAGCATCTTCGTCTTTGTTTCTGCATTTAAGATATTGCTATCAAGAACTGCGAGGCTAAGTGTGGCCACGAAAGGCTGATTGTTTGCATCAGTTAATAACAAGTTTAATTTTACGTCTTCTCTTGCAGTATAATTTTGTTTATCTGCGTTAATAGGTAAGATGATAATTACTTTTTTGGACGTAAAAATCTCTTGTGCTTAATAACTCTTGCTTATCATTAATTAAATAAAAGGTGGTTAGCCGGGCGGAAATTTGGCAAGCGGGATATTTATATTATACATTCCCTTTCCAATACCTGAAAAGCAAATACTATCGCCGTTTACAGCAATTAAATAGGTTATATAATTTTTATTATAAATGGAATCTTCAAGCGCAACCTGTGCTGTAACAAATTCATCACTTTGATTTATTACTGAAACTCTTGCTGCGCAAAAGTTTACGCGGGGCAATTGGGCAATAGAATCATATCTGTTATTATCTTTTACATAAACAATATACCTGTGAAACCAGGCAGGGAAAAAAGAAAATTTACACGGCCATCTTTATTTGTTTTGAAGTAATCAATTAACAAACCTGAATCGTTTTTAACCACACCTTCAGCCTGTAAAGGCTCACCCGAAGCATTATTCATGGAAAGTGCAACGGTAGAATTTAATCCGGATATGATTGAATTGCCTTCCGGAAATATTTTAACTATTGGCTTATTGTTTTGGGGTTGAGTTATGTTTTGTTCTATGCTATCATGTAATTGATTTTTTCCGATCACATAAAAAGGCTGTATGGCAACATTATGTAAGTTATTGTCATTAAGCATTTCTTTAGTATAAACCCGCATCCAATAAAATCCTTCGTGTAAAGAATCAGTCAGTACCATGTTCCCGCTCGTTTGCAAAAGAGAGTTGTTCAATAATACTCTTTGAATAACATCATCATTTTTATTGACATAATCAACATACAATTTTTCGGGTTGCGTTCTGATGTAGTTATGAACGGAATCAACTAAAAAGGCCTTAAAAAAAACTGTTTCTCCGGCGGTGTAAATATTCCTGTCTATATCAACAAACGTTTTTAGCTTGTCAGCTGCAATTATATTGGAAATAATATTTTTCGTTAAAATGGAAAGATTAGAATCGCCGACATTCTGAGAAAAGCCATTTGAAAACAATGCTATCAGCAATCCAATAAATAGAATATATTTCATAGCGGCAATCAGTTATCTCAAGTTACACTATATTGTATGAGCAACAAAATAAATCCGAACTTCGCCCCATTATGAGATCTTTATCGTTTTAAGATATTTCTTGTATAACTTATTTAATATCAACAATAATCAGAAGCTGGCAAGCTCAGCTTCCTTCGTGGCATCGCTCCTGTAAAGGAGATTGCGTTGTTGTAAGGGAACGTCTGCTTAGCGACACAATCTATTCGCAAGAGTAAAAATTGATAGAATGAGCTGGTTCCTCATTCGTGGATATATCCTTGCTAATTCATTATACTTCTATATTCATTCGGCGTTTTGCCCACCCATTGCTTACACAATCGTTGAAATGTTGAGGATATTTGACTTTTTCAATAGTATCTTTAGAAATTTGTAATCTCTCTTTCACCAAGATATTTTTTGAACTCATTTCGTGAGTGCAACGGTTTTGGTTTCGGCGTTCTCATTAATAATTGCAACGTCAACTCCGTTAGACGTGCTGAGAAGAAGAGAGTATTTATTAAAATAAAGACAAAGAAAACGACACAGGGAATGAATATTAAAAATTTTGAATTTAAAGCAAAGGTTGAGAACATTGAAAAGTATGAAAACAAATTACTTACATTAAGTCCAAAATTTCAAGGAATTGACCATCAAATTGACACATATTTTAATGCTCAACATGGAAGACTTAAATTAAGAGAAGGCAACATTGAAAATTCGTTAATCAATTATGACAGACAAAACGTTTCAGGGTCAAAAGAATCACAAATAATTTTGTATCAACACCAGCCAGATGTTGCACTAAAAAATATCCTGACAAGACAATTAGGAATAAAAATTATAGTTGACAAAAAGAGAAAAATATATTTTATTGACAATATCAAATTTCATTTTGACATTGTTAAAAATTTAGGGACATTTATTGAGGTTGAAGCGATTGACAATAGTGAAGAATTTACGAGTGAAGAATTAAAAAGCCAATGTGAGAAATATTTTGATTTTTTTGAATTGACAGAAGAGAATACAGTTGACAAATCATACAGCGACTTAATTATGGACTTGAAAAAATAAAAGCAGCTAACAAATGTTTTCGAAAAAAAGGGCGACGTAATTTCTTCCCTTGTTGATGTTTTACCAATCAAGTTTCTTAATGGAAAGTTGTTGATTAAAGACAACAACAGCCTCTTAAACCAGGTCTAATTGAGCGGAAAGGCTACGGCCTTTTAGGCTTTTTCAAACTATCGGCCGGGTACTTTGCTTCCATTTGTTTTTTGATATTATCGCTCCAGCTAATTACCAGGTTTTTCTGTGCGTCTGTTAGTATTGCATCTTTGTGTATCCATGTATAAGAAGAAAGAGGCATCTCACTACTTTTAATTTGCTTACCCACTTCTGTTATTTTATCGTATTGTCTCCATGCAGGATAAGTTGTGAACTCATTAAAATTAAAAGATCGTTTTCCATCCTTTACATGATTGGCCAGGAACCATGCCACTGGCTGCATATAATTATACCAGGGATATCTTGTATTGTTGGTATGGCAATCTTTACAGGCCACAACGAGGATGGAATCAACCTGTGCAGGTATTGGATAAATGGTTGAAATATCATGGATTTGCGGCACTGCATCCACGTTCTTTACAGGCCTAAAGAACTGGATCACCACTAAAACCACCAGCAGGAATACTAACACTTTTTTCATGAAAGATGATTGTAAGAGATTAAAAATGCAACATAAGAAAAATTTATTAGAGCTATCGAGCAACAGCCTGTTTCATTTCCGGGGCATTGCGGGTTTTCTTCTTTCGTTAATCGTATTTTCACCAATAGAGACAACAATACCGTTCAGGTGTATACAGGCAACGTCCGAGACGGTTCTGGATGTGAGGACGAATAATTAAATATATTAATAATTTGGCGTGACTTTTATTATAATATCCATTTTACAACAAACAGTTGCACATGAAGATTGCCCGTAGTGTTTTTTATTGCTTTATAATTGTGATTTTGCAGCTATTCATTTTTCAAACTTGTTTTGCCCAGGATACAACAGCCTCCTCCAACACCTATTATAAATCGAACTCTGATAAATTAATTCTGAGGGTATATCTTTCGCGGAAGTTTGCTCCGTTCACTATTTCCTCCAATAATAAACAAGATCTTAATTATAAAACCAATTCGAAACTGAACCTGGGCGCAGGTTTCACTTATAAAATAGTTACCATAAATTTTGCTTATGGTTTTAATTTTTTAAATAAGGATCAAGGCAGGGGCGATACAAAAGGACTCGATTTGCAATTGCACGTGTATCCAAGAAAATGGGCGGTGGATATATTAGGATCGTTCTTAAGAGGATATTACCTTGATTCAAAAGCTAACAACGGCCTTGATCTTACAAGCGATTATAAGCGGCCAGACCTTCACCGGAATATTGTAGGGCTTTCACTTTTTCATGTATCCAATTATCAGAAATTTTCTTATAAAGCTGCATTTAATCAGACAGGATTGCAAATAAAATCTGCAGGTTCATTCTTATATGGCGGCAGCAGTTATTATGGTATTGTAAATGCGGACAGCGCTTTTGTGCCATCTATGGCTGCGGGCATGTATACGCAGGCCGGTGTAAATAAAATACGCTTTTTTAATATTGGCCCGGGTGCAGGCTATGCGTATACACTAGTCGTAAGTAAGCACCTTTTCGCTACAGCTTCTGCAATTGCTATAGCACATATCAATATAACCAGCGAAGAGAAAAATGGTGGCGCTTCGTCGAAAGTGAAGATATTGCCTGGAGCCAATTATAAAGCTGCAATTGGCTACAACACCAGTATATGGTCTGTTAGTGCTACTTTTTTAGGCGATGCATTGTATACGGCCAGTGCAGCTTCTTATAAAGAATATTTTGTACCTACAGGAACGGTAAATTTTGTGATAGCAAGAAAACTTGGAGTAGGCAGAAAAAGACTTTATTATACACGCTGATACCCTCATTATATTTCCTGACTAAGATTCTTATATAGTTATTTTATAATGTTTATCGCTAATTCTAAAAATCACTTTGCACGCCCAGGAAGGAAATAAAATATTGCCGTTGTTCCGCTGGCGCAGTAACTACCTGGCTGCCAAATGAACCCATAAGTGTAAAAACATTGGTGAGCACATAACGGAACCCAAAATTAATAAACCCATCGGTACCGGTAGCTTTGCTATAGCCTTTTCGCAGAAAATACTCGCCCATCACTTGTATCTTTTTTGTTGGCTGGTAACCAACCAGGCTTCCTAATTGTACATTATCGTAATCATCAAAGCCAAAAAAGTTGCCTATATCTTCTCCTACTAAAAATTTTCCGAACGTCTTTTCAAAGAGCAATGGGAATAGAAATCCTTTTTCTCCGGTAACAGCCAACTGTGGATATGTGCCGACAGAAACAAAGTTTTTGCTCTCATCCATAAACCGGAATTTTAAACCCAATAATACTTCTCCCAATGCGCCGGTTACATGGCTTTGTTTCTCAAATGTAATCAGATAGGGAGTTTCCGCTTTTAGTTGCAGGTTACGGGCTATGCCGTAATTGGCATCTATGTAAGGAACTGCCAGCTGAACCGTGTTGGTTATACTGGAATTAACAGAAGTATTGATCTCCCATTTGTGCAGGTCCACCACGCCGGGATCATCAGTGATCATAGGAGGGCCGCCGCCCTGTGCATGTACATTTTGCAAACAAATGCAACCTGCAATTAAAAATATTTTAAGTAAGATTTTCATGAAAAGTATGGATGGTGCCTATGCTTCTACCCGCTCGTTCCTGCTACTTATTATTATCAGTATGGACATTAAAAATAACGATGTAAGCGATGCATACAACGTTCCGAGGTTTAAGCCGCCTTTTGCCAGGGGCTTGGTGAGAAAATCACCGAAAGTTGCACCGAATGGCCTTGTGAACACGAAGGCTATCCAAAATAAAATGACCTCGTTAAGCTTAGTTAAATAATGGAGCAGTATAACGATAATTATAATTAACGCAGTTATCAAGGCTCCGTCTGCATAACTTAATCCCATGTTATCACTTAAAAAATCGCCAAAGGCAGTGCCAAGGCTGTTGGAAAAAAGAATGGCTATCCAGTAATAGATTTCTTTGTTCCTGCTTACGATAGGAAATACCTGCAGGTTGCGAAATTTTTGGTACCAAAGAAATAAAGTTGTTACCAAACAAATGAATAAGATCAGGCTTCCTACAGCATAGCCAAGATGCAGGCTCCTGTCCATAAAATCCGATATCTCCGTGCCTAACGTTGTGGTGCTTATAATTACCAGCCAGTATAGCACAGGAATATATTTTTTAGCAGATAGCTGCAAGGCCAATGCTATGAGAAAAAAGATGAGCATGGCAATTAATGTGGTCAGGTAACCAAAGTTTTCTGTCATAGAAAAAAAATCGCCTAAAGTCTCCCCTAGGGTTGTGGCAATGATTTTCATGATCCAGAAAAGAAGCGTTATGCGTGCAACTTTATTAGCTTGTATCATTATTTGATTTCTGTAGTAATTATAAACTGATGGTGATTGAGGCTATTTGCCCACCACCAACACCTGGAAGCTGTTATCCTTAGCCTTTGGCCTACCTGTTTCACCCGGTTGCATGGGTTCAAAATCTGCGGTGGGTAAATAGATGCGATGTGTCACGTTATCCAATGCCAAAGTTCTTGCGCCTCTTTTTGTAACAACAGTTGCTGCCTTAATAAACCTGTTTGCGGATTCTTCATGAATTACACTTAATGTACCATCACCACATGAAGCATATATGTCTTTAGTGGCAGCATCAAAGGCAGTACCGTCGCAGCCGGAACCGATAGGTATGGAGTTAATTACTTTCCCATTATCTGCATCCATTATTACCAGCAATTTATTACAGCCTGCAAATAATCTTTTTGTCTTTGTATCAATTGCCAAACCTGTAGGGCCTTCGGCAGGTGCAAGGCTCCAGTGAGCTACAACTTTTGAAGTTTTTAAATTTACTTTTACTATCTCACTTTTATCTTCAATGTTTACAAATAGATTTCCTTCTCCATCGCTTACTGCTTCTTCCGGTGAGCCGCCCACATCAATGCTATCCGTTACTTTATAAGCTACAGGGTCTATAACATTTATATTTTTTGCTTGCCCGTGGCAGGTGATAATTTTTTTAGAATAGGGTTCATAAAAGATAGCATCAGGCCCCTTGCTTGTTGGTATCTGTCCCAGCACTTTATTGGCGTTTATATCAAATACTGTAACGGAATTTAAACGGCCATTACTTGTAAAGCCTTTGCCATCATTACTATCAAATGCAATTCCATGAACACCAGTTGTATTAGGGATCACCGCTATTGAATCGCCCGTTTTTTTATTGAGCACGCTTACTTCAGTGCCGTGGCTTACATATAGCCAGTCGTTCACGGGGCCTACCCTAAGATAATCCCACCGGGCAGTGCCGGAAATATGAAAAGTATTGATGATGTGCAGCTCACTACTTTGTGCATAAACACAATTAAAAATAAGCTGTACAATAATAAGTGACAGGATAGAAGATATCTTTTTCATTTTGCTTGATTGATTAACGAAAATAACAATAATAGGAAACAATAAAGCACTTCTATTCGAAGCGCTAATAAAGCGGTTGATATCATTTAAAATGGATGTATAGCAAAATATTTTAAAAAACCAAATAAATCACTTTAAGTTTCTTATGAAATAATAATTGTAAACAATAAATCTGATAATTATGAAACAACCAGTTCCGCAGTACTCATGTAAGCAATCCCTTTTGTACACGCTTTGTAAGGCGCTATGAAATAGTTGCGGCAATTACCTAACCGACTTTGCAGCCTTCAGAGCTATTTACACAGCAGATTATATTGCTGCAGCACAACAGGCAGCAAGTAATGCGTCGGCTTTGCCTACTTCCCTTACCGGAATCGGAGATCGTAAGACTGCCAGGAAAGCTCTTATAAAATGCCTGGTTCCTTTAAAAAGGAATTGGCAATTGCTGAAACAGTATATCATTGCAGCCTATCCTTCAGATGTTGCGCTTAGCAATCTCGAGGCGGCAGGCGCATCGTTATATAAGAAATCGAAAATTGGCAACTGGACCGATGTAACCACTTTAATTCAAGCAGCTAATAATTTCATTTCAAACAACACAGCAGATTTGCTTGCTAACAACAATATGCCTGATACTTTTCCGAATACCTTTCAAAATATGAGCGCAGATTGTATCAAAGCTTCCGTTACTTATTTTAATGCTGATAATGCTAAGAAAATGGCAGTGAATGCCAAGACGCAGGCCAATAATGCCATTTATGAAAGCGTAATGGCCATGTTGAAAGATGCACAGCAGATATATAAAGATAATGATGCAGTACGTTCCTTATTTGTATTCAGCCAGCAGGCTTATGTACATCAGAATGCAAATACGGCTCGCCTTAGCGGTTATATCCTTAATGATATTAAGCTTCCAATAGCTGGTGCAACTATAGCAACGAAACAATTGGCCTATAGTGCAACCACTAATGATAAGGGTCGCTTTAACTTTAATCGCATTACAGCAGGAGATTATAACGTAACAATTAGTTGTCCCGGTTATGTACCTGTTGACACAACTATCACGTTGGTAGCAGGCACCAAGTCAAGGCTCAACCTTACTTTAGCCAGCGCACTCAAGAAAGTAGCATAATGTTTTTCTTCTCATAAGTAAAAGGCCACCTTCGGGTGGTTTTTTTTATGTAATAAAAATTCCGGGATAAAAGGGTTAGCTGGATTAAGTATATTTAATACGAGAAGCACAAGCTGATGCTTGCGCTAAAAGAAGGTTGGTGGCAACTTTGTTTTAAAACTTCATAAATTATAGGGATGAAAGTTCGACTGTTTATAATTGGGCTTTCTGTGCCGGCTTGCCGATGTCAATGGGGTACGACAAATTTCCTTGGCAGGACGTTTGAACATTAATGGCATTAAAACATAAACAATGAAAAAAACAATCCTCACTTTGTCACTTCTTTTTTGCGTAGCATGCCTTTTCGCACAAGACAGGCACGATCGTGCTCCGCAAAAGGTTCAGCAAACTTTCCAGCGCGATTATCCACAGGCCAGTGATGCTACCTGGAGCAAAAGCAATAATCAATGGCATGCCCAGTTTACTGATAAAAGCCCCAATGATGATGGGGAAATGGTTGCTCATTATTCCCAAAACGGAAAGCACATCAGCTCAACTATACCTTACGATGATAATGACGTTCCCGCTGCTGTGGTTAAAAGGGTACATAGCAAATATCGCAATGCAAAAGATTACCGGTATACAAGAATTGATCAGCCAAATGGCACTTCACTTTTCCAGGTACTCTTAAATATTGGAGGAACTGATAAGACTATTTATTTAGATGAACAGGGCAAGCAACAAAAATATGTTGATCGTCATTGATCCTGTTATTATAAAGCTCTTTAGAAAAAAAGCCTTTCCGGTAAAGAAAGGCTTTTTCACTTTTAGTTCTTAGCAATGTTATGCAGTAGGCGTTAGTTACTTATTACATTTTTGATCATTGGGTATCATCAATTATATATACATTACCGCGTTGTATATCACCTATTATAAGTTCACTGGTAAGTAATATTCCGTTTATTTAATAACTTTAAAGTTGCAAAAATGTATAGCGTTTTTACTTAATTAAACTCCGGAAAAAAATGGATCATGAGCAACTCGCTAAAGCCTTAAATATTACGATACAGGAATTAAATTCATTAGACTTTTACAACGAAGAGATATTCGACAATCGGGGCATCGCTGTTTTAAATCAATTTGTATTCAATGAAAGTTCACCAAAAGAGATATTAAATAAGATTAAAGGATTAGATAAAAATAACCGGATTACACTTAAAGTGTAAAGCATCCATTCAGGCACAGAGTAGATAAACATCTGCGTTTTCATTATGTTAAACCTTACCATTATTTCTTTGTTTTATCATTTATCGAATTGACTTGTTTTCCTTATTTTATCAGCAATGCCCCCGGCATACAATCAACGGTAAAATCTCATAGTCTGAAGCAATGCACTGCTCAACAAAAAATACTTTTGGCATACCTTTTATAGTAAGTAATAACTTAAAACATTACAACATGAGCACAACACCCAGGGGCCGCAAGCTTGACAGGTCAAAGGTTGCAGCCGGACAAGAGCATGAAGTAAAATATGAAAAAGAAAAAACGGGCTCAACTGCAAAGCAAATAAAAGATGCAGTTAAAACCGAAGGCAATTCAAGAAAAGCGGTTGAAAAGAAATTGAAGTAGTTCACTAGTATTTAGATTTTAGTAACATGGGCTTGTATATACAAGCCTTTTTTCATTAATTGCGGCTAACGGATACATTACTTGAGAGGCAAGTTGATTAACTTTAACCGATAGTAAAAAGCTAACATGCAGGATGGAATTGATTTGTATTACAAGGTAATTAAGCAGCTTAATCCAAAGGTCACAGAGGAAGAGCGGGCCTATTTTGAAAGTGGTTTTCTTTTGCAACAAATAAGGCTAAAGCAATATTTTATTGAAGCAGGTAAACGAAACCAGTTGCTTGGTTTTGTTACCAAAGGTTTGCTTCGTGGCTATTATATAAACGATGCAGGTGAAGATATTACTATCAGCTTTGCAAAAGAAGGTGAATGGGTAACTGATTATCCATCGCTGCTGCACAACAAACCCAGCCGCTATTATTACCAGTGCCTGGAGCCCGCCGATATTATTACCATTCACTTCGATCACATACGCAAAGGTTATGAATTGTATAATGGTTTTGAACGAAATGGAAGATTGATAGCAGAAGCCATTTTATCAAGGCAGCAAAGGCGCATAGAAAGTTTCCAGTTCAATAATGCCGAACAACGTTACCTCGACTTCATTAATGAAAACCCGGAGTTGATCAACCGTATCTCCTTAACGCATCTTTCCTCTTATTTAGGCATTGAGCGGCCATCGTTAAGCAGAATCAGAAAAAAACTTGCGGGCTTGTAAAGATTGTAACATTTGTTACAGGTGCCGGCCTGCAATTGCCGGTAGTTTTGTAGTGAACAAAAAATAAAAATTATGTACCATTACATCGTAAAAAAACTCGTAAGAAAATCATTCAACTTAGTAAATGAACGCCGCTTTACAGAACTTACAAAAGGCATGGCAACGAATGTGAAACACAGCTTTGCAGGAGATCATGCAATGGGTGGCGTTCGTCATGATGTGGCGGCCGTTAAATCCTGGCTGGAAAGACTTGCTCGCTTAACCCCGGATCTTGACATCACTGTTACCGATATTAAGGTAAAGGGTTTGCCAAACAATACGTTTGCTATAGTAAGATGGACAGCCACGACCACTTTATTCAATGGCGATTCATACGTAAACAAAGGTGTTCATTTAATCACCTTAAAATGGGGCAAGGTAACAGAGCTTGATGTGTATGAAGATACCAAAGTGGTTTCAGACGGTTTGGAAAAACAGTTTGCTTCAGGCATTGCAGAAGCTAAGGCGCCGCAAATCGTTAGTTAGTAACCAAGTTTTTTTTCATAATTAAAAGGCCACCTTCGGGCGGCTTTTTTTATGTAATAGAATTGATGCTAATTTTTATAATTATAATTTGCAAAGCTTGATAAGAACATATCATTGATAACTACACAATTACTCCTTACAAACAATATCTTCATATAAAATTCAAACATTCATTTTCATTTATGAAAAAATATGATGCTATAATTATTGGCTCGGGTCAGGCTGGTGTGCCGCTGGCTAAAAAGATTGCAAACAAAGGGTTGAAAGTGGCCATTGTTGAAAGGAAATTTATTGGTGGCACTTGCATCAATTACGGTTGCACACCTACAAAATCTATGGTCACCTCTGCGCGCATGGCACACCTCGCTGCTAATGCAAATCAAGTAGGAATTGATATCAATAATTTTCATGTTAATCTTATAAAAATCATCAAACGTAAAAATGCAATTGTAAACAAATCAAGAAGCGGCGCTGAAGAAAGTTTGTTGCAAACAAAAAATCTCGATGTGATGTTTGGGGAAGCCGCTTTTATTAATAATAAACAAATAAAAGTAACCTTAAACAATGGTGATGTACAGGGAATTACAGCCACGAATATTTTTATCAATACCGGCGCAAGACCTGCTGTTCCTGATATCAAAGGATTGAATGATATCAAATATCTTGATTCAACAACAATCATGGATGTTACCGAAATTCCTAAGTACTTATTGATAGTTGGCGGAAGCTATATAGCCCTTGAGTTTGGGCAAATGTTCAGGCGCTTTGGCAGTAAGGTAACCATACTTGAACATGCCGGTGAATTTTTATCAAGAGAAGATAAAGATGTAAGTGAAGAAGTCAAAAAATTTTTGCAAGATGAAAAAATAGTTATTTATACCAATGCTGTTGTTGAACAATTTTCTGAGAAATCCCGAACCATAACTGCTTCTGTAAAAATAAGCGATCGAACAAAAAACATGGCTTGTTCCCATGTATTGATAGCAGCAGGGAGAACGCCAAACACAGATGCCTTACATCTTGAAAACACCAATATTAAGGCGGACAAAGGCTATATAAAAGTAAATGATCAACTGGAGACTGATGAGCCAGGCGTATATGCTTTGGGCGATGTAAAGGGGGGGCCTGCATTCACACATATTGCTTATAACGATTATCTTATTCTGTGTGGAAATCTTTATGAAGGTGGAGCGCAATCCATAAAAAACAGGATGGTTCCTTATACCATGTTCACCGATCCGCAATTTGGAAGAATTGGCATTAATGAAAAGGAAGCAAAGCAAAAAAAATTAAACTTCAAATCGGTTTGCTTGCCAATGGCCCATGTTGCTCGTGCGATAGAAACCAATGAAACCAGGGGTTTTATAAAAGTTATTGTTGATATGGATACGAAACAAATTCTTGGCGCCGCAGTGATAGGAGAGCAGGGCGGCGAAATTATGAGTATGCTGCAACTTGCCATGATGGGAAAAATTCCATACACGGTATTACGTTGTGCAGTATTCGCCCATCCGCTTTATGCGGAAGCTTTAAACAATGTGTTTCTGGAGCTTGATAGTATGCAATAGCAAATGTATTTATTGATCCTGCACACTCGACTGGCAGTTGTCAACTTTCATATCAGAGATTTCTTTTACCCCGGTTTTAGGCAACACTTCTTCCATATTAAGGCGTACACGTGTTATGCTTGATTTCATAGTGCATGAAACATAATTTGATTTGCCGGCTTCCACATCCACTTGCACCTCAGTTTCCTTTTTCATAATGGCTACACCGCTTTGCTTTGCACTTACTACATGTGTCCCCGGTTTCACTGGTATCTTAAAATACTTGTTGTTGCTGAGTTTGCACAACTTTATGTCATCCACATAAATGGTAAAGTTGGTCAATGAGCCTGAGAACTGGCCACTTCTATAAATATAGATGTACGATGAATCTGCATCAGGAATATGATGAGTTATGGAAGGAAAGCTTTTGGATTGTGCGTTGTAAACAAAAGCAAACAACATTGCAGTTATGAGTATGTGTTTCATTTTTTAGTTTTTATATTTAAAAGTAATTTATAAGAACGTTTACTTAAAAAACGTTGATAGTTCCATAATTTTTTGAGAACTCATTTAATGACTACATCTTTAATTGCTTTTTCTCCAAGTGCTTCATTTACTCTTTCTATGATCTTAGCTTTTTGATAAACCAGTTCATTTTTTAGCGGAGCTACATTAGTAGATATAAATAAGGTGGTATTAATAATTTCTATTTTATCCGTGTAGCGTGCAATAGTTTTTCCCATTATTTTTTCCCATGCATCCGTTATCTGCAATGCCTGTACACCGCCCTTTAGCTTACTTGTTTTTAGAAATTGTTGCAATGCTTCTCCTATTGACATCTCTGACATAAAATAAAGATAAGATTATGGTGAAAATAAAATCAATTTACCAGTTCAATCAGTTGCACTTCATCATTAAATTCCTGCAATGCATGTTGCAAACGCTCTTTGTGTGTATCAGTAATAAACACCTGTCCCGCATTTTTTTTACAAACAAAATCTAACAGGTTTTTCATTCTTTGCCCATCCAGCTTTTCGAATACATCATCAAGCAAAAGCAATGGTGGCAGCCCTTTCAGCGTTGTTAATATCTGGAACTCTGCAAGTTTGCAGGCAAACAAAAGGCTTTTTCTTTGACCTTGAGAAGCAGTAAGTTTAAAATTATTTTTATTTAAAAAAAATGTAAGATCGTCTTTATGAATACCCGTAACAGTCCTCTGCATCAGCATATCTCTTTGCCTGGATGCCTTTAATAATTTTTCAAAATTATCATCATTCAAATGGCTGTAATATTCCAGGGAAATAGTCTCAGTGTTGCCAGCAATATAGTTGTAAAATTCCTGAACAAGAGGAATGATCTTCTCACAAAATTCCTTTCTTATTTTATAAATATAGTTACCAGGTTGTATGAGTTGTGCATCCAGGGTATCTAATAATTGTTCATCAAATTTTGCTTGAAATGTTTCATTTTTCAGGAAGCTGTTTCTTTGCTGCAGCACTTTATTATATATGATCAGCTGCTGTAAATATTCAGCATCTACCTGGCTTATAAGTGTATCCAAAAATTTTCTTCTTTCTTCGCTTGCGCCTGTTATCATTTCTATATCATCAGGCGCTATCATCACGCAGGGAAACTTACCAATATGATGAGAGAATTTTACATAGGCAACATCATCCAGGTAAAATTCTTTTTTTAATGAAGGGCGATAAATGCAAACTATCTTCTTAGCCTTATTCTGAAATCCATTATCTGACTGCATTTCAGCCTCCAGCCTGAAACCTTCTGCACCAAATAACACATTTAATGCATCCGACTTTGAGAAATAGCTTTTCGTAAAACATAAATAATTAATTGCATCAAGCAGGTTGGTTTTACCCATTCCGTTCTGGCCACAAATCGCTATAATTCTTTGCTCGAAACTGAATGTTTTTGATTCATAATTTTTATAACACGTTAATGCAATTTTAGTAAAGCCCATAGTATACTGCAAGATACAACTATACAGGATTTTTTAAAATGATACAGGCAAAAAGGCATTGATAAATGCAGGTAAAAATTTAACACAATCGTTATTATATTTGCGCCTTATGACACAGGAACAATTAAAAGATTTGAGAGACCGTGTGGTGGTTTTGAGGAGGTTTCTTTGACGTTGATAACCGTCAGCAAAAAATAAATAACGATAAGCAGCTTTCACTTTCACCAGGCTTTTGGAATGATAATCAAACGAGCAACATCTATTTTAAAAGATATTAAATTAAATGAGTTCTGGGTGAACCTGTATAACAGTGTGCAAACATCCGTAGATGATTTTGCCGTTCTGTTTGATTTCTGGAAAGAAGGTGAAGCCAATGAAGAAGAAGTAAAAGAGGCTTACGAAAAAGCATTGAACGCTGTGGAAGAAGCAGAGTTTAAAAGCACACTGAATAAGCCTGAAGATGAAATGCCTGCTGTGCTGCAGATCAATAGCGGTGCCGGTGGAACAGAAAGCCAGGACTGGGCAGAGATGCTGCTTCGCATGTATCGCATGTATGGTGAAAAGCAAGGCTGGAGCGTAACAGAGCTCGATTACCAGGCAGGCGACGGAGCAGGAATTAAAAGTGCAACGCTGCAGTTTGATGGCCCGTTTGCTTATGGTTTTTTAAAAGCAGAAAGTGGCGTGCACAGGCTTGTTCGCATTTCACCATTTGATAGTAATGCAAGAAGGCACACCAGTTTTGCAAGCGTATATGTTTATCCTTTAGTTGATGATACAATTGATATAAAAGTAAATCCTGCTGATGTTGAATGGGCTTTCTTCAGAAGTGGTGGCAGCGGCGGACAAAATGTAAATAAAGTGGAAACTGCGGTACGGCTTACACATAAGCCATCAGGAATTATTATTGAATGCCAGCAGGCACGAACACAAGGCGAGAACCGTGAAAAAGCAATGACGATGCTTAAAAGCAGGTTGTATGAAGAAGAGATGCGAAAGCGGCAGGAAAAATTAAATGTCAACAAATGCAGCAAAGAAAAAAATAGAATGGGGAAGCCAGATAAGAAGTTATGTTTTTCATCCTTATAAAATGATAAAAGATCACAGAACAGATTATGAAGTTGGAAATGTTGGCCCGGTGATGGATGGAGAGTTGGATGGATTTATTAAAGCCTATTTAATGATGGAGGCAAGCGATGTAAGTCAATAATAAAATAAGAATGGTATCCAACAATCGTAATAATAATCTAACCAATACACTATAAATCGATAAAAGCAATGCCTTCAATTCTTATTATAGATGATGAAAAAAGTATCAGGAAAACATTAACTGAAATACTCAGTTATGAAGGTTATAAAATTGATGAAGCAGCAGATGGTGAAGAAGGTCTGAAAAAATTTAAAGAAAAAAATTATGACCTTGTTTTGTGCGATATTAAAATGCCAAAGCTTGATGGCATTGAATTTCTTGAAAAAGCAAAAGAGATCAATGACGAAGTTCCTATCATTATTATTAGCGGGCATGGAAATATTGAAACTGCTGTGGAAGCAGTAAAAAAAGGCGCTTATGATTATATTTCCAAGCCTCCTGATCTCAACCGCATGTTGATTACGCTTCGCAATGCAATGGATAAAACTTCATTGGTTGCAGAAACAAAAGTACTGAAACGTAAAGTAGGCAAAGTTCAGGAAATAGTTGGCGAATCATCTCCCATAAAAAAAATAAAAGAAACCATTGATAAAATTGCCCCAACAGAAGCACGGGTTTTAATAACCGGTGAAAATGGCGTAGGCAAAGAACTTGTGGCAAGATGGATTCATGAAAAAAGCAATCGCGTTCACATGGGCCCATGGTTGAAGTGAATTGTGCGGCCATTCCTGGCGAGTTGATAGAAAGTGAATTATTTGGCCATGAAAAAGGAAGCTTTACCTCTGCAGTAAAACAACGCATCGGCAAATTTGAGCAGGCAAATGGCGGTACTTTGTTCCTTGATGAAATTGGTGATATGAGCTTGAATGCACAGGCAAAAGTTTTGCGTGCCTTGCAGGAAGGAAAATCACAAGAGTAGGTGCTGATAAAGATATTAATGTGGATGTAAGAGTGATTGCCGCAACGAATAAAGATCTACTTAAAGAAGTAGAAAAAAAAGATTTCAGGCTTGATCTGTATCACAGGCTTGGTGTTATTATTGTGCATGTTCCTTCATTAACGACCGGCTTCCGATATTCCTTTACTGGTTGATAAATTTCTGGAAGATATAGGCGACAGAATATGGCCAACCAAAAAAAACAATTGATAAAAAAGCTGTGGACCTGCTTCAAAAACATAATTGGACAGGCAATATACGGGAGTTACGAAATGTTGTTGAACGTTTGATCATTCTTTCCGGCAAAACAATTACTCCGAGATGTGGAAAATTATGTGCTTGCCGAAAAAATAAATTGCAATGTAAATTTCTACAGATTATTCCTAATATGAAACATATTTATTGCATCAGTGGTTTTGGAGCAGATGAAAGGGTATTTTCTAAATTTTTTGTATAATACTGATGTCATTTTATTCAATGGATCATCCTTTAAAAAACGAAAGCATTGAGCAATATGCAAAACGGATGAGTGAAAAAATTCATCATGAGAATCCTGTTCTCATCGGTTTATCTTTTGGCGGAATGATGTGTATTGAAATCGCAAAAATTATCAATACAGATAAAATAATTATAATTTCAAGTGTAAAATCATTTCATGAAATGCCTTGGTGGATGAGGCTTGCAGGGAAATTAAAGCTGTATAAAATTTTCCCTTTAAATCTTTAAATTATTTGAGCCAATAGAAAACTATAACCTTGGCATTGAAAACAGTGAAGAATTAATGCTTGTACGGGAATATCGAAGGAACATTGGCCAGCAATATACCAATTGGGCAGTTAAGTAAAATCCTTCACTGGAAAAACGAATGGCAACCGAAGATATCATTCATATTCATGGAAGTAAGGATCATATTTTTCCAATAAAAAATATTAAAGCAGATTATATAATTAAGTAGCGGACATTTCATGATTATGAACGGCAGAAAAAGTTAATGGATATTAAACTTGTATTATAAATATTTCGATTACATAATCTTATCATGATAACGAATGTCATGAACAGTTTGAATTATTATCGTTTTGTTAAACTAATGATAACAATTTTCAGGCGGTTTTTTATGTAGTAGTTTAATACGCTACTTTTGTCCGCATCATAAAAAGTATTAAAATGAGTATAGGTTTACTTTTATTTATTATTGCATATATTCTTTGGCATATTGGTTTGTATGGCATGTTTAAAAAAGCAGGCATTGACGCCGTGGAAAGCATTGATTCCATTGTATAACACCTGGTGCATGGTGGAAAAAATGCAACTAAAAAGAATATGGTTTTTTCTACAGCTTATACCTGTTGCAGGCCAGTTTATTACCATCTGGATCTGTATAAAATTTGTTGAGCACTTCGGCAGGTTTGGTTTGCTGGAACATGCGGCAACTGTTTTTATTCCTTTTATTTATTTTCCTTACCTCGGATATTCTGATAAAGAAAGATATGCAGGCATACCTGTTGTAAAAAATTATAAAAAAGGTGCTATAAGGGAATGGATAGATGCAGCTGTGTTTGCAATTGTTGCTGCGACACTTATACGCACATTTGTATTTGAAGCTTATACCATTCCAACACCTTCAATGGAAAAAACATTGTTGGTAAATGATTTTTTATTTGTAAGTAAATTCAGCTATGGCCCACGCATTCCCAACACGCCAATTGCAATGCCTTTTGTTCATCATACCATTCCTGGTATTAATATAAAATCGTATGTGGAATGGATTCATATTCCTTATACAAGATGGTTTGCAAGCCCTGTAAAAAGAAATGATGTTGTGGTATTTAATTTCCCTGTCAATGATACACTTATTAATGATGAAGTAAATTTTGGATCAAGAGTTACCTATTACCAGGAAATACAGAGAAGAATGCTTACCGAACATATTTCAGAAGATGAAGCCAGAGCAAGAGTTTGGGATCAATATGGTGATATGATTATTACGAGGCCGGTGGATAAAAGAGAAAATTTTATTAAAAGATGTGTGGCTATTGCAGGTGATACTTTGCAAATAAAAAACGGGTATTGTATATATTAATAATGTTGCCCAACCTTTTCCGGAGTATCATGAATTTAAATATGATGTTACTACATCTGCGCCGCTTGATCCTGACCAGTTGAACAGCATGGGAATACAATTTAACATGGATGACCAGAATAAAAATCAGGTTACCAGATTGATAAATAATGTATATGAAATTAATATGACTGATGAAGAAATGGCATCGCTTGAAAATGCTGCCCATTGTAAAAAGTATTCAGCCGGTTATCCATGCGCCAAATGATAAAAGCCCTATACTTGTTTCCTTATGTTGCATCTGATAACTGGACCGTAGATAATTATGGTCCGCTTGTGGATTCCTAAAAAAGGAGCAACGATTCAACTTACTCCTCGTAATATTATTACGTTATAAACGCTGTATATCAGTTTATGAAGGAAATAAATTTGAAGAAAAAAACGGCCAATATTTTATCAATGATAAACCCGCAACCAGCTATACTTTTAAAATGAATTATTATTGGATGATGGGTGATAACCGGCACAATTCGCTTGATAGCCGCTTCTGGGGGTTTGTTCCGGAAGATCATGTAGTTGGTAAAGCTTCTCTGATCTGGTTTAGCTATGACAATGGCCCAAGATGGAAAAGAATTTTCCAAACGATTAAATAGAATAAGATTGTTGAAAAGAGCTTGCTTAATTTACAAGTAAATATGAGCAGCCATCTTGAATTGTTTGTAAGCCCTGCATTTTTTGATACCCGAAAAAAACTTGTTATCACTGATGAGTATTTAGAATATGATAATCAGAATTTTTCAAAGCTGGAAATAGCTGAGTTTAAATATGGTGTTGCATCTATTAGTGGATACATGTTCCGAATAGGAAGAATATATTCTATAGATATAAAAAATACTGAGCAAAGATTATTAAAATAAGATTGAAATCAATTTATACGATTAACTTAAAAACAATTGAAGAAAAATATTTCAAAATATTAAACGAACTCAATAAAAAATTTATAAATGATATCTCGAACAATTATTTCCAAATGTTTTTAAATAAAATTGATTTCATAATATTAGGAACAACATTTTCTCAACAAGGAATAACCTTTGATAAAAAACAAAGCATTATCGCATGGAGTAATGCTGGATATAAGGAATACACTTATTATTTTTCTTTGTTTTCTAAATTAAATGCTAATCAAAACAAATTATTTTATTATCGTCTTGATTGGAATGCTATCGTCATAAAGCAGGTTTCAAAAGCAATATTCAAATACAAGAAATTGCAGTCAATATAATCTCAATGTATTCTGTCACCTCTAACATCTAAATTTTTCATTACTTCGGTTTCATAAGCAATCCATTCTTTCCATCTTTTTCTTACAGTTTCTTTATCAATGTATAGATCTGCAAGAGTTATAAATAAGGTATAATGACCGGCTTCACTTTCCATGAACTTGCGGTAAAAATTGCGAATATAATTATCTTCCAATCCTTCACTCAATCGCTTGAAACGCTCACAGCTCCTGGCTTCTATCAGAGCCATCGTAAGCAATTGATCTAAAAATCTTTCATCAGGATTGCCACCTTTCCTTTGAAAATCAAGCAGCTTGTTAACGTACTCATCTTTGCGTTGCTTACCCAATTGTAAATTTCGTTTTCTCAGCTCTGCAAGTACCTGACGAAAATGTCCCCATTCTTCTGTAACTATTGGCGACAATTCATTTACCAGTTCTTCTTTATCATTATATTTTTGAATAAGCGATATGCAACTGTTGGCAGCTTTTTGCTCACACCACGCATGATCAGTTAAAATCTCCTCAAGAGAAATGGATGCAAGGTTTACCCAGCGGGGGTCTGTAACCAATTGCAATCCTAAAATATTTTTAGTATCCTGTGATAATGTTTCCATTTATTCTGATTCGGCCGGCTCTTCTTTTTTTACAGCCTCCTTCTTTACCGGCGGTGTGTAATTTCGCTTCACTAAAGTATCAATGCGTGTTGGCGTGCCTTCCACCTCATCATGTATATCCATTCTATCCATGCAGGAAACACAAAATAAAACGCAACATATGGCTAGAAAAAAAGTAAATAATTTCATTGTATATTTTTTTGCTAAGATAAAATACAAAGATAAACAGGAATGCTTTTCACAAAATTTTTATAAATCGAAAATGTATTTACACAAAATATTATTCTTTCAAAATTTATCTTTAATCAATGAATGAAATTTTCTTGAAAAAAAATTAAAAGAAAGAGAAAATGTAAATGCATTGCGAAAGCTTATTATAAAAAATAATGCAATCGATTTTTGCAGCAATGATTATCTGGGTATTGTAAAAAACAATTTGCTTGAAGGAGCACATATAATCTCCTTGCCTCATGGAAGTACAGGCTCACGGCTGCTTTCGGGCAATTACCGGTTATTGAAGAAACAGAAAAATATCATTGCCGATTTTCATGATGCAGAAGCAGGCTTTAATTTTTAATTCGGGATATGATGCCAATATCGGGTTGTTAAGTTGCGTGCCTCAAAAAGGAGATGTTATTATTTATGACCAGCTAAGCCATGCTTCCATACGGGATGGAATACGGTTGTCTTTTGCGACTCATTTTCTTTTTTGCATAATGATGTTGATGATCTTGAAAAGAAATTATCTGTGCAGCAAAGGATCATTCGCAAAATATTTTTGTTGTTACAGAATCTGTTTTTTCAATGGATGGCGATATGGCGCCGCTTGAAGAAATAGCAAAGCTTTGTGAAAATTATACACGCAGCATTGATAGTTGATGAAGCGCATGCAACGGGAGTTATTGGCGATAAAGGGGAAGGGCTTGATTCAGCATTTGCATCTTGAAAAAAAATGTTTTGCGCGGGTTCACACTTTTGGTAAAGCATGTGGATGTCATGGCGCAGTCAGTCTTGGCTCAGCACAATTAAAAAAATATTGTATCAATTTTGCAAGACCCTTTATTTATAGCACTGCACTTCCGCCGTCAGCTGTGCAGGCTATATGCATCATATAAAATTTTTCCTTTTTTAAATAAGGAAAGAGAACATTTACAAATTTTAACAAATCTTTTTAAAACAAGCACATTAAAATATCGCAACAATAGCAAGCAATACAGCCATCCAGGCTGTTATTGTTCCGGGAAATGATGAAGTAAAAAAAGCAGCGGATATTGCAAAAAATAACTTTGATGTGCGGGCCATATTATATCCTACTGTTCCTAAAGGCAGTGAAAGATTACGAATTGTTTTTCATTCATTTAATACAATTGAAGAAGTGGAAAGCTGATTGCTTTGTTGAGTATTATTAAGTAAGCACCGTTAAGTAATTTTAAAATAATTAATATGTCATGACTTTACAACTAACAATAATTAGTATTTTACATCTTTAAAACTGTTTATGAGAATAATTCCTTTTATCATTTTTGGAGTCATTACTACAGCATTAATGTTTTTCTTGATAATCGCTGAATCATCGGAGGTCAGGCTGCTCCTGCCATTTGGAAAATTTCTTAAGCCCGCAAGACAGGCGTATGGCAAAATGCAGAACCTGTTGACCAGGATTTTTCTGAAAACCTTTCTTTTCCCCAGCTCAAAGGAAAAGTGAATGTGTATTTTGATGAAAGGCTTGTGCCGCATGTTTTTGCTGAGCAGGATAATGATGCATACTTTGTACAGGGATATCTTCATGCAAAATTCAGGCTTATGGCAAATGGAATTTCAAACGCATGCTGCTGCAGGAAGACCGAGTGAAATCGTTGGTAAAAAAGCAATTGAACTTTGATCGCGATAAACGCAGGCTGGGCATGGTGTTACGCTGCAGAAAATTCATTGAAAGAAGTTGAAAAAGATCCAGCAACACTTAGCAGAATGTGATAATTATACTGCCGGCGTAAACGCCTATATCGAATCGCTTAACGAAAGCAAGCTTCCGCTCGAATATAAATTGCTGGGCTATTATCCTGAAAAATGGACCAATTTAAAAACGGCATTGTTTTTAAAATTTATGAGCCTTGATCTTGCCGGCAGTGAAAATGATTTTGAACTTACGAATGCAAAATCTGTTTTTTCTTCAGCAGATTTTGATAAAATATATCCTATAATTATGGATTCTCTTGATCCTATAGTTCCAAAAGGAACTGTTTTTCCAAAGCCCGGAATACATTTAAAAATTCCTTCAACTGCTGACTCACTTTATTTTGACAAAAAAGATTCTGCTAGCAATAGATGAACAAAAACCAAATCCAAATAATGGCAGCAATAACTGGGCGGTAAGCGGCAAAAAAACAAAAAGCGGTTACCCTATTTTATGTAATGATCCGCATCTTGGTTTAAACCTTCCTTCTCTCTGGTATGAAATGCAAATTATCTACACCAACTTACAATGCTTATGGAGCAACGTTTCCGGGCGCTCCTGCCATTATCATTGGCTTTAATGATAATTGCGCTTTTGGCTTTACAAATGCTATGCGTGATGTACGGGATTATTATGAAATAAAATTTCGTGATGACAGCCGCAAAGAATATTGGTTTAATAATCAATGGCAAAAAACAACTTTCAGGATTGAAAAAATAAAAGTTAAAGGTGACGCCTGATTATCTGGATACCGTTGCTTATACGAATATTGGTCCTGTGATGTATGATAAAAGTTTTAACGGACGCCAGGTCAACAAACAATAAATATTATGCAGTAAGATGGAAAGCACATGATCCAAGCAATGAATTAAAAATGTTTACTCTTTTAGATAAAGCAAAAGATTATGATGATTATCTAGAGGCCATAAAATATTTACATACCCCCGGGCAAAATTGTGTATTTGCCTGTAAAAACGGCGACATTGCTATTTGGGACCAGGGCGAATTTCCGGCGAAATGGAAACGGCAGGGTGATTTTGTAATGCCCGGAACAGACAGCAGTTATTTGTGGCAGGGAATGATACCGCAGGATGAAAACCCTCATTTAGTTAATCCTGAAAGAGGCTTTGTAAGCAGTGCAAACCAATTGCCTGCTGATACTTCTTATCCTTATTATCTTGGAGGACAGTTATCCTCCATATCGTGGCTGGAAATTAATAAAAGATTAAATGCGATGAATAACTATCACTCCTGCAGGATATGATGGAGTTGCAAACAGATAACTATAATTTTTTGGTGAAATGGCATTGCCTGTCTTGTTAAAAATATGGAAGTAACAAAACTTACCAATGATGAGCAAAAATATTTTGAATATACTTAAAACCTGGAATTTAAGAAATGATGCCAACTCAAAAGGCGCTACATTATTTGTTCTTACATGGGACAGTCTTGAAAATAAAGTATGGAAGGATGAATTTGCAAAAACGAACCTCGACATGATGATGCCTTATGAAAGCACATTGCTAAATAATATTTTAAAAGATTCTTCATTTAAATTTTTGATGATATCAATACTCCTCAAAAAGAAACACTCGAGATGATGTAACAGCGCTTTTAAAAAAGCAGTTTTTGCTGCTAAAAATGCCGAAGCGATGGAAGGCTTGAATGGGGAAAATATAAAGACACAAAAGTGCTTGCATTTAGCAAGGCTTGAGGCTTTAAGCAGGCTGCATTTACCGATAGGCGGAGGCACCAATACCATCAATGCAGCTAATTCACAACATGGCCCAAGCTGGAGAATGATTGTTTCGCTTACACCGGAAACTGAGGCATATGGCGTATATCCGGGCGGACAAAGTGGTAACCCCGGAAGTAAATTTTATGATGATTTTGTAGATACATGGGCAGCAGGGAAATTATTATTCACTTTGGATGATGAAGACAGCAGATCCAGGGATAAAAGAATAAAATGGAAAATGAGCTTTACAATAGTTAATAGTAGATTAGATTGGATTAAATTTGATTTAAGTAAAGTTTAATAAAGTTTAATAGATACAGCATAATTTATGAATTTAACTTAACATTAATTAATAATAATCAAAATGAAATTTATAATCTCTATTATTCTCACGATGCTTTTAAGCTTTTGCAGCATGTTTATATTTTCCATGGTGGAGCATAGCCATTGTTGCATTTTTGGTTGCCGCTCTTATTCCGCAAACAGCCGTTATGGCTCTTTTGTTCAGGATTTATTGCATTGTTTTTATTGTGGGGAATGTTTGTGTTTCTGGATCAGCACTAATAACAATGATATACTTGCTCACCGTGTTTCACTTTTAATTTTTAAAACGGATAACCCATTTTTACTTATCATATCTTCAGCTCTGACAGGCGCTTTGGTAGCAGGTTTGCTGCGCTTACGCGAGTTACATACGTGCATCGTTTACCTGCGAAAATAACGTATAGTAAAGAAAATTAATTTACATCCAAGCGTCATTCATATCTTAATAATTTTTTCCAGATCTACATTCGTTTATGCAAAAACTGCTACTGCTTATCCTTGTAATTCCTTTTTTTACTGCGTCGGCTCAAAAAATTGAAGGAACTGTTTATGATAATGCAGGGAAAGTTCTGCCATTTGCTTCCGTTCTTATTAAAGGAACGCAACAAGGAGTAACAGCAAATACTCATGGCAATTTTAGTTTTGCTTTATCCCCGGGAAATTATACATTGGTTTGTATGCATGTTGGCTATGCCACGCAGGAAAAATCAATAACGCTTGGTCTTCAAAAATATAGACAGTACGATTTTGCATTACGCTTAGCAAAAACTTGTATTAAAAGAAATCATTATCAAAAAAGGTGGGGAAGATCCTGCTTATGAAATTATAAGGCAGGCAATTAAAAAAGGCCTTTTTATGAAAAACAGGTAAAAGCTTTTGAAGCTGAAGTTTATATAAAAGGAATTATAAATTAAAAAAGCTGCCGCAAAAAGTTTTGGGCAAAAAAATACCTGATGAAGATAGAAAAGAATATGATGCTTGATTCTATCAGGCAAAGGAATTATTTATCTATCAGAGTCTGTAACAAAAGTTTCTATGCAGCAACCCGAAAAATAAAGCTGGAAGTTATTTCAGGAAGAGAAAGCGGGAGCAATGGCTTTGGATTTAATTTTCCTGCATTCATTAGCTTTTATCAAAACAATGTAAACATGTTTGCATCGAGAGCTTAATCCCACGCGGCTTCATCTCACCCATTGCAGATGGCGCTTTAAACTTTTATAAATATAAATTTCTCGGCAGTTTCTTTGAAGACGGAAAAGAAATTAATACTATAAAAGTAATCCCTAATAAGCAACTACGAACCACTCTTTTCCGGTATTATAAACATTACGGAAAATGACTGGCGCATTTATAGTTGTGATCTTTTTCTTACAAAAAAATCGCAGCTTGAAATTTTGGATTCACTTGAAATTTCGCAAATACATGTGCCTGTAAACAAATGATGTTTGGCGGGTTAAAAACCAGGTGCTTCATTTTAACTTTAATCAGCTTTGGCATTAGATGCTATGGGAGATTTTGTAAATGTATATTCGAAATATAATCTTGATCCAGATTTTTGCAAAAAATTATTTTAACAGGGTAATTATAAAATATGATACGTCAGTAAATAAAAAGCCAAAAGCTTACTGGGACAGCATAAGGCCTGTGCCTCTTGAGCCCGAAGAAATAAAAGATTATACAATAAAAGACAGCATTTATGAAGTTAGAAAAGATTCTGCTGATCAAAAATATTGATTCACTTAAGAAGAAAGCAAGGAAAATTAAAATTATCACAGGTGTTATGGACAGGCGTTTACAGGACACATTACAGTAAATCATACACATATCAGTTATGAAATTGATCCGTTGCTGAAAGTCTTGCAATATAATACGGTGGAGGGTATTAGCAATTAATCCATCTGTTACATATTTCAAAATTTGTAAAAAAATGGAAGAGCAATGTAAGCTTTATAACCGATCTGCGATATGGATTTAATAACAATCATTTTAATGCATGGGCAGGATTTAATTTCAGGACCAGGGATTTTGATATTGATAAAAAATTCAAGCGACATTCTTTTTTATCTGCCGGTGGTAAACGCGTAAGCCAGTTTTTTAAAGAAAGTACCATTGAAGGGCTTGGGAAACACATTAGAACATTATTGTACGGACATAATGATATGAAAATTTATGAAAATTATTTTGGCAAAGCTGGCTTTTCAAACAGTTTGAAAGTGGCGCAGGTTTTTAATTGAAGGAGAATATGAAGACAGGATGCCTCTTGAAAACACAACTGATTTTATTCTGAATAAAAAATTTCTTTACAGGTTTACACCCAACTACCCTGTGGAAATTTTATCATCACAATTTACCACGCCACCAGGCTGTTGTTGTTACATGCTCATTCAGTATAAAGCCAGGTCAGAAATATATTGAGTTTCCTCATTCCAAAATTGCTTTTGGGATCAAAGTATCCAACATTTACTCTAGACTATTCAAAAGGATTTAAAAATATTTTTGGAAGTGATGTTGATTTTGATAAATGGTCTTTTACTGTTGCAGATGATGCAAATTTAAAACTCGCAGGGTTCTATAAAATATAAGCTAGTACTAGGAGGTTTTTTAAATACAAATCTGTATTCATTCAGGATTACCAGCACTTTAACGGCAACATTTCACATATCGCAAAAGATTATGTTCAAACTTTCAGTTGGTTCCTACTATGGCTTCAGCAATACTTCATCATTTTTTGCTGAACTGCATTTTGAACACCATTTGAATGGCTTGCTTACCAATAAAATTCCTTTGTTTAAAAAGCTAAACTGGTTTTTTGTAGATGGAACCAATGCTTTGTATGTAAACCCCCATACCCGATATGCTGAAGTTTTTGCAGGACTGGAAAATATTTTTAAAGTGTTCAGGGTTGATGTAGTTGGCGGATTTCAAAATGGTTATAAGCCGGTTTACACATATCGTATTGGCTTTGAAGGATTGATAGGTTCAGCAATAAATGCAGCAAGATTTGGCAGGCAGACAAAGATTATAAGCAACTGGTAACCTATTTCTTTTTTATAATTATCTTCTCTGTATATTCTTCAATTACATCGCTGAAGAAATTTTTTGTGGCTTCAAATTTATCAGGAGGAATTACGTTTTGCGTAAGGCTTAGCCTGGCGACGGAAGTTATAGCTGATTGGCTTTTTCATTGTATGTATACTTTGCTTTAAATGAACCATATTCATATTTAATATCTTTTGCCTTTGGCAAATTTTCGACTGTATAATCTTCCGGAAGCTGGTACACAGTTGTATCAATTTTTATAAATGGACATTCAAAATAAAAATCGCTTGTTCTTTTTTCTTTTGATGGAAGTTTTTCTTTCCATATTTTATAAATTCTTGGGCTGATAAACATTTTGCTTCCTGCTGTGAAATCCGGTACTTTTTCCATTGTAAACTTAAAGCGACATCGTTGCTGAGTCATCTTTGCTACATGAAATATCAAATTCATCCGGCTGAATAAAGCCAAGATCGGTCACCAAGAAACTTTTTTGCTCATCTTTCTTTTCATTAGCTACTTGATGTACTATGTCCTGTTTATATTCTCCTGATGTTTTCAAAATACTTTCACTTGCGCCTGAAGCATCATCATTCAATGTAACCTTTGTTGACATATTAAAAATATTTTCAGACGCTTTGCTTTTTGGTGTTGATACCAATACACCCCCATCGGGTGTTATAAGTAAGGCATTCCTGTTTTCCGTAAAGCTTCCAAGCATACCAAAATCTGTAGTATTGCTGGTGCATTCAAGCCAGGTAGTGTCTTTTTTTCCCGGCACACAAAGTATCACATGATTAAAGGCATTTTGCGGAAATAATGGATCAACTTTTTCACTGTTATATTCTGCATTGATCAGTGCCTGGTAACTTGTAATACCAACGGCATCAAGGCAAGCTTGCATGTAATTACTAAGTGCTTTGCAATCACCATATTTTTTTTTATTTACAAAGGATGCCTGAAAAGGTTTATAACCGCCTATGCCCAATTGAATGCTCACATACCGGAAATTGTTTTGAAGGTATTTATAAATGAGCTTCATTTTTTCTTTATCGTCTGGCCGCACCCTTCACCATTTGCTGCAGGTAGGTTTTTGTTTCATCAGTTAGATTGATCGAACCCTTTGGCAAGATTGCTATACCACATGCCAAATTTTTTCCAGCTGGTGAGGTCGCCTTCGTTTCCATCCATTGAAAATTTGTTGGGTGCAATCATCACTTGTGGATAAGCGCTTCCACCGTGCGCAGAACCTTCTTCTTCACTTATTGCTGCAAGATTTTTCACCTGCCATTGATAGATTTTATATTTACCCTTTGTCGTTATTACAGGAGTTATGTTTATGTTCTTTGCTTTATATCTAATTCAAGGTCAGCAGGCACAGTAGCAGTATAACTGGATGATTCAACTGACTGATCAGGTATTTCTATTTGATAGTCAGGATAATTAAGCGTGCCCCTGTATTTTACTTCATAATCATACTGAACCGTAATAGGAAAAGTAGGAGCGGCTACTCTAAAAAAATATACCATACCATCTTCGTACAAGGCCTTCGCCCATTGCTTCTGAGCGCATTTCTTTTTTCTTATATTTATTGATCAGCTTGCCTTTTGCGTCATACACTTTTATCTCGGCATCTTCCAGTTTTTCAAAATCGCTTGAATACTTTACAAAGTATAATACATCTTCTCCCTCCTGGTCTAGCACCGTATAAACTTCATGAACGGTAAGCGTCGCGTAATCAATATCGCTTACTTCAAAATCAAGTGTTTCCTCTCTTTTGATGCTATGCGCTTCATTATCCAATCCACTAGGAATTGTTGAAGCATCTAAAAGATTCACCTGGCTTACTCCAAAAAAATAAAAACATGATATGCTTATGATAGATAAAAAAATGCTTTTCATATAATCAGGCTTTTTTCTTTTTGATAACGACCTGTTCATTTAACATAGCAAACATTTTCTTATAAAATTCATGAAATTCTGCGTAGTTGCCAGCAGCATAAAAAGGCCTGTCAAATTGTAATGTTATTTTAAAATCAACGGAGTTACTATCTAACTGTAGCATTCGCTGCATAGTAATGCTGGTATCTGGCATAATCATTCTTATATTTTTAGGAAGCTCATCAAATTCATAGCCTTCCGGTAAATACACCTTGCCCACCAAAGTGTAATCCTGCTTATAGCCAAAGTCAATATCAGACGATCTTTCGTCAGCTATGAAAGGATTTTTTTCAAGACCCTGAAATAAATTAAGAGAGAAATATTGATAATCACCTGATGAACTTAAAGGCATTGTAAATTTTATCTTTTGCTTTAACGGCACTGAATCAGCATCTTCATTTTCTACTTCTATATCACTTACCTGTAAGCCTGTAAATGATTTTGAAAAATATTCGTCGAACTCCTTTTTATCTTCTTTCCATTTTTTCACTCTTGGATTTTTAGAGTAGCCTGCGTTATAAATGGTAGCTTCTCCCTGCATGGTGCCATTGGGCAATATTTCTGAAAATAAAGACACTGTACTCTTAAAAATATCTTTATCATCATCAAGAAATATCCATCCTCCTTTATCTTCATTTACCACATAGGCATTATTTCCAATAACGTCATAAGGCATAAGCCAGCATGGATTGTATTTGTCTGCAGCATTTAAAATATATCTTTTTTCATTAATCATTACGCAAGCCATTGTATTGTTGAACTGGCTCAAAAAAGGATAGAATGTATTCACCAAACCATTATCTTTCGTACTTATTAATAAAGGATATACGGTAAAATTTTCATCTTTTAAAAGATCAATTAATATAAAATTGATCTCACTATTGTTACCTGATTTCTTATCCCATGCAGATTTTATTCCTTCATCAGTATAAATACTTTCGTTGCCATTCCAGTTCATATTGTTTCTTACATAGTCATAAATTATATGCATTTTTTTATACTCATCACTTATCCCTTTGAGTGAATCATCAAGTGCTCCTGTATGGGGAATTCTTTTTTTAAGCTGCTGTCCAAAATCTTCGTCATCCATTAATTCTTTTGTAAGCTTGGGCCATGTGGATCTTACATCTTCTACAGTACCGTTTGGAAAATTAACCTGGGAAAGCTGGAATACCACCCGCATCAGGTAATCTTTCGCAGAGCTCATGTATGGCTCATCAGGCAGCGCTGGAATATCTTTTAAGGTAAAGGTTTTTTTATAGGAAGTATATTGGAGATTTTTACCATCTATGAAAACATTTTCGGGCACGTCATCCGATTTTTGCTCAACAGTTTTATAAGATAAAACCTGGCTCACGAAATTAAAATAGGAAGGCACGGTTATATTATACGTGCTTATGTGAACAGGTATATCATCCTGGAAGATCCAGGCAGGAATATAAGTGTAATTGCGACGGGTATCAGTGTATTTATATTCTATCACACTGCCTGTTTTTACTGCTGGCAGCGTAAAGGAAATTTCAGAATACTTTTTATCAAGGCTTTTAGTATAAATGGAAGCCTTATCAATCTTTGTTGTAACAATCTCACCTTTATCATCAAGATTATAGGTAACCGCAGAAATATTACTTATGTCTTCATAATCCAGGCGGCTATAAAACCTTATTTTAATGTTAGCATATTCAAGCCCTTTATCTTTTAAAATCTTTATACGCTCACGCCTGTCCACCTGTATTCTAAAGTCGTCGCCTCTGCCAATGTAATGCAGCTCACCGTAATCAATAAGTTTGTAAGCAATAGCATTTTTGTCAAAATCACATGCAGTCATTGTAAGATCTGCTTTATCAATTTTTCCAAAAGAAGGCAATTCTTTTTGCGAAAAAATTATTGATGAATGCAAAAATAATAGCGCAGTTATAAGATGTCTCATAATCGGCAGTTTGTAGATTGTTTTGGTTTACAATAAACAATTTATAAAAAATATTTTCATAAAAGAAACTTTTGTAAATAATAACCTGAAAAAAATCTATACGAATGTGTTCGTATAAATTATAAACTTAGACGTTTAATGAAAACATAAAATAATCTGTTGCGTCATACACTTTTACGTACAATTTTTTTTATACAAATCTGATTGTAAATATTCATCGTAGGTTTCTAGAGATTCTCCTTGCTAACCTTATTAAATAAAGAAGCGATACGGGAATTGTAATCATCATTTATAATTAAAACTTTTATTATGCTCACTAATGAAGAATCAACCAACAACATTCTGCAGGTAATGGAGTCAACAAAAGCCGGATTATCGCGAAGAAGATTCCTGGGCTACGTTGGTGCCACTTCTGCATTACTTGTAACTGCGGCAGCCTGTAAGAAACATGATACAACCTCAGGCTCTGTCGATTTAGGCAGCGGCGACACAGGTATTTTAAATTATGCATACGCTTTGGAACAATTGGAAGCTGCATTTTATATACAGGTAATAGCTACTCCTTACTCAGGCATGACTAGTCAGGAGACCGCTTATCTTACCGATATCAGAAATCATGAAGTTGCACATCGTGAATTTTTCAAAGCTGCAATAGGAGGTAGTGCTATTCCTGCACTTACTCCCAATTTTACAAGTATTGATTTTACCAGCAGAACAAGTGTTTTGGGCACTGCAAAGGCTTTTGAAGACCTGGGTGTAAGTGCTTATAATGGTGCGGGACAGTTAATAACAAGCGCAGATTATTTATTACTTGCAGGTAAAATTGTTTCTGTAGAAGCAAGACATGCTGCTGCTATCCATGATCTTATTGCCACTAATACTTTTGCTGATGCAACTGTTATAAATGCGATGGGATTAGACCAGGCAAAGATGCCAGATGAAGTGTTGGCCACAGCAAGCGTTTACATCAAAGAATCTATCTCGTACAGTAATTTACCAACCTCTTAAATTAAAAAATTATGAACTTACAAAATATTTTTTCTGACATAGAAAAAAAAGATCCGGAAATTTTTGAAAGGCTTGATACACAGAAGAAATGCTATGCGTGACTTTGCAAAATTCTCCGGCAAAGCTGCACTGGCTTCACTTCCATTTGCTTTAGGTAGCATGTTCAAGAAAGCATATGGCTCACCAACAGCTCCTACAGACATCATTATTGATACATTGAATTTTGCTTTAACTCTGGAATTTCTTGAGTCAAATTTTTATATCAAAGCCGTTAATTCAGGTATAATAACAGACCAGGGTAACTTAGATGCTATTACTATTATTCGTGATCACGAAGCCGAGCATGTTGCATTTTTAACAAGTGCAATTACTGCTGCAGGTGGTACTCCTGTATCATTTACTGCGGCTAATTTTGATTTTACAGCCCAGGGAACTTTTCCAACTGTATTCAGCGATTATGGAGTTTTATTGGCAGTTGCACAAACTTTTGAAGACACAGGTGTAAGAGCTTATAAGGGACAAGCTGCAAATTTGATAACAAGCAATGCTGTACTTACTGCTGCTTTACAAATACACTCTGTAGAAGCAAGGCATGCTGCACACATTCGTGAAATTAGACGTTCAAATGGTTTACTAGTACCTGCAGGTGTAACACTAAAGCCATGGATTACTGGCGCACAAAGCGGAATTGCCACTACAGCAGTTGATGGAAATTATGCCGGCGAAGATCTTGCGGTGCAAGCTGGTGTAACTATTACAGGCATTGGTGGATTTACCTATATAGATGTAAATGCAGCAACAGAAGCGTTTGATGAGCCATTAACAAAGGATCAGGTAACCACATTGATAACTCCATTTCTAGCTTAATAATATTTCAGAAATAAATGGAGGTTTAAGTTTAAAGAAATTAAAATGACACATATATTTTCAAATCCAACATTGCTATTGTCCATGCCCGGTGGGTCCGAATGGATACTTATTATAGTAGTAATATTGTTGTTCTTTGGTGGTAAAAAAATACCTGACCTCATGCGGGGAATCGGCAAAGGGGTAAGAGAATTTAATGATGCAAAGGAGCATGTTAAAAATGAGTTCAATGAAGGAATAAAAGCGAAAGATATTGTGCCCGATGCGCCTCGTTCGGTTATCAGGAACACTTAAGATTTTATTCAACAAGTTTTGTAAAAAAAGTCCCGGTTAGCAACGGGATTTTTTTTTGCGACTATTTGTTATTTATTTTTATAAAAATTATTGCATGAACTACTGGCTTATAAAATCAGAACCTTCAGTGTATAGCTTTGATAAGTTAATAAAAGATAAAAAAACAACCTGGGATGGTGTAAGAAACTATGCAGCAAGAATTCATTTGCGTACCATGAAAAAAGATGATGAGGTTTTATATTATCATAGCAATGAAGGCATGGAGATAGTAGGTATAGCAAAAGTTGCCAAAGAAGCTTACCAGGATGCTACAACAAAAGATGACTGGAGTGCAGTTGATATCAAGCCTGTAAGAAAATTAAAACAACCTGTAAGCCTCACACAAATCAAAGCAGATAAGCGTTTGAGCGATATGGCTCTCGTTCGTTTAGGCAGGTTATCTGTTCAGCCGGTTACACAGCAAGAATGGAAAATAGTAATGGAAATGGCTGGTGAAAAGTAATTCTTAATAAATAGGATTATGAAAAATCTTATTGTTCTTACAGGTGCAGGTATTAGCGCTGAAAGTGGTTTGCAAACTTTTCGTGATAGCGATGGTCTTTGGATGGGTTATGATATAAATGAAGTTGCTACGCCAGATGGCTGGAAAAAAAATCTAAAGCTTGTTCTTGACTTCTACAATATGAGAAGAAAGGAGGTGGCTAAAGCTTTACCGAATGCAGCACACATTGCGCTTGCATCTCTTCAACAATATTTCAATGTAACCATCATCACGCAAAACATAGATGATCTTCATGAAAGGGCAGGTTCAAAAAATATCATTCATTTGCATGGAGAAATTTTCAAAGTCCGCGGTGAAAATGATACTAATACTTTTTATAAAATAAAAGATGACATAAAGATTGGTGATCTTGCTGCTGATGCAACACAGTTACGACCGCATGTTGTATGGTTTCATGAAGAAGTTCCAATGATTGAAAAAGCAATGTCAGTTATGAGAGAAGCTGAGTTGTTTATTCTTGCTGGCACTTCTTTGCAAGTATACCCCGCAGCAGGTTTGATTGATTATCTACCGAACGGTATACCGAAATATATTATCGATAAAAATCCTCCATACATTCCGCCACATCATAATTTTCATGTTATAAAAAAATCCGCTACGCAAGGTATTGAAGAGTTGGTTGAGCTTTTAAAAAATAATCATTTTTCGTCGCCATAAAAAATTACCCATGTTGCGTTTTACAAAGCCTACTTTCTTTGCCTCTTATAAATTCTGAGCTGCCCGAAGCAATCACATACAGCTCATCTTTTTTATGCGGTGTTTGCTGATCTGCGATTTTAGGTGCATAATACTCGACAAACATGTTTCCGTTTTCTATTATAGTAACAAATTGTTTATTTTCTTTTTGCAATAGCTCTGCAGCTTCGTTTATAGAGTAACTGTTATTCATCTTCGTTTAATGATTTTAAATAAAAAGCCAGGATTTTTTTTCCCGGCTTTAAATATCATTAAATTTTAATTTACTTTTTTATAAAATCATTTTTAGTTATGATATATGTATTTTCTTTTTTGACCGCCTTCATTCCTGTTTCTTTTTGGTTCAACAATTCAAGATTTTCAAGTTTTTGCTGCCTGCTTTTTTCAATGCTCGCATGATGAATTTTTGCAAGGGTAGGAGCAATAACCAGTGAAATAATGCTCATCAGTTTTATCAGAATATTCATAGTTGGCCCTGAAGTATCTTTAAAAGGATCACCAACAGTATCACCTGTAACAGAAGCTTTATGCGGCTCTGAACCTTTGAAGTGTGTTACATTATTTATCACTGCACCTTTCTCAAAAGATTTCTTTGCATTATCCCATGCGCCGCCGGCATTGTTTTGAAACATTCCCATTAAAACCCCGCTAACAGTGGCTCCTGCAAGAAATCCACCTAATACTTCGGGTCCGAAAATAAAGCCAATGATTAACGGCGATATTAAAGCAATGCCACCAGGCATCATCATTTTTTTAATAGAAGCATCAGTAGAAATTGCAACGCATTTTTCATATTCAGGTTTTCCTGTTCCTTCCATTATTCCTGGAATAGTGCGAAATTGTCTGCGTACTTCTTCCACCATTGCCATTGCGGCTTCACCTACAGCCCGTATGGCAAGTGATGAAAATATAAAGGGAATCATAGCGCCAACAAATAACCCGGCAAGTACATCCGCCTTATAAATATCAATACCATCAATCCGCGCAATACCAACAAACGCAGCAAATAAAGCAAGTGCTGTTAACGCTGCAGATGCAATAGCAAAGCCTTTTCCTGTTGCAGCAGTTGTGTTTCCTACTGCATCAAGTATATCAGTTTTCTCACGAACATCTTTAGGCAATTCACTCATTTCTGCAATACCGCCTGCATTATCTGCAATCGGTCCAAATGCATCAATTGCAAGTTGCATAGCTGTTGTAGCCATCATGCCAGCCGCTGCAATGGCTACACCATATAAATCCTGCGCAGAAATAAGACATATAAATACCTGCAGCCAAAACGAGGATAGGAAGCAAAGTGCTCTCCATACCAATTGCCAGTCCGCCGATGATATTGGTTGCATGTCCTGTGGATGATTGTCGCACAATACTCATTACTGGCCGCTTGCCCATTGCTGTATAAAATTCAGTAATCATGCTCATCAACGTTCCAACTACCAAGCCGACAATGATTGCACCGAACACTCCATTTTTTGTAAAATGATAATTCCTTAAGACCATATCAGTATCAGGCAACAACCACTTAACCAAAAAATAAGAAGCTATAGCAGTCAATATAATTGAACCCCAGTTACCCATATTCAAAGCCTTTTGCACCACTGTTGTCTGCAACCCGGCATTTTCAGGAATTTTTACAAAAAAAGTTCCGATAATAGAAAATAAAATACCCATTGATGCAATGAGCATTGGTAATAAAATAGGAGCCATACCTCCAAATTTATCATCAGAAACCGTTTCTCTTCCCAACACCATTGTTGCCAACACTGTTGCTACATAAGAACCAAAAAGATCGGCGCCCATACCTGCAACATCACCCACATTATCACCTACGTTATCCGCAATGGTAGCGGGGTTGCGGGGATCATCTTCGGGAATGCCCGCTTCTACTTTTCCAACCAAGATCAGCTCCTACGTCAGCAGCTTTTGTATAAATACCTCCGCCCACTCTTGCAAACAAAGCAATACTTTCTGCGCCCAAACTAAAGCCTGTAAGTATTTCAATTGTCCGTTGCATTTCGATGCTGTCAACAGTAGCATCAGGGGCAAAAATCGATTTTAATATAATAAATAAACCACCCAGCCCAAGTACTGCAAGGCCTGCAACACCAAGGCCCATTACACTTCCACCGGTAAATGATACCTTCAATGCTTTTGCCAGGCTGCTTCTCGCTGCATGTGCCGTGCGAACGTTTGCCTTTGTTGCTATTTTCATTCCTATAAAGCCTGCAAGGGCGCTAAATATAGCTCCGCATATAAATGCAAGCGCAATACTCCAATGACTGTTAGCATTGCTGAATCCCATTATCCCTAATAATATCGCAGCTATTATTACAAAGTAAGTAAGTATTCTCTATTCGGCTTTCAAAAATGCCATAGCGCCATCGGCAATGTAAGTGCTTATTTCTTTCATTTTTGCATTACCTGCATCTTGCTTGTTTACCCATGAAAATTTTATGAAAGTGTAGAGTAAGCCAACAATGCCCATTGATGGTATTACGTAAATCAATTTGTCCATAATTAATAGTTATTACTTAATTTTTTGGGTGGCAAAAATAGTATAAATGCCTTACAATATCTTTTTGAAAAGATAATTTGAGCAATCGTATTATCAGCTAAAATACAGGAAAATTGGGCAATGAGGCAAAGCCGTCGGACTTTCACCTCAATCTTTTTTCTTTCCACAACAATGCCTTGAATAAAAAAGATTTCCATTTAATCTTATTGCCGCCAAAGATTTCATGGTCAGGACTTACATCAATGGTCTATACAACAAAAGCATCCGGTCACGAATGCTTTTGTGGGGTTTTCCGGGAGTAATATTATTCGCCATCATTATCTTCTGCATCGCTACCCTGCAGTTTTACCAACTTATTATAAATTCCTAATAATAATAGCGGAGCTGCCCATTGACCAACGAAAAGAGCATTATGCTCTTGTTTTTTTGCAACGATTTTCAATACAAGAGATACAGCCATAGAGCCGAGAGATGCCCATAAAAACACATCTGAGGGTATTTTCGCCGTTTGTTGTTCAATAGCTTTAGCAACTGCACCTTCTTTGTGTTGCGGATTGTTAGATGTTTTCATTGTGAATAGTTTTAAGTTATAAATAATAATTAATTATAACCCGTTGCAAACACAAATGTTTAAGCTTTTCGTATAAATTTTAAACAGGTCACATGGATATGACTACTCGTCCAAATCTACGGATACAAAATGATATCCACTACTTTTAACGGAAGCTGCGCCTTGGCTGCTTCCAATGCACTGAGTTCATCCTGGTTGAAGATCTCATTGCTTTCACAATCGCTGCAGTTCATCATGATCCCCATCTTTGTGAAATTGATATTGCCAGTCGTTTCAGGCTTCACCATCATATAATAATCTGATTTGTTTCCGTAAATAGAAAAGTCCATTTGATTTAGCCGGAGCATATCTTTTAAGGTCATACCCCAGCGAATGCCGCATCTGTATTTCCAATTGCTTGTGCTCCCTTCCACTTCGCCTTTCTCTTTGCCCGCTTTCGTGGGCAGTTCATTTGAGAGCATTATGTAAGCCAGGCTATCACAATTGTTTTCGTCTTCCCATATAAAGGCCGCCTGATGAGGAGTACCGGCCATAAGCACGGAGCATTTTTTTGTTTGCTTATCGGAAATGTAATAGAGATCATCTGTCACATTATTTTTGCCAAAATAACTTGTAAGATATTCCTTGCTGGTAAACTGTAACAAGTCTTCTGCATAGATAACAGAATCAGGAGCTTTCTTTTCTTTTAAGGTAAAAGTATAAATTGTAAAGCTGTCTTTTTGTGAATGTAATGATTCGATAACAACATTAGCTTTTTCAAAAATTATTACAGGAGATTTTGCAAGATCTTTTTTTGTATCATACACGAATTTTTCTTTAGGAAGCCATTGCCTTCCTTCCGAATATTCTGCAGCAGAAGATGTATGCATCACAAAATATCTTATTGATTTTTTTTGATAGAGATCAACACTTTTAAAAGTATCAACCAATGCCCTACGGCCTCTCATTTTTTGTATGTAACTGGTTATCGAAGAGTCGTTGGCTTCTGCGTCTATATCGTGTACATAGTTTTTTTTATACATATAATTACTAATGTCAGCAGGTTTCATATTTGCCAGGTTCACAAGGTCGTGAACTGTAAACGACTGACCAAAAGCATTGCCTGTTATAGCTTTCAGGAGAATAAATACAAACAAGAAATTTTTCATCAACGTGAGCAGTTGTGTACGAAATTAAATTGTTATGTATAAAACAAGATGAAATTTATGAAAAAAATAGCCGAGATGAATTCTTTTGCCTTATAAAAAAAAGTGGTTGCATTTTGGCAACCACTTTCAGAAATAGATTTAATGCTTCATGTCGTGATGCACGTGTTTGTGATGCTTGTGATGATGCTTATGATGTTTGTAGCCCTGTTGTGGATTTGCAAACGATGAAGCAGCAAACAGCAATGCGACCATTGAAAGAAAAAGAATTTTTTTCATAAAAAAATTTTATTTAATAAAAATAGCGGATGGAATTGATATATACTGTTAAAAGAAAAAAGTTTTTTACTTTTTTACATTCGGCAAATTTTAAATTATTTGTACAACGATTGAAAATCCTTTTAAATGACTAATCGCTAAATAATTTACTCCATTACTTTTTTCTTTGCATGAGAAAACACGTTGGTAAGATGATGATTTGCATGCCTAACCATTGGTTCTTTTTCAAATGTATGAGGCTTCTGAAATCTCTTTTTCAATAAAAGATAAACAATGCAACTTGTGGCTGCCGCTGCTGATATTACTAAAATTTTTTTCATATAATTTTTTAGAAAGACTTGCAACTGATATGCCAGAGATCATAGTTTAAATATGCAATTTTTAAAAGAAGCTAATTGTTTTATGAGCTTAAACCTCGTCGGCTAATTTTGGTCGTTTCTTTTTTCTTGTAAGCTTAATAATCTGCCAAAAAACTTCCGCACTTAATAAAGCACTAATTGCAAAAACAGCCGGCTTTGCTTTACTTTCTTCAGAGAAAGCGCCGCACAAAGCAATTACAAATATGGCCACGGGAAATACCATCATAATAAAAAGTCCTGCAAGCGACAAAGGAATACGAAACGGCCTGTTGGCAAAGGGTTTCGTAATTCTCAGAACGATGAGTGTTATAAATTCAAGAAACAATCCGGCGCCATATAATGTAACATCAATAACTATAAGTTCTTCGAAACTGAATAAGATCATACAGCTTACGGCCGCTGCACAAATGATTATTGATATGTATGGGGTATTAAATTTTGAGTGGAGCTCATGAATTTTTGCCGGAAGTAAACCATCATCTGCCATTACTTTCGGCACACGGGATACAGAGAGCAAAACCGCAGCATACAATCCGAGGGCACTTGCCATTCCCCCAACAGCCAAAGCCGCGCCCAGCCACCATCCGCCTGCTATTACGCCCAATGCCGGATAACCCTTATCTGTTAAAACATTTGGAGATATTTTATAATGCAATGTTGAAAACAGTACCATTACATAAATAATAAAAACAATCGTAAAAGCAATACAAACTGAGGTAAGATAAGTGCGCACGGGCCGATTCACTTCTTCCGCATAAGTAGTAGTATTATCCCAACCAAAAAAATTCCACATAACCGTATATAATGCCATGCCCAGAGAAGGAAAAGAAATTCCCTTCAATGATGGTGATGGAAAATTAAAGTGTCCGTTATGTTTTAGCGCTATACAAAACATAATAACAAAAGGCATAAGTACAATAACACTCAAAATGGAAGCTGCTTTGCCGACAGGTGCAATTCCCAAAATGTTTAATAATGCGCCAGCCCAAATTATAGCCAGGCATACAAGTATTTTAAAAACAATTATCTGAGGAAAGAAAAACGAAGCATAGCTGATAAAAAGAACAGGATAAATAGCAAGGTCAACAAAGGTGTATAACCATGTCCACCACCCTTCGTAGAAGCCAAAGCGCAGACCCAGCGTTCTTTTTACCCATTGATAATAACCTCCGGTTACCGGCATCATGCTGTTCAGTTCCAATACTGTAAAGATTGCAGGCACGTCCCAAAGCAAAGGCGCTATCATCAAGAGCAGCAGCGATCCATGCTCGCCTGCATAACGTGTCAATGGCTCAAGTCCATAGGGGCCGCCGGATACAGTAAAAAATATTACCGCCGCAAGCTGTAATATGTGTAAGCGTTTTCGTTTTGTTATGATAGCCAGTTTTTAGAAATAAATAATTATTCATAAAAATAAGGGTAAGTGGTAAAAATAATAAGTGAGTACCCAATGTATTATTTTGAATTGAACAAGGTTGCTATTTAACGTACTGCTTAATTATCTGCATCAGTATTATATTATTTTTACTCAAAAAAAAGGATGAAATATTATATTGCCTGCCTGTTAATAGCTTTGATTGCGGCAGGCTGTAATGCCCAGCCGGCGCACGTTTTCACAAAGCAGCAAGATGATAATACGTTGCTTTGGCAAGTAAGTGGTAACGGTTTACAACAACCATCTTTTTTATTTGGTACTTTTCATTTGCTTTGTAAAGATGACATACATTTCAGCAAGCAATTGCTAGATGCAGTAAAACAAAGTAATGAAATATACATGGAGCTTGATATGGATGATCCTTCAACATTACTTGGTGGCATGCTTTACATGAACATGGATAGCAATAAAACTCTCGAAAGCCTTTACACACCATCTGAATATAAAAAAGTGCAGCAATATTTTTCTGATTCATTGCATACAAGTATGATGATGTTTCAAAAAACAAAGCCTTATTTCTTAGTTGCGTTTCTTTACCCACGCATGATGCAGTGTGCATCTCCTTCTGGTGTTGAAGAAGAATTGTTGAAGATTGCCAAAGAGGATAAGAAAGAAATACAGGGACTTGAAACAATACAATTCCAGGCATCTGTATTTGATAGCATTCCTTACAGCATACAGGCAAAGGAATTATTAAAAAACATTGACAGCTTTGATGTGTATAAAAAAGAATTCCAGGATGTATTGAATTTATATAAAGCCCAAAAGCTGGACTCACTGCAGGACGCAGCAGGTGGTGACGATTTTGGTGGTGAACAATACAATGTTCTTTTACTTAAAAACAGAAATATAAAATGGGTAAAAGAATTAGATGATATTATGAGGCGGGAAAGCGTTTTTGTGGCAGTAGGCGCAGGGCACCTTGGTGGTAAAGATGGCCTGATAGCTTTATTAAAAAAACAGGGATATACCGTAGAACCACTTGAAAATAAAAAATAACCGTTATGAAAAAAGTAGTTATTATATTTTTTATTTTTTTATCGTCGTGTGACTCAAGAAAGTATGATACATCAGAATTTCAGGAAACAGAAAAAGATTCTTTAATGCATACAACAAATAACGATTCAGGAATGGCTTTAGTTAAAGAAAGCATTGATACTAATCAATCAAAAATGAATACGGATACAACGACACAAACACTTAATATTGACAGTCTCGGCAAACATCCATTTGTAGAAATACATGGTACGGCAGGGAAAAAATTATATGCAACATTGTCCTCTAATGATCCAAAAGCAAACATTCGGATTGAGCAGATAGAAAGGCCGGATAGCACATTTGACGGCCCTTTCCGGGCAAACACTTAACTATCAAATGAAGCAAACAGGTACTTATAAAATTATTGTTGGAGAAAATATGATGGCCGGCGATAGATGGAAAGGCAAGCTAATTGTAAAGGCATGGATTAATAATTAATTACATATAATGTTATTAGTACCGAAAAAATCGGATAATATTTTTGTAATTAAAACTGCTCAAGCTTACTAAAGAAAAAATCACTTTCTATTTTTGCGTTTTCATCACTGTCACTGCCATGAATAGCATTCTCAGCAATTGATGCTGCAAATAATTTTCTTATCGTTCCTTCATCTGCATTAGCCGGATTGGTAGCCCCAATAAGTTTACGAAAGTCTTCAACAGCATTATCTTTTTCAAGAACAGCAGCGGTGATAGGTCCACGGCTCATAAACTCAACGAGCTCACCAAAAAAAGGCCTTTCTTTATGAACGGCATAGAATTCTCCGGCCTTTGCTTCGGAAAGATGGATCATTTTCATAGCAGCAATGCGAAAGCCTGCTTCATTTATTTTTTGCAAAATAGCTCCTGTATTTCCATTAGCGGTTGCGTCTGGCTTTATCATGGTAAATGTTCTATTGCTCATTACTTATTTTTTGGGATGCAAAGCTAATACAAACGAGAAATATTAAAGCAATCATTGTATAAATACATAAAAATGTATATGGAACATTACCCAATCAATTCATCTTTTCTCCAGTTACCTTTTTTAATAAACGAATAAGAAAGCAGTAAAATAGTAAGCCAATATATCAATTCATTTGACCAAACATATTTGAAAGGAAGTTGCAACTTATTTATTAAAATGTAAGTGTACATAAGATAAAGAACAATAGCTGATGCCTCAATAAGCACATTCATTTTTGTTTTACCTGTGCCAGTAACGGCATTAAGCCAAATCATAGCGATACTCATAAGCAACATACCAAAAGATACTACGTGTATCACAGGAATGGCATCTGCAATGAAAAGATCATTTTGCCCAAACAAGCTCAAAAAATCTTTAGCAAAAAAATTAAATGCAATCAGCATAATAAGTGTACAAATTACACTTAATGATGCCGTTTTATAAATTGCCTTTATCACTTTGTTTTGCAAGCCCTGCCCAATCAGGTTGCTTACCATAATATTGCTTGCGCTGGCAAACGCCCATACCATTATACCCATGATGCTGAAGATGTTTCTTACTGCATTGGATATCGCTTTTGCACGGTCGCCATACTGCTCCAGCATGATAAAAAATACCAGCCATGTAGCAGTACTAAGAACAAACTGCAGCACCAGCGGTGCTGAAATATTAAGCATCGCTTTGGAATAAAATTTGTTGTATCTAAATGTTTTAAAAAGAGTAAACTTATCTTTTAAATCCATTTTAAAAATGAGCACGTACACGATCACCATGCCAGTGAATTCGGCAATAACTGATGAATAAGCAGCGCCATTAAAGCCAAGTTGCGGAAAAGAAAGTGCACCATAAATTAGTACATAATCAAAAAAAATATTAATAACAGCTTGCCCGATGGTGCCCACTAAAAGATAGCGGCTGTTAAGCGTTCCAATAAGAAAAGCATTACCACATTGGAACATCAATAAAAAAGGAAACCCCCAAACACGGATGCGAAGAAAACTCATTTCCTGGGAAAAGTTTTCCGCTGATATAAAAGGCCGCAAACAGAAAGGGGCAACATACCACGTGAAGAGCATGCCTGCGAGAGCATACCATAAGGACACACGCAATCCTTGTGAAAAGACGAGGTGAATATCTTCAGGTTTTCCTTCACCTCCTTTGCGTGAAATGATTGCCTGGAGCGCATTTCCCAGACCATTACCTATTGTCATTAGCACAAGGTAATAGACGCCTGTAATGCCTGCATTACCCAATTCTTTTATACCAAGGCCACCCAAAAAAATATTATTGGTGATGAAATTTACATTCGGAATTATAAGAGATGCAGATATCGGTAAAGCAATAGAAAGTATCTGTCGGTTGGTGATAGAAACCTGTAAGCGATTATTCGTTAATGAAGACATGCAATCAAAGAATGAATAAGTTCATAATGTTGTAATAATAAACTTCTTTTTTAGTTTATAGTATAAATTCATCGCCTTAAAATGTAATACAAGCCGAAAAAAATTTATTTTGCACGACTTAAATTTGAAACCACTTTTCGAAATATTGCCTGCCGGTGTAGAAGCCGAACAAAGCATTCTTGTTTGTGAGATAAGTAAAGATTGTTTTATCTATACGATTAAAGATATCAACAAGAACATGTGCATGGCAATGGCAATGTACAGTTTTGATCCGATTGCCAGTGTAGACACTAACAGTTATGCTTTAGACGCTTTTTTACAAAAACAATTAACTTTTGCAAGCGCTTTTAAAAAAGTATGCGTAGTTTATTCTTATGATGAAAGCGTAATGATACCTTTCAATTTATATAATTCTGCGGAAAATGACGACGTGTTGAATTTAATTTATGGTGATATTGAAAATAACAATATCACACTAACAGACCTGATAACAGAAAATGAGAGCTATAATACTTACAGAGTGCCAGCGTCTGTTTTAAAAGTGATGTCAATTCATTTTCCCAACGCTGAAACTGCTCATCAGTATTCAGTTTTATTAAGAAAGATGAAAGCAGAAGAGGGAAATAAATTGTTGCTGATCTTTTACTCTCAAAAAATAGTTGTCGTGTTGAAAAACAATTCGCTGGTGCAATTTATTAATACAATTTATTACAATACACCGGAAGACGTTTCCTATGCTTTACTAAATATTTGCGCCCAATACAATGCCTCAGATGTGTCTGTTGAAGTGTATGGATTTGTAGAAAAGGAATCTGCTTTATTCAGGGAAATTTATAAATATTTTGAATCTGTAGCTTTTGCAACACTACCTCTTGATTACAATTATAAAGAAGAGATTTTACAACATCCGCATCATTTTTTCAGCCATCTTTTTGCAATTAATTCATGCGAATAATTTCGGGTATATATGGAGGCCGTAAAATTAATCCCCCATCTAAAATGCCTCATACACGGCCTACTACCGACTTAGCGAAAGAAGGATTGTTTAACATTTTACAAAATAACATCGACATCAATGGCTTAAAAACTCTTGATATTTTTGGGGGTACTGGCTGCATCAGTTATGAACTTGCATCCAGAGGTGCAGATAATTTGACTATCATAGAAAAAGATTCGGTTATGTATGGCTTTATAAAAAAAACAGTTAAGGAACTAGGTATAAAAAATTGCCAGGTATTAAAAATGGACGTGTTTAAATACCTTGAAGAAGCAAAGGAACAATATGATTTCATTTTTGCAGGACCCCCTTATGCGTTGCTTTCAATAGATGAATTGCCTTTGATAATAAAGAAAAAGAACTACTTGCAGAAAGCGGATGGTTTGTATTAGAACATACTCCTGCAAACAATTATGAGCAATATCCCATGTTCAAAACAGTGCGGAATTATGGTACAACTGTATTTTCATTTTTTGTAAACAAATAAAACTTTGAAGCCAATATTTATTACAGGCACAGGAACGGGCGTTGGTAAAACTCTGGTGGCATCTATATTAGTGGAGGCTTTGCAAGCGGATTACTGGAAGCCAGTGCAGGCAGGCTTTTCAGAAGATACAGATTCCTTGCTTGTCAGACGGATGATAAGTAATAACACATCTGTAATACATCCGGAATTGTATAAACTGCAAATGCCAGCATCTCCGCATATTGCGGCAAGGGAAGAGCATAAAAAGATAAGTATTAAGCATATTGCCGATCATTTTCCCAATACAAAAAATACATTAGTTATAGAAGGAGCGGGTGGGTTAATGGTTCCTTTGAATGCTAAAAAATTTGTGGTTGACCTCATAAAAAAATTACAGGCAAGAGTGATCATTATTAGTAAAAATGAACTTGGAAGCATCAACCATTCGTTGCTTACTGCATATGTTTTGCAAAAAGAAAAAATTGATGTTGCAGGGTGGATATTCAATGATGACTATCTAAATTATGAGCATGAAATAGAAGACTGGAGCGGCTTTCCAATAATGGCCTCTGTGCCTCACATAAATGTTGTTTCAAAAGAAAGCATAAAATTCGAAGCAGATAAGATGAATAGTAGACTCCAAATCGTTTTAAATAATGCTTAAGCGTTTCCGCTTTATATTATTTCCTTTTGCAATCTTATGGAGCTTTATAATATGGTTGCGCAATAAGTTATATGACAAAAAAATTATAAGGTCTGCATCATTCAATATTCCGATAATATGCATTGGAAACCTTTCTGTTGGCGGAACCGGTAAAACTCCTATGACAGAATACCTTATAAAAATTCTGTCAAAAAATTATAGTGTTGCTACACTTAGTCGCGGCTATAAGCGCAAGACAAAAGGCTTCATTATGGCTGGTGACAATGCAACTGCTGCAGACATTGGTGATGAACCCATGCAACTACATCAAAAGTTTCCGCAAATAATCGTTGCAGTATGTGAAGAAAGGATCATTGGAATACCGCGATTGCTCCATGAAAAGGAGGATACGCAAGTTATTATTCTTGATGATGCATTTCAGCATAGGCAAGTAAAAGCGGGACTGAATATACTTCTTACTGATTTCAATAATCTTTATACAGAAGATTTTATGTTGCCTGCGGGTACTCTAAGGGATGTAAGGAGCAGCAGCAAAAGAGCAAATATTATTGTGGTAACCAAATGCAAAGTGAATCTTACAAATGAAGAACGTTTTGATATTATAAAGAAGTTGCAACCGTTACCGCAACAGAAAGTTTTTTTTACAACGATTGAGTATGAAACTCCTTATCATCTTTTTACAAAGGAAGTAAGGAATTTAAATACAGACGATTCAGTTCTTGTGGTTTGTGGCATCGCAAATCCTCAAATTTTAAAAGAAAAAATTGGTGGCTGCACAAAAAATTATAAAATAATTTCCTTTAAGGATCATCATATTTTTTCAACAAATGATATCAGGGAAATAAAAAATTATTTATCCGGGATAATTTCTACAAAAAAAATGATTATTACCACAGAAAAAGACATGGTAAAATTAAAACAGTATCAAAGTGAATTACATGGTCTGCCTATATATGTGTTGCCCATGACGCATAAAATTTTGTTTGATGAAGAAAACGATTTTACGCAACAAATTCTATCATTTGTCAAAAGCTATAATGCAGCAACATATTATGAAGGATAAATTATTCATATCTCACCATTGCCTGCGCAAACATAGCAGGCTTTGAAAGCGAACCATCGGTTTCTGCAACTGGATTCATCACAGAGACACCGCCCAAAGGCTGCCAGCCAAGATTTATATTTTGCTTTATCAGTGTTTCAAGGTTTTCAACTCCTTTGGAGCTTGTGATTATTACGTAATCAAGAATTCTCGCCATGGCTTATAATTTAATTGAATAAAGTTTGCAAATTTATATAACAATATTTGCAGCCCGCAATAATAAACGGTTATTTAACATGAAAAGATTTTATTTTAATAACATCTTGAAAAATATTTTTCATATAACCAGGTGTGCGTTTGTATTTAAATATTTTCCCGCAAAATGAAATGTACATTTGTTTTGAATACTTATTTATTGATGATTTTATAACTGTTTACTCATTTTAAATTAACCCATGAGTGATAAGGACATCGAGGATACCAAGCTTAAAAAACTAGAATTTTACCGCTCGGAAATACAGCACGAATACACACTTCTTTACAGCAGAGTGAGTACTTACGTCACTTCTCAATCATTTCTTACCATTGCGTTTGCGTCAGCCATGGGCAATCGCAGCGCAGCATGGAATGATATGTTCAGTTTTTGGTTTCCCTTAATACTTTCTCTTATTGGCATTATTACATCAATTACTGTAAGAGGTGGTGTAAACGGTGCTGTTGAAAGCATTGCGCTTTGGCATTTAAAACAAATGAAGCTTTTTGAGAATGATGGTTTTATGGATGATTATAGTATAAGCAAGCAACCCAGGAAAAATAGTAACCCTGTAGATGCAAAACACCGCCATATACTTGAGTTTGCACAAATAATGCCTTATGTATTTTTAGCAGCGTGGTGCCTGTTTGGAATATTGGATGTTTATATGCACACCAAATGATTGATGCCACGTCATCAACTCGCAGTATTATCATAAGCACGTTTAAAATTAATCCAAGGCGATTTCATTCAACATAACCGGTCTTGAAAATACTTCCCAAAATAATTTCTATTTTTTTTGAATAAAATTAAATGTGAACCTTTTAAATGGCTATATTTTAAAAATCTGTTCAAATAAGACCCGTTTTGTTAATTTTTTTTTAAAACATAAATGACCGTAAATTTACGGTCTTGCAGAAACCGATTATCTAATATATGTTTGTAAACGAGTGAGGTTAGTTATTTAGAATCTCACTTTTTACCATCTTTTGAATTTCCGTTTTGCTAATCCTTTCTATCGAAATTCCTTCCGTTTAAGGGCTTTATTTTAAACCTCAATGAAAAAAAATGCGTAATAAATTCTTATTAAATATAGTTACACTTGTAACTGAATTATTCCAAAAATCATACAACTTTTTTCCCGGAACTATATGCTTAAATGAAAGCTATAAAAGCACCGCTTTTGTACAATTTGCATACGCATAATTCATTGCGTCTTATCCAATATACATTGTAATTATTCAAGTTTCCAATATTCATTGCATTCAAATAAAAAAAATAAGCAATGAGTATAAACAAATTTTATAAATGCATCTCTTTCATACTGATTTGCACATCAACCAGCCTGGCAGCCGTTTGCCAAACAGGAAATGTAAAAGTGGATTACAAAAAGATTATGTTGAAAAATTTTCGAAATAAAATTATGATTGACTGGTCTGTTGAAACCAGTAACAATGTTAATTACTTTGAGGTGCAAAAAAGTAATGATGGAAAAAACTTCAAAACCGTAATGCTTGTTTTAGGTCCGGATCCAAAAGATGAATCTGGTTGCAATTACGAGTGCTTTGATAAACAGGAAGCTGGAATCAAAAAATATTATTACCGGCTAAAACATGTGGATGTAAATGGTAATGAAAATATAAGCGATATTAAAATGCTCGCAATTAATTAAGATATCAAACCTTGTTTTCTTTGGGGGTTACAGAACCTTTTGGTTCTTAACAATAGCCGCATTTCTATGCGGCTTTTTTGTTTATGAAAGATAAAGATTTCTATAAAGAAAATTTATTTATTGATTATTGAATTGAATATTGATTGTGCTTTGCCCTTCTTTATCATCCTTATTATCAAATGAAAATTCAATAACCTTTTTTGTGGCGGCAGTAATATCAGGTTGCTTAGGATGTTTAAGATTTATGCGGACATTACTTTTCTTAGTAATATTATTCAAAACTGATTGAATGATTTCAAGCTTATCGGGCTCGCTTATTGAAAAGTTATCAGGAAATTTATCTGCTTCAATCTTCGGTTGCACTAGATTTTGTATCTCAGCCTGCTTGCCTTTTTGAAGTATATTTTTTTTACTCAATTCTTTTTTCAACAAAAGTCGATTTTGTGAAAGCAATTTTTGCATTGCCAATTTTGAATCAAAATCAAATTGTTGCTTGGCTTGTTTCAATTGCGTTAATGCTAATAGCTGTCGCACTTCGGGTCCGGCCGGCACTTCTTTGAGGGCTTGGTTTATGCTGTCCTGAATTGACTTCCAGTCTACGGAGTTTATTTGTTTATATGCAAATTGTAAGTTCTTGTTTATTTCATCCACGTTAATACTACTCAGATCAATATTAAAATTTTGAGGTAAGAAAGAAACATTTTGAAGTCTTATAGATTTAGGCACTTGTACTTTTTCATTATCAAAAGCTAATTGATTTGAAAAATTTGTATTTGCCTTGTCTGGCATTTCATTTTGATTAATTAAGAACTCTCCTGTTTGATCAGTGTTACTTTTTTTATGTAGAGCATCAGTATTTTTTAGTAAAACTTTTGCCTTTATCTTGTCATCTTTTACTGCTTCTGTTTTATAATTTTTTATACCTGTTTGCTTATCTATTTTTTTTGCAAAAACGATTTCATGTTTTTTTTGAGATTGCACCGAAACATTTTTTTCCGGCGAAAGCCATGCAAACGAACAAATAATTCCTGTGACAACAATAAGCGCTAACAGCTTTTTTCCATAACTAAATTGCGTCGTCATGTCTGCCGTTCCGGTAATTCTTTTAATGCGCGAAAGCAGTTGCTGCTTTCCCGAAACAGCGCCCACTGCAAGTTTCAAGGTGGTTACTCTCGCCTGCTCCAGGCGAAGCAACGCTATTGCATAGTTATGGGGATCGTAGCGGTATTTAAGTACAAAATCATCGCAACAATTTTCTCTTTCCCTTTTTACTGTATTGGCGAGAAGCATTACAAACGGATTAAAGAAAAGCAGGGTTTCTATTACAGAAATTATCAGATTTATAACGTAATCATTTCTGCGAATGTGCGATAATTCATGAAGAATAATAGCCTCCAATTGTTGTGTGGTCAGCTGATTTATAGAAGCAATCGGAATTAGGATTAGAGGTTTAAAAAAACCGATCGTTGCAGGCACATCAACATGCTCAGAAATCCACACACTAATTTTCCTGGTGATATTTAATTGAAAAGCAATTTTTAATGCAAACAAATTAAGTTCCGGCGAAGCTTTTGACAGAAGGCGATTCGAAATGATATAAACATATTTGTAAGCTTTTACAAGCCTTGCCATGAAGAATAAGAAAAGAGAAATATATGCCACAGATAAATACGGTAGCAATCCTTTTGTATAGCCAATAATCGTGCTCCAGGAAAATGCCGGCTTTGCTTGTGGCAGCTTTACTGCTTCAAGATAGTAAGCGCTTAATGCACTTGTGTCTTCTTTATATAAAAACGCAACGGTAAAGCTCATACAAAAAAACACGAATGAAAAAAATATAAAAATTGTAGCGCTCGCGGATTTAAATGATGCAGAATTTTTCTTATAAAAAATAAAAATCGAATGATACATTATCCATAAAATGCATGCTTGCCAAAGGCTATTAATTATAGCACTTCCAAGTGCATTTAAAAAGGCCGAGTGCTGCAATAATGATAAATTCATCTATCCTTTTTTTAAGCTATCGAGATATTGTTGAATTTCATCCAACTCTTTTTTTGACGTTTTATTATTTCCAAGTGCCTGCATAACTAGCTGTGCCGATGAGCCCGCGAACAAGCCTTTCACCATTCGATCCAAAAATTGCTTTTGTGTTTTTTGTCTGCTTACGACCGGTTTGTAAATGTGGGTTTTTGATTTATCATCTCTTGAAACAAGATTTTTTTCAAACATTATTTGAAGAAGTTTCAGAGTGGTAGTATAACCCGAGGGTTTTGTTTTAGAAAGCTCTTCATGCACTTCCCTTACTGTTGCTGATTCTTTTTGCCAGAGAATTTGCAAAATCTCCAGTTCGCTTTCCGTTGGTTTAATGTTGTTACTCATATTGTTTTTACGATATTATTCGTAGCAATATACGAGTTACTTCGTAATTAGAAAAAGTATTTCTATAAATGGTTATTTTTACTTTATGACAACGCAGGAATTAACATTTAGCATAGCAATTTATGATTCAATAGATGAGCTTGGTAAAGACTATGCGTTTCTTTTGTCTGAAGCCAGAAGGGTTACCAAGTATGCTTACGCACCTTATTCCAACTTTCATGTGGGAGCATTTGCAAGGCTAATAAATGGCGAAACGATACAAGGTACTAACCAGGAAAATGCTTCCTTTCCTGCAGGCATTTGCGCAGAGCGTACCTTGCTCTCAGCCGTGTGCGCTTTGCATTCTGGCGTAGGCATCAGCACAATGGCAATATCTTATAATAACTTTAAAGGAACAAGTAATGAACCTGTTTCACCATGTGGCATTTGTCGCCAGTCTTTAGTGGAGTTTCAGGCGAGAACAAAAACGCCGATCCGTATTATCTTAAGTGGTATGCAAGGCAAAGTGATCATTATTAATAATGCAAATGACTTGTTGCCACTCACTTTTGGCTCTGACAGTTTGAAGTAATTAATCGAGTATCGCCAGGCTCTTTTTTATAATCTCAATGCATTCCTGAACTTCTTCTAATGTAATTATTAGCGGCGGCGCAAATCTTATTTTATCTCCATGAGTAGGCTTCGCCAGCAAACCGTTTTCTTTTAATTGCAGACAAAATTTCCAGGCTGCATCTCCATCTTTATGATTTATAACGATGCCATTCAATAAGCCTTTGCCTCGTATTGTGCTTATATGCGGTGAGCCTATTTTTTGCAATTCAATCCTGAAAATATTTCCAAGCTTCTCTGCTCTTTGTGCAAGATTTTCTTCCTGCAAGACCTGAAGAGATTTCATTGCAACTTTACATGCTAAAGGGTTTCCACCATAAGTGCTTCCATGCTCTCCCGGTTTTATCGTCAGCATTATTTCATCATCAGCCAGCACGGCACTTACCGGCAAAGTGCCGCCGCTTAAGGCTTTCCCTAATATGAGAATATCCGGCCTTACTTCTTCATAATTGCAACAAAGCATACGGCCTGTTCTGCAAAGGCCTGTTTGTATTTCATCTGCTATAAACAATACATTAGCATCTGCACAGAACTGTTTAGCTTTTGAAAGATATCCATCATCAGGAACAATAACTCCAGCCTCTCCCTGGATCGGCTCTACTAAAAAGCCAGCTACATTTTTATCCTGCAAAGCAGTTGCCAGAGCGTTTAAGTTATTGTATGGAATGAGGTCAAATCCATCCACAAATGGACCAAAATCTTTCCTCGCGGCCGGATCAGTGCTGAAAGAAATAATACCGGTAGTTCTTCCATGAAAATTTCCCGCGCATACAATAATCTTTGCCTGATCCGGAGGAATATTTTTTATCTTATATCCCCAATGACGGCAAAGCTTTACAGCGGTTTCAACAGCCTCAGCTCCGCTATTCATTGGCAACACTTTATCATACCCGAAAAAGTCTGTTATAAATTCGTTGTACTCTGCAAGAGCTTCTGTATGAAAAGCCCTGCTGGTAAGGGTTAGCTTTTGTGCCTGTTCAATTAATGCATTGATAATCTCAGGATGACAATGGCCTTGATTTACAGCTGAATATGCACTTAAAAAATCGAAATATTTTTTCCCTTCTACATCCCATACATATACGCCTTTACCCCTGGCGAGCACCACCGGTAATGGATGATAATTGTGCGCACCAAATTGATTGTCAAGTTCAATAAAATATTCTGTTTTGGAAATAGCAGATTGAGTACTCATAAATTATAAATGGAAATTAAAAATGTGAAAAGCAGGAAACGGGCGATATGGTTATGCCTTATGATCTAGGAAATCAAGATTTAAGGAAAGGAAGCGTTGTATAATGGAAATGCTAATCACTTTTTTTATTTATAAACTAAAGGTGGATAAAGGTATAATTTTTTTCGACATTATTTTCTTTCGGTGCTGTCAGCATTTTCATATTTTCTTGTAAACGTTACAATTTCATTGGTTGAAAGATATTTGCTCCGCTTCATTTTTATGTATTTTCTGTTAGCTGTAGAATGGTTCAGTACAAAATCGGTCCAGGACAGCAAAGGCCATCCAAGTCCATGATGGATAGTTATGATATCAGCTTCTATTTCAATTTTCATTCTGGGTTTTACAATTAAATAACTAATGCCCCACCAGAGCATTTCAAAAAAACCACGATCCTTAAAGTCAATGACATGAGCCAATTCATGTGCAATGAGCGCTACCTGTCCATCAAATGGCGCATCAGACAATAGCATTCCTGTCTTTTTTATATCATTGTTTATAATAATAATATAATGTTTATCCAGCCTTTTAAATATTGATCCAACCGTAACGGTTGTTTGCGCCGTACTATTTATAGATCCGTAAGTAAAACGAATATTTTCATCCGCAAGCTCAGGATAGTAGGAGAGCGCTATCAATGTTTGCAATTCGTACTCCTTTAGAAAGCGCTTATTCTGCCCATAAATATCTTTTAAAGAATCAACATTATAACCTGATGGCGATAAGTTCTGTTGGTTCGTTTGTGCAGTTGCATATACAACAAAAAATGATAAAGAAAATATTGAAGCAACTTTCAGCACATGATGATTTGTGCAATAAAGTTATACTGCACTAATAATTTTATTAAACATAGAAGTGTTATAATTTATAGCAGCTTCTTTTTTGAAAATACCAAACACAGTGCTGCCGCTACCACTTAAAGCAGCATAAACAGCTCCAGCATTATAAAAATCTTCTTTAATTTTTTTTACTAAAATATATTTTTCAAAAACAAACTTTTCAAAATCATTTGTAAGATCATACTTCCATGTTTCGATAGGTTGTTGAATAATTTTTTGGATTCTTTTTTGCGGAAAAACTGGTGTTATGTTTTTGAAAGCTTCTGAAGTACTAATATGTATGTCCGGGTGTACAAGAATGATTTTATAGTTGAGCAGAGATATATTAATCGGCTGAAGTGCTTCACCACGGCTGGTTGCAAGGCAAGGCTTATTGTATAAAAAGAAAGCGCAATCACTCCCTAATTTTGATGCATACTCTAATTTTTCTTTTTCAGAAATATTCAAATCAAACTTTTTACAAATAAGCTGTATCATAAATGCTGCATCGGCAGAGCCACCGCCAAAACCGGCACCAGAAGGAATTTCTTTATGTAAAAAGATATCTAAACGTTGTATTTCGGGATGATCTTTTTTTAAAAGATGATATGCTTTCATGCATAAATTATCGTCATCATTTCCGGCAGCTTTTCCTGAAACGGTAATAGTTGTTGATCCATTTTTTGAAACAACAATCTCAAGCACATCGCGAAAGAAAACAGGATAGAACACAGTTTCAAGATCATGAAACCCATCGGCGCGCTTGCGCAAAATATTAAATCCCAGGTTTATTTTGCAATTGGGAAAAACAATCATTCTTCAATAAACATTATAAAAATCTATTTGCAAAGATTTGAAGAATAAAAGGTATTATAAAAATATCAGTTTGACTTACGGGATTTTATTTCATCTCTTATGGCAATAGCTTTTATATAATCTTCCTGTTCAAGAACTTCATTCAATAAATTTTCAAGTTCCGCAACAGAAAATTTTTTAAGATCATCACTGTTCTGTATCTGCATGAGAAACGACCACTTTTTTCTTTTTATCATCCTCTTCCATTAAAATTCCGGCGCTTTCAAGAATATTATCATAAGTATAAATCGGGCAACCAAAACTTACTGCAAGCGCAACTGCATCCGAGGTACGGGAATCAATTTCAACAGTATCATGTATCGGTAGAACAAACCAGTTTTGAATAAAAAATTCCTTCCTGCAGATCATTAATAATTACTTCATGCAGTTCCACATTAAAAGCCATCATGAAATTTTTCATCAGGTCATGCGTGAGTGGGCGGCTGGGCTGCATTCTTTCCAAGAGCAACCGCTATTGCCTGCGCTTCAAATCCACCGATGACAATTGGTAACCTGCGCAAACCATTCACTTCACCCAGAACCACTGCATAAGAATGTGTTTGGGTAATGCTGTGAGAAAAGGCAACAATTTCCAATTCTATTTTCTTCATACCTAGCTCTGTACGTTAGATTATTTTGATATTAGCAAATATATAAAAATTAATACCTTTATTAAATTCCTAATGATGAAAGGTTTTGCTTATATTATTATTCAGAGTTGTACCTTTTAATTTTTTTACGGCTTCAATAATTTTTGGCATTACTTCAAATGCATCACCTACAATACCATAATCGGCAGCCTTAAAAAATGGCGCTTCAGGATCTTTATTAATTACAACAATTACTTTGCTCCTGTTTACTCCGGCAAGATGTTGTATGGCTCCGGAAATGCCAATGGCAATATATAAATTTGGCGCAATTGCAAGACCTGTTTGCCACATGTTCATGATGCGGTCGCCAGTCGCATCGCCACAGGACGGCTGCAGGCAGTTGCAGCGCCTAATGCTTTTGCAAGATCAGTAACCATAGTCCCAGTTCTCAGGACCTTTTAATCCACGGCCGCCGCTCACAACAATATCTGCTTCGGATAAAGGAACTTCACCACTACTTTATTTACTGCTGTAACTTTTACTTTTGGTCTGGGAATTTCCATATTCAATTCAACACTTCTGCAGTGCCTTTGTTTTAATTATTTTGTAAGCATTGGGATTTAAAGAAATTATTTTTATATCTGTTTTATTGACAACATTTGCAAATGCTTTTCCACTGAAAACATTTTTCTTTACAGTAAATCCGTTTGCTAAGATCAGGTAATGCTACTGCGCCGGAAACCAAGCCGGCTTTAAGCCTTACAGAAAGGCGGGGAGCAATTGCTTTGCCATTAACGTTGTTTGAAAAAATTATCACGGTTGCATCTGCAGTTTTTGCTGCTTCTGCGATAACATTGGTAAACACCTGCGATCGAAATTATTTAACGCTTCATTTTTAATCGTATGAATCTTTTTTAATCCATATTTACCTAATGCAGCAAGATCATCGTTTACATTTCCTAACACAATCCCTTCTGCAGATGTGTTCATCATTTCTGCAACCTTAGCTCCATAGCTTACTGCTTCAAAAGAATTCTTTTTTATATGCCCTTCCGATTGATCTAATAAAAATTAAAACACTCATTATTATAATTTAATAATTTAAAAATTAAGAATAATAAATTATCATTGCATATTCCATTAGGGAGTTTAAAATACTTTTGCTTCTTCATGCAGCAAGCCTTACCAAGCTCTTCCGGATTGATCGGCTGAAACCAGCTTCACTCCTGCTTTTGGCAGGCGGCAATTCAAAAGATACAATAGATAGTTAATGTTTCAACATGCGACAGGCTCAACTACTTTAAGTGGTTTTGTTCTTGCCCCCATAATTCCTTTCATGTTTGGTATGCGTTGTTCCGCAACTCCTTTCTGGCAACTTACAACAACCGGCAATGCTACTTCATCATTTCTTCACCACCTTCAATTTCACGGTTAACTGTTGCAGTTGTTCCGTTAAGTATAAATTTTGTTGCCAGAGAAATATAAGGCAGATCAAGCAATTCTGCAATCATTCCGCCAATGGATGAACCATTATAATCGATTGTTTCTTTACCTGTAAAAATTAGATCGTAATTATTTTGTTTTGCTACTTCTGCAATTTGCGAAGCAATATAAATAACTGTCATGACTGTTGCATTAACCCTGATGCTTCATCGCCACCAAGTGCCAAGGCTTTACGGATGATAGGGTCAGTATCTGCACCGCCCACATTTATCAAATGCAATTGAAGCAGAAGGATCCGCTTCTTTTAATTCAATCGCCCTCACCAATGCATACCATTCATCGTAAGGGTTTAATAATGAACTGCACACCTGCTTCTGCAAATTTCGTATTGTTATCTGTGAAGGCTATTTTTGCCGTGTGTCAGGCGTTTTGCTTATGCAAACAAGAATCTTCATCATGCCATTTTTTTAAAGAGCGCAAAGATAGGCAGAAAGAAAAACTAAAAAATTATTGTGATGAACAGGATAGAAAAATTAAAAGAATATTTGAAATCTGCCGATAAGGATAGTTTTCTGCAACATGCGCTGGCACTGGAATACATTAAGATAGGTAACGATGAAGAAGCCAGGAAATTATTTAATGAAATTTTACACAGAGAGCCAACTTATATCGGCTCATATTATCATCTTGGGAAGCTGCTGAGAAAGAATAGGAGATGACAGAAGAAGCCATAAAGATTTATGAAAGGGGAATGGAGGAAGCAAAAGAAAGCGGAGATAATCATTCGTATAATGAATTGCAGGCGGCTTATGAAGATTTGTTGAACTAGATTTTTGTAAAAGATTTAATAATTTTTTCTTCGCGTATACATTTGCCAATGAATCTTTATTACAAAGATTTATTGACTTCATTAAAGAAGAAAATCTTTTTCAGCCAAAAGATAAATTGCTGATTGCTGTAAGCGGCGGCGTGGATTCTGTTGTGTTGTGTGAGTTATGCAAACAGGCTGGTTATGATTTTGCAATTGCCCATTGCAATTTTCAATTGCGTGAGAAGAAAGTGAAAGAGATGAACAGTTTGTAAGAATCTTAAGTGAAAAATATAAAGCTGAATTTTTTGTAAAAAAATTTGATACACAAAATTATGCAGAAGAAAATAAGATTTCTATACAGGTAGCAGCAAGACAGTTAAGATATCACTGGTTTAATGAGTTACTTGAATCAATAGAAAGTAAGGGGCCGGCATGCACCAGTCAGCTTATGTTTTAACTGCTCATCATGCAAATGACAACATAGAAACTGTTATGATGAATTTCTTCAAAGGCACTGGAATAAAGGGTTTGCATGGCATTGCACCCAAACAAAATAAAATAGTTCGCCCACTTTTATTTGCAAAAAAAGAAGAGCTTTTACTTTTTGCAAAAGAAAATAATATCTATCATTATGCTGAAGATTCTTCCAACATAACAGATAAATACACAAGAAATTATTTTCGAAATCAATTGATTCCTTCTTTGCAAAAAATATTTCCTGATGTTAAGGATAATATTAAAAATAATATCGAGCGATTCAAGGATGTTGAAACACTATATAACCAGGCAATTTTATTTCATAAAAAAAAACTTTTGGAATAAAAAGACAACGAAATTCATATTCCTGTTTTAAAATTTCAAAAATCAGAGCCGTTGCATACGATTGTTTATGAAATAATTATTGAGTATGGATTCACAGCACACCAAACGGGAGAAGTAATAAATCTATTAAAAAGTGAAAGTGGCAAATCTGTTTCATCAGCTACTTATAATATCATAAGGAACCGGAAATGGCTTATCATTACACCAAAATAAATAACAATGGCAGCCCATATTGTAATTGAGGAGAATGATAAAAAAATTGAATTTGAAAACGGATGGCTTTCTATAAAAAAGTATTCATCTGAAACTTTGAAACTACACGACGGTAGCAACTTCTGCTACATTGGACAAGAAAAATATTCATTTCCCATTGTTGCTCAGAAAATGGAAAAAAGGAGATTATTTTTATCCGCTTGGCATGCAAAAGAAAAAAAAACTGAGTAGGTTTTTTATTGATCAAAAAATATCAATAAGCGATAAAGAAAATATTTGGGTGATTGAAAGTAATAAAAAAATTATCTGGGTCATCGGGATAAGAATTGATGATCGTTTCAAATTAACTAATCAACAAAAGATATTTTACAAATAGATTTTAAGGCATTGTAATTATTTTTTTGGGATCGAGGTTTCTTACTGAATTAAGGAAATGATCCAGCACTGAATAATCAGAAAATAATTTACTGGCAATAATTAAAAATATAATGCCAAACAAAGCTCCCCAAATATGAGCCGAATGATTGATGCGGCTTCCGCCTTTTCTATCGAGCCAGATAAGAAACAAGCAGATAAATAATACCAAAGAAAAACCCATGAGGTAAACAGGTATAAACATAAGGCCAACACCTTGCAGTGGATTAAAGAGTATATAAGCGAAAACCACTGCTGACACGGCACCGGAGGCACCAAGGCTTCTATAATTAGCTGTTATTTTTATTTTTCAAATAGCTTGGAATAATGGAAAAATCAGTGCAAGCAGATACATAACTATGTACAATATTTTTCCATTGATCGCCAAAAATGGCTGTAAAGAATTTCTTCAGTAATATTTCCAAAAAGATAAAACGCATACATATTAAAAAACAAGTGACCGGGATCTGCATGTACAAAGCCACAAGTTATAAAACGATAATATTGTTTTTTATCAGTAATGGCAGGTGGATAAAATATCAGCGCATTCATTGCATCCTGGTTCCTGAATGCGATGATCGAAATAATAACCGTGATAATAATTATGATAATAGTTATAGATATTTCCATTGTTTGTAAAAATGAGCCGCAAATATAAATTACAAATGATGGTATTTCTCATTGCGCATAATAGTGCAAGCGCGGTAAACTTGTTCTGCAAGTATAAGCCGAACAATCTGATGCGGAAACACAAGTTTTGAAAGGCTCCACCTGTAATGGCATTTTTTTAAAACTGATTCATCCATTCCATAAGCTCCACCAATTAAAAAAATAATTTGCTTCGAACCATTGTCAGCTTTCTCCTGAATGAACTTTGCAAGTTCCGGCGAAGTCCATTGTTTTCCTTTTTCATCTAAAGCAATTAACACGTCATCCTGTTTTATGCAATTTATTATTTGCGCAGCTTCATCTTTTTTTATTTGTGATGGATCGGTTTTTTTTGAAGCGGGAAAAATTTTCCATTCAATAAAAAAATAATGTGAAATTCTTTTAGTAAAAATCTCTATGCCTTCCTTGACAAAGGTTTCATGCGTTTTACCAATGGACCAGAAATAAATTTTCATGTTTTACTTCAATTAATCTTCAACAATTTCTCAGCAAATTATTATTATTTTTGCGCCCCGATTGGCTGCGTAGCTCAACTGAATAGAGCATCTGACTACGGATCAGAAGGTTTTAGGTTTGAATCCTAACGCGGTCACAAAGCGAACTAAAGTTCGCTTTTTTATTTTAGGTTTATTTATGGCACAATATTCATTGTACTATCTTATAAAATAATTATTATGAATAAGAAAATTTCAATATTGTGCTTAGTATGTATCATGATAACGTCGGTTTCTTTTTCTCAGATAGATAGTATCAGAACCAGAAATGATAAACCAGGCACGCCATCTTCTTTAAGAACGCCGGATAATTCGCCACAAAATAGTAATCCTGTTATCAATCAAGCGAGGCCTCAGGTTGGCAGTGTTAATCACGGAGCTTTAGAAAGTAATAAGGTCACTAATATAACTCAGCAAACGGATGCAAATAATGGTGTGAGCCCTGTGTATACTAATCAGCCTGCTAATAACAATCTTCATAGATCTACACCAACGGACAGTGTAATTATCAACGGCGCTTATTATCAAAAGCCATCAAATGTTACCAATCCAATAAGAAATCAATAAACTTAATTATTGAAAAGAAAATTTTTATAAAATAAAAAAACCTCTTTAAAATTTAAAGAGGTTTTTATTAATGATCAGTTTTGGAACTACAGCTTTTGTAATTTGCTGTTGAAGTTTATCTCGTCATTGGAAATAGTCATATAATAGATTCCAGGTCTTAAAGATGGGAGATTATTTATTAAGATAGAATTGTTACCGTTATTAACTGTGATCGTTTTTAAGAACATTAACTGCCCTGTACTGCTTTGCAATTTCACCGTGGCTTGTGCAGTTTTTGTTGCACTAAAAGATGCAGTGAAATCATTGTTGAATGGATTAGGATATACAACAACTGAGGTGTTGATACCTATAGACAGCTTAACAATTGATGAGAAAGTGAATTTGCCGTCAGCATCAATTTGTTTCAAACGATAGTAAACATATTTACCAGTATTTGGAGACTTGTCTTCGTAAGAGTAGTTTCTTACAACGTTACTAAAACCTGCGCTCTTAATATTTGCAACAGGTGAGAAGTTTTCACCATCAGCACTTTTAAAAAGCTCAAAATGATCGCTGTTAATTTCCTGGCTGGTTTGCCAGTTCAGTGTAGCAAAACCATCAGCATATTTACCATCGAAAGCGCTCAATGTTACAGGAAGTGCACCACAAGAAGTAACTATTAAAGTATATTCATTCACATAAGTACAACCAGCATTTGCAAGTCCATCAGCAGATGTAGAAACGATAAGCCTGTATTTATGGCCATTCATTGATGCACTTACTTTATTAAAAGAAACTGGCAGCACGAGGCTATCACCAGTGTAAGCACCTTGCTGAGCTCCTAATGAACTATCAACGAAAGTAGCACCACCATCAGTGCTTACCTGCCACTTGTACCATGTATTAGTGTGTGTTGCATCATGCACTGTATAATTAACAGAGAAGCTTGTTCCTTCACACACTGAGTTAGGTGCAGGGTCGCCATTGGGACTTGTAACGCTAATGTTTGATTGAAGAACATTGAAAGAAATATCATCTAAGCCAAGATCATTGCCCTGAGCAACAGCAGTAGCATTAACAACTTGCAGCTCAACAGAAGTAGTAGTATCAGAAGCCGTAAATGTTCCGCCAACCTTTACCCATGTAGGAGTGCTGGTATAAGCGATAGGTCCGGAATTACCAATTGTGTATGAGTGGCTGCCATCAATAACATTAAAAGAAATGTTTGGCTCGGAACCCGCACCTGCTGCAGGACTGCTTTTAGGCAAGATATTTAAAACCCATGCTGAAAATTCATATTGAGTGCCTGGACAAACAGGAATATTTTTTATTTGGTAAAAAACATTACTGTAAGTGCTGTTTGGTGCGCCGTTCACAGCCATGAAATAGCCGCCATCACCTGTATGATCCTGGCCTCTCCAGTCACCTTTAATGCAGTTACCACCATTTTCATCTCCTATGTTTTTAATGATGGTATACCTGAATTCTGGGCCAAGGCCACCACTTGCTGAAGTGTAAGTATAACCTGAGCAAGGAAGAGAACTACCTGAGGCTGCAGTGCAGCCCGTTAAAGCATTACCAATGTTTCCTTCTGGATTGTAAGTGGTAGAACCAGACATCGTGCAGGAACCTGCAGATGAATTTACAGTGATGAAAGGTGCGCTGAAAGTGCCCTTTGCGCCTAAAAGATTAGGACCTGTTTGAGCTTTTAATTGAAAACTGTTTGCAATTAAAACAGTTAAAACGAGTGTGTAAAATTTTTTCATTCTTTTGTGTTTGAGAGTTATTAAAAAAAATAAGTGGAAATACAAAAGATATGAGGATCGAAAAAATTTTATTTCGTAGCCTATTGGTATAAGTAACAGATGTACTTAAGCAGGAAGTTCAAAATTGATATGTGGATTGGGGGAAATTTTTTTGTCCTTAGGGATGGACGAAGATCCGTGTGTTTGTGAATGCAAAATTATTCACCGTTTTCACTTTTGCAAGTTTTTTCCAAAATATTTTTAGAAAAATATATAAAAAGACAAGTTTAGCGTAATTCCAAATGTGCTTTTCCCCTGTAAAAATGCCTATTAAGGGAATCGAGCAATTTGGTAGTGTCTTTCAATGGAAGCCTGAACTGATGTGCTATTTTAAAAGTGATTGAATCATCATCAGTATACATAATAACTTTTGTCCCATGTTTTTTGATCCGGGAAAATCTTGACATGGCAGAATCCTTATCAGATGTTTGAAATACCACTACATTAAATGAAACAGAATCAGTAATATTCTTTTGTGCAATTTTCAAGCTGTCATTGCTGGTACTATCATTAATCTTTTTTGCAGCGGCAACAGAATCTTTCATACGTGCTGAATCTGTTGAAGCGGATGAATCCAAAACAGGAACAATATTGTTATCATTCGATTCTGTTTGTTCATTTGCTTTATTTGAAAATCCATAATGCCATCCTGCCCATGTGCCTGCTACTAATAAAATGATTATAAGTATCAGAACCAAAGCTTTCCTGTTATTAGTGTTTTCTTTTCCATATTCATGGAACATGTTTTCTTCATGCGGCTCTGCTCCTTCATCTTCGATTTTAGTTTGAGGCGTTTCTACACGCTGGATTAAAGGTCCAGGCCTGAATTCCAGCATACCTGATTTCAATTTTTCAAGCGTGCCCAGGTTTTGGATGGTAAATGGCTTACCGATATTTAAAAACTGCCGGCCAAGTGTTAGAAAGGAATCAAGATCAGCAGAGGCAAGCGGTTTTATTTTTTTTGTATGCACAACAAGAAAATCTATAAGGTCTGGCTCTTCTTCTCCTTTAGGATTGTAAGTGAACGATATCGCTTCCGGGGGGATAATAACAGGCTTCTCATTATCCATTGTTTCAGGAAAAGAACCTTCTATTTTGAAATTACCAATTCCCTGAAGAGAAATTTGTTTGTTTTTCAAAAGATATAAAACAAGTGCCTGCTCAATTTTCACAAGATAATTTTTATGGAAGCAAACCTACATTTTATTACTTGAATTCCAAAGGCGCTGCTTTATTAAAGCTTAAATCTTTACTTGGTGAAGCTTTAACTAAATACTTTTGCTTTATGCTTACACGGGATGAAATAAAATTTATAGATTATTGGGAGAAACAAAGAGAAAAGGAAAGCCGCGTTTGGCGGCAGCTGGCGCGTGGTTTACCAATGGGACTCATTTTTTCTTCGCCTATTTTACTTGCAGTTATTTTTCATGATTGGTATAAAAACATGATCTACATTTCTGATTCGCAAATAATTCTCATAACAATTGCTGTTTTTTTTATTGCAGTGTTTTACGCCATCTTTCGTATGCGTTTTTTATGGGAAAGAAACGAGCAATTATATAAGGAGTTAAAAAGCGTGCAAGAGAAAGATAATGCAGCACATTGATTCAGTTTTTGCTCTTACTTGCAAAACAAAAAAATAAATGATGATTAGATTTTCCATTTGCATAGCGATTGCCTCTTTGTTAATTGCATCTTGTACCAAAACAGTAGGCGGTGGTTGTCCCTATACTACTTCATCTGTAATAGCCCCGGCTGCAGAATCAGATTCTCTGCAAACGCTTTTAACAGATTCGGGAATTGTTGCTACGAAAAATACTGTGGGTTTTTATTATAGAATAAATCAGCCTGGTGCAGCTACTACCTTTAGTAATCTTTGCCAAAGTGTAAGCGTAACTTATAAAGGAACTTTTTTTAATGGAGCAGTTTTCGACTCCACAGCAGCTGGACAAATGGCGAATTTTCAGTTGGGTGAAGTCATATTGGGATGGCAAAAGGGAGTGCAGTTAATAGGAAAAGGTGGCGACATAACATTGTACATTCCGCCATCATTGGCTTACGGTTCAACACCTGTTGGCGATAATACGGGCGATGTAGTAATTCCTGCAAGCTCATATCTTATTTATAACATTCATTTGATAGACGTACAATAAAAGATTCTGTTAACTCCTTTCTTATAATATATAGTTTTATTTAAATGTTTAAATACAGCCATACCTTTATGTAAAAAAATCTGTGAGTCACGAAGCCATTTCCGTTTTTGATATGTTCAAAATAGGAGTGGGCCCATCCAGCAGCCACACTCTTGGCCCATGGAGAGCGGCAAATATCTTTCTTCAATCACTTGAGCAAAAAAACAATTTAGATAAAGTTCTTCGCATTGAAGTGCTCCTCTACGGCTCACTTGCAAAAACCGGTAAGGGACATGGAACCGATATTGCAGTACAACTAGGCTTGTGTGGCGAAGATCCTGTAACCTTTGATGTAAATATTATTGATGCAAGGATCAATGATATTAAGGCCATGAAAAAATTGTTGCTGAATGGAAGACACGAGATTGATTTTAATCCTCAAGAAGATATTGAATTTCTATTTACAGAAACATTGCCTTATCATTCCAATGCACTCACGTTCCTGGTTGTATTTAATAACGGTGAGCATCTTGCAGAGACTTACTATTCTGTAGGCGGAGGTTTTGTGGTAAAAGAAGGAGAGCAACTTTCGGGTGCAGGCGATATAAGCCTTCCGTTCCCAATCGATCATGCGGATGATCTATTGCATTGGTGCATGAAAACCGGGTTGAGTATAAGCGAAGTAGTCATGGAAAATGAAAATGCATGGCGCAATGAAACTGAAACCTGCAAAAGGCTTTTGCAAATATGGGAAGTGATGAAGCAATCAATTTTTATGGGTTGTCATAGTGTAGGCGTTTTACCTGGTGGCTTACAGGTTAAAAGACGGGCTGCAGAGCTGAATAAAAAATTATTAAATGCAAAATCGTACAGCGATTTTGATTCATGGGTTGTTGCAATAAAAGAAGGTGGTTACCATTTCAAATATATTCTTGACTGGGTCAGTTGCTTTGCTCTTGCCGTAAATGAGCAGAACGCATCTTTTGGAAGAGTGGTAACTGCGCCGACAAACGGTGCTGCAGGCGTTGTGCCTGCTGTGCTTGCTTACTATATTATTTTTTGTGATGGTTATGAAGATGATAAAATAATCCGGTTTTTATTAACTGCTTCGGAAATAGGAAGCATCTTTAAAAAAGGAGCAACAATATCTGCTGCCATGGGCGGCTGCCAGGCAGAAATTGGTGTATCATCATCAATGGCTGCAGCGGCTTTAACTGAATGCTTTGGGGGATCCCAAAGACAGTGTTTGATGGCTGCTGAAATTGCTATGGAACATCATCTCGGAATGACTTGCGACCCGATAAATGGATTGGTTCAGGTACCCTGTATTGAAAGAAATACTATGGGTGCTATAAAGGCTATAACTGCTTGCCAGCTTGCACTTCAGAGCTCTCCTGATTATGCAAAAGTTACGCTTGATGCTGTAATAAGAACCATGTGGGATACAGCGCTTGATATGAATAATAAATATAAAGAAACAGCTGATGGAGGGCTTGCTATAAACGTACCTCTAAGCTTGAGTGAATGTTGATCTGATTAACTTTAAAATCATTACACACCATATTTTCTTTTTACATCACGCTCGGTTTCCCTGGCTTTAATGGTCTCTCTTTTATCAAATATCTTTTTGCCTTTTCCGAGACCTATTTCTATTTTGGCAAAACCATTTGAAGCAAGAAAAATTTTCAACGGAACAATAGTGTAACCTTTTTCTTTTATTTTATTTTCAAGCTTGTGCAATTCTTTTTTTTGTAATAGAAGTTTGCGTTCCTGCATTGGCTCATGATTATGGATGGTTCCAAAAGTGTATTCAGAAATGTATAAGTTTTTTACATATAATTCCCCTTTGAAAAAAATGCAATAACTATCATTAAAGCTGGCTTTGCCGCTTCGCAACGATTTTATTTCAGTACCAGTTAATACTAAGCCTGCAACATATTTTGTTTCAATATTATATTCAAAATATGCTTTGCGGTTATTGATTTCCATGAAAAGCAAATAGATGATCAGTAAGCAATGAGCAAATAATGCAAGTACTATTGTTTAAATAAAATCAAAAGCTGTGATAGCTTATCTTTCAAATCTCTGCGCTGAATAATAAAATCAAGAAAGCCATGCTCTAACAAAAATTCACTTCTCTGAAATCCTGCAGGCAAATCTTTTTTTATAGTCTCTTTAATAACTCTAGGCCCGGCAAAGCCAATAAGAGCGCCGGGTTCAGCCATTATGATATCACCAAGCATAGCAAATGATGCAGTAGTGCCACCGAAAGTAGGATCGGTGCAAAGAGAAAAATAGGGGATTTTTGCGTCAGACATTTTCGATAAAGCGCCAGACGTTTTTGCGAGTTGCATTAACGAAAAAGCGCTCTCCATCATTCTGGCTCCGCCGCTTTTATTAATGATCATGAAAGGGATTTTGTGACCAATGCAATACTCACATGCACGCACAATTTTTTCACCCATTACACTACCAAGGCTGCCACCAATAAACTCGAAATCCATACAAGCTATTACCAATTCCATGGAACGAATTTTACCATGCGCCACGGTTATGGAATCATGGATAGATGTTTTGCTGTAGGTTTCCTCAAGCCTTTGTGCGTAAGGCTTCATATCAACAAAACCGAGATAGTCTTTTGATCTTATGTTGCCAAAAAGCTCTTCGTAGCTTTCATTGTCAAAGATGATTTCAAAGTATTCCTCACTACCTATTCTATGATGATAATTACATTTAGGACATACAAATAAATTTTCACGAAGCTCACTAACAGTGCAGGTGTAGCGGCACGAAGGGCATTTTGTCCAAAGCCCGTCGGGCGCTTCTTTTTTATCTTTGGTAGAAGTAGTAATTCCTTTTTTTATTCTTCTGAACCATCGCCGTTTTGTTTCTTCAGTGTCTCCTTCTTCACCGGCAAGGTTTGCGTCAAAATCTTCTTCCTGTTTCATAAAAAATCATTAAGTCATTTCAGAAGCCATTCAAAATTTCGATGGCTTCCCTTTTTGCTTATGCAATAGTTATGCTCTCGTCAAGGAAAACGTCCTGTGTTGCATTCAATAATTCAACCCCTTCTTTAAAAGGCCTTTGGAATGCTTTTCTTCCAAGAATAAGACCCATACCACCCGCACGTTTATTTACCACTGCAGTTATAACCGCTTCCTGTAAATCAGAATCACCAAGGCTTTCACCACCGCTATTGATCAATCCTATTTTTCCGCTATAGCAATTTAATACCTGGTAGCGGCAAAGATCTATTGGATGATCAGTAGTGAGTTTTTCATAAACTAGTTTGGACGTTTTACCAAACTTGACAGCATTATATCCGCCATTATTAGTTGCTATTTTTTGTTTAATAATATCTGCCTGGATTGTTACGCCTAAATGATTAGCCTGTCCCGTAAGATCGGCTGATGTATGATAATCTACATTGCCAACTTTAAAAGCGTTGTTTCTTGTATAACACCAAAGTATAGTGCACATGCCCAGTTCATGCGCCATTTCAAATGCCTTGCTTACTTCCTGCAACTGCCGTGTGCTTTCCTGGCTGCCCCAATAAATGGTTGCACCGACAGCAATGGCACCCATATCATAAGCACTCTTAACCGTACCATACATTATTTCATCAAATTTATTAGGGTAACTTAATAATTCATTATGATTAATCTTTACAATAAAAGGGATTTTATGAGCATATTTCCTGCTAAGAATCCCTAATACTCCAAACGTGGAAGCGACACCATTGCAACCACTTTCCATAGCAAGTTTTACAATATTTTCAGGATCAAAATAAATAGGATTTGGAGCAAAAGATGCGCCGGCGCTGTGTTCTACACCTTGATCAACAGGAAAAATAGAACAATACCCGGTATCAGCAAGGCGGCCGTGGCTCATGAGTGTTTGCATACTTTGCACCACGCGATTATTGCGATTGCTTTTTACAAAAATATCATCAATGTACCCGGATGATGGTAAAGTGATAGAAGACTTGTCAATAATACACTTATGCGTTAATAAGCTTTCGGCTTTATCGCCTAACAATTCAGTAATGTTTTTAGAAGCCATTCAGTTTTTTTTAAAATTAGCTGCAAACGTACACGAAATTCATAAAAACACAATAGGATAGATGCTTGTACTCTCATGAAATTATTGATTCAATTCAATCTTGATTAAACAACGTTTCTACATCACTTCGAAACTTTTCGAAATAATCTGCGGCTTGCAAAAGCCTGCTTCCATACCAGCTAAACATTTCACCATCTGCAAGTATTATTTTTGAGGAAGGCAATTGTAAACAAAGATCGTGCACATGTTTTTGTTTAAAAGGGTAAGGCTCAGATGATAATATTGTTAGCCCGAAGCCTGTATTCGATTCTATTATGAGATTCATCTCTTTTAATTCTATTTGCGGATATCGTTCAATATTACCATATATATTTTCAAGCGCGCAATAGCTCAGCATATCATTTATAAAGGTGTCATTGCCGGCAGCCATGTAAGGATCTTTCCAAATTAGATAAGCAGCTTTTATTTTTCTTTTATTACAAAAACTTTGTTGCAGATTTTTGTATTTTGATTCAATGCCATCAGAAATGTTTATTGCTGTTTCTTTAGTACCTGTTAGTATTCCAATATCATTTATCATAGCAATAGCCTCAGTAATATTTTTTACATCAGAAACATATACATCAAAAAGCGATGCCAGCTCTTCAATTTGTTCTTTGGTATTTTCTTCTTTATTAGCGATAATAAGATCAGGCGAAAGCGCTTTTATTAATGTCATGTTTAAATTTTTTGTGCCACCTGCTTTCGTCTTTTTATGGAACCATTCCAGGGGATGCACACAAAACTTAGTAATAGCAATTACTTCCTCTTCCAATCCAAGATCATACAGGAGTTCCGTTTGCGAAGGCACAACTGATATTATTCTTCGATAAATTTTTTTAAAAAAATGCAACTCTGGATAAATGAGCATGTGGTTATATAAAATAAAAAACTTCCGTAATTAAGAAATCTTCAAAACTACGGAAGTAAATTATTTACCTTGAATATCAGGTTCTTTGGAGGGTTAAGGCCAGGCTATTCAGCCTTAGCAAACGATATAAGGATTATTTAATTTTTAAAAGGATAAAAGAAGATTTTTTGTCGGGATATTTATTGGAATTTCTCAGAATGTTGGATAAAAAAAAGTAGAAGTTGACTGATACCGGATTTGTGATTTTTTCAGGAATTTGGATAGATTCTGATCTTTGTTTCTCTAAGGATGTTTTGGATAATTTTTGATTAATGCTAAATCAACATCAATCAACTTCTGAGACAAAGATATACTGGCATCAACTGTTATACAAGAGCGCTATTACTGAATTTCCCTGCATAGGTATTTACTGAAAGTATAGTAAAAATATAAATCAGTAAGAGTAAAAAATACAGAACTGCTTTAGTAAAAACACGATTTACTTTGCATAGTTATGATAAGTTGTGATATTACCAACACTGAATCAAAGCTCAAAATTTATTTTGCAAGGCTTTGAATAATATCGTATTTAGTAACAATGTGATAGCTCCCGGTTTCATCTTTACCTAATACCGCACCGCTTTGTTTGGAAATCATTTTACTTAGCTTTTCAACAGGTGTTTCAAATGCAACAACAGGATACTCTTTTTCTATAACAGATTCAACAGTGTGATTCTTTATTTCAGGGTTAGATAAAATTTTATCGAATAAACCGCTTTCACTTAGTGATCCTACGATGGTGTCGTTATCAGTTACCGGAATGTTTTCTATGTCATATTTTTTCATCAAGCTCATGGCATCGGCAACATTTGCTTTGGCTGAAATGGTAACCAGCTTTTTTGCTCCCCGGGCATTCACCAGGTCTTTAAAAGTTTTCACATCAAAAAATCCTCTCTCCATCATCCACTGATCGTTATAAATTTTTGCAACATACCTGCTTCCATGATCATGGAAAATGCAAACCACTACATCATCTTTTTTCAATTCATTTTTTAATTGCATCAATCCCTGCAAGCAACTGCCTGCGCTATATCCACAAAACACCCTTCTTCCTTTGCAATCCGACGTGCCATTATCGCACCATCTTTATCAGTTACTTTTTCAAAGTGATCGATCATCTCATATCATAATTTGCCGGCACAAAATCTTCACCGAATACCTTCGCTTATATACGGATGCACTTCCTTTATCATCTATCTCACCTGTATCAAAATATTTTTTTAACAAAGAACCATAGACATCAATAGCCCAAACTTGTATGTCAGCATTTTTTTCTTTCAAATATTTTCCTGCGCCAGTAATTGTTCCCCCGGTTCCTGCTGCAACAACAAGATGCGTTATTTTTCCTTCCGTTTGTTCCCAAATTTCAGGCCCTGTTTTTCGTAATGTGCCAGCCTGTTAGCAAGATTATCATATTGATTTACATACCATGAATTCGGAATTTCTTTTGCGAGTCTTGTGATACAGAATAATAAGAGCGCGGATCATCGGGATCTACATTTGTTGGACACACGATCACTTCCGCACCCACTGCTTTTAAAATATCTGCTTTCTCTTTTGATTGTTTATCAGTTGTTGTGAAAATACATTTGTAACCTTTCACTATTGCGGCAAGCGCAAGTCCCATTCCTGTATTGCCGGATGTGCCTTCAATGATAGTGCCTCCGGGTTTTATTTTTCCTTCTTTCTCAGCTACCTCAAGCATTTTTATTGCCATGCGGTCTTTTATGGAATTGCCCGGATTAAAGTATTCCACTTTTGCAAGAACAGTGCATGGCAAATCTTTTGTAATCTTATTCAACTTAATCAAAGGAGTATTACCAATCGTTTCCAGAATATTATTCTTCCACATAAAAAATTATTTTACTAATTGCGTAAGTGTTGTAGAACCCATCACCTGCAAGGCTTTTCGCACTGCTTCATCATCAGGATTGCTTACTTCATATAAGCCTTCTGTGCGCCAGATTTGTCTTGCTGTTAAAAGTTTTATTTCCTTTTGTAAAAAAGATTTTTCTTTATCATCAAGAGTAAATGTTATCGAATCCTTAGCCGCGAATTTTTTAAGATCATTGAGTGTTCCCTCATCGGGCTTATAATTTTTCTCAAATGCATCCGGTGTTTTATAAGAATTGAATTGTTGCTCGTGAACTAAATAATTTTTATAAATAAAATCGTTCAAAGTTCCTTTTATATAAGCCTTTGCAACTTCTTTATCAAACCCGGTTGTGTCATAAGGCACGAAAACATCCGGTGTGATTCCGCCGCCGCCATACACTAGTTTGCCCGAAGGCGTTTTAAAAACTTTTTCATCTACGTGTTTTATAGAATCAACAGAAGTCATTTCTCCATCGTGAAAGCGGTTCATCAGATCATGATTGTAAGCATCCACGCCATCTTTGTAAGATTTTTGAATGCTTCGTCCAAGCGGTGTATAATATCTTGCAACGGTCAGTCGCAACCCCGAACCATCACTTAACTGAAACTGTTCCTGCACAAGACCTTTACCAAACGTACGCCTTCCAACAACCGTTGCCCGATCCCAATCCTGCAATGCACCAATAAGTATTTCGCTGGCACTTGCAGTGTTTTCATTGGCAAGGACTATCAGTTTTCCTGTTTCAAAAATGCCATCTTTACTGCATCTGTATTCTTTCTTTGGCGAATGCTCACCTTTTGTATAAGTAATAAGTTTATCGCCACTTAAAAATTCATCGGCAATATTAGTTGCTTGTGTAAGAATGCCGCCACCATTATCTCTCAGGTCAAGTATCATGCTCTTCATACCTTTTTTCAGCAGGCTTTGCGTGGCTTGCATAAATTCATCATAAGTAGTTTCTGCAAACTTATTTAGTCTTATGTAACCGATGGAATCTGTTATCATGTAAGCCGCATCAAGACTATAAATAGGTATCATGCCGCGTGTAACAGTTACCACTTTTTTATTGCCATTCCTCAAAAGAAGAATATTCACTTTGCTGCCTTCTGATCCACGTAAAAGCTTCCTGATTTTTTCAGTAGTAATATTTACTCCTGCAACCAACGAATCATTTACTTTTAAAAATTTATCCCCCACCAATAAGCCTGCATCATCCGAAGGACCTTTTGGCAAAACATTTAAAACATTAATGGTATCACTAAAAATATTGAACTCGATACCTATTCCATAAAATTGTCCTTCAAGATCTTCATTAACTTTGCAGTTCCGGCGGAGGCAGTAAAACCGAGTGTGGATCGAGCTTTGCAAGCATAGACTGTATTGCTATATCTCCAAGAGAATCAGTATTTTCCTTGTCAACATATTCTCTGTTTATGAGATCAATTACTTCCTGAACAGGCTTCGGCCTGCTGGTAAAAAATATTCCTGTATCAGGCATATTTCCTTTAATACGATAACCTATAAACATGCCTGCCACTATACAAACGCTTAATATCAAAGGCAACCATACCTGTAACTTTTTATTACCGCATACTATTCTTTATTCTATAATTTTATTTATTAAAAGAGTACAAATTTCCTTAAATAAACCCGAGATAAAAATGCCTGTCATCAAATTGATTGCCGACAGCGGCTCCACAAAAACAGAATGGTGCCTTACTAAATGGAAACAAAAAAATTAGTGTTATTTCCCAAGGCATGAGCCCATATTTTATTAATGCTGCGCAAATGGAAAACATTATTAAAAATGAAGTGTTGCCGTTCATAAAAAATGATGTGAATGAGGTTTTTTATTATGGTACAGGATGCGCCGCTGCTGCGAATAAAAAAATTGTAAAGCAAGCATTGCAAAATATTTTTATAAATGCAAAAATATTTGTTGATACTGATATAGAAGGGGCAGCCAAGGCGCTTTGCGGAAAGAATAAGGGCATAGCGTGTATACTGGGCACAGGTTCCAGCTCATGTTATTATAATGGGAAAAAAATTACAAAAAATAATCCCGGGCTTGGATATATCCTTGGTGATGAAGGAAGTGGCGCATATCTTGGTAAAAAAGTAATACAATATTATTTATATAACACCTTCGACGAAGACCTTCGTGCAAGGTTTGATGCAAGATTTGTGACCAACACTAATGAGATTTTAAATGCTGTTTACAAACAACCGCTTGCCAATCGATATCTCGCATCCTTTGCTATTTTTCTTGCAGAGAACCGCGGGCATTATATGATTGAAAATATTATTGAGGATGGTTTTAATGATTTTTTTTATAATCATATTTATAAGTTCAGCGAAAGCTGGAGTTTGCCTGTGCATTTTACCGGAAGTATTGCCTTTGGCTTTAAAGATGTATTGGCTGAAATGTGCGATGATTACCAATTACAACTGGGTAACGTTTTGAAAAATCCTTTAGATGGATTGATTAAATATCATTCTTTAGAAGATTAATTTTATAGCAATTCCAGGTTACTCCATTGTCGTTTCAATGTGCACCAGGCGACCGTCGCTGCCCATACCTTCAATAATAACCCTGAAAGCATTGCTTACGTCATTGTTATAAAAAGAAAACACAACTTTATTGTTTAGCCTTGTTGTACTTATTTGCGGATTCCAATACAAGGTAGTTCTAAGGTCTTGCTTCGGATCGTCAGTATTAAAGCTTCCATAGTTTGGCGAATAAAATTCTTTCATGGCATTATAACCAGTAACGAGGTTATTGTTCAAACCTTTGTCCGGCGTGGATTTCACGTCTCCACCTCTTCTCGTATATATCGCTATTGCTCCATTGCTGCCATCAGAGCTTCCCATAAATGGTGGACGCATTACTTTTACATAAGCAACATCCGAGATGGGCACTCCGGCAATAAGATTTACATCCGCAGGTGCTTCATCAAGAAACAATGCAGGGCTGCCACCACGCCATAACAAGCTGGGAGGGTTCACTGAAGTATTTACTTGCAAGCCTGCGACAAGGCCCTGCAGATAATTGAAAATATTTAATGCTCCAACGGCTCTCGGATCGTTTATTAAATCGAACTGGTAAGCGTCTCCACCTCTGAATAAACCTGATGTATATTTCTCATCAAGTACCTGTACGGGCGATTTGGTTTTTGCAACAACAGTTACTGTTTCCAGCACTTTAGCTTTGCTGAAATTTAATGCATCCGCCATTTCTGTTGCAAGCCGCAGATGCCTTGCATTTCCAGCCGTATCATTAATATTGCTTGAAAACAGCGAAGTCGCATTTATGTTATTTGCTAATGGCGGCAGCCTGTTTTCCATAAATTTTACGGAAGCATCATCAAGCCCTTTAGAAGGCGGCATCTTATAATAAACATGAGTGCTGTCAAATAATATAAACGTAGAATCATCAAAAGTGCCATCGGATTGTATGCTTACCACGTCCATTTTGTTTTTCTTATTTTCAGTGATTATCAGAGCAAGATTACCTGCATTGCGATATTGTGATGAAGTGCCACCATATATTTGTCCTGAAAGTGTTAAGTATGTTGAGTCTCTCGGATAAATGATTTTAGGCCATTTTCCTGCAGCTACATCATCCCACTTAAACCTGCGCCAGCCATGGGTTAGCATTACCAGGTCCAATTGTTGCGCCAAGGTATCATCATTATTTCTGAAATAATAAGATGGGTTATAAACCTGTCCTTTCAAATCACCGGTCAGCATCAGATGAGAAATTATATTATCACTGCTGTCATCATCAATTCCAAGGTCAGTGACTGCAACAGAAAAGTTCGCGGGAAGACTATCCGGCACGGTAATAGACACTTCGTTTTTTGCTCTCTTATTCAGTCCCCAATGTTCAACATTCATCTCTGCATTAAATAGAAACTCGCCGTTATTAATATATGTAATTCGCTCTGCCAAAGGTTTCCAGTTGTTATTAAACACAGTGATGGTTAATATACCGCTCGGCAAAGAAGATGCAGGTATGCTGCCTTCTATCATGCCTTGAGATATGTCCTTTGAAAATTTAAATACTTCATGTTGATACATTGTTCCTATTACATGAAGCAGCCCTAAATTTGCAGCAGCCGACATCGGTGCTAGGACTCTAAAATTTCTTTTAGCACCGGCTATAGTTACTTGTAATGCAACTCCAGCGGGCTTTACAGAAGGTAAAGCGGTGGTATGTTCAGTTCCTTTTTCATCTTTCCATTTTGCAGTAAAACTTTCATTTTCTTTTGGCAACAAATAAAAAAATCCCATTCCATCGTGAATAATATGCAGGCTGTCTGTTTTTTCATTGTGATCATTAAATACAAAGCCTTTTAATTTTACCGGTCTTCCATATTGATCATTAGCTTTGAAAGCGATTTTGTTCAGAACTCCTTGTATTATATCTCCACCTTCAGGAAAAAATTGAATGGAAGATGTAATTACATTTTTTGAAGACGCAGTGTTGGCAGGTGTTTTAGCAATTATGCGAATATCTTTATTATATAAAAAAGAGGAGTCAAAATTCAGCATCCATTTCGTATAAGCTTTTACATGTATGTATTTGCCCGAATAATTTGAAGGGATATCAAATTGTCCTGAAGCGGTAGCATAAATGACAGGAATCATTGCATGTTGTAAAAGTTTTCCTTTATCATCTGTCCAGTCTAAATAAAAAGTTTTACTGGCATCTGCAGGATACATATCACTCATAATGTAAGCCTTATACCAAACGGTTTCTCCTGCGCTATAAGCAGATTTATCGTAATGAAGATAGGTTCGTTCAAGGCTAAAATTAGTAGCGTATTTCTCAATTGTGGAATCGATATTTTGAGAATATAAACTGGTTATTGATATAACAAAAACTATAACCGACAGGATACTTTTATTCATTCTTGAATAACACGTTTTATAAAAATAAATGAGCATGTAAATTACTGTATGTGGTTTTAGCAAACAAAGCAGCGGGAAGTTTAACAACAATTTTATAATAGTCATCCATGCACATTATGAATAATATCCTGTGTCTTATTTGGTTTGATACAATAATTTTGATTGTAAACACATTTATGTCTTTCAAAAAAATTACTGAAGAATCTTCAAACTACAGGCATCTTGAAAAAATGTCCGTTAAGGAAATAGTCACAGCCATCAATCAGGAAGATAAAAAAGTAGCCGACGCTGTTAAAAAAGCGTTACCTCAAATTGAAAAATTGGTTAGTGCAGTATCCTCAGGCATGAGCCAGGGTGGAAGACTTTTTTATATTGGTGCAGGTACCAGCGGTCGCCTGGGCATTCTTGATGCAAGTGAGTGCCCGCCTACATTTGGGGTGTCTAAAGAATTAGTTATTGGCATTATCGCGGGCGGTAACGCAGCACTTACTAACGCTATAGAAAAAGCTGAAGATGATACAGAGCAAGGTTGGATGGATTTACAAAAACATATGTTGCATAACAGTGATGTTGTAGTCGGTATTGCCACAAGCGGTACAACTCCTTATGTATTGAGCACTTTAAAAAAGTGCAAAGAAAATAATATTGTTACGGGAAGTATTTGCTGCAATCCTGATTCACCAATTAGTCAGATAGCAGATTATCCTGTTGAAATAATTACGGGGCCTGAATTTATCACCGGCAGTACCCGCATGAAAGCCGGCACTGCAACAAAAATGGTTTTAAATATGATCTCCACTGCAGCAATGATACAACTGGGAAGAGTAGAAGATAACAAGATGGTAAATATGCAGCTTACCAATAATAAAGTGATAGGCAGGGGCGTTCAGATATTGATGAAAAGCACCGGCATTCAAAATAAGCGTGAAGCAAAAAAATTATTATTGAAATATAAAACTGTAAAAAAAGCAATCGAAAATTATAAATAAGTCTTGCAGTATATCGCTTATTTTATTAAATTTATCATTCAATCACCGTTAACCAAACCACTTACATCTATGAAATCAAAAATTTTACTTTTACTTTTTACAACTGTTTGTTTTAAAAGCTTTTCCCAAACAAGCAATGTTGCTTATGCCATCACCGGCCAGGAAAACGGCAACTTCAACTGGACTGATATCAGAACGTTTGATATGAGCTCCGGTGCTGTTCATTCAACTCTTTTTGAAAATGGCAAAACGAAATTTTCCTTTATTGATGCAGAAACAAACAGGTCTGTAGACAGGCTCCTGATTGACGGAAATGCTGCGCAGCTAAAGATCAATAATATGCCTGTAAGTACTGCCAGTATTGATGTTGCCAATCCTTCCCCTACACAATTGATGAGCGCAGCAGCAGCATTTGATCAAAGACACTCAAAGTTATTTTTTGCATCTATGCGCACGGGGCAACTAATGTGGCTCGATCTAACATCAAGCCAATCTTTACCTACATTTTATACTGTTCAAAAAACGTTGGTTGATAATATTAATTATAATGATGAATCATTCAACATTACAAGAATGACTATAGGTGCAGATGGCAACGGTTATGCACTTACCAATGATGCCAATCATCTGATACGCTTTACTACAGGAAGCAAAACTATTATTACGGATCTTGGCAATTTGGTGGATGCTGAAAGCAATAACGGAATTACTGTTCATAACAAATGCAGTAGCTGGGGCGGAGATATAGTGGCCGATGCGTTTGGTAAGTTGTATCTTTTTTGCGCCAGCAGAAATGTATTTGTTATAGATCCGGAAACAAGAATTGCTACTTATAAAGGAACCATTAGTAATCTTTCCGGAACGTATACTGTAAACGGTGCAGCTGTTGTAGACGATGATAACGTAATCGTAAGCAGTGCCAATACATTTGAGGGCTTTTATAAAGTGAACATTAATGATCTTTCCGCAACAAAAATCGTTACACAAAATAAGTCTTACAATGCATCAGACCTGGCAAGCAGCAACCTGCTTCACAATGCTTTGAAGCAAAACAGTGTTGGCACGCCAAGCCTTAAAAACTTTGAAGTAATTGGCAACAGGTTTATTTCTATTTATCCAAATCCTGTAGTTAATGATCAAATAAAAATTACTTTCGACAGGAGTGCGTCCGGCAAGTACAGCGTTGCTATTACAGATGTTCAGGGAAGGGTTATCGATGTAAAAAATGTTTATATAAAAGGACCAGGCCAGGTGGAGAATTTTCAATTCAGGACCAAGCAGGCAGCAGGTATGTATATGATTAAAATAACCGATGCAAATGGCAAAGCTATTTTTGCAGACAAGCTCGTTGTTGAATAAAAAAAATTGGGTTTAGTAATAAGGGCCGTTCGCAATGAACGGCTTTTTTTATTTATAAAATTCTTACATCTTGTTATAAGCAGACTTAAATAAATTTGCTGCAACAAAATTGTATCAAAAAAAGTTATAGAACAGGACATATGCAGGATATAGAACCATACGATAACTGGCACTATTTATATACTTCAGAAGAAGATGAACGTTCGCCTTTTTATGGAAGGGAATATAGTGAATTTGTGTTTACTCAAACAGTTTATAATTATTATATACATCCGCAATGGGATGAGTTTGGAAGCTCAACTTTATATTTAAAATCTTAATGGCCGATTATCAGGAACAATACATGATTATTGAATTGATTGGGGAATGGAACGATGCTATTGAAAATGATATCATGAGCCTTAAAGCGTGATGTGATTGATGAATTTTTGCGGGAAGGCATTACAAAATTTATTTTAATTGCAGAGAATGTTTTAAACTTTCACAGCAGCGACGACAGTTATTATGAAGAATGGTTTGAGAGGTAACTGATGAAGGTGGCTGGATATTTAGCCTTAATATGCCTGAGCAAACACAATATGATTTTAAAAAAGCAAGGCTAAATCATTATATTGAATTAATGAATTTCCTCAATTGGCGCACCATAAAACCCGATGTTCTTGTTTAACCAGATAGATAAGTATTTATAAGGAGAATGAGTGAAAGCAGTATTTGTGTTGCTTATAAATGTTATTGGAAGTATGGCAATTCTTATCATCACTTATAATTAAGCGCTTTCGCATATCTTAAGACCTTTCTTAATTTTTATTAATTATCATGTCTGTAATTATTTGTGTAATCAATTATCATAACTCTCTCACTTATGACCTGGAAACAGTTTTTCACTTCTTCTCTTGGTAAAAAATATGTAATGGGTTTCACGGTTTTTTTCTGATCATTTTTTTAATTGTTCATGCTTTATTAATGGCATGATTTTTTTTAGTGATAATGGTGAAACCTTTAATCACGGCAGCATCTTTTATGGGTACTAATTGGATTTATGCGCTTTTTGGAAATTGGATTATTTGCAGGGTTTATTTTGCACATCGTTCAGGGATTTTTATTGTGGGGACAAAATACAGAAGCAAGACCAATAAAATATGTTACGTGAAGAAAATTACCCAGGGAAATAAATGGTATAGCCGAAATATGGGTTTACTTGGAACATTGATACTTATTGTTTTTGATAGTGCATTTATATCATTTTTGGACAGGCACTTAAGAGGAATGTACTGTTCATGGCGCCAAATGGAACATCTTTACTACTTACAAATGGCCAGGAAGTTCATAATTTATATGCGAATGCTGTGTATTTCATTTGGGTTGTAATAATTTATGTTTTGGGATGATATCTCTTGCTTGGCATTTGTTGCATGGTTTTCAAAGTGCATTTCAAACATTTGGATTAATCATAAAAGATATACACCAATCGTAAAAGGCATTGGAATTTTTTATTCAATTGTCATTTGCATTTTGTTTGCTTTGATGCCAATTTCATTTATGGCAATTGGCTTCAATAAATTTAATACAATAAATCATCTTAGAAAACTATCAAATTTTACGTATGGCATTAGATGCAAAAATTCCTGAAGGTGATCTTGAAAAAAAATGGAGTGATTATAAAGACCATGTAAATCTTGTTAACCCTGCCAATAAACGCAAGCTTGAAGTTATTGTGATTGGTACTGGTTTGCAGGAGCCTCTGCTGCAGCCAGTTTGGGTGAATTAGGTTATAAAGTAAAAGCATTTTGTTTTCAGGATAGCCCAAGGCGTGCACATTCTATTGCAGCGCAGGGTGGCATTAATGCAGCAAAGAATTATCAGAATGATGGCGACTCTGTTTTCAGTTTATTTTATGATACAGTTAAAGGGGGCGATTATCGCTCAAGAGAAGCAAATGTTTATCGTCTTGCAGAAGTTAGCGGAAGCATTATTGATCAATGTGTGGCACAAGGTGTTCCTTTTGCAAGAGAATATGGTGGATTGTTAAGCAATCGTTCATTTGGCGGAACGCAAGTACAGCGTACATTTTATGCTGCAGGTCAAACAGGACAACAATTATTATTAGGTGCATACAGTGCTTTGGAAAGACAAGTTGCTTTGGGAAATGTAAAAATGTATTCACGGCATGAGATGCTTGATATTGTAACAATTGATGGAAAAGCAAGAGGCATTATTGCAAGAAATTTAGTTACAGGAAAACTGGAAAGACACTTTGGTCATGCAGTTTTATTATGTTCCGGCGGTTATGGAAATGTATTTTATTTAAGCACTAATGCAATGGGCAGTAATGTTACTGCCGCATGGAAGGCACATAAAAAAGGTGCATACTTTGGCAATCCATGTTTTACACAAATTCATCCAACATGTATTCCTGTTAGCGGCGAACATCAAAGCAAGCTTACACTTAATGAGTGAAAGTCTTACGCAATGATGGAAGAATTTGGGTTCCCAAAAATAAAAGATGATAAAAGAAAAGCCACTGAAATTCCTGAAGAAGAAAGAGATTATTATTTGGAAAGAAGATATCCTGCATTTGGAAATTTAGTGCCACGAGATGTTGCATCAAGTGCTGCAAAAGAAAGATGTGATGCAGGTTATGGAGTAGGCACAACGAAGATGGCAGTGTATCTTGATTTTGCTGATGCAATAAAAAGATATGGATTAATAGAAGCTGGCAAACAGAGGAATTGCAAAATGCAGATGAAGCAACAATTATCGAATTAGGTAAAGAAGTAGTTGAAGAAAAATATGGAAATCTTTTTGAGATGTATGAAAAGATAACCGGTGAAAATCCTTACGATGTTCCGATGCGCATTTATCCTGCTGTGCATTATACAATGGGCGGCTTTTGGGTTGATTATGAATTGATGACAACTGTTCCCGGGTTGTATGCTTTAGGCGAAGCAAACTTTAGCGATCATGGAGCAAACAGGCTTGGAGCTTCAGCATTGATGCAAGGTTTGGCTGATGGATACTTTGTTATTCCTTACACTTTCGGAAATTATTTGGCAGATGAAATAAGAACCTGCAATTATTCCAACTACACATCCGGCATTTGAAGAAACAGAAAATGAAGTAAGAGAAAGAATAGAAAAACTGATGAGCATTAAAGGAAATGAATCTGTTGAAAGTTTTCATAAACGACTTGGAAAAATCATGTGGGATAAATGTGGCATGGCACGCAATGAAGAAGGATTAAAAGAGGCAATTGAAGAAATTACAACAATTAAAAAAAGAATTCTGGAGTAATGTAAAAATTCCCGGAGAGATTTATGAAATGAATCCTGAACTTGATAAAGCTGGACGTGTTGCAGATTTTATTGAGCTGGGAGAATTGATGTGCATGGATGCACTTAACCGCAAAGAAAGCTGTGGCGGCCATTTCAGGGAAGAAATGCAAACAGAAGAAGGCGAAGCAATACGAGATGATGATGAATTTACGTTATGTGGCTGCATGGGAATATAAAGGAGATAGTGAAGTGAATGCATAAAGAAGAACTTGCATTTTGAAGTGGCACATCCAAGCCAACGATCTTATAAATAAATTATTTTTTAAAAATTATTTAGATAAAAATTAATGTTTAATAACAAATAAACATTATAAAATAAAGCGATTTACATGGAACATTATAACATGAATCTCACACTCAAAGTTTGGAGACAAAAAAATTCACAATCAAAAGGAAACTTTGAAACTTATGATGTAAAAGATATTTCTTCTGAAATGTCTTTTCTTGAAATGTTTGATGTACTGAATGAAAGATTGATTGAAGAGGGCAAAGAGCCTATTGCATTTGATCATGATTGCCGAGAAGGAATTTGCGGCTCATGCAGCATGTATATTGATGGCAAGGCTCATGGTCCTTGGCAAAAAAATACAGTTTGCCAATTCACATGCGCGCTTATAAAGATGGAGACACAATTGTTGTTGAGCCATGGCGCTCAGTAGCATTTCCTGTAATAAAAGATTTAATGGTTGACAGGAAAGCCTTTGACAGAATTATAGAAGCTGGTGGGTTTATTTCTGTAAACACAGGTAATGCTGTTGATGCAAATTCATTACCTGTTGAAAATGCTAAATCTGAAGAAGCTTTTAATGCTGCAGCCTGCATTGGTTGCGGAGCTTGTGTTGCGGCTTGTCCCAATGGTTCTGCTATGTTTTTGTAAGTGCCAAAGTTTCTCAGCTTGCATTATTCCGCAAGGCGAACCTGAAAGAAAATACACGGGTATTAAACATGGTAACGCAAATGGATAAAGAGGGCTTTGGTAATTGTGGTAACATTTATAATTGTGAAGCTGAATGTCCAAAAGGAATATCTGTTGAAAATATTGCAAGAATGAACAGAGAATATTTAGGCGCCACTTTGAATTCTGAAATATAATTTATATTATTGCTTTATACATCGGGAGTAACAAAACTAACTGCTCTTTTTGTTGTAGAATAACCCCTGCCAGTTTTCCAATCCTTCTTAAACTGCTATAACAAAAATATTTTATTCCCTAACTCTTTCAATTAAAGATGTATAACATGTTTTACCAAAACGAAACCTTTTCCGTATTAATTCCTGATGGCGAAGCCACCTACGCCCTTTCAGTTCTACGTTGCTTGTCGAAAAACAAAAACGTGAAAAAGCATATTCTTTCAAACGACGCATGGTCGCCTGTTCGCTTTTCACGTTATGCCAATTCGTTTACTTCCTACAACAAGAAATGTACTCCAGATCAGAAGATCGAAATCATTTGCGATACAATTAAAAAATATAACATAGATGTGGTACTGCCTGTTGATTGCAGTACAATTTCTTTGCTATCGCAAAATCGTCACATTATTTCGCCGATAGCAAAGCTGGCGCTTTTACCAGATATAAAAGATATAAATATTGCTTTGGATAAATGGCTTCTCGCGCAATGGATGGATGCAAATGATGTTCGCTGTCCTGCCACACATCTTTATGATGCGGCTGTCGATTACAATAATCATTCATCACTTAAATTTCCCGTATTACTGAAGCCTACAAAGGGTTCCGGTGGTGTTGGAATATTGGTTTTCGATAAGCCCGGAACATTGCAATCTTTCTCAAATCAAAATAAAAGTTCAGAAGAATACATTATACAATCTTTTATTAATGGCTTTGATATTGATTGCAGCGTATTGTGTAGAAATGGAGAAATACTCGCTTACACAATTCAAAAGGGAATTATGTATAGCAAATCAAAAATATCATGGCCTTCCGGCATAGATTTTTTTCACCATGAGGAAACATACAATGTAGTGGAAGATTTAATTAAAAAGATGAGCTGGTCCGGTGTTGTTCATATTGATCTTCGCTATGACGCCGACTCGAAAAAAATAAACGTAATTGAAATGAACCCTCGCTTTTGGGCCACAGTTTCTGCATCCCTTTTTGCAGGAGTGAATTTTCCTTATGTAGCCTGTGTTGCTGCTTTGAATAGAGAGATTTGTAAGCCAGTGATTAAGCCAGGGCGCGTTGTTAGGTCAGGAGCCGCTTTTAAAATAACTACAAAAAAATTACTATCCAGAAACAATAAGGACTTGTATTTTGATCACACCTTTCTTGAATTTGCTCTTAAAGATCCATTGCCCAATTTGATAGGAGAAACAGGAAAGCTTGTTAATAGATTTAGCAATAAAAAGAATTAATGAAGGATATGTAGTTGTTAAAATGTTAGAGTCTTTTTCATTCGTTTTAACTTCCGCGAAAGAAACATTAATTTTATTCTTGCAAAATCCGAAACTGATTGAATTCCGCAAGAATATATGCACTCCTCATTTTATGGCTATTTTCCACTGATTGCTTTTCTCAAACAATTCCTTTATCTAATCTTCGCAAAAAGAAATTTCCAACTGCACTAAATCCTTTGCGTATTGATAGCAGCAGTATCATACCCAACACAGTTTATGTTGATGGTATTAATGCAAATACTTACTCTGTTGATTACGTAAATTCTATAATAGTTTGGAAAGAAAAGCCGCTGCCAGACAGCGTTGTAATCATCTATCGGGTTTTTCCATATAAATTTAATTCTACAGTAAGGCATTATAATTATGATAGCGTTCGCTTTAATTTTTCCAGAGAAAAACCTTATGTTTTAAAAACGAATCAGCCCGTACCCAATAAAATAATTGACTTTGGTAACATCAATTATAATGGAAGTATAGGCAGAGGAATTTCGTTTGGTAATAGCCAGGATGCAGTGGTAAATTCCACTTTAAATTTGCAACTGAATGGTTACATTGGCGATAGCCTGGAACTCAATGCTGCAATAAGCGACAATAACGTGCCGGTGCAACCCCAGGGCAATACACAAAACATAAATGATTTCGATAAAATTTTATTACAGGTAAAAAAACATGGCTGGCAAGCAAGTTTTGGAGATATTGACGTAAGACAAACTCAAAATTATTTTTTAAATTTTTATACAAGATTACAAGGTGCATCTTTTACTTCTGATAATAAAATCGGCACTAATACAACGAACTCTTTATTACTTAGTGGAGCCATTGCCAAAGGAAAATACACAAGAAACGTTATTACACCTATAGAAGGAAACCAGGGCCCATACCGGCTTTCGGGCGCTAATGGTGAATTATATTTTACTGTGCTCGCTGGTACAGAAAAAGTATTTATTGATGGTCAGTTGCTGGCACGCGGGCAAGACCAGGACTATGTAATAGATTATAATACTGCTGAAATAACATTTACTGCTAAGAGGCTAATAACAAAAGATAGCAGGATACAGGTTGAGTTTGAATATTCTGACAGAAATTTTCTGAATTCTCTTTTATATGCCAGTGACGATATTAATATAAATAAGAGGCTAAGACTAAGCGTTGGCGCATATTCCAATGTTGATGCAAAAAATAGTTCTATTAATCAAACATTAACTACCGATCAAAAGCAATACTTATCGCAGATTGGAAACCATGTTGACAGCGCTGTATATCCTGATGCCGTTCGGGATACCTTTTCTATTACCCAGATTTTATATAAAAAAATTGATACAGTTGCCAATAATATCCACGATTCTGTCTATGTATATTCCGCTAATAAAAATGATTCTTTATACAATCTTTCTTTTACCAATGTAGGCGCAGGCAAGGGAAATTATATACAGGTAAATGGCAATACAAATGGAAGTGTATTTACCTGGGTGGCACCTGTAAACGGCGTGCCACAAGGCGATTGGGAGCCTGTCATTTTATTAGTTACTCCAAAAAAACAACAAATTATTACTCTTGGAGGGCAATATTTTATTAATGATAAATCTTATATAAAAGCACAGTTCGCAGTGAGCCATTATGATGTAAATACTTTTTCATTAAAAGATAAACAGGACGATAATGGTGCTGCAGCGAAGATTGAATATACTATGCAGGAAAAAGTTTTACAAAACATAAAGCGAGATCTTTCATTACAATCATCTCTGGGATATGAATATGTGCAGGATAAATTCAGACCAGCAGAAAGATTGCGCAATGTGGAATTCAACAGGGACTGGAGTCTTCCTTTTGATGCAGCCTGCTGCCACAGAACAGTTAGTGGATGGATCATTGCAACTAAGTGATACAAAAAATAACTTTATAAAATATCAGCTTACAGATTATAACAGAAGTGATAACTACAATGGGATCAGAAATTCTATTGAAAATTTATTGGCATGGAAGGGATGGAAAATTGCAGATAAATTCTATATAACAGACATCAATAGCGGCATACAAAAAGGCTCTTACATCAGGCCATCGATAGATGTTTCAAAATTAATTCCTTCATTTAAAAATATTACAGTAGGAGCAGGCTTTTCAGAAGAAAATGATCAGCAGCTAAATAAGCAATATGATACATTAATGCCTGAAAGTTTTGCATTCAGTTTATGGCAGGCATATATTAAATCCTCTGAAACAAAACTTAATCGCTGGGGCATAAATTATTTTACACGAATAGATAAAATTCCCTTTCAAAAAGATTTGATAAACGGAGATAAAAGTCAAAATGTAAGTCTTATAACAGAATTTTTAAAGAACGAAAATCACCAGTTCAAACTAAATGTAACTTATAGAGAGCTGAATGTGATCAATAAAGGGACTACAAGCTTGCAAAGCGATAAGAGCCTGCTGGGAAGAGCCGAATACGCCGTGCATGAATTTCATGGATTTATTAATGGTAATGTGTTATATGAGATAGGATCCGGGCAGGAACAAAAGCTGGAATATACTTACATACAGGTTCCTTCCGGGGCAAGGTTATTATAACTGGATTGATTATAATAATGACGGCATCCCTCAGCTTAATGAATTTGAGGTGGCTATTTATCCGGATCAAAAAAACTGGATAAGAGTTTTTACTCCTACCAACGACTATATAAAAGCAAATTACCTGCAATTCAACTATAGCGTGGATTTAAGCCCTTATGCAATTATTAAAAAAAATGTAAATAACAAGTTATTGAAATTTATAAATCGCTTTAGTAGCAGTTCGGCTTTGCAGATAAATAAAAAAGATGTAGCCCGTAACGGCTCGTTTGAGTTTAATCCTTTTAATAAAACTTTGGTAGATACTTCTCTTATCAGTTTAAATTCTTTCTTATCCAATACGCTATATTTTAACCGGAAGAATATAAAATGGGGGATAGATATTACCCATCGTCTAAATACCAATAAGGCATTACTGAACTATGGCTTTGAAAGCAATAAACTAAGAAATCTTACACTTAAAAGGAAGATGGAATATTAATCGTTCATTCGCCACAACCTTTACTAATCAATATATTTTAAATCAACTGAACACTCCGTCATTTGCCAATCAGAAATTATAATATTAATGAGCTATCTGCGGAACCTTCTGTAAGTTATATTTATAAAAGCAATCTTCGTGTAAGCCTTATTTATACTTACGACAAGAAGCAGAATACGATTGACTTTATGGAGAAAGCTATCAATAACCAGTTAGCCATGGAAGCCAGGTATAACGTGCTTTCCAACGGAACACTAAATGGACGATTTACTTTGGATAACATAGATTTTAATGCTGGTAATGGCGGCAGTGCGAGCAGTACAACCGGCTATGTTTTACTGGATGGCTTAGTACCAGGCAAAAATTATTTATGGGATCTTGAACTTACAAAACGTATTGCAGGAAACATTGAAATAAATATTCAATATGAAGGCAGAAAGCCGGGAAATACTGCAATCGTACACACGGGAAGAGCATCAATACGAGCGATTTTTTAAACGTCTATTTAATAATTACGTTTGCAGGTAACTGTTATCTTCTCATACGAATTTAAGTGCCAAAGCCTGCAATCATATTAATAGTAAGTGCGATCATAATAGTGTTATATCCGAATGATAACATACCATGCCACATTGCGAGTCTTCTTATTCTTTTGGAAGAAACTTTACGTCAGATACCTGGAACGTCATTCCTAACACAAAAGAAAAATAAGCGAAGTCCATATAATCAGGAGCATCATCCTCAGGAAAAATTAATCCTGCTGCATGACTTTCAGAATTATTGTCGTCATCATCATAATATATGTGTGCATAACGCAAAGTGAAAATTGTATGGATAAGAAACCATGAAACTATCAGGCCGGTAACGGCAATAATGAGATGAATAGTTTGCTGATCTTTAAATTTTTCTTTGGTAACAACTAATAAAAGTATTGCAAGAAAACTGGCGAGTGTGGCTATAAGAATAATAAGGAATATCAACGTTCTGCTTGAATCTTCTATCCGTGCAATTTGCCGTATCTGATCTGGTTTTGTTATTGAAAATGTAATCCAGTCAAGGAATATAAGGCAAAGACTAAAAGCTTCCCAGGCTAAAAGCACACGGGTGATGGTATCAATATGTTTTATCTGAACGAAAAAGATAAATGATAAGAGAAAATGAAAGGCAAATGACCAGCTTACCAACAGGACGTATTCTTTCAATGAATGTTTGTGAGGTTGGTTTACTTTTTTCTGAGGTCATAAAACGTTTATTGTACAAGATAAAGTTAATACCCAACAAGCTTAGAAGGCTTAAACAATTTTTTAAAGATTTATCTTTGCATAAAAGATTACCAGGTGGCAGTATTACACAATCGTGTTTCGCAAAAAGAATTAAAAGAGCGGCTATTTCTTGAAAATGAACCTCGCATTACGTTATCTTTTTATAGATATTCTTCCATTGATAATCCGAAAATGTTGCGTGATGAATTGTATAAAAACCTTGATGCGCTAAGGGTTTTCGGTCGCATTTATCTGGCGCACGAAGGCATTAATGCACAGGTAAGTTTGCCCGAAAAAAGTTTTGATTCTTTTAAACAGTATTTATATTCTATTTCTTTTTTAAATGACGTTAGATTGAATATAGCTGTAGATAATGATGGGAAAAGTTTTTGGGTTCTAAAGATAAAAGTGCGTGATAAAATCGTTGCAGACGGTATCTCAGATCCATCATTCAGCATGCATAGAAAAGGAAGATATGTTGATGCTTCATCATTTAATAAGCTAACTGAAGATCGCCGAAACAATTATCGTGGATATGCGAAACCATTATGAATATGAAGTGGGACATTTTCAAAATGCGATTGAAATTCCATCAGATACTTTTAGAGAACAATTGCCAATGGTGGTTGACATCCTTCACGATAAAAAAGATAAAAACATAATCATGTATTGCACAGGTGGCATCCGATGTGAGAAGGCGAGCGCCTGGATGCTTCATAATGGCTTTAAAAATGTTTTTCACCTGGAGGGCGGCATTGTTCAATATGCGAACAAAGTGAAAGAAGATAACATTGATAATAAATTTTTAGGTAAAAATTTTGTTTTCGATGGCAGGCTTGGTGAATCAATAGGGGATGAGATTATAAGTGTTTGCCATCAATGCGGAAGCCCTTGTGATGCACATACAAACTGTGCCAATGAAGGTTGCCACTTACTTTTTATTCAATGCAAGTCGTGTGCTGAAAAATATGATGGCTGTTGCTCTGATGATTGCAAACGCATCAACAGCCTGCCTGAAAATGAAAAGAAAATTTTACGCAAGGGTGCAAAAAATGGCATAATGGTCTTTAATAAATCACGGCAAAGAATGAAGAGTATATCCTCGTGAGCGTTTTATTTTTTACTTTTCCTTGCCAGGTGTTTTTTACCCCAATCACTCATAATAGATATGATCGGTTCGAGGCTTTTTCCATGATCAGTCAACGAGTATTCAACCCTGGGGGGAACAGTAGGATATTGCTTTCTTGAAACAATATCACTTTTTCCCAACGCCTTCAATTCTTTAATTAACATTCTCGCCGTTATTCCCTTTAGCTGTCGTTCCAGTTCATTAAACCTGAATTTGTCTTTTTTGAACAATTCATAAATAATGGCAAACTTCCATTTACCGTCAAGAATATTGAGAGTTTGGGTAAAAGGGCACTCTTTAGTGGCTTGGGAAATTATTTTTAAATCTTTTTGCATGTTAAGAGTCTTTGCTGTTAAGAAAAGTTACCATTTGTATAGTATTATACAAAACTGTAAGTATCTGCAAAAGTATAGCATTTGAGTATATTTGCATTTCAAAAAAAATAAAATTTATGGCAACATGGACAATTGATCCCGTACATTCGGAAATTCATTTTAAAATCAAGCATCTTCTTATCTCAACCGTTACCGGTTCTTTCAAGAAATTTGAAGGCACTGTTGAATCATCCAAAGATGATTTTACAGATGCAAAAATTAAATTTACTGCTGATACAGCAAGTATAGACACAGGCAATCAACAGCGCGATGGTCACTTACAATCTGACGATTTTTTCAACGCTGAAAAATTTCCTAAACTTACTTTCGAATCAACTGGCATTGAAAAAAAGTCAGATAATGAATATAAAGTTATCGGCAATCTTACGATGAGAGATGTAACTAAGCCTGTTGAGCTAGATGTAGAATACGGCGGAACTGCAAACGATTTATATGGAAATACAAAAGCCGGATTTGAATTAACGGGAAAGATAAACAGGCAGGATTTTGGATTGAAATGGTCTGCAGTTACGGAAGCAGGCGGCCTTGCCGTGAGCAATGATGTGAAGTTGAATTTGAATGTACAGCTTCTAAAGCAGGCATAAATTTTAATAAAAATCATTAAGCCACTTTGTTGTAAAGTGGCTTTGCCATTAGCTTTAAACCACATTATAGTTTTGTAATGATCGGACTATCCTTTCTTTTACTTCGTCATCACTCAAAACTTCGGGCTTAAATATTTCACCAATTATTTTCTCATATAGCTCAATGTAGCGGCTGCTAATCACTGATATCCATTCATCATTCATTTCCGGAACATGCTGACCTTCCCTTCCCATAAAATCATTTTCAATAAGCCATTCACGCACGAATTCTTTACTTAGTTGTTTCTGTTTCTCGCCTTTTTGTTGTCTCTCTTCAAAACCTTCCGCATAAAAATATCTTGAACTGTCTGGAGTATGAATTTCGTCTATAAGTGATATGTTACCATCTAATTTTCCGAATTCATATTTGGTGTCAACCAATATCAATCCTTGCTGTGCGGCAATTTTTTTTCCTCTTGCAAAAAGCTGCAATGCATATTTTTCTATTATTGCGTAATCATTATCAGAAACGATTCCTCTTGCTATGATTTCCTTTTTACTTATATCTTCATCATGGCCTTCAGCAGCTTTAGTGGAAGGTGTAATAATCGGCTCAGGAAAGTAATCATTTTCTTTTAACCCTTCCTGCATCTCAACACCACATAAAATTCTTTTGCCTGCTGCATAGGTGCGCCAGGCGTGGCCTGTAAGGTTTCCTCTTACAACCATTTCTATTTTAAATGGTTCACATTTTAATCCAATGGAAGCGTTTGGCGCAGGTACATTCAATAGCCAGTTTGCACAAATATCTTTGGTATGCTCAAGCATGTAAGCCGCAATCTGGTTAAGCACCTGGCCTTTATAAGGGATAGGTTTTGGTAATATCACATCAAATGCTGAAATGCGATTAGAAGCGATCATAACGAGCAGACGATTATCAATTGTATAAACATCTCTTACTTTGCCCTTATAAAAAGATGTTTGCATTGGGAAAAATAAAATTTTGCATGAGCTAAAATAGCGATAGATAATTTTATTGTCGGCTTGTACGGTTGAAATTTTGTGAACAATATTTAATCAATCAACAAACAATATTTGTCATTTATGTAAAATGCTTATTTTGCTTTTATATTTTAACCCAACTGATTGCTATGAATAAAACATTAATCCATTGCTTATTTTTTATAAGTGTAAATCTTTTCTTTTTTAATTATTCGTTCGCACAGAATATTACTATCAACGGTTCTGTAAAAAATATCGTTACCAGTGAAGCAGTTTCTTCTGTGTCCATCACTGTGAAAGGCTCTGGTGAGGGCACTTACACGAATGACAAAGGAAATTTTTCTTTGCTGATAAACAGGCCTCTTCCGGTAACGCTTATTATTTCTTCCATAGGATATCAGCCGCAGGAAATTGCTGTAAGCAATGGCTCACCACGCTTAGCGATAAGCCTTGTGCCTCAAAGTACATTAGGCCAGGAAGTGGTTGTTTCCGCAACACGAACGCCGTCAAGAATTTTAGAATCGCCTGTGACCATAGAAAGAATAAGTGCTGCAAATATTCGCAACAGTCCCGAAGTTTCTTATTATGATATTTTATCAAAGCTTAAAGGCGTGGATGTAGTCACTTCTTCACTTACATTTTCAACGCCGAGCACGAGGGGCTTTAATGGAAGTGGTAACTTAAGAGTGAATCAAATAGTAGATGGAATGGACAACCAGGCGCCGGGCTTAAACTTTTCTGTAGGCAGCGTTATAGGTTTAACGCAACTTGATGTAGAAAGCGTAGAACTCTTGCCTGGCGCATCTTCCGCACTGTATGGACCTGGCGGTCAAAACGGGGCGATCATCATTACCAGCAAAGATCCTTTCAAATACCAGGGTTTTTCTTTTGAAGCAAAGGCTGGTGTGATGCACATTGACGATAAAGACAGGGGCGCATCTTTATATAATAATTATACAATGAGATGGGCAAAAAAAGTAAGTGAAAAATTTGCTTTTAAAATAGGCGGTGAGTTTGTACAGGCAAAGGATTGGGTGGCCAATGATTATCGTGATTTTAATCGCATAGGAACCACAGGTAATGTAAAACCTGGAACACGGAGTACCGATCCAAACTATGATGGTGTGAACGTTTATGGAGATGAAACAACTGCAGACATAAAAGCAAATGTCCTTGTTCCACTCGCACAGGAAGCGCCTTTTTATGCCCCTTACATTAACGCGATGCCTGCATCTATTCCTGTTTCAAGAACAGGATATGATGAGAAAGATATTATTAATCCCAACACTGTTAATGTGAAAGCATCCGGTGAAGTAAGTTATAAAATAAGCAACCGGCTGGCGTTAAACGCTGAAGGATATTGGGGTACAGGCAATACAGTATATACAGGAAGTGACAGATATTCCTTATTAAACCTGAAAGTAGCTCAATACAAAGTGGAGCTCGTAAGTAACAATTGGTTTGTGAGAGCTTATACAACTCAGGAGAATGCCGGTAATTCTTATAATGCTACTGTAACAACGAGATTGATCAATGAAGCATGGAAGCCCAGTGGTGGCTCGGATGGCTGGTATGCTCAATACGGACTGGCTTATTTAAATGCAAAAATTCAGGGGGAAACAGATATAGAGGCACATAATAGTGCGAGAGCTTTTGCTGATATCGGAAGGCCTGAACCAGGCTCTGCGGAATTTAAAAGAATATTTGATAGTGTAAGAAGCATTCCTATCTCAAAAGGGGGTGGTTTATTTGTCGATAAAACTGATCTGTATAATGTAGAAGGACAATTTAATTTGTCGCCTTACACTTCCAAGGTTGCAGATATCTTAGTTGGTGCAAATTATAAAAGATATGTATTGAATTCTGAAGGCACCTTGTTTGCAGATTCCACAGGAAAAATTCCTATAAATGAATATGGCGCTTATGTACAAGCAACACGCCGGCTTTTTAATGACAGGCTTAAACTTATAGCTTCCGGAAGATATGATAAGAATGATAATTTCGATGGAAGGTTTACACCACGCTTTTCAGCGGTGATAAAGGTTGCAGAGGATAATAACATCCGCCTGTCTTACCAAACTGCATATCGCTTTGGCTCTACGCAACAACAATATATTAATTTGAGAGTTGCCGGCGGAACTGCATTGATTGGTGGTATTTCAAGCTTTAAAACTTTTTATCATTTTGATACCAATCCTGTTTATGCAATTAATGATAATCTCTATGCCGGAAATCCGCAAGTGCAAACATTTGATAAGTTTAAGGCTGAGTCTGTAAATTCTTTCGAAGCAGGATATAAAGGTTTATTGTTTGACAAAAGATTATTGATAGATATGTATGGTTATTATGGAACTTATAAAAACTTTATAGCGCGCGTACTGGTTACGCAATCTGTTAATGGCGATGCAAGTGTTTATAAAGATCCGGCAACTATAACTGCAAATCTTAATGATCCTTCGAAAACAACAACGTATTCAGTGCCTACCAATGTAAAAGGAAATGTAAATACATATGGCTTTGGCATCAGCCTTGATTATGCTTTGCCTTCAAATTTTTTAATTAGTGCAAACATTACTTCCGATCATTTGGGTGATGTTCCTAATGGCTTTATTGCAGAGTTTAATACTCCGGATTACAGGGTGGGCGCAAGTTTCAGCAATAGCGGTTTCGGATTTCAAAAAAGATTTGGATTTAACATTACGTATCGGTGGCAGGATTACATAAACTATCAAGGCGACTTTGCAAGCGGTTATGTTCCTGCATATCAAACGGTAGATGGACAGGTAAGCTATAAATTCCCAAAACAAAAAATACAGCTTAAACTTGGTGCCACTAATCTTTTAAATCAGTATTACAAAAATGGATTTGGCAATGCGGCTATTGGTGGAATTTATTATGTAAGCTTTGCCTATAACATTTTTTAGAAGAGACTAACTATAATTTTAATGAAAATTTTATGAAAAAAAATATTGATATAAATATGAGATTGTTATTGTGTATCGTGCTGGTTGTATATTTTTCATCTTGCAATAAAAAACTTCCTGAGGCAACACCGATAGTGTATGGTCCGGCAAATAACAGTACAGTTAGCATTGGTGCTGCTATCAGCAATGATACCAGCTATAGTTTTTTCAAAGCTGCCGCAGCCAAGGTTGGCGTTCTTGCATCGCTTAGTGATACTACAAAAATATTCACTGTATTTCTTCCAAACAATGATGCCTTCAGGGTTTCAGGTATTCCATCAGTTGATATAATTAACGCATTACCTGCAACAACTGTTGGCGCAATTGTGCAATATCATATCATTCCAGGAGAACAGTTTTTATCAACAAGCGTTTCTAAAAGTTTCCCCAACGAGCAATTGCCTACTTTGGTTACAATTGGTCAATTACCAGGAACTACTGTACCACTTCAGCTTTCCACATTTCCTTCGGTAAATGCGATTGGTTTTTATGATAACAATATTCCCGTTGTTGCGCCTGATCAAAAATTCAGCAATGGTGTAATTCATTTGGTTGCTGCCATAATAAATCCGCCATCTCTTGTTTTAAAAGATGCCATTGATACAAATAGTCATCTTAATTATTTCAGGGCTGCAATTGCAAGAGCTGATAGCGGGCAAACAGGCTTGAACAGATTTGATTCTTTATTGAATTATCCTGTTACCAATATGACTGTGCTTGCGCCAAATGACGCCGCTTTTCAAACTTTATTGTTTGGGCAAATATTTGTTGCAATACTAGCAGAAGGAGCAGATTCAGCAACCGCATACACGCAGGCTGCCGAGCTTTCATCCACTCCGGATGTGTTAAGCAATCCTTCTTTTTTTAGTGTGCTGACAGCGGCTACGATTCGTGGCATTATTGCGTATCATTTCCTTGCAACTTTAGATTCCGCATCCAATTCCTTTGAGCCTAACATAAGAGTTTTCTCAGTAAATTTTCCAACTACACCGTCTTTTGTTACTACGCTTATTAATGCTTCTTATGCAACGCATCCTGGTATTTTGGTAAGTCCAACATTCACCGGGCCTTTTGTTTCCAAACTTACTTTCACCGGCTTAGGAACTGTTCCACCGGGTGGTGCGCCTTATAGTGGAACAGCTGCCAATGCTGTATCATTGGACAACCATGCTGTAAATGGTGTGTATTATGTAATTGATGAAGTGTTGCTGCCGCAATAATATTAAAATATTTTTACTATAAAATTTTTTAGTGTACAACGTAACCGTTATGCTGTATACGAAACTATTTATTCTTTGATTAAATGTTTGTCAAAACCCAGTGATATGAGTTCCTCATAGGCTTTCCATACGTCATCCGGAATTTCCTGAAAAATTTGAAATCCCTTTGCAGGATATTCTTTTATTCGCTGGAGATCGCCAACCATAATGTTAATTACCTTTTCCAAAGGAATACCTTCAGTTGCGTATTTATCAAAGGTTATATCAGGAGAAGTAACTAATAATTTCTTATCTGGCCAGTGTTTCATAAATGTAGCATAGCTTCTTCGCTCCATATAAGGCTTTTGAACTACAATAAAACTCTTTGGATTTAAACCCTTTTGTTGCAAGAGTTTTTGAGTAAATAAAATATTTTCTCCAGTGTTGGAAGAAGTGTTTTCAATAAGTATCGCATGCCCGGGAACGCCTTTGTTTATCGCTATCGCAGCGAATTGATCAGCTTCAGATATTGTCCAGGTTTCCTTTGTAAAATTTCCTAAACCTCCCGACATAATTACCAACGGCGCCCACCCTGAAGATAAAGCTCCGCAGCTTTGTCTGCTACACGAAGATCATGGCTGCCGAGTGCAAGTATGCAATCGCTTTTTACCAGCTCATGATTCATATGATGGTAATTCCAAAGCTGTCCCGCCAGAGATAATACTTCAGGTGTTATCATTATCAGTTATAAAGAAGTAATATAAATGTTTTGTAGTTCTTCGGGACGATAAAAAAGCCGCAAAGAATTTCTCTGCGGCTTTATACTTCCCGACGCTGTTCATCTATTTTCCGGTTGAGTCTCCTTTATTAAGATTGCTGGTTCCGTTATTGTTCAAGCTATTTGTTCTGTTCGTGTTAATACCCGAGTTCGTGTTTGTGCCGTTGTTCAAATTAGAATTAGTTGTGCCAGATCCATTAGTTGTTCCTTCCGGGCTAAGTGGATTAAGACTAATCGTACTATTACTGGTTCCAGGCGCAGAAGAACCGTTGCTAATTCCATTATTTAGAGTATTAGTACTTCTGTTGTTAATTAAATTATTATTTGAATTATTTCCCGGCAATCCATTATTAAGCGAACTATTAGTTCCATTCAAAGTACCATTGGTTGTATTAGGAACACCAGGATTATTTAGAGTGCCGTTTGTACTGTTCAAAGTACCATTGGTGCCATTCAAAGTACCATTCATTTTTGTTCCTGAACTATTAAGTGTTCCGGATGGAGCAGTACTATTTAATGTTCCGGTTCCGGAACCTGTTCCACCTGATGTTCCGGTGCCACCACCACCCATTTGGCTAAAGCCGTTTAACGAAAAGAATATACTGAATGCGGTCATAATGATTGATGTTTTCATAAATGTTATTTTTTAAGTAGGTTACAGTATATATTTAATAAAATTCATGCCAGCATTTTACAATGTTCATTAAATTATTATTTACAAATCGTTCTCGCAACAATAACATATCGGTGTCAATAACAGTTTCAATGACGCTATAAAAAATTGCACTTAATTTTATAACCAATCACTACAATATGCGCTTGCTTCTTTCATTCATTCTTTATTTTTTCATGCCTGCTTTATTTGCTCAAAAGAATGCAGATTTTGGAAAAACATTTTTTGATTCAGGCTATTATAGGTCCTTTGATGGAGTTAAAATTTATTATGAAATACATGGCAAAGGAAAGCCTGTATTGCTCGTACATGGTTTTGTTGTTAACAGCAATTCATGGAAGCACACGGCACTATATGATTCCCTGTTGAACGAAGGATACGAAATACTTTTGCCAGATCTCAGAGGTAATGGAAAATCGGATAAGCCGCATGATAGCACCGCGTATGATAATGATGCGGAAGCAAAAGACCTTATAGGACTTATAAGTTTTTTATCAATAAAAAAGTACAGCGCCATTGGATATTCAAGAGGGTCTATTATTACTGCAAGATTGCTGGTGCTTGATTCACGTGTGCAAAACGCGGTAATGGGAGGTATGGGGTCAGATTTTACCAATCCTCAATGGCCTAGACGTATTATGTTTTATCGCGGACTTATGGGAGATAGTATTCCGGCCGTGCAAGGCCTTATAACGTATATTCATCAGGAGAATCTTGATCAGCTTGCGCTTGCTTATATGCAGCGTTCACAACCGTCCACCCCGAAAGATGCGCTAAGAATAGTGTCTCAACCTGTGCTGGTAATACATGGTGATAAGGATTCTGATAATGGCTCTGCAGACGACCTTGCTACTCTATTTAAACATAGTGTCCGTGCAGTAACTCCGGGAGATCACAATCATGCTGCAGCTACGCCGGAATTTGCAAAAAAAGTAATTGATTTTCTGAAAAATAATCATTGGTAAGCCCACTGCGCTTCTGCGCATACTGTAATTTTCTTTTATCTTTAATAATCTAATTTACGATTGAGCTATGAAAACTTTCAACCGCAGAAAATTTTTACAAACATCATCCATTTTATTAGCTGCGCCGGCAATACCCTCCCTTTTTTTAAAACAAAATAAAATGCCTTTGCTTTCCTTTTCCACGCTTGGGTGCCCGGACTGGAGCTTTGAAACTATTATCAAGTTTGCTGCGCAAAACCGATATCAAGGCATAGAACTTCGTGGGATACAGCGGGAGATGGATTTTACAAAGTGCCCGCAGTTTAGCTCTGCTAAAAATATTGCAGCGACTATGGCTGCCATGAAAGATAATGGCCTTCGCTTTGTTGATTTAGGTTCGTCTGCTAACATGCATGTTTCCGATGTTGCAGAAAGGAAAAAAAATCTTGATGAAGCCCGCGCATTCATTGATCTTGCTGAAAAAATAGGATGTCCTTTTATAAGAGTATTCCCTAACAGTTTACCTACTGATAAAAGTAAAGAAGCATCTCTTTCCCTTATCGCTGAAGGGTTACAGCAATTGGGTGAATATGCTAAAGGAAGCCATGTAAGTGTATTAATGGAAACGCATGGAGACCTTGTGCATACTGATGATCTTTTAAAAGTAATGAGCGTGGCAGCAGGGCCTCATGTTGGTCTTGTTTGGGATATAACCAATATGTGGGTCATCACACGACAGCCGCCCGAAGATGTTTATAATAAATTAAAATCTTATATCTGTCATGCGCATATTAAAGATGCCATTGTGGATGGAGATAAGATTACTTATAAATTATTAGGCCAGGGACAAGTACCTATTTTCACAGCTATTGATCTTTTGTATAACGGAGGATATAAAGGCTTTTACAGCTTTGAATGGGAAAAGCTATGGCATCCTGAAATGGCTGATCCCGAGATAGCGCTGGCTGATTATTCGAAAGCAATGAGAAAACATTTTAATGAGTAATTCACCATGCCTGATTCCACTTATCTAAATACAAAAGCAAAGAAGCAAAATACTTATGATGCCATCGTAATAGGCTCTGGTATTAGCGGAGGATGGGCTGCTAAAGAACTCTGTGAAAAAGGATTGAAAGTATTGCTGCTTGACAGGGGCAGAAATGTGCAGCATCCTGATTATCCAACAGCTACCAAAAACCCATGGGAGTTTGAACATAGATTGCATCTTTCAGTAGAAGATAAAGAAAAATGTTATGTGCAAAGCAGGCACTATTCTTACAGAGAAGATAACAAGCACTTTTATATAAATGATAAAAAAAATCCATACATAGAAAAGAAGCGCTTTGACTGGATAAGAGGAGATGTTGTAGGAGGTCGTTCATTGCTTTGGGCAAGAGCGTGCTATCGATGGAGCGATTTGGATTTTGAAGCTAATATGAAAGAAGGTGTGGGAGTGGACTGGCCTATACGGTATAAGGATATAGCTCCATGGTACAGTTATGCAGAATCTTTTATTGGTGTAAGCGGAAGCAAAGAAAATATTCCACAGCTACCTGATGGCTCATTTCTTCCGCCGTTTGAAATGAACATTGCGGAAAAATATTTTAAGCAGGAGGTAGAAGCAAGGTTTAAAGATCGCAAGGTTATTATGGGTAGAACGGCTAATCTTACACAACCTGTGCAAGGCCGCGGTCAATGCCAGGCAAGAGATTTATGTCACAGAGGTTGTCCTTATGGAGCTTATTTTAGTACCAATGCATCCACTATTCCCGCTGCCTATGCAACAGGAAACTTAACTGTTATGCCGTATACGCTGGTGAATAAAGTAATCTATGACAATGCCTCGCAAAGAGCTACAGGCGTGGAAACTGTGAATATGCAGAACGGTAAAGAACAAATATATTATTCAAAGATCATCTTTGTAAATGCATCCACCGTTGCAACTACTTTTATTTTACTTAATTCTGTTTCACAGCGCTTCCCCGAAGGCCTTGGTAATGATAGTGGGCAATTAGGTCGCAACCTTATGGACCATCATAAAGGATGGGCGATAACGGCTGATATCAAGGGATTTGAAGACAGCTACTATTTTGGCCGAAGGCCGGTAAGCATTTATGTTCCTCGCTTCAGAAATGTAACAGAAAAGCATGAGGCTTTTTTGCGTGGTTATAATTTCGGAGCATCAGCATCGAGACCCCCTGATAACAATAATCAACCAATTGGAGCAGAGTTGAAAGATGCTTTAACAGAGCCAGGTCCGTGGCAAATAGGCATGTGGTCTTTCGGTGAATGTTTACCTTATGAAGATAACAGGATCACTTTAAGCAATATTGAAAAAGATAAGTGGGGCAGGCCGTTAATAGAAATTGATTGCTCATTTAGGGAAAATGAAAAAGCAATGCATGAAGATATGGCTGTAACTGCGCAGGAAATGTTGGAAGCTGCGGGCTGCACTAATATTGAATTCAATGGCAGCATGTCGTTTCCGGGTAATGCCAATCATGAAATGGGAACAGCCCGCATGGGTAAAGATCCTAAAACATCCGTTCTTAATAAATATAACCAGTTACATAGTGTGCCTAACGTATTCGTAACAGATGGTTCTTGCATGACCTCTTCTTCCTGCGTAAACCCTTCACTTACTTACATGGCGCTCACCGCGAGGGCCTGTGATTATGCGGTAAACGAACTAAAAAAGAATAATTTATAGACACTATTTTAGTGAAGGTCTCTATTTTATATTCTTCATTATTTGTTGAGCGGTATAAGCAGTAACTGAATCGCTATATTTTTGATATACTACATTTACCTGCTGAATTCTCTTAAATTCCAAAGCATCCAATGCATCTCTTTTTTCCCAAATACCAAGCGATTTATCATTCATTACCTGCTGTACTTGTATGTTATTGAAATAATTGATTCTGTTCAATTCTTCATCTCTTTGAGTGCGTGGATCCGTATCATAAACGGCAGGCGTAGAAATGTTCACATTGCTTTCTTCTAAATTCTTTGCAATTGCTTTTGATACATGAGATACATGTTTTGTGTGTTTAATTGCTTGCGTATTTTTAGTTGTTTGTGCAAATGATGATGAGGCAACAACTGCGCAAAGCAAAAGTATAAGAGTCTTTTTCATAATGTTTGTTTTAATTGTTATTTAAATTCATAGACGAATAAAAATCCGGCAGGTTTGATTAAAAGTGTGTTAAAAGGATTTTTATTTAAAAAAACGTACAGCATAACAGTTATGTAATAAACGAAATTGATAGCACTTTAAAAAATATTCTTAAAATCTGCACCCACATCAAAATTTTTATTCTAAATTTTTAGTTTATCATTCATTGTTTAACTTGCCTCAATGAAATCATTAATAACAATAGTATTTATAGCGATTAGCTGTGGCGCTTTTTCGCAAACAGAAATTAAAGCAGCAGATGCTGCAAAGCATGTAGGAGATTCAGTAAAAATATGTAGTGTGGTAGCCGGCGGTAAATACTTATCCAGTTCTAAGGATAAGCCAACTTTTCTTGATTTTGGCGGCAGGTATCCGGATAATCCATTGACCGTAATCATTCCGAATGAAATACGTGCCCAACTTGGCATTGCACCAGAGCAGGTTTATAAAGGCCGTAGCATTTGCGTTACAGGAAAAATTGAAATGTATAAGGGCAAGCCGGAATTAGTGATTAAAAACAAGAGTCAGTTAATTACCGGCAGTAAATAACCGGACATAGCAAGTTGATTGATTATAATAAAAACTTATTATAAGTATATAATAACACTTAGTGAACACACGAAGAAATTTTATACAAAAAATGGCAGCAGCTTCACTGGCGATTCCGTTAGTATCTCATGCGGCTGCAGCATGCACTTCTTTTATGAGCAGTAAAAATAATGCTGATGTATTGCGAGTAGCTATTATGGGTCTTGGCAGTTATGGTACACGTGTAGCAGAGGCAATGCAGAGCTGTACCAAAGCTAAATTGGTTGGTCTTATCAGTGGCACGCCATCTAAATTGAAGGCATGGCAGGCACAATATGGCATCCCTGAAAAGAACTGCTATAATTATGAAAATTTTGATGCAATAAAAAATAATCCGGATATAGATGCTGTTTATGTAATAACGCCAAATGCATTGCATCATGATGAAGTGATAAGGGTAGCCAAAGCAGGCAAACATGTAATATGTGAAAAGCCAATGACCTTGAATGCACTCTCGCCCAGGAAATGATTGATGCATGTAAAGCTGCCAACGTTCAATTGCTGGTTGGCTATCGTATGCACTTTGAGCCGCATACTTTGGAAATTATAAGGATGCGTAAAGCAGGTAACTTTGGCAAAATTACTTTCTTCCAGGGGTTGAGTGGTTTTACAATTGGCGATCCCAATCAATGGCGATTAAATAAACAGCTTTCAGGTGGAGGCTCATTAATGGATATAGGTATTTATTCTATTAATGGCTCAAGATATATGATTGGAGAAGATCCTGTTTGGGTCACGGCTGAGGAAACAAAAAATGATTTCGTGAAATTTAAAGAAGGGGTGGATGAAACTATACAGTTTCAAATGGGCTTTCCTGGTGGAGCGGTCGCATCCTGTCTTTCTACTTACAGCATGAATAATCTTGACCGCTTTTTTCTCGATGGTACAGACGGCTTTGCAGAACTTAATCCTGCAACGAATTATGGCCCTATTGCAGGAAGAACCAATAAAGGCGAAATAAACGAACCTTCCGTAATTCATCAAACCGTGCAAATGGATGCAATGGCTGATATTATATTGCATAACAAGCAGCCAGTGGTTGCGGTTGATGGAGCAGAGGCATTAAAAGATCTTAAAATTATTGATGCGATTTACGAATCCTGCCGAACTGGTAAAAAGATCGCTTTGCAATTATAAATACAAATTGCGCATTACAGCTTCATTTCAATACTTTAATAGTAATATTTAGTAAGCTATTTAACTGCGATCTAAAGATTACGAGCATTGCTATTATAACTTCTATAATGGTGGCCCATAAACCCAATTGCTAACTGTGCCACTGAGTGTAAAATTTTCAAGCGTTCCATTGTTATTGTTACCTGTCTCATCAATAAGAGAAGTTACACTGCTGTTATTGCCATCTGCAATGCCCTGGTTGAAATTATAATAAGCTACCAGTCCTGTTTCACTGCTAGTAAGTTCGGCATCCATCGAAGCCTGTATCTGCGACTGCGTTTTTGCGAAGTTCCAAATCCGTAGCTCATCAAAGGCTGCATTGGCATACGGGTCACCACCCCAGTTGCTTTTACCAATATAACAATTGTTCCTGATTACATTTGCCGGAACTGGAAAATTAGCTGTACCTGCAGCTACGCCATTAATGTATATAGTTGCAGTGTTGCCACTTAAAGTAGCAGCAATATGAGACCATTGGTTAAGGGGCAATGTTTGATTTGCTGCAAACTGGCTTCCGCCTACGTAAAAGCCCGGTGAGCCGCTGGTACCATAGGTATAAGCTAGCAGTACGCAGTTATTACCCGCACCATTTCCAAAATCCATAACTCTCGCCCAGTTATCGAAACTCTTTGGATATACCCAACATTCAATGGTAAAGTCTCCGGAAAAATAAACGCCTGCAGGAAGTGAGACATAATTACTTCCGCCATTAAAATCAAGTGCATTGGTTGTATTTCCAGTCGTAACTACACCGCCATTTTTAGTAAGGCCTGAAATGCCTGCAGCCCCATTTTTATTTATGTAATCGGATGTTGTATTAGTTACCTGCCCATATTTATTTAAACGTTGTGCTGATATATAATTTATAGCAACTACTCCCAGAACAACAAAAAAGTATCTTTTCATATAAATGGATTAATAAAAGTAATCAAACTGGATTCTGTCAGTTGCAGTTAATGCATAAGAACCATTGTTAGCCGCATTATAGGTTAACGTAGTACCGCTCACACTGTATGCTGTATTGCTTATTCTTATTCCATTTATATACATCTTCACTTTACTATTTGCTGATGGAGCTCGGGCCAAGGTAAAGCTTGTTTGACCTGCACTGGCTGTTGACTCATCTGTTACATCCTGGATAGATGCCGTGCCTGATGATACAGAACCATCGGCCATTAAATATTGGGAAGAAGTTCCACCTGTTTTTACAAATGAATTTGCAGCAAGAGCACCTGTGTTACTTATTTGCAAAGCGTCAACATCATTGTTACCATCAAAGTAGGATATAACGAGCGGCATAAGTACGCCACTGTTTTGACTTGTTTTAAACTTCCATTCATATTGCCTGAAACCAAACCCCAAAGTGGAACCACTGCCCTGCGCATCATCAAACTTTAAATTAAAATCCTGATTGGTGTTATCGCCCACCTGGAACATAGCACCCGGGCTGTTTGTAAAAACCCCAACCTTATTATTTGTTTTATCAACATAAAGCTGGCCGCTATTTACATTTAAATCTGAAAGCACTGTTGATGCAGCACTTAAATTTCCAGTTACTTTTAAATCGTTTGCCATATCTACTTCACCGGTTCCAATGGTTAATTTAGCCACGTCATTTGTTCCGTCGAAATAAGAAAATACTAATGGATCTAATACGCCACTGTTCTGGTCAGTTTTTTCTCTCCACTGATATTGTCTGAAACCAAATTTCAATGCTGAACTGCCATTATTGTCATATTTTAAATTATAATCGTGTGAGCCTTCGCCGCCAATTTGAAACAAAGAAGATGGACTTGTAGTGCCTACACTTAATGAATCTGCAAATAAAGCGCTTGTACCTGTTAAACCACCTGTTAGTGTACCACCTGTTAGTGGCAGATATCCCGAGGCAACAGAGCTCCCGGTCAGGTAAGTACTTGTATCAACACTGCCATCTGCTTTTAAAAATTGTGAAGGAGTACCACCAGTTTTTATAAATGATAATGCGTTTATAGCACCGCTGGTGTTAACCGAAGTTATACTTGTGTTTCCAAGTTGAATTGTATTATCAGCACCAGCTATAGCTCCGGAGCCAATCGCAGTTGCATTATTCAGATTGTTTAATGCCATGTCTGCGCCATATCCTAAAGCGGTATTGTTTGATCCGGAAGTATTGGTGGATAATGCACTTTGGCCGATAGCTGTGTTACCTGAACCTGTAGTGAACTGAGCCGCAGGTGCACCTATTGCTGTATTGTTACTTCCTGTTGTGGTAAACCTCATTGCATTGGTTCCTATAGAAGTATTGGCGCTTCCGGATGTAATTGAATTTAATGTGAAAAATCCCAGTGCGGTATTGTCACTTCCAGTCGAACCGGAATTTGCAGCATATCCAAGAATTGTATTCTGGGTACCCGAACTGCTTCCCTGGCCTACCTTTATTGATCCGCCAACGCTTATATCACTGGAAAATGCCTTATAACCTGCTATAGATTGATTAGTTGTTAAGTCAACAAAATCATTTGCACCTAAATTTAGCTGTGACCATGTACTACCATCATAATAATAAAAGCCGGGCGTATTATCAGTTTGGTATATTAATAATCCAGTTGCAGGCAAATTGATAGCCGCCGCCTGTGCAGCCGTCATTCTTGGTATTAGTAACCCTTTGTTTGTAGAAGTGATGTCAAGCTGTGCCGAGGTATCAGGCGTAGCGGTTCCAATGCCTACTTGTGCATGCACGGCAAATGAAGTGAATAATAAAGTAGCGAAGATGATTGATTTCATGATACTATAGATTTACTGGATTTGGTTTTTGAGTTATAAGTATTATTGAATTAAAAACTTAATTGTTGTATCGTTTGCCTTCAGCAAGTACGTTCCTTTTGCGAAGCGGCTTACATTAATAGTATGAATGCCTGCGCCTGTTTGTTCTTTCCAAAGCAACTTTCCGTCAGATGAGTAAATGGTAATAAAAGGAGGATTATCTGTTGGCCTTGCCATATCTATTTTCAACTGGAGCATTCCATTGCTTACAGGGTTGCCAAGAATCTGAACAGTATAAGCCGGAGATACGAAGAACACGGTTCGTATCACACTGTAGGTTTGCCGGCCATCAGCGTCCGTCTCTATAATACGGTAATAGTTATATCCCTGTGCAGGTGATGTATGGAGATAATTATAATTACTAACAGTGTTGCTATTACCTGCACCCGCTTTAAAACCAAGTGTTTGCCAGGTTACATTGTCAGTACTGGTTTGAACAATAAATGATTTTGAATTTTGCTCGCTAAAAGTGCTCCATTCAAGCAATACGTTTTCCTGTTGTTTGGTTGCAGTGAATGAACGCCATTGAAGTGGCAATGCAAAGTTTACTTCAGCAAGCGTCAATTCATTAAGATACCTGTTTGAAAGGGAAGTTGTAAGGACATAGTTATTCACAACATCATTAGTAGTAGCTGCAAACGCTTGCCAGTTTGTGCCATCGTTAACATTAAGCTGCAAGTTATTTTCTGAAAGGCCGTTTAATTCTGCACCATCGTTATAATTAATTTGTATACTACCGGTAAACGGGTTTGTTACACCACTAAAATCATATACTCTTGTTATATATGGATTTGCGGCAGGATGCGATTACCACGGTGTTTCTGCTTAGGCTGATATTGCTTAAAGTGAAATCAGCGGATGGCGTAAGTATAAGATTATCGGCATAAAAAACGGTGCCTGATTTAATCATCATATTTGTGCCCGGGGTTACCGTGAATACCTGTGTTTGTGAGTAAGCAGTTGCTGCCGTTAAAAAGAAAATACTGAAAAAAATTTTTATCATCGCGGTAGATTTGGTTTTAGATAACTTTCTGCATTTTTTCTTAAGGCATTGTGTTAGGTATGTGGAGCACATATCAAATCATAAACGCAGAAAGTAGTATTTAATTATATATTTAAAATAACTTAACCGAATGCCCTATTAATTAGTTTCATTAAAAGGATTTAGATAGTTGTAGCGATATTTTACGCCCCGTAATAAATAACAAAAGCCCCGAAAGTGGGGCTTTTGCTTCGATACCTTTCTAAATTCCTTTATTATTATCTTGTAGGATCCAATACAACCTTTACGCAATCTTCTTCTCTATTAAAAAATATATCATAGCCTTTTTCAATCTGTGACAACGGTAGGCGGTGTGTAATGATATCATTCAATTTTATGTCACCATCTGCCACATGCTTCATTAATTTATCAATATACTTTTGTACAGGTGCCTGTCCTGATTTGATAGTAACTCCTTTATCGAATAACTGTCCCACAGGAAAATTATCATAGGTAGCCGGATATACACCAAGTATAGATACGGTACCGCCACGTCTTACGGCGCTATAGGCATTTTTCTATAACTTTATCAGACCCTTTTTCAAGATTTATTACTGCTTTTGCTCTATCTAAAAAATTTCTCTTCGGCTCAAAACCTACGGCGTCTATACAAACATCAGCACCACGATTACCGGTTATTGAACGCACATAGTCTGTGGTATTATCGCCATTATCTTCCCAAAGTATCGTATCACAATTAGCAACGGTCTTTGCTTTATCGAGCCTGTATTGTAAAGGGTCGAAAATTACTACTCTTCCTGCTCCGCGAAGCCATGCGCTTTTAGCCGCCATCAAGCCTACAGGGCCAGCACCATAAATGGCAACAGTTTCACCGCCTTTTACTTCGCCCCAGTCTACGCCGGAATAACCTGTGGGGAAAATATCTGTAAGAAACAATACCTCTTCATCGGAAAGACTATCAGGCACTATTTTCGGGCCAATGTCAGCATAAGGGTACCCGAACATATTCTGCCTGGCCGCCATCTATACCTCCATACAGATCTGTATAGCCAAACAAGGCACCGCCTTTCTGATCAGTTATTGCGCCTTCGGGGCCATAATGTTCTGGATTGCTATTTTCACAATGACCGGGCAAGTCATGCTCACAAAAAAAACAATGACCGCATGAAATGGGAAACGGTACTACTACACGATCACCTTGTCTTTAAATTCTTAACGTCATTTCCGGTTTCTTCTACAATACCCATAAACTCATGCCCAATAACCATTGGCCGTGGCTGGGGAAACCCTCCGGAATAAATATGAAGGTCAGAGCCACATATTGCGGTGGCAGTTACTTTCAAAATGATGTCTCTTGTATCCTGAATGGTAGGATCGGGCACATTATCGCAAGTTACTCTTCTGCGGCCCATGAATTACTGCTGCTTTCATAAATTTTAGCTGTTAAATGTTCAATAAACGCTTTTATTTTTAAAGCGTATTAATCAAACTGTGATTAAATAACATGCCATTAAATAATTGCTTATACAGGTAGCTTGTATAAGTTAAAGAGGTAAAATGATTACCCATTTACTAAAATTTTCTACAAATAGGAAGTGATTTTTAAATGGCAATTGAGTATTACCAGAAATGGTAAATGCATGAATGACTAGTACATTAAAACATTATTTTTAATTAATATGTTTAAATGTAATAAGCAAAAAATAACGAATGATCAAGCAAGATCATTTTGTAAGTGTTCGCTTGGCACGGAGTGATATTTTTTTAAGAACTCTTTTTTTGAATCACGGTAAGAGGATATCATTCCAAGTTTATAAAGACAATAAATATATATCCATGCAAGATCAATCTGGTATCGGAAGAAAACCTGCACGTGCACTTGCTGGATAAAGGTGGTGATTATTATGCCATTCGCCTGCGAAGAGCCCCGGCCTTGTTTGGTTTATAGAAAGATTGCTGCGGTCAAAGTCAATGCCATCCACATGTTTCACAGCTCCTTTGCCATGGCCTGTATAGTTAAAAGCTCTTACTAGCACAAACCAAAACATACCTCCGCTGAACAGTGCACAAGCAAGCGCATTGCCTCCAATAAAATAAAATACTGCATACCAGAAACTCCAGTTAAGCAACCAAAGAGAAATAGTATAAAAGGGTGATGCAATAGAACCCCATTTCAGGTATTGTAAATATGTGTTGCGCTTAACCCCTGAATTTTGTAAGAAGCGGGATACTTTATTGTAATCAGTTTCAGAAAGGTTTTTTGAAATACTTTGATGATTTACATCCGAAAGCATACAATAAAAAAACCTCCTTGCGGATTATAAGGATCACCCGGCTCATCAGATTTTGAATGATGAACGTGATGTGATACAACATAAATTTCTTCTGGAAAAGTTCGTAGCACAAGATTCTGGGTAATGAAGCGCCAAAGGCGATTGCTGAACGTGTAAGAATTATGAGTACAATACCTGTGAAACCAGATAGTGCCGTGGGTAGCCATAATGACCATGCTGTAGATAACAGCAAAAGCTGAGTACCACCACGAAAAATATTTTGTAACGAAAATGATAAAAAAAGGAATCATACACACAGCCATCAGCCAGCTCATGAGAGATATCCAATTTTTTTTAGATTTAAAAATATTTATGCGGGAAAATGCTTCTGCGTAAAGTTGTTTAACGGTAGGTTTTATAAGTTGCCCATCCTCATTTTTCCATCCGTAAGAAGGAACCTGGAGCACCTCGTCAATGAATGCCATAATGTATGTATTAATCAGCGTAAACTGTAATTGCAATAATAACTAACTTACGGCAGAGTATATCATATAGTTTTAGAGTAAAAGGATAATTTAATGTGAAAGAATTTTTAAGTTTGGTTTCATAAAAAGAGGAACAGTAATACCATATCTAACAATGCATAACCAGTTTAAAAATAATATCAAAACGTTCATTCCATAATTACTCCAGTATCATTATTAATTTAGCGTGCATAAAACACTTTAATGAACTCATTTGGAAGAATTTTCAGGGCACATATTTTTGGTGAATCCCATGGAGAATATGTTGGCATCACCATAGATGGATGCCCTCCGGGAATAAGTCTTACAGCAAACGATTTTGTAGAAGATATCGAAAGAAGAAAACCTGGTGCAAAAGGTACAACGCCGCGAAAAGAAGATGATTTACCCTGGTTAATTACAGGCACTTTTAATGAAAAAACAACAGGAGCACCCTTAACCATTTTATTTAAAAATGCAAATACTAGAAGCGGAGATTATGAAAAGCAAAGGGCTGTGCCAAGGCCAGGCCATGCTGATTTCGTCGCACATAAAAAATATTATGGCTTTGAAGATTACAGAGGCGGCGGTCATTTCAGCGGAAGGCTTACTGTTGCATTGGTTGCAGCGGGTGTTGTTGCCAAAAAAGTGATCACTTCATTGAATGACACAATAAACATTCGTTCCTCGATTCTTGAAATTGGTGGTGAAACAGATATTGAAATCGGTTTGCAAAAAGCAATTGATGCCAAAGACAGTATTGGTGGAATTATTCAATGCGTTGTGTCCGGCATACCTGTTGGATTAGGAGAACCTTTTTTTGATTCAGCAGAATCACTGATAAGCCATGCAGTATTTGCTATTCCTGCAGTTAAAGGGATTGAATTTGGTGCCGGCTTTGCTGCTGCAAAAATGTTTGGAAGTGTACACAATGATGCGCTTATAAATGAAAACGGTATAACAAAAACTAATAATGCCGGTGGTATCGTTGGTGGTATTACCAATGGAAATGATCTTGTTTTCCGTATAGTAATAAAGCCTACTTCATCTACACCGAAGGAACAACAAACTTTAAATACAGACACAGGAAATATTGAAAATTTTTCCGTAAAAGGGAGACATGATCTTTGTATAGCTTTAAGAGTGCCTGTGGTGCTTGAAGCAGTAACAGCAATGGTTCTTGCAGATCTTATGCTTATAGCAAAAAAATAAGGTAAAATATTTATATCAATTCTTACTTAAACGATTGTTTAAAACAAGCTATTCAATTTCGTTTATAAGGTAACAGATAGTCTGCAAACTTTTTCGAATTAATTTGTTTCGATATCATAAGCCAGCTTAAATATGGCAAGTATATGATGCGCTTCGTGAAGAAGAAAAAATTCCATCCATTGGATCATAGTATGCGATCCGAATTTTTTATGAATAGCCAGCCTGTTGCATTGTTCTTCAGTCAAACTGAAAATTATATCGTTTATAATTTTTCTGTCTGCAGCTAATTGTTGTAGCAACTGCTGAACATCATTGGTACGCCAGTATTCGAAATCACCATCATTCTCTGCAATGTATCTTGGAAAAAATGGCGCTTCTTCTTCGAGTGTAAGATTTATTCTTTCTATGTAAACCTGCTGGTATCTTACAAGATGCGCTATTATGTCCTTTATACTCCATTTATTTTCATCAGGTTGCAACTCCACACGCTTGTTATTAATGGTAGCGATAATGCGATCAATAGTCTCATGTTGTGTTTCCAGCCTGTTTTTAATAGAAGGAGAAATGGACATTGTTGAATTTTTTGATTGAGTAAATGTGAAAAATTACTGTCACGTATAAATACGCTAAATCAACATATCTTATTGTGTAGCCTTCATTTTATTATTAAAGTTCGGCTATTTAATCCTGTCTGCGCGTTGTCTTTCTATCATCCATCCCGGATATTCTGCAGGAAGCTTGCTTACTTCATCCAGTTTTTTAAGTTCTTCATCGGTAAATTTTACGGCAGTTGAAGAAAGATTATCTTCAAGCTGTTCCATTTTATTAGCACCGATGATAATGCTGGTAACCGCTGGCTGGTGCAGTAGCCATGCAAGAGACAATTGTGCTACTGAAACATTTTTTTCTTTAGCAATCTCATGTAGTATGTCAAGAATATTAAACGCACGTTCTTTATTTACAGGTGGGAAATCAAAATTAGCCCTTCTCGCATTACCAGCCCCTTCGCCATTACGTTGATACTTGCCACTAAGAAGCCCGCCGGCCAAAGGACTCCACACCATTAAGCCCATTTTTTGATGTTTTAAAAAAGGAATTAGTTCACGCTCCAGATCTCTTCCGGCAATAGTGTAATAAGCCTGCAATGATATGAATTGTGCCAACCCGTTATACGCTGAATAATCTACTGCCTGCATTATTTGCCACGCAGACATATTACTGCAACCGATGTAACGAACCTTACCGTTTTGAACCAACGTGTTTAAAGCGTCTATCGTTTCACTGATGGGCGTAAGCTCATCATAACCATGAACCTGGTACAGATCAATATAATCAATGTTAAGCCTGCGAAGACTTTCGTCTACTTGCTGCATGATGTGCTTGCGGCTAAGCCCAATTCCATTAGGGTTATCGCTTACCTTACCGCGCACCTTCGTTGCTATTACAAGATTATCCCTTTTTAATCCAATATTCCTGATGGCGTTTCCTGTTAGCTCTTCACTCAAGCCTTCAGAATATACATTTGCAGTGTCAATAAAATTAATGCCAGCATCCACAGATCTTTTTACAAGGGCATCAACAGCATGCTGATCGAGCTTGCCGATTGAAGTCCAAAAGCCTTTGCCACCAAATGTCATAGTGCCTAAACATAGTTCCGATACTTTAAGTCCTGTGTTTCCCAATAAGTTATATTTCATAATAATAATTATAGTTTTTGTAATGCAAAAGTATTGTGAGCAGCGTATAAATACTCATGCTCGCGTAATTTTATTATTAAAATAATACCGCGATTGTGCTCTTGCGGCTCGCCCTAATGCTATATATATTTGTATCAGAAGTTGATTGATGTTAAGTAAACATTAATCAATGCCGATAACGGCAATCCAAATCCGCTGAAAAATTTAATATCCTAAAAACCAGATCCAATATCAATCAACTTCTTTTTGATTATACTGCTTTATATAAAATATTAAATCCTAATGAAAAACGCCTTTAAAACGGCATCCAATTTATCCTTCTAAAACCGTTATTCCTTTGGAATACAATTTTTTTAAGCCCGCATTTGCGGGCTTTTAGTTATCATCATCTTTATTTTTCATAAAAAAAGAAATAATAATTATTGCTAACGCAAACAGCGCTAATATTAAAAAAGAAGTTTTAAGACTTGTGAGGCCTGAAATAAAACCGATCATTGCCGGGCCAAGTAAAAGACCTATCATGCCTATAGACGACACTGCAGCGATAGCAACTGAAGGAGGTAAAGTTTTAAATTTTCCTGCTGCACTAAATACTAATGGAATGGCAGGTGAAACACCTACACCGACAAAAAACAACCCGATAGTTGCAGGCACGAGGTAAGGAAAACTAACTGCTATAACCAAGCCTGCAGTCGCAGAAATGCCACACAATATCATTACGTTTTTAAAGCCAATTTTTTGGGTTATCCAGTCGGTAATAAAACGGATGCCAGTCATTGCTATCATAAATGCTGTATAACCAAAGCCAATAAAATTCTTATCTGTTATTAAAACTTTTTTGAAGTAAACGCCGCTCCAGTCAAACATTGCGCCCTGGCATATTAATGAGCAGAAAGCAATAATACCAAGTCCCCATAGCAATTTATCAGGTTTTACAAACAGCGGCTTTTTCTCAAACGTATCATTCTTTTCCTGTAAAAGATAAGAAGTTGATAATAGGAAAACGGCAAGAGCAAGGCTGGCAACCAACAGAAAATGCCAACGAACCGCAACTCCTCTGCCAATGAAATACGTTCCTAACGCAGCAGCAACAAGGCCTGCAATGCTCCATACGCCATGAAAAGACGAAATAATTTTTCTTTGATATAAGGCCTCAAGAGCAATGGCCTGCGTATTTACGGCTATGTTCATCATATTACCTGCAGAGCCGAAGAAAAATAAAGCAGTGGTTATTATAATAATATTTGGAGCAAAGCCAATACATATCAACAGCATGCTATAAATAATACATACAATCGTTATGATTTTTTTACTTCCATATTTTGCACTAAGATAGCCGGAGAAAGGCAGCGTTAAAAAAGATCCTACCGGCATGCCAAGTAAAACACCGCCGAGCTGCGGATCACTCATGTGCAGTGATTGTTGTATAGCGGGAATGCGCGAAGCCCATGTTGCATAAATAAATCCATAAAAGAAAAAAAATGAATTGATTCTTAAGCGTATTGCTTTTAGTGAGTGTTGTTGTGTTTCCATCGGATTTAAATATCAAATTGAATAAAAGTATTCCTGAAAAATAGCTGGCTTATAATTATTTTTTCTTTTAAAAATTTGAACTTGTTATCATAAAATCATTTTTAATTTATAGTAATAAATAGCAAAGTTAAAACGCTTGCAATGATTGATTTTACTTTTAATTTTCCATAAAATTTTATTTAATGCCTGCATATATTATTGTCGATGTAACTATTTACAATGCTGAAGACTATGAAAGCTATAAGAATTTAACGCCAGCATCTATCGCTGCATATGGTGGAAAATTCATTGTAAGAGGCGGTGAAACTGAGTCGCTGGAAGGCGATTGGCAGCCGGAGCGTATCGTGTTACTTGAGTTTCCGTCAAAAGATATTGCAAAACAATGGTGGAGCTCAGTAGAATATGCGCCTGCAAAAGCTATAAGACAGCGAAGCGCTTTTACTAGAATGCTGCTTGTGGACGGATATAGTAATTCTTAAGCAGGTAATTAACTTTTTTCTTCCCATATCATCGCCAGGTGCACAATAGTTTCTGCAGCTTTTGCCATATCTTTTACGCCGATCCATTCCAGCTTTGAATGAATGCATTGCATGCCTGTAAAAATGTTAGGGCAGGGCAGACCCATAAAGCTAAGCCTGCTACCATCTGTGCCGCCACGAATGCTTTCATTGATAACATCCAGGCCTGCCCGGTTAATCGCTTCTGCTGCATACGCTGCGACCTGCGGATACTCGTCAAGAACTTTTTTCATATTTCTGTATTGTTCTTTCACAGTAAAATCAATTGATGCACCAAGATAATGACTCGCCACTTCTTCTGCTATAGCTTTTAGCCTTTGCTCATGAGCTTCTAGTTTTTGATCATCAAAATCTCTTACAATAAATTCAATCGTTGCTCTTTCTGCAATACCTTCTATGTGCACAGGATGCACAAAGCCCTCCTTCTTTTCAGTGGCCTCCGGAGCCCATTCCGAAGTGGGCAGCGAATGCAAAATTTCTCCGGCAATTTTCAAAGCATTTACCAGCCTATTTTTTGCATATCCTGGATGAGCTATAACTCCATTTACAGCGATGGTAGCTCCATCTCCACTAAAAGTTTCGTCTTCAAGACTGCCTGCTTCTCCACCATCCATTGTATAGCCAAAATGAGCATTAAGCTTTTTCATATCAAGTTTCGCAGTGCCCAGGCCAACTTCTTCATCAGGAGTAAATAAAATTTTTATTGTGCCGTGCTCAATAGCAGGATGGCTGACAAAGTAAGCAGCAGCCTGCATTATAGCAGCTACACCACTTTTATCATCGGCGCCTAATAAAGTATTACCGCTTGCAGTAATAATATCTTCACCAATGTGTTTCTTTAAATAAGGATGTGCAGCAACAGACAACACTTGAGTGGTATCATCCGGTAGTATAATATCTTCTCCGTCATATTCTTTGTGAAGTATCGGTTTTACATTAGTTCCGCTGCAGTCGGGTGCAGTATCTACATGGCTGCAAAAGCAAATAACCGGTACGTTTGGTTTTGCTGTGTTCGCAGCAATAGTCGCATACACGTATCCGTATTCATCTGCATGTGCATTAGTGATTCCCATTTGCTGTAGCTCATCGGCCAGCAAATTGCTCAGGTTCTTTTGCTTCGCTGTTGTAGGATGGGTATTGCTTTTGGGATCACTTTGTGTATCTACCTGCACGTAACGCATAAAGCGTTCTGCTATCGCATTCTTATTTATCTCTATCATATTTTTTTAAGTAAATTATTTTAAAAATAAATGTATCAATAATAAAATGCCCTGGAAATTTGAAGGTTATAATAATTTTTCAATTACATAATAAGCAATAGGGCAGAATGTAACATTCTTCAAAGTGATATTAGCTCTTTTAAAAAAAACATCTTCATCAGCATAAGGAAAACGTTGGCAATCTGAAGGCCTGTTTTCATAAATAGAACAGTAGTTATCGGCGCCCAGGAAAGCACACGGTGTTTGTTTTAATACATAATCTCCGTCCTTATCAATTGTAAGATAGGTTTCGATAAAAGTGCCATCTTTCATTTTCATAACTTTTGCAATCCTCTTTATATCAGGCGTTTTGAATCTTGGTGAATAACCTTTGCAGCACCGCGCACATTGAAGGCAATTTATTTTTTCAAACGCTTCCTCATTCAATGCAGGCAAGGCTTCCAGCACTTTATTTTTATTTGCTTTCAGCAAAAAATTTTTATATTCTTTTTGCCTGTTTAAAGATGGTGGCTCCCAGTTGCCCGGTAATTCTTCTTTCATTTGGTAAAGATACAGTTTGCATAAGTTGTGAATTCTCAAACAAAATTGTGCCTTTTGCGATGTAACTTTGCGCCTTCAAAAAAAGTATAACTGAGATACATTCTTATTCGTTATAATAAAAATTGCAAATGGATCTTTTCGAAAAACAATCAACAGAATTTACATCAAGACACATAGGACCAACACAAGCCGAAACTAAGGAAATGTTGAAAGAAATTGGTGTGGAAACTATCGATGAACTTATTGATAAAACCATTCCTGCCGGCATTCGCCTGCAAGATAAGCTCAATATACCTGAGCCTGTAAGTGAGCATGTATACCTGGAAGAATTGAAACAGGTAGCTGCTAAAAATAAAGTGTATAAATCGTGCATAGGACAAGGATATTATAATACGATAACACCTGCAGTAATCTTAAGAAATCTTTTTCAAAACCCGGGATGGTACACGCAATACACTCCTTACCAGGCCGAGATTGCACAAGGCAGACTTGAAAGCTTATTGAATTTTCAAACACTTATAAGCGATCTTACCGCATTGCCTGTAGCAAACGCAAGCCTGCTGGATGAAGGCACTGCCGCTGCAGAAGCAATGACTATGATCTTTAATCAAAGGAATAAGGATCATGAGCATGTTATTGCTCCTAAGTTTTTTGTTGATGAAAAAATATTTGGCCAAACAAAAAAGATTTTGCTTACAAGAGGAAAGCCCGCAGGCATTGAAATAATTTTTGGCAAATATGAAACCGTTAGTATTGACGACAGCTTTTTTGGAGCGATACTTCAATATCCCAATAGCGAAGGAAATATTGAGGATTATAGAAGTTTTATAGAAAAGGTGCATAGCAAAAAAGCATTGGTGATAATGGCAACAGATCTTTTAGCGCTTACCTTATTAACGCCGCCCGGTGAATTGGGCGCTGATGTTGCTGTTGGATCTTCCCAAAGGCTTGGAGTTCCTATGGGATTTGGTGGACCTCATGCAGCATTCTTTGCCACCAAAGATGAATTTAAAAGAAATATACCAGGAAGAATAATTGGTGTAAGCGTAGATGCACAAGGCAACCGTTGCCTGCGTATGGCACTTCAAACAAGAGAGCAGCACATAAGGCGCGAGAAAGCAACATCCAACATTTGCACAGCACAAGCTTTACTGGCAAATATGGCTGCTATGTATGCGGTCTATCATGGCCCGGAGGGCCTTACTGATATTGCTAAGCGCATTTGTCTTCTTACAAAAACATTGGCAACAGAACTGGAAGAAACAGGCTTTGAATTGATAAATAAATTTTACTTTGATACAGTTACTTTTAAAATAAATAACCAGGAAAGAATTAAAGATATTTGCAGACAAATACCAGGTAAATTTTTATTATCCTGCAAACGATCTTGTAACTATATCGCTTGATGAAACTACTACCAAAGACGATGTGCTGAATATTGTCCATATTTTCACTTCATCAAAGGATATCGATACTGCCAATGCAACTTTTGATAATGAAGCTTCTCTCGATAATATTCCTACATCACTCACAAGAACCTCAGAATTTTTAACGCATCCTGTTTTTAATAGCCATCACAGCGAAACAGAAATGATGCGGTATTTAAAGCAACTGGAAAATAAAGATCTTTCGTTAACTACATCCATGATTGCTTTGGGTTCATGCACTATGAAACTGAATGCAGCAGCAGAACTCATTCCTGTTAGCTGGCCGGAGTTTAGCAATATTCATCCTTTTGCGCCAGCTTCGCAAACAGAAGGATACGGGTATATAATTGATGAACTTGAAAAAATGTTAAGTGCTATCACAGGCTTTGCTGCTTGCAGTCTTCAGCCCAACAGTGGCGCCCAAGGCGAGTTTGCGGGTTTATTATCTATTAGGGCTTATCATGAAAGTAGGAGCGAGGCACATCGCAATGTAATACTGATTCCTATTTCTGCACATGGCACTAATCCTGCATCTGCTGTGATGGCGGGTTTCAAAGTGGTAGTTACGAAATGTGATGATGAGGGAAACATTGATGTTGCAGATCTAAAATTTCATGCAGAAAAATATAAAGATTCATTAGCAGGCTTGATGGTTACTTATCCGTCAACACATGGTGTGTTTGAAGAAAGTATAAAGGATATCTGTTAAGTTATACATGAAAATGGCGGCCTTGTTTATATGGATGGTGCGAACATGAATGCACAGGTTGGCTTAACATCTCCCGGTAAAATTGGTGCAGATGTTTGCCATCTGAATTTGCATAAAACTTTTGCTATTCCACATGGCGGCGGTGGCCCGGGCATGGGTCCTATTTGTGTAAATGAAAAATTAGCTCCTTTTTTACCCGGAAAAAATAGTGATGTAGGTGCTGTAAGTGCCGCCGAATATGGCTCTGCGAGCATTTTGCTTATCAGTTATGCTTATATAAAAATGCTGGGCGTATCTGGTATAAAAAAAGCTACTGAATATGCCATTTTAAATGCAAATTATATGAAGGCAAGATTGAAAAAGTTTTATAAAATTTTATATACGCGGCAAAAGCGGTACCTGTGCTCATGAATTTATTGTGGACCTGCGCCCATTTAAAAATACTGCAGGCATTGAAGCGGAAGATGTTGCCAAAAGGCTTATGGATTATGGCTTTCATGCACCTACGTTAAGTTTTCCTGTTGCAGGAACAATTATGATAGAACCTACTGAAAGTGAAAACAAAGCAGAGCTTGACAGGTTTTGCAATGCAATGATTAGTATTTATAATGAAATAAAAGAAATAGAAAACGGGATAGCTGATAAAAAAAATAATGTTCTGAAAAATGCACCACATACATTATTAACGGTTACATCTGATGAATGGTCAAACAGCTATAGCCGAAGCAAAGCCGCATTTGCATTGGATTATTTAAAACAAAATAAATTCTGGCCAGCGGTAAGCAGGGTAAATAATACCTATGGCGATAGAAATTTGATATGTACTTGCGAGCCAGTAAGCTCTTATGCAGAAGCGGAATTATAAAACTTTTAAATTTTTATAAAAGTTTGCCCAAGGAAATTCTAATTACCATTTTTTTAGAAGTATGTACGATGTAATCATCATTGGCGGCGGCGCAGCGGGGTTAATGGCTGCAAAAATTTTATCTGAAAATAATAAAGCAGTTTTGTTGTTGGAAGCAAAACCAACGCTGGGCGGACGAATCCACTGTGCAGAATCGTTTTCCTTTGATGTTCAGGCAGGTGCTGAATTTATTCATGGAAACCTTGAGACTACATTCGCTCTTTTGGAAGAAGCAGGTTTAAAAAAGCAAAAGCTTACAGGAAAATTTTGCAGAGTAAAAGCTGGTAACTGGTCAATGGATGATGAGCAAGCACCACACTGGGATATGCTTTTAAAAAAATTAAAGGAATGCAAAAAAGATATGACTGTAGATGAATTTTTGCAATCACATTTATTACAAAGAAAGTATAGCGATACAAAACAGCAATTCAAAAGATATGTAGAAGGATATGATACTGCGGACACAAAAAAAGCGAGTGTGTTTGCTATAAGAAAAGAAATGGAGAATGAAGATGAAGATCAATACTGGCCTGCAAAAGGATATCATGCCATGCTTGAGTATTTAATAAAAAAAAGTAAAGAAAAGAATGCTGTTATACATGCAAATGAGCCTGTAAAAAAAGTTGTATATAATGAACAGATAGAAGTAATAACAACCTTAAAAAAGTATCACTGTAAAAAAATAATTATTGCTGTTCCGGTTGGCGTTTTGCAACTTAATAAGAATCATAGAAATTTTATAGAATTCCCTTCATCATTAAAAAGTCATATAGCAGCAGCAAGAAAAATTGGCAATGGAGGCGTTATAAAATTTCTGGTTGAGTTTGACATAGCTTTCTGGCTCAATAAAAAATTTTTAAAAGAGAAAAATATTTCAGCACCGTCTTACATTTTTTCTGATGCAATCATCCCTACATGGTGGACACAATATCCATCGCAAAAGCCATTGCTAACGGGATGGGTAGGCGGCCCTTCATCTTTTAAAATGAAAAATTATTCAAGTGAAAAGCTCAAAGAATTAGCCATTAAATCGTTGGCATATTTGTTTTCGTCAACTGCTGAAGAAATAAATAAAAGAATAAAAAATTTCATGGCGGTGGATTGGATAAAAGAGCCTTACATTTTTGGAGCATATTCTTATGCAACTTTGCCTACTTCAGCAGCGAGAACTGTGTTGCAGCAACCATATAAAGATGCTTTTTATTTTGCTGGTGAATACATACCAGACGATTCTACATCTACTGTGGATGAAGCCTTGAAAAGCGCAGTAGCTGCGGCTTCACAAGTTTTGAAGTCTCTATAAAAGTTATTAGCTATGAAAGATTTGTTCCTCAGTTAGTAACGGAAGATTTTTAAAACGCAAAACAACATTCGCTACTGTTGCCACATCTTTTCCGCAATAAGTTGAAATGCGTTTAAGATCTTTTTCATTCCAAAAAACATGGCCTACCTGGCTTCCGTCAATATCACCTTTGGGCGAAGGCACACCAAGAGAAGCAGCAAGAAGTTTTAATGAAGTATAGTGCTTATAATCTCCAAAGCGCCACAGATGCAGTGTATCAAGCACAGGAGTTTCCCACGGCTTCATGTTTTGGAAGTCAATGCTGTTATGTATTTCAAGATTATTTACTAATAAGCGCCTGCATAAAAAAGGAATATCAAATTCCTTAATGTTGTGTCCCGTAAAGATCCATTTATTCTTTCCGTAATGCATTTGCTCCAAAGTCTTTACGAATTCACTCAGCAGTTCTTTTTCATTCTCGGAGCAAAAAGATTTTATTCGCAATGTCCATTGATTATTATCTTTTTTAAAGTAGCCAATGCTTATGCAAACCACTTTTGCAAACTCAGCCAGTATCGCAGCGCGCATGGGATAATAATCTTCTGCACTTGTATCTGGCGGCAGACTTTTAAGAATTTTTTCTGTCCATAATTCTTTCCATTCATCAGTTAATAAATGGAAATCTTGCACTCCGGATACCGTTTCAATATCAATAAGGAATAAATTCTCAATAGCTATTTGCTGCATATATTGTAAAGGTCAAGATACAAAAAAGCCCGCTGATTGAACGGGCAAATAAGAACTGATGTATATGGAGTTAAGCTGTGAAACAGACAGTAAGTTATTTTATCTTCTCCAATGGCCTGGCACCCAGAACCATCCACCTCTTCTGCGATTAAATTTCCAATGACCTGAAACCCATGCTGCACCTGCATAAGCGGGCTGAACCCATCTTCCCGGTGTATAAACATATTGTCCTCCTTGCGAAACATATTCTCCGTCTACCCACACATGGCGAGGGCTTGGAGCAGGTGGCCTGGTTACTATCACTGTGGGAGCAGCGGGTCTTACTTTTACAACAAACTGCGCATCGGATGCAGAGTATACAGCACAAGTTGCAAGCATTATTACAAAAGCTTTTAGAAACGTTTTTTTCATGATTGTAAATTTTTGGTGAATAAAAAATAAAGAGTTTATCAATTCCAATGGCCGCGAACCCAATACCAACCGCCTCTTCCTTCTTGCCAGTGGCCTCCTGCATATTCACGGTATCTTGCTCTTGGTCTGGCCCAATAACCTTGTTTGTAAACGTATCCATGGCCGCTTCTTACCCATTCACCTTCTATCCATACAAAACCAGGGCCCGGCGCTACAGGCCTTGTATATACTGGTGCTTCGGGCTTGGACCGAACGACAACATAAGACGGTCCGCAACCTGAAAGAAAGAATAAAAATGCTATGACTATGCATGATGAAAGAATAATCTTTTTCATAAAATATAATTTTAATTGCTGAAATATGTGATCATTGCTAAAGTTTAAAATGTATTTTTTTAGGTATCAAGCTTAACAACTTATTAAATAGTATGCCAACATGCTAAAAAGGTTGCACACTTATTTTTATTCTACATTTATTGTAAAATTTTTTATATAAAATGATAAAAAATATAGCTGTTATTGGTGCAGGAACTATGGGTAACGGCATTGCGCATGTGTTTGCTCAATATGGGTTTAACGTGAACATTATTGATGTATCCCAGGATAGGCTTGACTTTGCTGTTGACACCATAAAAAAAAATTTTGAAAGGCAGGTTAATAAAAAATTAATTACTGAAGAACTTAAAAATGTTTCTTTAAAAAATATAACCGCTTTTACTTCTTTAAGTGACGGGGTAAAAATTGCAGAGCTCGTTGTAGAAGCTGCCACAGAGAATGCGGAGCTTAAGCAAAACATTTTTCAGCAGCTCGATGAACTCACTTCAAGCGAATGTATTCTTGCTACCAATACATCTTCTATATCCATTACAAAAATTGCTTCAGTAACGAAAAGGCCGGAAAAAGTAATAGGCATGCACTTCATGAATCCTGTGCCTGTGATGAAGTTGGTTGAAGTAATTGCTGGTTATAGCACCGATAAAAATGTGACGGATGAAGTTTTACAACTTGTAAAAGCTATAGAAAAAATTGCCTGCGTGGTGAATGATTATCCCGGCTTTATTGCCAACAGAATTTTAATGCCAATGATCAATGAAGCCGCGTATAGTCTTTATGAAAATATTGCAGGCGTTACAGAAATAGATTCTATCATGAAGCTTGGAATGGCGCATCCAATGGGACCTTTGCAGCTTGCTGACTTCATTGGGCTTGATGTGTGTCATTCAATTCTGAATGTGATGTACGAAGGATTTCGCAATCCGAAATATGCGCCTTGCCCGTTGCTTACAAACATGGTAAATGCGAAATATTTAGGTATAAAAACAGGCGAAGGATTTTATAAATATTTTGAAGGAAGTAAAGAATTGAAAGTGAGTGAGCGCTTTTTAAAATAAAATTATACCCAATAAAACTTGCTGTTTTTGTAACTGCTTTAACGATTTTAAAAAATAGGAAAAAGATTTCGCAATAAATATGGAAGAAATTTTATTTAAAAACACATTAGAATGTGCAAAGCTGCTGGATGTGGAAGATCCTTTAAGAGAGTTCAGAAATCGTTTTTATGTTCCTATTATAAATAATAAAGATTGTATTTATTTCACGGGCAATTCTCTTGGCTTACAGCCTAAGACAGCACAGGAATACATTTTAAACGACCTGGAAGATTGGGCGAATTACGGAGTAGAAGGCCACGTGCATGCAAGAAAACCATGGACAAAATATCACGAGATGTTTCCTCCGAAGCTTGCGCCTATATTGGGTGCAGAGGAAAATGAGATTATTGTAATGAATCAGTTAACAGTCAATTTGCATTTATTATTAATCACTTTTTATCGCCCCACAAAAAACCGGTACAAAGTTATTTGCGAAGCAAAAGCATTTCCTTCAGATCAATATGCAATGCAATCTCAAGTAACACTTGCAGGTTTTGATCCGGATACTGCAATCATAGAAGTGGAGCCGCGTGAAGGTGAATATATAATAAGAGATGAAGACATAGTAACAACAATACAGGAACATGGCAATGAAACAGCACTCGTTTTTTTCGGCGGCATTAATTATTATACAGGGCAAGTATTTAACATGAAACGGATAGCAGCAGCAGCTCATGAGGCAGGTGCATGCTGCGGCTTTGATCTTGCTCATGCAGCCGGAAATATCGAATTGCATCTTCATGACTGGAACATTGATTTTGCATGCTGGTGTTCTTATAAATATTTAAACTCTGGCCCCGGCGGAGTTGCCGGGGCGTTTATACATAACCGTTATGCTACAAACGAAAACCTCCCGAGGCTCCAGGGCTGGTGGGGAACCAATAAAGAAAAGCGTTTTAAAATGGAAAAAAATTTTGAGGCGATTCCCACTGCAGAGGGATGGCAGGTGAGTAATTCACCCATTTTAAATATGTCTGCACATAACGCTTCGCTGGATATTTTCAAAGAAGCAGGTTTCAAAAATATTATAGCCAAGATGAAAAAATTAAGCGCGTACTTATTTTTTATAATAGATGATATCAATGCATCAGCTTCAAAGAAAGTTATAGAAATTATTACACCTCCAAATGAAGATGAGCATGGATGCCAGGTTTCTTTATTAATGTTGCGAAATGGAAAAGAAATTTTTGAATCGCTTAAAAAAAACGGCGTAATCGTTGACTGGCGTGAGCCTGATGTGATAAGGCTTGCACCTGTTCCGCTTTATAATACCTTTACCGATATTTATCTATTTGGTGAAATAATAAAAGGTATGATCGCTTAAATATTCATGTCAATCAATGTACAATCTTCCGCACTTTACTGAAACAAATGAAAACGTTGTTTTTGATTTTATGCAAAAAAATTCTTTTGTGATTATTGCTGGCTCTGATGGAGTATTTCCTGTTGCAACTCATGTTCCTGTTGAAGTAAAGAAAGAAAATGACACGATTGTTTTAACCGGTCACATCATGAAAAATACAACACATCATAAAGCTTTTTTACAGAATAAAAATGTAATGGCCATTTTTAGTGGCCCGCATTGTTATGTAAGTGCAAGCTGGTATGAGAAAAAAGATGTTGCTTCCACATGGAATTATTTGGATGTTCAGGCAAAAGGAACAATAGAATTTTATGATGAAGAAAAAACAATACAAATTATTCATGAGCTAACCAATAAATATGAAATGCCTGAAAGTGAAGCTGCGTTTGATAAATTGCCGGACGAATATGTGAACAGGCTTGGTGAAAGCTATCACAGGTTTTACCATCACAGTTTCATCCATTGAAAATGTTTTTAAACTGAGCCAAAATCATACTCCACAAACGAGAAAAAGTATCATTGAACATTTACAAAGCCGCACAGATGAAGATTCCCATTCGATAGCAAAAGAAATGAGTATGCGTCTTCAATAAATTTACATGACAAGAAGAGATCTTATAAAAAATATTCGGCAAAAAGAATCTTACTTATGTGTTGGGTTGGATACAAGCGTTGATAAAATTCCGAAACACTTGCAATCCAATGCTGATGCGGTTTTTGAGTTTAACAAACAAATTATTGATGCTACCGTATCGGCATGCGTTGCTTATAAAATCAATACAGCATTTTATGAATCGTTGGGAGCAAAGGGTTGGGAAATAATGCAAAGAACGGTTGATTATATTCCGGCTACACATTTAAAAATTGCAGATGCAAAGCGCGGTGATATCGGTAATACATCAGCACAATATGCAAAGGCATTTTTTGATACATTACATTTTGATGCAATCACTGTTGCTCCCTACATGGGGTTTGATAGCATACAACCTTTTTTAGAATATAAAAATAAATTCACTATTGTTCTTGGCCTTACAAGCAACGATGGCAGCAAAGATTTTCAGCAACAAAAAACAGGCAATCAGTTTTTATATGAAATGGTTTTGGAAAAAATAAGTAAATGGGGAACGGAAGAAAATTTAATGTTTGTTGTTGGCGCCACAAAAGCAGAAGAGCTTGTTTCAATAAGGAAAATTATTCCGGAAAATTTTTTATTGATACCAGGCATTGGTGCACAAGGCGGAAGCCTTGAGGATGTATCGAAATATGGACTGACAAAGGATTTCGGACTTTTGGTAAATGCATCAAGAGCCATAATTTATGCTGACAACAGCGAACATTTTGCGGAAGAAGCAGGAGAAGTTGCGAATCAATTTCAAAAAAAAATGAAGAAATATATTTGATTTCCCGCGTACGAATTTTGAGAAACATTAGTATTAAAAGCTAAATTAATTACCCGATAAATGGCAAACGATCTCTTTCAATCTCCTGATTATTTTAATGTAGATGAGTTGCTTACAGAAGAGCATAAGCTTATAAGAGAAAGCGTAAGAAGCTATGTAAAAAAGGAAATTTCTCCTATGATTGAAGATTATGCGCAGCGTGCGGAATTTCCTGAATATATTGTAAAGCAATTAGGTGAGCTAGGATGCTTTGGACCAACTATTCCCCACGAATATGGAGGTGGCGGACTTGGATTATATCTCTTATGGATTGATGATGCAGGAACTTGAAAGAGGCGATAGCGGAGTGCGCTCAACCGCAAGTGTACAGGGTTCTTTAGTAATGTTTCCCATTTATGCCTATGGAAATGAAGAGCAGAGAAAAAAATATTTACCAAAGCTTGCGAGTGGTGAATGGCTTGGATGTTTCGGACTTACAGAACCAAATCATGGAAGTGATCCATCGGGTATGCTGAGCAATTTTAAAGATGCCGGTGATCATGTCATTTTAAACGGAAGCAAGATGTGGATCAGCAATGCACCTTTTGCACAGGTAGCTGTTGTATGGGCAAAAAATGAAGCAGGCGATATCAGGGGATTAATTTTAGAAAGAGGAATGGAAGGCTTTACAACACCAACTACTCATGGAAAATGGAGCCTGCGCGCAAGCGCAACCGGCGAGTTTGTTTTTGATAATGTAAAAGTGCCCAAAGAAAATATTTTACCAAATGTCAAAGGATTGAAAGGTCCGTTGAGTTGTCTTACTAAAGCACGTTACGGAATTGCATGGGGAGCTATCGGTGCTGCAATGGATTGCTATGATACAGCATTGCGATATTCAAAAGAAAGAATACAATTTGATAAGCCGATTGGCGGATTTCAATTGCAGCAAAAAAAATTGGCAGAAATGATTACAGAAATTACGAAAGCGCAACTACTTAACTGGAGGCTTGGTGTATTAATGAATGAAGAAAAAGTAACACCGGCAGCAGGTAAGCATGGCTAAAAGAAATGCATGCGAAATTGCGTCAGCAATTGCCCGTGATGCAAGGCAAATGCTAGGCGGAATGGGCATTACAGGCGAATATTCTGTTATGCGACACATGATGAATATTGAAAGTGTGATTACTTATGAAGGCACACATGATGTTCATTTGCTAATAACGGGAATGGATGTTACAGGATTGAATGCGTTTAAATAAAATCTTTGCAAATTAAAATCCAGTTGTTCTGAGCAAGATTAAAGAACATAAATCGTTGATTTACCAGTAAAAATTTTTCTCATAGGTTTTATGGGCAGCGGAAAGTCTTACTGGGGAAGGATTTGGGCTGCTGAAGAACATCTTCGATTTTTATGATCTTGATGCAAAAATTGAAAAGGCTTTAAGATGAACATCACAGATATTTTTGCAAAAAAAGGAGAAGAAAAATTCAGGGAACTGGAAAGATATCATCTAAGAAAATTCGAGTCTAAAAGAAATTTTGTGCTTGCATGTGGAGGTGGCACACCCTGTTTTTTTGATAACATGGAATGGATGAAAGAACACGGAATAGTTATTTATTTAAAGGCAGAGCCAGAAGTAATTTTGAAACAAATTATAAATGAAACAGAGCAGAGGCCTATAATAAAAAATAGTGAATCCATCAGAGTTGTTATTTTTCATACAAAAAAAATTGGAAGAAAGAGAACCTTATTATTCAAAAGCGAACATTGTTGCGAATGTGGATGAGCTCGATGAAAGTTCGCTGAAGCATTTTCTTAATAAATAAAATTTACAGCATAACAGTTATGCATATACGTTTTTTAAAAGCTGCAGCATTGCTTGGTGCTTTATCCGTTGCCCTGGGTGCATTTGCAGCGCACTCATTAAAACAACATGTTTCAGATTATGCAGTAAGTATTTTTGAAACAAGCGTTCGTTACCAATTTTATCATGTGTTTGCATTGATTGCAACGGGCATTATTTATAAACATTTTCCAGGCAAATTGATTCAATGGTCAGGCAATTTATTCATTGCCGGGATCATTTTATTTTGCGGCTCTTTATATATTCTTACTTACATTAAAGCGGCTGTAATGCCGGGCTACGAATGGATTGGCATCTGTTACACCCGTCGGTGGATTGTGTTTTATTGCAGGCTGGCTTTGTTTATTTTTTGGAGTATTCAAAAAATAAAATTCGTAATTTGAATAGTGATTAACCAATTTTACCATTAACCATTTTTTTATCTTTGCTTCAAATGGCAACTAACAAAAAAAGTAAAAAAAATAAAGCGGCGGATACCACAAAACTTAAGGCAGATATTCAGTCGAAAAGTGGAAGTAAAAAAATTACTGAAAGATGAGCGCTCTCATAAAATCGCAGGTACAATTCTTGTTCTTACTTCTGTGTTGCTTTTTATTTCTTTCACTTCATATTTATTTACCTGGCAGCAGGACCAATCAAAGGTGTTTAAAGGAGCAAAAATTTTATTACCCAGCCATGCTGAGCCAATGGAAAATCTTTTGGGAACCTCCGGCGCATATTTTTCGAATCTTTTTTTCAGGTCTGGTTTTGGCATCGCATCTTATCTGTTTTGCACTTTTTTTTTCGTTGTGGGAATTAATTTTTTTACTCCTAAAAAAATATTTTCGATCGGAAGAAACGTCCGCTATGTTATCGTAGGCTTGCTGGTAATAAGTGTTACAGCTTCATTTTTAATGAATGGACATCCGTTTCCGTGGGGTGGCGCTGTTGGTGACATGGAGAACCAATGGATGCAGCACATGATAGGGAAGACAGGTACAGCCGCAGTTTTGCTTGTTGCTTTTCTAAGTTATATTATATGGCGTTTTAATCCTTCTTTCAGTTTTAAGAAAAAGCAAAGAAATCAAGTTGAAACTTTAAACGCAGGCTATGGTACAGACGAAACTGCTTTCAATAATGAGTCTCTAAAAAGCTCGTATGATATCAATGCATTAACGGTTATTCCTTCGCAAGAAGATAATAACCTAAATCATGATTTGCAGGTGATTGAAAAAAATGATGAGCCTGAGATTTTTGAGTCGAAAAAACCTCTCTTTACGTCTAACATAAAAGAAGACAAAATTATTCATCCAATTACAGATAAATCTTCTGAAAATGGCTTGCAGCTTGAAGTGAAAGCTGTGCCTGATGATACCGCTAAACAAGAAACCAACGCAATATCTACAAAACAGCAACAGGCTTATGATCCAATACTTGACCTCAGAAATTATAAATTTCCAACAATCGATTTGCTTGAAACGCATGGCAGTGAAAAAATTATCCAGGATGCGGCGGAGCTGGAAACAAATAAAAACCAAATCATAAATACACTTAAGAATTATGATATTGAGATACAAAAAATTTATGCAACCGTTGGCCCTACGGTTACATTGTATGAGATAGTTCCTGCGCCGGGCGTTCGTATTTCACGGATAAAAAATCTCGAGGATGATATTGCGCTAAGCCTTGCTGCGCTTGGCATTCGCATAATTGCACCCATTCCAGGAAAGGGTACTATTGGCATTGAAGTACCTAATGTGAAGAAGACAGTTGTGAGCATGAGGACATTACTTAATTCTGATAAATTTCAAAACAATAATTTTTCTTTGCCAATTGCTATTGGGAAAAAGATTGACAATGAAAATTTTATTGTTGACCTTAACAACGATGCCTCATCTGTTGATGGCAGGCGCAACAGGACAGGGAAAATCCGTTGGCTTAAATGCAATACTCGTTTCACTTTTATATAAAAAACATCCTTCGCAATTAAAGTTTGTTTTAATAGATCCCAAAAAAGTTGAGCTAAGTATTTACAAAAGTATTGAAAAACATTTTTTAGCAAAACTTCCCGGCGAAGAAGATGCTATTATCACTGATACCAAAAAAGTTATTCATACATTAAATGCTTTGTGCATTGAAATGGATAACCGCTATGATTTGCTAAAAGAAGCAGGAACACGAAATATAAAAGAATATAATGAAAAGTTTACGGCAAGAAAATTGAATCCCGAAAAAGGCCACCAGTTTTTACCTTTTATCGTTTTGGTCATTGATGAATTTGCTGATCTCATAATGACTGCAGGCAAGGAAGTGGAAATGCCAATTGCACGACTGGCGCAGCTTGCAAGAGCCGTTGGCATTCATTTAATCATTGCCACGCAAAGGCCTTCGGTAAATATTATTACGGGAACAATCAAAGCAAACTTCCCTGCACGTATTGCATTTAAAGTAAGTAGTAAAATTGACAGCCGCACCATTCTTGATGTTGGTGGTGCAGAACAATTGATTGGCAAAGGCGATATGCTTATAAGTTATAATGGTGAGCTTACGCGCCTTCAATGTGCATTTGTAGATACTCCTGAAGTGGATAGCATTACGGATTTTATTGGCGACCAGCAGGGTTATCCGCAGGCATTTATGCTGCCTGAATATGTAGATGAAAAGGAATTGGAAAATAAAGAATTTGATATAAATGACCGTGATGACCTATGTTTGAAGATGCAGCAAAACTTATTGTTCAAACGCAAAGTGGAAGCACTTCTTTATTACAGCGCCGCATGAAGCTTGGTTACAACCGTGCCGGAAGGTTAATGGATCAATTGGAAGCCGCAGGCGTTGTTGGCCCGAACCAGGGAAGCAAAGTAAGAGACGTACTAATTAAAACTGATACTGAATTACAGCAGTATCTCGAGAGATGATAATTGATTGCTTACATAATTTATTTAATATTGAGTGCTGATAAATAAAGCGATTGCATTAAAGAAGACTTTAAGTTTTATCTTCATTTCATGTCTAAATTTTTAATTGCCGGGCTCGGCAATGTTGGAGCGGAATATGCACATACAAGGCATAATATTGGCTTTGATATAGTCGACGCTTTTGTTGCGAAACACAATGGTTTTTTCATGACAGCAAAGTTGGCGGATGTTTCTGAAGTAAGGTACAAGGGGAAAATCTTTATTTGTATAAAGCCATCAACTTACATGAATTTAAGTGGCAAAGCAGTAAAGTATTGGTTAGATAAGGAGAAGGTTGCTATCGAAAATTCTTTGACAATTGTTGATGACATCGCAATTCCTTTACAGAAATTACGTTTACGTAAAGATGGGAGCGATGCAGGGCATAACGGTCTGAGGGATATTCAGCAAACCTTAGGAACTGATGCTTATCCAAAGCTCCGATTTGGCACAGGCAATAATTTTCCAAAAGGAATGCAGGTTGACTTTGTGCTCAGCCAATGGCTACCCGAGGAAAAAGAAATTGTAAATATTAAAATTAAGAGAAGCGTGGAAGTGATTGAAGATTTTGCTTTAATAGGTATTGAGAAAACCATGAACACAATAAACAGTATAACATTTTAGTTAAATTCTTTATTTAATTTGTTTTATATATTTTCGCCAAACTCTGGCAACCCCATTAATAAATTTGCTCCATTATGAAAATTTTTTGCATAGGGCGTAATTATGCCGATCACGCAAAGGAACTGAACAACGAAGTGCCGGATGAGCCTGTGATTTTTATGAAACCGAAAAGTGCTCTTGTTCAAACGCATACTCCTTTTTATTATCCTGAGTTCACCAATGAATTGCATTATGAATGCGAACTTGTGGTAAGAATCAGTAAAAATGGAAAATACATACAGGAAAAACACGCATCAAATTATTATAACGCAATAAGTGTTGGTATTGATTTTACCGCCAGGGATATTCAAAACCAGCTAAAGGAAAAGGGATTGCCTTGGGAAAAAGCAAAATCTTTTGACAATTCTGCTGCCGTAGGCACTTTTAAAGACATCACTCCCGCATTGAATAAGAAAAATATTAATTTTTCCCTACAGATAAATAAAGAATTAGTTCAAAAAGACAATTCAGGCTCAATGATTTTTTCTATTGATGCCATCATCGCGAACATCTCTAATTACTTCTCATTAAACATTGGAGATCTTGTTTTTACAGGCACTCCGGCTGGTGTAGGTGAGTGTATGGTGGGCGATACACTTGAGGCATTCCTTGAAAATGATTGCCTTCTTTCTCTTGAAGTGAAATAATCAACTTTTTTGTAAAGGGTTAGCTTGTTAAATACGTTGCACAACGTGCAGGCTGCTCTAAAAAAAATTCCCTCCCGAAGAATCAGGAGGGATCTCTTTAACCCTTAAAACAACCAACATGAAAAATCTGTTGATTTAGTTTACAGGTATACCTACGTAACTTTATAATCTATGGATTTATTATGATAATGCAAGATCTAAAACCTGCTGCATTGTTTTTACATAATTAACTTTCAGTCCTTTTATATAGTTCGGATTTATTTCCTTCACATCTTTTTCATTTTGCAAGCACATGATGATTTCTTTTAATCCGGCTCTTTTTGCCGCAAGAATTTTTTCTTTTATTCCCCCTACCGGTAACACCTGGCCACGCAAAGTTATTTCACCGGTCATGGCAAGATATGGTTTTACTTTTCTTCCAGTAAATGAAGATGCAAGAGCCGTCATCATTGTAATTCCGGCACTTGGGCCATCTTTTGGCACTGCGCCTTCAGGCACATGAACATGTACATTTTTTTTGTAAAACAATTCAGGATCTATACCAAACTTTTTTGCATTTGACTGTAAATAAGATAAGGCTGTAGCAGCACTTTCCTTCATCACATTACCGAGGTTTCCCGTAAGTTTTAATTCACCTTTACCATTGTCACTCGTTGTAGTTTCAATAAATAAAATGTCTCCGCCAACATAAGTGTAAGCCAGTCCTACAGCCACTCCTGGCATATTGGCAGTTTTATACATTTCATTATTGTATCTTGATTTGCCCAAAATTTTTTCTAATATCTCCACGGCTTAATGTTGGCTTCAGCTTGGCTTTCTCCGCATATGTTTTTGCCAGGTTACGCATCACTGGCAAGCAACCTGTCAAGTTCCCTCACACCACTTTCTCTTGTATAATCAGCAATTATCTTTTCAATTACAACATCACTTATTTTAAAAGGAACATTTTTTAATCCATGCGCATCTTTTTGCTTTGGTATTAAATGTCGTTTTGGCAATTTCAATTTTTTCTTCAATTGCATAGCCACTAAGATCTATTATCTCCAGCCTGTCACGCAAAGCAGGTTGTATATTTTGAAGATTATTTGCTGTTGCAATAAATAAGACCTTGCTTAAATCATATTCCAGCTCAAGATAGTTATCATAAAAATTATTATTCTGCTCAGGATCAAGCACTTCAAGCAACGCAGAAGATGGATCGCCACGAAAATCTGTTCCCACTTTATCGATTTCATCCAGTATCATCACCGGATTAGATGATTTCACCTTCCGGATAGACTGCAAAATTCTTCCGGGCATAGCCCCGATATAAGTTTTGCGATGACCTCGTATTTCACTTTCATCATGAAGGCCACCAAGGCTCACTCTTACATATTTTCGATTGATGGCATTCGCAATACTTTTACCCAAAGAAGTTTTGCCAATACCGGGAGGACCAACGAAACAAAGAATAGGGCTCTTCATATCACCCTTAAGTTTAAGCACGGCGAGGTATTCAAGAATTCTTTCTTTTATTTTTTCCATTCCATAATGATCATGATCTAATATTCTTTTTGCTTTTTTAAAATCATATTGATCTTCTGTATAATCTTCCCATGGCAGATCAAGCATTAAATCCAGATGGTTATAAATCAACTGAATAATCTGGAGTGGATGGATGCATTCTTTCCAGCTTTTCAATCCCTTTTTTAAAAGCTTCTTTTGCAGCTACAGGCCATTTTTTCTGCTCTGCCTTTTTTTGCATTTCCTTTATTTCCGCTCATTATCACCTCCAAGTTCTTCTTTAATGATTTTAATTGTTGTTGCAAAAAATAATCCTTCTGCTGCTTATCAAGCTCAGCGCGTGTTTTATTGGTTACCTTATTTTTAAGTTCCGCATATTGAAGTTCCGTTTGTAAGAACCCCATCAGCACTTCGGCACGTGCCTTTACATTGTTTATCTCAAGCAATCTTTGTTTCTCGTTAACTCCGTTATTAAGATTGCTGCATACAAAATGAATAATAAACGATGGGTTTTCAATGTTCTTTAAAATAATAGCCGCCTCTGCAGGCATATTAGGTGATAACTGAATTATTTGTGATGCCAGGTCTTTTATATTGGAAATCATTACATCAAAATCCGAATCTTGTTTACAAGCTCGTCGTTAAGCGGAATGATCTTCGCCTTAAAATAAGGATCTTCCGAAGTGATCTCATCTACCTTAAATCTTCTTTTGCCCTGTATGATTACTGTAGTGCCACCATCAGGCATTTTTATCAGCTTAACAATTTTTGCAATGGTGCCAATATTTGCTAAGTCGGATACAGTCGGATCTTCTACCACACTGTCTTTTTGTGAAACAACTCCTATCAATTTGTCACCTTTATTAGCATCAGTTACAGCTTTCATGCTTTTGTCTCTACCTACAGTGATAGGTATAGCAACACCGGGAAAAAGCACTGTGTTTTTTAAAGCAATCAAGGGAATCTCATTCGGAAATGATTGATCCTCCGTAGTTTCTATTATATCTTCATTTAAAGGAATGATGGGCAAATATTCCATATCATCGTCTGCGGAATTGAAAAAATTATTATTGTTCATGCTTATGTTTACCTTGTCAATGTGTCAATGCTCCTGTTAATAAAACGATTTTTTATGCAGTGTGGTATATATTTCAACATTAATGCCATTAAAATCCAAACAAATAAAACCGGGATGTGTAAGACTAACAAATGATCTCTGCGGCTAAAGGTTTTATGCAAAGTTGTAATAAATAAATGAGTATTGCACTAAATAAATCTATAAAGCCAAGTGCTCCATAGACAAGAATTTATATAATCTTATTGCTTGAGCATTTTACATTTCAATTGTTTATTGTAAATACTTTTGCTCAATGGATATTGTATATAATGAATATGAGCTTTTTATTTTCAAAAAAATAGCTGAAGCTGCAGAAGACTTGCAAACGCAGGCTTATGTAATAGGTGGTTTTGTAAGAGATAAAATTTTGAAAAGACAAACAAAGGATGCAGATATAGTTTGCACAACCGATGGCATTTTACTTGCAAAAAAAACGGCGCAGCTTTTCAATCCAATTCCGGAAGTTCATGTGTTTAAAACTTTCGGTACTGCTCAAATGAAAGTACTTGTGAATGACTTTTTATTTGAAATAGAATTTGTTGGTGCAAGAAAGGAAAGCTATAACGCGGATAGTCGCAAGCCGGATGTAATGCCTGCCAGCATTGAAGAAGACAGAATGCGGAGAGATTTTACAATTAATACACTTGCTATCAGTATCAATAAAAAAGACTTCGGAATACTGCTCGATCCATTAAATGGTTACGGTGATATTCAAAAGAAATTATTGCAAACGCCTTTGCCTCCGGATAAAACATTTATTGATGATCCTTTAAGAATGATGCGTGCAATAAGATTTGCTTCGCAATTAAACTTTATTATTTCTGAAGAAACTTTTAATTCTATTAAGAGGAATGCGGAACGAATAAAAATTGTAAGCGGCGAAAGAATCACTGATGAATTGAACAAAATTATTTTGTCTGATAAACCATCCATAGGTTTTGATCTCTTATTTACCAGCGGACTGCTTTCATTGATTTTCCCGCAAATGGTTGCGCTGGCAGGTGCTGAGTATATTGATGGCAAAGGACATAAAGACAATTTTTATCACACCATACAAGTGCTTGATAACATTTCATTGCATTCTAAAAATTTGTGGCTAAGATGGGCTGCCATATTACATGATATTGCAAAGCCTGTTACCAAAAAATTTGAAGATGGCCATGGCTGGACGTTTCATGGACATGAGGTGATTGGAGGAAGAATGGTTCCGAAAATATTTGCGCAGCTAAAACTTCCTTTGAATGATTCAATGAAGTTTGTAAAAAAGTTGGTGGAGCTGCACCTTCGGCCTATCAGTCTTACAAAAGATAACATAACGGATTCCGCTATAAGAAGACTGTTGTTCGATGCTGGCGATGATATTGATGCCTTGATGACTCTTTGCAAAGCTGATATAACATCGAAAAACAAACAAAAAGTACAAAAATATCTGGCAAATTTTGACATCGTGAGTGAGCGGCTTAAGGAAGTGGAAGAAACGGATCGCATGCGAAACTGGCAACCGCCGATAACAGGTGAAATCATTATGAAAGAATTCGGATTGCCACCATCAAGATTAGTAGGCCAGATAAAGGATTCAGTGCGTGAAGCGATACTTGACGGAGTCATAGGCAATGACTACGATGCTGCGTTTGCTTTCATGAAAAAGAAAGCGGAACAACTTGGAGTTGGCAAAAAAGAATTGCAATAACTTCATTAACTTTTTTGAATAACTAATTATTAATTTCGTGATATGGCTATTTTAAAATTCAGGATTTATTGGGAAGAAGATGACAGTGTTTACAGAGACGTTGCAATAAAGCCTTTGCAAACTTTCCTTGAGTTGCATACGGCTATTTTAAAATGCTTTGAATTTGACAATAAGCATAAAGCTACTTTTTACAGAAGCAATGATAAGTGGCAAAGAGGCAAGGAGATTACCCTGGAAAAATATGATAAAGCATATACCGCCATGCCGGTGTTTATGGCTGAAACCACTATTGGCTCTGAGATACGTGACCCAAATCAGAAATTTATTTATGTTTATGATTTTAATAAAAACTGGACTTTTTTAGTAGAACTCATAAGTGTAAATAAGCAGGAAGATCCACGTGTTACTTACCCTTGCTGCATCAGATCTGAAGGTATTGGCCCAAGCCAGTATGGAACAAAGGGGCTGATAAATGAAAAGCTTGCTGAAATAGAAGAAAAGTATGACCTGAACAATGGTATACTTGCTGACGGCTTTACTGAAGAAGGTGATGCAGATACTCCAGCCCCGGAAAGTGATGAAGCTGAGCAAAGCACTACAGAAGAAATATAATTTCTATCAACAATAAGCAGGTAATTGTTTTATGAAAAAAAAAACCTGTTTTATTATTTGCGGAGCTACTGCCACAGGCAAAACTGCTTATGCTCTTGAGCTTGCTGAAAAATATGGTACACAAATCATATCCGCAGATAGCAGGCAATGCTATAGCGAAATGAATATTGGTGTTGCAAAACCGAGCTAACGAAGAGTTGAAAAAAGTTCATCATTACTTTATAAATTCTCATTCCGTACATGATGAAGTAAACGCAAAAATATTTGAGCAATATGTCCCTCAATGCCGTTTATACAATTTTTAAAGAGAATGATGTTGCTGTAATGGCAGGCGGTACAGGACTTTACATCAATGCGTTTTGTAATGGTCTTGATGATATTCCACCTGTGAACGAAAAGATTCGTAAAGAAATATTAGAAGCGTACAAAAGCGAAGGATTTGAATGGCTGCAAAATGAAATCAAGTTAAATGATAATGATTTTTTTTTATCCGCTGAAAATAAAAATCCTCAGCGAATAATGCGTGCACTCGAAGTAAAACTTGCTACAGGTAAATCCATTCTTAATTATCAATCTGGTAAAAACATAAATCGTGATTTTGATATTAAGTTCATAAACATGCAACTGCCGAGAGAAGAATTGTATGTAAGGATAAATAACCGCGTAGATAATATGATGCATGATGGATTGCTTAAAGAAGCTAAGAGCCTGTATTTTTTGAAGCACCTGAATGCCTTGCAGACAGTGGGTTACAAGGAATTGTTCAGTTATATAGAAGGAAATATTTCGCTAGATGAAGCGATTGATGAAATAAAGAAGAACACCAGGCATTTTGCAAAAAGACAAGTGACATGGTTTTCGAAGATGCTCAAACAATAAGTGATTTATAAATGAATTTATCAAAAGGGGCGATGTTTTTACATCGCCCCTTAGCCATTATGTGAAAAGCCATCTGTAATTGATTCGGCTTATATATAAAAGTATTTGCAAAAATTTATATCAAAATAAATTATCTATTGTCCATGTTACATAATACAGTGCGCTGATAGTTGGTCCACCGATATATTGATAATATCTATGATTCAATACATCCGTACCACCCAACTTAAAAGAACTTTTAATTTTTGGTGCATTATAAGTAACCTGCGCATCTATAGTATGGTAGGCGTTTATTTCTCCGTTACCAAATAGATTTTGCCAATAAAAACTATCTTGCCAATGCCATACAACGTTGAAGCCAATATGTTTCGTCACCGCACGATTACCAAAGCTAAAATTGGTTGCCCAGTCCGGCGTATTAAAACCTGGTATCAAAGGGTCATTGGGATTTGTTTCTGACAGCTTATTATAAGTTGCATTAAAGCTTGCTGTATAAGTTTTATAAATGGTATAACTAATGCCTACTGCATAACCATAATTTCTTACTGGCGATTGACTGTTAGCCTGCACACGATAACGCGTTGCATTAGTGTTATTGTATAAACTTTTTAATACAGTCGTATCATTAAAATTATTTACACTTCCGGAGTTCGGTACTGCGTTTTCCAACTGGCCAATAAAATATTTATAGCTATTAAAATATGCTTCGGCATCAATAAATAATTTGTTATCGAATAAAGATGAACGATAACCTACTTCAAAAGAATTGATTTGCTCAGGCTTTAAAGGTGCTGCATTGCCAATCTTTAACAAGTTACTTGCTTGTAACTCCGCGCTTGTCAAACTCAAACCAGGCGTGGCATTGCGAAGTGCATTTACCTTACTGGTGAAAGCAGTTATTGAAGAGCTTAAAGCAGCATTGGTATAATAATTTAATCCCTGTTCAACAATTGGTAAGCCTCCAACTCGTCTTACGCCGCCATTATTAACAAAAGAAAATGCTTCAAACAAAGATGGAAACCGGAAGCCGTTTTGCCATGATGCACGAAATGTATGTATCTTATTTAAGGTATATACTGCTGAAAAGCGTGGATTGAATTTTACATCATATTCTGTGTTTTTATCAAAGCGTAATGATGCAGTAAGATTCAATTTATCTTCAATTAAAAGTTTTGAACCTTGCACAAAACCGCCATATTTTCCATAATGAATATCCTTGCCACCAGGCGTATTTCTTTCAGCAAGCGGCTTACTAAAATCAACAAAATTATTACCGTCCGGTATAAGATCATACAGCCTGTAATCTGCGCCAACTAAAACATTTGCGAAGTGTATATACTTGTGTAAGTTCCATGTGCCTTCTGCCTCGTAAAATTTACTGCTTGTTTTGAAAGCTGCGCCACCAGTAGTATCCAGGGGATTTGTACTTGTTGGATAAATGTCCCAATCGTTAACTGATTTTATTTTCGCGACCTGCTCATTGAATGCTGCAGTGCCAGGTATAAAGCGCCCGTTGTCTGCAGCAGCTCTTGCATCATTATGAGCAGTTACGAGATCATCACCATCGGTTAAAGCATTGTCCAAGGCAGTTGTATAATCACTCGCCCATCTTTTATTATTTTTAAAAGATAGTTCAAGATTATCTGCAAGTGGCTTCATTGCATAAGAGTTGCCTGAGTTTTCTATAGAAACATAAGCACGTATTAAAAAATCAGGATTGGATATTTCTATCTTATGATTTTGAACATTGGCGCCCTGAAGCCTTATACGATTACCTCTTTGAAATACCCCATTCATTGTTCCATATCGATAAGTATAGGAAGCTACTGTTTGCGGATTTATCTTATAATATAAGCCTCCATCAAGCTTTACATTTTGTACATTATAATCAGTAAGATCTTTTTCCTTATATCCTGTTCGGCGCACATTATATGTTTTTCCATTCTTATCAGTTATAACAATATTCGTTTCATTGCCATAAGAATTTACTACCATCGTAAGCAGGATTATTATTTCCTGATAACTGCGGAAATGCAGGATTGGCAATGCTTTGCGGATTAAAGTCGGCAGTACTATTGGCAATCCAATCAGTACCCTGCAAGTAACTTGCATTTACTTTAAAAGCAAATTTATTATTAAATGCTTTTGCATAGCGCAATGCTGTAGTAGTTAAATGGGCTTATGCTTTTTTCAGGATCATCAATATGATTAAAAGCAAGCTGCTGGTAAAAACTTAAGCCCTGGCTTTGGAAAGGATCTTTCGTAGTAAGGTTACTCATTCCGTTAATTGCATTCATGCCATACAGCGCAGAAGATGCACCAGGCGTGATTTCCACGCTTTGAATATCCAGTTCTGTTGGCCCGATAGCATTACCTAATGGAACACCTAAAGTTGCTGATTGTACATCAACACCATCAACGAGCTGAATAAAACGAAAATTATTTGGCGAATTAAATCCTCTTGTATTTGGCACTTTAAAAGTAAGTGACGATGTAGTAAGCTGAACACCTTTTACATTTCCAAGTGCATCATAAAATGAGGCTGAAGGGGTTTCTTTCAATGCCCTGATATCAAGCTTTTCAATAGTTACAGGCGACTGCAAAAGCTTCTCATTTTTACGACTTGCTGTTATCACGATTTCATTGGCAATATATGTTTGAGATGTAAGCTGAACAGATAATCTAGCATTAGGATTTTTAACTTCTATATCCTGCGGAGCAAAACCTATTGAGGAAACGGTAAGATGTATAGGAAATCTTTGATTCACTACTAAGGAAAAAAATCCTGTCGAATCTGTTATTGCGCCTCGCTTGCTGCCTTTGGCTGTAATGCTTGCTGCTGTTAAGGGATGGCCCTGGTCATCTAAAATTTTTCCGCTGATAAGAACAGATCCGTTAAGCTGAGCAAAGGCAATAAAGGGAACATAAAGAAGTATCGATAAGATTATTTTTTTCAGTTTGCATATTTTGAGTATAAGTCTATCGTATTGGTAGACTATTGTTATAAATTTTTTTAAAGAGTAGATTTAATTATTAAAATAATTGCACATTCGTTGTGTAAAAAAGTAACATCGGGCAGATAGAAAATACTTTTGTAAGCAGTAAGTAAATTGATATTTCATAAATTATTTTGTTTGCAAATATAAAGTCATCATTATTAGTCTACCAAATTAATAGAGTATTTATTTAAAAAAATTATTTTACAATTGTGCTATTACTTTCCACAGTGTAAAAATGCTCGTAAATATTACAAACAGGCCCACCAGAACAAACATTGCTTTAAGTGGCAGCTTGCCTACAAGCCTTGCTGCAATTGGTGCTGCAATAAGTCCGCCAATAATGAGGCCCGCCACATCAATAAGAGGAATACTTTTTAATAAGATAAAAAATGTTATGGAACTTACCAGCACTACAAAAAATTCAGCCAGGCATACAGAGCCGATAACATAGCGCGGACTTCTTCTTTTAGAAAGTAAGGTGCTGGTAACTAAGTGTTCCCCAGCCGCCTCCTGCAAATGCATCCATAAAACCACCGGCAGATGCAAGCCATCCGGCCTTTTAACTTTTTCCTTTATACTCTTGATTTCTCAAATGCCTTTCTCATTATATAATAGCCAAGATAAATTGTATACAATGAAAGGGGAATACGAACATATGGTGAATATTTCTGACCATAATAAGCTAATGATGCACCTATAACTGCACCGATGATTCCCGGGATTACAATAGCCCTGTAATAATTTTTTATTGATATTTCCAAAGCGATGATGGGTATATCCTGAAACGCCGCTTGAAAATACACTTGCTGTATGAACACGGCTGCTTACAATAGCAGGATTAACACCATTTGCCAGTAAAAATGTTGTTGATATAGTTCCATATCCCATTCCCAGTGAGCCATCTACCATTTGAGCAAGAAAACCTGTAAGCAACATCAGCCAAAAAGATTTTGTATCAATATACTGAGGAATGGTTTTAAATGCCGTCAACAAAGTAGCCAAAAGGAATATAAGATAAGAATCGCCATGGCCAAGTAACATAAATACAAACGCAAGTAAAATCCATCGTTACAATCTGCTGCCATTTTTTTGACCTGGTTTGTTTATTTCTTCTAATGCAATTTGTTTTGCAGCAATACTTTAGTAAGCTCATTTAAGATGTTTTACTTTTTCTGCAAAATCGCCTGTCAGGTCTTTGCGGATTATCTGCATATTTTGTAAAACGTTTTCTATTTCATCAGGCACCATTTATTAATTTGTTCTTTTAAACGCTTTGCAACGGTGGGTGATTTTCCATTGGTGGAAATAGCAATTTTCAAATTTCCTTTTTGTACAATAGAACCAAATAAAAATCACAAAGATCCGGGTTGTCAGCAACATTTACCAATAATTTTTTTTTCTTTGGCAAGCACACGTAATATAACCGCTTACGAGAATGATCATTCACCGCAACAATAACAATATCTTTATTATCAAGATCATCCGGTTCAAAGTTTTTTCTAATCAATAAAATTTGAATGTTCCAGCCGCAAGTTTTTTTACTTCTTCATTAATTTCAGCGGCAATCACTGTAATAGAAGTAGCCGGAGCATTATTCAGAATAGCCTGTAATTTTTCCAATCCTACGTTACCAGCCCAACCAATAATACATTCAATTCTTCCAGCTTCAGGAAAACAGGAAATAGTTTATTGCCTTCTTTTAGTTGTTGTCTGCATGTATTTTAATTAGTAATCCTGTAATTCTTACTTTTCCAGCCTTCTCCAACGGCTTAGAAGGATGTTGTTACATACCTGCGATGCGAATAATCACCGAATTATTCATTATCCATTCTTTCTTTTTTAAAATCGCCAAATATGGTGTCAAGTTCTTTAAGAATGGCCTGTTCATCTAAATTCTCCTTGTAAATTTTATTCAGCCTGAACCCTTCATGATCTCCACCTATATGCATATTATACCTGCCAGATGCTGTTCCCACGAAACCTATTTCTGCTATATAGGATCGTGCGCATCCATTGGGGCAGCCTGTCATCCTGATAATAATTTCTTCGTCGCTGAGATCATATTTTGCAAGCAATGATTTCAATTTTTGTAAGCAATGAAGGCATGTATCGCTGCGCTTCTGCCAATGCCAAAGGGCAGGTAGGTAATGCAACACAAGCCATTGCATTCTTTCGAATGGCAGAGGCTTGCTCGGTATGTTCAATAATTTTGATATGCTCTAATATTTCATTAATTGCATCTTTATCTTTCTGCATCTACATCACTGATGATAACATTTTGATTTGTTGTAAACCGGAAATTTGCTTTTCCCGTTTTTGCTATTTCCAGCAATGCAGATTTTAATGCGACCTGTTCATCATCCAGCACTCTTCCATTTTCAACAAATACGGTATAATACCATTTCCTTTATCATTTTGATACCATCCGTAATAATCTTTTCGCTCGCTAAATGAATACGGCCTTGCTTCTTCAAATTTAAAGCCTGTTCGCTTTTCAACTTCTTTTTTAAAATTATTCACACCCATCCTGTCAATAGTATATTTCAACCTGGCAAGTTTGCGGTCGCTGCGGTTTCCATAATCTCTTTGAACAGTTAATATTTCATAAATTGCTTTCAATGTTTTTTCTTCACCGGCATAAAACCTATTACTGTTCCCAGCCTTGCATACGTTTCCGCATTGCCATGAGTGGTAGATAAGCCACCACCGATTGCGATATTGAAATCCATGCAATTTATTATTTTCAATAATAGCAATCAAGCCAATATCATTTCCAAAAACATCGACATCATTATTAGGCGGAATCGCAATAGCGATCTTAAATTTTCGCGGCATATACCTGTCCTGGTATAAAGGATCTTCTTCATCTTTTTTATCAAGAATCTTTTCTTCATCAAGCCATATTTCATAGTAAGCCCTTGTTTTTGGCATCAGCATCGTACTTATCTTATCAGCATACGCAAATATTTCTTCATGAATAGGCGATTGTTTTGGATGTGCGCTGCACAATACATTCCTGTTAATGTCTCCGCATGTAGCAATTGAATCAAGCTTTACCTTATTAAATTCCTGATGGTTGGTTTTATTTTTGATTTAAAAATTCCATGTAATTGTATGGTTTGCCTTGTGGTAATTTTAATAACGCCGGTTGAATTTTCGCCTGCAATGTTCATTGGCTGCAATCCATTGTGTCTGTGTAAGAAAACCACCCGGCAACCTTAGCCGTATCATAAAAGAATACAAGCGTTCCAGTTTCTTTTCTGCCCTTTCATCTCGCCGGTCACGATCATCCTGCAGGTACATGCCATGAAATTTCATTAGGCCTGGTCACTTTCAGGAATGGCACCTGTTAAGCTCATCCTTTAAACTTTCTGCAATGGTTCCGCGAAGGCCATCGCTTTCCGTTTTTAATTTTTCGTTGGATGATAAATTTTCAGACATTTTATTATTAGTTTAGTGTTCAAAGTTGAATGTTGAAGTTCAGAAGTTCAATGTTCAAGTTCAGTTCTTAATAAACATCCTTACATATCTTCCATCCTCTTTTAAATCATCAAGGTATTCTACTGCTTCTTCTTCAGACCTTTCACCAAATGTTTCAATGATCTGTAAAAGTGTATTTTCAACATCGATGCTCATTGGATCTTTTGTGCCGCATACATATACATAAGCACCCGTCTGCAGCCATTCAAAAAATTCTTCGCCATGCTGCAGCATTTTATGTTGCACATAAATTTTTTCTTGCTGGTCTCTTGAAAAAGCCGTATTCACTTTTGTAAGAACGTTCCGGTCTCAAACCAATTTTGAATTTCTGTCTGGTATAAAAAATCTGTTGCAAAATGTTGCTCGCCAAAAAACAGCCAGTTTTTGCCTGTAGCGCCTGTTGCATCTCTTTCTGCAATAAAAGAACGGAATGGCGCAATCCGGTTCCCGGGCCAATCATAATAATATTTTTATCTTCTTCCGGTAAACGAAACTGGTTGTTTGGATGAACATAAAACTTCAATGTTCATTCACTTTCATCAAGTAGTGATAAAAAATCAGAAGCAAGCCCATATTTAATGTTCGTCATTTACTGAAAAAGAATTTTTGCAACAGTAATATGAATTTCGTCCTGGATGTGCTTCCGGCGAAGATGCAATAGAATATAATCTTGGCGTAGTTGGCTCCAATATTTTAAGAACTTCTGTAAATTCTTTTTCATCTTGATACAGGATAAATTTTTAAAAGATCAACAAGATCAATTCTTGTAACCGGAATTTCCTGTTCTACTACAGATGCATATTTTTTAACTACTCTTCCGGCAAATGAATAATATTTAATTTTTTCTGAAGAAGATCCTGCAACGGAAATCAATTCATCTTTATAATCGATATTGGTTGTTGCATCAATACCTGTTATTGCAATTATTTTTTCTACAATTGCAATTTTATTTTCAGGAATAATGCCAATAGAATCGCCAGGCTCATAGCTTACACCTTCAGCATCAATTTCAATATGATAAGTTTCTTTATTGCTGCCTGTATCATTTAAATTTATATGCGTCAATAGTTTACCTGAATAACTTTTTTTACCAGTAGTTTTTTTCTGTTACGGTGGGAGCTGCAGTCACGGATCAGGCTTGCAGGCGTTTCATTCAATGCATTAAATACCTGGTTGAACCATTCTTCAGCTTCGCTGATCATAATCGACATCGCATTTTTGCAAAGGTACAATCGGTTGCCCTCCAAGCTTATTTAATTGTTCGTCCACATCTTCACCTGCTTTGCAAAATAGCGGATAGGATGTATCTCCGAGTGCCAATACACTATATTTCAACTTATCCAGTTTAAATCCATTCTGATGCACATGATCATAAAATTTTTTTGCTGCAGCAGGCGGTTCACCATCACCGTGTGTGCTGATGACCGCCAGAAAATATTCTTCTTTTGTAAGATCATTTAAGCCTATATTGATCCAGGCTTTGAACCTTTGCATGGATACCTTGTTTCTTTGCTTTTGCCGCAAACTCTGTTGCTAGTTTTTTCGAATTACCTGTTTCAGTGCCGTAAGCAATAGTTATTTTATTGACACCGTTTTTTATAGCTGGTTTTATTTCTTTGGCTATGTGTTGAAACAATGCCATTGAGATATCCATTCATCCATAGCAATTCTTCATTGCTGAAATTGTTGATGAGGTCTTTTAAAATTTTTAATTTATCCTCAGCTAACATGTTTCTGTAAGTTTTCAGTTTCGGTTATTGAAATTACCTTGCTTGATTCATTGGCTTAAAATAATATTCATTGCTGGTACTGTTTGCAAGCCATGCAAATTTTCATGAAGGGAAACTACTTTGCCGATAATAATCAATGAAGGAGAAATAAATGTTTGTATTTAAAATTTTTTTATAATTATATAAATTAGTTGATGTGCACTTTTTGAAATGGAGTAGTTGCCTGTTCAATATTGCCAGTAATTTATCTTTATCAATATTATTTTCCGTTAGCTTTTCAACAACTTTGGTAAGGTTTCCGACGACATGTAAAAAACCAATGTATCATTTGTCTTTGCCAAGCTCTTTCCAGTATTCGTCTGTAACAATATCCGATTTATAATAGGTAAGAAAGCGAACCGCAGTTGCATAATCTCTTGCAGTAAGCGGAATTCCTGCATAAGCGGCAGCACCTAATGCTGCTGTAACACCCGGAATAATTTCATAAGGAATTTTATTATTCACCAATGTTTCCAACTCATCCATAATATTTGAGAAAATAGAAACATCGCCACCTTTCAAGCCGCACTACTATTTTTCCGAGTAATGCATACTGAACCAATAAATCATTGATGGTTTCCTGCGGTGTTGAAAAGCCACGCCTGCATTGCTTTCCAACGTGAATTATCTTGGCATACGGCTGTACATATCTGTTAAGAATTTCATCACTTACAAGGCGGTCAGTAAGGATCACATCAGCTTGCCGAGTAACGTGCATGGCTTTCACTAGTGATCAGTTCAGGATCGCCCGGACCGGCGCCTGCAAGTATTACTTTTCCTGTTACTTTTATGTTTGTTCATATTAAGTCTACTAAATAGTAGGATATATATTTTAAAAAATTTATCAGCTATTGCAGCATGCATGCTCCAACCGTTACACAGCTTGTTTCATCAATTAATATCGCGCCGCCGTTTTGCCTTAATTTTTTATAAGAATCAAATGCAATGGGCGAAGCAGTTTTAATTGTTGCTTTAATAATATCATTCAAGACTGCCTTTCTCCGGCGAATAATTTTTCTGCAACGTGTTTACATCTAGCTTGTATTCAATTTCTTTTACTACGCTTCTTACAACACGGCTGTTTATTTGCAATAAATATTTATTGCCTGGTATCAATGGCTTGTTATCCATCCAGCACAGCAGCGCTTCAAATTCCTGTTCAGTAGATGGCTGGTTATTTACAGTTGAACAATCATATCACCACGGCTTACATCTACATCATCTTCGAGATGAAGCACAACGCTTTGCAATGCATAAGCTTCCTCAATTTCCTTGCCATCCAATTTCAATTGCTTTAATGGTGCTTTCAATGCCTGAAGGCAGAACAATAACTTTATCACCTTTTCTGTAAATGCCACTGATAACCTTACCTGCATAGCCGCGGTAATCGTGAGGTCTTCTGCCTGGGGACGAATAACATATTGCACAGAAAATCTTGCATCAGTAAGATTGATATCAGAATCCAATTGGATATTTTCAAGATAATGAAGTAAAGATTCACCTTCATACCACGGAAATTTTTCAGATTTTTCTACAATGTTATCGCCCTTTAAAGCGCTGATAGGAATATACTTTATATCTTTTAAGCCCAAGTGATCTGGCAACTTCCTGGTAGTCTATCACAATGTTATTATATACATCTTCTGAATAATTTACCAGGTCCATTTTATTAATAGCAACCACTACATGCGGGATATTCAGTAAAGAAGCAATGATGGAATGGCGGCGGGTTTGTTCCACCACACCATTTCTTGCATCAACAAAATAATAGCAAGCTCTGAATTAGATGCACCGGTAACCATATTGCGTGTGTACTGGATATGGCCGGGTGCATCGGCAATAATAAATTTTCGTTTTGGTGTGGAAAAATATTTATAAGCAACATCAATAGTAATGCCTTGTTCACGTTCTGCGCGCAAGCCATCTGTTAAAAGAGCAAGGTCAATTTCACCATCCTTTTTATTTTTACTTTGCTTTTCAATTGCCTCAAGCTGGTCTATCAAAATAGATTTGCTATCGTACAATAAACGCCCAATTAATGTGCTTTTTCCATCATCAACACTTCCTGCTGTTATAAATCTTAAGTATATCCATTTAAAGTTAATATCAGTTTATAAAAATATACTGTTGTAATTTTCAATTCATAACCTTCCAAAACGCTGTCAAAAATATCCTCTTTTCTTTCTGTCTTCCATTGCGGCTTCCGATACCTTATCATCAATTCTTGTTTCGCCTCGTTCACTGGTTTTTGTGGCAATGATTTCTTTAATGATATCATCAATATCTGCTGCTGCTGATTCAACAGCGGCAGTGCAAGTCATATCGCCAACCGTACGATAACGCACTTTTCTTGTTGTAATCACATCGCTGTCATCCAGTCTTTATGAAATTTGATACGGCCACCAGTTGCCCTTCATGTTCTATTACTTCTCTTTCGTGCGAAAAATAAATAGAAGGCAATTCTATGTGTTTCCTTTTTAATATAATTCCAGACATCAAGTTCTGTCCAGTTGCTGATAGGAAATGCACGAACATTTTCACCTTTATGAATTTTTCCGTTGTAAGTATTCCACAATTCAGGCCTTTGCAGTTTTGGATTCCATTGGCCAAACTCATCTCTTACAGAAAATATCCTTTCTTTTGCCCTTGCTTTTTCTTCATCCCTTCTTGCGCCGCCAATCAATGCATCAAATTTGAACTCTTCAATCAATATCCAGCAAGGGTGATAGGTTTGCAAGCGCATTCCGGCTTGCAAATTTTCCTTTTTGCTCCGTAAGGTTTTTTTCTTTGATAGTATCTTCTACTTTTCGTACAATTAATTTTTCACCAATCTTTTTCACCAGTTCATCTCTGAAATCAAGTGCTTCGGGAAAATTGTGGCCTGTATCAATATGTACTAATGGAAAAGGAAACTTGCCGGGCCGAAAGCTTTCAATGCAAGATGCACCAGCGTAATAGAATCTTTGCCCCCGGAAAATAATAAAGCAGGGCGCTCAAACTGGCCCGCCACTTCACGCATAATATGTATAGCTTCCGATTCCAATTGCTCTAAATAATCCAAATGATATTGCTCATTGTTACATTTTTCTTTCAATCAATTTTAATGCAACCACATGTACATGAAGGCCACATTCTTTTTTTAGTACTGTCTTCCCACCACCATCGTCCGGCCCTGAAATCTTCACCAGGCCTTATTGCACTTGTGCATGGTGCACATCCGATGCTTACAAATCCTTTATCGTGTAAAGGATTATATGGGATATTATTTTCATTGATATATTGTTTTACTTCTTCAGTTGTCCAGTGCAGAAGGGGATGATATTTTATCATATTATTACCTTCATCCCATTCTACCTGCGGCATTTCTATGCCGGTCAGTGGAATGTTCTGCACGAAGGCCTGTTATCCAAATGGCATTATCTTTTAATGCTCTTTTTAGCGGATCAACTTTTCGGATATAGCAACAGTCTTTTCGGTTTTCAACCGATTCATAAAATGAATTAGGTCCTCTTTCTGCAACGATAATTTTCAATTGAAAAATGATCCGGATAATAAGGTTTTATATGTGTGTTATATTTTTCGTTGGTAGCCCTCCACACGGAATATGTTTCAGGAAATAAACGCCTGTATCAAGTGTAAAAATTCTAATGGGAAGGTTGTTGGTTAAAATTTTATGAGTGATAACCTGGTCTTCATAACTAAAGCTTGTTGAAAAAGTTACGTGGCCTGGAAAGCGTTCCGCTAATAAACGCAATACGTCTTCTATTGCTGAAACACTTGCTGTTTCTGCAATGGAAGGGATTGTGTCTTTTAATGTATGAGGCATTTAATAACTTATTTAAGAAAGTATAAACAAAATGGAGTACTGCTTTTTTTATTAATGTCAATGGCAACAGCTGTGCATAAAAATTTTTTCACTGCACATAAGATGTATCGGGTAAAATAATTTCATAATAATAGTCTATAACAAAAGTAGGGTATTGAGTTTAAATTAATAAAATTTTTTTAATAAAAAGCCAGTTTGTACGTTGGGCATTGTATATTTTTTTTAATGAACCTTATGCTGGTGTTGCATTTCAGGATAATTAAAAGGATTTGCCCGTTGTAAAATCCATCCAATTTGTTTTTATTTAAAATTGCTTAAAGAATAATTTCAGACAAATGCAATCCACTATCCTCATGAAGCCATCGATAGCTTTATATGACTGCTTTATTAAATAAGCATTGCTAACATTCACTTACTGTTTTAATCATTCGAATATATATGGAAGGAAAAGGTTTATATGATCCGAGTTTTGAGCATGATTCCTGCGGAATTGGTTTTGTTGCCAATATCAAAAGCAATAAAAGTCATCAGATAGTTTCTGATGCGCTTACCATACTGGAAAATATGGAACACCGAGGCGCATGTGGTTGCGAAAACAATACAGGTGATGGCGCAGGTATTCTGATTCAAACTCCTCATGAATTTTTCTTTGATGAATGTATAAAGCTTGGCATTCATCTTCCTGCATTATGGTAAATATGGAGTTGGTGTTTTGTTTTTTCCAAAAGATATAAGGTTGAGAGAAGAATGCCGGGATATTTTCAACCGGTGCTGCAGAAAAGCTTGGGTTTGAAATTATGGGCTATCGCAAAGTGCCTGTAAATACCGATGATATTGGGTTTACGGCCTTATCTGTTGAGCCGGAAATTGAACAGGTTTTTATTGCCTGTCCCGATCATATTAACAGATCCGTGATGATTTTGAAAGAAAATTATTTGTACTACGCAATTATGCCACCCATACTATAAATAATACAGTAAGAAAAGATGCAATTGGATTTTATGTTGCTTCACTTTCTTATAAAACGGTTGTTTATAAAGGGCAGCTTACCAGCATGCAGGTTGCGTAATTATTTCCCTGACCTTAGCAATAAAAGAATTGTATCAGCATTTGGATTGATTCATTCCCGTTTTGCCACCAATACTTTTCCTTCCTGGAAGCTGGCACAGCCTTTCAGTTATATTGCGCACAATGGCGAGATCAATACTTTACAGGGAAATCTGAACTGGCTTAGTACCAGTGAAAAAGGATTTGTTTCTCAGTTTTTTACAAAAGAAGAAATGGATATGTTATTGCCAGTTGTTGACACAGGGCCAATCTGATTCTGCCTGTCTTGATAACATGATTGAATTGCTCACGCTGTGCGGACGCTCACTTCCGCATGTAATGATGATGCTGATACCTGAAGCGTGGGATGGCAATGAACAAATGGATCCTGTAAAAAAAGCATTTTATGAATTTCATGCTTCCTTTATGGAACCATGGGATGGTCCTGCTTCCATTTCTTTTACCGATGGAAAAATTATTGGTGCAACTCTTGACAGAAACGGCTTGCGTCCTTCACGATATTGTGTTACTACAGACGACAGGGTTATCATGGCTTCTGAAACAGGTGTGCTTCCAATTGATCCAAAACTTATAAAAGAAAAAGGAAGACTGCAACCGGGAAAAATGTTTGTGGTGGATATTGAAGCAGGAAGAATTATCAGTGATGAAGAATTAAAAAAGAAAATCTGTTCTCAAAAGCCTTATAGCGAATGGCTGAATAAATATAAAATCCGTCTGGAAGAATTGCCTGAACCAAGAGTAATGTTTACGCACTTGGAACATGACCAGGTTTTTAAATATCAAAAAGCATTTGGTTATACAACAGAAGATCTTGATATGATTATTACTCCCATGGCATTGGATGGTAAAGAACCAATCGGCTCAATGGGAAGCTGATGTTCCGCTTGCTGTTTTAAGCGATGAGCCACAACATCTCAGCAGTTATTTCAAACAATTATTTGCGCAGGTTACCAATCCTCCGATTGATCCTATACGGGAAAGACTGGTGATGTCGCTGGCAACTTTTGTCGGTAACAATGGAAATTTTCTTAAAGAAGATCCGCTTGTCCTGCCACAGTGTTGCATTAAAACATCCTGTGCTTACCAATCATGAACTGGAAAAAATAAGAAGTATTGATACCGGTATTTTCCAGGCAAAAACATTGCAGACCTATTTTAGTGCAGATGGCAAACCAGGTTCTTTGCAAAGAGGCATTGAACGTCTTTGCCGGTATGCTGTAGATGCTGTGAATGATGGTTTTGAAGTATTGATTTTATCAGACAGGGCAATTGATTCTGAACATGCTCCCATTCCTTCACTGCTTGCAACAGCAGCTGTGCATCATCATCTTATCCGAAAAGGATTGCGCGGACAGGTGGGCTTGTTGTAGAAGCCGGCGATGTTTGGGAAGTGCATCATTTTGCCTGTTTGATTGGTTTTGGTGCTACTGCTATCAATCCTTATCTGGCGCTTGTCTTCTATACGTGATATGAAAATAACTGGAAAACTACAAACAGAACTTGATGCAGAACAACTTAAAAAAAATTATATAAAAGCAGTGAATGATGGATTGCTGAAAGTGTTTTCAAAAATGGGAATTTCTACTCTGCAATCTTACCAGGGCGCACAAATTTTTGAAATACATTGGATTGAATAAAGCATGTGGTTGATAAATATTTTACCGGAGCTACTTCGCAGAATTGAAGGAATGGGTCTTGATGAAATTGCAAGAGAAACATTGGCAAAACATTTTTTTGCATTTCAGCAAAAAAGAAATTCCTGTTGAACGGCTTACCTGTAGGCGGCTTTATCAATGGAAACGCAAAGGAGAATTTCATTTATTCAATCCGCAGACCATTCATTTGTTGCAATATTCAACAAGAATGAATGATTATAATATTTTTAAAAAATATTCAAAGCTTGTAAATGACCAAAGTGAAAAAGCAGTGCACACTTACGAAGCTTGTTTCAGTTCAAAATAAACCGGCCTTCTATTTCTATTGATGAAGTAGAACCGGCAGAAAATATTTATAAACGATTTGCAACAGGTGCCATGAGCTTTCGGTTCTATTTCATGGGAAGCACATACCACACTTGCCATTGCAATGAACCGCCTTGGCGGAAAAAGTAATACCGGCGAAGGCGGCGAAGATGAAATGCGTTATGATAAGATTGCCAAATGGAGATTCCATGCGAAGCTGCAATTAAGCAAGTTGCTTCAGCAAGATTTGGTGTTACCAGTTTGTATTTAACAGAAGCAGATGAATTGCAAATTAAAATGGCACAAGGCGCAAAACCGGAGAAGGCGGGCAATTGCCGGGGCATAAAGTGGATGAATGGATTGGAAAAGTGCGCCATGCAACGCCGGGTGTTGGTTTGATTTCGCCTCCGCCGCATCATGATATTTATTCAATTGAAGATCTTGGCGCAATTAATTTTTGATCTGAAAAATGCAAACCGAAATGCAAGGATAAATGTAAAGCTTGTTTCAAAAGCAGGTGTGGGAACCATTGCCGCAGGTGTTGCAAAAGCAAAAGCAGATGTGATTTTGATTTCAGGGCATGATGGCGGAACGGGCGCATCGCCTATCAGTTCTATAAAACATGCAGGCTTGCCATGGGAACTTGGGCTTGGCAGAAACACATCAAACACTTGGTAAAAAATAAATTAAGAAGCCGTGTTGTTGTGCAAACAGACGGGCAATTGAAAACGGGAAGAGATATTGCCATTGCTACTTTGCTTGGTGCAGAAGAATGGGGCGTTGCAACTGCTGCATTAATTGTTGAAGGTTGTATCATGATGCGCAAATGTCATTTAAATACCTGCCCTGTTGGTGTTGCAACGCAAGATCCTGAACTGCGAAAACGCTTTACAGGCGATGCAGATCATGTTGTAAATTTTTTTAAATTTATTACGCAGGAATTGAGAGAAATAATGGCTGAGCTTGGGTTTCAGAACAGTAAATGAAATGGTTGGCCAGGTTGATTGTCTTGAAAAAAGAGAAAATATTGCAGCACTGGAAATATAGTAAAGCTTGATCTTTCTCCAATATTATATAAAGAACCTTCATCAGAACATACAGGTTTGTATAAATCAGAAGAACAGGATCATGGATTGGACAGATGTGCTTGACTGGAAATTATTAAAAGCTGCACAACCTGCATTGAATCATGAAGAAAAAGTATTTGCATCATTTGATATTAAAAATACAGATAGAACAACAGGAACAATTTTATCAAATGAAATTACAAAAAAGTATAAAGCGAACGGATTGCCGGACAGATACCATTCATTTTAAATTTACAGGAACAGCCGGTCAAAGTTTTGGCGCATTTAATACAAAAGGAGTAACACTGGAACTGGAAGGTGATGCCAATGATTATTTTGGTAAAGGGATTGAGCGGTGCAAAACTTATTATTTATCCTTCAAAAAATGCAGGCTTTATTCCTGAAGAAAATATCATTATCGGCAATGTTGCTTTTTATGGCGCCACATCAGGTGAAGCATATATCCGGGGTAAAGCAGGTGAACGTTTTTGTGTACGTAATTCCGGAGCAAATGTAGTGGTGGAAGGCGTTGGCGATCATGGCTGTGAATATATGACTGGTGGCACGTGTTGTTATTCTTGGCGACACAGGAAGAAATTTTGCTGCAGGTATGAGTGGTGGCATTGCCTATGTTTATGATGTACAACGGAAATTTTGCCTTGAATGTGCAATAAAGAAATGGTTGACCTGGATCCGATATGAGCAGGATGATGAAAATGATATTGCAAGAAATGATTGAAAAACATTTTGCATATACCAGAAGCACTGTTGCAAAATTTATGTTAGATGATTTTGAAAACCAGTTAAGAATTTTATAAAAGTATTTCCTAAAGATTATAAGAAAGTATTACTGAGCAAAAGCAATTATAAGTAAATCAGTCATAACTGAGATTAATAAAAACATTGTAATTACAACATTAAAGATTGCAATTAATGGGAAAGCAACAGGATTTTTAGAATTTACAAGAGAGCTGCCTGTAAAGCGTCCAGTAGCAGAAAGGATGAATGATTATAATGAATTTATTGAAAGATATTCTGATGAAAAAGCTGAACCAGCAAGCTGCACGGTGTATGGATTGTGGTGTTCCGTTTTGCCATAATGGTTGTCCGTTAGGAAATTTATTCCTGAATTTAATGATGCTGTTTATCGCAAAAGCTGGAAAGAAGCTTATGACATACTTATCTTCAACCAATAATTTTCCTGAATTTACAGGCCGCATTTGTCCTGCTCCTTGCGAATCAGTCCTGTGTGCTGGGAATTAATCAACCGCCATTACTATTGAAGAAATTGAAAAACATATTATTGAAATTGCATTTGATAAAGGCTTTGTTCAAGCCAAAAAACCAAATGTAAGAACAGGTAAAAAAATAGCAGTTGTTGGTTCGGGACCTGCCGGCTTGGCTGCTGCAGCACAATTAAATTATGCAGGACATATGTTACTGTTTTTGAAAGAGATGATGAGCCTGGTGGTTTATTGCGTTATGGCATTCCTGATTTTAAACTAGAAAAATGGGTGGTTGAAAGAAGAATAAAATTAATGGAAGAAGAAGGAGTTGTATTTAAATGCAATGCAAATGTGGGAGTTAATGTAAGTATCAATGATCTGCTTGAGAGAATTTCATGCAATTGTTTTAGCAGGTGGTTCAACTATTCCAAGAGATTTAACTATTCCCGGCAGAGAATTAAAAGGAATTTATTTTGCCATGGATTTTTTAAAACAACAAAATAAAAGAGTATCCAATAAAGAATGTTGATGGAGAAGATATTTTTGCAACGGGATAAAAATGTTGTTGTTATTGGCGGCGGTGATACCGGAAGTGATTGTGTTGGCACATCCAACAGGCACAAAGCAGCTATCTGTTACACAATTTGAATTATTGCCAAAGCCACCTGAAAGCCGAACTGCCTCTATGCCCTGGCCAACTTATCCGATGGTTTTAAAAACAACCAGCTCTCATGAAGAAGGAGTTCAGAGGCATTGGGCCATTGCCACCAAAGAATTTATTGGAGATGAAAACGGAAATCTAAAAGCCTTGAAAATTGTAGATCTTGAATGGAAATTATCGGAAGATAATAAACCTGCCAAATTTGAAGAAGTTCCGGAAAGTGAAAGAGAAATTCCTTGCGAAGCTGCATTGCTTGCAATGGGGTTTGTGCATCCTCAACATGAAGGATTATTGAAACAATTGGAAATTGAATTGATGAAAGAGGAAATGTAAGAGCATCAGAAAAAAATTATCAAACAAATATTTCAAAAATATTTGTTGCTGGTGATATGCGCAGAGGTCAATCGTTGGTTGTGTGGGCAATTTCCGAAGGAAGAGAATGCGCAAGAAATGTCGATGAGTTTCTTATGGGATATTCTTTATTAGAATCAAAAGATAATAATATATTAGAATTACATGGATAAGATTATATTATATTATGTTATATGTATACAAATACTTATTAACAATGAAAGTTAAAAATCCCCATTTTAAATTTTTTACATGATAATGAATTAGTTACGTTATATATATCCAAATACTAATATTCAAAAAAAAATATTAATTTGTTTTTTTATAAATAAAAGTGGTTATGTTTGAAAAAATTATGAAAAATTGTTATTTATAATTTTTATGGATTAACACCGAGATTACATTGCCTGATATTTGATTTTATAATCAATATTATGTATTTCATAAAAAACCCAAAACTGTACAAAATCAGGTAAAATAAATTCTAAAAGAAAAAGGCTTAGCTGAATAAATAACTTCTGAGAAAAGTTACTAGCTAAGCCCTTTCATTATTAATCTTTAAATCAAAAACAATGTTAAGAAAAATTTTCTTAGTAATCACGTTATTTTTATGTTTAATTTCTACATGGCACAAACAGATTCAGCCAAAGCTCCCGCCACATCGCCCGCTCCTACTATCACTGGCTCAGTAGACGCTTACTTTCGGTATAATTTTTCCAATCCAAAATCCGGCTTCTTAAACAATTATACCAGCTTTACCAACTCTCAAAACTCATTTGAATTAGGTATGGCCAGTATCCGTGCCGACCATACTTTTGGTAAAGCCAGTGCTACCATTGATTTGGGCTTCGGACGACAGAGCCGAAGAATTTTCTTATGGCAACCCGGATCACCCAACATTATTTGCTGTTAAGCAGGCTTATGTAAGCTATGCAATTTCCGATAAATTAAAATTTACCATTGGTAAATGGGCAACTCATATCGGCTATGAAGTAACGGATGCTTATCTGAACCGGAATTACAGCATGGATTATATGTTTTCTTATGGACCATTTTCACATACAGGCTTAAAAGCAGATATTGGCTTGGGTAAAAAAAGTGCTTTTATGGTGGGAGTAGCAAATACAACAGATCATGTATGCAATACAGTTTCAAGAAAATATGCCATAGCCCAGTTTAGTACCGGTACATTCAATGATAAGGTTAAAGCTTACCTGAATTACCAAGGATCTTATGGCGGCGCTTATAACCTCAGCCAGTTTGATCTGGTTCTTACAGCCGCTAGTTAGCAGTAAATTCAGTATCGGATATAATGGAACTGTACAATGGGTAAAAACTGAAAGTACCATCAAGCAATAGCTGGTGGGGCTCAGCAGTATATCTTAATGTTGACCCAACCACAGCTTTTGGGATTACACTACGGGCAGAATATTTTGATAATAAGAAAGCAGTAGTATCAGCACCGGCAACCAGCATTTTTGATGTTACACTGTCACCCAATTTCAAAGTAGGAAATCTTACGATAATTCCTGAGCTAAGACTGGATAATGGCAAAGATGAAATTTTTGAAAAGAATGATGGCACAGCAACGAAATCAACTTTCACAGGATTACTTGCCGCAACTTATCATTTTTAAACCTTAACACAATAATCAAAAAATCCAACAAGTATGTTAGTTAAAAAATTAATGAAACTCTTTGGGAAAGGGGATGACTCCTCTGACGTAATGATTCAATTGACAACGCCGGAAAAATGGCGTATAGTCGGCTTTAAATTCGCTGGTAAAATGATCGGATTAGCTATTGTATTAATAGCCATGGGATTTTTACCATCCATTCTTGGCGGTATTGCTGCTCATGCGCAGAATAAATATACTGCTCACGAAACAACCTTGATCAACACTGCCAATACTATCTGGACTCTTGTAGCAGCTTTCTTGGTATTTGGAATGCAACCAGGATTTACATTTCTGGAAGCGGGTTTTGCCCGTAAAAGGGAATCTGTTAATATATTAATGGAATGTGTTTTCGATACATGCATTTGTGGCATTCTATTCTGGGCAGTGGGTTATGCCTTTATGTTTGGCCAGGGAAATGGTTTTATCGGATGGGGTGGTGGAGATTTGGCTGGCGGTGCGAAAACGAATTGGTTCTTTTTGCAAAACATCCCAGATACATACGCTGGAACAGGAGTTCCTATTCTTGCGCATTGGATATTTCAGTTTGCATTTGCTGATACAACCTCTACGGTTACTTCTGGAGCAATGATTGGCCGTACTGGCTTTAGAGGAGATATTCTTTACAGTATAGGAGTGACAGGTTTTATTTATCCAATTGTAGGCCATTGGGCATGGGGACCAGACGGTTTCCTAGCACTTATGGGCACACCTGGACATTTTATGCCTTCACTTGGAACTGGATTCAGAGATTTTGCAGGATCTACAGTTGTTCACACGATAGGTGGAATGGTTTCACTGGCCGGCGCGATTGTATTAGGGCCTCGCCTCGGCAGGGTTTTTAAGCGTGACGGAGGCGGAATGCCACCAGCTCATAATCTAAACTTGGCAGTTGTTGGGGGCTTTATTCTTTGGTTTGGATGGTATGGCTTTAATCCTGGCAGTACCTTATCTGCTGTTGATATGCAAGGTATTGGCAGGGTAGCTGCTAACACAACACTTGCTGCATGTGCGGGTGGCATCGGCGCAATGTATTCTGCACTTTGGTTTGGCGAAAGCAAAAAATTTGATGTTGGCTATACAACGAATGGTTTTCTTGCAGGGCTTGTTGCTATTACATGCCCTTGTTATTGGGTTTCCCCGTTTGGAGCAGTAATGCTTGGCCTTATCGCAGGTATAATTGTATATTTTGCAACAATCTTACTTGAATGGCTGCGGATAGATGATCCTATTGGTGCTGTTCCGGTTCATGGTTTTTGCGGTATTTGGGGAACTTGGTCTTTAGGATTATTTGCATGTGGGAAATATGGAGCTACAGGTCCTACTGGAGCCGATAATTCTGCACCGGTAACAGGACTGTTTTATGGCGGAGGCACACAAATATTGAAAGCGCAGATAATAGGGAATCTTACCATCACATTTGCGACACTTATAGTAGCTTTTATATTAATGTTTATTGTCAATCAATTACCACATCCATGGAAGTTAAGAGTAGCGCCTGAAGGAGAAACTAATCCGGGCGGCCTTGATATGTATGAGCATGGCGTAGAAGCTTATGTAATGGATTAACTTATATCAATGGATATTCTTATCTTACTTATAGCGTATTTTAAAGTAAAGCAATTAAGCCTTACCTATAAAAACAAGGCATCTAAATAATGCCGTAAAACAAAAGATCGTCCCATTTATGAGACGATCTTTTGTTTATATAAGTACGTTTTTTAATTAAGCGTGTACTCTTTTTGCTCCCTTTGCTGCAGGTGCTACAATGAACACAATAACTGCTAACACTGATAATACAATAGTCATTTTATGTTGTTTTAATAATTAAAAATTTTTATTAAAACGTAAAGTTGCCACGATTATTTGTAATATCAAAGCATCTTAAAACTCATAAACAAATTATGAAATTTCTTAACCTATTCCTTTTTATTTTTATACCCTTTTAAATCAACTAAGCCTTTTCCTTTGAGTATAATAATAAAATCCAGCAGATCGTTTTCTTCTCTGAGACCATGAAAAAGAAGCAAAAAACTCCCAAAAGTAAATTTTAGAAAAGTTATCCACATTTATAATTTTATATTTGATCTGGAATTATTTAGCTAGGGCTTAATTATGAATGCTAAATATTTATGGCAACAAAATTGTCTGGTAGTTATTTTAATAAATTAAATTAAACAACAAATGAAAAAACTATTAGTAATCGGCGTAATCGCCTTAAGTATGGGCCTTACTACTCAAGCGCAGGATAAAGAAATGAAGGTGAAAAAAACCTCAACAGTAGGGCAAAAAGTACACAACACCTTTAGCAAGCGTAAACATCATAATGGTTACAAGGTGAAAAAAGAAACTAACGGAGTGAAACATAAAACGAAAGTAAATACTACAACTGGCGATGTAAAGCATAAAACGGATAAATAAGAGGTAATCTTTTTAGAGAGGCTGATTATCAGCCTCTTTTTATTTAAGGCATAGTGAGTTTGCTCTGTTTAACTGCCTCCCTTTTTAGAAACAGCAATAATTATGGCGCCGATAGCCATAAGCGTAGCTCCGGTTACTACCTGCCAGGTAATTTTTTCCTTTAAGAACACTGCGCTAAAAATGACGGCAAATACCAATGAAAGTCGCTCAAGCGGACTCACAGCAGAAGCATTACCTAATTTCAAAGCCCGAAAAGTAAAAAGAGAGGATGCGGCTGTTAATACTCCGGCAATCAGTAAATATCGCCAGGCTTTAATATCTATGTCTACTAATTGTGCGGCCCTTTTTTTGAGCAGCACTACTCCCCATGCAACAATCAGGATACATACGGACTGAATGGCGAACCCAAGATTCGAGTCTACGTTTTTTATTCCTGCTTTAGAAAGCACAGTAACCATGGCGGCAGTCACAGCTGCAAGTAGTGCATATAAAATCCACATATATTTTTTCATTTTGGCTGTGTTTGCAGCAATGGCTTTGTTCACTATTTCTATGCCATAGTTAATAAAAATGAAAGGAAGAGAAACGGAAAATTGTAATTCCAATTTCGCTTCTACAATTCATAATTGTCAAACGACAATTTGATCATTGTACCAGTTTATTGCCTTATTAATGTTACTACGCCCTTATCCGTTTGTAAGGGATTGCCGTCAAGACTGTAGGTGCAGATCCAAATATAAGTATCTAAAGGCTGGAGGTAGCCTTTGACGGTGCCATCCCAACCATGTAAAGGATCGTTACTTGCAAAAATCAATTTACCCCAGCGGTTAAAAATTGACAAATGGTAACCTGATATATTACCTGAAAACAATGGTCTGAATATATCATTTAGTCGATCATCATTTGGGGTAAATGCATTGGGCATATAAAAATATGAAGGACATATTGAGTCAATTACAATAATAGAATCTCTTCCTCTACATCCATTATAATCAATTACATCCAGCCAATACAACCCTCCTTTTAATACTGTAATACTATTGGAATTGCTGCCATTGTTCCATGTATATGCACTAAAGTTATTCAGCGGTGTTACGGTTATTTCTTTATTAGGACATTTTGTAAAATCAGGCGGTAAAAAACGAGCAGGCCCGGGCACGGTGATTACATTAACGGTATCTGTAGATGTACATTTATCCGAAGTGGCTATAAAAACCCAATAAGTACCCGGTTCGTTTGCAGTTATTTTCTGATTAGTACTTCCGGTATTCCATAAATAATAACTACCGCCGGCACCAGCATCCAAAGTTACGCTACTGTCTTTGCACAACTTCTCAATATTCTGAAAGCCCGCTACAGGAAAAGGATAACGGGCAACGACAAAAGTATCTATCGTAGTACATCCATAGTTATCTGTTGCCATTAAACTATAGGTGCCTGCTATATCTACCACTATCGAACTACTTGTTTGCCCTGTATTCCATAAATAATTTGTGAAATTGTTTCCCGGGCTTAAAAGGGCAAATCCACCCAGGCAAAACCCTGTCTGTATAGTACTATCTCTTTGCTGAACGGTTCCGCTGGGTGGCACAATAACACTAACAGTAACACTTTTAATAATGCTGTCGCAACCATTAGAATTAGGTATGTGATGCACGTAAGTGCCTGCTACGTTTACTGCAGAATCCCATGGTAAAACATAGGAGTCGCCATCGCAGATAGTTTTTGACATATAAACCTGTTGCGGCGCCTGGGAAACTTGCAGGTTCAAAATAGTTGTGGAATCGCAGCCTGCTGCTGACCCAGTAGTATAAGACGCTGCGTTATTGCCGCCCACTTTTACCTTTATCCCATTCCATGTGTAAGGCAACTGCTGATAGCAAACGGATTCATTATCAAATGTTACTTTGCCACTTTGTTTTACAATAAATGGAATGCTGGAAGCCGGCAAAAAAAGCTGATTGTTGCATATATCTGCCAAGGTATTATTATCCGTTCCTTTTTTCGCAATAAGCGAATAATTACCCGGTGGTAAAACAGATGAAAAATTGATTACAATTGAATTGGTATAACCCTCTTTTCCGGCGCAATTTAATCCTGAAGCACTTATGATTTTTGCAGGTGCATTTGTTGCAAAATCACTCCCGTCGGCAGCAATTGAGCTACATAGAATATCATTGCTAGTTTTAATACTGATGCTACTTGCATTATTACAAGGTACATCTACGCTTTTAAGTATTGGATTGGGAGGGTTATAAAAAACCGCATCAGAACCAGAAAAATCAATTGTAAATCCCATAGCAGGAACGTCACTTGCAGAGCTGACCATAATCAGATACGCTCCACCGGTCTGCGCAAAAACAGCCTGCGCAAAAGATTCACCAAAGGCGCCGCTTTGTACATAAGGCGTTCTTGATGTATCACTAAGACCTGTGGCTCCGCCGGCGCTTGCAGGGATATTGCTATTGTAATTACACCTTATCACGTCTTTCAATGTTAGGGCGCTGCAATCTTTACCGGTTATGTCCAGTACAGCAAAATTGTAGTTATCACTTGGATTTACAGGCGTTAATTTAAATAATATATTACCTGCCTGCAATACGTTTATGCGTAACCATACTGAGTTTTTCTCACCTCCGCCATTGCTGGGGAAACAAGGAGTTTCATTCAAATCCAAGTGCGTTCCAGTGCCTGTATAACTATAGGGCGTAAAAAATTGGCTGCCGCATATTTGCAATGCGTTACAGGCGTCTTGCTCTGGCTGATTGGGCGGTAGTTGATGAGTAGTTTGTGCGACTAAATTATTATTTGATATGAAGGCTATGATTAAGCAAAAAAGTAAAATATACTTCTTGCTAAAGCGGATTCTATTACCGACCTTCCATGCAATCATCTTCAAAAATAATATTTTGTCAAGGCTAATCCTACAAAGAATGAAAAAAGTTTGATTTATAAGTAATTCAACAATGTTTTATATTCTTAATTTATTAGGCTAATCTTTGTACTGTTATCACGTACTGGCTATTGTCCGCCGTTCCTGTCTTTATGCGGTTTTATTCTTTCTCAGCTGCATGATGAACGTTTATAAAAACAGTTGCGAATAAGATTAAAACAATCGTTCAGGCGAAATATTTCGCATATATACCTTAAGTATTGTATATTAATATATCATGTAATAATTTTCTTTACCAGATTTAAACCAATGAAAACACTTTTTGAATGCAGTAAATTTTTTTCCTATTAATTGAAAGATCGAATTTTTCATGTGTTCTTTCTCTATTCAGACGATACACCGGAGTAAATGTTTCAAAAAATGTAAACTATTTGGACTGTTTGAAAAAATTGCATATCAAACTAATTGTTTGAAAGGGCTTGTATAAACATTATTAACCATGGCAAAAAAGAGCTATTTTAATTTACACTTTATATTTCAATCCTTTGCTCACATCCGCCCAAAGATGCTGCACCAGGCCATCAACCAGGCCGATCCTTGGAACATAGATTTCATTGATGCCGGTCCACCGCATTACGTTTAAATATATCTGCAGCGCAGGCACTATTACATCCGCACGGTCATCCCGAAGATTATACTTGCTTATCCGTTCATTCACGGTAAGATCATTAAGCTCCTTATGAAGATTTTTAATAAGATCAAACGTAAGTGGCAAGGTGTCTTTTATCTTACTTAATGAATACACTTTATTTATATTTCCGCCGGAGCCAATGGCGACCACTTCTTTAAACTCTTTTGTTTTTTCTTTTACAAATTCCTTCATTTCGTCCCATGCAGATTCGTTCACTTTATTTTTTAATAAGCGGATTGTGCCAATGTTGAATGATTCTTTAAATATAAGTTTATTGTTGGCGAAAAAAGTGAGCTCTGTGCTGCCGCCGCCTACATCAATGTATAAATAAGAATGTTTGCTGTCAAGGTTTTCAGCAATATGGTTCTCGAAAATAAATGAAGCTTCGTCACTGCCGGATATTACTTCTATTTCTATGCCGGTTTCATTTTTTATAAGCTCAATAATCTCCCCGCTATTGGAGGCATCCCGCATTGCAGAAGTGGCGCAGGCTTTTAGATACATTACTTCGAAGCCATGCAACAAGTTGATGAATGCCTTCATGGTGTATAAAAGGAGTTCGTGTTTTATGTTCGGATATTTTGCCAGTTTCAAACACATCAAAACCTAAGCGCAGCGGCACTCTTATAAGAGATATTTTATTAAAGGATGGCTGCTGTTTTTCATTTACCCTTACTTCAGATATCAGCAACCGTGCTGCATTGCTTCCTATATCAATTGCTGCCAGTTTCAACAGGGTTATAGTTTTTCCTTAAAAGATAATTATATATTTCTATTTGCGACCTGATCTTTTTATTGCCGTTGTTTTCCACGTACCTGTTGGAAAGTTCGTTGTCCAGCACACGTGCCTTTACGTTGTCCGCAAGCTCTATATCCAGCAGTTCTTTTAATTCCTGCTGGATCTCCTTATTATAAATAGGACATGCTGCTTCCACACGGTGATCCAGGTTTCTCACCATCCAGTCAGCGGACGAAATAAAAACACGTTCTTTTCCATCATGATGAAATATCATTACCCTTGCATGTTCCAGGTATTCATCCACGATGCTAATGGCTTTTACCTTTCTTTTAAATTTCTTATTTTCAGTAAGCATACAGCAAATGCCGCGGATGACCATCCTGATCTTTACGCCATGCCTTGCTGCTTCATACAGCTTCATAATAAGATCTTCATCACTTACCGAATTGAGCTTTAAAGTAATAGCTGCTTCTTTGCCATCGTCTGCATTTTTTATTTCTTTATTAATGAGTGCGTGAAGCTGCTGTCGCATCGTTGCCGGGCTTACCAATAGCGTTTGACAATCTTTTAGAATTTGATAATTCTTTGGATTTTCAAGATAAATAAACATTTTGTTTATATCACTCATAATGCGCTTATCACTTGTAAGCAGGCAATGATCGCCATATACCTTTGCCGTTTTTTCATTAAGATTTCCTGTGCTCACAAAGCCATATTGAATGGTTTGATTATCTACTCTTTTTTTAATTAAACAAAGTTTTGCATGAACTTTTAAGTTCGGTACTCCAATAAAAACCCTCACGCCTGCTTCTTCAAGTCGTTCCTTCCATTCAAGATTGGCCTCTTCATCAAATCTTGCACGAAGCTCTAAAATAGCGGTGACGGATTTTCCATTGCGTACTGCATTGGTAAGCGCGTTTACTATATTCGATTGCGACGCAAGCCGGTAACAGGTTACTCTTATACTTACCACATCCGGAGCAATCGCAGCTTCGCGGAAAAGATCAATAACAGAATCGAAAGAATGGTAGGGAAAATTCAACAGCACATCTCTTTGTAATATCACGCTGGTAACGCTTTTGGCGTTTTGCAAGAGTGGGTGCATGAGCGATTTCTTTCTTTCATTTTTACTTTCGAAAACACTTTCAGGGAAATTCATAAAATCCTTAAAATTATGAATTCGACCTCCTGATTGCAGGTTGTCTTTGTTAGTTAAGCCAATCCTTCTTATTAAATAATTTAAGAGCTCACTATCAATTTCTTTATCAAAAATGAAACGCACAGGCTTACCTTTTTTCCTGTTCTTTAGTCCCTTTTCTATCTTTTGAATAAGTGACGTAGAGACGTCATTGTCAATGTCGATTTCTGCATCTCTTGTTACTTTAATTATGTTTGATGAAAAGGTATCGTATCCAAAATAAGAGAAGATCTCCGGAAGGCAAAAGCGAATAACATCTTCGAGCAAAATAATGTAATAGCCTTCGCCGGGCGAGGGGAGAATTACAAATCTCTGTAGCCTTGCCGGCACAGAAACCAAAGCAAACTTTTGCGGCACTGTCCCATCCTCGCTGGAAAGCTTGCAAGCGAGATAAATAGATTTATCGTTCAATGTGGGAAATGCGCGGATGTCTTCAATCATTAGCGGAACGATATTGCTTCTTACATTGTCATCGAAGTAGGAAAGCACAAACTCCTGTTGTTGCTTATTAAGCTGGTTCTCATTTACCAGGAATATTTTTTGATTGTTTAATTCCAGCAAAATGTTTTCCCAGGTACGGTTAAACTGGCTTTGCTGCGTAGCGATAATAGCGTTAATATCTTCAAGTATTTGTTCGGGACTTTGCTCCAAGTGCATGTTGGCCTTGCTTCCCAGCTGTATCATTCTTTTCAATGTTGCTACACGCACTCTGAAGAACTCATCAAGATTATTAGAAAAAATTCCCAGAAAGCGAATGCGCTCACGCAAAGGCACTGTTTCATCACCCGCCTCTTGTAATACACGGCCATTAAACGCCAGCCAGCTTATATCCCTTACTATTACTTTTCGTTTGTCCATTAACTGTTATGTGTTATGCGTAATTTATTAATTATCCCCGTTGTTGAAAATCCTTGTTCAAGAGGAATGATCCCAACTCTGCCTCCATTTGCGATTACCTCGCTGGCACCAACAATTGTATCCATGGTATAATCGCCACCTTTTATGAGTACATCAGGCATTAATGCATTGATCGTCGCCAAAGGCGTATCCTCTTCAAAGATTACAACAGCATCTACCATTATTAGAGAGGCAAGTACCAGGCACCTTGAATATTGACCATTTACAGGTCTGCTGTCACCCTTCAATCTTTTTACCGATGCATCGCTGTTAACCGCCACTATTAACACATCGGCGAACGATGCAGCCTGTGACAAAACTTTTATATGCCCTTCATGTAAGATATCAAAAACGCCGTTAGTAAATGCAATGGTTTTACTGATAAGGCGCCAGCGCTTTACCTGTTGTTGCAAACCTTCAAGAGTATAAATTCTTTCATGAATTTTGTTTGACTGTTTCATTCCGTTTCCTGTTGTTATATAATAATAAAGCAAAAGCCAGCGAGCCAGCAACAATAACGATTCCTGTATTAGTACCCCACATTAGCCAGCCAAAAGAAATGTTATGAATATTGTAGATAAGCAATATCTGTTGCATACCTACGGGAAATGCCCCGATACCACCGGGAGCAACGATCATAGCAACCGTTGAAAGCGACAAAATACTTAAGGCTGCAGGAATGCCAAGTCCGGTAGTAGCATGCAATGCATTGAAACCAACATAAATTTGTAATAGATACATCGCCCATATAAAACAGGTGTGAAATAAAAACGTTTTTCTTTTTTTTAAATGAATAATAGAAGTAAAACCTTCTTTTAATCCTGAAAAAATACTCTTGATTTTTATTACATGCCTGTGGTTATCATATTTCTTTAACGTCCACCTGATGATTAAAAAAAATACGATACCGGTTACGACTATCGCCGTTAATATAGGCCAAAGCGGCAAATGCCGGTGGTTGTTCGTTATCCTGTGAATATTGGTTTTTAAAAAATCTTTTACTGTATTTATTTGTATAAGCACCGTGAAAACGAAAATGATCCCGAAGCAAAAGAGATCAAACACGCGTTCAATTAAAATGGTACCAAGTAATTTATTTACTGGAATTTTTTCATAGCGGCCTAATAATGTACATCTTAAAATTTCGCCGGCACGGGGTATGAATGTGTTTGCGAGATAACCACATAAGATAGAGTATAAAGTATTTGCAGTAGATGGGCAATATCCTAATGGCTCCATCAAAATTTTCCATCTGATTGCTCTACTTAAGTGCGCCAGTATAGCAAATATCGCTATTGGAAGTATGACAATATAATTTGCATGTAGTAATGATTCGTCGAACTGTTGCCTTTCAAAAGAAGTCATTTTTCCAAGCTGCCACCATGAAAGGAATATTCCAATGCCAAGAAAGATAAGGTATTGAAGAACTGCAAAAACTTTTTTTCTCATATATAATTACAAGATATGAAAGAGAAGCCAAATCATTCTTTTATCATTATGTTATCTATAAGCCTTACATTGTTTATGTAAGCAGCTATTAACAAGATGACATTTTTGAAACTGACTGCTCCGCTTGGTATTGAAAGGTCTTTACCATCAGCGAGCTCAAGATAATCTACTTTAAATCCATTGCTCTCAAGATCAGCAATTGCAGCATTTTTTAATGATAAAAATTTTTCTGCATGTATATTTTCTTTAATATTTTTCAATGTTTTAAATAGGAGAGCCGCAGTTTCTTTTTCATCCTTATTTAATCTCATATTTCTGCTACTCATGGCAAGCCCGTTACTTTCCCGAAGGATAGGACATATAATTACTTCAATATTAATTCGTAAAACTTCAATCAACCTTTCTATTACCAGGCATTGTTGATAATCTTTTTGGCCGAGAAATAAATAATTAGCATTTACAATACTTAATAATTTATCCATAACCATGCAAACGCCCTGAAAATGACCAGGCCTGTATTTGCCTTCGAGAATGCTTTCGAGGTAGCCGATATCATAATGCTTTTTTCTTGATGCGTCGTCAGAATAAATTTCGTTTTCACCAGGCATAAACAGCACATCACAACCGCTTTCTTCAAGTAATAAAATATCGCTTTCTATTGTAACCGGATATTTTTGAAAATCTTCTTTATTATTAAACTGAAGAGGATTTACAAAAATGCTGCAAACGGTAACATCAGCGGTTTTAATACTTTCATTAATAAGGGATAAGTGTCCCTGGTGAAGAGCGCCCATTGTTGGCACAAAACCAATACTGGCATTTGATTTTTTTAACCTTGAAAGGTGCGCCTGTAAGCCTTTTGAATGTTTAAATAAGATCATTGATTTTGAAATTACAAGAGCGCCTCTTTTAAAAATAAATGACAAAAAAATTGTAACTTCGCCGCCGGTTTAAAAAAAACGATAAAGCTAATTCAACTATTTGCAAATGTCAACAAAGAAAAGAATTTTATTTATTGCAAACGAAATGTCGCCTTATCTTGAACTGACAGAATTTGCTGAAATCGTTAACAAGCTTGCAATTAAGTCGAATGATAACAATATGGAAGTGCGCTGCATCATGCCGAGGTTTGGCATTATCAATGAGAGAAGGCACAGGCTTCATGAAGTGGTAAGGCTTTCCGGCATTAATGTTTCAATCGATGGTGATGATTATCCTTTGGTAATAAAAGTTGCTTCTTTGCCTAATGCCCGTTTACAGATTTATTTCCTCGATAATGAAGATCTTTTTAAAAGAAAATACCTTGTTTCATGACGAGCAGGAAAAATGGTTTGACGATAATGTATTAAGAACTGTTTTATTTTGCAAAGGCGCCTTGGAAACTGTGAAGAAATTTGGCTGGCCTCCGGATATCATTCACTGCAGCGGATGGATGACAGGTTTAATACCTATGTATATAAAAACTGCTTATAAAAAAGAGCCTGTATTTCGCAATTGCAAAGTAATTTATACCATTGGGCAAAATACTTTTAAAGAAAAGCTTGGTTCCAACTTTGTAAGGCTGGCGCTATAAATGCTAACATAAAAGAAAAAGATCTTGAGCCTTTTAAAGAAGCGAGCAACACTGCCATGTTCAAGATTGGCGCTACTTATGCAGATGCCATCACTTTTGGTGCAGATAAAGTAGATAAAAAACTTATAGAAGAATTCAGCAAAGTAAGAGGCAAAAAAATTATAAAATACAATGCTGAATCAGACCTTAGCGAATATCTTCAGTTATATACTGATCTTCTTTCCAAATAATTAAGTTTGGTTTTTATAAAAAATGAAATGTTCAGTATTGCGTTATGCAAAAGCAAATTGCATTTTGTTCAATCAAAGTGAAGCTATAATTTTGCACCTCTTAAAAAAATAAACATGCCTTATTTATTTACTTCTGAATCAGTGAGCGAAGGACATCCTGATAAAGTAGCTGACCAGATTTCCGATGCGCTTATTGATAATTTTCTTGCTTTTGATCCGCAGAGTAAAGTTGCCTGCGAAACCCTTGTAACCACAGGCCAGGTGGTGTTTGCCGGAGAAGTGAAATCGAAGGCTTATCTGGATGTGCAGGAAATTGCAAGCGAGGTTATCCGTAAAATTGGTTATACAAAAAGTGAATATATGTTCGAAGCAAATTCATGCGGTATTCTTTCTGCGATACATGAACAATCTGCTGATATTAACCAGGGTGTTGACAGGGCAAAAAAAGAAGAACAGGGAGCAGGCGACCAGGGTATGATGTTCGGTTATGCCACCAATGAAACAGAAGATTATATGCCTCTTGCATTTGACCTTGCACATAACCATTTTAATAGAACTTGCTGCACTACGAAGAGAAAATAAAGAAATAAAATATTTGAGTCCTGATGCCAAAAGCCAGGTTACTCTTGAGTATGATGATAATAATAAACCGATACGAATTGATGCCATTGTTGTTTCAACACAGCATGATGATTTTGGAGACAGAAGCAAAAAATGCTGAAGAAAATATCTGATGATATTAAAAATATTCTTATTCCAAGAATGAAAAAAAAGTATACTAAATATGCACATTTTTTTAATGATAAAATTAAATATCATATTAACCCTACCGGAAAATTTGTAATTGGCGGCCCGCATGGTGATACAGGATTAACAGGCAGAAAAATTATTGTTGATACTTATGGTGGTAAAGGCGCTCATGGTGGCGGCGCATTCAGCGGAAAAGATCCAAGTAAAGTTGACCGTAGTGCTGCTTATGCAACAAGACATATTGCTAAAAACCTTGTAGCTGCAGGTGTTTGCGATGAAGTGTTGGTGCAGGTTTCTTATGCAATTGGTGTTGCACAACCAACCAGTATTAACGTAAATACTTTTGGTACTGCAAAGATTAAATATGACTGATGGTGAAATTGCAAAGAAGTTGAAGCATTGTTTGATATGCGCCCTTATTTTATTGAACAACGTTTAAAACTGCGTAATCCTATTTATAGTGAAACTGCAGCTTATGGACATATGGGCCGCAAAAATGAAACTGTTGAAAAGGTATTTAACTTACCAAACGGAGCCCAAAAAAATTGAAAGTGGAATTATTTACCTGGGAAAAACTGGATTATGTGGATAAAGTGAAGAAAGCATTTGGAATAGAAATAAAATTTATAACCCTCTTATTGAGGGTTTTTTGTTTAAGAAGCATTAAGGTAATTTTGAATAGTGAGATATAATAATACTAAAACATTTACACAACAACACAGGCCGAAAAAAAATCTTCTTATTGCAGGCATTGATGCTATAATCGATGCAATGAATGCCGGAGAGCAGCTTGAAAGAATCTATCTTGAGTCAACACAACACACTGTTGAATCGAACACATTAAAAAAGGTTGCTGAAAAATATGGTGTGCCTGTAAATAAAGTTCCGGTCGAAAAACTTAAGAGCTTTAATATTGACAATTTTCGTGTATGCGTTGCTATTAGGTCTAAAGTACAATACCAGCAATTGCAAAATGTAATTTCGTTTGTGGTTGAAAATGGTGAGATACCCCTATTCTTATTGCTTGATGGCATTACTGATATACGCAATATTGGTGCGATTGCCCGAACGGCTTTATGTTGTGGCGTTCATGCGATTGTTATTCCTGAGAAAGGGGTGGGGGCTATGAATGAAGATGCCATTACTACTTCTGCAGGAGCACTTGAAACCCTTGCTGTATGCAGGGTTAAGAATCTTACACAGGCAATTGACGAATTACGTTTGAATGGAATAAAAGTCTTCGCCAGTGATATGAATGTCGATAAAAATATTTACGAGATAATTTTTAATGAGCCTGCTGCAATCATTATGGGAAGCGAAGACAAAGGCATACAACCTTCATTGTATAAAATTTGTGATGATACATTTAAAATTCCTATGAAAAATAATTTTGAATCCCTCAATGTTTCTGTGGCTGCGGGAATAATCTTATATGAAGCAATGAAACAAAGGATTTTGGCAAAATAAGAAATATTAAAATGCATGAAAATGATATACAACTTGTAGAATGTCCAAGGGATGCAATGCAGGGCTGGCCTACGTTTATACCTACTGAAAAAAAAATAAGTTACATTAATCAGCTAATGAAGGTTGGATTTAATACAATTGATTTTGGAAGCTTTGTTTCCGCAAAAGCAATTCCTCAGATGGCAGATACTAAAGAAGTTATCAGCCAATTATCATTGGAAAATACTCATACAAAATTGCTGGCGATTGTAGCTAATGTAAGAGGCGCCAAAGAAGCATCTGCTTATGATACAATAAGCTATCTGGGCTTTCCCTTTTCCGTGTCACCAACGTTTCAGATGAGAAATACTAACAGCACTATTGAACAATCATTGCAACAGGTGAAGGAGATGCAAAGTATCTGCAGAGCAAATAAAAAAAAATTGGTTGTTTATATTTCAATGGCATTTGGAAATCCATATAATGATACGTATAATGAAGACATTGTTATGAAGTGGATTGACGGGATAGTTAAAGAAGATGTCACCATTATTTCCCTTGCTGATACAGTTGGAATTGCAACGCCGGCGCAGGTTTCATCACTTACAAAAAAAACTATCGAGGCATTTCACGGTGTCGAAGTTGGTATTCATCTTCATTCAACAAACGAAAACCGCCAGCAAAAGATTGATGCGGCTTTGCAACAAGGTTGCAAACGTTTTGATGGTGCTTTGAAGGGTATCGGCGGTTGCCCGATGGCAAAGGATGAATTAATAGGAAACATCAATTCTGAGCTGATGATTTCCCATTTTAAAAGCCTTGGATATTGTAAAAATATCAATGAAGATGAGCTGGCTAAAAGCCTTGCGATGGCTTCCGAAATATTTATTTGATAATGGAATTATTACTTCCCTTTAATATTCAGCCTTCATCAAAAAAAGTTTCTTATAAGGATGCTATACTTTTTATTGGCTCATGTTTTAGTGAAGAAATAGGGAAGAAATTAATTGACCTAAAGTTTAATGTAGTTCAAAATCCTAATGGAATTTTATATAATCCTGTAAGCATCTGCGATGCAATATTATCTTATATAGATAACAAAAAATTTACTGAAGATGATCTCATTCATATGAATGGATTATGGCATAGCTGGAAACATCATTCATTATTTTCACGAACAGATAAAGCAATTGTTTTGGCAAATATAAATCAGTCGCAAGCTAATGCCCATAAGCATTTGAAAGACGTATCATGGCTGATTGTAACTCCTGGAACGTCTTATACTTATTTTCTTAAAGAACCTTTTCAACCTGTTGCAAATTGCCATAAAGCACCTTCAGATCTTTTTGAAAAAAAATTATTAACCAGTGAAAAAATCATTGATACTTTTTCGAAAACGATATCAAAAATTCAATCATTTATTCCTGAAATAAAAATCATGTTTACAATAAGTCCTGTGCGACATGTAAAAGACGGATTGGTTGAAAATAACGTAAGTAAAGCGAGACTTATAGAAGCAATTCATTTGGTAAAAAATAATTTTAAGAATGTATTTTATTTTCCAGCCTACGAGTTGGTGATTGATGTGCTGAGAGATTATCGCTTTTATAAAAATGATTTGACGCATCCTTCTGAAACTGCTGTTGACTTTGTGTTTGAAAAATTCTGTGCAACTTTTATGGATGATTCTTCATTGCTGCTTATGAAAGAAATTACAGCAATTGTTTCTGCAATGAAGCACAAGCCTTTTTTTAAAGAAACCATTCAATATAAAAATTTTAAGCAAGCACAGCTTGAGAAAATACGTGCAATTAATTTAAAAAATCCTTCACTCGATTTTTCGTTGGAAAGAAATTATTTTTCATAATTATAAGGCAATTCTTTCTTCATTAAATTCTATTTTATGATGCTCTAATTCATGCAGCACGGGTTCATAAATTTCCGGCAATACAGGAATATGTAAGCCCTTTAATTTTATTTCATTTTTCAAAATAAATATAGCTGCTATACCAAGAGGCAGGCCTACAGTCTGTGCCATAGCTGTATGTGATTGATCTTTACCTTTTACAATCAGGCTGCTTCTTATCATATTTTTCTTATCGCTTTTTTCATAAACGATCTCATGCAACATGACGATCATATCTTTATCATGAGGTTGTATGGCAAGCTTTTTTTCAAGCACAGATTGCAGCAATGCGGATGAATTTGTAACCTTATTCGTTATCAAAACATCATCATATACTCCAAGATAATTTACCTGTTCTTCAAATATTTTTTTTTCTATTTCATTATTAAATTGATAAAACGAACTGAGGCTTTTCAATTGAAACCATTCTTTATAAGTTGCACAATTTTTTATTTCTTCATAATCATTTATATAAGTAAAACCCATATTCACCAAAGCATTCCAGCCAATACAAAATGAAGGATGCCGTAAAGTTGTTCTTATAAATGTTTTAATATTTTTTAAATCATAAGTATCAATATAACTAATAGAATCGCGATTGGGATACCACGCAAATGATCCAAGATTAGGAACGTCGACTTCTTTACAATCTTTAAAAACATTCCTATAGTCAACAGAGATAATATTATCATCCAGTTTATAAACCGCCCCTGAAGAGCCCGCCATTATTATGTTTGCAGGATTCCACGTTATTTTATAATGCCACGGATTGTCGTCGCTTTCAGGAGAAATAAGCCCACCGCAATGTGACATAAATGATAGGATCTTACCTCCATCGTCTTTTATTTGGTGAATCAATTTCATAGCACTCATGTGGTCTATGCCGGGATCAAGACCCATCTCACACAGGAATAAAATTCCTTTTTTTTCGATCTGATTTTTCAAGGATTTTATTTGTTCATCAACATAAGAAGCCGTTAATAAATCCTTTGAAAACTCAACACAATCTTTAGCTACCAAAAAATGTAAATGAGGTGGAAGCATGGAAATAACGATATCTGCATCCTTTATAAGCGAAATCCTTTTTTCATTATCATTTATATCGATGGAAACCGCCAAAGCATGATGAGCGTTTTTTATTTTTGATTGCGCCAAAGAAAGATCAGCATCGCATACAACCAGCCACCAGCTTAGTTTTTCACATTCAATGCATAAATGTTCTATCAGCGTAGTTGCAGACTTGCCTGCTCCAAATAATAAAATCTTTTTCATTTTATTTTAAATTTTCTTTTTTAAAACAAGCAAAGGAAAACAAAAAACCGTGGGCATACATTTCATAAAAAAGCAGATATATGTTTTCCACAAACGATATTATTTTGGTGAAAAAAAATGTTATTCTCTAACATCTTTCTTTAGGGAAAACCGCTTTGTAAAAACTATATTTGCCGATAGTTAAAAAATATGGCTACAACTGAAGATCAATTGCCTGATAACAATCCTGGAAGAGGCAGAATAATCCCTGTAAATATAGAAGAACAAATGAAATCCGCCTACATTGATTATTCTATGAGCGTGATTGTTGGACGTGCTTTGCCGGATGTAAGGGATGGCCTTAAACCTGTTCACCGCCGTATTTTATATGGCATGAATGAGATGGGAAATTTTTTTAACAGACCTTATAAAAAATCTGCGCGTATTGTAGGTGATGTGATGGGTAAATATCATCCGCATGGGGATGCTTCTATTTATGATACGATGGTTCGCATGGCTCAGGAATGGAACATGCGTTACACTTTGGTGGATGGGCAGGGAAATTTTGGAAGCCAGGATGGGGACAGTCCTGCGGCCATGAGGTATACAGAAGCACGACTTGAAAGAATTGCTGAATCCATGCTGGATGATATTGAAAAAGATACTGTAGATTTTCAGTTAAATTTTGATGATTCAACCGAAAGAACCATCCGTTTTGCCAACACGAATTCCGCAATTATTGGTGAATGGATCCAGTGGTATTGCAGTTGGCATGGCCACCAATATGATGCCTCATAACCTGACAGAAGTAGTTGATGGTTGCATAGCTTATATTGATAATAAAGACATTTCGATTGATGAACTTATGAAATATTGTAAAAGCTCCTGATTTTCCGACTGGCGGTATTATCTATGGCATGAAGGTGTGAAAGCTGGTCTTCATACTGGTCGCGGCAGGGTAGTGCTGCGTGGTAAAGTAGTATGTTGATACAACCAAAAGCGGCAGGGAACAAATTGTTATTACTGAAGTTCCTTACCAGGTAAACAGGGATGCGCTCACGGAAAAGATTGGCCATCTATAAATGAAAAAATAATTGAAGGCATATCAGATGTAAATAACGAAAGCAATAATAAAGAAGGAACACGTATAGTAATTGATCTGAAGAAAGATGTGATTCCGCAGGTTGTTATTAATCAGTTATATAAATATACTGAACTTCAAACATCATTTGGTATCAACAATGTTGCGCTTGTAAAAGGAAGACCAAAGATTCTTAATCTAAAAGATCTTATCAGTGAATTTATTGAGTTCCGGCATGAAGTGGTTGTACGACGGACACAGTACGAATTAAAAAAAGCACAAGAAAGAGCACATATTCTTGAAGGATATCTTATTGCACTTGATCATCTGGATGAAGTAATAACCTTGATAAGAAATTCATCAACGCCTGATATTGCAAAAGATGGTTTAATCAGCAACCTGGGGCATGAGTGAAATTCAGGCCAAAGCAATACTGGAATTGAGGTTACAACGGCTTACAGGCATGGAAAGAGATAAGATAAAGAAGAGTATGAAGAAGTGATGAACCTGATTGCGAAGCCTGAAGGAAATATTAGCCAATGAAGGCATGCGTTTCCAGATCATTAAAAATGAATTGGTTGAAATAAAAGAAAAATTTGGCGATGAGCGCAAAACAGAAATTACATACCTGGCAGATGAGATAAGCATGCAAGATCTTATTGAAAAAGAAGATGTAGTTATTACCATTTCTCATTTTGGTTATATAAAAAGAACTTCGGCTACAGAATATCGCCAGCAGCGAAGAGGCGGCAGAGGTGCCAGGGGCAGCAAAACAAGAGAAGAAGATTATATTGAACATTTATTTGTTGCTTCTACGCATCATACAATGCTTATTCTTTACTGAAAAAGGAAGATGTTTCTGGTTAAAGGTTTACGAAATTCCCGAAGGTGATAAGCAAAGCAAAGGCAGGGCAATACAAAACCTGGTGCAAATGCCAGCCGATGATAAAGTAAGAGCTATTATTGATATTAAAGATCTGCAAGAACGAGGAATTTGTTAATAATCAATTATATTGTTCTTTGTACTAAAAAAGGAATTATTAAAAAAACATTACTTGCAGATTTTTCAAGGCCAAGGCAAAATGGTGTTAATGCAATTACAATTTTTGAAGGTGATCAGCTACTGGATGCATGCTTAACAGATGGAAATCAGGAAATAATGATGGCTGTAAAAAGCGGCAGAGCAATTCGCTTTCCTGAAGAAAAAGTTAGGCCAACAGGAAGAGGTGCCATTGGTGTTTATGGCATTGCAGTTGATGATAAAAATGATGAAGTGGTTGGCATGATTTGTGTAAATACTATGGACCCAAATTGCAGTGTGCTCGTAGTGAGTTCCAAGGGCTTTGGTAAGAGAACGGCTGCTGAAGAATATAGGGTTACAAACCGCGGTGGTAAGGGTGTTAAGACAATTAATATTACAAATAAAACTGGTTCTTTAATCGGCCTTTTAAATGTAACCGGAAAAGAAGACCTGATGATAACATGTAAATCAGGAGTGATTATACGAACATCTATTGCAACGATAAGAGAAGCTGGCAGGGCAACGCAGGGAGTAAAGCTTATAACACTTGATGAAGGTGATGAAATTGCAGCAATAACAAAATTAAGTGTTCATGAAGACGAAGAAGATGCATCAGAGCACGCTATAATAAACGAGACTTTACAAAAAGATTTGGAACCGGGAGACAACCAGGATAACGTGCTGACGACAATATAGATGAATCCGAAAAATTATAAATACTAAACAATGAAACATTTATTTCTCTCATTATTATTTGGAGGTGCTGTTACGATTGCTTTTTCGCAGGATCTAAAAAAAGTGAAATCGGATCTTGATAGCAAGCAGCTGGATAAGGCAAAAACTGAAATTGACGCTTATGTTGCGAAGTCACCAACCGATGCTGAAGGGCTTTATTATAAAGCGAAGGTCTATCAGCTACTTGCAGCTCAGGCAAATTATAAACCTGTGGACGGAGTAGAAGATGGCCAGGTGGCTTTGGATGCTTTTAAAAAAGCGTGGGGCGATGGTAAAGACAGTAAAATACAATTGATTGCTATAAAGGATTCTTATTCGCCTGTATTCAATTTATATACGGGCTATTACCAGGCAGGTGCAGATGCGTTCAATGCTGCTGCGGGTTCCGGAAGCAAAGCGGGCTTTGAAGATGCCATGAATAATTTTATAAATGCAGATAATATGGGCCGTTATATCTATGACAACAAATGGTCAAAGATAGCAGAAGTGGATACCACCCTCGTTTTAAATATTGGTAAAGCAGCATTAAACGCCGGCAAAAATGATGTTGCATTAACGTATTTCAAAAAACTTGCTGATGCAAACATCACCGGCGTAAAAGATGGTGGTGAAGGAAATTCAGCTTATATACTTCCTTATCAATGGCTCACACTTCATTATAAAGATCAAAAGGATGAAGCAAACATGATAAAATATGACGAGCTCGGAAAAAAACTTTTCCCTAAAAGTGACTATTTCGACTTAGTGATGATAGATTACTATCGGGATAAAAAAGATAACGATGCTTTATTTGCAAAATATAATCAATTGGTAAGTGAACATCCTGATAGCTTAATGTATCACTTCAATTATGCGAATGATGTATTCGGTTATTTATATAATGGCGATGAAGGAGTGGTTGTAAAAAATAAGGATTCACTGATGAAGGTATTAGGCACAGAAGTGGAGAAGGCGCATTCTCTCAATCCAAACGATGTAGTAACCAACTGGCTTTATGCACAATATTATTACAACCAGGGCATTGACTTAAGAGGCACGGCTTTAAAAATAAAAAGCCCTAAACCGGACGATGTAAAAAAGAAAGCTGATCTTGATGCTTCCGCAAAAGAAAATTTCAATAAAGCAATTCCTTATGGTGAAAAAGCATTATCAACTTTAGAAATGACAAATAAAAAATCTGATAAGTCGCGTTATAAATCAATTGCCGACCTGATGCAAAAGATATATGAAAGTTTGAATCAAAATGATAAAGTAAAAATTTACCAGGATAAGTATGATGCTGCTGACGCTAAATTCATAAATTAATATTAGAAATATTATTAGTAAAATAGCCCGGTTAATCCGGGCTTTTATGTAAACAAGAAAATATACTACTTAACATAACATAAATTATAAGAAAAATATTTAAAACTTATATGCAACGTTTATCATGAAATTTGCCGGTTGCCCGGGCCATTTATATATTCTGTTATAAGCGCCTGTCCAATATATTTTATTGGTAATGTTATTAAAATTTGCAGCGATTTTAAAATGCTTATAATTGTAATGTATACCTGCATTTAATGTTATATAACCGGGTAAAGTAATAGCAGGATCAAGCGTGTTACGAACACTTACCGATGAATGCCCAGCGGAAATACCAAAACCTTTTATAATATCCTTTTGCAAACGTATATTTTATATAACTGCCACTTGTATTTCGCGGTGCATTTTCTGCCAGCATGCCTACCTGTGAAGCTATTTTACTCTTAATTATTTTACATTAGATCATAGGCATAGGTAAGAAACACACTTAAATTGGGCAGAATATTTCCGCTTGCTTCTGCTTCTATACCCGTGACCTGTTTTCTCCCTGCTGCACAAATAAATCGGGATTGCTGATGTCATTTGCATTTACCGCTACATTTTGAAGTGTAAGCTGGTAAAGTGCTAGAGAAGCAGATAATTTATTTCTGAAAAAATTTCCTTTTATACCCGCTTCATAGTAGCTGGCTGGTTATTGGCTTAAAGGGTTTATCGAAACCTGTGTTCACCGTGACGCTTCAAAAGGATCAAAACCTTTATTATAAGTTGCGTATAGACTTAAGTTCGGTTGCAATAGAATATACAATGCCAATTCTTGGTAAAAATACTTTTTCCTCAAGATTACCTGCACTATCATCACCGTCATCACCCTTGTAAAATTCTTCTCTTAAGCTGAAAAGAAATTTCCATTTATCTACACTTACCTGATCCTGCAGATATACACCCTGTGTATGATACACATCATCATCTCACATCAGTTTCATCTTCATTATAATCTGATGCTTGTAAGTACTAACAGGCTGTTTGAGGGTATTGAGGATTTTTCAAACTAAATGTTCCTACAATGCCACTGCCAGCTCCGAATTCATCGGGCAGCTCATAATATTGCTGGTCCAGGTTCACCTTGCTTCTTACATAATCATAGCCTAACAAAAATTGCATGGCCTACTTTGCCTGTATTTATTTTATAAGTAAAATAACTGGTAAGTGTATTGGTATTGGTTGGATAGTTCCATTTTGTATAATACAACGTAAACGGAGTCAGGAGTTATATAATTATTCAATCCATGATCGGCAACTTTTTGCCTGGATGATATAATTTAAATAGCCGACTATTGAAACTGATGTTATTATCTAATTTGTACGAAAGGGTAATATTAGAAGCAATATCGGTTTCACGAAGATAATCTCCTTTTTGTATCAAGGAAAGATTTATTAGGAGTTGATTTTAATGTTGCATCATCCTCGATAACCCGGCTGTCCCCTGTCCAACACTGTGTTGATGTGTGATAATGAAAAATCAACATTCACTTTTAATTTATCGATCGGAATGAAACTTAATGAAGGCGCCAGTTCATAAGACTTTGCATATATACCTGGTTCCGGAAAGATTTCGTATCATCATAACCCGCATTAAAGCGATATAATAATGTTTTACTTTTATTCAAGGGGCCCGTGATATCGCCTTCTGCACGGTAATGATTCCATGCTTCCTGCATAAATATTTATGTCAGTTCATTTTTATCTAATGGCTTTTTAGTAACAAGATTTATCGTTCCACCGGGGTCACAGTTGCCATAGAGTGTTGCTGTAGGCCCTTTGATCACTTCAACCCTTTCAATGTTCACCAGCATAGAGCTTGTATAGGTTGAATTATATCCACGGAAACCATTTATATCTCTTGCATTTTCAGCACGAAACCCTCGTATTGTATATTCATCATACCCTGAATATTGATTTACGCCGGCTACTTCATCACCGCATCTTTCAAAGTAAATTCCATTTTATCATCAATCAACTCCTTTGTAATAACCGATATAGATTGCGGGATATCAATAACCGGTGTTTCAGTTTTATTACCAAAAAAAGAATAATCACTTTTATAAGAGCTCACCGTTCTGCCATTAACTTCAACGGTTTGCAATTGCTGAATATTCTGATCAATTTTTATGGTGCCAATATTAATCGTTTCATTAAGGTCAAGATTTACTACAACATATGTCGGTTTAAGATTGACAAAAGAAATTACGAGTGTGTCTGTTGTCTCGGGCAAATGTTGCAAAATAAATTTACCATTCATGTTAGTAAGCGATGCCCTTTTCGTTTTTTTTAATTCTACATTTACATTGGCGGCAGGCTTACCATCTTCACTTATAATTTTTCCTTTAATTGTTCCTGAAAACTTTTGTGCAGTTGATCGTTCGGAAAAGAAAAACGTTAGTAATAAAAAAAATATGCTGAAGCAATTTCTCATGAAGGTTAACGGGTAAAATTTCACTATTATACGAATGTTGATATAAGTTCGGATTACGAAGTTGCTAATTTCAACAAAAAAATCCGGAAAACGTTATTCCAAAATATAAGTTAATTGACATATCCGCTTGTCATAAGAAAGAAAGGAAATAAATTTTATCAGAACGATTTTGACGTTGTGCATCGTCATATCAATTATCAATAACATGTTCTGTATTTTATAAAATAAATACACTATTGCGATACTTTTTTAATTTATTATAAAAACAAATGTGTAAATTTTTTATTGTAGATGACGAAGACGATGTTCTATTGATGGTTAAGACATGGTTTACAAAAAAAGGATATGAAGTAACCACATTCAACAATGCGAACAATCTGCTGGAAAAGGCTATAGCACTGCATCCTGACCTGATTTTGATTGATATAAACCTTAAAGGCAAAGATGGCCGAATCGTGTGCCAGCGCTTAAAAAGCAGTTTGCCTTTTTCAGTAAAAATTATCTTGCTATCGGGCGATCCCATGGCACTGCTACCCTACCAGGATCATTATGCGGATGGTGTGTTGAATAAACCTTTTGAATATGAGGATATGGAAAAAAAAATTCAGCAACACTTAAGATATCGCTGACCATATTCTCTGAGAATTTTAGATAAACCTGTTCACCATATTTTCGATATACTCCTGTTGCCCGCTTATAGTAGCTGGCTCGCCATTTTCGATGGCATAGTTTCTCAAATCTTCGAGCGATAATTTTCCGTCTTCAAATTCTTTTCCTTTGCCCGCATCATATGATGCATAACGCTGTTGGCGTATATTTTTATATTGAGATTTTTGGGAAATATTATCTGCAATAATTAAAGATCTGGCAAATGCATCCATCCCTCCTATATGCGCATGAAAGAGATCTTCGGCATCCGTTGAATTGCGTCTGATCTTTGCATCGAAATTGATACCACCACCCTCAAATCCGCCAGCAGCAAGGACTATAAGCATTGCTTCAGTAAGCTCATTGATGTTGTTTGGGAACTGATCTGTGTCCCATCCGTTTTGATAGTCACCGCGATTAGCATCCATGCTTCCCAGCAAACCCGCATCAGCAGCTACTTGCAATTCATGCGTAAAAGTATGGCCCGCAAGTGTAGCATGGTTCACCTCTATATTTAGTTTAAAATCATTTATCAAATCGTATTGACGCAAAAAACCAATCACTGTTGCAGCATCATAATCATATTGATGTTTGGTAGGCTCGCAAGGTTTTGGCTCTATAAAAAAGCTTCCATTGAAACCATTGGCTCTTGCGTAATCTTTTGCTGTATGCAAAAATTTTGCAAGATGTTCCTGCTCTCTTTTCATATCTGTGTTCAGTAAAGTCATGTAACCTTCCCTGCCACCCCAGAAAACATAATTTTGTCCACCAAGCTTTATAGTAGCATCCAGCGCGGCTTTCACTTGGGCTGCCGCATGCGCCAGCACATGAAAATCAGGATTGGTAGCTGCGCCATTCATATATCTTTTGTGAGAAAATAAATTGGCTGTGCCCCATAACAATTGCACACCACTATCCTTTTGCTTTTGCAAAGCATAATCAGTAATGGTTTGCAAGCGCTTATAATTTTCATTTATGTCATCAGTATAATCAATTACATCTACATCGTGAAAGCAATAAAACGGAAGATTCATTTTAGTGATAAACTCAAAGGCTGCATCCATTTTATCTTTTGCACGATCGACCGCATTTGTTTTTTCATTCCATGGAAAAATGTGCGTAGGCGCTCCGAAAGGATCAGAGCCATTGCCATTAAATGAATGCCAGTAAGCGCATGCGAAACGCAAATGCTCTTTCATACTTTTTCCGGCAATCATTTTATTTTCATCATACCAGTGGAACGCAAGCGGATTATCACTTTCAATGCCTTCAAACTTTATTTGTGATACACTTTTGAAAAACTCTTTCGATCCGGTTACTACGTTTATCATTTTATTTTAATTTTTATGCTAAATGCTTAAGTAAAGTATTTTTCCATTTTTTATATAAATTATTATACAAGGATAGCTTAACAGGTTCAATCTTTTTTAATGGTTTGCAATTAATAAAAGCATCCGCAAATGTTTTGTAAATACCAGCCCCCAAACCGGCGCCCAGCGCAGCTCCTGTGCTACCATCATTATCATACAATTCTACCGCAACACCAGTTGCATTTACAAATGATTCAATAAAAACATCGCTCAAAAATAAATTCGATCTTCCTGCACGAATGAGATTAGGGTGCAAACCATTTTCTTTTAAAATATCCAATCCATAACGAAACGCAAAAGCAATACCTTCCTGAACTGCACGAAAAATATGACCTTTTGTGTGAGTGTTAAGGTCAATGTTATTTATATGAGCGCCCATTATTTTATTTTCAAACATACGCTCTGCTCCATTTCCAAAGGGCAAAATAGTCAAGCCTTCGCTGCCAGGCGGTATCTCTGCAGCTTGAAGATTAAGTTCCTCATAAGATAAATTTTCGTTGCATAATTTTCGTATCCAGCTATTCATGATGCCCGTTCCATTGATGCAGAGCAATACGCCAAGACGTGTATTTTCTTTTGAATGATTAACATGAGCAAATGCGTTTACTCTTGATTTTTTATCAGCGAACAATGTATCCGTTACTGCATAAATAACTCCTGAAGTGCCCGCCGTTGCTGCTACCTCGCCCGCCTCGAATACATTTAAGGAAAGAGCATTGTTCAGCTGATCACCTGCTTTATAACTCACAATTACGTCTTCATTTAGAAATAATTCTTTGGCAACTTCTTTTTTTATTTTTCCATGAAAAGAAAAAACATCTTTAACCACGGGAATCAGTTTGTTATCAAAACCAAAATGTTGCATCACATCTTTTGATAGCTCATTTTTTTCAAAATCCCATAAAATACCTTCGGATAATGCTGATATTGTAGTCGTGATTTTTCCTGTAAATTTCATTGCTATATAATCACCGGGGAGCATCACTTTATCAATCCTATCATAAATTTCCGGCTCATTCTTTTTAATCCATGCAAGCTTTGATGCAGTAAAATTTCCAGGTGAGTTTAATAAGCATGATGAGCAAGTGGCTGCGCCAATTTTATCATATGCATCGTTGCCAATTTCAACAGCGCGACTATCGCACCAGATGATGCTGTTGCGCAAAATATTTTGATCTTTATCTACCAGAACCAATCCATGCATTTGGTAGGCTATACCGATAGCTTTTATGTGATAAGAATTAAATTTCTTTTGTCCATTCAAATCCTTTATAGCCTGTAATGTATGTTGCCACCAGCTTTCAGGAGATTGCTCCGCCCATCCGTTTTGTAAAGAAATAATCTCTGCCTCCGTTTGGGGATACCTGGCCGAAGCAATACATTGCTGCGTTTCTGCATCAATAACAGATGCCTTTATAGATGATGTGCCTACATCTATGCCCAGCAGCAGCCCTTCATTATCAGCATCGTATTCATTTGAAAAAGCAATCATAATTATATAATATAAAGATAGAAAAGCGGCTTATAATTGATGTTTTTATTTCTTTTAAAAGTATCTTGCCATATGGTCATTCCTTCAGTTCCGGAAAATGAAGCACAGCGCCTTGCTGAATTACAAGAATATAATATACTTGATACCCTTTCAGAAAAGGAATATGATGATATAACGCTAATTGCCTCTGCTATTTGTAAAACGCCCATCTCCCTTATTACATTGATTGACGATGAGCGTCAATGGTTCAAATCTAAAAAAGGGATTTCAGTAAATGAGACTAAAAGGGAATATGCTTTTTGCGCACATGCGCTTAACAAGCCAGATGAAGTGCTGATTGTTCCCGATTCCAGAAAAGATAAAAGATTTGAAAATAATCCGCTGGTAACTGATGATCCAAAAGTCATTTTTTATACAGGTGTTCCGCTGATAACACCTAGAGGTTTCCCGCTGGGAACGTTGTGTGTAATTGATCATAAGCCGCGGGAACTTTCTACAGAACAAGTGAATGCGTTAAAAGTATTATCAAGCCAGGTAATCACTTTGCTGGAAATGAGAAAAACGAATACCGCATTGCAAAAAGCGCGTCGTGAGCTGGAAATGCGAAATGCAGAACTGGAGCAGTTTGCATCAGTTGTAAGCCACGATATCAAATCACCGCTTACCGGTATCTTTTTAGCATACCAACTTTTAAAGGAAGAGTATGAGGAAGTTTTGCAGGAAGATGGTATGCACTACCTAAATGTTGCCAAATCTTCTGCACAAAAAATAAATGATCTTGCCGATGGCATACTTTCTTATTACCGGGGAACTGATGTATCAAATCGCGAAGAAATCAATCTTACAAAACTTTTGGAATCAGATATAAAAATACTTAACTCGACAAAAAAATATTCTATAAACTTTCCAAAAAACAACCCAATTATTTTTATTAATAAAACACAAATAGAGCAAGTGTTTTATAATCTTATTAATAACAGCCTGAAGTATAATGATAAAGATGAAGTGAAGATAGACATTACCTTTTCAGAAGACGTTTATTATTATTTTTTTAGTGTAAAGGATAACGGTATAGGTATAGACGAAAAAGACCATCTAAGAATATTCAATCTTTTTACGAGACTTCCTTCTAATAAAATACAAGCTTCTAACAGCTATGGTATTGGGCTATCTACTGTAAAAAAGATTATAGACATGAACGATGGATTTATTAAAGTATCATCTATGCCAGGCGAAGGAGCAGTATTCGCTTTCAGCATTAAGAAAGCGCTTTTATAAATTATATTTATGCTACTTCCAATATAATTTTCCCCCTCACATGCCCTTCCTCTATTAATTTGTGTGCTTTTGCCGCATCCTTTAGTTCCATTACTTCTGAGATCACCGGCATTACTTTCCCCGCATCAATCAACTGCGCAATTTGCTCAAGATTCCCTGCATACGATTGCGCCATAAACCGCTCCAGCACTATGTTTGCAGCTCTTGCCTCCTTAACATATTCATCCTGCACAGTAGTAATTATACGACCACCATTTTTCACAACGCTTATGGATCGTTTTTGAGTATCGCCACCAATTAGATCAAAAACAAGATCAACATCGTGCACCTTATCTTCAAACTTTTCATTCTTATAGTCTATCACTTCATCCACACCAAGATCTTTTAAAAAATCTCTGTTATCTCCCGAGCCAGTTCCTATCACATAAGCACCTTTCCATTTGGCAAACTGAACAGCAAACGAACCAACGCCTCCAGAAGCAGCGTGTATCAAGACTTTTTGACCTTCCTCTAATTTGCCGTGATCAAACAATCCTTGCCATGCAGTAAGACCTGCAAGAGGCACTCCTGCGGCTTTATCATGGTCAATGCTCTTGGGTTTTTTATTTACTTCCGATGCTTTTACAACAACATATTCCGCATATGTTCCATTTCTGCCAACGCCTGGCCTGCTATATACTTCATCCCCTTTCTTGAAATTCATAACATTACCGCCCACTTCTTCTATTTCTCCGGAAACGTCCCAACCTATTATTACAGGCAGCGTTACAGGAAATCTTTCCTGTGCCTTGCCTGCGCGAATTTTGGTATCAACAGGATTAACGCCACTTGCAAAAGCTTTTATCACAACTTCATCTGCCTGAGGCTCGGGCTTTTCAAAGTCTTCATATTTTAAAACATCGGGATTGCCAAATTCGTGCATAACTATTGCTTTCATATCACTTCTTTTTATTAAAAACTTACTAAGCATGAATTATGCCTGAAAACGTTTTCACGCATTCATATATCATTTATAAATTGAGTGATTTTTTTTAAAAAATAAATACCGTTATTTTTTAAAGCTATCCTTTAGCGTAACGGTCCTGTTAAAAACCAAAGCATCTGGCTTTGAATCTTTGTCAACACAAAAATACCCATTGACGTATAAACTGGAAATTGACGCCGGTTTCAGCGTTTTTAAGATTGAGGCTCTACAAGTGCATTGTGTATTATTTCCAATGAATTTGGATTTATAAAATCCTTGAAATCACCTTCTTCACAGCCGGGTTTTCTACAGTGAATAAACGATCATACAATCTTACTTCTGCGGTGCACGCATGGTGCGTGCTAAGCCAATGAATAGTGCCTTTCACTTTAATGCCACTTGTATCATTGCCACTTTTGCTTTCAGGAAAATAAGTACAATGTATTTCCGTTACATTGCCATTGTCATCTTTTATAAAGCTCTCGCAACGAATAATATAGGCGCTCTTTAATCTTACCATCATGCTCCGGTGCCAGCCTGAACCATTTTTTTACCGGCTACTTCCATAAAATCTTCTTTCTCTATCCAAAGTTCTTTTGAAAAAATAATTGTTCGTGTATTTGAAGGATCATTCGGCAAATTTTCGGTTATTAATTCTTCCGTTTTATTCTCTTCATAATTATCAATAATAAGTTTCAAGGGACGCAATACTGCCATTGCACGCGGAGCGCTCATTTCAATTCTTCCCTGAATACAAAATTCCAACAAGTCTATTTCAATAAGATTATCTCGTTTGGCAACACCTATTTTTTCACAAAATGTTCTGATGCTTGATGGCGTATAACCCTTACGCCTGAACGCAGAAATGGTAGGCATCCGCGGGTCATCCCATCCAGAAACATAACCCTCATTCACCAGCTGCAGCAATTTGCGTTTACTCATCACCGTATAAGTCATGTTGAGCCGCGCAAATTCATATTGATGCGATGGAAAAATTTCAAGGTTTTGAATATACCAATCATATAATGGCCGGTGAGAAACAAATTCCAGTGTGCAAATGCTATGCGTGATATGTTCAATGCTATCGCTTTGTCCGTGCGCAAAATCATACATCGGATAAATTACCCATTTATTACCTGTGCGGTGATGATGCGCATTTTTTATTCGGTACATGATCGGATCCCGCATGTGGATATTTATTGAAGCCATATCTATCTTTGCACGCAACACTTTTTCACCATCTTTAAACTTTCCATTTTTCATCTGCTCAAAAAGCAAAATATTTTCTTCTATACTCCTGTTGCGGTATTCGTTTTCAATACCAGGTTCTGTATTGTGATCCCTTTTCTGCAGCAATTTTTTCAGGACTGCTGTCATCAACATATGCAAGCCCTTTGTGAATAAGCTTTACAGCAAGATCATACAGTTCATCAAAATAATCACTTGTATAAAATTCATTTACCCAGCTAAAGCCAAGCCATTTCACATCTTCCTTGATACTGTCAACATATTCAGTTTCTTCAGTTTCAGGATTGGTATCATCAAAACGAAGATTGGTTGCACCATTGTATTTTTGGCAAGGCCAAAATTCAGGCAAATACTTTTTGCATGGCCAATATGCAAATATCCGTTCGGCTCGGGAGGAAATCTGTGTTAAAATATTTTCAACCTTGCTTTCTTTAATATCCTCTTCAACTATTTCTTCTATAAAATTTAAACTTTTTTCTTCACTCATATCTTTTCAATGTTTATACCTCATGCCGATCTCCATCTTCGTTTTAATTGGCATAACAAATTATTTCTATTGTCTGATCGTTAATTCATTGTTCTGCCGATTTCCTATTGGCTTGCATTGCCCATTACATCCTTATCTATACATAGACGCCGCAATCATCTCCGCTATATCCAACACTTTCACGTTTCTTCTTTTTCATTAAGCTTTACACCATCAGTAAGCATTGTATTGCAAAAAGGGCAAGCTGCAGCAATAATAGCAGCGCCGGTTTCCAGCGCTTCTTTTGTTCTTTCATTATTAATCCTGATCGTTCCCTTTTTCTTCTTCTTTCCACATTTGCGCGCCTCCTGCACCGCAACATAATCCATTGCTTTTGCAGCGTTTCATCTCCACCAGTTCTACATCCAATAGCTTCCAAAACTTTCCTCGGCGCTTCATAAATATTATTAGCCCTGCCGAGATAACAACTATCGTGGTAAGTAATTTTTTTTCCTTTAAAATCCCCCTGCTTCTTTCATTTTTATTTTGCCTTCATCAATAAGCTGCTGAAGAAATGTGGAATGATGCATCACTTCATAATTGCCACCCAATACCGGGTATTCATTTTTAAAAATATTAAAACAATGAGGGCATGCAGTCACAATTTTTTTAATCCTATAACCATTCAGCAACTGTATATTCTGGTATGCCATCATCTGGAACATAAATTCATTTCCTGCACGCCGGGCAGGATCGCCCGTGCACATTTCCTCCTTTCCCAATATAGCATAGCTCAACGCCAACTTTATCAAGTATAGTTGCAAAAGCTTTTGTAATTTTTTGCGCCCGCTGATCAAAACTTCCGGCACAACCAACCCAAAATAAAATTTCCGGAGTTTTACTTTCCGCCATCATTTCGGCCATGGTTGGTACGTGCATTTGCAATTTATTTTAATGGGCTAAAATACAACAAACAATTTTGATGACTGACCGCAGGTTCAAAGGTTAAAACTTATTTTTGCGGCTATCAAAAAATAAGTGAAGCTGATAAAAAAAATAAAAAACTGGGAACAATGGCCGTTCAAAATTTTATATACACCTATTGCACCCGTATGGCTATGGTATATCATCCGATCAGGCGCAGTATGGTTTTTTACACCCAGCAATCCCAGGCTTACATTTGGTGGTATGGAAGGCGAGCCAAAAAAAGAAATGCATGACCTGCTTCCTGAAACATTTATGTCCAGCATTTTTTAATGTAACATCCATCGGAAGATTTTTCATTATGTATTAAACAGGCTAAAGAACTTAAAATCAATTTTCCGCTTGATTGTAAAGCCGGAAGTAGGAGGCCAGGGAATTTTATTCAGGAAAATCGATACCGAAGCGCAACTTAAAAATTATCATGCATAAGATACCGGTTGAATATTTTATTCAGGAATTTATTCGATATCCGCTGGAAGTAAGTCTTTTTTATTACCGGTATCCAAATGAAGCCAAAGGCGTCATAACCGGTTTTCTGCAAAAGATTCCGCTGCAGGTAACGGGAGACGGAGTGCATACTCTGGAAGAACTTATATTGATGAATTCAAAATCTGAAAAAAGAATAGGTGAGCTAAGCCTTAAACACAGCCATAACTTTAAAAAAATATTAGCAGAAGGTGAAAAATATATGCTAAGCTATGCAGCCAATCATAACCGTGGAGCGCGTTTTATTGATCTTAAAAATGAAATTGATGAAAAGTATTGTGAACATTCTTGATGAAATAAGTCATTCGATCAATGATTTTTTTTATGGCCGTTATGATATCATGTGCAATTCCTTGGAAGAATTAAAACAAGGAAAAAATTTTGTAATACTTGAATACAATGGCTGTGGTGCAGAGCCCAATCATTTTTATGATACCGGTTATACGCTTAATCAGGTGCCTGGAAAGAAATTCTAAAACACTGGAAAATACTTTATGAAATAAGCAGGCAAAATCATAAAGCGGGAATACCTTACTGGCCGCTTTTAAAGGCATCCGCTTTATAACCGCAACACAAAAAACATTATCAAAAAAATTAAAGCGGCAGATAAAATAATTCCATAAATTTTTATCATCTTACCTCTAAAATCATTTTTATGATTCTGAAAAATTTGTACTTGCCATTCATTTTTTAATTTCTACTGTCACATCCATGCGCAAAAGATATATACCGGGAGACGATGGAAGTAAAGTTCATTTTACCATAAAAAATTTCGGAATTAAAACCGGCGGCGATCTTAGCGGACTAAAAGGCGAAATTTTATTTTTTACAAGTGACCTTACTGCCTGCCGTTTTAATGTAACAGTTGATGCCTCTACTGTTGATACAGATAATGAGAGCCGCGACAGTCATTTAAAAGGAAGCGAATATTTTGATGCGGAAAAATTCCCGGTTATTGCTATTGCTTCAACAAAAATTGATAAGACCAATAAAACAGAATCGGGTTTTATTTTTTTACACGGAACTCTTACCATGCATGGAATTACAAAACCAATCTGCATTTCCCTTTCATGTGGAAAAAGTAAACGATACTTATTTATTTACCGGCGATTTTGAAATTAACAGGCTTGATTTTGGAGTTGGAGATAAAAGCGCTGTTTTAAGTAATACAGTAAATGTATCTTTATCAGTATTAGCAAAGAAAAGTTAATGCACTTTTATGGGTCTTGTAAAAGTTTTTTTTTGGGGAATGATGGTAAGCTTTCTCGGCTCACTTCCATTGGGCACATTGAATGTTGCAGCCATGCAAATCAGTGTACAGGAAAGCATCAGCAACGCCATTTATTTTTCACTCGGTTCTCTTTTAACGGAAATGATTTATGTACGGATCTCGCTCGTAGGCATTAACTGGGTACGCAAACAAAAAGTGCTTTTCAAATGGATGGAGTGGATTACGCTTGGCATTGTACTTGGCTTTGCAACCGGCAGTTTTATTGCTGCAACGCATGAGCATCATGCAAAAAATATAATGCTTAATAATAATATGCATCGCTTTTTGCTGGGGTTATTGCTGAGTGCCATCAGCCCTATGCAAATTCCTTTTTGGTTTGGATGGAGCACCGTGTTATTTCCAAAAAACATCCTGCAACCGAAAAATTCTTATTATAATTTATATATAGTTGGTATTGGGCTGGGCACTTTAATGGGTAATTGTGTTTTTATTTTCGGAGGCAAATACATTGTTGAAAAACTCAATGCTAATCAAAACATATTAAACTGGGTTATCGGCGGAATATTTTCTATAACGGCAATAATATTATTTATAAAAATATTAATGAATAAGGGAGCCGTTGATAAAATTGATACAATCGAGCATTCACATGACTAATTGCGTTTGCAGCATAACAGTTATGGTGTAGACGAAGCTAGATTAAGTCGAATGTTTCAATAACGTTTTTAAATTGAATTATGCAGCATTTCGAAGACACATACCGGCACAAAGGTTTGAGAAAAAAACTTATTGATTCAATAAGAGATAAGGGTATAACGGATGAAAATGTGCTGCAGGCAATGATGAACATACCAAGACATTTTTTTTTAGATACAGCCTTTGATCATATAGCTTATGAAGACCGGGCTTTCCCAATAGCAGAAGGTCAAACTATTTCGCAACCTTACACTGTTGCTTATCAAACACAGCTTTTGGAGGTGCAGCCTTATGATAAGATACTCGAAATAGGAACCGGAAGTGCTTACCAGGCATGTGTTTTAGCAGAGATGAATGCAAATGTGTTTACTATTGAAAGACAAAAAAAGCTTTTCGATCTTGCCAAAAATTTTCTTTTAAAAAAGAAATATCCAAATATAAAATTCTTTTATAGTGATGGGTTCGAAGGTCTGCCAACCTTTGCTCCTTTCGATAAAATTTTAATTACTGCGGCCGCACCCTTTGTTCCACCGAAGCTCATTGAGCAATTAAAACCAAATGGCAAAATGGTTATTCCGCTGGATGATGACGGCATTCAAAAAATGAAACGCATTACTAAAAACGATCATGGTAGCTACGAAGAAAAAACTTTTTCCAATTTTTCATTTGTGCCCATGCTAAAAGGAAAGAATTGAAAAGTCCTTGATAATAATTAATCAAATTTTGCTATCACGTCCGCAGCTTTTTTTGCAATATTATCCCAATAAAAAGCATTGAAAAATGTGTCTTGAATATTTTGCGAAAGATACTTGGCCTTCAGCATATTCTTTGCAAAGGTTTGCCAGTCCTCATTCTCAGACAAAAGAAGCTTTCCATTGCAAATAGCTTCGTCTATTCCAATTGCGCCATTTATTGTAGAAACAGACGTAAGATTATAGCCCAAAGCTTCTACTAATTTGGTTTTAATTCCACCACCGTCAGTTACAGGATTTATAAAAACATCAACGCCTTTAAAGTAAATACTTATATCATCAACAAAGCCTGCATATACAATATTTTCATATTCTTTTAATTCATTCATTTCAGCAGGAAGATTGTTACCGCAGATGATTATTTTATACTCAATATTTTCTTGTATCAATAATGGATTTATATTTTTTATAATGTTCTTTACAGCATCAAGGTTAGGTTTATAACCTAATGCACCATTAAAAAGGTATAACGTTGTATTTTCAGTTAAAGAATATTTTTTTAATAAAAAACTCTTTGCATCATTGCGTGAGCTCAATGTTGGCGGCACATTCCACGGTATTCCGTAAGTTATAACGGTAGCTTTTTTTGAAGAAATTTTATAATTATTTATAAAGTATAGCCTGTCACTTTCTGTTATACAAAAAGTATGATCGGCTTTTGAATGAACATATTTTTCATACTTACTTAAAATTTTCCACCACCACTTTCCTGTTGTTTTAAAACGCTCAGCTTCTATATTATGGGAGTGAATAATAAGATTGATATTGCAAACCTTCTTTATTAAAATACCAAGCCATCCGTAATAAGGATGTTCAATAATCACATGAGTTATATTTTTTTCTTTTATTATTTTTTTAATTAGAAAGAAATACAAAATATTTATATAACGCAGTTTACCGTTACTTAATTTATTTATAATTGTATAAGATTCAGTTCCAGCTTCGTTTTCCTCCACAGTGAGACAATAAAGCAAATGGTATTTTGAAAAATATTCATTAAAGCTAGCTATACCCTTTTGGCCTCCAAACTTAGCCGGGAAAATTTTATAACTAACAATAGCTCAGCACATTCGCCATCAACGGTAAACTTTAATCCGACAAATTAATATTATTTTGGCAACACAATTTTAATATGTGCATGCATGAGACTGGTTTCCTTCTTTTCAAGGTTTGCTGTTATTTGTAACATTGCTTTTGTAATACTTGCTATTTTTCAAAAGCTGGAAGCGACCGATTCTCCAAACAGCAGCAAAGATGTGCTGGCTCCTGTTCCGTTCGTGAAAGATATTATTATTACGCTTGGGGTTTTAGCCATCATCATCAATCTCCTTATGTGTATTATTTACGCGATTATTGTTATTGCAGGCAAACAAAGAATACTTCCGAAATGGATGGTGCTTATCAATTTTACATTTCTTATTATTCAAATTATTTATTTCTTTTTTAGAAACTAAAGACAGATGATACAAAAGATTTTGGCAGATAGGCCTTCTAAATTATTTCTGGGCTTTGCATGTTTTTTCGTTGCCAACGCATTGATCGCTGAAGCGATTGGTACCAAACTCTTTTCTATGGAAGCCTTGCTGGGCTTACGTCCTGCGAATTTCACACTCTTTGGTGAAAGCGGTTTATCATTTACACTTACATGCGGCGTTATATTGTGGCCGCTTGAATTTGTTATCACGGATATTATCAATGAATACTACGGTCCAAAAGGTGTGAAGCGTATTTCTATTACAGCGGTTATACTGATAGCTTATGCATTTTTAATGTATTTTATTGCTATCGCTTTGCCTTCTGCAAAGGCATGGATTGCAAGCAGCCGGCAGCAGGGAGTGGAAAATATTCAGTCATCTTTTAATGCAATATTTGGTCAAAACATGCGCATTATTGTAGGTAGTATTGTTGCCTTTCTTACGAGCCAGGTAGTGGATGTAACCATATTCCATAAAATAAAAAAAGTCACCGGACATAAACATTTATGGCTACGCGCAACTGGCTCCACGCTTGTTTCACAACTGGTAGATAGCTATATAGTTTTATTCATTGCCTTTAGCGGCATTTTTAGCTGGCAACTCATACTTGCCGTAGGCATTATGAATTATACTTATAAATTTCTTATGGCATTAATATTAACTCCGGTTATTTATTTTGCAGAAAAAAGAATAGAAAAATATATTGGTCATGATGTTGCAGAAAAAATGAAACACGCTGCAATGGGCCACAATATTGAATTTGAGAACATACTGACCGCAGGATGAATTAATATTTTTCTTTTAAAATACGAGCTACAATTTTATCAATTGGCAGTGTAACACTTGCTTCAGAAAAATTTTTCCAATCAATAAAACGAAAAGTTTCTATTTCAGTTTTTTCATTGTACATTTTCATCTGCGTCTTCATCAAAATCAAATTCTTTTTTCTTAATGGTGCAGTGATTGCGTGCCAAGGCTTTTACAAAATAATAAATGGAAATGATCTGGTGCTCCGGGTTAAAGGCACTCATTTGAAAATAATCTGTTGTGTAAATATGTTCCTCAACTGCTACTTCAAGATCCATTTCTTCTTTAAATTCTCTTTTGAGGCAATCTCTTGTGCCTTCACCTAATTCCATTCCGCCACCGGGAAATTTTGTATAATAATTACCTCTTATAAATTCATCACTTACCAAGTACCTGCTTTTCTTCATTTATTAAAATACCATACACACGAATGTTAAACATGCATCAGTTTTTTAAATTTATTTCTGCCTTTGTACACCATTTCAGCCGGACCACACAGCCAGATATTTTGTAAACTCTTTCTCACTTATTTTTTCAAATTCAACACTTAATTTACCACCACTTGTTTTAACTTCTACCCTGTTAAAGCCATTATCATTGTGTGCCGAAATAAGCGCCGATGCTGTAACACCTGTACCGCAACTTAATGTTTCATCTTCAACGCCACGCTCATAAGTGCGCACATAAATAGTATCATCATCAAGGGTTTCTACAAAATTTACATTGATGCCATCTTTCATCAAACTCTTTGCTGTTGCGGATTGCACGCCCTTCACTATACAACATCTACCTGCATTGCATCTCTTACATTTTTTACATAATGCGGAGAACCTGTATTCAAGAATATAATGAGTATAAGAATATTCAACACCTTTTACATCTTTCATTTTTAATCTTACTTCACCATTAAGATCAATCTCCGCTTCATGATCCCATCAGCTGCGCTAAAATTATATTTGTCTTTTTTTATGCCAAGCATGCATGCAAATTTTAAAATACATCTTCCCCCATTTCCGCACATTGAGCCTTGCTTTCCATCTGCATTAAAATACTTCATTTCAAAATCAAAACCCGTTTATTGTTGAGCATCATAAGTCCATCTGCCCCAATGCCAAAACGCCTGCTGCATAAAAAATGTACCTGTTTTGTCGTAAGGTTATCATATATATTTTCCCTGTTATCGAGCAAAATAAAATCATTTCCTGTACCCTGGTATTTATAAAATTCAATTTTCATTTTTATAATTTTTCAGATATTATTTCCAATGTTTTTACAATAAGCTTTTCTATTGCCGCATTTGCATCTGCACTAAAATTTTTTTGAATCCGGTTTGCAACAATTGCGCTTAATGAAAGACAATTATGATGCAAAGCCTTTCCCAGTCCATATATGCCGGCAGTCTCCATTTCAAAATTAGTAATTTGATGATTGCCCAAATTGAAAACCAGTAAGCCGGTCAATTAACTGCGGGCTGGTAACGCCAAGGCGGAGTACCCTGCCCTGCGGCCCATAAAATCCCGGGCAGGTAACTGTTATGCCCTGGTGATAACCCTCTACAAAATGTTTTATTAACGACATGGCAGCGCCCGCTATATATGGATAACTAAAACGGCTGTGCAATTGCGTTTGTGTAACAAATGAATGAAGCAATTGCTTTTCTTCTTCGTTGTTTTCATGGATATAAAAATTCATTAAATTATCAATTCCAAGCCCATGCGTGCTGGCAACAAAACTATCCACAGGTATATCGGCCTGTAAAGATCCGGATGTACCGATACGAATTATATTTAACTGCTTTAATTCACTTTTTATTGTTCTTGTTGAAAAATCAATATTCACCAATGCATCCAGTTCATTTAATACAATATCAATATTATCTGTACCAATGCCTGTGCTTACAACAGATAAGCTTTTATTTCCCAGCCAGCCTGTATGTGTTACAAATTCCCGGTGACTTCATTTCAATTTCCACTTTATCAAAATATTTACTCACTTCCTTCACCCTGGCGGGATCGCCAACTGTTATAATATTTTCAGCAATTTCACCAGGTTTTGCATCAAATGATAAATAGCCCCCCTGTTGTTGATGATCAATTCCGATTCTGCTATTGGTTGCATATTTTTGCAATTTATTTCAGATATTATGCCAGCTTATGAAAATGCACTTTCGATAACTATCGAATTTCGCATTTTACAATTGAAAATTTCTAAAAAAATAATTGTACTACTTTTGTGCCCTCAAAAAATGGTCCTGTGGCCGAGTGGTCAGGCAGAGCTCTGCAAAAGCTTCCACAGCGGTTCGAATCCGCTCGGGACCTCTTCCTTAAAGGAGACATAAGAAGTAAGCGAAATATCTGTTGCACTTTTTATTCATAGTCTTGTACGTTGTGAAAGAATATAATTGAATAAAAGCGATGACCATGTTAAACAAAAATCATTTTTCCCTTTTCTTAGTCTTCACGCTGCTGCTCGTTAACCATACCTTTGCACAAGCAAATGTAATATCGAACGGATCCAAAGCTCCGATGTTCACCGGCAAGGCTAGCCAGGCTGGAAATGAATTTAATTTTTCATTAAAGAAAGCCCTTGCTAAAGGACCGGTGGTATTATACTTTTATCCTTCTGCCTACACGGGTGGTTGTGATTTGGAAGCGCATGCTTTCGCCGAATTCAAGGATAAATTTACAGCGGTAGGCGCCACCATTATCGGCGTATCAGCGGATGATATCCAGCGTTTGAAATCATTTTCATCTAATCCGGATTACTGCGCAGGAAAATTTCCGGTTGCTTCGGATCCCGGAGGTAAAATTGCAGCAACATACGGCCTGGAGCTTACGCCTCCTCAACCGGGTGTTAAAGATGTAAATGGCCAGCAGGTTACGCATGGCTTCATCCCTCGTACAACATTTGTTATCAACAAAAACGATAAAATTGTAGCTGTCTTTTCATCCAAAACAGATCATATATCGCCTGAGGAACACGTAAAAAAATCTTTGGAAATTGTGTCGAAACTATAGTTGGCTGCTCGACCTAGTCTCACGATGCAGACGCTATTGTTAATCTAATCGTAGAACTAAGCTGGCGTTAATTGTTTCTTTCTTGTAAACCACCAATACATGGGCACACCTGTAAGCATAAGAATAGCGCCAATAGCTGCTTCACGAGGCCTGCTGAATACTGTATTCACCACCAATACCAAACAAAACACTACCACAATTGCAGGCACTACGGGATAGCCCCATACTTTATAAGACCTTGGCGCATCAGGCATTTTTTTGCGTAAAATAAAAACTCCTAATGTTGTCGCTCCATAATAAATAAACACTGCAAAAATGATCATGTCTGTAAGCTGGTCAAATGTGCCTGACAACACCAGAATGCATGCCCAGGCACCCTGAAGTAATAACGAATTTACAGGAGCCTGCTTGCTATTCAGCCTGGCCACTTTCTTAAAAAACAAACCTTCCTTTGCCATTGCAAAATAAGGGCGGCTGCTTGCCAGTATGGTTGCATTGCAACAGCCCAGGGTGGTAATAAGAATTAAAACAGAAATAAATAAAACACCACCATTGCCCCAAAAACTTCTTACCGCTTCGATGGCTGCTATCTTATTACCGGCTCTATAGATATCATCCAGCTGAGGTATTGACAGTAAAGAAAGGTAAGTAGTATTTATTAGCAGGTATAAGGCAATGATTGTGAAAATGCCAATGGCAATACCTTTGGGAAGGTTGCGTTTCGCATCTTTTATTTCTCCACCAACATATCCCACTGCTGCCCAGCCCTGGTAACCCCAGAACGCCGAAAGCATTGCTGTAAATACAGCCCCGATTGTTACTGTTGAATGATTATCCGTTGACATGTGTATGCGGCTTACTTCTGCAGCATTACTGGTTAATCCAAATGTAATGATGGTGAATATGCTGCCAAACACCAATATTAAAATGGCCATGCTGATACCAGCGCCCGTTCTTATGCCCTTCGTATTTATCCAGGTAAGCAATACAATTAAAATAATGGCAATGATCTTTACATTCAAATTGGTAAAGGGGAAAAATAAACCGCCAATATTGACAGCTTCCAGCGAGGGCAATAGTGGCGGAAAATGCACCACGCTGTTCAGCGATTCTGCAAACACATAAGCCAGTGCAGAGATAGCTGCTGTTTGAATAACAGCAAACAAACTCCATCCAAACAAAAATGCAAAGAAACGATTGTATATTTTTTGATAATACACATATTCACCGCCGGTATCCGCAAGTAGTCCTGCCACCTCAGCATTACACAATGCACCGAATAAACTTATAATGCCCGCAAGCACCCAGCAAATCAATACCCAACCGGATGAGTGTAATACTGCAGCCATCGGCGCTACCTTTTTGTATACGCCTGATCCGATAATATTTCCTATCACAATTACTACCACCAGGCGCAGGCCGAGTGAACGGTTAAGATGGGATGAACTCATTTTTTAAAAATTACTTAAATACAATATTACATGCTAAAGCCCAAAAGAAATTGATATTATGGATGGAATAGCGTGGTAGCTTCCAAATTCATTGCTGCTAACTCCGAGAAGAAGTAGATTCAAATTATTTGCAAGTTTATTAATTGGTATATTGCAGCAACAAGTGCAGATGCAGGAAGTTATATATTTCAGCATGACATCGATAGATTTTGAAAAACTGATTACATCAACCAACCCTCACCCGCTTCAGGATTTTCTTGCAAGAGTGAATGTGGGCATACTTTTCATTGACCCGGCAGGATATATATTGTACGCGAATGATGCACAATTAAATCTATTAGGCTATTCAAAAAAAGATTTTACAATAAATAAAATGCAGCAGTTTACTGAAACGCCTTTAGTAGCTGAAAACATTTTGCAACGCTTGTTACAAGAAGAAGATCTAAAGAATCAACCGCTAAAAATTACCGCTAAAAATGGCTCTATAAAAGATGTGCTAATTAATTCGAATCGTTATGTGCAAAACGGCGAGTTACAATATACCTGCCTGGTGGTAAGAGATATCACAGCTCTCAAAAAATCAGAGAATCTCATTAAACTTTTAAATATTGCCAGCGAAGAATTAAGTATTACGCATAATACTGTAGAAGCTCTTGATAAAATAAGCAACTTCATTATCCCCAACTTTGCAGATTGGTTTGTTATTAATGAATTGAGAAATGATAATTACGCTCATCTTTTAAAAATGGCACATGCGGATCCGAATAAAGTTGTATTTGCAAAAAAATACCGGAGTGAGCATCCTATAGATTATAATGATCCGCAGCCCGGTTCGGTTGGCTGGGTGATGCGAACAGGACAGCCTTTGTTTATTCCTCATCTTACTGAAGAGATGATTGAAAGAGGTGCCAGGGATGCTGAGCAGGCTGCCCTGCTGAAAGAGCTTTGCCTTAAATCGCTTATCACAATACCTATGCAGGTACAAGGAAAAGTGACCGGCGTTATATCATTTATGTCGTGCAACGAGCTTAACATTTATGATGAAACCGATCTTAATTTTGCAAAAGATTTTGCCAACCGTATTGCGCTCACACTGGAGAATATACGCTTGTATGAAGAATTGACGAAAGAAATAGATCAAAGGATAAAAGCTGATAAAAAGAAAGATGAATTTATAAGCATAGCCAGCCATGAATTGCGAACACCTGTGACCACTTTAAAGGCATATACGCAGATATTGCAAATGAGCTTTGAGGAACAGCACAATGAGAAAGCGATTGACATGGTCTCCAAAATGGATAAACAGATCAATAAGCTTACTGTGTTGATAGGCGACTTGCTGGATGTAACTAAAATAGAAAAGGGCGAACTGGTGTTTACGACAGAAGCTTTTGATTTTAATGCGATGGTACAGGAGATCACAGAAGAAATGCAACGGACAACACAAACACACGACATTGTGCTGAAACTGGGGGAAGGAATAAAAGTAAACGGAGATCGCAACAGGATTTCGCAAGTGCTTACCAATTTTATTTCCAATGCCATTAAATATTCTCCGTCCGCAGATAAGATCATTGTGTCTGTTGAATCGATTGATAACAATCTCAAATGTTCCGTACTGGATTTTGGCATAGGTATTCCAGAAGAACAACAGCCAAAGATATTTGAGCGTTTTTATCGTGCTAATAATAATGCTACGTATCCCGGTCTAGGCTTAGGTTTATACATATCCTCTGAGATCATAAAAAAGCATAATGGAAAAATTTATTTTCAAAGCGTAAAGGATGAGGGTTCAACATTTTGCTTCGAAATGCCGTGTTAGTTTGCAGATTTTTAGCGAAGTGTCACGAAGCGAATTCACGTATTTGTTCTGATTGCAAACAATACAATTGGAAGCAGAAGTTAACCCTTTTACTTAACCACGAATTTGTCAATATGATACCCTGCTACTCCATTATCACTTATACCCTGAAGCATTATAAGATATGTTCCCGGCACATCTGATGTATAAAAAGAAACATTTTTCATACCATTAATTGTATTGATTTTTGGATTCCAGTAAAGAACATTACGATAATCCGGCAACCGGCTTTCCTGCTGTTGCTGTGCTTCATATTGCGGCGAATAAAATTCCCTTTTATACTGCAATCCGTCATACTCCACTACAAGGGAATTTGGATCAAGCTGGTAACCTTCAAGATCACCATTATAGGTTGCATAACTAACTATTCCGTTATATTCAATATTATCTTTAAAAAAGTTGGAAGCTGTTATATCTGTCCGCTGAATTTTTAAAGGATCCATATTAATTATCTTAGTTACGTCTTCCACTGGCACTCCATCAATCAAGTGTTAGCGGCGGTGTATTAAAATAACTTACATCGGGCTCATCAAAAACTTCATAATAAAAACTTCTGTCTCGTTTTCTTACATGCACTTCCTTTATGTATTCTCTCATTACTTCTTCCATTGTTGGGAATCTTGTATAATTATCGAGATAATACGTTTTAAAAGGGAAACCGTAAAATGCAGTGGTATCATAATGTGATGGCAAGCTAAAATTATCTTGCTTTGCAGGCTGATATACATTTTGCGACTGCGCACGAATGCTCCTTAGGGTAATAGCATTAGCTTCTCCAGGATTAAGATTAAGGAAAGGAAGGTTACTTTGAATGAACTTATCAGAAAAAGGATTGTCAATAAACAGCCGGTAATTGCTATCTGCAATATTGGTCTGCATTACCAGTTCGCGGCTGCCATAAAATTTATCAATATTAAATAACAGCGCACCATCATCAGCAGACGTTGCGTTAGAAAACCTAAAACTTTTGCCTGGCACAGAAAGAGATACTCTTTTACCGGAATTCTGCATTGATCCGGTTCTTCCAAAAATTTTACCTGTGATGATATGGCCTTCATATTCAGGCAGAAACCTGAAAGCCGGCATTGTATTTTCAAATACATCATTCCATTGAAACCTTCGCCAGCCTTGAGTTAGCATCAGGTTATCAGCAGCCTTGGCGGCATCGGCGTTTGCTGTATCAAAATAATAGCTTGGTGATTCTATCATTCCTTTTACTCCTGTTGAAAGCCATAGATAACTTACAATATTATTCTCCTGTTGGGGCTGCAATGAATCGATAAGGTATGCCGAAGCAGATAAATTTGCGTTTGCAGGGTAACTGTTATTATTGCCTGTAAATACTTTAAAATCTACCTTGCTTCTTTCAGCATATTCATATTGAATACCGGTTGTTTTTATTTGCAAAAAGTTATGCGGGATTTTAAAATATAATCTTTCACACACCGGCTGCCTTCTTTCATTAAATACCGTTACCTGCGAAATACCATCAGCAAGATTTGCTTCATCGATTGAATAAACCGCGTTACCATTTACAAGAGATACTGACTGCGCATTAGTAATATTGTTTCCTGTTAAAATAAGCACATGTACTTTATGCGCATCAGGAATATTGCAGGCTACATTTACCAAAACTTTGCCCGCATTGTTTGTTGTATGCGTCACCCAGCCGCTATCATATATAACCGGTAAATCTTTAATAATATTTTGCTGATTGTATATAACGATTGCGCGATACTTTTTACCCTTTTCAGGTATAAATGAAAAAGATCCCATTCCAAATTTTTCAGTAGAAAAGGATGCTGCAGTATCTTTTCCTGAAACAATAAAACCCTTTGCAGACAAGCCTTTGCCATTGGCCTCAGATATTTTAAAAGCAATATTATTCTGTAAGCCATAAACCATATTACCGCCCTCGGCAAAAAAATCTACATATATTGAGTCAGCACTGGATGTGGCTTTTATTTCAGGTTTTTTATTAGGATTAATAATACTTATCATCTGGTGAAAATATAACTGCGGGTCAAAATTTTTCATCCAGTTAGTGTACGCCCGGATGATGTAATTTCCACTGCGCAAAGATGCTGGTAATACAAAGGAGCCATCTCCCCGCCAGAGTCAATGCTTATCTTTCCTTGCAATAATGGCTTATTATCATTGCTTAAAATTTCTACATAACATATTTTACTTAGCAATGAAAAACTATTGTTAGCAGCATCAGTAATGTATGCTTTAAACCATAATATTTCTCCTGTGATATATATGGTTTTATCAGTGTGAAGGAATACTCTTTCCTGATAATTATTGGCCATATACGTTGCAAAGCTATTTTCTATAAATGATGTTTCATCTTGTGCAAAAGCAAAGCAAACGGACATGATGAACACAAAGAGAAGGCACGCTTTACTGTAAATATTTCTAATATGAATTTTTTAATAAACATCTTTTACCAGTAAGAAGGTTTTTGATTAGTGCCGCCTTGTAATGTACAGTCCAGGCAGGTTTTTTTGTTAAGTTCCAATCCCGTCGTTCCCGAAAAATAATATGCTGTGTAATCAGGATCAGGATAATTATAAATCAAAAAATTAGAAGGATTCTGATCAATCAAAATCATATTACACTCTTCTCCCTGGTATATATAATTCCAATTGGTTACTTCATCTTTACTAATAAATAATCTTTTTTGCTGAACAGAAGATGCAGTAAAATAACCGATAACAACTTCTGTTGGATCTTTTACCGAATGAATATTTCCTATAAGTTGGGAAGGTTGTGCATCGAATATAGAGCCCAGGTTTTCAGTGTTCTTTTTCAAAATTTGAAAGTACTGGTAAGCCTCATCGGTAAGTGCATATTGCTTCACAAGTATGCTATAACGTATATTTATCTTAACTGAATTTTGAGGGACCGTAGCAACAGGTGCCATACTTATTACATCCTGGCTAAGTGCAACTGAGGAGCCGAGCAATATGTTAGATGAAATATCAGAACTCCAGCAATTATATCTTTGTTCAAGAGGATGATCTTCCACATAAAAAATCATTCCGTTCTCTACGCCAAGCTCGCTTTGAAGCGGAGATGTATACTGCCATGTTTCCGTATAATCCCACCGGTAATATTTTGTATTATTTGACGGATCATGAGTATTTACATAAATCATCACATCATTTTGCTGTTGCCAGCTAAGGCTATCGATAGGAGGTGTTTGCTTCATCTCTACAAAATCAGATGCATAATCTTCTCCGGATGAAGTAGTGATTTTCAAGCGATATTTCACAGAAGCATTTAATGATAAAGGCGGAGATTTATAATTGCCGCCAGGTATTTCGAAAAAGGGATAAGTGTTTCCGTCATCTCCTTCAACGCTAACGGTGGCGCCAGTTTCAGGGGAAGAAGATGTGGTAGTGTCAGCTAAGTTTTACTGTTCTGCTTAAAGTGATAACGCTTGGTGAATCTGCACTGTTTATTAAAGTGCCATCTATTACCAGGAATTTGTTATCTACATTATATTGCCGGAGGGTTATACGGTTTTTTACAAGTAATATGTATAAGTAAAGTAAAACTTGCTAATAATAATATGTAAAATAATCGCCTCATCTACAATTCACAGTTACTTTAAATTTTTAATAATTCTACCAATACAAAGGTTTTTGATTTGTGCCACCTCTTACTCTACAGTCAACACATTCCCTTCTTGCTACAGTAAGACACGCAGAACCGCAAAAGTAATAGGGATAATAATCCGGATCAGGGTAATCGTACACGTAAAAGCCAGGATTAGGTAATGGAGCATGATCAATAGAAATAGGATCACATGTTCTGTTGGTATCAACAAAATTCCAGTTTGTAACTTCATACTTTGTAATAAACAATCTTTTTTGTTCTACTGAAGATGCAGTGAAAAACCCTATTACTACTTCCGAAGGATTTTTTAACGAATGAATATTACCTATAAGTTGGGACGGTTGTGCATCGAAAACGGAACCAAGATTTTCAGTATTTTTCTTTAAAATATTAAAATATTCATATCCGTCTTCTGTAAGTGCATATTGTTTTACAAGTATGCTATATCGAATAGAAATTTTTTGAGAATTTTGGGGAACAATATTTATTGCCGCATGACTAATCACATCCTGGCTAAGCGCTATAGAAGAACCGAGCAGTATATTTGTTGAAGCAACTGTTCGCCAGCAATCGAACGTTTGGTCACTATCATCCACATAAAACAGCTTTCCATTATCCTGGCTAAGTTCCGCCTGCAATGGTGCTTCATATTGATATGTTTCGGTAAAATCCCACCGGTAATATTTTGTACTATTGGACGGATCATGCGTGTCAAGATAGATCATCACATCATTTTGCTGTTTCCATGAAAGACTGTCTATTGGTGGCGTTTGCTTCATCTCAACAAAATCAGATGCATAAACTCCTCCAGATGCCGTTGCTATTTTTAACCTGTATTTTACTGCTGTACTTAACAATGTAGGATTAGCAACATATTTTCCATTGCCCTGATCCGAAAAAGAAGTGATTTGTCCATTATCACCTTCAACACTAAGGCTGGCACCATTTTCAGGAGATATGGAAGTGGTAGTATCAGTGAGCTTTGTAGTTCTGCTTAAAGTAATAATGCTCGGCGAATCTGCGCTACTGATAAGTAATCCATCAATTACGAGAAATTTATTATCCATTTGTATCGCAGGTGGATTGTACGGTTTTTTACAAGTAAAAAATATTGCTGAAGCAACCAATAAAATAATTAATATAAACAAATACCGTTTCATTAAAATCTGAAATTATAAGAGATGAAAGGTATAGCTGTACCGAATATTGATAACTGGTATCCTTTCACTTTTCCATTTTCTGAAACAAAATATGCTGAATATACATTCTTCCTCGCTGTGAGATTGTAGATTCCAAATGACCATGAGTTATGAAGTGCTTGCTTCACTTTATGATTGCCATCGAGATTTACAGATATATCACTTCTAAAATAGTCAGGTATCCGGTAAGCGTTCCGATCAGAGTAAACAAGCCTTTGCGCACCATTAGAATAAAATATACCAATAGGTAACGTGATGGGCCTGCCAGTGCTATAAACAATATTCAGAGACATGCTCAAGCGATGAGAAAATTTATAATTACCAATAAAGTTTACTGTATTTGGTTTATCATAGCTGGCAGGATAATAGCTGCCTCTGTTAATAGTTTCACCGGCAAGTGAGTCATCACTTTTTATAAATGTTCTTGAATAAGTATAGCTTAGCCATCCATTCAACTTTCCACTCAATTTTCTTATTAAAAACTCAGCGCCATAAGCTTTGCCTTTCGAATTGATAATATCTGTTTCAATATGTGGATTTAAAATAACCGATGCGCCACTTTTATAATCTATTAAATGCTGAAGTGATTTATAATACACTTCAACAGATGTTTCAATTGTATTCTCATGAAAATTTTTATAAAAGCCTAAGGAATATTGCTGGCCTGTTTCCGGCGGAACGTAAGTATCACTTAATTTCCATACATCTGTTGGGGAAATAGTGATGGTATTTGAGAGCTGATGAATATATTGGCGCAAAGTGTTGTAACCTAATTTAACTGAAGCATCACCAGGTAAAATATATCGTAAGGACATCCTGTATTCCGGCCCATGATAGGTTTTAATTATTTTGCCGGATGCATAAGATGTTGTATCCACAATAGTTTCAGTTTGTTTTGGCAAACCAGGAACATAATTATATACATCATGAGCACCGAGATAATTGAATAAAGAATACCGAAGTCCGGCATTGATAGTGAGGTTAGAAGTTATGTTATATTGATAACCAAGATATGCTGCGCTTTCTATTCCTTTTTCAGGTTGCAACACATTCGGCGCTACGAGAGACTGCTTGCCTTTAGGCAAATAACTGCCAGGATGTAAAACGTAATAAATGCTACTGATGCCAAAGCTTATCGTTTGCCTGTTATCTTTTCTGTAAGTAAAATCTGCTTTAAAATTGCTTTGATTGATATCATATCCAAGCACAAAACTGTTTACAGCATTAGAGCTGCTGCTTACATCGTACTGATAATGATCGATGCCTCCGGCAAAGATACTGGACAGTTTATCATTAAAAATATGCTTCCATTTAAGAATCGCATTTTTATTTCCATATTTATAAGTAGTATCTCTGTCAAATCTGAAATTATCATTGCTGATATATCCTGTTAGATACAAATTATTTTTTGCATTAATAGTATGGCTGATATGAATATTTGCGTCATAAAAAGATGCCCTGCTATTGCTATAGGCGGAGTTAGGGACGGCCTGCAATACCCAATTGGAATAAGTGGTTCGGGCACCTAATATAAATGTCGTCTTATCTTTTTTTATCGGCCCCTCAAGGGTAAATTTACTGGTGAGCAAACCGATACCTCCTGTGCCGCTTATTTTTTTATCATTACCATCTTTGGTACTTACTTCCAGCACAGAAGACAACCTTCCACCATACTGAATCGGTATTACACTTTTATATAATTCAACACCTTTTACAACATCTGTATTAAACGCTGAAAAGAAGCCTAACAAATGCGAGGGATTATAAACCGTTGCATCATCAAACAATACAAGGTTCTGATCTGCTGCACCGCCTCTTACGTTAAAGCCAGTGCTGGCTTCGCCTACAGAAGTTACACCGGGCAGCGTAAGCACCACTCTCAGTACGTCAGCTTCACCAAAAATTACCGGCACATCTTTTATCGCCCTTACTGAAAGCCTGTCAACGCCTAACTGCGTGCTTCTTATCGCAGAGCTTTTTTCAGCAGTGATGATTACATTTTTCAAACTGGGTATAAAATCCTGGAGGTCTATGTTAAGCTTTCCATCTCCATAAACAATAAGATGCCTTTTAGTATCTTTCATACCAATACTGGTTATTTCCAGCGTATGCAAGCCCGGCTTTACTGTTATAGAATAATATCCAAACTGGTCAGTAACCACGCCGGTGTAAGTACTGTCAATATAAATAGATGCGCCGGCAATTGCCTCTCCGTTTTTTATATCTTTTACAAAACCTGTGAGGGTTATGCTGTTTTTATGAGCTGTGGACCTGGAGCCGATTTCATATAATTTATTTTCTGAAAAAGCTGGCTTTGTTTTTTGTTTCGTTTCTTCATACTGACCAGTGTCTGCTGGTTCCGTAATATTATTATTTGGATTAAAAAAGTCTGCAGCAACAGTAGTTTGAATGGCTTTATTTTTTGTAATAAAAATACGCGCAAGTGCATCAATAGAAAACCTGAAGTCGGTATGTGCAAATATTGTATTCAATACATCTGATACTTCCGCATTATTAAATGATGCAGTCACTTTAAAAGAATCCAGTTGTGTTTCATCAAAATAAAAATGGAAATTGGTTGTTGATTCAACCTTTTTTATAAAGTCAGCAAAGGTGGCATGATCAAATGTGCCCGTTATACGGTTTTCCTGTCCATAAGAAGCTGTAATAAAAACAAAACAAAAAGCACTTGCGATAACCCCCCGAAAAAGATTGGACATCAGTTTAGTTTAATGATGAATAAAAGACTGCAGCCTGCATCACATCCTGTTCAATATGTTTTTTAAATCTTAATTTATTTTTTTTAATAAATGATTTCACCTCGTTTTTTTTATCACCAAGTGCATCGATCACAGCGTTTTTATTATTAATAAGATAAAGATTTTTATCTCTCTTTATATAATATTCATCTTCTTCTTCAAATGCATAGGGATCTTCCGGACGAAGGCCTTTCTTAATCTTTTTAATACGCTTTATCATTACAGATGCCCTGCCTTTATACATTACGTCATATAAGTTTTTGCTAACAGTATTTGCCGTTTCTTCCGTTTGGGATACAGTTTCAAACAGGTGACTTCCCATGGTAAAATATCGTATCTTCTCAGTTAGCAATTGTATTTTATTTTGCTTGTTATAATCATCTATTACGATTACCTGCCTTACTGCGTCGAACATCATTGGAATATTTTTATATAAAGTGCCATCATAAAATATGTCTCCATTTTGAGGCTTGTTATTTATATAAAACGGAAAACCTTTTATGCCGGGCTCGTATCTATAATATTCTTTACCGGTATATAAATGTGCTGCAGCATTTATTTTATTATAAAAAAAATGAATGGCATTTTGCAATGCAACACTATCAGGAGATAGCTGTGGCTGCGCATCGCAACAGAAACATAACATAGAAAAAATAAGAATAGAGATGTAACGCAAGCAATTCATTCTGGCAATTTGTAAAAATAAAAGTAGGCTTTAATACCTGACATTTAAAATATTGTAAGTGCTGCAATGCAAATTGAATTATTATTATTGAATATGTTGATTGATTGTATTGTCCGAAGCTAGAATGCGCAATTAAGAATTGCCGATGTACAATAATTCATTGGAATAACAATGGTTTGTAAGCCACCAACTCCGCAGTTTGCATTTTCACGAATTTGCACATCACAGCAGTGATATAACTTTCATATTTTTACAAAAGTTATGGTTAAATATTATTCCTTTAAATGGACGCAAACAATTAACGGGAGCGCCGTATCATGCGGCCTTCAGCGATATTATAATTATAGTGAGTTTCCCGATGTAAAAGCCATGGAACAACAGATCAAATCTAAATTTGCAACCATCGGCAATGCTGTTATAACAATTGAAGAATTTAAAGAAATCAGTAAGCTCCAGTTTGACCTTATAGATTAAAACGGTAACGTAGAATTAAAAATTTTTGATGTTATTATTTTGAATAATCCCGCATCGGCACCTATAACTTCGATGGTTGCCAGTTTTCCTTTTTTACTTATTACTCTTAGATACGCATTGTTAGATGCAATCAGTGCATCTTTTTGACCTGCTAAAACCCTGTTGACATATCTCAAAATAGACAATTTCTGAGTCTCTGCTAAAGAATCATCACCCTCATACCTTATTGAAATAATTTTATCCATTATGTAATATACCACAAATGGGGGCATTAAGGACATAAACAACAAGATGTTTAAACTTTTTGTCCAGAATTTTTCTCATTAAGTTTAATTTAATCCTGATCGTGTACCGAAAGTAATGGCATACTATTTTCTGAACAAAACCCAGTACCATCTATTCTCACATTAAGTAAAACATATGACCGAAAAAGAAAAAATGAGCAGACGGCAGGCTGTCGCCGGTATAGGCCTTACACTTGCAACCGCAGCACTAGCACCCGGGCAGGCAATTGCCGGCAAGCATAAAAGCCCGTTACCGGGCGCTCCAAAATTAGAAGACCCAAGAAAAAAATATCCAAAGCCACCTTTTAAATATCAACCCCAGGAATGGCCGGGATTGCAAAGCAAGATGGACCCTGTTCCGGATTGCGGAGAGACCAGTTATAAAGGCTCGGGCCGTTTGGCGGGAAGAAAAGCGCTTATTACAGGAGGTGATTCCGGAATGGGCAGGGCAGCTGCTATTGCTTATGCAAGAGAAGGTGCTGACGTAGCTATCAACTATTATCCAACTGAAGAACCGGATGCTAAACAAGTGATAGCACTTATTAAGGCGGAAGGAAGAAAAGCAGTTGCCATTCCGGGAGACCTGCGAGATGAGTCCTTCTGCAAACAACTTGTACAAAGGGCTGTGTCAGAGTTAGGAGGCCTTGATATTGTGGTTAGTAATGCGGGCAGGCAACAGGCAAGTGCTAATATACTTGATATTTCTACCGAAGAATTCGATTCAATAATGAAAACAAATATTTATGCACCGTTTTGGATTATCAGGGAAGCATTACCGCATTTGCCGCCAGGCTCTGCAATTATAGGAACTACTTCAGAGCAGGCTTATGATCCCGATCCCTGGTTGTATGCGTATGCTCAAACAAAGGCAGCAACTATGAATTATGTAAAATCATTAGCTAAGCAACTTGGACCTAAAGGTATCAGGGTAAACGGAGTTGCACCCGGACCAGTATGGACAGCCTTGCAGGTAAGTGGTGGTACCACACCTGAAAAACAACAAATTTTCGGAAGCTGGACTCCGCTTGGCCGTGCGGGTATGCCTGCAGAGCTTGCTTCGATATATGTACAACTTGCCGATAGTGATGCAAGTTTTGCTACCGGTCAAATTTATGGCTCTTCTGGTGGTGTGGGTCAACCTTAATAATTAATAATGATACTATGAAAATTTCAAATTTGCTGATCGCTATTATAGCTTTTCTTTGCTCTTCATCTGTAAATGCACAGGATAAAAGTAATGATACCACAGCGAGATACTTTTTAATACAGGCCAGCATTGGGAATTTGCAGGAAGTTGCCATAGGAAGGACAGCGGCTAATAAGGCCGTTGATCCGGATGTTAAGGCATTTGCCAACCGCATGATTACGGATCATACTAATAATGAAACACAATTGATGCAGGTCATCCGTTCCGCCGGAGTGCAAATTCCATCTGAGGCCACCGATCCACCTGTTGAAGACTTAATGTTGAAGAACACGCCAGCTAAGGATTTTGACCGTATGTATGTTCATATGATGGTGCCAGACCATCGGCAAACCGTTCAATTGTTTGAAAAGTATGCGCTTACCGGGAAAAACCCTGCTGTAAAAGCATATGCAGCGCAATCGTTGCCAACTTTGAAAGAGCATCTTGGCTCCGCAACAGCTCTTGACGACAAAATGAAGAATGCTGCTGCGCAATAGTGATGTGCTTCGTATCAATCTTAACGTGTGGTGAATCTTACTTTTCCTAAAGTAGGTTTCTTCTTTGGGCATCGGTGTGACAAACATGATATCAAGGGGCAATAGAATTATTAACGCCCCTTGAATATTTTTAGCATAAATATTGCACACTCAAATGAATCCAAAGAACTTAACCTTTAATTACCGTGTACACTCCTCCTCCCCTTCCTGGCAACGAAGAAGAAATAGATAAGTTACGCGCTCAAAACGCGGAGCTGAAAAAAGAATTAGAGAAAGAACAACGCTTACATAGCATGCTCTTCAATGAGTGGAAAGCATTAAGCGAAAAAGCAGAAGCAAGGGAACAGCAGATATACGAAAGTGACAAGCCCAAAAACGTATTTTATAAATATGCTTTTTACGTACTGGTAGTCGCTTTAATACCCGTTGCTTATTTTTTATATCCCCATTTTATTACAAGTGCGAATGTATCTTCTTCGCAAAAATTAGTAACTGAATCCCAACCTGTAAAAGATACTCCGGTTGCTAAGGACACTCCGCATGCTGTTGCCCAATTACCATTAATAGATACCGAACAGAAAAAAGCTGCTATGCCTGCAGTTCAGCCTGATATATCTGTTAAGAAAGATGCGATACAACAAACTGCAGTTGTAACAGCACCTGTTACAGCACCCGAAATAAAACCTGTAATAAAGCCTGCAGAAAAGAAAGTAATGCCGCCCGATAGTGCCAGACAGACAAGACCAACGGCGCATAAACCTATTGTGGGAGCACCGCTTACTGATGATGAAAGAGATTCAATTTCTTCATTAGGCTTTAGCGCCTATTTTGATCATACCCGTAATCCGTATAGAAAATCGTCAGAGCTATATAAGGTATGGGAACAAGGCCGGAACGAAGGTAAGACGGAAGCTAAGAAAGTTCTGGAAAAAGATTCTTCTATGAGGCATTAAACCGTTTGCTGTGAATGTGCGCCTGCGGTTATTCTCCGTTGTGTGTTCGTGTGGAACTTGATACTATCATTTACTCCTTTATTTACGCTTCCTGTGGTGCCGCACTCAATACACTGTGAATTGAAAACACAATAACTGTTTATCTTTGAGTACTCAAACATTATCTCATGCCACACATTGATTTGCCAAAAGGTTATCCTGGTATTCGCAGCTTGTTTATGTTTAACCCGGTAACGGCAGTACCTTTAAATAATTTCGTTCAAACTATATTGCACGACCCTGATACTTCTACACTTACTCCTGGCGAAAGGGAATTGATTGCCACTTACACTTCAAGCCTGAATGATTGTAAATACTGCGCTAACACGCATGGCGCAATAGCGAAATATCAATTGAATGGTAACGGCAATCTAGTGCAGGACATATTAAACAAAGATGTTAACCACGCTGAAATAAGCGATAAGCTAAAAGCGCTGTTACACATTGCACGCAAAGTGCAGCAGGGCGGAAAAAATATTACGGAAGAAGATGTTCAGCAGGCAAAAAAAGAAGGTGCAACAGATAAAGAGATTCATGATACGGTGCTGATAGCTGCTGCATTTTGTATGTTTAACCGTTATATGGATGGTCTTGCAACCTGGGCGCCGGACGATGATGCAGTATATGATGCCATCGGTAAACAGCGTGCCGCAGAAGGCTACATGACAAAACCTTTTATTGTCAACCAAACAACTGAACAAACTTTATAATATGCCTTATATTCCATTAAAAGAAAATCTGCCCGGCATAACCGGTTTGCTTGATTACCGGAAAGATACTGCACTGCCCATAAGAGAGCTTACACAAATACTCCTGCGTGGTGAATCTACGCTAACAGAAGGTGAGCGTGAGTTAATAGCAACCGTAATTTCTCATGGTAATGAATGCGCTTTTTGCACAGCTGCACATACTGCCGCTGCAGATGTTTTGCTGGATGATAATACTATTGCAAATATGGTAAAGCATGATCTTGCCAATGCGCCGGTAAGCAATAAAATGAAAGCCTTGCTTACCATTGCAAAAGCCGTTCAAAAAAATGGCAACCTCGTAACACCGGAAATGGTGGAAGCAGCGAGAGCTGAAGGTGCTACCGATATGGAGTTGCATGATACCGTTTTAATTGCAGCGCTATTTAGCTTGTATAATCGTTATGTTGATGGGCTTGCAAGTGTTACGCCTTCTGAGCCTGAGTTTTATAACAGGCTTGGCACTATCTTAAAAAACAAAGGTTATTTACCTTCTGAAAACAGGTATGCAGATTTGTAAGTGAGGTTCATAATAGCAATTAATCCTTTATAAGTAAATTTTTAGCTAGTGTGTTACAGACCAACTGGCAATGCACGATTGTTGACTATCCTTGTGCGTGCAACGCTATCCTGTTTCCTTCGCTATCAATAAAAATGGCCATGTAGCCAATTTCAGGGCTTATTCGCATTTTAGGCGCTACAATTTGCCCTCCTTCAGATTCAATGCGATCCAATACATCACTTATAGCGGGATTAGCATTCAGGTACACAAGCACACCATCTGCTGATGGCTTATGGTACTCACTTTTTACAAGAGCGCCGGAAGCTTTTCCGTTTCCGGGGTCATACGGAAAGCCAGCCATTTCCATGTCCATCTCCGGCATATTCATATCCTCCAGGTGAATGCTCAAAGCAACCTGGTAAAAATGTTTTGCATGTTGCATATCTGTAACCGGTATTTCAAACCAGTTGATAGCATTAGTTGTTTTATCCATAAAATAAATTTTAAGGAAAGGTAAGTGTATAAAATAAACCGATTATTAATTTAAAATGAATTTTGATGCAAGGTGTTCATTTAACGATTATATAATAATAAGTTGCCTGCTGATTTTTAGTCATTCGTGAATAGCATCGCTTATATTTATGTCTATGATCAAACTGTTATTGACTTCCTCCGGTGTATCCAACCAAAGTATCAAAGATGCGCTCGTTGAATTGCTGGACAAACCAATCAGTGATTCAAAAGCGTTGTTCGTACCTACAGGTGTGTATCCTTTTGTAAACGGCGCAAATTATGCATGGTGGCCGATAGCCGGAAAGAAGCAGTCTGCCCTTGTTGGCCTGGGTTGGGAAACTATGGGACTGCTTGAACTTACTGCACTTCCCAGTATAGAACGGAATATTTGGCTGCCAGCACTTCAGGACGCCGATGCGTTACTCGTGTGGGGCGGGGATCCGCTTTATCTCGCTTACTGGTTTGAGAAATCTGGTCTTACAGACGTTTTGGCTCTGTTGCACAAAGACCTGGTATACGTTGGTGTGAGCGCTGGCAGCATGGTTGTAAGCAACATCTTCGGCGAAACCTACAGTGATCTGCGTGGAGGCAGCGGCACGCCGCTCACTTCGGAAATTGTTTTGTTTAGTTCCACCCAAGGAGACATTAGTAAAACTTTTGTAACGGCTAACGGCGCCGGCCTGGTCGAATTCTCTGTCATTCCGCACTTTGAAAACCCAGCTTTTGCCGAATCCTGCGGCCAGAATGCAGAACTATGGGCCTCAAAGTTAACGGTTCCGGTTTATGCCATTGACGAACAAAGTGCCATAAAAGTCGTGGGCGGCCAGGTAGAAATAGTTTCCGAGGGACGCTGGAAGTTGTTTGATAACAAGCCTGATAGCGGGTTAGTCAGCGATTAAATAGCTGTTGAATGAAACTTAAAAGTATTTATATAAAATCCTGCAAGTATCAGTATTACGATATGAAATATCTCAGATTGCTTTTTAAAAAACCCTTCTTTACATATTTTGGTTAATCAATACTGAAATTTGAAAATAAATCGAATTTGTTAAAGCAATTTGTGCCGACAGGCCACGCTCCACTTACATTCTACGCTGAACTGATAACAATCGAAAGAACCTTCTGTAAGTAAATATATTGATGAGAATAACAACTGCCACTAATACATACTGAATATGAACCGCAACATTCTCCTGGTAAATTACGGGTATAAGATATCTTGATATAAAATCTTACTGGTAGGTGGATATTCCCGCACGAAAAGCAAAACAGTTTTCAAATCTGGTAAGCGGACAAATTACACCCGGTGATGTTTCTGCAAATGCGGCCCATGCAAGTGAGCAAAGATGGATAACCGTTAGCCAGCGCCTTTTATTTGCAAAAAAGCCACCTGCAACAACAAATAGTATGAACAGTAAATGAACAACTATAGTGAATTCGGTTAAGATTTGATAAACAGTTCTCACTATATAAGTTTAGAGTATTTACGAAAATATAATTGCAAATGTTACAACTGTAATCAGAACAGGCATGGATTGAAGTTAACGAATTGAACAGCTTTTGTACCTTGATTCCTGCTTTGATTGAAAGACATACCGAAGCAAATGAAGCAGCAGAACGATTTATTCAAAGCTTGCCGCTAGACGCTGAAAAAGCCAGTGTGGAGGTTTAATACGCCAGCCCATAAACAACAAAGAAATATTGTTGCATATATTTAAATTACGATACTTTGCAAATTATTAACAAATCAAAAAAAATTATGAAACAAACAATTAGAGTAGCAGTTATATTTTTTATGATGGCTGCCCTGGCTTTTATTCCTCCCAAACATAATATTGTTGGCCGCTGGATAACTTACAACCCGGATGGTTCTATAGGCTATGTAGATTTCAGCAAAGATGGTACTTTTAAAGTGACCTCCACTGATGGACAATTATACCACCAGGGAAAGTATAAATTAGAAAATGATGTTTTTTCTCTTAATGACGAGGAAGGCTGCGGAAGTGATTATTGGGGCAAATATAAATTTACTTTCATTGGTGAAGATTCCATACAAACTTCGTTAATAGAAGATAGCTGCACGGGAAGAAAGCAGCAACTTACTACCGGCAATACGGGTATCAAAAGAATGGCTATGAGTAAGTAAGAGTATATCTTGTATAGCCAGGAACACTAATATATAATATTGAGTGATTTAAGTCCTCGTTGCAAACGAGGGCTTTTTGAGGCATAATGTTGCGTGAACAAGGAATACTATTCTTTAATGATACTGTTTACATGTATTACCGGTATGTGCATTGCGTTGATTCCACACGTAAAGGCCTCGGAAGTAAATTGATAATTGATCTTTACCGGCAGTCCATTGTGTTGGAACGAAGTATCAAACACATCAGGATGATAATAAACCGAATCAGGTAAATGTATAAGCCATCCGCAACCATCCCCGGCAAGTAACCCGCCATCTACTATCAAGGCATCATCTTTTTTGCTTTCAGATGTACAGGCTTTACACGAATAGTCTTGATTTTTCTTACAGGAAAAAGCCACACACACAACAAACACAAAAAGATATTTCATAGCTCAATTTTGCTTTTTTTGACATTCATAGTCATCTAAACGTTGCATTACATTTCATAAAACTAAAGCTGAACAGCGAAACTACTGCTGATGCTGCGCCGTGTCAGCCCCGCTTGCAGCAATACTTTTGTTGGCGGTAGGTTTTGTCGCATCACTTGCAATTAAAAATTGGCTAAGACAAAACGTTATTAGCCTTATCCCAACCATAAAGACCTGCACTTACAGCCGCTGCAATTATTAATTCAAAAGCTGCTTTATCGCTTCCGGTTTTTTTAATCAATTCATTTATCTGTTCATCTGTAATTTTGTAAGCAGCTTCACCTACCTGTAATGCAATTTCATTATAAGGTTCTTCTATTGTAAATTTGCTAATTGCTTTCTTGCCTATTGACTTACGAAGAGCTTCACTCGTAACACCTTCACCATTAAAAACCCGTTGCCTTAGCGCTTCTGCCATAGAATGATGATTTGGTCGTTCAGGAACTCCCTTTTTCCCAAAAGTATAACCTTGTGTAAGCATTCGTTCTGCAGCCTTTTGTAAATCGTCATCCTTTAAAATAGCAAAATTTAATGCATTAGCGCAACGGGCAGTGATATTAAAAAGTGAACAAACAGCTATTGCATCTTCAAGTTCTTCCTGCGTTACATCATTTGCAATTACAGTTTGTATGTCGGTATAATCTATCTTATCCGGTTCAAGTGTCAATTTTTTTAAGAAAACAATAGTAGCTTCTAATTTTTTTGAGAATTTTGGTTTTTCTGTTTCTGATAATGCAGCCTTTACAGTTGAACGTTCCAGTTCTAAAGATGCAATTGCACCATGAGCATTAATACAAAATGGGCATTCATTCCATTTTGCAGTCATAGCAGCCATCAGTTCTCTTTCACCTATTGTCCATCCGCTTTTGCCTCTCATAGCTGCATGGGTCCAGGCACTCATTGGGTTACCATAAAAACTTTTATGGTACATAACAATTCTTGCTGCATCTGGTAGTCGCATGCCTGATACAACCGAAATAAAACGAATTAATAAGCGATTCAAAAAACCGTCTCCACGTTCAACTTCTGAAATTCGCATTTGATTATATAATTTTTTTGTTTACGTTTTTAGTTAATTGTTTACGGTCAACTTAAACTTACCACCAACGTTGAAGGCTTGGCGAAGAACTGGTATTTGAAATTCGTCAGCCTGAACTGCTGCTAAATTTATAATTAAAAGTTCATTGTTATTTCTGTTGCCAAATTTATATCGTCAAGCTGATTACTAAAGCTAAATAGCGAAACAAAAGTTGATGTTGGGTTATGTCTGCCAGTTTTTTGCCAAACCATTTGTTGGCTGCAGATTTTGTTTATGTAATACTGTCCAAATCGCCATCAATATTTTTTCCTTGATTTTTAGCTTGCCTTTTTTCTGCAAACTCAACTATTCTTTTTCGTTCACCGATTATTAAAAGTCCTAAAATAATTTTTACAGCAGAAACAATTATGTAAGAATAATTTGGCTTTGTCATTCCATGCGTCAAACTTTTTTCCTGAAAATATGCAAAGACACTTCTGCAAAAATTTGGAATTTCATTTGTCAAAATAACACCGCCGATAACAATTAATGCAATGGTCAAAATTTGTGCAGTTGAAATAGTAAATGAAAATTCCTCTTTGTCAAACCCTTTGTCAAGTTTAAGTCTGTCAATAAGGTTATTTGCTTTGAATACAAAAAAGTAAATCATTAAGCTGTAAAAAAGAATAATGAGAATTGTCAATGCAAAAGTTAATAAACCATTATTATAGCTTTGTTCTTTAAGTAATGGGGCAGATTTAGTAAAGTATGAAATTGATGAAACTAATTGCGGAATAGTATAAATGATTTCACGCAAGAAAAAAGATCCGAAAATTTTAAGAACAATATTGAATAAGCTTCTTGGTGTCATAATGTTTTGGTGTCAAATAAATTTGCAGCCAACACATAAATATACGACACTCCCCACATCGCCGCCAAAAAATGCATTATTGATTTTCAGTCTCTTACTCTTCGCCTTTTTGTATTGTAGTTGCGTCAATCACATTTTTGCTTCCTCGAAAAAAGCAAGAAGCTTCCCCCGGGAAAGTAAAAGGTTCCCGCGGGAAAGTAAAAGGTTCCCGCGGGAATGTAAAAGGTTCCCGCGGGAAAGTAAAAGGTTCCCGCGGGAATGTAAAAGGTTCTCGCGGGAAAGTAAAACGTTCCCGCGGGAAAGTAAAAGGTTCTCGCGGGAATGTAAAAGGTTCTCGCGGGAATGTAAAAGGTTCCCGCGGGAAAGTAAAAGGTTCTCGCGGGAAAGTAAAACGTTCCCGCGGGAAAGTAAAAGGTTCCCGCGGGAAAGTAAAAGGTTCCCGCGGGAAAGTAAAAGGTTTTCGCGGGAAATGAAAAGGTTCCCGCGGGAAACAAACAGCTTTTTAATGGAAACCATTCAATCTCCATAGCAAATTCCCTCTTGCTATTCTTAGTTTGCTTTCAATCGAAAGTTGCGCTATCCTGAGTTTGTAACTATTACTGTCCGGTAAAAAATAAACTTACAAGTAAATTTATGATGGATCCTACGTTTGACGGATGCAAAAAGCCTATTTTTCTAAGCAACGTCTCATGCAGTGGACGTTGCGTTTCATTCTTCTATTTCATCTATTGCATATATACCTGTTACTCCTTCTAAGTAATGCTTTGCTGAACTATGCACATAATCTACCGGGCTGCTACACAAGTTCCATTTCGCTGCGCATGGATTATGATGTAGGTAATTAAGTTGTTGCTTTATAAAGGTAATGCCGTTGCAGTACTTCCAATAAAAGATAATTCCCATACTTCATACAATTTTTTATTTGCTTTACGTTTAGCTTCTACATTTTTTGAAACTGTAGCAGGCAGTCAACTCCATTTCTCTGTTGCAGCCGTTTTATTATATCGTATTGCAATCAACCGTTTGCCATTACCAGCAATAGTATTTATTGACTGGCCTGTATCAGCAAAATGTATTAAAACGTGCAAATGGTTTGGCGTTACAGCATAACCATTTATTGTATGACCATTAATTTTTTAAATGATCAAACCATTTATACACCAGGTCACACCAGCTTACGTCTTTGCGAGTGCAGCGAAGCAATCTCCAATTGTAACAAGTACACGTAATAAAAAAAGTGCCTTCTTCAAAAAGGATGGTTTGGTGAGTGGGCATTCATAAAAATAATATATTTATACACGCAACGTCCACTGCGTGAGACGTTTCTGAGAAGAAAGACACCCGCCGAGTACCGGGGGAAACTCCTCTGAGTTGAGGGAAAATAGTCTTTTTTTTATTTCAGTAAACAGAAATACATGATAAGTTCTGGCCTCTCCCCGGTATGCGGCGACTATACTGCTATTCGAAAGTTTATCAAAATCAAGCACCCTCAATAAAATTTGAACTAAATCATAATTTATTCTAGGAGTAAGAAATTGTCTTAAATTTTTAATTGTTATTTTATCATTGATCGCCTCGTAAGATTTCCAGTGCTTAATCTGAGTTTGGCTTATTCCAACGCTGATATAATTTCTTTTTTCTGATCTAATAAATGTCAAAAAAATCCATACAAAATATTCAATTAATCTTTTAAATGGATGACTAAAATATAACTCACATAATATTAAGGCAATAATGTTGGCATTCATTCTATTCTGCTTTTTAAATTTTAAAATAAGTCCAATGTTATCTATTATGATCTTATCAACTATTTTTGTAATCCTCATTTTTTTTTATATTTTCTTCTCTAATATTTTTATCGGTAATAAGATTTGCAAAAAAAGCTGCAACCCCCGTAAGAATTAATCCTTGAGCCAATCCTTTATTAAATATTAAATCTGATAAAGACATTACTAATCCACGATAATCACTTTTTAAAATATATGGTCTTGACCAGGCATAAGAATTATTTAGTATTTGAAAAAAAACTCCTAAATATGCGATATAAATAATTATTAAAATAATTAGATTCCTTTTGGTAGCAACAGCATGATCTTTAAATCCTAAAATCGCTTTTAAGATATTCACGGATTTATAAAGAAAAAGTGCAAAAATCGATTGCCACAACAAATCATTATTTAGGAAAAATGAAAAGATAAAACCTACAACGGATGGGATAATAATGGATGCTAAAAACATTGAAATTATTGAATCGATTATTATTTTCTTTCTTGTTTTTTTTACAATACTTTCTGGCAATCGTATATCTGATTTTATAAAGTAGTCATCGCCTAAATAAATTGCTAAATCGTGATTAAGTTCTCTTAGAGGAAAAATTATGAAGTAAATTGGAATGTAATAAAAACGTTTGTATTTTCTAATTATATTGGGTAATTCAGCTATCAGTAAGGCTAATAGAACGGGTAAAACCTGCAATTTATATTCCCAAAGAAAATTGAAATTCATATTATGTTGTGAAACTAACTACTTTCTTTTACCCTTAACTACCATTTTTTCAGAAGAGGCAAGTAGAGGGATAGATGACTTGATGAAAACTATTTATTATTTAATTTGTTTAAGGTTAAATCATTCATTACGCCGGTCTTTGGTACACCTACTGTTTTCTGGGCAAGTTTTATAGACGTTTCTACTCCCGTGCTAACAGCTGCATCATAAATCTGATTTGCCAAATCTTGATCTATAATTTCATCACCTCTTATTTTATCCCAAACTGTTTCTTTGTAAAACTTTTCAATAAGGGAATCTAATGTTTTATTATTTCCGATAACTTTCCTAAAATTATTAAAATGCTTCGCAGAATCAATTATTTTCCAACCCTGCCATTTGGGGTTAAATTTTCTTGCGATTCCTTTATAAGTTTCTCCCCCATTGTCCGAGGGATCATTTGCGTACCCCCCTTCAAAAGCTAATGTTCTTAGATAGGCAATTTTAAATTTGGCATATTTAATAGAGTGTTCACTTGAAGAATCTGAAAACTTGTGAACATTGTATTGGGTAATCTTACTATCAGTATTAGTGCTAATTACTGGTTGTCCTTTAGTTTTAGAGTCGCAGGAATTGAGAAAAAATATTTAGGGTAAAACACAGATCTAATAATCTCTTTTTTAAAAATAATTGATTACTTGATATCATTGAAATTTATTTTTAAAGTCATTTTATAAAATTAACTAAGTAATTTCATTGTTCTTTTATTCAGTTCATGATTATTACCTTTTTGTATGTGTGAACTTCTTGTCAACGTTATAGCAACCGTTATCGGCGGGCTATTACTAACATTATTTTTGTTTCTTTTGAATGAATATGGTTTCCCAAAAAAGAATCTAACGGGTGAGTGGGAAACAAGTATGGATATTGAAAATACTTCTCATCCGGATTATCTTAATCTCAAGATAGTTTATAAAATACATCTATTACAAAAGGGATATAAGCTAAGTGGCTCAGGAGAAAAAATAAAAGATATTCGTCCAGGTGGCGAGGAGTACGAATTCGAACGAAAAAACAGAGTTATAATTGATATTGATGGATATTATGAAAGAAAGTTTTTTAAAAAAAGTATGATTTATCTAAATGTGAATGAAGAAGGCCGTGTGAGAGAAACGAGAGCTACTTATTTTTTAATTCTTGTAAATAAAAAAAAATTAACAGGAACATTTCTATCCACTGCAGCTGATTCAAGCGGTAAAATCAATATGGAAAAAATATGATTAATTTCCTTAACAATTTTATTGGAACATTTATTCGATGGGTATCATTAATTCTTTTGAATATCCTTCCGAGCCTTTGGAAGCAATTAGAATTAATAAATAAAATAATTATTACAACAAATAAGAATGGTGAGCAATCTTCTAAAATGCTTTATAAAACATTAATTGGTATAGAAGATAAACGATATTTTAACCATGCTGGTGTTGATATTTATTCCATATTAAGAGCTGTAGTTAAAAATTTTTCTTCCGGTCGCCTTCAAGGCGCCAGTACAATTAATCAGCAATTAGTAAGAACTATAACAGGTGAGCGAGAAATAAAAGCAAAAAGAAAAATTAAAGAAATTATGCTTTCTGTGTTAATAGATAAAAAATTTTCTAAAGATGAAATTTTAAAAGCATACTTTAATTTCTATAGGTTTAAACGTCTTGTCGGAGTAAAGCAACTTTGCAAAATGGAAAATTACCATTTTTATAATTTATCTTTAAATGAATGCGCTCAAATAGCGGCACGATTTAAATATCCCACAATAAATCAAAAAAATTATATTAAATACCTTAAAAGAGTTCGTATGGTGGAAATATTATACAATAAGGATAATAATCATTTTTCTAACGAAATTGGTTTACAAAAAATAAGGGATATAAGATTATCACCAATTAGAATAGTTAATGAGTATATTTAATAAAAAAGATAAAGAAGAAGCCAAATTAATTTCGGCGTGGATAATCAAAGAAGATGAAGATGGCTGGGCATGGGTAACTATTTCTAATCAATCTAGATTTCCAATCTATAAGATTATCTTATCAACGGTAAATATTCAGCTCAAACCTACAAGCGGACTCGAGACTCCAAACGAAATCGCGGCGAGCTTAAGTGTAGTTCCACCAGGAAAATATTTCACAAGAATTCAAATTCATCATGGAATGGGCTTTATTTCAGGTATTGAACTAGCTTTTCAAGATTCTCATGGAAAAAACTGGATTAGAAACGGGGTTGGGATAACTAGAAAATTAAATTTATCTCCATCTGAGTATTATTCTCTTCCGTTACCGCTTAGCTGGGAAAAGCCGCTAGAAAAGATAAGCTGATTAGGTTTTACAAATAATAGGCTCTTAGTCGTAGTAGTGCCTCATAAGTTATTATAATGCTCAGTTATTCAAAATAAAACATTCTATTACTATTATTAAGGCTAATACGCAACGTCCACTTCGTGAGACGTTGGTGAGAAAAGAGATAAACAACTCTTCGACGATGTATTGAAAATAGCAATTGACCCAAATACAGATGAGACTTTATTGTTAACAACAATTACAAAAATAGATAACGATCTTTATTTGTTGATTTCTAAAATTCAAGATGAGATTAGCTTTTATAGACGATTCTCAAATTACAATCCTATCAAACGCTTTATTGGACTTACATTACTTTCATTGCAGTATATAATTTCCTTATTTATAGTAATAGGAATTTTATTTGTTTTGATCAGTACATTTTTAACAGGCAATATTTATTTCAAATTAGGAATTATTGTTATTTCGGTAATAGGAATTTTTATGATAGATAAAATATTAAGAAAATAAACTGTTCTTCCTCATTTCTAGATTGATCTTCATTATCTACCCAATCGCTTAATCTTCTATTAGAATATGGTCAAGCAAATAACTGATTGATAATTAGTAATTTTTTTAAAATTTTGTACTTACTTTACTTGAATATATGACCTTTTTATCGACAAACCTGGAACGCCATCCTTCAAATGTGTTGGGAAGCCGCTTAACATCAGTGGTAACATTTGTAAAATAACGAACGACGTCGCTATCTATGAAAGCACACCATACATCACCTTTGTCATTCAATCCAACAATGGACTCCTTAATAGTATACAGACCTTTTGCCCCGCCAACAAAAACTGTTGTAATAGCGTTATCCATAGTTTCACGTTTTACAATATTTTGAAAACAGTTCATAAAATCTTGACAAAAGTGTCCTGTAATGCGATTTATTTCATTCATATCTATCTCATCCAAGTATCTGTTAAGCAAGACAAGTTCTGGCATAAGAACATAATCTCCATTAAAACTAGTCCCCTGACCGTGAAAAAAATTACATTCTGAACCTTCCTCTACTTTAATAATCAAGTTATCATTTTTATTTAACCTACGTCGGAAAACAACTTCACAAATCTTATCATCAACAATCTTAATTCTCGTAACTGCTGCATTGGGAGCTATAATTCTTGCCTTACCCTTTAATTTGCCACTCCGTGCCCCATCGACAATATTTATATCAAAATAAAAGCTAGTAGATGATACACGATGAATGCAGAGTTTTCCAACATTTGATTTTCGCCTTGTTTTCAGATCCCAATTGCCCCACCAAACCGACATGTTGGTGTTCATATAACCAATAACTGAATGGTGATTGAAAACCTTTATAAAAATATCTAAAAGCTTATCATGAAAAACCTGTTTGATTTCAAACTTACTGGTTGAAGAGTTGTCTAAATAATAATCAACCAGCCTTCTTCCTCTTAAATCAAATGGAACTGCTTCGAGTCCACCAAAAGCAATATTTTGAATCATAATAATCCGCTCCCAACCAAGTACTGCTGAAGCATACCCTAATTCAAACAATACATTAGGGTTTGGCATTTTGCGTCCAACTGACAGGTGATTGACAATAGTCACATCACAAACAAATAAATCAGCTTTGGCTATCTTTTCAGTAATAGTTTCAATTATAGAAGGACTGCCGGGTACGCCGGAAGTGTCGCGATCAATTACAGGTTCTATAGAAAAATTCTGATCTTTTGAAATTGACTTGGTTGCTTTTTCCAAAGCTGCTTCAATAAATGATCTATTAAGGTTATTGGGTAGATCTGACTGCCAAGAGTAAAATACAATATATTGCATATAAATATATTAAATTGAATGTTTGATTATAATCAACTACAAATAGCTAATAAGGATGTTTAATAATATAAGTATACAAGATGCTAAACTAATTTCTGCTTGGTAGTCAAGAAGATGGACATAGTCGCGCATGGGTAACTATTTCAAATCAATCTAAATATCCAATATATAAAGTTATTTTATCAACGGTAAATATTCAAGTAAAGCCTACAAGCGGATTGGAGACGCCAGACGAAATGCGTACATACTTAAGTATTGTCCCGCCAGGAGAATATTATACAAAAATTCATATACTTCATGGAATGAGCTTTCTTGCAGGTGTTGAATTAGCGTACCAAGATTCTGACGGGAAAAATTGGATTCGAAACGGACTTGGAATCATTAAACAAATAAATGTATCTCCATCCGAGTATTATTCCCTTCCATTACCACTAGCGTGGGAAATGCCAATTGGAAAAATAAGTTGATTAGGTCTTTCCCTGTCTTGGTTGCTGTCCCCACCAAATCTATTTTTGTCCAATGAGGACAGCGGTCAAGTGTAGGGGTCACATATATCATCATTTATTATTTAAGCTTCCAAAATTGAATCTTAAGGCAACAAATCATAGAATCCAACAAGTGCTTCTGCATCTCTTATGCCTCTTCCTCTATATACAACTCCGGCATCGGCATTTATCAATCTCCAATCAAGCCGAAACGTATTGTGGGCATCTTCCCGAATATCTAAAATAGCTTCCCGATGTGCAGTATCTGTCCAATTCGTTTCATATGTTCCTAAGAATGCATTGGAGCGCCTTGCATTTTAACGCCAGCTTCATTTTCAAGCCCTGGAGTTGTCAAATTCATGTAAGTGCCTGTAAGCCTTATTCCACTGATATTAAATTTAAAATATCCAAATATTCCTGTTGCCATATTATGTTGTTTTAATTATTTCCATTTCTTTTATCACCTCCATCGTCTCGATACTCACCCTACAAACCCTCTTCAATAAATCAATCACTTTATCTTTATAATCTGCAAAGCGGTAGGTGTTGAACTTTTCTGCAATCGTGGGGTCGGTTGGTTTCTTTTCTTTGTATTGATCGAGTACCCACTCTAATGCAGAGCGGTTGCCGAGTTTATATTCCCATGCTTCCTTTGGTATGCCACTTAAAAATGTAAGCTCATCTAATTCGATAATACCATCTGCTTTATCTGCTTTCAGTTTTACTTTTAATTTTGGCTGCCTTGCATATAATGCGTCCGGTTCTTCTACACGAGAAAAGATTTCCTTTTGTCTTTTTGTTTCTGCTTTTGTTTCGTGTGTATGCAATTGCAGAGCGTAAGGCTTTACCGTTTCATAATTAATGTGCAAGTCCATTAATTGTTTGCCCCAATCTCTCCATTGAAAAAAGTTATCATAAAAAGGTATGCGGGGAAATTCTCTTTTTAAATTAAGCTCATATTTTTTCCGATAAGCAGGATGATGCAGCACTGCATACGTGTAATGAAAAATATCTTCTTTGGTTATCTTATTTTTTTTATAATACTCAACAAATTGTTGCAAACCCCAATCGGTTATGTTGTTTGTGCGTTCGCCTGTTGATGTGTAGCGATATAATGGAAGAAATTGAGAAGAGGCACCTGCACTTACAAAATGATAATCTCCTATATTATTTACAGCCAGAGATAAAAAAGGTTTGCCAGAGTTCGGCCGGTTATCGCTATTGTTTGGTTATTTCTTGAATTATCATAACCAAATGCAACAACAATTGTATTGTCCCAATTATTTTCTGAGTGATTAATCCAATTATTATTTTTATCCGGGGAAATACTCGTAAATGCAATCTCTTGAAACTTATTATTTCTTAACCAATCTAATTTTATTTCCTTTCGCCAATCATCTTCCATGCTTAAATATTCAATCCTGCATTTAGGCTTTTCGTAATCGCTAGCATTATCAGGAGATTGCTTCGTCGTGCCTCCTCGCAATGACGTTTCTTTCTTTATTAAAAACATAATGGCAACCCCTGTTTGTATGCCAAATACATTATGCGTTGTGCCTGCAATTTTTGGGTTGGCTCTTACATCGCTTCTGGTATCTATAATATAACAGTTGCTAAAATCTTCCTGTATTGTTTTTCTAAAGCCATCAAAAGTTCGGCTATCAATAAAACTGCGGTTGGTTATAAAAGCTATAATACCATTTTTATCAACCCTGTCCATTGCCCAGCGATAAAACCGTGCATACATATCATATACTTTTGTTTTTTGCGCTGTGCTGTGTTTTATAAATGTTTCCTTTATGCGCTTATCAATTTGCGGGTATTCACGGTTCTTGTTATTCTCGTTTTCATTTTGCTGGTTGGCATTGTAAGGAGGATTACCAATAATAACAGAAATCTTTTTTTCATTCTGCCTTTTTATACGTTCTGCATTTTCACTGCTTAATCCAAAAGCGCTTATTTGCTTTCCTGCATAAGCTAATGCGCCAGTATTATCAAGCGTATCAACAAAGCACTATTGGTGAACTCTTCATAGTAGCCCATCTTTTGCTTAAAGGTAAATTCAATATTCAGGTTGCTTATGTAATAAGGCAGTATGGCTACTTCGTTGGCTGTGCAGTTCATTTTTATATTTATATGCAAGGTGTTGCTTAGGTATGTGGTCAATAATGTCTGTTATAAAAGTGCCTGTTCCGGTAGCCGGGTCAAGTATCTCTACATTTTTATCAGCCAGAGCGTTTTACCAAAATGTTTATCAACAAATAAGTCAGTGCTTTCAATCATAAACTTCACAATCTCGTTGGGCGTATATACCACACCGAGCCGGTCTGCCGCTTTCGGGTTATATACTTTATAAAAGTTTTCATACAATACCTTTAAAAACTTTTGCTTTTCATGGTGGTCTGCAATGCCTGCGGCTGTTGCATTAATGGTATCATAATAGTGCTCAATGCTTCCCAGAAGATTTCTGCGCTCGCTGTAAGTAAATAAAGTAGAGATCAGCTTTTCCAGTTCAGCAGCAATGGTATTGTGTTTATGAAATTCAGCATCATCAAATATCTTATTAAAAATATCGCTGGTAAGAATATGCTGTATCATCATTTCCCTTACATCAGCCAATGTAAAGGCAGGGTTTATTTCTGCCTGGCATAATGCAAGAAATACATCCCGTGCTGCAACATACTCACGGTTCTTATCACTGGCTTCTTCTATGCGTCTGCGAAACGTTTCAACAATATTTGGAATGTCCGCTTTAAATTTTTCTATAGCATCCTCAAACTTATAAATGGTATCATTCTTAAAAGAAACAAATTCTTTTATAATGGTATCCAATGCAGCTTCATCTCTCATGGGTTTGCGCATTACTTCCTCGCCCCGCTGAAAGAGAATGGCAATTACTGAATCTTCAAACAAAATATTAGTAAGAGGATAACCTTTCTTTTGCTTAATGTTTATCTCATCATCTATACTATCTTTTTCATCTTTACTTTCCCACAAGCCAATTTCAATTCCCCATAAATTTTTAAGAATACCATCAGGTCTTACTTTACTGCCTTTCGTCCCCATTGTAGTCACTTCTCTTACCACTTCATAGTTCTGCCTATGCGCATAATCATTCAGCAGCATCCAGAAGTAACTTTTTATAGTTTCTTCATTCTTGCTTTTACTAAAATCAAATGACCTGTCTAATTGATTATAGTATTGTTGAATAAGAGGCTTCGACATGCAGGGCGTATGTTTTAATCAGTTAGTTCAATCATACTTACCAAATATATCAATCTTCCTCAATAAAATAATGCTTACATAAATATAGTGAGCACCCTGTCGGGTAACAAAAAGCATTCGCCAATACAAAAACCAGGAGTATATAAAAAGTATTTAAATGCTTTGGCAATAACGGCTGTAGCCTGTCAATGCCAAAAATTTTTCGATTCACTTAAAAAAATAAATTAGCTTTAATATTGTATTTACAACACTACTCAAAGAAACAAAGTATGAAAAAGCTGATTGCTATATTGGTTACCATTACTTTATATTCATCATGCACCTTCACCACCGGGCATGTAAAAAATAATCCTGGAGCAAATGGCTCTGGCTCAACTACCCCTGCTATATCCCTTGAAGACAAGACCATTCCTGCCAAACAACTGCCTTCCGGCGGTGGAATAGCCTTGCCTATGCCAAAACCTTCCAGTCAAGCTTATAGGGTAAGCACTGCTGTAAGACCACAAATGCTGCAAGTGCATGTACACGATACTTCTATTCGTAAATAAAAATTATGCAGGCTCAATATTCCAAAGCATTTCTTTTTTTTGGAGAGTTCTTACTAAACCTTTGTATAATTATTTTTTCACTGTTTGCCATTAAAAATATTTATGAGCTGGTGATAAGCCTTCGCTCAAAAACCACGGCTAAAATTCATGTTATTGACGGATTGTCTATTTTAATTGTTTCTGCCTTTTCCTTTTTGGGTTTTGCCATTGGGTTATTGGTGGGCTTTAGTATATCGCCTGTGGTGCAGGCAGTAGTGCCTGCCTTGCTTACCTTTTATGGCGGCTTTCTCACTTATCTTACTTCAAAAGATTCAGGAATGGATCGCCGGAAATATATAAGCATGTTATTAGCTGCTATGGCAGTTTCATTTTTTCTTATATATGGTGTAGAAGTAGGAACTGAAGAAAGAAACGCAGCAACAAAAGTTACCAAGGATACTGAACTATATTACTTAGATAAGGAAGAAGCCATTAAGAAAAAGTACAGGTAGCAGCGTTATCTTTCATTGTGTTTTCATTAAAGCATATCATCTAAGTCTTTCAATCGTACTTACAAAATATATTAATCTTCCTCAATAAAATAATGCTAATATCATGTACTGAGCACCTTGTGCAGTAATAAAAAGCAGCACCGTAATATAACATTGATGCCTCTATGCAATTCATGCGGGAACTGCTGCACGATACTAACCTTAACCCATATAACCGCTTTCTCCACAATTTTACCATTTATAAATGTTGTATTACAAATTCATTTTTGCTATATAACAAACTAAAAATGTTGCATTACAATCCAAAGAGTTATATAGCCTTGCCCGTTCGCGTGTTATCCTTTCGGGAAAGACTGTATCGCTTTGCCTGTCCGCGTGCTATTCTTTTGGGAAAGGCAAGATTGGTAAGCAAGTCGTGATTGAAATTAGTAAACAGTAAAAATCCAATTATAATAGCAAGGCTTCCGCAAACTTTAATGGTTGTTGCGATTTTTTTGCCAACTGTAACATATTCCGGAAACAAAAACCAAAACAAAATAAGTGTAAGGCAAAGAATAAACATTGCTGTGATGGCAATTGGTTTTGCAGCATTAGGTTGCCCATTGATAGCTTGTTCATTTAATAAATTGCACCAATAATTATTTAGCCAGCTAAAGCCGATAGCGTTTTTATCAACCTGGGAGCCTCCCGGATAAAATAATGTTGCAATGAAATAGAGCATAACAAAAAGATTGTTCCAAAAATTGGTGCCAGCAATAGAAATTTTTTTGAAGCAATCATTTAAGTGGCCTGTTACTGTTTTGAATTTATAGTGCAATAAGATTGCATCAATGTTAGTGGCCTGACGCGATGTTTACTTCGCATTTTCGTCCACTTCAAATATTCCGAAAACATTATTATCAAGGTCTATAAAATATCCCTGCCAACAGCGTCCCGGAACAGCAAATTTTGGTAAAGCAATTTGTCCACCCAATTTAAGAATTTGGTTGGCTGTTTTGTCAAAATCTGCAACCTGAATAGAACAAGTAAATGCATTTGTGCCAAACTCAGGTGGTGGCGTCTTTACAGGTCGTTTCAGTAAACCACCAAATATTCCTTTGGTTTCAATGTGATAATATTCAACAGGTGCAAATTCCTGTTTCGTAAATTTCCAATCGAAAAGTTTCGAATAAAAATCTGTATCTCTTTTTGGATCGGAAGATTGAATTTCAAAATAGGCGATTGTATTCATTGTGTTTTATTTTGTATTTTGCAGTATTAATTACTAAAGAAATCGGAAAAAGAGCATTTGCACAGGCGCAATGACATCTTTCACACAAGAAGTTACATCTTTCACAGGCGCAACTACATCTTTCCCAGGAGAAATTACATCTTTCCCAGGAGTAATTACATCTTTCCCAGGAGCAATTACATCTTTCCAGGAGTAATTACATCTTTCCCAGGAGCAATTACATCTTTCACAAGAGCAATGACATCTTTCCCAGGAGCAACTACATCGTTTCCAAAACCGATGACATCTTTCACAAAACGAAAAACATCATTGCGAAAACCAAATGATTCGTTCACCGGCACCAATACATCTTTTGCGAACTGAAAGAAGCGTTTTATATGGATGTTATTCATGAGCCCATACACTACACTATACTTTAATTTTGTGTAACTACTACAAATTAAGTATTGGCGGTTGTTTTTAACTGACTAAACTTCGCCGTCCTTATCCTGTGCAATTCTTTATCCTCTGCACTCCACCTTCTTTAGCGCCTTTAACCGGAAATATTTGTAAACATTACTTAATTAAACATGTTAATGAAAAACTTTTACTCCTTCCTGCTTATTCTTCTCATCGCCTGTGGGCTTTGGTGCCTTCCCCAACATGTAAATGCACAGGAAAGCGAGCCGAATAATACTCCTGCAATGGCTAACACGCTGGCCTTAAACGGATCTTCAAGTGGTGTAATTAATCCTGCTGCAGATGTGGACTGGTGGAAAGTGAAAACTACCAGCGATGGCCTGCTAAGTGTAACGCTTACCCCGCTTTCCGGAGCAAATACTTATGTTGTTTTATATGATACTGCCGGCACCGTACAATTAACGGGTTCTTATAGTACCACTGCTTTTACTATTACCCAGGACGGGCTTGCAGCAGGCACCTATTATTTGAAAGTGTTTTGTTATTATTCAACCGATACCAGCAGCTATACTATTTCCAATGCGCTTACTACTGCACCGGTACCCAATGATATGGAGCCAGACAGCACGAGGGCTACTGCTTTAACGCTTGCAGTAAATGACAGCACGAGAGGCCATATCGGTTATTATTATAACAACCATCGTGATACTATTGATGAATATAAAATAACCACTAACGCAGACGGATTGCTTCGTTTATCACTCAACCCGATAAATGGAACCAATGTGTTTATCACCTTATATGATAATGATGGAACTACCGTGCTTACTTCGCAATATGCGGCCAGTCCGTTTAGCATGAGTACCGACGGGCTTGCGGCGGGCATTTATTATGTAAAGGTGTATTGCTATTACAATGGCCAGTTTACGCCGTATGTTCTTTCAGATAGTTTGTTCCCTGTTCCCGTGCCCAATGATGCGGAGCCTGACAGCACGAGGGGTACTGCCTTAACGCTTGCTTTAAATGACAGCGCAAGAGGACATATCTGTTATTATTACAACAACCATCGTGATACTGTGGATGAATATAAGTTAACGACTAACGCCGACGGCGACATATATCTAAGCCTTTCCATACCTAATAACACAGCCGTTAATTATGTATTGTACGATAATGATGGTGTTACCGTGTTGCAATCCAGCTATACTTACAATAATGGTAATTATTCTGTAGATGGATTGGCGGCAGGCACTTATTATATAAAGGTTTATTGTTATTACAATAACCAGTTTGCGCCGTATACCTTAAAAGATTCCCTTGCTACTTACAATAAAAATGATGCAGAGCCAAATGGCTACGCACTCCAGGCGCCTACTATACTCACCAACAGAACCACTACCGGACATGTTGGATTTTATTACAACCAGGTGAGGGATACCACCGACTGGGCAAAAGTTAATTATACAGGAACAGATGGCAATCTAACGTTTACCTTCGATCTACTACAGCCGCTTTCCTCGAGCTATAACAATACTTATTTCCAGGTTTACAGCGATACGGGAGCAGCGCCTATATACAGCAGTTATGTAACCGCCCCTTCAACGGTTGTGAATTTAACTGGCCTTGCCCAGGGATATTATTATGTAAAAGTATTTGAATATTACACCAACCAGTTCGAGGCATACTCTATAGCAGATTCTTTTACGCAGGTAAATAAAGCAACGATAAGTCTTGCAAAAGCCGCATCATCAGATACTACCTGCGGAAGCGATAGCCTTACTTTTAATCTTGGAGCGAGCCATGCACCTTATACCGTACGGTTGTACAAAGATGGAATGTTAACCGATAGCATGACAACCAATTCAGCTACGGCATCCTTTACAGCGCTGAATGATGGTAACTACTATGCGACAATATATGGTGACGGTGCTACAGACAGCGCCTATAATAAAACCGGCAGTACACAATTTTTGCCCACAACGCCTAGCGGCTTATCGGCATCGGGTATTGGTCCTCATACTGCTACACTAAATATTACTATGCTTAGTTGTGTACAGCATTATATAGTTCAGTATAAAGTAACGGGCACCAGTACGTACACTACGATAAACACTCCTGTAAATACTAATGGCACCTTTATGCTGACAGGCCTGAATCCAAGCACTATGTACACCTACAGGATAGCTTCTGTAGATTCTTCAAATGCCCTGGTAAGTGCCTACTCTGATACGGCTGTATTTACCACTTTAACTGACCTGCCTGTAACCTTCCTGAATTTTGACGGAGTATTGGATAACGGCAGGGCACTGCTTTCCTGGAGCACTGCTACAGAGCTTAACAATAAAGGCTTCGGGGTAGAGAAAAGTTATGACGGCCAGAATTTTACCGGTATAGGCTTCGTTGCGGGTCATGGTAATTCATCAGTGGTAAATAATTACAATTATATTGATGTAAAAGTATTAAGCGGCTACAATTATTACCGCCTTAAACAAACAGATATTGATGGTAATTTTAATTATTCATCCACCATCCGGTTAGACTTTAAGAACTTTGACTGGAGCATACTGGGTAACCCGGTATCAGCCAATAGCTGGATACAATTACAGCTTCCTAAAACATCTCATATTGCTTTGCAAATCATCACTTCAGATGGAAGAATATTGCAAACGATAAATAAGGGTAATCTTTCTGCCGGAACATATAGCATCCCGCTATCGTTGGGCAATGTGGCCTCCGAAGTATATATTATCAAACTAATAACGGATGATCAATCGTATTCAAAGAAAGTGGTTAGATAGGTAAGGAGGACCTAAGCTAAGAGCCTCTTTTATAAGAGGCTTTTGGTTTTATAGCAATCGTTTTATTCACTGCAGTTCTTTGTTTAACATGCCTTTGCTTGCAGCAACATAAATAGCACGGTAAGCAGCAACGCTATCTGTATTGTGGGTTGCCTGGTAATATTTCATTAAGAACCTGCTTCCTTTGAGTGTCCATTCGGCAATATGCGAGCTGAGCGCCATTTGCATGCATTGGTTGCCGTAATATACTGCGGAGTCCATTTGTTTTGATTGCTGAAAGTAAGCGGCCATTTCCACATAGCACCGGCATAAGTATTCATGGTCGTCTGTTGTTTTAAAGTAAGGAATGGCTGTTCTGAAATAATTGATGCCGGCAGCAAAATGATGCAGCTTTATATTAACGGCTGCAAGATTGGTAAGCGCACATCCTGTAAAGTCTGTATTGTTTTCGGCAGTGGACAGGCGGAGGCATTCATTGGCATTGGCCATAGCAGAATCTAACTGGTTCAACTCTTCAAATTCTTGGCTTAAATTATTTAGAATGGGAAGGAGTACCCGTTTATAATGGTTATCGGTTGCAATGGCTTTGGCCTGGTGAAAATATTGGATGGAAAGCTGCGGCTTGTGTTCAAAGCCATACGCAGATGCAATGCCCATGAGCGCTGCACAGGTTTGATGCTGGTCATTCCTATCCTTTGCCAGCTTCAGCTCCTCTATAGAAAGCGCGAGGGATTTGGAATAATTTCCCGTTTCATTATAGGCTTCTGCAAGTGTTTCCATGCTGGCCATCTCTCCCTTTATGAAATGCAATTTTTCAGACAATGCAACACCTTGCTGAGATACGATCACAGCTGTATCGGGCTTGCTATACATTTTTTCCCATGCTATAGTATATAAGTGCCAAACGTGATTGGTGTCTTGTTTTTCATTCCTGGTGATTTGTAGGATGCTGTCGGTTAGTTGCTGGCAGTAAGTATGCACATAACCAAAGAAAAATAAGGTGATGAGGAGGGTTGTTGGTTTCAATGTGCTATTTGGTTATTGCTATGTCCATCGCAAAAGAAGAATGTGCATTTTATTTTGTGCATGGGTTCACTATTCTTTTTTGAACACAGATAGAAAAAGTGTTGGGCCGGATTTTGTTTCAAATGCTACCGGGTATGTATCGCCTTTAAGGTTATAACAAATGGTCAGTAGTTGATTGTCAACTTTGTAAATGGCCGTAAAATGCTTGCCTGCATTGATGCCTTCTCTTCCGTAGATATCCATTTGCCCGTTTCTATATTTAAGTATGCCTTTGTCTACGCTTTCAGCAGTGAACGTGTACGTACTATCGCTGATAACTAGTTTCTCTTTTTGCAATACTGTTGCTGGTAATTCACTTCCGCCAATCTCCTGCTTTACCGGTATCCAGGTTCCATTAAGAGCATTGGAATGCAGCGAGGCTTTTTTTGTTGAGGTGCAAGCGGCGATAAGGCAAATACATAGCACGGTAAATAAATGCTTCATGTTTTAGTTTTAACCAAAGTTATTTTTATTGCCGCATATTTCGATTACAGGGAGCAACGGAATTATAAACCGTTTGTAAAAAATACAATTTCAATTTATATGAAACTTGCACGCTTCTCTCCCACTACTGCCGGGTAATTACAATGCTGCAATTTTGTTTGCGATAATTGCTTTTTCTGCTACAGATTTTGTTATTGATAAAGCTGTTTGCAAATGATCAAGCGCTTTTGCAGTATCCACATCTTTGTACAAATCACCCAGGAGAGAATGGTACAAGTGATTGTTAACAAGCCGGAGCTTTTCTGCTTCGATAATGGCTTCCTGTTTTCCGTTTGCTTTGGAGAGGGCGTATGTTCTGTTCAGCGCTGCAACAGGCGAGTATTCTACCTGCAATAGTTTGTTATACAGTTGCAGGATGCTCTCCCATTTTTCGTTACTGTCTTCTTTAATGGTGTGCCAATAAGCAATGGCTGCTTCCAGGTGGTACTTCGAAAGACTGTTTCCTTTTGCGGCAAGATTTAAGTGATATTCTCCTTTGCTGATCAATGCGGTATCCCAAAGCGAAGTATCCTGGTCGTTATATAAAATGATTTCATTGTTTGCATTGGTCCTGGCCTCCAGCCTTGAAGCGTGAAAGCACATCAGAGAAAACAATGCATTTACAGGTGGCTTATTCGTCTGTTCATTTTCAAGAAGCAAATGTGTTAAGCGCATGGCTTCAAAACAAAGATCTTTCCGTAACGTGCTGTTTTGCGATTGAGAATAATATCCTTCGCTGAAGAGCAGGTACAGCGTTGTTAAAACATTTGCTAACCGCTGATCAATTTCTGTTGGCTTGGGAAATTCAATCTTTACATTTCCTGTTCTTAATTTTTCCTTCGCCCTGAAGAGTCGCTTATTGATGGTTTCCTTACTACTGAGGAAGGCATCGGCGATCTCATCTATCCCAAAGCCGCAAAGAATGCGAAGTGATAAGCCTATCTGTGCTTCCCCTGAAATAGCAGGCTGGCAAATGGCAAACATCATTTGCAACTGGCTATCTGTAATGTTTTGCGGTGAGAGATCAATTTCTATTTCATCTTCTTCTCCCGTAGATCGTTTTATTTCGCCGTGCAATCTTTTTACTGAAAATATTGTGGTGCTTTAAATAGTCTTTGGCTTTATTTTTTGATACCGTATACAACCATGCAGCCGGGTTAGCGGGAAGACCCTTTAAGCCCCACGTTTCGGTAGCCTGCAGAAAAGTATCGCTGGCAATATCTTCCGCAATCTCGATGTGCTCAAAGCCGAATAGCTTGCAAAGCACGGTCGTTATCTTCCGGTATTCTGTTCGGAATAAATGTGGTATTAGCTCATCTTGCTGCATAATAAAAGCCCCTGCAAGTTACAGGGGCTTACAATCTTTTTTAAATTACATGTGCACTATTTCCCTTACTTCCACATTGCCGCCTATTATTAAAACAGGGCAATCTTTTGAAAGTTCTGTTGCCTCATCAAGCGAATCGGCTTTTATGATGGTATAGCCGCCAATCAACTCTTTGGTTTCAATGTATGGCCCGTCGGTGATCACGTTATCCTGCTTTAGCACTTTACCTGCTGACCCAAGCCTGTTGCCGCGGTCTGTCAATTTATTTTGCGCTGCTATGCCCCCGATCCAGTCCATCCACTTTTTCATCATGGCCTGCATTTCATCCGGCGAACTTTGTGGCTGATTTTGATAATCACTTCTAAATACTAATAAATAATCTTTCATTGTAAATGTTTTTAGATAATTAAAAACCAATGACGACCGAATCTTTAAAAACAGGACAAGCGGCATCATTTAATGTTCTACATAAAATGGCTTGCGGGGCTGTTCCTTCATTCGCTTATCAATAAGCTCCGCCAGCCACTGGAAATATTCGCCAAGAAAGGGATCGGATGTTTTTTCCCTGATGTCTAAATATAGCGGCTTATACTTTTCCCATGTGGTGGTGACAAACGACCCTAATGTTTTATCCACAAGGTCAAGGTCAATAAGCTTCTCCGCCACCAGGATGCCAAGCGATTCCATCTGCTGGCCGAACTGGATGAAATTGATTTGGTCTTCAGCGGGGCTTACCCTGAACTCTGCACTGGTTAAGGGTAACTTGTTATCATTTATAAAATGTATGAGCGCTGCAAACTCCCGTGTTTGAAAGTTGTTCAGCGCCTCGAGTGTAATGCGTTCATGCCTGTCCTTTTTACCAGCCCGAACCTGCGCAATACCAAAAATAAGACCCACTACGAAAGATAGTGTGAGTGCAAGATTGGCGATAAGAGTGACTGTATCATTCATGAAATTTTCTGCAGGGTTGTAAGTAAAAATACAAAAATTGAAGATAGAGCGGCGAGGTGTGGAGTTTCTTATTTGTAGCATTGTATCCGAAGCGAAAGGCGGGCTCAATACGGGAAGCGGCTTTCGTTATCGCAAGCCACTTATTGTTGTTGCTGGCGAGATGCCAATAATAGCAGGGGTTTCAAAGATATTTTTATATAAACTATCACTTTAAACCACTATATTAGCATTTCTTTCCGATTGGCAATTCACCTTCCTGCTATAAATTATTCTTAGCTATAGTTATCATCACTGGTTATGATGTTAACAAAAGCACTCTGAACATAAATTCGTGTTGTTGAAATAGTGGATGTTGTAAATATACAAACCGTGATCATATGGTCGCCAGGCAAATCATTCTCTCTAAACTTTAAATACAAAACAATGAACACCATTAAGAATTTAAAACTTTTACCAGTGCTACTATTGGCGCTGTCATTCTTTTCCTGCAACAATTCAGGCTCTTCAAACTCCGAAACTGCGAAAACGGATACTTCAGTAACAATGACAAAAGACAGTGCAACACCTGCTCCAGCAGCGGCTGCCTCTGCGCCTGCTATTGCCGTCCCTTTTGATGTAGTGGAAATATTGCATAAAGTAAAAAGCTATGCCACATGGAAGCCGGAATTTAATGCCGATTCCGCCAACCGCCTTGCTGCAGGTCTTCACCCCCTTGTTATCGGACTTAGTATGAATGATTCCAACAATGTGCTCGTTATCTTAAAAGCTGATGATATTGCGAAGGCCAAGGATTTTTCCAATAATCCACAATTAAAAGATGCTATGAAAAAAGCCGGGGTAGTTTCTCACCCGACAATTACTAAATGGCACATAATAAGGTTTAATACCGATAGCCATGAAAAGCAATGGGTGGAGATAACGCATAAAGTGAAGAATTTTGACACATGGCTGAAGGCTTTCGATGGCGAAGGCACTGCTCAAAGGGCAACAGAAGGGTGTGTGGATGTTGCGTTAGCCCGTGGCATTGATGATTCCAATATGGTGAAGGTGGTGTTAGACGTCAGCGATATGGCAAAGGCTAAAGCTGCTATATTTTCTGATGCCAAGAAAAAATTAATGATGGATGCCGGTGTAGAAGGCAAGCCAACGGTTGAATTTTATAAAGAAGCAGAATAAGATTCACAGGATTCGTAATGACTCTTTACTGTTGTTGGCGGTGCGCGCCAACAACAGTATCTAAAATCATTAAAGCTTTCGGAAACAGTGGCCAACCTTGCGGTGTGCCAACGATGCGTGATAAACGCGATTAGGTACCAGGCGCGAGTTACAGAATTGAACATCACCTATATGGTGAAAACGTTTTCTTTTGAGGATCTTAAGTAATTACATCAGAAAGTTGGTTATTAGTTCTCCACATTCAGCGGGGCTTTCCAACCAGGGCAAATGTCCTGCATTTTCAATGGGATAAAATGTTCCGTCGGGCATTGCTGAGGTGATCTTTCGCCCCAGTTGCTGCGAAGCAAAATTGTCCGCAGTTCCTAATAATAATGCAGTCGGCTGAGAAAGCTTTTTCAAGCCAGATTCTGTGATTGCCGGCATCGCATTTTCTAACATGCTTGTTGCTGATGTTACATAATTTGGCAGCAGCCTGAAATAAAAGTACGCATCGCTCAGCTGCTGCGGTAGTTTGGCAATTGTTGATTTTGAATGCCCCATAAATCTAAGCGTGTTCAAGGCTTTGCTCTTGTCTTTGGGCATCATTAACTTCATCAGCCATTTGCTAAAAGGTGGTGTACCCACCAGGCGAATTGCAAACGGAGGTTTTCCACCCATAATGTTTCCGGGGTTTCCTAATAAGGCAAGTTTGCGAACTCTTTTTGGACGCTCCATGGCTAAGAGTGCAGCCCAGTGAGCGCCCATTGAATGAGCTACAAAGTCCACATCCTGCAAATGAAGCGCTTCAAATACGGCATCTAAAATATCAATGGCAAATTGCCGGATATCTACCAGCGTGTAGTCCATCCCATCACTTAAACCTCCGCCTGGCCTGTTAATGGCAAATATGCGCCTTCCTTTAAGTTGGGCTAATAAGGGCGCCAAGGGAAAAACATCGCCTGTGTTGCCCGGAACAACTACTAAGGGTTTGCCATTTCCCATTTCTGTCACCCTGATTTTCAAACCTTGATTGGGAAGACGGATGTAATGGTCTTTTGCTGTTAAGCCATAAGAAAGGAACAATGCCTGTTCTGCATGTTTTGCCTGTACCACTTTTGGGTCATTCGGATCAAGAAATAATTTATTGTCTGTCATTAGTTTCTATCGGCTATCATGAATTTTTCTTCAATCGAAGGTTTCGCTATCTAAGTTTGATTGTTAGCATCCTCTCCTGTAGGGAACCTTACGGTACTGTCACATGACCGCAATATACAGATATTAGCAAGGTAACGAATGATCCAGTTATTGAAGTTTCTCGTGGCAACCAAAGACTATTGAGAAAATTATTTTTATACAATAATCTTTTCTTTCCACCCGTTATTCCATTGTACTTTCATAAAATTTGGATTTCTTACGTCCTGGCAACAGGACGTTTTTTATTTCTTAGCATTGGGTGCATTGATTATAAATGACACCTTTGTATTAAGCAGTTTGCGAAGAATGATTTCAGGTTGTTTTCCAAAAAGTAATAATTAAGCCACCCACAACTACTAATGCGCCACCAACCAAAATGGGTAACGTAGGCACGGACTTAAAAGCGATATAATTAATTATTTGCCAGACAATAAATAATGTGGCAATATATAGCCCCACTACCTGGCTAAATGTTACCGGTGCCAGGTTCAGGAATAAACCATAACCAAATAACAGCAGCATACCTGCGATTGCAAGTGCGATCCTGGCCATAGCTGTATGATTGTAGACACAGATTCTGATAATAGCATCGCCGCTCACTTCAAAAATTGTGGCTACCAACAGGAAAAAAACCGGGTGAATGTTGCTTAAAGTTTTCATAAGATAAATGTAATGGAAAATTGTGTAACGGGATGCAACTCAATGTGGCGCCAGCTTGGGCTGTAGCGGTCATATTGCAGGGTTTCGGTTTCCAACTTAGGGCAAGATGGCAAGTGATCTAATGTGGATAAGTAGCAAACCTATTTTCTAAAGGATTTGTTAAATTGTGTTTTAAACTTTATTAACCAAAAACAAAAAACACATGAGAAAAAACTTAGAAACTTTTTCCCGGTTATTTGGTGCGTTGTGCGCATCCGCATTAATTTTCTCTGCTTGTAGCAAGTCTGGTGTGAACAGCTCAACATCCCAGGACCAAACAAGTGATGCTAACCACCATGTTTACGGCGTATTGCCACCGGATCCTGCCCGTTATGCTAATGTACCTGTCTACTCTTCCGACGAAATCAATCTTCGCCTTGCAGTAAACGGCAGAGCAATGGCTTCAGGCCCTGAACCTGCTACCTTCACATTATCTTCACCGGCTGTACGCAACCAGGAGCAAATTGGCTCGTGCACTGCTTTTACAGGTTCGGCTGCGAACGAAATTCTCCATTATTATAAAAACGGCTCGTGGCCTTCTACTCTCAGCCCGCTGTATTTATATTATGTAGAGCGCGTAAAGATTGAGGGTTATTCTATCACAGCAGACCCAGGTGCTGAAATGGTGGATATACCGGAAGCGCTTCAAAAGTATGGCCAGTGCATTGAAACAGATTATGCCTACCCTACTAATAAAACAGAAACCGCAGGACCCAGCTCGAAAGCTTATAAAACAGCACCAACTTCTGCTGCAGTAAGCAATGCACTGGGTTATGAAATCGGACCTAACGCCACAAATTATGCAATGGTGAAACAAGGTGATACTGCTGCGGTAATAGCACTGCTCAGAAACAATACCCCTGTAATGATGGGTTTCAACGTGTATGATAATTCCAACTACACGATCTTTGAAGGCCTGAACACAACGAACTATACTTATAGTCCGTTAACTGCTACCGGAAGTCTGAAAAGCGGTTTGAAATTATTGGGCGGCCATGCCAACGTAATCATTGGCTACGACAATACTAAGAAAGCTTTCCTAATGGAAAATTCCTGGGGCACAGATTGGGGAAATGCAGGCTATTGGTACCTGCCTTACTCTGTTTTCCAGAGCACCAAGATAGTGCCTACGGGCAACGTTTATTGGGCTACATTGAATTAATCTTATAACTATATAATATTAAGCATTAGCGTCTTCCGGCCGCTGCTTGCAAGATTAGAAATCACTTCTTCAATCTATGCAACAGTAACCGGAAGATTCTTTTTTTGCAAGGGTGATGTTTGTACCTGTATTTATAAAATTTTAAACTTATTACATTTAGAGAAGGCTTATATAAATGTATAATTTTGTACATTTAATCTGAAATTATTAATACGATTAGCTATGACAACAATTGAGATTATTTCAGTGCCGGTAAAGGACCAACAGACTGCTAAAAATTTTTATCTTTCAATAGGCTTTCAACTAATTACAGAAGCCGATATGGGTAATGGAAGCACCTGGATTCAATTAGGCCTTTCCGGACAAACTACTGCCATAAGCCTGGTAAACTGGTTTAAGCATATGCCGGCCGGAAGTATGCAAGGCCTTGTTTTAAAATCAACGGATATAGAACAAGAAGTGGAAGATTTGAAACAAAAAGGTATAGAAGTGAAACCTATTGATTCAACGCCATGGGGTAAATTTGCTTCATTTTCTGATCCTGATGGAAATGGATTGATCTTACACCAGGAATAATGATTTATATTTTTTTCTGTATGAGCCAATGGTGACCAAATGGATCCTGAAATTCGCCCTGGCGATAACCGTATTCATAATCTTTTGCGGCACTTGTTTCCCTGGCTCCTGCTTCTACAGCGCTTTTCATAACGGCATCTACATCCGGAACAAATAAACCGATAAGCACCGTGGTTCCCTTATACTTTTCCGGGGCGAAACAATCGGGTCTCATTACTTCATGCAGGTGAAATAACGCTCCATTGATGGTTAATTCTGCAACATGAATGCTGCCGTCATCATTCAAAAAACAGCGCTGCTCTTCAGCTCCAAACGCTTTGCTATAAAAAGAAATATCTTTTATTCCATTATTAATATAAAGCTGTGGAGTAAAAAAAGTATTGCTGTCTTTGGCCATACAATGAAGCTTTTAGAATTGAATGCACTAATATTAATTTTTGAAGGTAAGTATTATTCCACGATCAAAGTGATTCAATTAAAACCTCTTAATACTCCCAATACTAAATAGTGGAGGCAACAACATTCTCTTTATAGAAGATGTAACAAACTATAAACCGCATCAACTAATATCAATCCCGCTCAGTTTGTGCTTCATGATATTTTATTTCATCTTCCAACTCATCCTTGCTGATAGTTTCCTTTTTATTTATTTCGGCTAGCTTCTCAAGCTCTGTATCGTTTTTTTCATCTTTTGCAGGATCGCTGTTCGCCTTGCTGTTGTTTTCATTTTCTTTGTTATTCATAACGTTTTTATTTTTTTATATAAAAAATGAAGCCAAAAAAATATTGTAACCATATTGAAATAATAAATAAAAGCGGTTACATCCACAATCAATCGCCACCGGATAATGGTATCTTTTTTGAATAGACTTTAAAAAAAATTATGGCAAAGTATCGGGTGTTATTTGAAAATAAAAAGATGGTATCTGTTAATCCTACCAAAGAAGAAACTCCTGCTAACGATACCTTTCTTGAAGAAGCTACGGGCAATACTATCTGGGCAATTATTGATGCCGGCTCGGATAAGGAAGCTAAGGAAAAGGCGAAGCGGCTGGAGACCGAATTACAAACAGGTCGGACAAAAGAATCCCTTACAAAGAAATAGCGGTATAGTTATAACCACGGTATTTTTATTTTAAATGCATCCTTTAGTGCCTGCCTTGCTGCATAGTAACCGCAAATGCCATGCACTCCGCCACCAGGAGGCGTGGAGGAAGAACAGATATAAATACCTTTGGCCGAAGTTTTATAGGGTGATAACCTAATTACAGGCCTTGTAAAAAGCTGTGTGATTGTGGCAGCGCCGCCGTTTATGTCGCCGCCAATATAATTAGGGTTATACGTTTGCATGTCCACTGCGTTCATGGTATGCTTTGCAAGAATGCACTCTTTGAAGCCCGGTGCGAACCGCTCTATCTGGTTTTCAATTATAGCAGTCATGTTTTCTGTTGAGCCATTGGGAACATGGCAATATGCCCACGCCGTAGGCTTACCCTCGGGAGCTCTTGAGGCATCTATTATTCCGGGCTGCACCAACAAAACGAATGGTTTATCATTATGCTTGTTTTTAGAAACGTTTAATTCACTTGCATAAATCTCCTCCATACTTCCGCCAATGTGCACGGTAGTGGCCGCCCTGCACGACGCATTGGTAAAAGGTATCGATTGGGATAATGCCCAGTCAACTTTAAACACTCCAGCTCCATATTGGTATTTTTTTAATTGCCATTTATATAAAAATGAAAACGCATCTCCTGCTATAGAAAGCAATTGTGCAGGAGTTACATCCAGCAATACTATCCGTGAATGTGGCAATTGATTTAATGAGGTTATCATGTTGCCGGTTTGTATTTCTCCTCCCAGGCTTTTAAAACAGGAAGCAAGTGCATTCGCAAGCTGCTGCGCACCGCCTTTGGGCATTGGCCACTGATTCTTATGAGCAAGTATAGTAAGCACCAGTGCCATGGCCGATGTAGCCTGCTTATTCAAAGGAAGCATTGTATGTGCTGCCATGCCCGCAAATATTGACTTTGCTTCCATTGTATGAAAGTGTTGCTTTGCAAAATGACTTGCAGAACTAAGCGCATAATATGCAAACTTGGCTTTTGCAAGGGAATAATCGCTTACATGGAGCGGACCTAAAAATGCGGAGCGTATGGAAGGCCATTCAGCCACTAATGGCGATAATATTTTTGTATAATTATCGGCATCCTTACCGAACTGCGCCGCTGTATGTTCTATAGAAGGCTGAACAGTAACAGCTGTACCATCGTCAAACGGGTGAGCCATCGCGTAATGAGGAGTTATATACTCAAGACCAAAATCTTCCAGGTGTAATGGCGAAAAAACGGGCGAATCTGCCGCAAGTGTATGCACTGCCGAGCAAACGTCGTGGACAAAACCTGGCAAGGTAAGCGCCGCTGAGCGCATGCCACCACCAACAGTATCCTTGCCTTCAATAAGTAATACTGACAAGCCTGCGCGTTGCAGCGTGATAGCTGCTGCAAAACCGTTAGGCCCCGAACCTACTACTATGGCATCGTACTTCTTGCTCAATGAATATGTATTTTATTTTTATGGCAAAAATCAATCTTATTTTTAGTAACATCATATTGATTTTATCTACCTCAAAGGATCTTGATTACTTTGAAAACGGTATTGATATTGTGAATAAGTTATCTTGAATGGAAACGGAAAATAATTTTGATAATGGGATGCAGCTAAAGGATTATGTGCTTATAAATACTCGTACCTATTGGCTTACCCGCTTTGTTATTCTGCGTATCCTGGGAATTATTTACGCCGTGGCTTTCCTGGTAGTTATTAATGAAATTATACCGCTGATCGGTTCAGATGGTTTGCTTCCTGTAAGCCTGTATCTTAAACAAATAAGCACTGCATTGGGATCGACAGGCGCAGGCTTCATGCGGTTGCCCTCCATCTTTTGGCTAAATCATTCTGATAATGCAATGCTTACGGTGGCGTGGATTGGTTTCATACTATCCTTGATGATAGCTGCAGGATATGCCAATGCTATTACGCTTACTGTAGTTTGGTTTTTATACATGTCTTTTGTGCACGTGGGACAGGAATGGTATGGATACGGCTGGGAGATACAGCTTACTGAAACAGGCTTTCTTGCTATCTTTCTTTGTCCCTTGCTGGATATGCGGCCTTTTCCTAAACGCGCGCCTCCCTTTCCAATCATCGTTTTATTCCGGTGGCTTATTTTTCGTATCATGCTGGGCTCTGCAATGATTAAGCTCAGAGGCGATGCCATTTGGCGCAATGCTACTGCTCTTTATTATCATTTTGAAACGCAACCCATCCCCGGCCCGCTTAGCCGCTGGTTTCATTTTCTACCACGTATAGTTTTAAAAATAGGTGTCTGGTTTAATTTTCTTACAGAACTTATTGCTCCTTTGTTTGCTTTCTGGCCAAGAATAGGCCGGCATATAGTGGGTGTGATAATGATATTGTTTCAGCTCACACTCATCATCAGCGGTAACTTATCTTTTTTAAACTGGCTTACTATTATTCCTGCACTCGCTTGTTTTGATGATGGCTTCTGGCAAAGGCTGTTACCTGATATGTTAGTAAAAAGCGCTGAAGCAGCTGAGAAAAATGCAGAGCCGTCCCGCCCTATGGCTATTGCTGCGTGGATTGTTACGGGTATCGTAGTACTTCTAAGTTTTCAACCTGCAGTGAATATATTATCCCCAGGGCAGATCATGAATACTTCTTACGATCCTTTTGACTTGGTAAATACCTATGGTGCATTTGGAACCGTAGGCAAAGAAAGACTTAATGTAGTTTTCGAAGGAACTATGGACGATAATCCAAGTGAAAGTGCAGACTGGAAACCTTATATCTATAAAGGCTTACCCGTTGCACTTGATCGCCGGCCTCCCCAGATAGCGCCTTACCAATTGCACCTGGACTGGCAGATGTGGTTCGCTTCCATGGATTCACCAGATGCTTATCCATGGACCTTCAATCTTGTATGGAAGCTGCTGCACAACGATCCTAAAACGGTTGACCTTTTTGCAGAAAATCCTTTCCCTTTAAGCCCTCCAAAGTACATAAGAGCAGTGTTGTATCGCTATTCGTTTGCAAAACCAGGTAACCGGCAACACCTTTGGTGGAACAGGGAAAAATTAAATTTGTGGCTACCGCCGATGTCTGCTTCCGATCCTAATTTGAAAGCTTTGCTAAAAGGTGAAGGATTGATTCCATGAACTTAAGTACTATTTATATCTATGTTCGTCATCGCACAAATCACTGTTTATTCCCGAACACCTGTAAAATAAGATCTCCTCTAAATCATTTATTTTTAAAGCCTTCTCGCATTGCTGATTGCTATTAAACAAGTCATGAAAATTCCTGATACTCCTATTGTAATATTTTTTTGGCAAATTTTACTTCCATATGATGGCGCATGAAAGGGTTACATATATTTGTGCATTGTAGCAGCTTTATATGCGCAATAACGATAAATTTTATGTTTCCTACTTTTAAAAACACTTTAAGAAGAAAAGCAATTATTGCACTAAAGCCGCTTTTTACGAAATTGCTCTCGCATTATTTCGCCAATTTACTTTTGCCAATCTATTATTAAAATCTGTTTGAAGAAATGTGTGGGATCTCGGGTATAATATCTCTTGACAAAGAAACGGTGTCACAGGAAAGATTAAAAGCAATGACCGATGTTATTGCTTACCGCGGCCCTGATGGTGACACACAATGGATTAGCGATACACGCACCGTTGGCTTCGGCCACCGGCGGCTTGCTATTATAGATTTGGCCGAGAGAGCTTCTCAGCCGATGCATTACATGAACCGTTATACGATAGTATTTAATGGAGAAATATACAACTACATTGAGTTAAAAAATATACTACTAGATCAGGGATATGTCTTTAATACTTCATCCGATACAGAAGTGCTGTTAGCATTGTATGACCGGCATAAAGAAAACTGCCTGCATCTTTTAGACGGAATGTTTTCCTTTGTCATTTTTGATAATGTCACCAATGAAATATTTGCCGCCCGTGATCGATTTGGCGAAAAGCCTTTCTACTATAATTATAAGCAAGGAGAATACTTTTTATTTGGCAGTGAGATGAAATGCCTCTGGGCAGCAGGTGTGCCTAAAGAAGTGAATAATAATATGGTATATGTTTACCTTGTTTATGGCGTCCTTCAAAATCCGCGTAATACGAGCGAGACATTTTATAAGCACTGCTTTATACTGCCGCATGGTCATTATTTGAAACTAAACTTGAGCGATATTTCTTTTACTATAAAAAAATACTTATGATATTGATCCTAAAAATATTGATCACACTATTACAGAAGAACAGGCGGAGAAAAAATTTCGTGAACTATTTTACACTTCAGTAAGCAGACGGCTACGCAGTGATGTAACGGTTGGGAGCAGCCTCAGTGGCGGCCTTGACAGCAGTCTGGTCGTATGTGTAATTGATCAGTTAAAAAAAGGAACTGCGCAAAAGCAAGATACATTTTCCGCAGTATTCCCCGGCTTTGCTAAAGATGAGCGGAAGTATATTGATTATGTAACTACTGCAACTAATGTAGATCCTCACTTCATCACACCATCTGAAAAAGGTATGATGAATGAAATTGAAAAATTATTTTTTCACCAGGAAGAGCCATTTGGCAGCGCCAGCATTTATGCACAATATTGTGTAATGTTGCTCGCAAAACAACATAATGTAACTGTATTGCTAGATGGTCAGGGTGCTGATGAATATCTCGCAGGCTACCACGAGTATTACCCGCAATATTTTTATGATCTCCAATCGCATTACCCTTCGAGATATAAAGATCAGCAGAATGAATATTTACGTTTACATAAGGACAATTCTATAAATCCACCTTACAAAAAAGATCTTAAACATTTTTTGCGTTCAGGTATGCCCGAAATGGTTGAGCCTGCAAAGCGACTTTTAAAACATTTTAAACAGAAAAGTGCTCCATTTTTTTCCGCAGAGTTTTATGATGCTTATTATAAAAATAATTTTGAACCAGAATATTATTTCAAACATCTAAATGGTGCATTGTATCAAAGTACTTTAAAAGGTGGATTGCAAACCTTACTAAGATATGCTGACCGAAACAGCATGGCCCACAGCAGGGAAGTAAGGCTGCCTTTTTTATATCATGAGCTTGTAGAGTTTGCTTTCACACTTCCTCCTTATTTTAAGATTAATAAGGGATGGACAAAATGGGTGATGAGAAGCGCCTTCAAACATCTGTTGCCGGAGCAAATATCTTTTAGAAAAGATAAGATTGGCTATGAGCCGCCCCAGCAAAGCTGGCTGAAGAATAAGGTTTTCAGGGAAATGATATCTGAAAGCAAAAGAACGCTTTATGAACAGCACATTATTAGCAAAAAAGAAATGAATAAGCCTGTGGAAAGCAATGAAAACTTAAATGGCCAAAACAAAAGCTGGGCCTTATTAATGGCAGGAAATCTGTTTCATTAAGATTTTAAACGAGTTGCGCTTAAAATATTTATGCAGTTTTTAAAGAACACTTTTTATAAATATTAATACCAGACGTTTTATATTGATGTATCTGGCTCATTAGCTCTGGAATGTACTTATTATGAGCGAAAAACTCAAGTATATATGCATAAGTACAATTTTCGTAATAGGCTTTGTAAATGTTTAATTTTCCATGAAACTGTAATTGTTTATAAACATTTACATCTGTGTCATCATAAGAAAGAAAAACAAATACTTTACTTTCATTTTTTGCGGCTTCGTCTGTTTTTTCTTCTTTAATTATGGTGTAACCACCGAGTAACATTGTTTTTATTTCTGCCTGCCTTACGCGGGAAAGCTTTGCGGCTTTGGTAAATTTGAATTGGAATCCTGCCGAATCGCAACGATGTTCTGCTATATAGGTAAACTGCTCATCTTGTTTTGAAGCCTGAAGCGTTACATCATTATCACTGTTAGCTGATCTTGCAAAATTTTCCCATCTCTGAATAAAAGCATCTTTATCCAGCGCTGTTTCAAAATAAACAAAATGTACAATGGTATCCGATTTCATAAAAAAGTCTTTTAATCGATTGTTATGCCTTTAATTATTGCTGCATAAATGTTTTGTTCCTCCGGCCTCTGCCTGCATTAGACCTGTAATGCACTACCGGCTTTACAGATAATCCCGTATCAGCCATTTGGTAAGGGTGATCCCTGACTACAGGAATAGACTGAGCAATGAGCTTATGAATATCACGCAAAAACATTTTTTCTTCCAATCCGCAAAACGAGATGGCTTTGCCTGCAGCACCTGCACGGCCTGTACGCCCGATTCTGTGCACGTAGGTTTCAGGAATGTTAGGCAGCTCATAATTTATAACGTGCGATAAACTTTCTATATCTATGCCTCTTGACGCTATATCGGTCGCTATTAAAACTTTTATATTTCTATTTTTAAAATTATCTAATGCTTTCACACGCTGCACTTGCGATTTATTTCCATGAATAGCCAGCGCTTTTATATTTTCTTTTTGTAATGCCCTGCATAATTTATCTGCACCAAACTTCGTTTGCGTAAAAATAAGTGCCGTATCTATTTCATCACTTCTTAACAGGTGCATGAGCAGAAGTTTCTTATTAGCTCTTTCAACAAAATAAACTTCCTGCTCTACAGTGTCAGCAGTAGATGACACGGCGGATATTTCTATCTTAACAGGGTTTGTAAGCATACTCTTTGATAATGCAACAATTTCAGGCGGCATGGTAGCCGAGAAAAATAGAGTCTGCCTTTGTTGAGGCAGCTTTGCCACTATTCTGCGCACGTCATTTATGAAGCCCATATCCAGCATACGGTCTGCTTCATCGAGTACAAAAATTTTTATTTGTTGCAAAGAGATGTAACGCTGCATCATAAGATCGAGCAGCCTGCCGGGCGTAGCAATTAAAATATCAATACCTTTTTGCAGGCTCTTTACCTGCTGGTATTGGGGCACTCCTCCATAGACCGCCAGGTGCCTGAGACCTGCATATGCACCGTAATCTGCAAAGCTTTCTTCTATCTGAAGAGCCAGTTCGCGTGTGGGCGTAAGCACAAGAGCCCGTATGCCTTTGTACGATGTTTCCGCTTCTTTTTGTAAGTGCAAAAGCTGAATGATAGGTAATGCAAAAGCTGCTGTTTTACCTGTCCCTGTTTGTGCACAGGCTAGTAAGTCTTTGCTTTGAAGCGCAACAGGTATAGCTTTTTGTTGTATGGGTGTAGGCTCTGTATAGCCTTGAGATTGCAACGCTTTTAATACAGGTGCAATTAATTGTAAATCTTTAAAATCCAAAATAAAATGTATTTAATGTGTACTATTGTACTTTGTGAAAAATCTGGTTATTGAATTAGTGTGCCAGCGCTTCTTCGGATTCAGGTTCTGTTACTTCAGTGGCAGCACGCAAATTATTTTTTATAAGTAGTTGAAATTTTGAAGTAAACGTAAACATATAGTCATTTTTTTTAAGAAGTTTGTACACTGGCTCATCGCATTGTAAAGCTGCCATGAATGCCTGGATAAATTGGTTACTGCTGTAAGCAGTATCCGCCTTACCATTAGCGTATTTTATAATAAAGCTGTAGCCGGATTTTTTACTACCTGTTATCTTTTCAAAATCCATGCGGTTAGTAGCCAGCACCTGCTCTTCAGCAGAGGCTTTTTTCAGCAATATGTTTATTATAGACATATACTTTTTCCATACTGACATGTAGAAAACGTGTTTATTGCTCATAGAATTGTATGAAGTAAGAAATATAGCCTGAAATAAGTAAATTAAGTATTAATACAAGCCTGGTTAAAATGAAAAACTGAGTAAGTAAAAACAGGAATGAGAGAAGTCTAACATTTACTTAATAAGTAAAAGAAAAGTATTGTCTTAATCGCTTATACAGCTCAATAACGGTAAAGATACAATAATAGAGCGATATGGCAAGCCAATAATTTAAGTTACTGTTCTTGTAAAAAGTCACGAAGTAAGCGCTTCAATCCTGGTAAAAGATAATGAAGGCCATTGCAATGCTGCAATTTTTTGTACGAGCGTTTCAAGGTCTATATCGTCGCGGTTAGAAAACAAGATCACTAAATAATTACTTGCCGGGATGGTAAAACTGAATGAACGGAAGCCGCTGTTAGAACCACTGTGATACACTTTTTTTGTTCCATCATTATCATCAATAAACCATCCAAAACCATAACCAAGCGATTTTTCTTTATCAATTATAAATTGCAGGCTTCTTGCTTTTTCTACAATTGCTTTCGAAAATATTTTACCTGATTGTAATGCTGTAAACCATTTGGCATAGTCAGTAACGGAAGTGCAGATTCCCCCATCTCCTTCTGTTGAAAAAAATATGTGTTCACCTGGCCCGGATACTTTATATCTATTAGAAGCACTGTCAAATTCATAACCGGTAACCATCTGCGGGATGGTCGTTTTTTCATTCCATACATTCGTACGCATCATTCCTGCAGCGTTAAAAATTTTTTCTTTCATGTACAAGTGATAAGGCATGCCGGTTACCTTTTCAATAATAAGTGCGAGCAGGCAATAGGCAGTATTACTATACCTGAAATGGTTGCCAGGCTTGAAATACAAGGAATCAATATTTTTTATCGCATTATACACATCTATATCGTGAGCATGTGTTACGCCTTTTGTATCGGCATATTCGTAATGGTCTATTATGCCGGAAGAATGTGTAAGCATATTGCGTATGGTCACCATATCAGCAACATGCTTATTCATATCAGGAAAGTATTTGCTTATTGCATCGCTCAATGATAATTTGTGCTGCTCTTCCAGCTGCAAAATAGCCATAGCGGTGAACTGCTTTGTTAATGATGCTATATTGAAATTGGATAAAGCGGTTAACTTTTGTCTACTAGATATATCCGCAACGCCATAACTTTTATTAAATATTACCGAACCATCTTTTATTATTTCCATCGAAACGCCGGGAAGCGTATCATTATAGATGGATTTCAATAGAGAATCAATTTGATTTTTCTGAGGTTGAAATTGTGCCTGGATACAAATGCTCATAGCCAAAGAAAGCAGCAGAACTATAAAGTGTTTCATAACAGAGTATTAAAGTTTGAGGATAACAGTTTATTGTAAACGAAAACAGTTAACTTATTTTTTTATAACAAAATGATATTTGCCTGATCCAACCTGTGCAATCACATAACCGTTTTCTTTGCCCGTGATTTTTATATCTTTTACTGCAGAAATTTTTTTGCCGCCTTCATAAATATTGTTTTCACCTAATGAAGGAAGATAAATACTTGCTGTGGTATTTGCAGGAATCTCGACATCCATTGTAATCGTAGTGCTATCCATTTTCCATGCATTGCTTAACCTACCATAATTGGTTTGAAGAGTTGCATCCACATAGTTGAAACTTACGCGAATATGAGGTTCTATGCGAATATGCTTATATCCGGGTTTATCTTCATAGGTATCTAAACCTAGCCATACGTCTATACATCCAATCACCAATAGCGCCGTATGCATAATGGTTGAATGAGTTCATGCCGGGTGTCTCAAAAGTGCTATCTGGTCTTTAATCCATCCCATCTTTCCCATATAGTGGTAGCGCCCATTTTAACAGGATACAGCCATGACGGATACGTATCCTGCAATAATAATTTATAAGCAATGCTATCATAACCAAACCTGCTAAGCACATGACATAAATAAGGAGTTCCCAAAAAGCCTGTGGTTAAATGATTATCGTAATCTTCTACATTGTCTGCAAGTCTTCTAGCAGCTTGCATTCTTAAGATTATCGGGAAGCATATCAAAATTTAATGCAAGCACATAAGCTGTTTGCGTTCCTGAAACAAGCGCACCATTTGGCGTCATATATTCTTTTATAAAAGCACCTTTAATTTTTTGCAAGAAGATCGAATAAATTGTACATCTTCTGTTTTGCCCAACACGTTGCAGCATTTATAAGTAGTTGGGTGGAATGCGCATAAAAGCATTGCGCAATCAAATATTTATCTGTAACTGCTGATCTTCCATCATTATCATCTTCCGGGCTGATAAAACAACCAGTCGCCAAAATGAAAACCGCTTTGCCAAAATTATTCTCTGCTTTCATTTTTCATATAATCAACCCATGCTTTCATGCTGCGTATTGATTTTGCATAAAATTCTTTTATCACCGTACGCCAAGTACATATTCCATGGAATTATGGTTGAATACATCTGCCCAGCCTGTTGAACCGCCTGCTCCATAGCCCAACACATTCGGAATAACATAAGGCACACTCCCATTTGCATACTGATCTGCAGCAATATCTTTTGTCCATTTGTGCATAAAATTATTTACGTTCATATTGAATGATGCGGTGCGGGAAAACACCTGCGCATCACCTGTCCAGCCAAACCGTTCATCACGTTGCGGGCAATCAGTTGGCACATCTAAAAAATTTCCTTTTTGCCCCCATTGAATGTTATGTTGCAACTGATTGATGAGTGCATTGGAAGAAGTAAAAGTGCCCGTTGGTTGCATATCAGAATATAACGTAACTGCAGTAAAATCTTCAGGCTTTAATTCGCCAGTGATAACCCTTCAATTTTTGTATAACGGAAACCATGCCATGTAAAATGCGGCTCAAATATTTCTTCATTATTGTCTTTTAAAATATACTTATCCTGTGCTTTTGCTGCACGAAGATTGGCTGTATAAAAATTTCCATTTTTATCTAACACTTCTGCATGAGAAACAATAATTGTATCACCTGTATTTCCTTGTACTTTCATCAGAACCCACCCGATTATATTTTGGCCAAAATCAATTACCTGCTCGCCTTTTGGTGTTGTAAAAATATGAACAGGCTTAAAAGTTTCATGTTTTCTTACAGGTTCATTTTGTGTGCAATCAAATTATCGTAATTGAAATTAGCAACCTTTACACCATTCCATTTTTATCATCATAGCCTGGCAAATAACCATCCTGTTTTGCTTTGCGGGTATCATCAGTTTCACCATTATAAATTTCTGCATAGCGAATCTCACCTGTTGATGACTTCCATCTGTCATCACTGGCAATTGTTTGTGTTGAGCCATCACTATAAGTTATCTTTATTTGAAAAACAACGCAATATCTTTTCCATACACATTTATATTATCACCAAAGCCAATGATGCCGCGATACCATCCATTACCAAGAGTAACGCCAACAGCATTGCTTCCATTCTTTAATAAGTTAGTTACATCATACGTTTGATATTGAAGGCGGTTGTGATAAGAAGTCCATCCGGGCGTTAAATATGCATCACCTATTTTTTTACCATTAATCTTTGCTTCATATATACCATGTGCGGTGATAAATGCACTGGCACGAATAATTTTTTTATTAGTAATAAATTCTTTTCGAAACATAGGACTGGGGCGCATTAGCGTATCTTCTACATATCCGGGCTTATCCATTTTGCTTTCCAATCGCCTTTGTTTAATAATGCCGTTTGAAAAAAAGCCGGCTTACTCCATGAAGATGCAGCTCCATAATTATCCCACACTTTTACCTGCCAGTTATATTTTGTATCTGATTGCAACGGCTTTCCACCAAATGGAATATAAACACTCTGATCAGAAACTACCTTGCCGCTTTCCCAAATTATATCCTTATCAACAGTCACTCTTATCTCGTAAGCGGATTGCATTACATTCCTTTTATCACTATGCAACAGCCAGCTAAAGCGCGGTTGCGCAGCATCGATGCCATAAGGATTGGTAAGACTTTCGGTTTTTAAATCGGCAACGTAAAGCTGTGCAAAGCCAGTGGCAGTGCATATTGTAAGGAACAATAACCACATTATTTTTTTACTCATAACATTTAAAATATTAAAGTGCCCAATTAATTTTATTATAAAAAAATTTGTGCCCTAAAAAATTATAGAACTCATAAACCCGGCGGATAAAGTACAATTTTATTTTACACAAAACATTTTTAATTACAAACTCTTCCATATTTTAGCAGACCCAAAAATCCCCAAAAAACTATTCTTGCATCATATTAAAAATTACCTGAAAACGTTTTGCGAATATAACATAACAGTTATCTTTTATACGTAATTTATAATGTAAGTAAAAATAATCCCGGAAGCCGAAAAGGGAATTTCAGAGTAGGCGCAAATTTTTCAACAATGCCTTTTAACATAGCAAAGTATGGCTGGCAGCCAGATCTTCCTGATCAAAGAGACTTTCAATATAACGCACCAAGAGCTTTTATAAGCAAGCTTCCTGCAAAGATTGATTTGCGTAAGCAATGCCCTGAAGTATATGACCAGGGGCAGCTTGGAAGCTGCACTGCCAATGCTATCGGCGGTGCGTTCGAGTTTGAATTGCTAAAGCAAAACGCTTCAACGGCCTTTGTTCCTTCACGATTATTTATCTATTACAATGAAAGAGTGATAGAGCATACTGTAAAATCTGATAATGGTGCACAGCTGAGAGATGGGATTAAAAGCGTTAATAAGCAGGGCGCTTGTCCTGAAACCATGTGGCCTTATGTAATTACCAAGTTTGCGCAAAAGCCGCCTGCCGCTGCTTACACAGATGCACTTAAACACCAGGTAGTTTCTTACCAGGCTGTAGCACGTTCAGCAAATCAAATGAAGGCATGTCTTTCGCAAGGGTATCCATTTGTGTTTGGCTTTACGGTATATGAATCTTTTGAAAGTGAAGCCGTAGCAAAAACCGGGAAGCTGAACATGCCCGCTAAATCAGAAAAAGTTGTCGGCGGCCATGCAGTTGTGGCTGTTGGCTACGATGATGCTTCGAAAAGATTTATCGCTCGCAACAGCTGGGGTCCGGATTGGGGAATGGCAGGGTATTTTACCATTCCTTATGATTATTTGCTTAATGAAAATTTATCTGATGATTTTTGGACGATAAGAGTGATAATGGACAATCCTGCTGCAAAGAAAGTCACTATTAAGAAAAAATAATTTATAAAAAATGTGTAGGGTAACCGATATGCTATAAACGAAAATTTATCTGTTACCATACATACGAATATATTATGGCCAAACCCAACGGAGAAAATCTGAATGCTTCCAGGAAGCAGGCGTTCGATAACTTAAAGATTGATTACAATAGAAGGCTTATCCTTTGCCTTGATGGTGGTGGCATGCGTGGCATATTAACCATACAGCTTTTGAAAAAGCTGGAAGAGATTGCCGGCATTCCATGCTATGAATTGTTCGATATGATTTCAGGCACTTCAACAGGAGGCATCATATCTGGGCTCATTACTATGGGACATACAGCAAAGGACATTGAAACTATGTACATCAACCTGGTAACCCAGGTGTTTGATAAAAGATTTTTGGGGAACCGGTTTGTTAATCCGCCTGCGTTTTCAAAACAGAAATACCGCGAGCTGGTTAAGAGCATTACGGATGATATAACCCTTGCGAAAGCATGCGAGCTTCATGATCTCGATCTCATGATAACAGCACAAGATATATCTGCTTCGGAAGAAACTTTTTTCTCTTGTTTTAAACAAGATGATGGCACTTATTATGGAACATATAAAGACGTGTTGCTCCGCTCTGTAATGGAAGCCACGATGAGCGCTCCTACTTATTTTTATCCATTAGAAAGATTTTTGGATGGGGGTACTACAACTTATAATAATCCATCTCTTGCTGCTTTTATGGAGGCGGTATCTTATAGCCGTGCGGATAAAAATCCGCGTCTTTCATCTTACCAGATAGCACAAATAACTCTCTATAGTTTTGGTACCGGCATTTCCCGGCAATTTATTAAACCTACAGAAACAATTAACCCGCATGGCCTGGACCTAAAATTTTGGCTTAACTGGCTGATGACACAGACTGGACAGGATGCAAGTGCGATGCAGGTAAATGCTTTTCGGTCACCAATGATCTGCGATACAATTCATTTTAGAAGATACCAGATTTCGCTAGATCCTACGGCCATAAGCAAGATACCTAACACCGATGCATTGGATGAAAAAAAATACCACTCGAAGTGGCTACACGATTTGAATGAAGATGTACTTGGAGATATTGATATGGCGGATATAACCAAGTTCGATCTTATGAAAGTAATCGGGGAACAAATGGCCGAATACATTGTTCAAAGCGGTAACTTATTTCAAAAGGATTTGATTGATAGCCGTCTGAATGACTTGCTGGTCACAGCTTCCGGCGATATTATAAGAATACAAAAACAATTAAGCGATCCTGCGTGGCTCGAATCTTATAAAGCATAACATGAGCAATAATTTTTATAAAAAAATATCTATAATAACAATTGCATTTTTACTCGCAATGAATGGTTGTAAACCTTTCATTGCATTGTATGATCAGTATGCTTATACAGAGGCGACTTCATTGAAAGTGGATATGCAAAATCTTACGCTTGAATCGGCCACTACTCAATATATGGATGCAAAGCCAGACATAACGAATGTAGTTACTGAACTTCAAAAAGCTTATCAATACAGCAAAGGAAGAGACAATAATTCTTTATCAACTAAACAATATGAAATATTGCTTTCAGATAATTATTTTTTTAAAAAATTTTTAAGATAACTGGAAAGATAAAAATATAGAAAGCACTGTGTTTGCACAGGATGCGAGTGACCAAATTGGTAATCTTTTGGACCAGGTAATTAAACTTGAAAATGGTAAAAACAAAAGCACTAAATAGGAATAGCATGTTAATCAATTTCTCCGATTTATTTATCCAATTAAAAAATGCAGTTGTCGAACTGGCGAAAGGAACTTTTAAAGATATGGCCGCAGCGGCTGCAAGCGATGGAACCAGCCTGCTTCACATTATTCAGTCTGACCTTGAAAATTATACGCAACAACTTGCAGACGGTTTAATTGATGAAGATGAATTCAGATTATTGTTGTCAGGCGATGAGGACCTGGTAGAGATGACAGCCTTAACAGAAGCAGGACTTGCTGCAGCACAAGCGGATGCTTTTAAAACAAGCGTTATCAACACAATTATTGATACGGTCTTTAAATTTATATGATTATTTTATTTTACAATGAAATGTCCTATCAATCTTTCATCTGCTGAACTACCCCCTACAAATATTTTGTATTGACCAGGATCCAGCATCCATGCATGTTTGCGAAGATCCCATTTTTGAATATCTGTTAAAGGAATGGATATATCAACAATAGAAGAGTTATTAGTTTTTACGCTCACTCTTTTAAAATATTTCAATTCTTTTAAAGGCATTCTTTCCATATCCGGATACTGAATATATGCCTGGACTATTTCATCACCATCCATTGCTGCTCTATTGTTTAAAGTAATTGAACAAGTTAGTGTATCGCTTTTTACATAAATGTTTTTCGGCATTTGTTTCCATACATAATCAAACGTGGTATAGCTTAAACCATATCCGAAGGGATATTCAACAAGTCCGCTGAAATAGCGATACGTTCTGCCTTTCATGTTATAGTCACTATAATCCGGAAGATCATTTACTGATTTATAAAAAGTGACGGGCAACCTTCCTGAAGGATTTACTTTTCCAAACAAAATATTTGCAAGCGCATTACCTCCCTGCTCACCGGGATACCATGCCATGATGATGGCATCTGCATAAGGCGCAATAGCATCAATATTTACAGCACTGCCTCCTGTGATCACAGCAACGATTGGCTTCTTGCTTGCGTTTCGTAATGCTTTTAAGAATTTAATATGCCCCGCTGGTAACTCAAGATTAAGTCTGTCAGCACCGTTGTTTGATAAAAATGCGTCGCCTTCTTCGCCTTCCATCATTGGCGTTAAACTAATCACAGCAATAGTTACATCAGCATCGTTCGCATTCCATGTCCCGCTGAATCTTGTTGAATCAACGAAATCATTTCTCAGGTCATAAGTAACAATAGTGCCAGGACCAGCCGCTTTGGTAATGCCTTCCACAAACGTGACAAGCCCTGGTGAAATGCCGCGATAATTAGCAAGCAACACATCAGCCGAAGAAGAATTACAACCGGTAACATATATAGATCTTGTATTTGCCAAATGTATCGGTAATACATTTTCTTCATTTTTTAAAAGAACCATTCCCTGCTCTGCTATTTTTCGTGCAAGCTCAATATGATAAGCTGTTCGAACACTATCAGCAGTATATTTTATGTAAGCCGATGAAGAAGGATCATCATAAAACCCAAGCCGAAACTGAATTATAAGAAGCCTTGTCAATGATGCATCTATTTCTTTTTCAGTAACCAGCTTTTGCTGAACAGCCTTCATTAGGTCATCTTGCAAAAGTGTGGAGCAATCAAGGTTCACTCCAGCTTTAATTGCGGCCGCCGCCACCTCTGTACTGTTTTGTAATTCTTTATGTCCTTTCCAGATATCTTCAAGAGCCCAACAATCAGTAACCTGGTAACCATTAAACCCCCATTCGTTTCGCAGAATATTCAGCAAGGTGTTATTGATGTTCGCAGCCTCGCCATTGATACTATTATACGCACCCATCACCGAGGCAACGCCTACTGTAACAAGCGTATGAAATGCAGGCAGGTAGGTTTCTCTCAAATCTTTTTCATCAACTATTGCATTGAAAGAATGCCGTGTGGCCTCGGGGCCGCTATGCACAGCAAAGTGTTTCGCACAGGCTGCTGTTTTTAAATGATTGCTGTCATTGCCCTGCATGCCTCTCACAAATGCAGCACCCATGCGGCCTGTAAGATATGGGTCTTCCCCGTAAGTTTCTTGTCCCCTGCCCCATCGCGGGTCTCGAAAAATATTTATATTAGGAGACCAGAAAGTTAAACCCATGTATTGCAGGTGCCTGTTTTGGGCTATAGCAAGATTGTATTTAGCACGCGCTTCCGTAGAAATGGCATCAGCAACTTGTTGCAATAAGGAGTCGTTGAAAGTGGCTGCCATGCCTATTGCTTGTGGAAAAACTGTTGCTTCTCCTGCTCTTGCAACACCATGCAATGCTTCATTCCACCAATTATAAGCCGGTATCTTCAATCGTGGTATCGCTTTGCTCTGGTAGCCTAACAAAGAAATTTTTTTCTTCCAGCGTCAATTGCGAAACCAGGTTTGCTGCGCGATCATAAGCGGGCAAAGATTGATTTTTATATACATCCTTATTTTGCGCACAAACCTTTAATGAATAAACAGTGAGAAGAACCCAATTGAAATAAACAAAAAATACGGGTATTGTCTTTCTATTTAAAAATCTATAAGCAATCATTAGAATTCTATAAGTAATAAAAATAAATAATCATTTGAAGCTAAACATCTTTTTGAATATTTTAATTGATAGATTAAACCTTTAAACTCATCTTACATCTAAAGTGCATTCACAAAGAAGCAATTAACCATAAATCTAAAAAAAATGAAAAAAGTATCCATTACATTATTAGCATTCATGTTTTTTACCATTGGAGCTTTCGCACAAACTACTTCCACTGCAACTGCTGCCACTAAAAAAACTGATATGAAAGATTTAAGAAAAGAAATAAGGGCCGAAAGAAAAGCAGAGCGCTTAAGAAAGAATGATCTGAAACATGGCGAAACAGTAAAAGCAGAAGCAGAAACCAAACTTATCCAGGCAGATAAAAAAGAGATTGCTGCCAATGTAAACGTGCTAAAGAATGAAGGTGTAAAGCATCCTTTAAAACGTGCAGACAGACAAATTCATAGGCATAATGAGTTGCACCATCATCATTAATAATATTCCATTAAATAAAAGGGCTGTTTTTTACAGCCTTTTTTTTATTAGAATTTCGTTTGTAAAATAACAGTTACCCAACATTTATTTTTTAATTGAATACCAGGCGAAGCCCGCGGCTTCTTTCATGTAGCCATTCCAGTCCGAAAGAACAGAGAGCCGTGGCAGCAGGTCAGTCCACGAAAATATATCTCTGCCTTCAGTATAATTGCAAGGAAAAGCATCTGTTATCAAACCTGCTTTTTTAAACAAGAGCAGCGCTCTCGGCACATGCATAGCTGATGTGATAAGAATGTATGGTGGCGGAAAATGTAAAGAGTCAAGTAGGCGCTTTGCATTAACGGCGTTATCAGCAGTATTATCAGATTGGTCTTCTGTAAAAATTACCGAGTCAGGGACTTCCATCTCAAGCAATTCATTCTTAACCCATGCGGCTTCCCGAAAACTTTTATCATCATCTTTGCCATTCCCGCCACTGATAAGTATGTGAGATATTTTATGCATTTTAAAAAGCTTTAAAGCTTCTATAAATCTGTCGGAAGTGGCGTTGAAGTAACCATTTCCCGCTGCATCCGGGCTTGCAAAGCCACCTGGCACAACGCCGCAACTATATTGATGCAAGGCATTTGCATCCACCGGCACAGGTTGCCATTTTTTTGCATAATAATTTATAAGCAGCTTGTTGCCGAATATTATAAAAACAAGGGCGGCAAAAAAAAAGCAACGCCGCTTAAGTGATCGTTTCTTTGAAGCTAAAGCGATTATAATAAGAACCAATAACCAGTTAAAGGGAGATAAAACTAAAGATGCAATTGAAGACATAATACCATGCATGTTATTTTATTTTATCATTACAATAAAACCGAAATTTACAGATATGTAACAATATGGCCTGGCAGAAATTAAATATTAAAAAAAATTTAAAACTTTTCTTTTAATAATAATTATTTATTAATTTCACAACCAGAAAAAAAACAGGCCCTCCTGTAGAAACAAGACGACCTTTACGATTGCTTGATATGAGACTCTTTAATAAATTTTTTCTTACTTTTAGTTGAAACCTGCTCACCTTTTCTTTCGCCTCTTTACTATAACGCTTTTACGGATTTAAAAGTATAACTACTTTTCAAAATATAGATTTCAAAATAGAAAGTACTATACTACGGCAGACTATATTGATTTTTCTAAAATGCTTACCAGTATTAGACTTGAATAGAAAAATTCTATTATGCCCAACGGATATTTTCTTTATGATTTTTTTTGAAAACAAATCATGAATGCATGCGATTCAATCTCAAAAACACATCATAATATATAATGAAGCTAATCTTAATAGGCTTTGATAGATCAATCGACTTTGCGATTGTGTTATTTTTTAGATCATACATTTACAAAGCGATTGACTCTGTAACCAAAATTTCTGATGTGTGAACAATACATAGACAATTGCGTTAATTCATTTTCTGCTTTATGAACGTAAGCAAAAAAGTGCCTCTTATCAGCGTTATTATTCCAACGTATAATTATGCTAACTTCTTACCAAGAGCTATTGAAAGCGTACTAAATCAAACGTATAGTAGTGTTGAATTAATTATTATTGATGATGGCTCAACAGATAATACTTATTCTGCGATTAATAAAGAATGGCAACTGAGTTATTTTTACCAGCAAAACAAGGGACTGGCGGCGGCCCGCAATGCCGGTATTAAAAATTCAAACGGTGATTACCTCGTTTTTTTAGATGCAGACGACTGGCTTGAGAAAGATGCGCTGGAGCAAAATTATTTAGCTATAAAAGATAAGCCCTCGATTGCTTTTGTGTCGGGCAATTATTATTTACTTCGTGCAGAAACTAACAATGTTCAACCTGTATCTGTTTTTGTCGCTCACAATCATTATGCAAAATTGTTGCAACGCAATTACATTGGAATGCACGCCGCTGTTATGTTTCAGCGTTGGGTGTTTAACAAGTTTTGTTATGATGAAAGCTTAAAGGCCTGCGAAGATTATGACCTGTATCTCAATGTTGCAAGACAGCATACTGTTATGCATCATGAAAAATTTATAGCTACTTATTATTTTCATTCATCCGGATTATCGCACAATTATGAAACGATGATGCAGTCCGTGAAGACGGTAATGGAGAAACAAGCGCCTTATATACAATCCGCAGAAGAAAAGTCGGCTTATAATAAAGGATTGACGCAATGGAAAGATTATTATAAATTATTGCAGTTAGCCTTTTAGTATGAACGAAATTAGGCACACCTCTGAGCCCGGCATCATTACTTTGTTATATCACAGGATTAATAAAACAGATACAGATCCATGGGGCATTTGTGTTTCGCCAGAAAATTTTGAAGAACAGATACAATTTTTAAAAAACCATTTTAATATAATAAGCGCCAACGATTTAATAAGTGGAATAACATCAGGAAACCTTCCGGGTAATAGCGTTTGCATTACGTTTGATGATGGATATGCAGATAATTATTATCATGCAAAGCCCATTCTGGAGAAACATGATTGCCCGGCAACTTTTTTTATAGCAACTGCTTTTATCAATAAAAGAAATTTTTGGTGGGATGAATTGGAAATGATCTTTCTTCAATTAAAAAGCTTACCTGCCTCTTTGCTTTTACATGAAGATGAGGAACAAACTGAATACATTATTGATGAGCCGGAGCTTTCTGAACATCAATACTTGCAGCATAAGAACTGGCTTTATTATGAAAGTGCTCCTACTGGCAGGTGTGCGATTTTTTTAAATATTTGGGAGAGATTAAGAAATTTACATTTCAGAGATATTGAAAAGGAACTGGCATCTTTAAAAGATTGGGCTCATTGCAGCAGCGATGTATTTTCAGCAAGATCTCCAATGAATGAAATACAACTGCAGCAGCTTTCTGAACAAAAGCTTTTTACTATCAGTATGCATACACATACTCATGCAGATCTGAAAGGAAAAGATACACTACTGCAGGCTAAAGAAATGGTGGATAGTCAGAGATTTTTAAGCAGGCTCCACATTGAAAGCAACCTGTTTGCCTATCCTTATGGCCGGTTTGATGCCAGTTCTGTTGAAGCAGCCCGGCAGTTACATCTGGACGCATGTTTTACCACAGACGCCGGAAAAATATATCCACATTCCAATATTTTTACATTAAACAGGTACCAGGTTTTTGACTGGAATCTTCCTGCTTTTAAAGAACAACTAAACGATTGGTTATATAAATCCAATACAAATGCAACCATAACTGCTGCGCATAAATGAAAGCTCCTGTATTAAGCGAAAACGCTTATTTAAGATACGGTACATTCTTTTATTTGTATATTATACAAGGCATTCCTGCAGGCTTTGCACTTACAGCAATTGCCAACTTTCTTGCAGGCAAGCACGTTTCATCGGAAAAGATAGGAACGTTTGTAGCACTTGATGGCCTGCCATGGATCCTTCAGTTTGCATGGGGACCTCTAATTGACAGATTTCAATTTTCAAGCATGGGAAACCGCAAACACTGGATCGTTTTTTCCCAATGGGCAGGTGTATTGGTTACTACCGCATTATTCTTTATTGAGCAACCGGAGAATCATCTTTCTGCGCTGAGTGCTGTATTTTTTTCCTATAGCGTCTGTGCATCTGTTCAGGTGGCCAGCGTAGATGCTATGGCAATTACTATTGCACCTGCCATGGAAAGAGGACGCATGAATGGCTTCATGCGGGGTGGCTTTTTATTGGGTGTCGCGTTTAGCTCCACCCTATTTTCTATGATGCTGCACAGCTATAGCTTTAAAACCACAGCGATGGTGCAAACCGCAAGCCTTACGGCATTCTCCATTTTATTCTTTTTTACCAAACTTGAAAGAGGCAATACGCTGCTCCCCTCGCGCAAAAAACGAGTGATTAAAAGCATGGAACAAAAAGATCCGCCTTTCAAAACAGTTTTTAAAAATGTATATGATGGCATAGCCGGTAAAGAGAGCTTGCGCTATTTCGCCCTTGTAGCACTGGTTTATTTTTGCTCAAGTGTATTTATAAGGTCTTACACTTACCATCTTATTAATGTAGTGAAATGGCCGGACAAGGAAGTGTCTTACCTGCAGGGCGGCTGGGGCAGCATCGTTACGTTTGTTGCCATTCTTATTGCAGGTGGCATTTCAGATAAAGTGGGCCACAAAAAATTACAGATAAAAATTATGTGGGCAGTATGTATTTTCTTATTAGTACTTAACGCAACCAATGCTTTCTGGATCTATAAATATTATTCGGGTGCAGCACTGGTTTTGTGGAATCTTGCTGACCCATTGCTGAGTGTAACTATCTTTCCCATTTTGATGGGCTTGTGTATAAAAAAAGTAGAGGGATCACAATTCACTACCTATTTAGCTTTGATCAATTTGTGCGACGTGCTGGGTTCTTACGTTACAGGATGGGGACTGACCAAAATATCTGCGCCTACTCTTAGCTTATCTTGTGCGGCTGGATTATTAATTTTTTTAATAATAATTAAATTCAGAAATAACTATAAAATAATCCCTGACTTCTAATTTTGTATTTTTTGCCGAAAATTATTTATTAGTTTTTCAATTTCAGGATTGATTGAAGAAGATTTTAAAAAATAATTTTCCATCCACTCAAGATAAAATAAGCGTACACTTTTATATAAGCCTTCGTTTTTCGCTGCAGATGACATAGAATCGTTTCTTTTTCTATACATGTTATTTGCTTCGCACGAGATATATATGATCTCTTGCGCATACACCTTGCTAAGGAAGGCCTGGTCTTCATACAATTGGTATATTCCGGAAAAATCTTTTTCAAAACCACCAGCTCTTTTCAAAGCTTGTTTTGTTATCATAATGCCCGACGGACAAGGTGGCTGCCCTTCTCCTAAAGGATACAAAAGTTCCATTAATTGAGGTGGTTTGTAAACGCCTGCATCTGCACCAATTAGTTGAACATGATTTTTTTCATCCGGATGCTTCCAGCTGAACCAGAAAATTGATGCTTCACAAATCATTTGCACCTGCGGAAACTGTTTGAGGATAGTAAGTTGATTAAACAATTTTTCGGGCAGCCAACAATCATCCGCATCCAAAAATGCAATCAAATCACCATGTGCTTTGGCAATTCCTGTATTCCTGCTTGCTGTTAATCCTTTATTCTCATGACCATCATGTTCAATATATATTATTTTTTCAAGGAATTTTTCAGAGTAAGCTAATGCAATTTCAGAATCCTCTTTTTTGGAGCCGTCATCAACTAAGATCAATTCCCAGTTTACATAAGTTTGATGAAGTACACTTTCAATTGCTTCTACCAGCCAGTACCCGGGATTTAAAAATGGGATGATTACTGAAATCAAAGGTTCAGTGACCACAGATGTTTGATCAATCATTGCATTAAAATCGTATTATTTTACCATATATAAGCAATGAACTAGTTACAATATATTTCAGCAAATGGATTGAAATATTATAGAATTATTTTATTTGTAAAATCTAAAAACTTATTTGGCATTTATTGAATGCCTTTTGGGTTATAAAAATTTTTCAGGGATTCTAACAATTATTATGCAACCGTTGCCTGGCGAAGAATTCACAGAGAGACTGCCATAAAATAGCTCAACTCTTCTTTTCATATTCGCTAAACCGATACCATTTTTAGCTGCCATCGTATCGAAGCCAACGCCATTATCTCCTGTAAGCATAAAAAAATTGCGCTCTTCAATATTCACCATTACTTCTACCTCTGTCGCCTGGGAATATTTGGTTATATTATTCAATTGCTCCTGCAAAATACGATAGAGGTTCAATTGCAAATCCCGCTTTAAATGCGCATCAATAACAGATTTATCGAAACTGAATTTAACTTCAAATTGGTTATGAGTATTGAAACTTCTCAGTAATTGCTGAAACGAATCTTCAAGATTGGCATTATCGAAAAAAGCAGGTGCCAGCCGGTGTGAAAGATTACGAATTTCATCCAGCGCTATCTTTATATAATCCATGCAGTTATTATACAGTTCAAGTTTAGCTGGAGAAATATCCGATTTTAGATTTCGAAGAGTTAATTGAGTGCCAGCCAATACCTGGCAAATGTTATCATGAAGTTCACCACCAATTTCATAGCGCTCATCTTCCTGTGCTTTAATAATAGCGTTGGTAAGTCTTAACTCCGTTTTGTTCTTTTCGGTAATGTCGATAGCAATTACCGTCTTGCATTCTGTATTATTCATGGAAATAGAAGAGCTGTACACTTCAACATCTATCCATTCGCCCGATTTTTTCTTATGTTTAAATGTGCCCGAAAAAAAATTTTCCAGCATTTCCTGTGAGGTTTTTATTGCGGCAATAGTTTTTTTTATTTCCGTTACAGGAAGAATACCTATTATAGTCATTGCCAAAAATTCCTGCTCACTATAACCATATAAATCAACGGCCGCTTTGTTCACCTGCAAAAATCTGAGTGTTGATATTTCGAAAACCCACATTGGCTGAGGACTGAGATTAAAAAGATTGCTGTACTTTTCCTCAGATTCCCTCCAGGTTATATCCGCTTGTTGCAAAAGTTGCCTTTGACTATTGAATTTTTTTTCTGCTTCAATCTTTTCAGTGATATCTAATCCCGTAACAAAAACGCCAATAATTACGTCGGCTTCGTTTTTTGCAGGCTTAAATCTTATCGAGAGGATCTTATTAGTACCGTCTTCCTGTGAAATTCTTACTTCCGATTCTTCCTTACTGCCGGCCAAAACCTTTTGATAGATTTCTTTTACCATTGGCAACCTTTCCTGTTGCACATACTCAAGGATAGAATGTCCTTTAATCACCTCCTTATTAAAGTAGTTCTGATAGAGATTTTTATATTGGTCATTAAAAGAAATTATTTTAAGTTCTTTATCTAAAAGAATAAAAGATTCTTCAGTGTTATGCAACAATAATGACATTTCCCGCTCAGCCTTCTTAACGCCTGAAAGATTTGCCGACACTCCAATAATACCGATAAGCTTTCCACGCGCGTTCACTATAGGAGTATTTGTTACAAAGGCAGGGAAGCTGTCTCTATCTTTCTTCTTTACCACAAATTCGCCAGACCATGAATTGCCTGCGGATAGCTGCTTCATAATTTCTGCCGCCTGCTGTTTGGTCGGCTCGCTGGGCGTTACGTCAAGAATATTTTTATTAAGAGCTTCTGCTTCATTCCATCCATAGAGATCGGTAGCTGCCTTATTCCAAAAAGTGATTATTCCATTTGTGTCTGTAGCAATAACAGCCTGACCTACGGCATTAAGCAGCGTATCTTTTAGTTCTTCTTCAAACTTAATTTTAGCAACACCGAGCGGTTCTATTATAGTGTTGTATGCTACTTCTTCTTCAATTTCATCGTCCCAAATAGGAGAGGAACAGTAAGTAATACTAAATTTTTCTCCATTGGGCCTTATACCCATGGCATGACAAGGTTTGCCCTCTACTCTTGCGATGGTACCATGTGTTGAGTCAGAAATCAGGTTAACGACAGATTTTGTCAATAACTGTTCAGGAGAATATTGAAAAAGGGAATGAAACGCTTTGTTAGCATAGATTATAGAAAAATCATTCTTGCTTATAAAAATGGCAAATATTGCGTTTTCCAGTAATTGCTGGTAAAATACCCGGGGAAAGGTTAACTCCTTTGTATATGCATTGTTCTGCATCAATTACAAAATATATAGCTCAACTACTTTCTCTTAACTATTGAACAGCAGTAATCCAGATTAAGTGTGTAAGATTTTCGACATAAAAGTAACCATTAAAGTTAATGTAAAAAATAAAATGATATCAAAAACAGCAACCCGTTGGCCATAGTTACTAATAGACAATAAGAGTAGTGTGACAATGGCAAACCACATAAATGTACATAGCGCAATAAGTAATTCATCGTAAATAATTATGTTGCCATTTGTCCTCGTTATAAATTTTGATCTTTAAAATTCCGGTTTAGCACGCCAATAAAAAATCACTGTATAGACCATGCAAGGCCGTCTGGTTCTCCGCCGACATCAATGTGACCGATAACCGTTAATGTTTTAAGATCAATAACTGCAATATTATCATCAGGACCGCAAGCAACAAAAGCACGTGTTCCATCCGGCTGCATAAGAATACCAGCAGCACCATGCCCGATATCAATTTGCTTAACCATTTTTCGGGTGATCGCATCATACACTGTAAGATTACCGGAGCCGAGGCTGGAAATAAATACAAGCTTGCCATCCGGCGTAAACTTAAGCCTGTTAGCTCCATTCACCTTTGCATCGATAGTAGCTGATAGCTTTTTTGTCAAAACATCAATGATGTAGATCTGTCCATCTTCTGCAGATGCGGTCCACAATTGAGTGCTGTCCGGGGATACGTCAAAACCTTCGGAGCCATTGGAAACAGTGATGAGCGTTTGCATCCAATTAGAATGCTGTTGCATGAATGGCGGAGGCTGTCCATTACCGGGCGAATGTGGCATATTACCAGTATGTGAGCCGTTTGGAGGCGGCCTAAAATTGACCTGCGGCATTATAGTATCCTGAAGAATACTTACTGTTCCCGAGGCAACGTTGGTGGTATAGATTCTTTTAGTATTATTGGTTACATAAATCATGTGCGTTCTGTTTTGCCCTGTTCCCATAACCCAATCTATTTTGTTGGTTAACGGATCATAGGAAGCAATGGTTTTTGAGCCCTCGACAGTAAACCATAATTTGTTATTTACAAATGTAAGTCCATGTGGACCGAGTAACGGCCTGGTATCAATATCGGGCAATCGTTTTTTAGCAACAAGGTCTATTACATTTATGGTATGAAGACTGCCGCCACCATAAATAGAAACATAGGCCGTTTTGCCCTCTGTAGAAGCAATAACCTCATGCGGATCTTCGCCTACTGGGATAGTGGCTACTACTTTAAACGTTGCAGGATCGACAATTGCCAGTGTATGATTCTTTTTTGAAAGTGCAAGTAGTGACTGATGCATTCCAGGCTGTGCAGAGCAAGATACTGCCGCACATATCATTGTAATTGTAAACATGCAGGCCGTCATCCAACGGACCTGATCGGTTGTTTCTGTTTTCATACTGATTTTTGTATTGCTTAAAGTTAACTGTTTTACGGAAATCCTTCCAGAACAATGTTTATTCATTGCTAAACATTAAGTATAACAATTTTCGTCCAAAAAAATATAAAGCTTACAATAGCAAGAAAAGCTATGCAATAAAAAGGTGTACGGATTAAAAATCTTAAAGCGGGAAAAATGATTTTTCGCAGTTGGATGCAATTACTTAGCAAAAATTACACCACACATGACCTTTGTTGTATACCCATATGATATTATTTAAAGAGAACGTTTTTAAGAATACTGCAAAGGAGCGCCTGCTACAAAGTTTACATCATCCACCGGCGCCGGCTCACCTTTAACCTTGATACTGCTTCAAACTGCTGATTCGTTCGCTGGCACAGACTTTGGCCTCGACATGAAAACAAAATTATGAAACAGAGCGACGACAATAAGATCATCCCTATGACTTCTGTTGATAGCGGAAAGCTTCGGCAAGTAAGACCCGATGTAGCCTACTACACAAACCAGATTGTAAACCTTATCATGATCGGTGAGCCAGGTAATCCATGGGTATTGGTAGATGCAGGTATGCCTAATTCCGGAGAGGAAATAATCCGTGTAGCAGAAGAAAGATATGGTAAAGAAAATCCACCATCTGCCATTGTTCTTACTCATGGCCATTTTGACCATGTGGGTAGTATTGTCGTCTTGCTTTCACGATGGAAGGTGCCCGTATATGCACACCCACTGGAGTTTCCTTTTTTAACAGGACAGGAGGCTTATCCTCAGCCAGATACTTCCGTGGAAGGCGGTTTATTGGCTAAGTTGTCTTTCTTGTATCCGAATGAACCCGTTGATATCAAAGAGGTTTTGAAAAGGATACCTTCGGATGGCACAGTGTCGGAATTACCGGGCTGGCAATGGATACATGTGCCCGGGCATGCACCCGGACAAATAGCGCTGTTTAGGGAAAGTGATCGGCTGCTGATTGCTGCAGATGCTTTCGTGACCGTTAAGCAGGATTCTTTATACAGGGTGCTTATTCAAAAGAAAGAAGTGTGTGGTCCCCCCGTTTATTTGACCACCGATTGGGCTGCGGCTTATGAATCAGTAAAGCGCCTGGCTGCTCTAAATCCGCAAACCGTTATATCCGGGCATGGCACCGCTTTGGAGAATACAGAATTGGAACAAGGCCTGAACAACTTAATTAATAAGTGGTATGAGGTAGCCGTGCCGGAACATGGAAAGTGGGTAAACACGCAGTAGAGGTTTGGAAAAATCAAAGGCAGATAACTTTTGTTATAATAAATTACACTGCTTACATCTGCCAGGCTAAAGCTTGCTACAAAGCCATCCTTAACTTAGTCCATGTTCCATTACTGGCTTGTTTGTAAAATCTTTTAAGTTTTTCAGGTCTTTTAAATTATATAGCTATCAGGCAAGAAGTGGAATATCGGATAGTGGCTACCGTTTTTTTACGGTAGTATAATTGAGGATAATACGGTGGTGAAGCATTTGATAAAGAAAGACCTTTGCAGGAGAATGTATAAAATGAGTACATTCGGTAACAAAATTATTATTAAACCTAAAATCTTTTTTATGTCAAATGCTTTAAGCTTCGATCTTAAGTTCAGCAGAGGAGACCTTGAAATCCTATTAGCCAACCCTGATGTACAATACATTATTACTCACGGAACATACACTTATAAAGGGGGAAGTGAATGGGAGATGAAGATTGAGACCCATGGAGTTAATGACTGCCAGGAGCCGGTTCCTGATGCTTATCTTTCCAAGGTACCTTGCCCAAGGCCGTGTTAAAACCAAAGCATTGATGTAAGAAAGTACTATACGTGCAAAAACTTATACATTGGAAGATTTGCTTAAAAATTATCTGGAGCCATTTTCTTATTTGTTATACACCATTTCTGTTGTATTAATGATAAGAGAAATAAAAGGGACTAAGGCCTTAAGCCTTTTTTCTTATTATTTTTTTTCAACTGTAATATTAGTTATCTCATGTTGCACCAAAAATGATCTTTTCAATAAGCTGATCTACAATGTTTTTTTTCTTATCACCATTTGTTTTTTTTCCTATTTTTTCAGGTCGATCCTTTTTGATAAGACTAAAAGATTTGCCATTAATATTATATGCATCATTAACGTCTGCTTATTTACAAAATTCGACTTCGTACTAAAAAAATTATATGAGGTGAACACTGTAGTGTATGCAATAGCTTTTTTAAGTATTGTTATTTACTCACTTTTATATTTTGAACAACTGATAAGTAATGTTAATGAATCCAATCTCTTATACCAGTTCGATTTCTGGCTGGTATCCGGATATTTAATTTATTTTTTAGGTAGTTTTTTTATAATCTTATTTTACAACAACGTGGAAACTGACCAAAGAGGCATTGTATGGGCCTTGCAAAACATCATTCTTTTCCTTAGTTCGGCGGTTGCATTAATGGGTAGTTTATGGATACATTATCGCAGAAAATATTATTAGTTTCCGGGATAACTTTCATCTTTATTATTTCTATTTTCCTTTTAATACTGGCAGCAGGCATTATCATGCTTCTTTTGGTGTATCAAAAAAAACAGTTCCAGTATTTGAAAGAAAAAGAACAGCTTAAAGCTACATTTGAAAAGGAAATGCTGGAAAGTAAATTAGAAATGCAGGAGCAAACTTTTAATACTATCAGCCGGGAAATTCACGATAATGTGGGCCAGCTATTGAGCCTTGCCAAAGTGCAGCTCAATATTATAAGCCAAAACGAAACATTGGATAAAACCCTGTTGTCAGATGCTAAAGATAGCCTGAGCAAAGCCATGATTGACCTGCGTGATATTGCAAAAAGCCTTAACTCCGAGCGCATACAACTTTTCAGCCTTCCTGAAATTACAGGACATGAGTTGCAGCGTATTGATCGGGCCGGCATCAAGCTTACCGCCATTCATGTAGAAGGCAAAGAACAACCGGTGCAGGAGCAAAAGAAGCTGATAATTTTCCGGATCATACAGGAAGCTTTGCATAACATTTTGAAACACTCGGAAGCCGAAAACATCAATGTATCTTTTTATTACGGAGAAGCAAATGTAAAGATTGACATAAAAGACAATGGCAAAGGCTTCGACAAAGAATTGATCGGTAGAGACGGGCTTGGGCTACAAAACATTGTAAGCCGTGCTTCTTTAATAGGCGGCGAAGCCCGTATAGACAGTAGTATTGACCACGGAACCACTATCACAATTATTTCTCCATATGCCTGATAAAAAAAAGATAGCCATAGTAGATGACCATACCATGTTCAGGAAGGGCTTAAAAACGCTTATAAACTTTTTTGCCAATTATGAAGTAACCCTTGATGCATCTAACGGCAAAGATTTTATTGCGCAGCTAAATTCTAAGCACTTACCGGATATAGTACTCATGGACATTAATATGCCTGATATGGATGGCTATGCTACTGCTGAATGGCTGACGAATAATTATCCTGATATAAAGGTCCTGGCGCTGAGCACTATGGATTCGGAAACTGCTATCATCAAAATGATTAAGAGCGGTGCCGGCGGATATGTATTAAAGGATGCTGAACCTGATGAGTTGAACACTGCCTTCGATGAAGTGCTGAGCCGCGGGTATTATTACAATGAGCTTATCACCAGCAAGGTGCTTAAAGGTGTAAGAAAAATAGTGGATGATAAAAACCCTGTTTCTACTTTCGTAAAATTAACAGAGCGTGAGATAGAGTTTTTAAAATATGCCTGCACTGAAATGACTTATAAGGAAATAGCCGATAAAATGTTTGTAAGCGTTCGTACGGTAGAAGGATACCGGGATAATCTTTGTCAAAAGCTGGACTTGAAGAGCCGCACAGGCCTCGCGATGTATGCCATTAAAAACCAGATCGTTTCTTTATCGGAGTTGTAACACAACCCAATTTCAAAGCACTTTATTATATTCCATCCACCCATTAATTTACTAGAAGTTTCCTGATATGGATTTTGAAATGAATTTAATATTAAAAAAGGTACGTTGATTTATATTTTTCAATTACTGTCTGGTCATGGATTGCATGTTTAGCGCAGGCCAACCATTCCTTTAACCAAAACTAAATTTAGCGCTACTCGCAATAACGCTGGAACGTTTACTTTTTACTTATTTTATAAATGTCGCCATCATCGGTAATTGCATATAACATGTTATTAAGATACGCTACATCGCGGATACGGTTATCAACATCAGTAAGTAATCTTTCCTCGCCCACTACCCTATTGTTCTTAATTACAATTCTATCAAGATGCTGGCCGCTGAGTGCCCCAAGAAATAAATTATTCTTCCACTCAGGTATAGCATTGCCTTTGTAAAAACAAATACCGCAAGGAGATATGGATGGATCCCAATAATAAACAGGCTGTTCCATACCTGCTTTCTGCTGTATGCCCTCGCCCATTTTTTCACCACTATAATCAATTCCATAAGTTATAACAGGCCAACCATAATTTTTACCGGGACGAATGAGGTTGATCTCATCGCCTCCACGTGGACCAAATTCAGCTTCCCATAAATCACCTGTTGCAGGGTTTATATCAAGTCCGTCAGGATTGCGGTGGCCATAAGAATAAATACCTGGCAAGGCGCCTGCATCTTTAGGGAACAGATTTCGTATAGCAGGTTTGCCATCAGTAGTTATTTTTACGATCTTCCCCAAATATGAATTTAATTGTTGCGCCTGCACCCGGTTTTCGGGTTTCGATTTTTCACCGATGCTTACAAAAAGGTTTCCATCTTTATCAAACACAAGCCGGGATCCGTATTGCAGGTTGCCATCCGTGGCAGGCGTTGCACGAAATATTACTTTTACATTCTCTACTTTGCCAGCAGCCTCATTCAATGTTCCTTTGGCAACTGCTGTTAAGCTGCCTTGCTGGTATTTTTCCGCAAAACTCCAATAGATCATTTTGTTGCTGGCAAACTTTGTATCAAAAGCGACATCAAGCAAACCGCCTTGCCCGGCGTAATACACGTCCGGAAATCCTGTTATTTTCTTAACCAGTTTACCATTAGCATCATGTATCTCCATATAACCCGATTTTATCGTTACCATTAACCGGCCATCTGGCATGGCAACAATGGCAAAGGGACCGCCCAGCTTACTTGCTATTTTTTCAACCTTGTAGGGTGTGGTTGTCTTCACTGCATTGATTCTTGTTTGGCCCGGAAATGCAGGTTTATAATTGGAATTCGGGGCTTTTGTTTCAACCGGTTGGGAGAAGCATTTCGTAACGAAGACCGAAACTGCCAGAATGAGGATATAGTTTTTTAAATTCATAGTGTTAGGTTATTAGTAGATAATGATATTAAAATTATATGATCAATCATTCTATTCATATTTCGTACCGAAATAACAAATTACATTTCTGGCTGCAGGTTTTCATAGAACGGTCTGGCAAAATAGTAACGAAGTTTCTTTATGCATTACTTCAACATATTTATCAACAAAACAACTATAGCGGCACTTAAATTGTAAGATTTTGCGATACTAATTCATAATAAATGGATATATCATTTCACGGGGCTGCCCGCACGGTCACCGGATCGAAGCATTTGATCACTCTTAACAATAAAGACAGCTTTCTTCTTGACTGTGGCATGTTCCAGGGGCTAGGTGATGATACCGATGCTCTCAACAGCACGTTTGGCTTTGATGTCAACTCCATAAAATTTTTGCTTCTGTCTCATGCGCATATAGATCACTCAGGACTTATTCCGAAACTGGTGAAAGAGGGTTTTTCCGGAAAGATATATTGCACCGCTGCCACGGCGGAACTTACAGAGATCCTTTTGCACGATAGTGCAGAAATTCAAACTTATGAAACAGACCATATTAATAAGAAAAGAGCAGCGCACAACCTGGAGCCTTATGAGGCGCTTTACACTCATGAAGATGTAATGCATGCGATGCAACTTTTTACAGTGATAGACTATAACCGGCCCTTTAAACCGGCAAGAGGCATTAGCGTGGTGTACACTAACAATGGCCACCTGGTAGGCAGCGCTGCCATTCATATAACTATAAAAGAAAAGGAAAGCGAGACAACAATTTTATACAGCGGCGATGTAGGAAAATATAAAAGCGTGCTCCTGCAGCCGCCTGCAGATACTCCTCCTGCTGATTACATTATCCTGGAAAGCACTTATGGCGACAGGCATCATAATCTTTCTTTCAGCAATGTGGATGTGCTAAACGACTGGATACAGAAGACCTGTATAGAAAAGCAGGGAAAGCTTATTATACCTGCATTTAGTGTGGGGCGCACACAGGAGGTTCTTTATTCGCTAAACCAATTGGAACTGGAAAAAAGATTGCCTGAATTAAATTATTTTGTTGATAGCCCACTAAGCCACAAAGCCACTGAAACTTTAAAAAAGTATCCTGAACTGTATAATGATACTTTGCAAAAAATATTACAGATAGACGATGATCCTTTCCTGTTCAAAGGATTGAAATATATAGATCATGCAGAAGATAGCAGGCGCCTGAAGGAAACGGACAGGCCTTGTGTTATAATATCGGCAAGCGGTACTGCTGATGCAGGACGTGTAAGGCATCACATTGCTGAGTGCATTGATGACTATAAAAATTCTGTTTTGCTGGTAGGCTATTGCGGCAGCAACTCCTTAGGAGGTATGCTGCTGGATGGTGCTAAAGAAGTAGAACTTTTTAACGAAACCATTCCTGTGGCCGCGGAAGTAGGCGTCATAAAGGGAATGAGTGCTCATGGCGATTCAGATGACCTTATCCAGTTTGTAAGCAGCCAGAATGGGGATAAAGTGAAGGGAATCTTTTTGGTCCATGGAGAATACAAAACACAAGTGGCTTTTGCTTCAAGACTGCAAACAAAGGGCTTCAATAATATTGTGATACCACAACTGCATGAAGTGGTACATCTGTAATTTTATATCCCTTAAATTAATTTTATTTGATATTAAAACTTAAGCCAAGATACGCCTGGCGGTCATACCATTTATACCGTGCATCTATATTGTTGATATTCGTAATGTCCCATTCATAATCTGCAAAGAACTTTATTATTTCAAGATTTAACTGGACACCCGCAACGGCACCGGCACCATTCCATTTAAAAGCAGCTTTATTGTTATTAACAAGATTTTCATCATCATCAAATAGCAAATTGTACTGCGGACCTGCATTTATGGTAAGTGCCTTGGTTACCCGGTAACATACCAGCACCGGCACGCTTACATAGTCAAGTTTTATCTGTGGGTTGGAATATACATAGCCATTGACGTTGTATAAGGCAAGAAAATCTGATCCTCTTTGTGCAGCTACATGGTTATAAAAAACTTCCGGCTGAATGCTCCATTTTTTTTCGAGCTGAATTCTTGCAAAAACACCTGCCATATAACCTGCATTATAATTATCTTTTATGCCTTTCCCATCTACATTGGTCGCATTGCCACCGAGCAATATTCCATAATTTATATTTTTCTGGCTATAACTATGTAATGAAAACAGGAATAGTAATGCGGGTAAAACAACAGCTTTTTTCATAAGAGTTTTTTGTTTAAAATTATATGCCGCAAAATTGAGGTAACCAATCTATAAGAAAATCTTAAAAGAGTGAACAAAGGAAGATAATTTACAACTGTGACAATAAAAGTTATTTGCCCGGCACTCCCATAGTTTGTTTCATACCTGTTAATATGGTTCTCCATACAAGGTTGAAAAAAGATTTTTGAACATTACGTGTGAAAAATGGCGTTCCTGTTCTCAATTTTCCATTGGCAGGATTATCATTTTTTATAATTGTATTAGCCGCAAAGGTTATAAGACCTTTCTTCGATATGTCTTTATTTTCTTTATTTATCCGAAGCACATCTACTTTTATATTATTATACTTCATTACAAAATCACCTTTTGCTCCATAGTCATCACCTGTTAAATTAAAATCAGCAGAATTGAAAGTGCCTTGTTTAAATCGTACCAAAGCCATTGGCACAGCCACTGTGTTAAGAACAAGTGCATCAAATTGCGATGCAGTACCCTTTGCGCAAACGCACCATTAGTGCTGTTCAGAAAGAATTTAAAGGAACCGCTTAAAGGAATTGTATTCAAAACTTTTGTATTATAAGAAATAGTGACGGCATTGTTTTTCGCAATTTCTGCAGGCACATTGGTTATGTTATCAATATTAATTTTCGAATCATTAAAAGTAACAATGCCTGAGCTGTCACTGATTATTTCATGCTCCGTATATTGAATAAATGCATTGGATAAAGTGCCTTTAGAAATAGTTATAGGAAACTTAAGTTTCGCAAGCATTTCAGAAGGATAATTGCCTACTTTGCTTTTCCCGTTTGAAGGCCTCGTAAGATCAGTATATATTTTTGCTGACGTATTATTTATAACAAGATTGCCCGCAGAAATTTTATAACTAAGAAAATCTTCCATGTTAATATTCTTTAAAGAGATACCGCTCAAAGCCACGTCGTACCTGTCTCTCTGGTAATGTGCTTTATCAGCAAAAGCTTTTTCATTTAAGAGAGGCTTAAACAAAACATTGTCCACCTTTAGCTCTTTTCGCAAAGAATTTATAGATACATTCTGAAACAAATAATTGTACATTTTATCTTTTGTTATCATAGAAATTTTATCACAACTCACCTGTGCTTCCTTGCTATATGTTAGCGGATGAAGTTTCGCATCCATCACTTCATCTGCTTTTATATTTTTCATAAAAAATGAAATATTACCGAGCGTTATATTTTTATCCAGCGGAATAAAAGTGATCTTCGGAAAGTTTAATAATTGCAACTCCAGGCTATAAGCATACATGAATCCTGTGGTATCGCTTTTCGTATGCAAAGTATCTGCTGTTTTCTTCACATCCTTCACACGTGGCTGATTTATGGTTATGCTGCCACACTCAATAGTATCTGCAAGAAGATTTTTATTTTTTACTATCTCATTGGCATCGATCCCTTTCAAATCAATACTGGTAGCGGATATCAAAGGAATGCCACTTCCGGTTTCACTTTCGAATCTATTTACTTTTATACCCGTAAAAGCAAGTAAATTATCAGCTCCGAGTAGTTCATTTGTTTTACAAAAACTTCCTCTCTTGCATTATTATACTTTACAAAAGAATCCAGTTGCAACGCAATTTGTTTGCAAAACAATGTTCTTGTTGTATCAAGATTGTGTGCGCTATCTATTAGCACATTGTAAGTTGTATGGCTGCATGCTTAATAGTGAACTCTTTATTTTTTGAAAAAAAATCATAGCCGTTTATATGAATATTATTAATGAAAACATGGTTCACTTTTATAAGGTTGAGATTGCCAAGAATCTCGTCGTAAATAGTGCCTGCTTCTGTTTCTATCTTTGTTTGCTTTTGCAAATGCTTAATAAAATAAATATTTATATCAGGGTTATCAATTATCACAGAATCACCAACGATTTGTTGACTTAGCAACGCTTTATCTGTCTGCACGCCATTTATTTTTAAAGCTTGTATTTTTACATCTAACAGAAGAAACGGCAGCTCATCCGGTTTCCTATTTTTCACCACGTTCAAATCAGGCCCAATATGTATATTTCTCACGAAAGCCTTTCCTGTCAAGGCATCGAAGTGAATTGAATCGTAAGTAACCTTATAAATGCTATCGGTTTTTTTTGCAATTGTTGTTGCAATTTTTGCATTTACAACCCTGTATTTCTTTTTTTGCCAGATGAGATAAGCGATAGTCAGCAATACAACTATTGAGAGAATGATGATCAGTAATTTTTTAGATATAGATTTTAAAACATCCGCAAGCTTCATAAAATTTTTGTAATGTTATTACATCAAATAACTCAAATTTAAAGTTTTAGTTTTGACAATCATTGAATTATTATGAATATAGATTTTAACAGGAATGAAGATGTAATGAAAATTGCATTGAGTAATGTAAAAAGATTAGTTGCAACAATTGAAGAAGGTGGCGGAAAAAAGGCAATTGAAAAACAAAAGGAAAAAAATAAACTTAACTGCAAGAGAACGCATTGCATTATTTGCTTGATGATAAAAAACCTTTTATTGAAATCGGTGCATTTGCCGGTTATGGCATGTATGAAGAATATGGCGGATGCCCTGCAGGCGGAACTGTTGCAGGCATTGGCTATGTAAGCGGCAGGCAATGTGTAATTGTTGCCAATGATCAAACTGTAAAAGCAGGCGCATGGTTTCCCATCACCGGAAAAAAAAATCTTCGCATGCAGGAGATTGCAATGGAAAATAATTTACCGGTTATTTATTTGGTTGATAGTGCCGGTGTGTTTCTTCCGATGCAGGATGAAATTTTTCCTGACAAAGAACATTTTGGACGCATTTTTCAGAAACAATGCAAAGATGAGCGCAATGGGCATTACACAGATTGCAGCAGTGATGGGCCCATGTGTTGCAGGCGGCGCTTATCTTCCTATCATGAGTGATGAAACTTTGATGGTTGAAGGCAATGGTTCTATTTTTTTAGCAGGGCCCTATCTTGTAAAAGCAGCCATTGGCGAAATTACTGATAATGAAACCCTTGGGTGGCGCTGCAACACATACAGAGATAAGCGGTATCGCCGATTATAAATTTACAACAGAAGAAGAATGCCTTGACCAGGTAAAAAAAATCATAAGTAAGATGGGAGATCATCCAAAGGCAGGTTTTAACAGGATTACTCCTTTGCAGCCTGCAAAAAGATCCTGCAGAAATATATGGACATTTTTCCTGAAGGAAATACAAAGCCTTATGATATGCTGGAAATTATTGAAAGGATTGTTGATGCTTCGAACGCATGCACATTCAGATAAAAGCTCCTTTGATCAATTTAAAGAAGAATATGGCAAAACAATTTTATGCGGCTATGCACGAATTGATGGATGGGCAGTAGGTATTGTTGCCAATCAACGATTGAATATAAAAAATAAAAAAGGTGAATTGCAAATGGGCGGTGTGATTTATAATGACAGTGCAGATAAAGCAGCACGGTTTATAATGAATTGCAATCAAAAAAAGATCCCACTTGTTTTTTTGCAGGATGTAACAGGCTTTATGGTGGGCAGCAGAAGTGAGCACAGCGGCATTATAAAAGATGGCGCAAAAATGGTAAATGCAGTTGCCAATTCGGTTGTTCCGAAAATTACTATCATCGTCGGAAACTCTTATGGCGCCGGCAATTATGCCATGTGCGGCAAAGCATATGATCCAAGGTTTATTTATGCATGGCCTATCTGCAAAAATTGCTGTAATGGGCGGCGAACAGGCTGCTAAAACATTATTGCAAATTGAAGTTGCCTCTCTTAAATCAAAAGGAAAAGAAATAACTCCTGAAAATGAAGAAAAGCTTTTATCAGAAATGACGGATAAATATACACGGCAAACAACTCCTTTTTATGCAGCATCACGGTTATGGGTAGACGCTATTATTGACCCTGCTGAAACAAGGAAAATTATTTCTGAAAATATTTCTGCAGCAAATAACAATCCCCTGAAAGATGCATTTAAAACTGGCGTTTTCCAGGTTTGATTTTATAAAATAAATAAAGAATATGTATTAACAAGATGAGCGAACGCAAGGATGAAATTATAATTTATACAGATGGGGCATCCCGTGGAAACCCCGGGCCTGGCGGGTTATGGAGCAATTTTAATCTGGGGCAAAATAAAAAAAGAATTATCGCAAGGATACAAAATAACCACCAACAATCGTATGGAACTAATGGCGGTGATTGCTGCTTTGGAAGCATTGAAAAAGCCTAATCTGAAAGTTACCGTCTACTCCGACAGCAACTATGTGGTGAAAGCAATTATGGAAGGCTGGCTGGCCAAATGGATCAAAACAAATTTTAAAGGCAACATAAAAAACCGGGACTTATGGGAAAGATATTATGAACTTTCAAAGTCGCATCAGATACATTTTAAATGGGTGAAAGGCCATGCAGAAAACCTATATAATAACAGGTGCGATGTATTGGCAACGCAGGCCGCAGACGGAAATAATCTAATTGCTGACGAAGGATATGAAAATTGAAAAGAAATTTATGGTTATGCAACATTCCCTGAATAACTATTCGCAGGTTGCAATTGAGGTTTTGTAATAAGATAATAAGAACCAAATAATATTGCTGAAAAAATAAATGTAGCAGCTACGCTCCATAAATAAAAAGGCACGCCATCATTTAAGGTTAATAAATATCCATTAAAAGTTTTGGGCCTTCCAAGCCCGGCATCAGGAGCATTACTAAGCCATATTAATGAATTGGACAGAAAGAAATAAACTGCAGGTGCCACTGCAGATGCAATAGCAATGCGTATTACATTCAATTGTTTCACAAAAAATCCAAAGCATGTCATTAAGCCGAATAGAATATAATTAGTAACCTGGCCGCTATAAAACCCTTTAAGAGAACCAATGCCATTTCTATACAAAATTTCATACAATGTATCTGAAATGAACATGGATAAAAGCGGAAGCAGGAAAGCAAATTTTTTATCCTTTATAACAGCTCCTCCAAAAATTGCCATTGCTATTTGCGGCGCAAAACCAAAAGGCCTTCCCGGCATAACCCTGTATAAAGATGCAATAACAATTAATAAAATAAGGCTTGTTATAATTTGTTTTGATACTTTCATGATACAAACTTTTTGCAAAAATAAGTAATAAAAAATTTTAAAATACTCCTTTAAAAATGGCTATGCCAATAAACTTTTATGAGCAAATGGTAATGTGTACCTTGTAAGCGATGGCACAACACATTACAACCGGAGCTAACGGTGAAAAGCTTGCTGCTGGCTTTCTTCAGCAGAAAGGCTTTATTATAATGCATACCAACTGGCGACATAAAAATTGGGAAATAGATATTATTGCCAGTGAAAATAATGTGCTTCATTTTATAGAAGTGAAAACAAGAAGAAGTAAAAAATTCGGCAACCCTGAAGATGATGTGAGCAGGAAAAAAATCATTAATCTTATAAATGCTTCGGAAGAATATTTATTACTGTACCCGCAATGGAAAAGGATACAGTTTGATATTGTTTCTATAAATATTATTTATAATAAAATGCCGGAGATTTTTTTTATTGAAGACGTTCACGTGTAAGCGTTTATAGCATAACAGTTATGTGATAAACGAAGAAGTAATTGTATAAATCAGGAAGGCAATATCCATTCCCATGCATCTCCAATATCATCATCTTGAACAATGCCGGTAAACACAAAGCCATTCTTCTTTAACACTTTTACTGATGCATTTTCTTCAGGCGCTGTCTTTGCCGTTATAATAATATTTTTCACTGTATTTCTTGCAGTAATTATCAATTGCTCGCAGGTAAATGAAGCAATTCCTTTTCCTTCAAATTCTTTTTTTGTGCCATAGCCAATTTCAACTTTATTGTCTTTAGGTGCACTAATGAACCCTCCCACACCCACTATTTCCGAATCTTCCGTTTGCACCCAATAGCCTATCCACGGCGGATTGTAGCCTGCTTTGTGATAATAGGAAGGATACCATTGAAACAATCCTTTGCAATAATCATTGTTATAAATCTCTAATGAAGTATCTATATCTATAGTTATCGGCTGAAGTGTCATTCATTGAAAATAATATTTTTGAAACAGATTATATAACTTTCTGCCCCAATAAACTATTGCAACATGAGTACAACGCTGCAACAACCGAAACAACGCATACAATCTATTGATATACTCCGCGGGCTTGTGATGCTCATTATGGCATTGGATCACGTGCGTGATTTTTTTCATGCGCAGGCCTTTACTGACTCACCTACCAACATGGCAACAACAACGCCTATGTTATTTTTTACAAGATGGATCACTCACTTTTGTGCACCTGCATTTGTATTCTTATCCGGCACTTCAGCATGGCTCGCAGGCAGAAGAAAAACAACACAAGAACTCAGTTCATTTCTTATCAAAAGGGGCTTGTGGCTTGTGTTTATAGAGCTCTTCATTATTACACTTGCATTCACTTTTAATCCCTTATATAATCTATTTATACTACAGGTTATCTGGACAATAGGTTGGAGCATGGTATTGCTGGGATTGTTTGTACGCACGCCTTTGCCAGTTATTATTGTTGTGGGGTGTATACTCGTTTTCGGCCATGATCTTATTGATTATATACCAATACCAAAGCAGGGCACGGAGCATACATTGATGAGTATCTTTTTCACCGCATTTGGTACACAGCTCAAATTGAATCACAATCATTTTATTTTTGACTTGTATGCTATTCTGCCGTGGACGGGCATTATGTTTCTTGGCTATGGCTTTGGCACTATTTATACCAACAATGAAGATGCTGCAAAAAGAAGGAAAATTATTTTATGGATGGGACTTGCGTTAACCCTGTTTTTTATTGTTGTGCGATTTATAAATAGGTATGGAGATCCTGATCCGTGGAGCACGCAAAGAAAGGGAATATACACTTTTCTTTCCTTTCTTAATGTGTCCAAATACCCGCCGTCATTGTGTTATACCGCAATGACGCTTGGCCCTGCCTTGATTTTTCTTTCGTTGATAGAAACTGTGCGAAATAGGGTCACTAACATATTAAGTATGTATGGACGAGTTCCGTTCTTTTATTATGTACTTCACTTTTACCTGATACATATCATTTGCGTGATATTGTTTTTTGCCACAGGCAACACATCGAAAAACATTGTGGATTCAAACACGCCTTTCCTTTTCAGGCCGCAAACATTTGGCTTCAGCCTGGGTGTTGTTTATTTAATATGGCTATTTGTAATCGTTGTATTATACAAGCCATGCAAGTGGTTTGATAATTACCGGAAGACACACAGGCAATGGTGGCTTAGTTATTTGTAAAATTATTTCGTTTGTAGGGTAACAGCTAGTTATAAACGTTTCCGTAGATAAATAAATTAGTTAAGAGTACTTCCAAGCAAGCCACGGTGAAGCACCTCAACATTTTTTAAAAGCTTGCAGCGCTTTAATAATTCATTCCATGATGCATCTACAACAGAATACTCAAGATTAAACACCTTATAATCCATTAAGGTTTTATCGCAGCTTTCAACAAGGTCTTTTCTTTTCTCAGAGCGAAAATCTCTAAAGCTTATAAACTTTTCATATTCGTCATCATAACAAACAATGCTGATGGAGTTTACTTCATAGTTCTGGCAGTGAGCAAGTGATATTTCACTATATTCATCATATAGTTTAGCCATATCATCTTCGTGCATCGGGTTATAATTTTCAATCTTTTCATTTAACGCCTTCGCTTCACCATACACTTCCATCATATCATAATAAAAATTTTGTATCATTCCATTTATATGTTCTTGTCTGTCCATAAGCTTTTCTAAAGACACTTCTTCTGAACTGTACGTCGCATCACTAAGCTTATCCGCCATTTTAGAGCAGCCTTTGTGAGCAGTGCGTATTTCCTCCAGACTTACACGCAGCTCTTCTATTCTTTTACTTATACTTATGGAAAATTTATACATCGAATCGGCTTGCTGCTGCATTTGCAATTCAAAATCTTGCAATTTTATAAACGCTGCTACTAATTCTTTATCCTGCGCTGTCATTACAGTTTTACCAGGTTCAAAAACAATTTCAATGTTCCTGTATGCATGCTTTATCACATCTTTTCTTACTTCTTCTGCTTGCTGTAAAATCCTCATATGTTTTATTATTATTATAATTAAAACGCAGGCGACTATGAATTATTATTTATTTACGCTTAATGAATATTTCAAAAATAACTTTTACGGCCAGATACTTTTAAATGTATTATAAGATATCGCATCAAAAATTATTTTTTTAGATGATTCGATAGTTATCTCGCTGTAAGGTTTACGAGGAAAAAAAAGTTCTGTCATTACCGATAAGCCATCATCTGCAAAGAGTTCAACAGAGCTTTTGTCTGCAATTATCGAAAGACTGATATGCTTGCCAGTGCTGATTCTTGGTGCCTTATGTATAACAGCAAATTCAGAATCGAAATCCGTAATGCCGGAATGTGTTCTATCAATAAAATATTGATTCAATGTTTTATCAAAGCCAATCACCAGCTTTTCATTATCACTGTTATGAAGAGTTATCGTAAAATCTTCAATGCTATCAAGGCTTACATCAAGTTTGCATGGAAAGGAAATATTTTGTTTGATTAGTTTCGATAACTCAATGCTTTTATTTGCAGTTATATTTTTACCAGCAAAAATTTTTGTCTCTATTTGCTTAAGCTCTTTCACTGGCTCAGACGTGACATACACTTCGTTATTCACTTCATGTATGCCAATGGTCCTGGGCAGCGTCATTGCATTTCTCCATTTTTGGGTTGGTACTTTTGTCGCATACAACCAGTTGCTCATCCATCCTAAAAATATTTTTCTGCTGCCTGTATTGCTCCATGTTACGCCCGCATAATCATCAGGGCCATAATCTATCCATTTGATAGCAGAGCTGTTTGCTATAAATTTCGTTCCATCAAAGTTTCCTGTGAAATACTGAGTAGCCGAGCCTTTATTTGGGCCACCAGGATTAAGACTAACAGTTAGTACCCAAACTTTTTGGCCATTGTAATCAAGCGGAAAAAGATCAGGGCATTCCCATACTCCGCCATGTGCACCTGCATGTTCACCAAATTCGCTTTCTTTTTTCCATTGCTTCAAATCAGGCGATGAATAGAAGGTAACCCTGTCTTTCGTTGCCAGCGTCATGATCCATTTCTTTTCACGCTCATACCACATAACTTTCGGGTCACGAAAATCTATAATGCCCGGATTTTTTAATACAGGATTTTTAGAATATTTAATCCATGTTTTTCCGCTATCATTACTATAAGCAATGCTTTGATTCTGGAAGTCGTTTCTGCCGGGCGCAGCATTCGGATAGTGATGTGTGAAAATAGCTACCAGCGGAGGCTTACCATTTTTACCAAAGCCTGATGTATTGTTTTCATCTACTACCGCGCTGCCTGAAAAGATGTAGCCAAGGCTATCGGGAAATAAAGCGATTGGTTGTTGTTTCCAGTGAATAAGATCTTTGCTCGTTGCATGTCCCCAATGCATTGGCCCCCATACATTGCCATCTGGATAGTACTGGAAGAATAAATGATATACTCCTCCATAATACACCATTCCGTTTGGATCGTTCATCCAATGTTCTTTTGGTGAAAAATGAACCTGCAGGCGGTAAGGCTCGTGATACGTTTGCTGCGCAAAACAGGCAAATGAAATCATGGTCGTAAATGCCACCCATACTATCTTTAAATTGCTCTTTATGTAAACAATGATCATTAAACTAAATTAACGATAAAGGCTTACAAAGAAGCTGCACCGCTAATAAGAGAAATAGTAAACATTTGCTTTTTTTAATTTTCTTTTTTATATCTTTCTACTAAATAACTGCTACCCGCGAGATCGCCTGTAAACCATAACGATTGTTTTTTCACCAATTAAACCAAAATAAAGATGCGTTACTATTTACACGTTATTAAAAACTATGCTGTTTTCACTGGCCGCGCAAGAAGAAGTGAGTATTGGTATTTTGTATTGTTCAATATAATATTTGCAATCGTTGCTATGCTGATTGACCGGCTCATCGGGGACACCTTTACCATGGAAACTTCGAGGGGTGTACTTGCTGAACCTTTTGGATATGTATACATCATCTACGCATTGTTTGTGCTAATTCCCGGGCTTGCAGTGGGCGTGCGCAGGCTGCATGATATAAACAAAAGCGGCTGGTTCTTCTTTCTTGCACTGATCCCGGTTATAGGTTCTATATGGTTGTTAGTATGGTTTTGCATGGATGGAACACCTGGAGATAATAAATACGGGCCTAACCCAAAAGAAACCGAAAACAATGATGAAATAAGCCAGATAGGAAGCTATCTCGCAAAGTAAACAGGCAACTGTTGATCTGACACATAACGGTAGTGCTTTTGCATTACCGTTTTTTTTATATCACCTTTTCTTATAATTACAAGACGAAGTATCTCCAATGCGTCCTATAAATTCGGACTTTGAAAACCAAGGTTCTTCATGCCTCTTTTTACTTCAGGGCAGCTCATGAATAAGTTCCACAAAAGCCCGCTCCGGTAGTTTTCGATCATCACTATTTCAGGGCCCTGGTCTATAGCAAGATAAGAACCCGAGTACCATAAATGTTGCAGGTTGAAGGCATCCATAAACCCATATTGCTTAAATATCTTATCTCCCAGCGTATAATAGAAAAATTGTAAAGCCGCCATCGATTGGGCAGGAGTATAAGGTAAGGAAGATATGGCCGCAGTAGGCGTTATAACACCGTCATCATCCGTTGGTGAGTGTGCATCATACCCTTTTGTATCATCGTCGCTGGCAGTAAGGCCCCAGCAACTATCGCTATAGCCAATGTAATGCTTTGGGTTGGCTACACAATAATTATAATTTATAAGAGTATGATTGGTATTTTGAGTTAAATAATTTGCATAAGCATCCGTAAGACCATTTGGATTGATACCCAGAAAAGAATAATGCGCAAAGAATAAAGGTCCTCCCAGTGCAGGCCCGAGCGGCAATTGTACACCATAATAACTATTGCCATTTTTTATACCACCATTCAAGGCCCATCCGTTATCATATACAATCTTTGGAATAGAATCAATATTGGAAGAAGCAGCGAGTGCATAAACGATCAACGCCTCATCCCAACCGCTGATCTGCTGGTTGATCTTAAATCCATAATCAGGGCTCCAGTGCCAGAACAAGGCGTTTTGTCCACCTTGCCGGTACCAGCTCCACTCTACCCCATTCCATAAGCTATCGATATTAGTGCGAAGCTGTGTTTCCGTTGCATCAGATGTGTTATTAAAGTATTGCCTTGCACATAAAAGCCCCTGCATCATGTAAGAAGTTTCTACAAGGTCTCCACCATCGTCGTAAGTACTAAAAGGAATGGTAGCACCTGTGGAGCCATTGATCCAGTGAGAAAATGCACCATGAAAGCGCGTGCATTTATCTTTTAAGAAACTTACAATGGTATTGATCCTTTGCAATGCCTGTGTTCTTGTAATGAAATTCCTGTTGGCGCCTGCTATCATGCTCATGATGCCGAAGCCGGTGCCGCCTGTGGTTACTACATCATTATTGCCATCGTTCCTTTCCCGGGCCATGCCGGATACCGGGTGGCCAAAATCATAAAAATAAGTGAGCGTTTGTTTTTGTACAATATCAAGCAGTGCCGAATCAGACACCCTCGGGAATTTATCAGAAGAATCTATACTGGTAAACAACGTATAAGTTCCTTTGGTACCCAAAGACGAATCCCCTGTTGATTGCAGACCCGTTAAGATAAATAAATTATAAACCGATAAAGGCGCAAGCCTGGCAGATGGCTGAATAATCAAAACGCTGTCATTGTTTGTATAAAAATAATTTGCAGCCACAGGTGCTCCACTCTGCAAAAAGGAAACATTATCTGCAACAGTGGATGTTTTTACAGGTGCCGAAAAATAGATCTTTAAAACAACGTTGGAAGGCAGCCCGTAGACAACAGCGTTATTGGATATGGTGCTGTCATTCACAGTAGTTTTCACCACATTAAACGGACCCGGAATTGCAGGTGGCGGCGGTTGTGGACTGCTTGTAGTTTTTTTACAGGAACAAAATAAAAACAGTGCGAGAAGACAGGTAATCATCGCTCCTGGTTGTAATAATTTATTTTTCATGGTTACGATTAATGCAATGATCTGTAAGCAAAGTTGCCGGATAGTTGATTGCATTGCAATTTACATTCATATTCAATTATATTGTAAAAATAGATCGCAAAGCATTCATATTTATGCAGACCCACGTTAATTTCAGTCATTCATAAATGAACATGACTTAAACGGATATAAGAAGGCATTCAATACATCTACTCTTTAACTACCTACATTAAAAAGACTACATTCAGTAATGATTTTAAGTATGTGGATTGCTTTGGGTGTTGTATTTATTTTTTATGCATCGAACATGGACAAAAAGATAAACGACAACTAGCTGTATTGCTACTGTTGAGCGTATGCGCTTGCCTCCGTAAGCATTTCTATATCTGCCTCCTGTAGATGTAGCTGCGTACTTTCTAATAATTCATTCAATTGCCCAACGCTGGTAGCGCTTGCTATAGGTGCAGTAATTCCGGGTTGCGCAATAATCCACGCTAATGCAACGGCTGCATGTGTGGTATGGTAGCGATCACTCACATCATCCAGGGCATCAAGAATTGTTTTACCGCGTTCATCAAAATATTTTTTTATACCTGCGCCGCGTTTGCTTTTAGTAAGATCGGCTTCGTTCCTGTATTTACCGGTTAAAAATCCGCTGGCCAAACTATAATAACATATCACGCCAACATTTTCTTTCATGCACAACTGCTGGTACTCGTTTTCAAATTGCTGTCGGTTGTATAAATTATATTCAGGCTGAAAACTAACATAACGCGGTAAGCCGTTTGTAGCTGCGGAAATGGATTGTTGTAATCTTTCAGTCGAAAAGTTGGAGGCACCGATATACCTTACTTTGCCTTGTTGTATCAGTGTTTCATAAGCACGCAGCGTTTCCTCAGGAGGCGTGGCAGGATCATCTCTGTGAGACTGGTATAAATCAATATAATCCGTTTGTAATCTTTCCAGGGATTTTTCTGCTGCCTTGATAATGTAGGCTGCTTTTAAAGAAACGCCTTCACCCATATCACTTCCCACCTTTGTGGCAATGATGATATGTTTCCTGTTTTTTCTTTTTTGCATCCAGTAGCCTATTATGGTTTCTGATTCGCCGCCTTTATTGCCTGCAGCCCACCTTGAATATACATCGGCTGTATCGATCATGTTACATTCAGAGGCTGCAAATGCATCCAGTATTTCGTAAGATCTTTGTTCATCGATCGTCCATCCGAAGACGTTACTGCCCAGCACGAACGGCTGTATTTGTATAGATGAGGAACCTAATTGTTTTGCTTTCATAGAGTTGCTTTTTCAATTTACATAACAAATTATATGCTTGATAGTTAAAAACCGATGCATTTTCGTATTTTTAATTTTACCAATATTTAATCCAAAGAACTGAACTGTTATGGCACTGCATTTCGCCCCAAATGTTACTTTAACCAAAATCTAAATACTCACACATGAAATCAAAACCCCACCATGCTTTTGCAGTCAATCTATTAATCATTGCATTGCTGTTGCTATCGCAAATTTGCCTTGCACAAACGCACGTTATAACAGGGCATATAACGGATGCTTCCGGCAAGGCTTTAACCGGAGTAAGTGTTGCGGTAAAGGGAAAACACATTACTACCAAAACATCTGAAACCGGGGACTATACAATATCTGCAGACGCAAATGATGTATTGGTTTTTTCATCAATAGGCTTTGGAACACAAGAGCAAAAGGCAGGCGCAGAAAGCACTGCAAATATTACTTTAAGAACAGAAGCCAAAAATCTCGAAAACGTAGTAGTAACTGCATTAGGCATAAGAAGAGAAAAGCGCTCACTTGGTTATTCAGTTACCACAGTTGCCGGCTCTACACTTACCGAAGCGCGTGAAACTAATTTTGTAAATGGCCTTGAAGGAAAAGTAGCTGGCGTAAATGTAAGCAATGTGGCTACCGGTCCGGGTGGTTCTGCTAATGTAGTAATAAGAGGTATCTCTGATATCACCGGCAGCAATCAGCCGCTGTATGTAATAGATGGTATCCCCATGCAAAATAATACTTACAGGCAAACGGATAACTATGGCTATGGCGGTGCGGATGGAGGTGATGGCACCATCAATATAAACCCTGATGATATAGAAACGCTGACAGTTTTAAAAGGAGCAGCAGCTACAGCATTGTATGGTTATCGCGGCAGCAAAGGTGTAATACTGATCACTACAAAATCCGGAAAAAATGCAAAAGGCATAGGAGTAGAATTTAATTCTAACTATGTTGTTCAAAATGTTATTGATAACACTGATTGGCAATCTACTTATGGCCAGGGTTATCATGAACTAAAGCCCGTAAGTGGCAGTGATGCTTTTGAAACAGGACTATCTGCATGGGGCGCAAAGCTTGATGGAAGCCAGGTATATGAGTTCGATGGAGTGGAAAGGCCTTATAGTGCAGTAAAAGGAAACATTCATCGTTTTTATAAAAATGGTCTTGCAGGTACCAACACGATATCTTTAAGCAAAAACCTGGGTGATGAAGGCAGTCTTCGCTTTTCTGCAAGCGATCTTGACAATACCAGCATCATACCAAATGCAGGTTATCAGCAGCAGTCTTTTTCATTATCTACCAATTATAAATTAGATAAGCATTTAGATCTACAGTTAAAAGGTGAATATTTTGGTGCATACACACACAATCGCCCCAGCGTATCCGATGCACCAGGCAGTGTGAACTTTGCTACTTTATTTCTTTCTCCAAATGTGAATATTGCATCCCTTGCTCCGGGCTATAAGCCAGATGGCTCAGAGAACCAGTTTCTAGATGATGCTTATACTACCAATCCTTATTTCGCTGCTTATAAATTTATTAATAACACCAGGCGCAACCGGTTCATAGGTTCTGCCGATCTTAAATATACTTTTAATGATGGTTTGTATTTACAGTTCCGTGCTGGTGAAGATTATTTTGCTGACAGAAATACAATTGTAACACCTAATGGAACAGCTTACCAATCCGATGGAGGAATGGTAGAAGAAAATGTAAAATCGACCGAGTTGAATGTAGATGCTATTATTGGCAAGCTTTTTAAAATAACAAAAGACTTTAATATTTCGGCGCTTGCTGGGGTCAATTCACGCAAAGCTGTTACAGACCAGTTAGATGCTACGGGCACTTCTTTTGAAACACCTTATTTATATACCATTGGTAACCTTGCGAGTCCTACAGAATATGAGAGCAATCCTGTAGTAGTAAATAAATCCATTTATGGTACATTGGATTTTTCTTATAAAAACTATTTATACCTGACAGCCACCGGGCGTAATGACTGGTACTCCACCCTGGCTCCAGGCAAAACAAATTATTTCTATCCTTCCATAAGCGGCTCATTTGTGTTCTCTGAATTACTTCATGTGCCTGCTATGAGCATGGGTAAATTAAGATTGGGCTATGCTGATGTAGGCGGCGAGGCAGATGCACCTTACCAGACATTATTAGGATACAATAACATCGGTAATTTAAATGGATTTCCTATTGGTAATATTTCAAATGGAGGCACGGTGCCCAATGCAAACCTGCAACCATCATCAGCAAAAGAATTTGAAATAGGAACAGAAATGGATTTCTTTACTGACAGGCTGCACCTCGATGTAGCATACTACAATAAAAAAGAAAGCAAGGAAGTAATACCAGCCGTTACATCTGAAACATCAGGGTATAATGCTGTATTGCTCAACTCAGGAACTATACAAAACAAAGGCATAGAAGTATTGGTTTCGGGCATACCGGTTAAAACAAAAAACTTTACGTGGACTGAAACAGTAAACTTTACTTATAATGTAAACAAAGTGCTTTCACTTTCAAATGGTTCGGGCAATTATCCTCTTGGATATTCACGCGCAGGAGAAGACGAAGGCATAGGCCTGGCTTACATGTCGCAGACTGTTGGTAAATCTGCTTACCAGATTTATGTTGCAGACCCTGTTCGGGATAGCAAAGGCAATATCGTTATTGACTCTACCACCGGCGCACCGGAAGCAGGTACTAATTATGTAGATGTGGGTTCCGGTATTGATCCTGTTTCAGCCGGTATTACCACTGAATTCAGATACAAACATTTTAATTTATCTTTTCTTATAGATGGTAAGTTTGGTGGAAAAATATTTTCAGGAACAAATCTTTATGCGTACCAATTTGGTCTTTCCAAATTAACCCTTGCAGGCAGGGATCAGCTTTATGGAACCAACCAGTTATATCCTCAGGATTATTATAACCTCGTAGCTAATGATAACCCCGGCATGTTTGTGTACGATGCAAGCTTTATCAAATTCCGGCAAATCATACTTGGCTATACTTTCCCTGCCAGCATGTTTAATAATAAAATACAAGGAATCACCTTAAGCTTTGTTGCAAGAAATGTATTTACCATTTTAAAGCATACGCCTAATATTGATCCGGAATCCAATTATTCAAACGGCGCACAAGGTATTGAGCTGGCCGAAGTGCCTTATACCAGGACATTTGGCGTGAACCTTAATGTAAAATTGTAAATGATAAGTAACCTCTAATAATCTGCAAAACATGAAACTTCAATCCATATATATAATTTTAGCTTCCTGCCTGATGATTTCTTTTGCTTCCTGCAAAAAAGATCTTTAAAAACGAATACAGATCCCAATGCTGTATCGGTAGATGTATTTGACCCTAACAATATTCTCGCTGCAACGCAACTGTATTATACAGGCAGTTCCGACGATGCAATAGAAGTAGAAGAAACGGAAATACAGGGTGCAGGCTGCTTTATACAGCACTGGGCATCTACTTCCGGCTATTATTTTGGAGATAAATATCTCTTTAGCCCGGGTGGCTGGAGCGCTTTCTTTGATCATGCCTATACTTATGGTGTAAAAAATGCTGTTGATCTTTATACCACTACTATTGGCAAGCCGCAATATGCCAATCTTCACCAGATATCAAGAATAATGAAGGCACTGGTCTTTGAGCGCATAACTGATGTATATGGAGATGTGCCTTACTTTAGTGCAGGCCTTGCTTACCATAACTCTGTTTATTTCCCTGTTTATGATAAGCAGCAGGATATATACACTGATATGTTGAAAGAGGTTTCCCAGGCCGTTGACAGCCTCGATGATACTGCCGACCAGCCAGTGGGTGATATGTTTTATGCCGGCAGGGACGATCAGATTGAAGCATGGAAGAGATTTGGCAATACCCTCTTGCTTCGTATGGCAATGCGGCTTACTAAAGTGGACCCTGAAACAGCAAAATCCTATGTCAATAAAGTGCAGAATCTCACCATGCAAAGCAATGATGACAATGCTATTGTGCAGCACGGTACCAATGATCCGCTTACCATTAACCGTATCTACCGCGGCATCGGTGAAGATGGTGATATACAGCTTTCCGGCCAGATAAGCAAAACGCTTATTGACTTTTTAAAAAATAATAATGATCCGCGCCTGCCTGTGCTTGCTTATGTATATCCCGCTGGCTATACATCCGGCAGTGATCCGTCCGGCGGCTCTTCTGATCCTGCCGATCAAAACGGGCTGCCTAATGGCTACGATGGTGGCAACACTTCATATGGAATACTAAGCTATCCTGGTTATCTGGGTGATATCAGTCTGTATTCAAGACCTAATCCATATACATTTTTTAACCCTACAGCCGCTACTCTGGTGCTTACCTATGCTGAAAGCGAATTATTACTGGCTGATGCAGCGGCACGCTGGGGCATTGGCGATGCTGCAACGCATTATAACAACGGAGTTCTTGCGGCTATTACAATGCTTTCTGCATACGGTGATGCAGGCGCTATTAGTGATGATGATGCGCAGGCTTATCTGGATGCAAATCCTTATGATCCTGCCAATGGTCTTGAAATGATCAATACACAATTTTGGGTGGCTACATTTTTTAATGAGTATGAGGCATGGAGCAACTACCGCCGCACAGGCTATCCTGCATTAATACCTGTTACTTATCCAGGCAGCCAGAGTCCCGGCGCTATACCGAGGAGAATGGAATACTCTACCACGGATAAACAGGTAAATGCCGCTAACTATAATGCAGCAGTAGCACGGCTTCCCGGCGGTGATAAGATCACAAGCAGAATGTGGTGGGATGCAAAGTAAATGATATTGATTAAGAAATAGAATCAATAAACATGAACAAAAGCAATCCGGTTCGGCCTTAAACTGAACCGGATATATCAAACCTGTCAAGGTTCATTACTTTATTCCATGCTGCCACAAAGTCTTTTACAAATTTTTCCTGTCCATCCGCACTTGCATACACTTCTGCAACAGCTCTTAATTCCGCAGTTAGAGCCAAACACCAAGATCAGCACGTGTTGCAGTCCATTTAGGCTGGCCGGTTGCACGATCGCTTCCTAAATATAATTCTTTGTCATCACCCATCGCTTTCCATGCTGTGTTCATATCAAGCAGGTTCACAAAAAAATCATTGGTTAGTTGTCCCGGCTGCTGTGTAAATACTCCATGTCTTCGAACCATCAAAATTCGCATTCAACATGCGCATACCACCAACCAACACCGTTAATTCAGGTGCTGTTAAGCGTAAGCAATTGTGCTTTATCTATCAACAATTCTTCTGTAGAACTTCTGGATTTTGTTTTACGATAATTGCGAAAACCATCAGCCTGTGGTTCCAGGTAATGCAACTGATTCAACATCTGTTTGCTCCTGCGAAGCATCTGTACGGCCAGGTGTAAATGGAACAGTAATATTATGCCCTGCATCTTTTGCTGCTTTTTCAACGGCAGCACAACCGGCAAGCACAATCAAATCAGCCAATGAAACTTTCTTACCATTTGCCTGTGCAGCCATTGAATTCTTTTTGAATGCCTTCCAACACACTCAATACTTTTTGTAACTGAACAGGATTGTTCACCTTCCACTCTTTTTGCGGCGCCAAGACGAATGCGTGCACCATTGGCACCACCACGTTTATCCTGAACCACGGAAAGTAGAAGCAGAAGCCCATGCAGTTGATACCAATTCAGAAATGCTTAAACCTGATGCAATAATTTTGTCTTTTAATGATAGCAATATCATTTTCATCTATCAATGCATGATCAACTGCAGGAACCGGATCCTGCCAAAGCAATTCTTCCTGTGGAACATCAGGACCTAAGTAACGAGCTTTCGGACCCATATCACGATGGGTTAATTTAAACCATGCACGTGCAAAAGCATCTGCAAATGCATCGGGATTTTCAAGAAAATGCCTTGATATTTTTTCATAAGAAGGATCAATCTTTAAAGCCAAATCCGTTGTAAGCATTCTTGGCGGATGTTTCTTTGTTTCTATCATATGCATCCGGAATAATATTCTCTGCATTCTTTGGCAACCCACTGGTGCGCACCGCCAGGACTTTTTGTTAATTCCCATTCAAAAGCCAAAAAGATTTTCAAAGAAACTATTGCTCCATTGGGTTGGTGTTTTAGTCCATATAACTTCCAAGCCCGCTTGTAATTGTATCTGGACCTTTACCACTGCCAAAACTATTGATTCCATCCAAAACCCTGCAATTCTATATCTGCAGCTTCCGGTTCTTTGCCTATATGTTCCGAAGATGCAGCGCCATGTGTTTTACCAAAGCTATGACCACCTGCAATCAATGCAACAGTTTCTTCATCGTTCATTGCCATGCGGCCAAATGTTTCGCGAATGTCTCTTGCTGCTGCAACCGGATCAGGATTGCCATCAGGACCTTCCGGATTTACATAGATCAAACCCATGTGCGCTGCAGCCAGCGGATCTTCCAGATTACGGGAATGGATTTCACGACCCGGATCTTCATCCGATGGCACCACACCATGATTTTCCACCACGCCTTCCGATCCTTTTGCATAGCGTACATCGTTACCCAGCCAGGTAGTTTCAGCACCCCAATACACATCTTCCTGCGGCTTCCCATAAATCTTCACGGCCACCGGCAAAACCAAAGGTTTTAAAGCCCATAGATTCCAACGCTATATTACCTGTAAGAATTATCAAATCAGCCCACGATATTTTCTTTCCATATTTCTGTTTGATGGGCCAAAGCAACCTGCGTGCTTTATCAAGACTCACATTATCAGGCCAGCTGTTAACGGCGCAAAACGTTGCATGCCTGCACCTGCCCCGCCACGGCCGTCACCAACACGATAAGTGCCTGCACTGTGCCATGCCATGCGAATAAACAATCCACCATAGTGGCCAAAATCTGCAGGCCACCAATCCTGCGAATCAGTCATCAGTGCATGCAAATCTTGTTTTACCGCTTCCAGGTCAAGGCTTTTAAATGCTTCGGCATAATTAAAATCTTTATCCATTGGGTTGGATAAAGAAGAATGCTGGCGCAGAATATTTAGCTTTAACTGGTTCGGCCACCAGTCGCGGTTTCTGGTTCCGCCTCCGGCAACATTTTGCTTCATGCTTCCATTATGAAAAGGGCATTTTTCTATACCGTCTGAATCGTTTGACATATTTATAAGTTTTACTAATTAATTATTATATAAACTACAATTCTTTTATGGATGGTTGGCAAACATAACGCATCATTAATATAACTTTAATCAATTAATTTTATACGTTCATAGTTTAAAACTATTATGACGTTAGTACAACTCGAATACTTAATAGCGTTGGATTCATTAAAACATTTTGCGAAGGCAGCGGATCATTGTCATATAACACAGCCATCACTCAGCATGCAGGTTCAGAAGCTGGAAGAGGAATTGGGCGTGCAACTTTTTATTCGTACAAATCCAGTTACTACCACTGAAACAGGGCAAATCATAATCGAACAGGCAAAAAAGATTTTGGCTGAAGCCGGCATGATGCAACAGCTGATTCAACAAGAAAAGAACATTATTTCAGGCACGCTGAAAATAGGCATCATACCTACGCTGGCGCCATATTTATTGCCTCAATTTCTTCAATCATTCATCAGGCAATATCCACAGCTTCGCCTGAGCATACAGGAATTGATCACAGAAAACATTGTGCGACAGTTAAAGAACGGATCGTTGGATGCGGGCATTATGGCTACACCGCTGAACCTTACTGAACTAAAAGAATCTTTTTTATTTAATGAAGAGTTTGTAGCGTATGTGTCCCGAAAGGAAAAACTGTTCAATAAAAAATATTTATTGCCCGGCGATATCGATGTACATAACATGTGGCTGCTGGAAGAAGGCCATTGTCTGCGCAGCCAGGTAATGAATCTTTGCGCTTTGCAAAAAGATGCTTCCATAGAAAAGCATTTTGATTATGCTGCTGGCAGTATTGAAACATTAAAGCGTTTTGTAGATAAGAACGGCGGCATCACATTGTTGCCGGAGCTAGCCACATATGATATGACACCTGCGAAAAAGAACATGTTACGATATTTTAAAAGGCCCGCACCCGTGCGAGAGATTAGCCTCGTTACGGTAAAGACCTTCCCTAAAACCAGGCTGATGAATATTTTGCAACAGTCCATTATAGAAAATTTGCCGGCGCAAATGAAGCAGAAAAAGAAGGTGGATATACAACCTGTGCAGAGATGAGCAAACACTATTCTTTTTTATACAACAAAAAATCATAATACACTCTGAAAGTATGTGCATTCTCAAACTTTGCATAAACTTACATGTGAATTAACTTCGACATTTTATTTTTGAGCGAACAACACATGCCAATCATTAGCAATTTTTATTCAGGTACGAGCGGCTTAAACCTACCGGTTCCACGCTCTCAATATCCTGAGCCGTTCCAGGGAAAGAGCAGGCTTAAGTATTACGCCTACTTATTTAATAGTATTGAAGTAAACAGTATTTTTTACAAACTTCCCAGAAGTGCTACCGTTGCCAACTGGGCTGAAAGTGTTCCCGATCATTTCCGGTTCACCTTCAAAGTTTCCAAAACCATAACGCATGTAAAAGGATTGAACTTCGCAGCAAAAGATATTGATGATTTTACCAGTATCGTTGAAAATATTGGTAATAATAAAGGATGTTTACTCGCACAATTTCCACCCTCGTTAAAAATAGAAAGACTTAATGAGTTACACAATCTTTTGGAAGCGCTGGGTGAAGCCACGCACAACAGAAACTGGAGAATAGCCATGGAATTCAGGGATGCATCATGGTACGAGCGGGAAATGTATGAATTGCTGGAAGAGTTCAATGTGGCTTTGGTGATGCATGACATCCCTTCTTCTGCCTCGCCGATAAACCAGGTGACCACTGATTTTATTTATGTGCGTTTTCATGGCCCCGAGCCAAGGTACCGCGGTGATTACACAGATTCCTTTTTAAAAAAGTATGCTGGCTATATAAAAAAGTGGATAAAGGAAAAAAAGACGGTTTACGCATATTTTAATAACACAGCTGGAGCTGCTGTAAAAAACCTGCAAACACTGAATAGTTATTTTGCAAACACTGAATAGTTATTTAATATAGTGAACTAAATTTTGTTAGCAACAATTACTCATTCGTGATGCATACCATGATGACGCGTTTTGTTTTTTATTTTGATCTACTTTTGTCGCATCACACTTTAAATATTTACAACATGAGCAAGAATCCGGTTGTACACTTTGAAATGGGTTATTTCGATCGTGATCGCATGAGCAACTTTTACGAATCTGCCTTCGGTTGGAAACTACAAAAGATGGGATCGGAAATGGGCAATTATGTTGTTGCCCACACCGCAGAAACCGATGAGAAAGGAATGGTACAAACTCCTGGAGCTATCAATGGCGGTTTTTATCAAAAAAATGATAATCCACTGTCTCACGCGCCATCTGTAGTTATTGCGGTGCAGGATATTAAAGGCGCTATGCAGGCAGTAGAAGCCTCGGGTGGAAAAATATTAGGAGCCATGGATGAATCAGGAAATCATAGCATGGAACCAATGATGATCCCCGGTGTCGGCCTTTGGATCTCTTTCGAGGACCCTGAACAGAATCGTGTGAGCTTATTGCAGCCAGGAGGCGGAATGTAAAATAAAATTATGTGGTGGATATATGCTTTACTTTCTGCATTGTTCGCAGCGCTTACGGCCATCTTTGCCAAGGTCGGAATAAAGGGAGTAGATACTGACCTGGCCACAGCTGTGAGAACAGTGATTATATTAGTGCTCGCATGGGGAATAGCCATTTTTCGCGGAGGTGTTTCAAGCATAACAACTTTATCGCGGCAAAATATTATTTTTCTTTGCTTATCAGGCATAGCGACGGGCTGTTCATGGATCTTTTATTTCAAAGCCTTACAGATAGGTAAGGTTTCGCAGGTGGCTCCTGTTGATAAGATGAGTGTGGCAATTGCTATAATTTTATCAGTGATATTCCTTGGAGAACCTTTAACGCTTAAAACTGCTATTGGCGCTTTATTAATTATTGGAGGAACATTGGTTCTTATCTTTTAGCGCTCACATCTCTTGTGAACGAATTGGATGGAACCTAAGTCAGCAGCGGCTCTTATCGTCTTTGTCTAAACGTCTGCAATAATGAGCCTTAACAACGTCCTCATGAGTTTCACTTACTGCCCGATGCGTATACTGAGCATAATTGCTTTAATAAATTTTAATTGATAATCATTGCTGGTAAGATAACAGTATTCAGTGTGTATTAACCTGATCGTGATTTTTTATCTACAATTACAATTAGTATTTCATTGCATTCAACAATAAAAAATTAAAGGCTTGCTATTTTAATTTCCTGCCTCGGTTTATTTGGATTAACATCTTTCGTTGCAGAACTTATCGCACACAATTATCCTGGTGATTTTTTGCGGTCAGCACGCTTGGTGCATTAGCAATAACGTTACTAACAGTAAGCTTTCGATCGATCAAAGCAGCAATTGAAAATTCTATAAAAAGCTTAAGAACAGAATAATATATTAAGCATCCAGTAATGCGTTTTTAGCACATACTTGCAAGAAAACTTTTATAGAATTGCCGGGCAAAACATACTCAACTTATATCGGAAATTTGTAATAGCTTACGTTTATGTTTAATAGTAAAAGGACGCTTCTTATATTTTTGTTCCCGATAGTTACTTGTGCATCTGCTCAATCACCTCATCAAAAAAAGATAAGCAGTTTGGGCCAAAAACATGAGGTTATCTTTTTTGATGACTTTTCCCGCAAAACACCTGATCGTTCCAAATGGAATATTGAAGTGAGCAACGGTGTTCCCAATGATGAACAGGAGGCTTATATAGATTCGTCTGCTGTAATATATATCGCTCACGGCGCTGCGGCCGAAGGAGCATCGAATGGAGCTTTAGTAATTCGACCAAGGTTTAAGTCTGGCTTTCAGACGGTAAAAGGAAAAACTTATGATTTTATTTCCGGCCGTTTAAACACAAGTGGCAAAGCTGAGTTTACTTATGGTACTTTGGCAGCCCGAATGAAATTGCCTGCCGGAGCCGGCTATTGGCCTGGTTCTGGGCTTTAGGCAATGGTAATTGGCCTGACTGTGGTGAAATAGATATTATGGAAAACGTAGGCGAACGGGATTGGGTGAGCGCGGCTATGCATGGACCACATTACTTCGGTGAAACTCCTATAGTAAACAAAATATACCTTGCTCCTGATAATGACATCTCCCGCTGGCATGTGTATTCAGTAGATTGGAGCAAAGATTCTCTCTTGTTTAAAGTAGATGGCAAGCTGTTTTATCGTGTTACCCGTCCCATGATTGAGAATTATGGTCATTGGGCTTTTGATAATCCTAAATTCCTGATTTTGAATTTTGCGCTCGGCGGAGCTTACCCTGCAAAAGTAAATGGTATCAAATCGCCTTATCCAGGCATGTCTGAGGCAACCGTGAATGCTATAAAAGAGGGAAAGGCCAAAGTATTAGTAGATTGGGTAAAAGTGACCCATTAATAATCCAATTTTCCTCATTGACATAATTTATTTTTAGTTCTTCCCTTATTGCGGTGTGGCGTACTACAATTCAATATTTTTTTTATTCCGTAAAACATTAGGAATAATCATGGGAACCTTTTGAGCATATGTGTCATATGCGTTACCGTATTCCATCCTAAGTTTTTTTTCTTCGAAGCCAATACCAATGAAGACGTAAACTGTGATGATTGTGCAACAAATAAGATTACTCATAAAAGGAAATAAAAAAAATAACGACCATATAAAAAGCAAAGTGCCTGCATATAATGGATGGCGAACAACACCATTGAGGCCGGTTATGTATAAACCTTCTTTCTTTTCACTCTTTTCGTATTTTTTAAATCCTGTAATAAATCCGAGATATTTTCTTGAGCATGCGGCCATAATAGTTATTCCTGCCGCAAACGCTATGATTGATATTGTTTTGGTAAAAAACGTATTCAAAAAAAGTTGTGCTTCTTTAATTGAAAACTGGTAAATAAGAATCAGTAGTAAGGAAACAATAGCAATGATGGAATAAATAAGCCGGTAATATTTATTATACTTGTTTAAATATTTAAAAGCCATTTTTTTAAACCATATTGATGCTAATAAGCTATGTATAAGACAATAGCAAATCCACAAAACAGCAAGGATCAAATAAAACTTATTCATTGAAAAAATTTTCAATCATTATTACCATTAAGTGCTTACATGCGTATCGGCAATCATTACAACTATCTTATTACTGCTCTTTTATATTAAGTTACTGACGCCCTAATTGTGATTCATGTATGTTTATCAAACTTACTAATTAAATCATTGGGATTAAATAAGAGTTGCGACAGCATACTCTAAATTAAAATATCAGCATGGCTAAAGAGTAATTTATGTTCAAATAAAGTTATGAACTTAGCTCCTTTAATTTAGGGCATAAAGTATTCACGCGTTAATTTTATGTCGAATTAATTACTCATAAATGCATTTTTATATCAACAGGCTTACAGCAATTTAGCGGAACAATTGTTGCCATGTTTATAGAAAAAATTTATTATGTTTTATCACGTAAAAGAATTACAGTTTAATGCAAGAGTCTCCAGACCCGATCCTGCATTTGCTACATTACTTCTTGAGCAATTTGGAGGAGCCAATGGAGAGTTGGCCGCAGCGCTTCGTTATTTTGGACAAGCCTTCGGGGCCAAAAAACCTTATCCCGATAAATATGATTTGCTAATGGATATAGCTACCGAAGAGTTTAGCCATCTTGAAATCGTTGGCGCTACCATTCAAATGTTATTGACAGGTATTAATGGCGACTTGAAAGATGCAGCAAATAATTCTGAAATAATGCAATTGCTTGATGGCAAGGCCTCCAAGGAAGAGATGATTCACAAAGGCATGGTCGCACCACAATTTTTTGTAGGCTCCGGCGGTGGCCCTGCATATACAAATAGCCAGGGTGTGCCTTGGTCTGCGGCTTATATCAATGGCGATGTGCAGGGAGATCTTACTGCAGAGTTGCGTTCGGACATAGGTGCTGAAACCAGGGCAAAAATGGTTTACGAATACCTTCTCGAATTTACGGATGATCCGTATGTAAAAGAAACATTGCGGTTTCTAATGACAAGAGAGGTAGCCCACTATCAAATGTTCGAAGCTGCGTTGGCTACCATTCAGCCTAATTTCCCGCCAGGCATTTTGCAAAGCGATCCACGCTACAGCAATTTATACTTTAATATGTCTAGCGGCAACGATTTTCGCGGACCATGGAATCAAGGGCCCAGTACCCAGCTTGGCGAAACATTCCAGTACATCAATGACCCCATAAAGCATGTAATGGAAACGAATGGTTTGCTTACGCAAGAAGCTGCAGGAACAGACCGAACTGAAAAACAAGTGCAGCAATTAAATGATACATTGAGCCGGCGCAGAAGCGATGAGATAAATGCTGCTTCACTGATGGGTAAGCAACAATGGAATGATCCCGAGGCAGAAAAAGGTGACCAGGAAAGAGTGCAAACTAATAACAACAAGGCTATCCCGGGTGAAGATGCAAGCATCAGTGCAAAAGAAGCTCTACAAAAAGGCGTAAATATAGAACCTGAAAATTAACTCTATAATATTAAAACGGTACAAGCGGATCAGATGATAGATGTAACTATCTACACTGATCCGCTTTGTTGCTGGAGCTGGGCATTTGAGCCTCAGCTGCAGGAATTGAAAGCACACTTCGGTAAGTTGGCTTCATGGCATTACCGGATGGGTGGTTTGTTGCCCTCCTGGAAAAATTTTCATGACGAAATAAATTCTGTGAACAGGCCTGTCCAAATGGGTCCTATTTGGATGCATGCAGGCCAAATCGCGAATATGCCCATACATCATCAATTATGGATGAAAGATCCGCCGGCTTCCTCATATCCTGCCTGCATTGCTGTTAAATGTGCTCAGCTACAATCACCTTTATACTGTGAAGCGTTTTTAGATTTATTGAGACAAGCATGTATGGCTAATGGGAAAAATATAGCCACGCAATTTGTTTTGTTTGACACCGCTATGCAGTTAAACACACAAGATGAAACATTTAATGTGCAGCAGTTTAAAGATGATTTCTATAGTGACAGGGGAATTGAAGCCTTTCGTGCTGATCTCGAACTGGTGAAATATTATAATATCAATCGTTTCCCTACATTAATCATTTCCTATGACGGGAAATCAATTATCACTTCAGGATACAAGCATTACACGGCAATATTGCAAGCTATAGAAACTGCTTTTCCAGAAAGTAAAGTTGAAAGACAAAATTGATTTAAATATTCAGTCGTTGTATAGTTAATACAAAGCTTCAGGATAAATTATTCATAAAACCAATCAAGATTTTTTCTTCCGTCTGCCAGTTAAGTTCTTCGGAAGCTTTTACTGTATTACTTTTCCATTTGTTATAAGTTTGAATATCTTCTGATATTTCAACCACTTTCTTAGCCATTTGTTGAGGATCAAAGTTATTAATGAAATCTCCCACATTATACTTTTCCATCAGCAGCTGTACCTCCATAGCTCTCGAAGAAAGCACAGGAATACCGGCATGTATATAATCAAAAAACTTGTTAGGCAATGCAAATCGATGATGATCGCTTATATCAATTTTTTCAAAGACCAATCCAAGAAAAGATTGTCTTGTGTATTGCATCATTTCGTTATAAGGCAGCACATCAATAAAACAAATTCGTGTTGCTAGGCCTTTATCGGCAGTCATTTCTTTAAGTTTTTGCACAATAGTTCCGCTGCCAACAAAATATAAATTAAATTCATCCGGCAAGAAGTTCATCATTGCAATTGCTTCTTCAGCGCCACGATTTTCATTGATACCGCGTCCCTGCATAATCAGATTTTTTTTATCTTTCGGCAAATGAACATTTCCTTCAACAGGAGTATATTTATAAGGAACGTTCCTAATAACAGTTATAGGAATTTTGTATTTTTTTTCATACGACTTTTTTATAGAATCACTTACTGTTATTATATTCTTTAACCTCGGAAACGTAAGCCCCTCAAGCATTTCCCATATCTTTCTCGACTTGTTTTTATAAACGCTTAATGTGAAATATTCATGGCTGTCATAAACCAATTTGCATCCATTAATTTTAGAAATAATAAAATTCGGCAATAAAGCGTCAAGGTCGTTTGCCCATAAAATATCAGCCTTGTGAAATAACAAATAAAAAAAAAGCTGGAGGTTAAAAACAAGATACATGAGTGGTCCGCGCTCAAACAAATTATTAAACCTGATAACCCTATAAGGAAGATTATTCAAAAGAAGTTTGCTCTTACTTTTTCTGCCAAGTAACACTACTTTATACCCCATGTTATAAAAAGTATTACATTCTTTTTGCACACGCTGGTCAGTAATTACATCACTTATAACAGAAACAATAATTTTTTTATTCAATGAAATATTCAATTTTAGCTGTATAATCTTAAACAATTATAAGCAGTTTTATGTATTAATCGCAGGTAAAAAATTTATAGTTTAATCTTTCACTTGTCTTTTTATTGACAAATAAACATTTACATATTGTATGCCTTGATGTCCCATACCCTCCTGATTACGGTGGTGTATTTGACCTCTTTTATAAAATAAAATCTTTGCATGAAACCGGCGTCCGTATTCATTTGCATTGCTTTGATTATGGTCGCGGAAAGCAAGATCAGCTTAATATTTATTGCGAATCGGTTTCTTACTATAAAAGAAAAAAAAAATTTATAACCAGCGCTTGGCGTCTTCCCTATATTGTTAGTTCGAGAGCCAACAGGCGCTTATTAAACAATATTTTGAAGGATGATTTTCCCGTTTTGCTCGAAGGGATTCACTGTACTTATTTTTTATACACAGGCGATTTAAAAAATAAAAAAGTGTTTGTTCGTCTGCATAACGTTGAGCATGAATACTACAAGCAACTTGAAAAAGCTACCAACAATCTTTTTAAAAAGTTATATTATAAAACTGAAAGCTTTTTACTCAAACGATATGAAAGAGCAATTTCAAAAAAAGCAACAATAATTGCAGTAAGCGAGAAAGATAAAAAGATTTTTACAGAAAAATTCGCTGTTAATAACATACATTATCTCCCGGTTTTTGTTCCTTATCAAGAAAATTCATCAAAACCCGGATCAGGAAATTTTTGTTTATACCAGGGCAATTTATCTGTTGATGAAAACGAAAAGGCAGTTCTGTGGCTGATTGCAACGGTTTTCAATGATATTGATATTCCCTTTGTGATAGCAGGTAAAAATCCTTCGCGCTTTTTGAAAAAAACAATTCACGGTAACGAAAATTTTTGCATCATAGAAAATCCATCTAATAATGAGATGTATGATCTTTCAGAAAAAGCACACATTCATGTATTGCCCTCTTTCAACACAACAGGCGTAAAAATTAAATTATTGAATGCGTTGTTTATTGGAAGATTTATAATTACCAATAATAATGCAGTTGAAGATTCTAAAGTTGCAAGTTTGTGCCACATTGCAGAAAGTGCAGACAATTATAAAAAAATGATCAAGCACCTTTATGGCAAGCAGTTTACTAAAGGAGACATAGATAAAAGAAAGGAAATTTTAGAAACTTTATACAATAACAATGCTAATGCTCAAAAGCTTATCAAACTGATATGGTAGCATTGTCCCAAACTTTTCCGCTTTCCGTTTTAATAGTTCTTGCGGGAAATTTATTGATTACGGGATAGTCATGTGTAGCCATTATGATGGATGTGCCGTAATCCCTGCAAATATTAAAAAGCAATTGCATGATCTCGTCGGATGTTTCAGGATCAAGATTACCGGTGGGCTCGTCGGCAAGTATAAGCTTTGGAGAATTTAATAACGCACGTGAAATATCAACTCTTTGTTGTTCACCGCCACTAAGCTCAAACGGCATTTTAAAACCCTTCGTTTTTAAACCAACTTTATCAAGAACATCAGCAATTTTTTCATCCATAAGCTTATCATCTTTCCATCCGGTAGCCTTCAAAACAAACTTCAGGTTTTCGTTTACATTTCTATCGGTAAGCAATTGAAAGTCTTGAAACACAACGCCAAGGCTTCTTCGCAGGTAAGGCACTTTTTTCCAATCAAGAGTTTGCAAGTCATAGCCAACTACCTTCCCCTCGCCTTCTGCAAAGGAAAGATCACCATACAAAGTTTTTAAAAGACTTGATTTTCCTGTACCTGTTTTACCAACAAGGTAAACGAACTCACCGCGGTTAACAGTGATATTAACCTTCTCAAGTATAAGCGAATTGCCCTGGTAAATATTTACATCCTTTAATTCAACAATTGTTTCTGACATGTTTCAGGTTTAATAAAAACGATTCTATGAAATGTGAATCAAAGTTAGCTGTATAATTATATTTCTGCTAAAAGAAATAATACACATCTGTTAAAAAAAATATTAAACTAAAAAATTAGTTACAAAACTAAAATATTAGTTTAAATTTGTTCCAGTTTCAAAATTTATAATTAAAAAATGAAAACATTAACTAAAGCAGAGGAGCAAATAATGCAGGTACTTTGGAAGCTTGACAAAGCATTTCTGAGGGAAATAATCGACGCACTTCCCAATCCAAAACCTCATCAAAATACAGTTTCAACAATATTGAAAATATTAATTGATAAAAATTTTGCAGGTGTAAACGTGGTTGGAAGAAATCATCAGTATTATCCAGCGGTAAATAAAGATGCATACTCCAAGGGAAGCATGAAAACACTTGTGAAAAAATACTATGAAGGGTCTTTTACAAATGCTGTATCCTCAATGGTAAAAGGAAATAATCTTTCCATTGAAGATCTTGAGATTCTTTTAAAACAACTGAAAAAGGGTAAATAAAATATATGATTACACTTGCATGGTATATATTGAAAGTAATTGTTGCATCTGGAATTTTATCCGCTTATTATTTTATTGCCCTTCGCAATAAGGCATTTCATGGCTGGAATCGCTTTTATCTACTGGCTTCTGTGTTTATATCTCTTGTTAGTCCTTTGATCACAATAAATGTTTTTAAAAATAATGACACCGACAATGGCAAGGTTATCAGCATTCTTCGGACCATTAACGCTGGCGATGAGGCTATAAATTTTTACAATAAAAACAGTAGCATTCATCTTACCGTACAGAACCTTGTAGAAAGTATTTACATACTAGTTACAGTAGTTTTTTTTATAATATTTTTTATAACACTTTACAGGATACAAAAGCTAAAACAAAATTATCCTTTAACAAAGCTGGATGAGATTAACTTTTTTTCGACAAATGCAAAAGGAACACCGTTCTCTTTTTTCAATTCCATCTTCTGGAATATTGCTATTGACTTGAATTCCCATGCAGGACAGCAGATTTTTAATCATGAAGTTGCACACGTAAAAGAAAAGCATTCTTATGATAAAATATGCATGAATGCATTGCTGATTTTTTTCTGGATCAATCCTTTTTTCTGGCTTATGCGCAAAGAACTTAACATGATCCACGAATTTATTGCAGATAAAAAAGCGGTCGAAAACAGCGGGCTTAGCGGCTTTGCAGAGATGATACTCAATACAGTTTATCCTTCACAAAACTTTTCATTAACCAATCACTTTTTTTATTCACCGTTAAAAAGAAGAATACGTATGCTTACTAAAAACAAAAACCCTAAAGTAAATTATTTAAGCCGCCTCATCGCTTTGCCTATTGCTGCCATTATATTCTTTGGGTTTACCATTCATGTAAAAAGTATTAATAATAATGTTACTCCGGCAATTTCCTCCGAAATATCTGGGGTAAAGATGAACGGAAATATTGATACAATGCCTGCATTGACCTATAAAAAAAGGAAGGTGAAAGATGTTAGCGTTATGCAAAGTGCTCCGAAAGTAACAGTAACTTTTGAAGATGGCAGCAGCGAAACAATAACCGAAGATGAAGCAAAGCAAAACGGTCTTTTGATGCCACCTCCTCCTCCGCCCGCCCCAGCAATGGCTGCGCCTCCTGCTCCAGCTTCGCCTATAAGCCCGGTTGAGCCGAAAATGCCACCACCTCCACCCCCGCCACCGTTACCCGCTAATGTTCTTTATATCATTAATGGCAAGGTAAGCACTGTGCAAGCGGTTAAAAGCATTGATCCCTCAAACATAAGCTCTATAAATGTATTGAAAGATACATCAGCCAAAAACAAATATGGAGATAAAGCAAAATATGGAGCCATAGAAATATTCACAAAAGCGCAGGCGGTGAACAGTAACGACGCATTGCCTGATAAAGTATTTACAAGAGTAGAACAACCTGCATCATTTCCTGGCGGCTATTCTGAGTGGCTTAAATACATAACAGGAGCCATTCAAAAAAATATTAATCTCTTAATGTCTGATAAGAATAATACAGGTACTTGTGTTGTAAAATTTATAGTGAATACTGATGGTTCAATAAGCAATGTGGAAGCAACGACAATGAAAGAAACAAAGCTTAGCGGAGTGGCAACAGATGCATTAAAACAAAGCCCTAAATGGACTCCAGGAAAACAAAATGATCATATTGTAGCATCGTATGTTATGCAGCCGGTGAGTTTTAAAGTAAGTGACGATATTCCAAAACAAGAAAAAGAAAAAGAACCTCAATAACAATTTGATAAGCTTTTAAAAGCACTAATACCTTGGAAATTTTAAAAGCTTATTTCTTCTTCTCTTGTTTTTATAACAAGCTCTTTCTTATCCGATTCCTCTACCCTTCCGATAATTTGTGCATCAATGTTAAATGAAGCAGCCGCCTGAATAATAGTTTTTGCAAAATTGTCATCAGTATAGATTTCCATCCGGCATCCCATATTAAACACCTGGTACATTTCCCTGGCATCCGCTCTGCTGGCTTGCTGTATGGAGTTGAAGATTTCAGGTGGATCAAATAAATTATCCTTTATCACTTTTACATTTTCAGAAATATATTTTAAACATTTTGTTTGCCCACCTCCACTGCAATGTATTAATCCATATATTTTTTCAAAATGATTTTCGAGTAATATTTTTATTAATGGTGCATAAGTTTTTGTTGGAGAAAGAATTTCCTTTATAGCTCCAATTTTATTATTACCTATATAAATGACATCATCACTTAAAGTAGTATCATAGCTTTCCTTGAAATTTTCTGCATAAAATTTATTCAGCATGTCGTGCCTTGCAGAAGTTAACCCATTGCTCCCAATACCGCTATTAAAAGTATCTTCGTAAGTAGCTTGACCAAATGATGCCAACCCAACGATCACATTACCTGCGTGTATTTTCTCATTGGTAATAATCTTATTTTTTTTCCACCGGGAAGTCATAGTTCCATTTACAGATATTGTTCTTACCACGTCACCTACATCAGCCGTTTCACCACCTAAATAATGGATGTTGATTCCATAATCTTTCATGGTATCAAAGAACTGCTGTGTTCCCGTTATTATTTGTTCCAATACTTCAGCAGGTATTAAATTTTTATTCCTGTCGATAGTTGAATTGAAAATAATATTGTCATAAATGCCTACGCACAAAAGGTCGTCAAGGTTCATTACCACTGCATCTTGGGCGATTCCTTTCCAAACAGTAACATCGTTTGTTTCCTTCCAATATAAATAAGCGAGAATGCTTTTAGTTCCGGCGCCATCTGCGTGCATCACATTTATAAATGAGTTATCATTCCCTAAAAAATCAGGATAAACTTTGCAAAAAGCTTTTGGAAAAATTCCCTGGTCGAGATTTTTTACCGCTTTATGAACTTCTTCTTTTTGAGCCGAAACACCGCGCCGCGAATAAAGAGACATGAAACAATTTTGATGTCTGTAAAATTATACAATATCATCTTGCCATTTTGAATAAGCCAAACAATAATTAGTTTTGCATACGAACATGCAGGTACACCGGGATATAAAAGATTTACCGATTTTTAAAAACGCAGTTATCACAATTGGCACCTTCGACGGTGTTCATACCGGCCATCTTCAAATAATAAATCAGTTAAAAAAAGAAGCCGCAAACGCAGGCGGGGAAACGGTTATAATTACATTTGATCCTCATCCAAGAATGATCGTCAACAATGTAAATACAGAAAAAGTAAGCATCAAATTATTAAATACGCTTAGCGAAAAAATTGAGCTTTTACAACAACAGGAAATAGATCATCTTGTAATTGTTCCTTTTACATTAGAGTTTTCTGAGCAGAGTGCAGAAAACTATATTGAAAATTTTTTAGTAAAGAATTTTTCACCACATATTATTATCATTGGTTACGATCATCGCTTTGGCAGAAACAGGAACGGTGATTATAAATTGCTCGAAGCTTACCAGGCAAAATATAATTATACAGTAAAAGAAATACCGCAGCACGTGCTGCATGATATAATAGTGAGCTCCACTAAAATCCGCACTGCTATTGAATCAGGTGATATTCTAACTGCGAACATGCATCTTGGATATGCTTATTTTTTTGAAGGAACAATTGTTGAAGGAAACAAACTTGGAAGAACAATCGGATATCCTACAGCCAATATAGAAATTAATGATAGCAATAAACTTGTCCCTGCGAACGGCGTGTACGCGGTAACAGTTATGCTGCAAACGTTTTATGGAGGCGCTCTAAAAGGGATGATGAATATTGGTGTTCGGCCAACAATTAATGGAAATAAAAAAGTAATTGAAGTAAATATTTTCGATTTTAATTCATCTGTTTATAACCAGATCATCAAAGTGAATTTTTATCACTTCTTAAGAAATGAAGTAAAATTCGACGGACTCGATGCACTAAAAAATCAACTTTCGAATGATAAGCTACTTGCGTTACAACTATTGAAAGATATTTAGTTGTAAACTTTATTACTGATTATTTTGTAAGCGAGCTCTTTCATTAATGAGCCACCTGAAATTGCGTAAGTTTTAATCCCGAGGCTTTTCAGGTTGTACTCGTGCAGTAATATAATTATCTGCTCCATTTCTTTTTGGGAATAATTCAAAAGCACGTCTGTGGCCTGTTGCACAAGGTTAGGATTATTAAAAAAAAGCGGCCGGAGCGCTTTATCACTCTTATCACTCATCTGATAAATGGTAAGAATTTTGGAAAAATAATTGTATAAAGAAGGAAGTATGAGTTGCACCGGAGCTGCTTTTGGATTGGCATCAAAATATTGAAGAATACGTATAGCCTTCGAAAGATCTTTTTTACTGAACGCATGCTGCAATTCATATATATTATATTCCTTGCTTACACCGATATATTTTTCTATATCGTCTTCTGTAATATTTTTTTGCTCACCGAGATTAATCGAAAGCTTTTCAACTTCATTTGCAATCCGGTTGAGATCGTTGCCAATATGCTCGACAAGAAGGTGCAAAGCTTTTGGTGTTATATCGTAACCGCGGGATTGTATGTAACCGGTAGTCCATGAAGGCAACTGATTATCATAAATTTTTTTTGATAAAAAAACTTCAGCATGTTTCTTCAATAATTTAGCGATGCGGCTTCTTCCATCTACGGTTTTTCCTTTATACGAAACAACAAAAATAGTAGTGGCTGATGGCTTTTCAATATAGCTTTCAAGCCTTTCAATATCCTTCATTAATTGCCCTTCTTTTAAAAGAACTACCTGCCTTTCGGCAAACATTGGGTAGCGCATGCAGGCATTCAAAACATCGGACCAGCTTGCATCTTTACCATAAAATATTGTAAGATTAAACGCTGCATCTGCCACGCTGAGGATTTTTTTTTCAGCATAACCTATCACCTCATCTATGTAAAACTCCTCCTCTCCTTCCAGCCAATATACGGGCTTGTAAATGTTCTTCTTCCAGTCGGATATTATTTGCAATGCTGTCATTTAGCAAAGATAAATTTTGCAGCATTTATCATTTTCACTAACATGCATTCTCAACATAATTTTTTACTGGCATAATTTTGGAAAATTATTCACATATCTTTAAAACAAAAAAAAATAAAACATGAGTTACGAAAACTTTCCTTCCGCTGAAACTCCTGAGCCAAGGCCTGTAGTAAAAAATAATAGCGGGCGCAATGTTTTAACAGGTATATTAATTGTTGCGTTGCTTGCTACATGGGGTTATATCATTTATGACCATAATAAGAACACTCAGAAAGAACAGGATTATAAAACGCAGATCATTAACAGCGACTCTTCTAAAAATGAGCTGCAACGCGAACTCAATGATGCAGCAGAAAGGCTGGATAATTTAAAGACAACGAATGTAAAAGCCGATAGTCTTTTAAAAACAAAAGATAAGGATATAGATGATTTGAAGGCAAGAGTTCAAAAAATTATCAATGACAAAAATGCAACAGCATCTCAGCTCGCAGAAGCAAGAAGGCTTATCGCACAACTGAAAGGAAACATTGAAACTTATACTGCTCAAATAGATTCATTAAAAACTGCTAACGTTCAGCTGGTGCAGGAAAAACAACAGGTGACCACCGAGCGCGATATTGCCAATAAAAATTATGATTCTGCCAACCAGGTAATCAAGCAAAAAGAAGACGTGATCGATGTAGGTTCTACATTGCATGCTTCTGATTTTAAGATATACGGCGTGAAAGAAAAAAGCGGTGGGAAAGAAAAGGAAACTACCAAAGCAAAGAGGGTAGATAAACTGAAAATTTCATTTGATATAGATGAAAACAGGATTACGCAAAGTGGCCCGAAAGATGTTTATGTGTCAATTACTTCACCAGATGGAAACCCTGTAAGTGTTGATGCGCTTGGTTCCGGAAAGTTTGTGTTACGAGATGGCACTGAAAAATCTTTTACCAAAAAGATACAGATAAACTACGTTCAGGGGCAAAAGCAAACGGTAAATGTTGAATGGTCTCAGAATAGCGACTTTCAAACAGGTGCTTACAAAGTAGAAATCTTTAATAATGGATTTAAAATAGGCGAAGGCGTAGTAACCTTCAAAAAAGGCGGATTATTCGGATAGAATCAATAATAACAAGAAACAAAAAACTCCCATGTTTCGTGGGAGTTTCTTATTTATACAGATGTAAAATTATTTGGATGAAACCGGTGGCTTGCCGCCTTCCGGAACAAAAATCAACGCATCTGAATTTAAGCAATAGCGCTTTCCGGTTGGAGCGGGCCCATCATCAAACACATGACCAAGGTGAGAACCGGTTTTTGAATCAACGACTTCAATTCTTTCCATACCAAGACTTCCATCTTTTACCAGTTTTACCGCATTTGGATTTATAGGTGCATAAAAGCTTGGCCAGCCCGTACCCGAATCAAATTTAGTGTCAGAACTAAACACCGGTTGTAAGGATGCCGCAGAATAATAAGTTCCGTTTTCATAGAAATGATTCAGCTTTCCGGTAAATGGCTGTTCCGTTCCTTTTTCTCTCAAAATATAATATTGTGCACCGGTTAATTTTTGTTTCCATTCATCATTTGAAAGTTGTATGGGAAATCTTGCATTTTCAGAAACAACCTGTGGATCAGGATATTTTTTTTCAGTTGCTGCAGTAGACGCAGATGCCTTTTGTTGTTTTACTTGCGATTCGGAACAATTCGTAAGTAATAAAGAAAACGAAAGTGATGACAGGTATAATATTTTTTTCATTTTAAAATTTTATCTTATTTACGAGACAAAATAATAAAATGATTTTTTATAAAATGTTAATAGATCACTTAACCAGCTTAAATATTTGTTGTGCACTCGCATCTTCTATTTTCAGGATATAAAGGCCAGCCGGCAGGTTGTGTACATTTATAGTGGTTGTTTGTGTTTGAATTTTTTGGGTTATAACCAACTTTCCGGTCATATCATAAAGCTTTGCAACGCTGTTAATGCTTTCCCCTGAACTGGTATAGCCGATGTTTATCTGGCTAACAAATGGGTTAGGATAAACAGATATTTTTAATGTAGCAGTTATTACAGTTGAATCACCAACTAAGCCGCCTTGTGCCAATGAACTATCACACACAGACGTATTATTCATAAAAGAGTTTCTTGCACCATTAATTGCAAATTGGCCTCGCATTTCATCTGCCTGATCTTTGGTAAACATGTTCATACATGCATCGTCGGTAAAATCCATAAAATCCATAAACATATCTCCGTAAGGATTAATAGAGCATGACGACATTTGGGGAAATGAGGGACAACCTGAGCTACTTGCCTGCTGCGGCGGTGTATCAGCTATGCCGTCATCACCACAATTTGCATCGCCCCATGTATGACGCAAGCCAAGCCAATGGCCAATTTCATGAGTGGCTGTACGCCCTTTGTTATAAGGCGCTGCTACATTTCCTGTGTTGCCAAAAGCATTGTATTGTATAACAACACCATCTTTATCTGCTGGTCCACCTGGCATTACTGCATAACCCAGCGTACGCCCGAAAAGGTTGCAGACCCAAATATTCAAGTACTTTGTTGCATCCCAGGCATCATCGCCGCCACTTGAAGTGTATTTAACTTCATCATCCGCAAGAAAATAACCGGAGTTAGTATGCTTGCGAATAATACCTGTTGTGTATTTTCCATTAGGATCAACCTTTGCAACGCAAAAAACAATTTTTGCATCTCCAGCTACATTCTTAAAGGGAGCCGGTGTATTTATTGTATCAGCATTTTTTCTGCCATAATCATTGTTTAAAACAGCTACTTGCGAAAGCACCTGCGCATCGCTGATATTTTGTTCAGCAGTGTTATAAATAACATGTATAACGACTGGTATTATTATTACTTCATTGCTTAAGGTATCCTTTGCACCGGAGGCACTGCGGAAGCCAATTGTATTTTTAACAGGAGAAATATTTGCATGGCGCATATATTCAGAAGTTCCGCATCTTTGAGCATTCGCCAAAAATGAAAGACAAATAAAAATTACAATGTAAAAAAATCTCATGTTTTCCTTTTTGTGGTTTGAGAAACAAAAGGAATTTTATAGGATGCCAGGTAAAGGGATTACATAGGATCTAAAAATAATACATGGGATAATTTGGAGAGTGAAACTTCGGGTAAGTAGTTTCGGGTTACGGATGCAAATAAAATACAAATAGTTTACGAATGCAAGCATTTAGCAAAACATTTTACAAATGAATTTTATATACAATAAACGCTTCATTATTTTTACAATCATTAAAAAATATGTGATGTTCAAAACGCTTACCAGCTCTGCATTTCTGCTTCTGTTTATTTCGTGCCATAGCAATTCATCAACTCCGGATGTGGACAATAGCTTGCCTGTGATACAAAGTATTGCAGCTCCGCTGCCAATAACGTTTACTGTAGATTCGGTGTTTCCGCACGATCCGGATGCATTCACACAAGGCTTGCAGTTTTATAAGGGAAAATTATACGAAGGAACCGGTGAACCGAAACAATCCACTTTAAGAATTGTAAACATTCAAACTGGTAAACCGGAAAAAAAATACCTAATTCCTGATACAACTATTTTTGGGGAAGGCATTACCATTTTTAAAAATAAAATATACCAGCTCACCTGGCAAAGCCATAAAATTTTCGAGTACAACATAACTGATATCATGCACCCGGTGAATACTTACAACTGGAGTATTGAAGGCTGGGGCATTACTAATGACGGCAAAAATCTTATCATTAGCGATGGCTCATCAAAGCTGTACTATGTGATTCCAGACTCAACAACAAAGCAGATGAAACCGATTAAGACTTTAACAGTTGTTGATAATAATGGAGAACTTGATAGCCTAAATGAGCTTGAATATATTAATGGATATGTATATGCAAACAGGTGGTATAATAATCATATTATAAAAATTGATACTGCTAATGGCCATGCGGTTGGAATACTTGATTTTACCGGGCTCTTAAAACAATATGACCCTAAAGATGAGTTAGATGAAGGAGCTGTTTTGAATGGAATTGCCTATGATAGCGCAACAAACAAAATGTACATAACCGGAAAAGACTGGCCTAAAATGTTCCAGGTGCAGATGAATAATTGATATCAAGCAATTCATATCGTACATCCTTTTAACGATTCACAGAGGTGTACCGTTTCAGTATATACGTCGTTAAAATTTGATTGCCGGCTGCAGTCAATAACACGGTGTATGGCGCTGTCGAGCGGCGCCCATCGTTCGGGCTCGCCATCCATACTTATAATTATGGAAGGCGTTTTTAATGCCGAAGCAATATGAGATACACCTGTACAGTTAGCAACAAGCATTGATGCATTTTTGATAAGTAGTGCCACGGCACCCAGGCTTGTTTTGCCGGTAAAATTTATTGCACGATGATGCATGCGCTTAATCAATTCATCGGTTATTTCCTTTTCATCATTGGTGCCTGTAACCACAATAGCAAATCCGCTTTCATAACAGTAATCGGCTATTACTGCAAAAAATTTCGGTGGCCATTGACGCATTGCGCCTCGTGAGCCAGGATGAACAATAACATATTTCTTTTTAGAAGAAGCAAAAAAATCTTGTAATTCCAGTTCGTCATTTTCGAATAATGGAAACTCTAATTCATCACCTGCTGAATCGATTCCTAATTGATTTATTAGCTTCAAATGACGATATATCTCGTGATCTTTGTTTGGATATTTTATAAACAAGTCACTGTTTACACAGCTTTCATCGTTATAAAAGCCGGCAATATGCTTAGCGTTTAATTCAAACATTAATTTATTTACGATAGTTCCATTCCCCTGCATTTGCAGGATAAGATCAAAATTTTCTTTTCTTATTCGATTAACAAATTGCAAAAATTTCTCTGGATCATAACGTTGCTCCGGCAATCCGTCGAACCCTGGAAAATGAATAAAACCATCAAAATATTCCTTAAATCTTTCAACAAAAACTTTCGCCCATGGCAAGCCAAATAGAATAATTTCTGCCTCAGGATACGCACGTCGCAGGCTTCTTATTGCAGGCACAGCACACAACATGTCTCCCAATTGCAAAGCACGAAAAATTCCAATCTTCTTTATATCGGTTGCTTTAAGCTTCATAGTAAAAAAGTTTTATACCTAACAGAGCCATACAGCGTCCAGAACACAGAAAGAAAGGGAATCACAAAAGAAGTAACGACCATCTCAAGAATATGAGATGCCTTTTTGGACGTACCATGCAACCTTCTTACAGCGAACTGAATAACTAAAACCGCACAACATGAAATGCAAAAAATTGCAAGTGTGCCATGAGGTAAAACAAGGTTTAGTATAAAGAGAAAAAACAAAATCACAATTGCATAATAATTCCATAAAGGTTTTCTGCTGATTTTCTTTTTGTATAAGAAAGGATGTTTTTTATAAAGCAACGCATTATAAATACTTTTCTTTTGCTCCCGCAAACTTATACCCCAGCCTGCTTTGCGTACCGGATGGAAAACAATTGCTTCTAAAACTTTTAAAATGGGAACACCCGCATTTATAAGCTTAAAATGTAAATCACTATCTTCTCTCCAGGCAACAGGAAAAGATTCATCAAATCCTTTTACATACTCAAATGTATTTTTTGTACAAGCACAATTAGCTGTTATAAATTCCGCTGTTTCCAGATGAGCAATATTTTTTTCATAATCAGTAGGTTTATTACTGTAAGGAACAATGGTTTGGCCGCTGAAAGCGGCACGCACATTGGACTGCATGATATACGCATTCCAAAATCCATGTAGCCAGCCCATATTGGGAATGCAATCATCATCAGTAAAAACAAGCAGTTCACCCTTAGCAAGTGATGCTCCTTTATTTCTCGCTGCTGCAGGGCCTTTTTTACATATTAGGCTTGCACAAATCACATTATCCAACTCGTATTTTTTGTTAAACGAAAAAACTTCAGCATGTGTAGTTTCATCTGGTCCATCTGTCACCACGATTACTTCGTACTCACTACGCAAAAAAGACTGATCGTTCAGTGCGGTTAAGCACTTTACCAGCAAATGAGGTCTTTTATAAGTAGGTATTATAACTGAAATTTTCATCCAATTTATTTTTCCAGAAGAAACGAATTAATGACCAAAGCATCAAAAGGCGAAGTCCAGAAACATTCAATCGCATCACGCGGCGTACATACAACTGGCTCACCTCTCGTATTAAAAGATGTATTGATTAGCACGGGAACACCAGTAATATTTTTGAACTCTTTCAATAGATCATAATACAAAGCATTTTGTTCTTTATTTATCGTTTGAATTCTCGCTGTATTGTCTACATGTCTTACTGCTGGTATTTTATCAGCTTTATCTTTTTTCACATCATACACAAAAAGCATAAACGGAGAATAGCTGGCCTTTTCAAACCACTCTCCTGCGTCTTCCTCAAGAACTACAGGAGCTACGGGCCGAAAATCTTCGCGATCTTTTATTTCATTTAGCTTTTGTTGCATGCTCGCATTTATTGGCGAAGCCAGTATTGACCGGGCTCCCAGCGCACGAGGACCAAATTCCATTCTTCCCTGGAACCACCCTATTATTTTATCAGAAGCAAGAATTTGAGCAGTTTGCTTTGCAACATTATCTAACTTTTTGTAAGGCACTTTCGTCCATTTTAAAAAATGCTCGATGTTATCATCAGTATATTCCGGACCTAAATAAGCATGATCCATTTCCGGCCTTTTGCTTTTATATTTTTCGTTTTTATTATCGACCCAAAGAGCAGCGCCTAATGCAGTGCCTGCATCTCCTGCCGCAGGCTGCACCCATATATTTTTAAAAGGAGTTTGATCTTTTACAGCAGAATTCATCACACAATTAAGAGCAACACCACCCGCCATACATAAGTTTTCACATTGTGTTTTTGAGTAAAGCCAATTGCATAATTTAACTACAGATTCCTGTAATACTTTTTGCAGGGAATGGGCTATATCAAAATGTTTTTCTATAAATGGCTCATGGCGCAAACGTTTCTTACCAAGCAATGTTTCATAATCTGTTTTCTTAATACAATATGTTCCATCATCATGAACATTTATTATTGACCGGAAGGCATCAATATAAGACGGCTTTCCGTAAGACGCCAAAGCCATTACTTTATATTCATCTGAGGAATGAAGAAAGCCAAGATGCGTCGTCACTTCCTCGTACAGTAAACCTAATGAATGCGGCAAGAATACTTCAGAAATTAATTGCAACGTTTCGTTTTCACCAATATAATAACTTGTTGATACATTTTCACCCCTTCCATCAAGCACAGCCACCGCAGCTTTAGAAAAAGGTGATGGCAGAAATGCGCTGGCTGCATGAGCAATATGATGATCAACAAAGTGCCATTTTTCCAAACATACTTTACTATTAATAAATCTTTTTTGCAAATGATGCGGATAGCCATCAACCAGTTGCCAGGGCGCGTTTACAATAGATGATAAAAACAAAGGATCCCATTCAGACATCCACTCATCAGGCTTAGCAGATAACTGAGGCTGCAAAGGCAGTTCAATTTTTTTATTATGAGAAAAATCCTTTAATAAAAGATAGGGGTTGAATGAATAAGCAATATTATCAACTTCGTTTAAATGTATGGAAGCAGTTGCAAGACAATAATCGATTGCATGAAATGGCAGCTCATATGCTGAAAAAGGAATTGGGCGCTTTGAATGTTTTATGTGAGTAAATCTCTCTTCCTCCGCCGCAGCTATTATTTGCCCGTCTTTTGTTATACATGCTGAAGCATCGTGAAATGCAGCATTGATGCCTAAAGTGTACATATCAGATATTCCTTTAGGCCTATTTATATTCAAAGCATTAGCCACATTCACTGTTGCATGCATGTGAACTGTTTCTTTACACTTAAAATGAAACATTCAATAAATGCGTCTGTTTCGTTGTCTATTGTACACAAAATCCTGTAGAAGTTTTTACATAAAAAAACACTTATTAAAATATGTTTTATAAGAAGCGCTTCTCCGAGGAAGTGGCATCATTTTGAAAGACACTTAATCAACTATGCATAAAATTTTACCAGGTAAAAGGCTAAAAATATTTACATGGCATATACACGGCACATACCTGTATTACCTTTCGCAAGGCAATTACGATATTTATATACCAGTAAATGATGCAAAGGATGAAGGATATTATGGAAGAGGTAAAACGTTCCCTTTTAAGGAAAACGTAATTGAAGTTCCTGCTGATAAAGTAAAGGATTATTCGTTTGATTGTATCCTTTTTCAAACAAATAAAAACTATCTCATTGATCAATATGTAATTCTTACTGAAGAGCAAAGGATGCTTCCGGCATTATATCTTGAGCATGATCCTCCAACGAAAAATCCTACAGAACAAAAACACATAATGCATGATGCCAATGTGCTGATGGTGCATGTTTCGCATTTCAATAAACTTATGTGGCACAATGAAAACTGCCAGGTGAAAGTTATTGATCATGGTGTGGTAAAGCCTTCAGCAACTTATACAGGCGAGATCGAAAAAGGTATTGTTGTGATTAATCACTTGCATCAGCGAGGTCGTAAACTTGGGGCTGATATTTTTAATGAAGTTAAAAAGCATGTACCTCTTGATTTGATAGGAATGGGCACTAAAGAATATGGCGGCCTTGGAGAAATCTTACATCCGCAAATACCCTCTTTTATAAGCAGGTATAGATTTTTTTTCAATCCTATTCGCTATACCAGCCTTGGTCTTGCAGTATGCGAAGCAATGATGACAGGCATTCCGATAGTTGCATTGGCAACTACCGAATACGTAACTGTGCTCAAAAATAATGTATCTGGTATCATAGATACAAACGTTGATTATCTCATAAAAAAGATGAAAGAGCTTTTAAATAATAAAGATTTTGCAACATCTGTGGGTAACGAAGGGAAAAAAATAGCCGGGCAAAGATTCAATATCGAGCGCTTTACAAGCGAATGGGAAGATGCGTTTAGAACGGCTATCCAACTAAAAGAAATGAATTATGAAAAGAAAGAGAATAGCATTTATTAGCGAGCACGCATCACCCCTTGCTGCACATGGAAGTGTAGATTGCGGTGGCCAAAACGTATATGTAGCTGAATTGAGTAAAGAGCTTGCTCATAAAGGCTTTCATATAGATATTTTTACAAGAAAAAACGATGCGTCTTGTAATGAGGTAGTTGACTTTGCACCGGGTGTGCGTATTATACATATAGAGGCCGGCCCGCAAATGTTTATTGAGAAAGAGAAACTATTATGTTATATGGGTGAATTTACCAATAACATGCTTCTATTTATAAATAAAAATCAGCTTCACTACACGCTTCTTCACGCAAATTTTTTTATGTCAGGGCTGGTGGCTTCTAATCTAAAAAGGCAATTACATATTCCTTACGTAGTTACTTTTCATGCACTTGGATTAGTAAGGTTAGCGCATCAAAAAGAAATGGACAGATTTCCTGCAGAGCGTTTTGATATTGAAAGAATGATTGTAAAAGACGCGGATCATTTAATAGCGGAGTGCCCGCAGGATAAGGAAGATTTGATAAATTATTATCATGCTAATCCGTCTAAAATCTCAATAATTCCTTGTGGTGTAAATCTGAACGAATTTACTCTAATCAATAAACGTCTTGCAAGAAAAAAATTAAATCTTCGTAATGACGAAATCATCTTGCTTCAATTAGGAAGAATGGTTCCAAGAAAAGGCGTGGACACGGTTATAAGATCTTTGAGTGAATTGAATAAGCATTTCAAAAAAGTTCGCTTATTAATTGTGGGTGGCGAAAGCGATCAGGCGGATGAAAACCTTACACCTGAAATTGGCAGATTGAAAAAAATAGCCATTCAGGAACAAGTGGATGAACATGTAACCTTTACCGGGCATAGAAAAAGAGATGTTTTAAAATATTATTATGCAGCGGCAGATATATTTATTACAACTCCCTGGTATGAGCCGTTTGGTATCACGCCTCTCGAAGCAATGGCTTGTGGAACACCTGTTATTGGTTCAAATGTCGGCGGTATAAAATATAGTGTAATTGATGGAGTTACCGGTTTTCTCGTACCTCCGCGAGATCCTCTTACGCTGGCGAAAAAAGCTCAGCAATTGATAAGTAATAAACAACTTTTTTGCAAAATGCAAAAAAATGCTGTAAGTCATGTCAGGAAAAATTTTACATGGAAAAATGTAGCTGCAGATGTAAGCGAGTTATATGCAATGGTTGGCTTCAGGCAACGCGCAAAACAGGACAGACTTGTTTCACTTCACGAATTTGCTTTAAAGAATTTTGAAACGAGTTTAAATAGCCCGCTTTTACAGGCGCTGAATATTTAGTATGAAAAAAGCTGTCTTTATTGATAAAGATGGAACGCTTATAAAAGATGTTCCCTATAATGCCGACAGATCATTAATAAAATTAGAAGAGGGAGTAGCTGAAGGGCTTTCAATACTATCTAAAAAAGATTTTACGCTCATTGTTATATCAAATCAGTCTGGTATTGCAAAGGGTTTTTTTGAAGTAAGTGATCTTCAAGACATTAATGATGAAATTCAATTACAGCTTGGCGCAATACGATGTTAAGCTTAATGGATTCTATTATTGCCCGCATCTGCCTGGAGCGATAATCGAAGAGTATGCTACAAATTGTGATTGCAGGAAACCCAAGCCAGGATTAATTTATAAGGCATGTAGTGACTTTGATGTTGATCCGCAGCTATCATGGATGATTGGTGATATATTACATGATGTGGAAGCTGGTAATTCCGCAGGATGTAAAACGATTTTAATAGATAATGGAAATGAAACCGAATGGATAATTAGTGAAAAAAGAAAACCTGATTTTATAGTAAAAGATTTTTTAGAGGCTGCACAATTTATAATTGCAGAAGAAAAGAATAAAATAAAAAAGTTTCAGAGTGTCATGGAGTAATTGCAAAAATATTCTTGTCATTCGTCCGGACAATATGGGTGATATCATAATGATGACGCCGGCGCTCCAGGCAATAAAAGAAACTTTTAACTGCAAAATTACTTTATTGACATCCGTTGCGGGCAGTCTAATTGCACCTTACATAAAATACATTGATGATACTTTAATATATAATCTGCCATGGGTAAAATCATCAACTGTGTTAAATGCCGAAGGCTTCAAAAATTTAATTGAAGTAATACAGTCACGCCATTTTGATGGTGCCGTGGTTTCTACAGTATATAGTCAAAACCCTTTGCCTGCGGCACTTTTAGCGTACCAAACGAATATTCCAAAACGGGTTGGATACAGCCGGGAGAATCCTTATAAACTATTAACCGATTGGATTATTGATGAGGAACCGTTATCATTTATACAACACCAGGTTCAAAGGGAATTAAATTTGGTTTCATCAATTGGCGCAAGGATTAATAACAAAAAACTATCGCTTGCATACAATAAAAATTGCTTCAATAAAATATTAGAAAAGTTATCAGGCTTTGATATTAACGTTAACAATTCATGGATTGTATTGCACACTGGTGTAAGCGAAGACAAACGTAAATACCCAAAAGAATTATGGATAGAAGTTGTTAGATTATTACAACAGCAAATTGATGAGCCAATATTGCTTACTGGTTCGGAAAGCGAATACTTTTTAGTTCAGGAAATTTACAAAGAAACTCATGGTTCCGTGTATAATGTTGCAGGCTTATTCACTATAGAAGAATTTATTTGCTTAATTAAAAACGCATCTCTAGCAATTTCCGTAAACACAGCAACCATGCACATTGCAGCCGCTGTGCAAACTCCGGTAGTAGCACTCTATGCACTTACCAACCCGCAACATACGCCATGGAAAGTGCCTTCTGTTGTTTTACCTTTTAGCGTTCCGGAAAAATTGAAAAGCAATAACCAAATTATAAAATATGTATCGCTGAAAAATGATGATCACATAGATTATCCTTTGCCTTCCGATGTAGTCAAAAGCGCCTTATCGTTATCGCAGATTAAGGCGGAAAATATAAAATATACTTTGATATAATATAAATAACGGAGCTGCACTTTTTTATATCTCCTACTGCTTTGAATTTGACAAGAATCCGTTTATGAATGCTTTAAACAAATTTGATTTACCTGTTCTATATTTTTCACTTAGCATGCTTACATAAAAACTGTCATACCACATCGGCTTTACAGCATCAATTTTCATTGCATGCATAGCCATCAATTGTTGCATTGATAAAGGAGAAAAATGATAGAGATGTCTTGGCACATCATAAGCAGCCCAATATTGCTTATAAATTTTTGCATCATATGATGTATAATTAGGAACGGCTATGAATAATCTTCCTGAAGACTTCATTATTTTTTTTAGCTGTTCTATATATTCATGCAACTGCATGCACATGCTCAAGCACATGCCACAATGTAATAGCATCAAAGCTTTCAGATTGCAGAGAAAATAATTTTGATGAATCTTCAAATTGTAAATTATATAAGTCGTTTGCTTTTGTTCTTGCAATTGTATCTAGGCTCAAGGCCTGTTACCGACCAGCCGTTTTGTTTCATAGCTGATAAAAATGCTCCTGTTCCTGTTCCAACGTCTAACACATAACCGTTATTTATACGCAAAAATTTTTCAATAAGATTTTTCTTTTTCATCAAAGTCCTGTTCCTTACTTTATGATATAATCTTATTGATCAATCCTTCATTGGTATCACTATGAGAAATATAATTTTTCAGATTGGTAATACCTGCCTATTTCATCTTGGGCAGGGAATATTTTGAGTAAAACGCATGGTGCAATCTTCGCACTCCCATATTTCAAAACATTCATGAGAAACGGTGTAATCCTCTGCAGTTAAGACTTTGTAAATATTCTTTTGTCCGCAGCAAGGGCAAGCTTTATATACGATCATGCGAAGTAATTACTACAAAGAAAATATAAAATCGTGAATCATAAATTTTTTATACTTCTTAAGATTTTGTTTTTCATTATATTTAATTTGATTGAATTTTACCTGATGGATATATGCGATTTTGAAAGAAAAGATCCGGCGCATTTGTATTTTTTATTCCCTTTCGTTTGCAATTTTTATTATTGGTTACTGCATTGCTTGCGGGGTTTTTATGGTTGAGAAAAAATAACGCTTTACCTGAAACATCACGCACTGCTATCATAGATGTGTTTATAAGTGTTACATGTTGGTTTGCCCTACGTCGTTCTTCATCATTTCATTTATTACGGCTTTGATTCCATGGATTTTATTTTTAATTAATAAAAAAAATAATAAGGCATCCTTAAAAATACGAACCGCAGGTACAAAAAATATTAGGGATAAGCAAATGGTGCAGATCAATATTAGCAATACTTTCAGGCCATTGTTTGGTTATGTACGCGTGCGTCTGCGTTATGATACGAAACTATGTTTCTCAAAAATTTACGCCCGTAAATTCAGAAAAAGAAGATCCTTTTTTATCAAAAAATATCAATGGAATTTACAACTGGCCTTTACAGGATATCAAGGAATATAATGGTAAATAGTGGTATTATTTATTTTGAAGATTTTTTCCAGTTCTTTTCTTTTGCAGCACAATTACCCGCAAAAGATAACTTTTATACATATCCTTTGAAAGTAGAAACAGGAGCGATAATTGCGCAACCTAAAAAAACAGATGATACAACATATACGGATAGACGAAATGAGAAAAGTAGAAGGTGAGTTTTTGAATTATAAAAATTTTGAAACCAATGATGATGTAAGAAGAATTGTATGGAAAATTTATGCAAAAAATAAAGAGCTGGTAGTACGCATTCCTGAAACAAATGATCCATATGCATCTCATGTATATTTTTATGCTTCTTTTTATAACAACATCAGCAATGATTTCTATAAAAAATTTAATGATGTTTTTTTGAATAGTTATAAAACCATTGTATGGAATGTTTTTGAGCAACTATATAGTCAAAATAATTCCATTAAATATATTACAGACCAGGAAGTAAAATCGGTATATGCAGACGACGAGCTTCAAAAAATAAAATACATTATCAGCACCTCTGTATGGCAACAAAGCAAGGATATTGCTAGTTATTTTAATAATCAATATGGCTCAGTTATTTGTATTTCATCATTAACTGATGCAAAACAATTGACGTGAAGTGCTTGCTGGTAGTGGCAAATCGTTAACTGTTATTTTTATTGAGCTTAGCAAAAGTTTTTCAAATTTAAAAGTAACTGACAGAATTCAATGGCTTTTTATAAAGCCCGGAAAAGAAAAGTATTGACAATTTAAAGCTTGCTTTCACACTTTCGCCGTTAAGAAGAAAAATGCAGCAAAATGAAAAACTAATAAAAGAAACCCTTAAGAAAAGCGACTGTGAAACTGCAACATTTTAATATAACATAAAGATCAACTACAACATACGTTACCCTATAAACGAATTTATATTTATAGCTTTGCTAAATGAATATTGAAAAAAAATACAGCACAAAAAAAATAATTGCAAAACTTATATTGCTTATCATTCCGGCAATAGCAACAGGTTCATATATTTTATGGAATCTGAATGAATATTATGCCGTTCTGGAAAGTGAGTGGATCAATGAAAGCTTTTTTCTCGCTGCCGGCATGTTTGCCGGATGTCTATTGTATAGCTTTCGATTCAGGTTTATAACAACCACCTTCCATTGCTTCTGGTGATTTTTATTTTCGGCAAAGATTGTAAGCAATGTTTTTACCGGTGAGTTCACTGCCTTTTATGCGATAACAAAATTTTACATTTTTTCTTTCCTGTTTTTCACAGGATGGCTTGCAGGCTGGGCTTTTGCAAGGCTCGGTGGTTTCCTGTTTTGCTTTCAATACTACTTATTTTGTTGCAAATTATTGTAGTGAGCAGCACAACCGATATCACTGCAAAAAAACTTATTATAGCTTTTGCACCTGTTCTTGCGTTTGCATTTTATATAATTTATACAGCGGAGCTTATAAAAAATATGAATGATGATGAGCCGTATTTTTTATGGTTCATTATTAAAAAGATGTTGGCTTTTATCGTCATTGCATGTATAATTTTGTTTTCAGTTCTTTCATTGTATAAAAAGAATTTCATGCAATTGAAAAACAATATGGCGGCGGCAAAAGCGAAACGCAACAGCCCAACAAAGAAAGCCTTACAAAAGAAAATAAGGATGGAACCGTAAGCAATAAAAAAGAAATGGGCTTAAGTGGCGGAAGAAGTACTACAAAAAGACTAGTGTTTATTGCTAAGCTTGATAACTATTTTCCAAACTCTGAAGTGCCCAATCCGCTTTACTTTACATATGATTATTACACGAAATTTGATACTCTTACTCAAACACTGGAAACAGATTCTCATATGCCATCTAATGATTTGTTCCAGCCTGATCCCTCAAAAATTCCGCTCTATTTTACTCAAACAGATTCTGCTGTTTTGGCCAACAGCAAAGGGTTTGTAAAAAAAAGAGTTGTAAGCACGGATGTATATAAAGCATTGCTTTCTCCGAAAGAATTTCTTGCACCAGCTACTGCTTTTTTCTGTCAGCCTATTGCCGTTGAGAAGGAATACAAGCAACAATTCAAAAGTGCATACAGAGCGAAAATGCTTGTAAGTGATTTGAACAGCGCATACTTTGTTTACAACCCTGCAGGCAACAAGGTTTTGGAAAATTTTCAAAATGCAAGATTTGATCTATTAAGAAAAATAAGTAACTGGAATAATGAAGACAGCGCATTTATTAAGTACTACACTTTTATTCCAAAAGGTGATGATTTTGATTCCATAAGAGTTCTTGCAAAGGAAATAACTAAAGATGCTGCAACACCTATTGATAAGATAATTGCAATAAGAAATTATTTTACAAGCAAAGATGAAACAGGGCAGCCGTTATTCAAATACACTGAAAATCCCGGAGTGCCTGGCTTACCAAGTGCCAGTAAGCTAAACTATTTTTTGTTTGAAAATCGCAAAGGTTATTGTGCATATTTTGCAGGTGCAACATTATTTTTATTAAGAGCATTAGGTATTCCTTCAAGAGTATCAACTGGCTTTTTAACAATGGACAGAAGCACCAAAAACAAAGGCTGGTATTGGTTTTACGAAGATCAGGCTCATGCATGGACGCAGGTATATTTTCCCGGATACGGATGGCTTGATTTTGATACCACTATTCCAAGCACTGAACAACAACAGGCTCCTGCACCGGATGGAACACCGCCAATAACAGTTCAAAATGCATTGTTTGTAACTCATGGAAAAGTAACAATGATTGATACTTTGAAAAAGCTCGTAAGCATGACTGTGAGCCAGTTAATTTACCATGATAAAACGTTTGACATTAATGATGCCGTTCCCCTGAAAATGGATGTCTCGCTGGCAAGCATTACAAAAGATACAGGTGAAGTTGCCTTAAGCGAGTTGAAAAAAGGAAATGAAATAACGGCTCTTTCTTTTTCCGAACAATTCAAAAATATCCTTTTTAAAGATAGTAACAGATACCAGGAAATTTTTGAAAAAATACCAAAGCCTGCGCCGATTGATGAAATAAAAATTATTGATTCAACAAAGGAAAATCCAATAGCAATTAAAGCAAACGTAAGAAACATATATCTGTGAAAAGCATTGCTTATATCTTGATTGCTATAATAATTTTCGTTATTTGTTTGCTCTTTAGTTTGCCATTTACATTTGTTCAGATGGATTAGTCTTTTTGCAAATAAAGCTAAGGCAACATCAGGAAAGGCTTACTGGTCTTACATTGCAGCGACTTATTACTGCAATCAACTTGGCTATGCAAGAAATGAATTGTCTGCATTAGGCTTCGCAAAAGAAGTTGTTGATACGAAATTCAAAACAAACTTTTCGCAATTCATGCAAGCATATTTAAAACTAAAATATTCGCATGATACTCTATCGCCAGCAGAAGTAAATGTCATCCAAAGCTTCTATAAACCTTTTTACAAAACCGTAAACAAAGCATTCCTTTTAAAGAACGCTTCGCCAAATTTTTGAATTTTTACAGAACCATAAATTATTTCTCTAAACCAAAAATATAAATGATGGAAACAGTGAATATTGAAACATGCTTTGCAAAATATTCAGCGGCTTACTGATAACATTGAAACCGTTATTAAAGGCAAGCGAAACCAGATACAATTTGTGCTTACAGCATTGCTTGCCAAAGGCCATATTCTTATGGAAGATAATCCCGGCACCGGAAAAACTGTAATGGCAAAGACGCTTGCACAAAGCATTTCAGGAGGTAATAGCAACGACAGTGTAAACTTTAAGCGCATACAATTCACCCCAGATCTTTTGCCAATGGATCTTATTGGCTCACATATTTTTGATGATGTAAAAAAAGAATTCATTTTTAAAAAAGGCCCTTTGTTTTGCAATATTTTATTAGCTGATGAAATAAACCGTGCATCACCGAAAGTGCAATCCGCATTACTGGAATGTATGGCCGAAAATCAAATAACGATGGGAGAAACAACTTATAAATTGAGTGATCTTTTTTTTACAATTGCCACGCAAAATCCTGTGGAAATGGAAGGCACATATCCATTGCCTGCAGCGCAGCTTGACCGTTTTTTTATAAAAATAATTTTTGGTTATGTTGATGAAGAAACGGAACTGAACATCTATAAAGATTATCTCGGCATCAATAATAATCTTAACAATATTCAACAGGTATTAGGCATAGATGAAATTCTATTTCTTCAACAGCAAAGCGAAAATGTGTTTGTTCATGATGAAATAATAAAAGCTGTAAGAAATATTGTTTGGGCTACACGAAAAAACAATGATATCATATTGGCAGCATCCACAAGAAGCGGTATTATTTTTTTAAAATGTTTAAAAGCTTATGCATTCGTAAATGGCAGAACATTATGTAACGGAAGATGATGTGAAAAGCCTTGCCCAGCCTGTATTACATCACAGGCTTATCTATCGCAACAAAGATGCAAAAAGCAATACGCTTAACAATATTGTACTTGCAGAAATGGATCGTTTATCAAGATTAAAAATTAATTAAGCTCAATGCTTAATCTTCATGCGCTATACTTTATTATTTATATTATTTATTTTTTTTAAAAATTGTTCAGGTCAAAACAATGCAGCTAGATATGAGATCAATGCAAAGCGCATCGGTGTTAACTTCTATGATAAAGATGCATTGCCACGCAGCCGCGAATTTATAAGGCTTGACAGCACTTATTATGTTGGCTGGTATTACGATGGAATGTATAAATATGATCGTGCAGCGGATTATTTAGGATATAAAAATTGTATCGAATCGCTAAAAAAATCTTTTGATCTCTTTCAAAAAAATTATAGTGGCGATCTTAAAGAAGTTATAACTCCTGGCACTTACAGCTTTGCTCAAAGCGATATCCTGCAGCTTGCAAATGCTCTTTATGACAGCTATTCTAATGTAGAAGAGCCAGACAGCGCCATGTGGGTGCTTGATAAAATTCAAAGCTGGAACACAGGAAATGATTTTATGGAGTATCACATAAAAGCCGCATGGACCATACATCGCAATCGTTTTTATATTCACAAATATGCTTTTTTAAAAAATACTGTTGAAGGAAATGAACAGCTTGCTTTGAGTCATTTATATACTGCACTTGCAGCTGGAGATGGTAATGCAGTTTTTTATTTATCTATTATTCATAATTATTTATTGAATATGGATTCCACTGCTTTATACTTTGATATATTAAAACAAACCGGCGGATTTTCTTATAATAATTATGCGCACTTTCAAAACACACTGGGAAATTTTGCTGAAGCAATAAAGGATTTTGAACTGGATAAATATGCATTTGATAAAAGGCTAATTGAATCATATTATTTTCTTCCCACTCTTTACATTAACAGCGGAAGAAGCAAAGAAGCTATTGATGAAACGAATGGCATTATCGCCACAAATGGCTCTACGCCTGGCTTTGGCTGGTATAACATTGCTCTTGCAAGAAGTTATTTGTACAACGGGCAATTGGATAGCTGCGAGAATGCTATTAACAAAGCAGCACAGTTTAAAGAAGTGCATATAGGAACTACGTTGGGTCAATCGCAATATGATTTTGCAGTGAATGTGATAAAGCTATTGCTTACGCAAAATAAAATTCAACGGGTAAAATTTTTAAATAAAGGATGGTGGTATTCATTAAAAGATCTTTCAAGCATAAGTGCTTTAACGGGTGAATTATTTCTATTAAAATTTGGATTGGTAAGCGAGCTTGCAGGCAACCCTGAAAGAGAAATGGTAATCTATAACATATTTGCAAGTGAAAATGTGATTGGGTTTGATGAGATATTGTCGCTAATGAAAAATATAAGTCCGCCAGTATTTTGAAAAAATCTATAAGGAAAAAATTTATAATGAAAAAAGAAAAAATATTATAAGATATATGCAGCTTTTTTATGGCGAATTTGCCTATGAAGCCGGCGATTATAATGATAGCAAACAAACGTTTGAAAACATTTTAAATTCAACAATATTAGATACTGCAAATGAAAAACTGTATACGGCACGATTGTTTGAAAGCCTTGCCCGAAGCTACTTTCACGATGATAATAAAGAACAGGCAGATGAAATGCAGGTAAATTTTTTTAAAGAATATCCTCAGCTATTTCCATTTAGCGGCTTTACGATAAAAATGAATCTGACCTCGAATGCTAAAAGCGATATGGAAAAAAATATTATTAAACAACTGAAAGATTGCGATATAGATTTTACTGATGAGAATGAACCAAATGTTCCTAAAGCTTTGGTTACATTTTTTACTTTAAAAAATAAATTTGGAGTAAGTTATATTGTTACAAAAAATAATGGTGAAGTAGTTATACCAGAACAAAAAATGTATTTTAAAAAAGAGGAAAGTGTAGGGAAAGAACTTGCCTTGAGATTGTTTGGAATTAGCGGCCCTGTTGAGTTTGATAGCGATTAATTTTCCTAAGTAATTAGCTAAGGTAATTTATAAGATGGAGACGGATCTGCAACGGGAAAAGAAGATTGGCGGCCAATAGTGTTTTCAGAAAAAGAATGATCATAAAAATAAAATGCCAGCATAAGAAGTGAAATAATCAAAAGAATCAAGGCAGCAATCTTCCATGAAAACTGTTTCTGCATCGATGAGCCGGCATTATAAAATTCGCTCATCACTGTTGATGTCGTTTCTCTATCGCCAACAAGAATAGAATGTTCATCATTCTTATGACTAACACGTCTTGCAACAGCAGGTTCAAAAAATTGAATTAAGTTATCTTCCTTATGAAAAACGATTCTACCATTTTCTTTTTGCAAAGACCCTACTGAATTAAAATTGATTTTTTTTCCTTCATCAAGCAGGAGCTTTCTTTGCAGACACCATTGCTGCAATGCTTGCTCCGCCTCGTTTTCATCGATTCTTTGTAAATGAGAATAATAAGTTATCAGGCCATCTGGAAGATAATCGCCTGTTTCTGAAAAAATAATTTCTGATGAGGGAGAAAGAATTTGCTTGTTAGCAATATCGTTTATCGCATGTCCTGATTTTATAACAAAGCTGCCAATCAGTGGAAGCCCACACTCCTTTTTCTGAATTAAATATGAGGTAATAATATCCTGCATCAAGGCAAATATCTTTAATTAATTTAACCAATTAAATTTTAAAAATGAACCAGCACACCACCGATCACCTGCAATCCATAAACAGGATAATTGTTCCAGCGCTCATATTTACTATTTAAGAGATTATCAATTTCGAGCCATGCACTAAACATTTTATTAATCTTGAATTCTGCGCCAGCGCTTAAGTCTGTGCCGCCTTTCAGATTCGTTTCAGAGCCATCTTTAAGCAAAGCCTTTGCTCCTGAAAAGGCAGCAATATCACCTTTTATCAAAACTTCCTTAAACGCATTCCATCTTAAAGAGCCGGTAAGTTTCAAAGGAAATAATTCCCATGCTTTTGCATTGTCAAGTAAGCCAGTGTAAGTATTTAAATCAAGGCCTGCAGTTAAGGTAAATTTGTCCTGGTTTATAAAATTCAAATCTCCATGTAACTGCAAATCATCAATTCTTCTTTCATTTTTTATATAGAAACTTTTACCATCCAATGTATCATTTATGAACAAAGGCATATCGTTAAAAACAATAAATGCTGCCTTTGCATTAAAGCTGAAATGATTGCCCACAGTGGCTTTGAAGCCACCATAATACTGAACTTGTTTTGTATTATTTAAAAAACCAGGATCCTGCATATAAGGATTTTCATTGCTCAAGGTTCTGAAACTATTGGCAATATAATTACCTACCCAGCCGGCTTGAATTATCAAAACATTTTTTTGAAGTTGAGCTTCCATGTAAACATTGGGCAACAGATTTACATCCTTATTATTCCATGCCGGCGTTAGGCCTCCATGAAAAGTAAACCTGTCGCTATAGTAAACTAATTCAGGGGCAAGCTCAAAAAGGTTATTGGTAATAGTTAGCGGATTTATTTTGTTTTCATATCGGTCAAAGTTTGCTGTAGCATTCAGCTTAAATGATACTGCATCACTAAACTTCTTTTCAACAGGAATATATAAAAGCAATGTGGTTTCAGTGGCTTTGTTCTCTCTTGAAAAGGCATGGAATTCCAGGTGCGGATCATAAATAAAATTCAAATTATTTGCCGCTATATTTCTATAGCCAACGCTTGCAGAAAGATCCTGGTAGCTTCTTCTTATATCACTTTTTGCGAAACTATCTTTTGCATGATCATATCCGTACAGATAATATTCATGCTGAGCAAACCCAACGCTGGCATACGTTTCATTCTTATCAGTAAAAATGCTGCCATCTCCTTTTACATTCAATTCACTAAAATCCTGGTTTTGAATATTACCTCTTGATGATATATAATTTCCATATACATTCAATAAATTTTTCTTGCCATCGCCAAAGCTGAACGCACCATTTACATAAGGAGTTGTAAAACTACCAAAGCCCACTTTTAGCTGGTTTCTATCTCCAAGTTGCAAAGTCGTATCTGCATTAAGAAGTAGTGGCTTTAAGTTTACAGGCTGATAAGAAAAAAATAAATTTTGAGGAGGAATATTATATGCGAGCCTTATTTTACCTGAATCTGATGTAATCGGTGAGGCATATAAATTTATTTTGACCGTATTGCGAAGTACCGGCTTGTATGAAGACGTTATCTCAATTGTTTGTCTTTCTGATGAATCCTTTTGGGCAAAACAAAAACTTATGCAAAGAGTTAAGAGACACACGATACCAAAACGCTCTAATATTTTTCTTTTAAAAAATTTCATAACAAAAATGAAGTTTAGTTTGATCCGTTTTTAGTTTCTGGTATTGTTGTTTCTACTTTTGAATGTTGCCCTTCTTCATTGATAGCGGCATTTAGTTTGTCCTGTGCCTCCTTCTTCAAGTCAGGAATGGTTGCATTCGTTGCCACACTTTGATAGGTTGCCTTTGCATTAAAATAATCTTTCTCCTGCAAATACACATCGCCCAAAAGTATATAAGCTTTTGCGACCCAATAATCATAAGAGCCGGTAACTTTTATCACTTCAAGTCCAGCTTTTTCTGCAGCAGGCAATTGATTAAGCGTAAAATAACAATTGGCAATTTCATATCTCGCTTCTGCGCCCCATGCAGATTTATTAATTGCCGAAACTTGTTTAAATGCTGCAATTGCCTGCTCACACTGGTTTTCAGCCTGCAACGATTTTCCAAGAACAAGATTAGCGATTGCTTTATCATCGGTGCTGATTCCTTTTTTTGTAAGCAATTCTTTTGATGCATCATTTGCCTGCTGATAATCTTTTGTTTGATAATAACATCTTACCAAACCCCGCAATGCTTCCAGTTGGTTCTCCGGAGTAGTTGCCAGTTCTTTTAATTTGGTAAATGCAATTTTTGCTTTATCATAATCCTGCAATTCAAAATAATATATTCGTGCAGATGCAAAAGCAGCACGCTCAGCAAACCTGCTGCTGCCTGCATTCACAATAGCATCATAACCCAGTACTGCATTTTTCCAATCTTTATTTTTTGAATAACATTCGCTTTTATAAAAATCAGCATCAAGCAAATAAGCACCTTGCGGATATTTTGAAAGATAATTATTGAAGGAATTAATAGCGCCTGCACAATCATTATTATTATATTGTAATTCAGCAGCAGCATAGGTTACAGAGTCCGCTTCGGATACACTGATGATCTTTCCTGACTTTTGAACAAAGTCAACATATTCATTCGGCCTGCCTGTTTCTATATAAATGTTTTTCATGTTATCCAAAGCTTCATCTGCTTCAGGCGATTGAGGATATTTACTTACAAGCGTTTGATAATTTTTTAAGGCCTCACTATTATTATTCAAATTATAATTGCACAGGCCAAGCTTTAAATATACCTTTAGGATACTGCCCGGCGGCATCTTTTACATCCAGCACTTTATTAAGATAAGGAATCGCATCTCTGAATTTTTCTTGAGCCATAAATGTGTTGGCAATCTGCAAATATGATTCAGCAACAAGGTCACTTTGAGGATAACGTTGCACTAATGCATTAAATGTTTTTATTTTATCTGCAGGGCTATGTATGCCGTTGATCAACGCAAGCTGATACAAAGAATAGTCACTTTGCGGAAGCCCGTTATCTATTACGTTTTCATACATTGTCTTTGCAGTGTTATAATTCTTTTGCATAAAATAACAATCTGCACTTCTTACATAAGCATCCTGTTTTATAGCCGTTGATTGAGATGAAATCTGAGGTGCAACCTGCTTAAAATTTGATAGCGCTAATACATAATTTTCATCTTTTAAATAAGCATATCCCAGCGTATATTTTGCTGCATCCGGATTGGCTTCACCTTGTATGCCCCCTGCTAAAAAATAGGCGTTCATATATTTTATTACATCATCGTACTTGCCAAGCCTGTAAGCTATTTCTCCTTTCCAAAAGTTAGCAAAAGGCAATACCATGGTGGCATTTGGGTCATTAATAACTTTTGTAAGCAAGTCATCTGCTTCTGCAACTTTCCATCATTAATGTATTCAGTAGCTTTTCCAAATAAAATTTTTGGATATGCTTTTTTCATGGATGCAGTTGGATTATCAAACGACTGATACATCTTCAGCGCATCATTATAATTATTGGTATTCGCTAAAAGATTTATTAAAATCTCTTTTGCTTCTGTTGCATATTCTGATTTTGGATATAAGTCAAGAAACCTGTTCATTTCTCTCAAAGCCACATCCTGGTAGCCCAACTCGTAAGAAAGCTTTGCATAATTAAATCTTGAAATTTCCTGCTGCTTTCGATTGCTGTTATTGTTAGCACTATATTCAAAAGCGCTTCTTGCATTTTCTTTTTGATCGGTTCTTAAATATAAATCACCGAGCAAATACATAGAGTTTTGCCCCATAGAATCTTTCTCATTGCTCAACTGCTTAAAACCCTCAATTGCTTTGTCCACCTGGTTTGCATCGTAATAGCAATAGCTAACTTCATACATTATTTCTTTAGAAACCTTATCACTGTTGTTTACATATTCAGCAAGCAGGGGCAATGCTTTTGCAAATTGCTTTTTCTCAAAATATAACTGGCCTATTAATAAATTCAAATCGTTTCTGTAAAAAATATCATTGCGCTTCAGCGCATCTGCGCCATAACTCAAAGCCTTTTCTTTTTCACCTTCAAAGTAGTATATCTGTGCAATGTAATAAGGCACAAGCCCCTGGTATTTATCTTTTGTTTCTACATTTTTAAATGCGCTCAACGCACTTGCATAATCTTTATCCTTATAGCTTATGTAACCGTAATAATAATTTGCATCGTAATAATATTTGTTACCAGGCAACTGGTGTATCTCATTCAGCAAGGGCTTTGCTTTATCAAACTGTTGCTGATTAAAATAAGAATAACCCAGCTCAAATTTTGCATCGGCAATTTCATCATTGCTCAGGTTATCATAGCCTGCTCTTTCATAAAAAACAATTGCGCGCTCATAATCATTTTTTATAAAATAATATTTCGCAAGATGATAACTCATCATCTGCTGGCGCGGCTCATTGTTTGCAGCATCAACATATCGTTGCGCCTCACCTTCTGCAACAGACTGATTAAGCTCAAGTCCGCATACGATATAATAATATTGAACATCCTGATTTATATAAGCATGGCTGCTCTGCGTATTCTCAGGATACTTGTCCCGCAAGGATTTCAGCAAAGGATAAGCAAGGCTGTATTCATCTTGAATAAAAAAATCTTTAGCCTGTTTGAAATCTTTTTCGGGATCGGTAACATTATAATTTGCCTGCGAAAAAGATGCAAAGGAAAAAATAATACAGGCAAGAAAAAGGCAAATACGATTCATGAACGAAAGGGTTTATTTATCATAATGCCAGAGCATTTATTATACACGCACAAAAGTACAATGACATTCAGGTAAATCTTATTCAATAATTATCATTGATGAAATTAAAACGCTTTAAATTGCATCAATCTTTGTTAATACAATTGTAAAAAGCATGAAAAGAATTCTTTCAACAAAATATGCCCCTGCCGCTTTCAATTTTGGCTTGCTTGTTTTGCGTGTAGCAACAGGCCTTTTAATGGCATCCCACGGTTATCAAAAACTTATTCATTTTAGCCAGATGAGAGGAACATTTATGAATTTTCTTGGCCTTGGCTCTTCTGTTTCTTTATCACTGGATATTTTCGCAGAGTTCTTTTGCGCCATATTTTTGATCATCGGACTTTTCTCACAGACTTGCAGTAATACCTATTATGATAGTGATGGTCGTGGCTTTATCAAAAGTACATCATTGGGATATTTTCGGTGATGGTGAAAGAGCAGCCATTTATCTTGCTTGTTGCATTACGCTGTTCTTTTGCGGCCCCGGCAAAGCAAGTGTGGATGGTATGATATCCAGGTAATAATATAAAAGTTGAGTAAAGTACTACAGCTCAATGGCTGCGGGATGGAAGCGAAAAGCCCGGTGAAGGCTTGTGAAATGGCTCTGTTCCGGATTTGCAGCGAACAGCCCGATCTGCAGCTGAGTAAACAAATTACAGCCGACAGCCCATAATTTATTGTAACATTCTTCATTATTCATCTCATGTTTACCCACGAAACAACTATAAGAATACACTATGCGCTCACTGATCAGATGGGCGTGGTATATCACGGGCATTATGCACAGTTTTATGAAATAGGAAGAACGGAGGCGCTGCGAAGCCTTGGTATTACATATAAAAATGTTGAGGAGATTGGTGTTATCATGCCTGTTACAGAATTGCATACAAAGTTTTTACGCCCGGCCAAATATGATGATTTGATTACGGTAAAAACAATCGTGAAAGAATTGCCTCCGCATCATAAGATTGTTTTCCATGGAGAAATTTATAATGAGCAACAAGAGCTTTTGAATAGCGGAACGGTATCACTATACTTTATGAAAGCCGCCACCATGCAGCGTTGCAACATGCCTGACCTTATCACTGAAAAGATAAAAGGCTTCTTCTCTAATAATTGATGTTATTGGATAATAATTCGATATTATGAAAGATTAAAATCGCTACTACAATATCTATCGTTCCTACAATTTTAAAGAGCCTTCCACGCCGTCATCCATAGTTTTGCCGGTAACCACTGCTGCGGCAATTTTTATAAGCGATACCACTTTATTATTTTTTGTATCCCAGTAATACCCATCTTCCGGTGTCACTTTTATGAGGGAAAGAGAAGGATCGTCTTTGCCTTGGGTAAACCATGCTTTGGCTATAGGCGTCCACATTTCGTCTACCAGTTTTTTATCAAAGATGATGTCTGCAGTTCCATAAATGGTTAAGTATTCGGAGCTGCTTTGGTTGGAGTAAAACAGCTGAACTTTTTTATCATCATGTATGTCCAGGTTTTTTGAGCTGTCCTTATCGCTCATAAACCAGATACAACCTTCATCATCTACTTTTATGGTAGCCATAGGCCTTGAGGACAAAGGTGCTTTCGAGAGTTGCGTTACAAAGTGGCAGGTATTAGCAGCCTCTGCAAGGCTTTTTATTTTTTCAACAGCATCCTTGCTTACCAGGTTTTTGTTATCTCCCATGATTAATTGTTTTTTTATTAGTAACAATCAATAAAGAATTTTGTTTTTAAAAACACATTCATTATACTCACCTCTTTAAGCGTTACCACATCTCTGGCATCGCTATTGTAATGCTTCTTTCATACTTTACCTGGTGGCGGAAAACAAGCCTTATTTCTATCACAGGTGTTACTCTAAAAAGATTGAATGACTACAGGTACCAATTTTATGTTTGCCACAGGAATAGAGAACAGCGCTCCTACCATTAACAACGGCAAAACAAGAATAGATGAAATGGAAAAATGCGACCATTATCCGCGGTGGCAGGAAGACTTCAGTCTTGTTCAGGATTTAAACATTAATTTTTTGCGCTATGGTATTCCTATTCATAAAACGTTTACAAGTGCGGATACCTTCGATTGGAGCTTTGCAGATGTTACCTTTGCAAGCCTTAAGGAGAGAATGATCATACCTATTGTTGATCTTTGCCATTTCGGAGTTCCCGACTGGATCGGCAATTTTCAAAACCCTGATTTCCCTGAATTGTTTGCGGCGTATGCAAAAGCCTTTGCCAAAAGATATCCATGGATCCAATTATATACGCCGGTAAATGAAATGTACATCTGCGCCTTATTTTCCGCCACATATGGCTGGTGGAATGAACAGCTATACCGGCGATAAAAGTTTTGTGACGGCATTAAAAAATATTGTAAAAGCAAATGTGCTGGCGATGCAGGAAATTTTAAAAGTGCAGGCAGGATGCCATATTTATTCAAAGCGAATCATCGGAATATTATCATGCAAGTGATCCCAGCCGCAATAAAGCCGGCGGAAATAAAAAATTCCACGCGGTTTCTTTCGCTCGATTTAAATTATGGAAAAAGAGTAGATTCGGAAATGTATGAATTTCTGATGGATAATGGAATGACGCGGGATGAATATCATTTTTTTCTTAATAATAATCTAAAGCATCATTGCATTATGGGCAATGATTATTATATCACTAATGAACATCGGGTTTCATGAAGATGGGAATACGAAGGCATCGGGTGAAATATTCGGCTATCATGTGATTACTATGCAATATTATAACCGGTATAAGCTACCGGTTATGCATACAGAAACCAATCTCAACCAGGGCCTGCATGGAGATGAATCCGTGAACTGGCTTTGGAAAGAATGGGCTAATGTATTAAGAGTAAGAAATGATGGCGTGCCTATTGTTGGGTTTACATGGTATTCATTAACTGACCAGGTAGATTGGGACAGCGCATTAAGAGAAAATAATGGAAATGTTAACCCGCTTGGGTTGTATGATCTCAACCGCAAGATAAGACCGGTAGGCGAAGCTTATAAACAGCTCATTGAAATGGAGATCGGTCTGCCCACAAGAGTGCTTGTTTACAGCTTCCGGTAAATGCAGTAACCGCGTGCAGCTATCGCCATCGATAAGTAGCTGCAAATTAAAAATATATGTTATGGAATTTTAAAAATAAAGCAGTAGTTATAACTGGTGGAAGCGGAGGTATTGGCATCGCAACTGCAAAGAAATTTGCTTCATTACAGGCAAAGATTGTTATTATCGATCTAAGCGAAAAAAATTTAGAAAGCTGCAGCTGAAGAAATTAAAAAGATAAACAACGCTGATGTAATGACGTTTGTTTGCGATGTATCCCAGGAGGAAAATGTTTCCAAAGGATTCGCTGCCATACTGGAACGCTATGGTCAGATGATGTAGTAGTAAACAATGCCGGCCTCATGCGTTTTCAAGCCTCTGGAAGAGCAAACGCTGGAAGACTGGCAAAAGATATTTAATGTAGATCTGTTTGGTGCCTTCTTTTTTACAAAGTATGCTTTTAGGCATATGAAGCCCGGACCATGCATTGTGAATGTTTCCAGTATCCATGCGATTGAAACCGAGCCGATGGTAGCACCATATGCCGCGGCAAAAGCAGCGCTGCTTTCTCTTACCCGTTCTGCAGCTATTGAAGGCAAGCCAAAAGGAATACGTGTAAATGCGGTATTACCAGGTGCTATTGATACGCCGATGCTTTGGGACAATCCAAATGTAAAATCGGGAGTGGAAAAAATAAATAAAGACGATGTAGGCAACACCTGAGGATGTTGCAGAAGCCATTGCATACTTAAGCTCAGATGAGGCCACCTTTATCCAGGGAGCAATGCTGAACGTGGATGGCGGCCGCTTAGACAGATTATAAATGTATCAACATAAAATGGCAAGAATATTGTCTTAATAAGGCGAACCTTAAAAATTATAACAATGAAACAATTAATATTTACAGCGCTGATAGTTGCAAGCGTAAGCTTTGCCCATGCGCAGGACAGCACCATGAAAGTGAAAAAGACTTCTACCCCATCTCAGAAAGTGCACAACACTTTTAGCAAAAATAAAAAGTATGATGGCACCAAAGTAAAAACTACTGATAGCAATGGTAATAAGACCACTACTAAAATGAAGAACGATGGTGACAGTGCCAGATAATAAATAGTAGTAACTGATTATATTTTCTATTCCAGTCCTCGTTTAAAACGGGGACTGGTTGTTTTAAAAGTGACGTGTGATGCCGCCCGATATAATAGAAGTGTGTGGATACCTCGGCGGTAAAGAAAGCAAACGTAAATCGTATCGACTTGATAATATTATCGGGCTTTGTAAATTATTGCTATATTATCCACTTTTGTCTCGTGAGCAAATTGTCGAAGCTTTTTATCATATTCAATTTGCAACGTATCATTATTTAACCAGCTAAAATTTATTGACCCAGCGTCCAGTGAGGTTTTGCCATCGTCTGCATCAACTGTAAACGTATTTCCCACTTCTCTTTTATCAAGATTATGATTGCTGTTACAAACTGTTACCTGGTAAGAGTCGGTTGATATAGCCGTTTCTTTTAAAAACAGTATAGCTTTTTTATTGTGTTGACTGTTGAAACTTTCTTTAACAAATGTATTTTGTCCTGCATCGTCACCAAGTGAGAAGCAAGAAATCACTAAAGCCAAAGCCAAAATAAAAATTGCAGGTATAAATTTAAGGTTGTGCCTCATAGCTGGCATATCGCATAAATTTATGAATTATATGAATTGAAACTAATAATTGATGCCGTTTATTATTTCTTAAATGTGCGAATAGTTATTACGAGTTATGTTGAATTATTATTGATGCTGTACATAAGTAACTTATTGGTGTTGTGTATTTATTTTACCGGTTATTTCCAAAAGTGATTATTTGTGCATTAAACAGATCTTTATAAAATATTGATTATCAGAATCATAATTTTTGGCAGATTTTTATATATAAGAAATATGTTTTCATTCTTAAACCTAAAATTTTTTTAACATGACAAACTTATTATGGACAATCGCAGTTATCTGCATCATCGTATGGGCTATCTCCTTTATTGGCGGGTTCGTCACAGGAGGATTAATTCATATTTTATTAGTGATAGCCGTCATCGCTATTATCTATAACCTTGTAACAGGTCGCAGAACTGGTGTTTAAGTCGTGGCTTGTTGTCTGTAGCAATATCTTTGCATTACATTCGCTATTTAAGTTTCCCTATAGAAAAGTAAGGCATCCGAAAACGGGTGCTTTTTTATTTTGCCAACTGAAAAAGATTCTTGATAAAAACCAAAGCAAACCGATAATTCTTTTCTTTCCCTTTATAGCAAACCAGTTAGCACCTGCGATAAAATATTTTGTTGCTTTATCCGTTACTAAAATATGGAGCAGCCTCTGTACGGTGAAACATATATGTGTTTTTATAAAGATCAATACATTGGTATTGCTACTTATATTGATGATCCCCAAATAGGTGATAGCTTTGTAAAAATAGAATTGCATAAAACCAGAGGCCTGCAGGAAATATCGATCTTCCCTGACAGGTGGCTATCTTTTTCTGGTGATGAAGTTAATTACACCGTTAAATAAAAACGTCGGCTATCCAGCCAATTTTCCAAAGACTATTCAGATGTATCCGGTTCCAGGATTTTGATTATATAGTCTATAGTGACATGCATTTGCTATCCACTATTTAGTTGTTTTGCTTCCCAATTTTTTACCGAAATTTTCATACGAGATATCATTTGGTTCCCAAAGCTCTACCTTATTTCCTTCGAGATCCATAATATGAACAAACTTTCCGTAATCAACAGTTTGAATTGTATCCGCAATGACTACTCCTTCCTTTTTCAGTTGGTCAACAAGTGCATCTAGGTTTTCTACGCGGTAGTTTATCATAAAATCTTTTGTAGAAGGCTCAAAGTATTTGGTTGTTTCAGTAAACGGACTCCAATTGGTAAAACCTTTTTTAGAAGAATCAGTGGCTTGCCGCCATTCAAACACTGCGCCGTACACGTTGGTATTTAGCCCAAGATGCGCGTGATACCACTCCCTCAATTTTTTGGGATCCTTACATTTAAAAAAGATGCCGCCAATGCCCGTTACTCTTTTTATTTCTTCCGGCCCGGTAGTTTGTTCCCCTATGATTGTCTTAAAAGCAAAACCAAAACAAAACGATGTGACGGATGCTAAAACGATGATTGTAATTCTTTTCATTTATAATGAATTTTTTTTACGGATGAAGATACATTCTTCGAACTGCTTAAGATAGTTCTTGACGTAATAAATCAATTGCTTTATTTGCCTTATTTACTCACTTGCATATCCAACCTCTTTTTGCAACGCCTCGATAGCATTAAACAAATACACTGCAGGTGCATTCCAATTTATGGCAATTTCATTGGACGCATATGCAGCATCAGTATCAGAATAAGCTGTTTCAGGTTCTGTAAATTTATAATAAGCATGATCCTGCATACCAGGATTGGGACCACCAGCAAGTAAGCCGGGAACAGGATCTACAATTCCATCAGCAATGGATGGACGATGATGCGGGCGCATGGTACTCCTGGAACCACTTCCTGTAACGAAGCAATACCCAGTTGCATTTCGCCCCAATAAATAATCCACATTAGTTAATGCGGCATCCGCATACTTTTTATCTTTCGTAATTAAATATGCATTTATTAATGCAATACCCTGGTTGGCTGCGTTAGAATTACTTCCCCAGTTAAATTCATGAGAAGTGCTTCCCATTACGGTTCCGAATGCATTAGCGTCTATGCCTGAAAGATAGTTAGCTGCAAAAGTTACAATTCTACCTGAAACATTCTCAGAAATCTCCTTTGCAAAAGATGGCAACAAACTTTTTGATCTTGCCAATGTATAAAAGCCCAGCATGCGAACATTACCCCATGAAGGCAATTGAATTGAGTCAGGTAATTGTTTGTAAACTACCTCAAAATAAATTCGTTGCCCTGTGGTAACCAATAACTCAGATGCCGCCCAAAACCATTCGTCTTTAAAGTTTCTGTCACCATATGCACCCGTTGTTATTTTTGGCTCAAAGGTTTTATTGATTTCATTCTGATCATATACAAGAGCAGGATTTTTTTCAGCCCATTTCCATGCTTTTATGGAAGCATCTATAAGTGTATCACTTAAGCCAGGAAATTGTTGCTGATACTTTTTAAAAATTCTGCCAGCCTGTGCAGTTACAGCAGCAAAGTCAAGTGTGGCAGCAGTTCCCTTCTGCACCACATACCTTGGAAGCTTAGTAACACCTGGCATCACCATTGGGTCGAAAGCAGCATTGGTACATTTGTTATAAACGCCACCATCATTGGGATCCTGCATGGTAAGCATCCATCGAATATTATAAAGTGCTTCATCCAAAATATCGGGTACGTCATTATTACTTTCAGGTATGTTGGTATTCAGGTGAGAAAAGTAATTAGGAAAATCTTCGTAAGCTGATAATAACGTGCCAGTGGATATCCCGGAGTTTACAATATATTTATTATAGTCGCCGGCATCATACCATCCGCCGGGTGTGCTTATAATACTGCCTGCAGGCCGCTTGTTGCTTGCTGCTGACGGATGCACATACACAACAGTATCCGGATGGCCCGCACTGCGATGCCATTTGCCTGCATATTTTTCCTCCAGGGGAATATTAGAACGGATGTAATAAAATCCTTTTAGAACAGCCGTCGCAACTTTCCTGTGAACATCATCACTTATTTGAAAAGGATACGAATCACCAATGCCCGGAACGTACAATACATATTTGCCTTTTTGATGAAGCGCACTAAAATCTGCTATTCTTGTTTTTACAGATGAATTAGATGATGATCTTATGTCGCCAAGTTTTCCTTTATAAATTGTATCACCTGCATCAGCTACCATTATATAAAAGCCAAAGTTGTTACCAGCATATTCATCTTTATTATAATCACTCGTAACTACTGCTATCTTAGGTGCATTGGTGTAATAACCTTCCTGGTTTATTTTAATTATATCCTGTGAAGATTGCGCCCATGCTGCAGTACACAAGAAAGTAATTATAACACAAGTACAAAAGCAATATAATCTCATCTTATGTCAATCTATATTTTAAAAGCCAAATATAAGTAAGAAGGCTTCATGTTTGGAACTCTATTTTAGGAACCAGGCGAAGCTTATTAAACTAAATCGTCTTAGTAGTTATAATAAAAGTAAGATACTTGAAAAACTATAATCTTCATTACTGGCAATGGTCGTATGGGTATATTTGCTACATATAAGCACATGAAGTACCGGCACCTGACATGTTTTATCAGCTGTTTATTTGTGTTAGTATTGCAAACTGCCGGTCAGGATAGTTCATACAGAGTGATGATGCCTGTTTATGTTCATGCGTCTTTATTTTACGATTTTCCGCAGAGCTTTGGCGCAATCGCAGGAATCGAAATGCCAATTAACAGCCGCCAAAATGTAATTATAAAAAGAGGCATCCAAAAAAACAAATTTAAGGATATCATTACCACTTCTGATGTGGGATTTTACAGGTATCCATTCAATAACACAGGTTTGTTTTTACTTCAATCTGTCGGCTATAAATATTATAAGAATAAGCCTTATTATTTTGAATTGCTGGTAACCATAGGTGTATTACGAACTTTTTATGATGGCACTGTATATTCTGTTAGTGACAATGGATCAATAACGGTTTTGCGAAATTTTGGAAGACTGTATGCCATCAGTGGTTTTACTGCAGTATTTGGCCACAACTTTGAAAGATGTGCAATACCAAAACCAATGTCTGTTTCCATAAAGCCATCGCTTTGGGTCCAATATCTTTACAACAGCTTTATTTTACCGCATATCTCCCTTCAGCTATCTTTGAGTTATCATTTTCCCCATTTAAATATTTCCGTTCGGCAAAAAAAGATAAAACGCATTCTTAACAGATGAAACAATATTTCTTTTTAATCATTATTGCTGCAATGCTGATGTGCAGTTGCAAAAAAGAAGCAGTGCAATTATCTGTTAATACAAATGATCTGTTTTGGTTAAGCAATGCGGGCGCTGATATGCCAGTGTGGGTAAAAGGCAATACGGCTTCCCATGTAATGATCTTGTTTTTACATGGCGGGCCAGGCAGTGGCTCATACCAATTCGTAGGTTTTCAAACCGATCAGTTATGGAAGAACTATTCGTTTGCTTACTGGGACCAGCGAGATGCAGGAGCGGCAGCCGGAAACAGCAACTATGATAACCTGAACCTTAATCAAATGATTGATGATTTGAAGAAGCTTGTGGAATTAATCAAATATCGGTATGGAAATGATATGGAGATTTTTTTAATGGGCCACAGTTTTGGCGGCTTATTAGGTTCCGGATACCTTGTTCAAAGTAACAATCAGAATAATATTAAAGGCTGGATAGAAGTAGACGGTGCGCATGATTATCCCGAAGCTGATAGGCTCGAACGGCGAATGCTAATTGATACCGGAACTTTAGAAATACAAAAGGGAAATCATGTATCTCAATGGGAAACGATTGTTAACTATTGCAAAGTGCACCCTATTAGAAATTCGGTTTCTGTTGGCATGCAGACAGATAATTATGCTTCCGATGCTGAAGATTATGTAAACATCAATCATACGCAAACGGCTGTTAAATTGTTTTCTGTGTCTTCACCTGCCAGTTTAGGTGCGAATCTTTTCAAATTAGATTATACAGAGGCCGGACAAAAGTTTCTAAAAACTTTATTAACCGCCTCCTACACTGACCAGTTAAATACAATCACTATTCCTGCGCTGCTTATCTGGGGTCAATATGATTTCACCGTACCTATGGGTTGTGGATACGATGCTTTAAGCAAATTAGGTTCTTCTTACAAGCATTTGGTATTGATGCCGCATTCCGGCCACGTACCAATGAACGGCGACCCCGATTTATTTGCGCAGGCAGTAAGCCAGTTTATTGAAGCGGTAAGATAATTGTGTTTCTGATATACCTATTAATTGTTATGTCACTCTAAGTATGCGTTATATTTAATTAAAAATTGCCGTGCCGAATTTGCAAATCACACATCTAATAAAATAATCAATCTAAACTTACAAAGTATCGATAGCAAACGCTTGCAATTGAGTTTGGAGAACAGTATTGTTTTATTCAAATGACTTATTTCAACCTGGTATATTGATATAAGCTGCAGACATTAACAAGCAAACAGACTACAATTTGTGGCATTATAATGGAACAATAAACAATAATGAAAGCTAAGAATATTTTACTGCCTTCAATTGTCGCTACTTCAGTCATGACCTTATTTAGTTATTTAATAGCTCGATCAGCGAAAAGCAATTTTAGTGAACCGGCACTTTTAGCAAAGATCGAAAGAAAGAAACTCGATATTTCTAAACCATTTTCATTGCCTGCAGCTTGGGCAACCCATTATAGTGTTGGTATTTTGATGGTCTTATTATTTAATATTATCTGGCGGACATTCAACATTAAGCAAATAAATCAACGTATTCTTATTTCGAGCTTATTGGGAGGTGGCATTGCGATTGTTTCCTGGCGCTTTTTATTTACGATGCTTACCAGACGTTCATCTTCCTATTACCGAAAGTTTTATACCCAGTTATTTGTTGCTCACGTAATATTTGCTATTGCAGTAGCTGTCATACAACAGGCCGCTGATGAAAAGTAATATATACTCCAGTTGCTTGATGTAGGAGTATTTTAGGAGCAGATTAATTTACATTATCCCCGAAGACTTTCCCAGACTGATTTAGGAATGGATTTAAAAGCACAATTTACTTAATACCGAATGAAAAAGGCGGGTTTATAGCCCGCCAAACTCATGGTAATGAAGCTTTTAATTGCGATTATCTTCCAGTGCCATTACCTGTACCGCTACCCCCGGCACCACCCGAGCTAGTGCCACCAGTACCACCCGAACCGGTGCCGCCACTTCCTGAACCGGATGTGCTAGACTTGTGCGATTTAGAATGCGAGCGACGGTGTGTGGTTCCTGTTCCGTTTGTTGAACTGCCAGAGCCATTACTTATGCTTCCGGAACTACCTTTAGTTCCATTTTGCAAGGTGCTATTACTTTGATTACCGCTCTTTCCGGATTGAGCATGTGTTCCGTTTGTGCCTACTGAAGTACCTGTTCCTGATCCTGAACCGGATCCAGTGCCAGTGCCTGTGCCTGTTGTTTGACTAAATCCTGCAAATGTTAGCAGGGTTATAGAAGCCAGCATTAAGATTCTTTTTTTCATAATTTTTTTTAGGTGTTTTACAATGCGAATTACCATAAAAAAAGAGTGCCAATTTTAAGCGACTTCATTATAGAATCGGCGCACCAGTTACTTCTAACGTATTTAAATGTAATTCATACAATAGGGTGTTCCAGCCCTATGATGTAGCCAAGAACGAATAAAGATTTATATTCAGCTTCAGATGCCAATGAGAGATTATTTATTTGTAGAACCTATTCTATATTTTTTCTCCAGAATGAATAAAATTCCATAAAACGCCAGACCATTAATTCTTATCTCTTTTGAAAATCGATTGTTTTAACAATTAAAACATAAGAAGTTGTGTCAAACCGTTTAAAGAAAATTATGATACGCCCGTCTAATAGTCACAAATTATTTTTCAGATTCGCCCAATAGTGCTTATCCAAACTTATGTCGTATCTTAGAATTAAGAATATATTTTCAAAATTGAAATAAAAATTATGTAATCTTCGAAATATACACAGTATCAGTCGTATATAATAGTTTGTATAATTATATGTAATTATTATAACTATCTCTATTAGAAGTGCGCTGAATGATCATTTAAAATAAATAATTAAATTTAGATGATATACACTAAAGTGCTTAATATCAATTATGAAAACATATTTATAATACCTAAAAAATTTGCGTTGTATTTAACCGCTTAAGTTTTGCCAAAGCTAAATATTTTAGGGGTCTTTAGATGAAATTTTTAAAAATGAAATTAAAAAAATGGATGGCACTTGCGATGCTGCCGGCTTTTTTGTCATGCTCCGCTCCTAAGGCTTTAGAGTATAAAACCTTCCATGATTTCGCCGTGCAAAAGTTAGGTTACAACAATTCAACAGTTACTATGGAGCTGGAATATTACAATCCCAATAATTTTGGAATGCAGCTAAGAAATTCTGATCTGAATATTTATATTGATGGCAGTTTACTTGGGCATAGTTCTTCAGACACGCTGATAAATATACCCCGCAAAAATGTTTTTCTGTTGCCTATAAAATTCGACGTGAATATGCAAAACATTTATAAAAATGCCTGGAGTACGTTAACAGGCAAAGAAGTGACGGTAAAGCTGCTGGGAAAGTTAAAAGTAGGCAAGGCTAATGTATTTATGAGCGTGCCGGTGAATTATGAAACGAAGGAGACTTTTTCTTTATTTTAGAGGTGTTAATGCTTTGCAGGCGTAGCTAATTTACAGCATGGTGGCAATCTTTTTTGTGCATCCGGCTCTCCAATCACATCGTCTGCGTCGAAGCCCATATTAGCCAGTTCTGTTTTAATATTTTCTATGTTCGTGCGGTCAGTGTACCAGGTTACTGTCACTGTATGCCTGTGATAATCGGCTCTTACAGATGAAATGCCATCTTCATGCTGTAAATGATTTTCAATTTTGGTCTTGCAATCTTCACACAACACAGCAGGAGTTTGTATCGTTGCTTTCTGAACAGCTTTTTGCTGAGCAAATGAGGCTATGGATATACTGCTTGTTAAAAGAAGGCTTAATAAAAGAGTTTTCATCCTACGAATTTAAGCTATTTGCATTCCAGTTTGCCGGATCAGTTCTCCAGTTTAACAAGCTGTTTTGATCAGCCGAGGACACATAGTTTTTTTCAATAGCGACATTAATCAACGAATCATAATCGGTTAAAGATCTTAATTCGACATTATGATTCTCAAAAGCTTGATCTGCAGTATCAAATCCATACTCAAAAATAGCAACCATACCTTCTACAATTAATCCTTCATTTTTCAAAACATCAGCAACAAGTAAGCTGCTTTTGCCCGTTGAAACAAGGTCTTCAATTACCACTACTCTTTTATTTTTTTCATAATAGCCTTCTACCTGGTTACCAAGGCCGTGCTCTTTAGGCTTGGGTCGCACATAAACATAAGGAAGTTTCAATTGGTCGGCAGCCATAGCGCCCCACGGAATACCTCCAGTGGCTACGCCTGCCAGCAGTTCAGCATCGGGATAATATTTAAAAACAATATTGCACATTTCAGACTTAATAAAATCCCTGATATATGGAAAAGATAATACTTTCCTATTATCACAATAAATGGGGCTTTTCCAGCCGCTAGCCCATGTAAAAGGCTTGTCAACGCTAAGTTTTATTGCATTAATTTGCAACAACTTTTCAGCAACAATTTTTTTATTATCCATGTTGCGAAGATAATTACCTATGAGTTATATTACAATTTACTTCGATGATAAGCCCATGTATTTGTGTGACAACTTAACTCCCGAAATTGAAGTGATAAAACGTCATCCTGCAAATTATTATGTAACGGATATATCCAATGATTGTTTGCAATTATTATTGAAGGAGATAAAAAAGGGGGAAATTCAATCAGCTGTTATTTACCATAAAAACTTTGAGAAGCTGCAAAAAAAATTTTGGAAGCTATTTAATGTAATACAGGCCGGTGGCGGCCTCGTAAAGAATATTTATGATGAAGTGCTGCTTATTTTTAGACGAGGCGTTTGGGATTTACCGAAAGGAAAGTTAGATAAACACGAAACCATTGAGCAATGCGCTGTACGAGAGGTACAAGAAGAAACCGGCCTTTCATCTTTAAAAATTATAAAGAAACTTAATATTACTTATCATACTTATGTCGAGAATGGTAAGCATTATCTTAAAGAATCGCACTGGTTTATGATGCGGGCAAAAAAAAAGGAAAACCTGGTTCCGCAGGCTGAAGAAGGTATAACAGATATACGTTGGGTTTCAAAAGAAGAAATCAATGACTACATAAAAAATTCTTTTGCAACCATAGCTTCAGTGTTGCAACATGCATAAATCTTAGCTATTTATTTTTTGGAATAATAGCAACAGTAAGCCTGCTAACGCAAATAAGCCTGTGGCCATTATCGAAAATTCTTATATCCCACACATGAGTGTTTTTTCCAAGATGAAGCGGTGAGCACTTGGCGATTACCATGCCCTCAGAAACACTTTTTAAATGGTTGGCATTAATGGCAAGACCCACGCAATAAAACTGATCGTTATCTATCACCAGCGCAGATGCAACACTGCCAACGGTCTCAGCAAGTGTGCAGGAAGCGCCACCATGCAGCAGTCCATAAGGCTGTCTTGTTTTTTCACTAACAGGCATTGATAATTTTAAAAAGTCATCTCCTATTTCCACCCATTCCATGCCCAGAAAATCCGCCATGGTATTTTTGCCATATTCTTTAAGCTTTTGAAGTGTGAGACTTTTATCAAACCAGATAGTCATATGCTTTTGATTGAATTTTTTATCGCATCCGGAAGAAATTTAGAAACATCACCGCCATTGCGTATCACGTCACGAACCAACGTACTTGCCACTGAAGTAAATTCGGGAAGGCAGGTTAAATAAATAGTTTCTACATTATTGGCAAGGCTGCGGTTCATATCGGCAATTGCTTTTTCATATTCAAAATCATTTACGTAACGAATACCTCTTAAAATAAAATGAGCGCCTATTGCTTTGCAACAATTCTACCGTTAATCCATCGTATATTAATACTTCTATCCTGGGTTCGTTTTTATAAATTTCCTGCAACCATTGCAGGCGTTGCTCTTCAGAAAACATTGGGGCTTTGTTGCTGTTTCTTCCAATGCCTATAACAAGTTTGTCAAATAACGGAAGCGCCCTGCTGATGATATCGGTATGCCCGAGCGTAACAGGATCAAACGTTCCGGGAAACAGAGCAATTCGTTTCATCATTTTGTTTTAATAAATAAAAAAGAAATTTTTGTAACTGCTCATTAAAAAATGATATGAATACCAGTTATAAAAAATTAATTGAAATTTTGCTTGTTGCTAACAAATATAAAACAGCCATACGCACTGCCACACCATTTTCCACCTGTTGCAAAATAATTGATTGCTTCGAATCTGCAACATCACTGTCTATTTCCACTCCGCGATTTATAGGTCCCGGGTGCATTATCACAATTTCTTTATTTATGGTATTCAATACTTTTTTACTGACACCATAAGCAAGATTGTATTCTCGTAAAGAAGAAAACAGTACCTGGTTCTGCCTTTCAAGTTGAATGCGCAATACATTGGCAACATCGCACCATTGCAATGCTTTTTGAAGATTGTATTCTACACGTACATCAAATGCTTCTCTAATGTATTTGGGAATTAAGGTCGGTGGGCCGGCAACCATCACTTCTGCACCCAGCTTTTTTTAATAAATAAATATTGCTTAACGCAACCCTTGAATGCATGATATCACCAATCAGCACAATTTTTTTTCCTTCAAGTGTTCCCAATTTTTCTTTTATGGAAAATGCATCCAGCAATGCCTGCGTTGGATGTTCATTGATGCCATCACCGGCATTTATAATAGCAGCAGGAATATGCTTGGCAAGAAAATGCGGCGCTCCGCTTGCACTGTGCCGCATTACCACCATATCCACTTTCATGGATAAAATATTATTTACGGTATCCAGCAAGTTTCACCTTTTGAAACGGATGAGCCAGAGGCAGAAAAATTTATGGTATCGGCACTTAATCTTTTTTCAGCAAGCTCAAATGATATCCTTGTGCGTGTTGAGTTTTCATAAAATAGATTTACGATTGTGTATCCCGCAGCGACGGAACTTTTTTTATCGGCCTTTGTAAAACTTCTTTGAATTGTGTAGCAGTGGAAAGAATTAGATCAATATCTTCTTTGTGAAGATCTTTAATGCCAAGAAGATGTTTGGTGGAGAGTTGCATTAAAGATCAAAGCTAATTAAATAATTTTTTGAATAAATATTTTTAAATCTGCGATGATAATGATTAATATAAATTTACTTCTTCCCTCTCCCACTCTACTTTTACTTTTTGAGAAATAATTGAATCTATTGCTTTGCCGCAATAATCCGGCTGAATCGGCAATTGCCGGCTGAACCTGCGATCTATCAAAACACAAAGCTCTACTTTCTGGGTCTGCCAAAAGCCAGTAATGCATCTAATGCCGCACGAATGGTTCTTCCGGTATATAACACATCATCAATCAAAATAACATTTTTATCTTCTATTGAAAAGGAAATATCTGTTTGGTTAGGGCTATGCAATTCTTTTCTAATATCGTCACGGTAAAAAGTAATATCCATTTTACCATATTGGATTTTATCGGATGGTCTTATCTTTTTTAACTGGCTTACAATTTTGTCGGCTAGATAAATACCTCTGGGCTGAATGCCTATCAATGCTACCGACGAGAGGTCTGTATAGTTTTCAATTAACTGGTAAGCCAGTCTTTCAATGGTAATCTGTAACTGGTATTTATCTAAAATAGTTTTCATGAGGTAGAAGTTTCCTCATTCATAAATGGATAACGATAATCGTAACCGGAGGATTAAAAGTTTCCTTAATAGTTCTTGCACTTAGCCAGCGATATAAATTTAAAATGCTTCCGGCTTTATCATTGGTTCCACTGCCTCTTGCGCCGCCAAATGGCTGCTGGCCTACAACTGCGCCTGTGGGCTTATCATTGATATAAAAATTACCTGCGCTTTGCGCAAGCCTTTTTGTTGCCAATTCAACAGCATAACGATCTTGCGCAATCACAGCACCTGTAAGTGCATAAGGCGATGTGCTATCAACTAATTCAATTGTTTCTTCAAATTTATTTTCATCATAAACATACAATGGTAAGAACAGGTCCAAACAATTCTTCGCACATAGTTACATATTTTGGATCAGTAACTTCAATAACCGTTGGCTCAATAAAATATCCTTTGTTTTTATCACACTTGCCGCCAACAATTATTTTTGCATCTTTATCTTGCTCTGCTCGCTTTAAATAATTTTCAAGCTTATCAAAACTTCTTTCATCAATAACTGCATTTATAAAACAAGTGAAGTCTTCAACACTTCCCATCTTCATCGTTTTGATTTCTGCAACCAATTTCTCTTTTACTTGTGCAGCAATGATTTGATGGAATATAAGCCCTCGATGCTGCAGAACATTTTTGCCCCTGGTATTCAAATGCGCCCCGACACAAAGCTGTAACTGTAACATCAACATCTGCGCTTTTATGAGCCAACACAAAATCTTTTCCGCCGGTTTCACCAACGATCCGTGGGTAAGATTTATAAGTGCCTGTATTCTCTCCTATCGTTTTCCACATCGTATTGAACACTCCTGTGCTGCCTGTAAAATGAACGCCTGCAAAATCAGGATGGCTAAAACAAACATCTCCAATAGTTGGTCCATCAACAAAAATTAAATTAATAACACCATCAGGTAAACCAGCTTCTTTTAAAATACGCATAAACATCTGGGCGCTGTAAACCTGTGTGTCCGCACATTTCCACACAACAGTATTGCCACACATCGCCGCCGACGTTGGAAGATTTCCGGCAATAGCAGTAAAATTAAAAGGAGTAATTGCAAGCACAAAACCTTCAAGCGGACGATACTCCATGCTATTATTAATGCCCGGGCTGCTCACCGGTTGCTGGCGATATATTTCGCTTAAAAAATGAACATTAAATCTTAAAAAATCTATCAGCTCACAGGCACAGTCAATTTCTGCCTGGATAAACATTTTTACTTTGCCCAAGCATGGTGGCAGCCAAGCATTTCAGGCCGGTATTTGGTGGCAAGAAGTCTGCAGCTTTTAAAAAGATATTCGCACGGTTTTCCCAACTTGTGTTTGCCCATTTTTCTTTGGCTTCCAACGCTGCATCGATTGCTTTTTTTACGTGAGTTGCATCACCAAAATTAAAATGCCCTAGCAAAAAGTCTCTTTCGTGAGGAGGATGAATAGGAATTTTATTGTCAGTAGTTATTTGTTCAGCACCAATAGACATCGGCACATCTGTCTCTTTGCTTTTTAACTGCTTTAATGCTTTTTTTACCAATTCTCGTTCTGCAGTACCTGGTGCAAAACTATACACTGGTTCATTAATGGGAAGTGGATAGTAAAAATTTCCTGTATTCATAATGTAATATTTAAATGCAGGATAGTTTTATAATAAATTTGTGAGCCTTATTTTTTAAGATACATAACTTCTTTCACAAGCTTTACTGTGCGGCCAACATCCGGTAAATATAATGCCACAAGATTAGGCGCATAATGCATTGGCGCATCTGCAGAAGTGATACGTCTTATAGGAGCATCCAGGTAATCGAACGCTTCTTTTTGAATACGGTATGCTATCTCTGATGATACCGAAGCAAATGGCCATTGCTCTTCAACAATTACTAATCGATTTGTTTTTTTAACTGATTCAAAAATGGTTTGCCAATCCATAGGGCGGATGGTTCTGAGATCAATCACTTCTGCACTTATATTTTCTTTTTGCAAGCTCATCGGCTGCGCCCAGCGCCACTTTCATCATTTTATTAAAAGAAACAATGGTGACATCGTTGCCTTCACGTACCACTTTCGCTTTGCCAATAGGTATTAAATATTCTTCTTCAGGTACCTCCCCTTTTTCACCATACATCACTTCACTTTCCATAAAAATAACCGGATCATTATCACGTATTGCGCTTTTCAATAAGCCCTTGGCATCATAAGGATTGCTCACAGAAATCACTTTAAGACCAGGTATGTTTGCATACATGGATTCAAACGCTGTGGAATGCTGTGCACCTAACTGACCGGCACTTCCATTAGGCCCGCGAAACACAATCGGGCAACCAACCTGTCCTCCGCTCATGGCAAGCATTTTGGAAGCTGTATTCAATATCTGGTCAAGAGCAAGTGTTGCAAAATTCCATGTCATAAATTCAACTATAGGCCGCAAACCATTTTGAGCAGCACCTACAGCAATCGCTGTAAAACCAAGCTCAGTAATGGGTGTATCAATTACTCTTTTTGCACCAAACTCATCCAGCATTCCCTGGCTCACTTTATAGGCACCATTATATTCTGCTACCTCCTCTCCCATTAAAAAAACATTTTCATCACGCCTCATTTCTTCGGTCATCGCCTCTCGTAAAGCTTCTCTGAATGCTACTTCTTTCATGTAATTTTTTAAAATTAGAACCGCAAATATAATTGATAAATAAAGAACCTAAAATTGATAATTGAAATTGATATTTCGGATGAAATAATATAACTAAATACATCACTCTTTTGCAATAAGCTCCGCAAGTTTATCAGTAAGATTTTTACCAAAAAGATTTTTTGCAACAATCTTCCCATCCTTATCCAGCAAAAGGTTAGAAGGAATTGCTTTGATGCCATATTGATCAGAAGTGGTGTTCATCCATCCTGTCAATTCCGAAACCTGGTTCCATGCAAGCTTATCATCGTTGATGGCCTTTTCCCATCTATCTTTTTTGGTATCGTAAGACACTGCGTAAATGGTAAAGCCTTTATCTTTAAACTGGTTATAAGCGGCCACAACTTTGGGATTCTCGCGCCTGCAAGGCCCGCACCAGCTTGCCCAAAAATCTACCAGCACATATTTGCCATGCAAAGAAGAAAGACTGATCGTTTTGCCACTCGTATCGGATTGAGAAATTTCCGGAGCCGTTTTTCCAATAGCCACATTGCTATAAGAATCAATCATTTTTTTTATTTCTATTCCTTTCGCAGAATTTTTAATCGCAGGCGAAAGCTCATCATACAAAGGTTGAACATCACTTGCTTCGGCATAATATCCATAATTTTCAAGTATAGCCATTGCAGCACGCATCGAATTAGGATAAGATTGCACAAAGCCTGATACAACTTTTCTTTTTGCCAGCAAAATGCTATCGTCCACGGCATCAAGACTGTCCATCACTTGTATATTTTTAGTCTTATGTGCCTCGTCATATATTTTGTTGTTAGCATCTTCCCATTGTGTTATATACTTCATCCTTTCTTTCAAAAGTTTATCATCATCATTTATGGGCGAGCCTTTTACGGTAAGCAATTTCAACGAATCTCCGCCTGAAATGCTCAAGGATACAGGTTCTACATAAAATGTAAAATAATCATCCTGTTTGGAAGGCATAGTGAGCACACCAAAAAACGGAGATGAAACAAAGCCTTTAAACGTAAAGTTTCCATTTTGGATTTTCGCTGAATCTTTTGTAGTAGAACTAGTTTTATAAATATTTAAATAAATAGTTCCGCTTTTTATTTTTTCAAATTTCCCATTAATGGTAAATGAAGAATCCTGCGCATTAGAAGCAAGGCTGAAAATGATACTACTTATAAATAACACACTAAATATTTTCATGAAATTTTTTTTGTTGACAAATGTAAGTTCATTTGATGTGACTCTCATACGAGCTCAATCACCATAGCGCTGGCGCCGCCACCGCCATTGCATATTCCTGCGGCACCAGCTTTGCATTATTTTGTTGTAAAACATTTATAAGCGTTACAATAATTCTTGCACCGCTGCAACCCAGCGGGTGCCCGAGAGAAACAGCACCACCATTCACATTTACCTTTGCAGCATCGAGCTTCATATTTTGTGTGTTTACAATACCAACCACGCTAAATGCCTCATTCAATTCAAAATAATCAATGTCTTGAATGTCAAGCCCCGCCTTGCTTATAGCCTTTGGTACCGCAAGCGAAGGAGTAGTAGTAAACCATTCAGGCAACTGCTCCGCATCAGCATAGCTGAGTATTTTTGCAAGAGGCTTGATATTAAGCTCGTCTGCTTTTTCTTTGCTCATTAAAACCACTGCAGCAGCGCCATCATTAATGGTGCTTGCATTAGCAGCGGTCACAGTGCCCCCTTTTTCAAAGGGAGATTTTAAAGCAGGAATTTTTTCAAATTTTACATTGAAAGGTTCTTCATCGTTTGTAACGTAACTGTTATCTCCTGCACGATTTTTTATCTCCACCGCAACAATCTCATTTTTAAATCTTCCTTCATTCACTGCTGCCTGGCTGCGCTTATAACTTTCAATAGCAAATGCATCCTGCTGCTCACGGCTTATGTTGCATTCCCTGGCACAAAGCTCTGCAGCATTGCCCATCGCATAATCCTTATATACATCAGTCAGGCCATCTTTTGCCATTCCGTCAATCATATTTGTATTGCCATATTTATTTCCCCATCGCATGGATGGTGCGTAAAAAGGAACGCTGCTCATATTTTCCATTCCGCCTGCAACTACGATATCTGCGTCACCCAATAAAATACTTTGTGCACCATTCACTATGGCTTTCATGCCGCTTGCGCAAACCTTGTTCACAGTTGTGCAACAAACGTTTTCCGGAAGCCCTGCAAATAAGGCTGCCTGCCTTGCTGGTGCCTGCCCAAGATTCGCTTGCAACACGCAGCCCATATACACTTCCTGCACGAGCGTTGGTGAAATGCCTGCCCTTTCAACAGCACCTTTAATTGCAATGGAACCAAGTTTTGTTGCAGAGATATCTTTTAACGCGCCGCCAAAACTTCCGATAGGCGTGCGAACTGCAGATACAATAAATACTTCCTTTGCGCTCATAATGTTTTTTTGCAAAGATAGTAAACGTATAAAGTGGATTATGTATCAGCTAATTTAATGATAGTTAAAAACTGAATGATTATTATTATTATTTTATCAAATAGCAGAATTTAATTTACTTTACTTTTTATATAAAATCTTTAAGCCATGGCAATCATCAGTTCAAAAAAATTTATTACCATCATTATCATCACTGCCATCATTATGGTACTTGTTGCCTTATTAGCGCTTCATTCAACCCTGACATTTTAATAACGTTGATCATTATAGTTCTTAAAACTATTTTGTATTTGTTATAAATCTTTTATCGAATGTTACGCAGCTCATGCTATGCAAAGTTTGTATAGCTTTAATTACTTATTTTATTAAAAATTGATAAGCCAGGAAACGATACAACAGATTATCAGCAGGATTGATATAATAGATATTGTCAGCTCGTTTGTTAAGCTTAAAAAACGTGGCGTCAATTACATTGGCCTTTGCCCTTTTCACAATGAGAAGTCTCCGTCTTTTACGGTTTCAGCTTCTAAAGAAATTTACAAATGCTTTGGCTGCGGCCGCAGCGGCAATACTATTAGCTTTTTAATGGAGCATGAAAAATACAGCTACGTTGAAGCTTTGCGGTGGCTTGCTGCAAAATATAATGTAGAGATAGAAGAAAGAGAAACTTCGCCGGAGCATAAAGAACAATTACAAACCGCAGACAGCCTTTACATCGTCAACAAATTTGCGCAGCAGTTTTTTTCGGAGGCCTTGTTCAATAGCGAAGAAGGAATTAATTCGGGATTAAGCTATTTAAAAGAGAGAGGTTTTCGTGATGAAATAATAAAAAAATTTGAACTGGGTTACAATCCTGAAGCGAAAGACACTTTTGCAAAAGCAGCCATAGGAGCACAATACAGCGAAACGATTTTACAAAAATCAGGGCTGATAATTATTCGGGATAATAACATGTACGATAACTATCGTGGAAGAATTATTTTCCCTGTGCATAGCCAGACAGGTAAAATTGCGGGCTTCGGTGCAAGGCTTATTCGTAAGAATGATAAAGCGCCTAAATATATCAATACTCCCGAGAATGAAATTTACATAAAAAGTAAAATTTTATATGGATCTTATTTTGCAAGGCAGGCAATTGATAAAGCTGATGAATGCCTGCTGGTGGAAGGTTATACAGATGTGATCGCATTACACCAGGCAGGCATTGAAAACGTTGTTGCAAGCGGTGGCACATCTTTAACGCCGGATCAGCTACGGCTTATAAAAAAATACACGCACAATCTTACTATATTATATGATGGTGATGCAGCCGGCATTAAGGCTGCGTTGCGAGGCCTTGATCTTGCACTTGAGGAAGGGCTGAATGTAAAGCTGGTACTGCTTCCCGGCGAAGAAGACCCTGATAGTTATATTCATAAAAATGGCGCTGCATCTTTTGCGAATTTTATAAAAAACAATAAAAAAGACTTTATCATTTTTCAACTGGAGTTTGCATTGAAAGACGCTGGTGATGATACTAGCAAGCGTTCGCAGGCCGTAAACCAGATTGCCGAAACGATTTCAAAAATTAATAAGGCGGAAGATTTTACCAAACAACAGGATTATATAAAAAGAACGGCCGAATTGCTGAACATTGATGAGTCTGGCATGCATACGCTGGTGAATAAATACATAAGAGAAAAGCTTGCAAAGGATCAAAGGAAGATAGGTACAACTGAAAGGGTTTTTCAGGAGCAGCCAACAGAAATCTCTGAAACAAACATTCAAGATGATGATGTCTTTGAATTATTAAATAAAGATGAACAAAATGAAAGAGCTGTGGTAAGATGCTTGATTGAATTTGGTCTAAAAGATTGGGAAGATAATAAGACAGTTGCAGGTTATTTGTTGTACGAACGCATAGATGATGAAACGCTTTCCAGCGCTGCATTACAGAATATTGTAAACACCTATAAAAAATGGTATGAAGAAAAGCTGGAACCGACTGCCAAGAATTTTTTATACTCAGAGGATTTTGCCATGAGCAAGCTGGTAGTTTCGATCATTGAATTTCCGTACGAGATAAGCCCGGGTTGGCAAAAGAGTTATGAAATGCCTGTGCCTTCAAGAGATGATAATTATAAAGAAGAAATTGCGTCATCACTTCGCTATTTGGAATTGAAGAAAATAAAAAAAATGATTGCTCAGAACCAGAAAGAACTTGAGACTACCACATCGCCTGAAATGCAATTGCTCCTAATGCAAACACACGTTCGCCTGAAAGATATTGAGACAAGCATAACAAAGAAAACCGGTGCAGTTATAATAAAATAATTTCGTTTGCAACATAACTGTTATACTATATACGCATGATTAAGAGTACATTAATTTTCTTCAGTGTTTTATTAATTGTTTGTGCATGTAATAACAATAAACCATCCTATTCCAACTGGACTGTTTATGGTGGCACTAAGGATGCTATGCATTATTCCTCGCTTATAGAAATTGATACCAGCAATGTAAAAAATTTGCAGGTTGCATGGACTTATCATACCGGTGATGCCGATACCGCAACGCATACGCAAATACAATGTAACGCTGTAATTATTGATACTATTTTATTTGCGCTTAGCGCAAAAATGAAAGTTTTTGCTCTAAATGCCGCAACTGGCAAGGCTTTGTGGGTTTTTGATCCTGTCCAATTTTTTGCAAATGATACAATGAACAACTCAAAATTGTCTTCCTCTTTTTCCACTACCGGACGCGGTGTTACTTACTGGACCGATGGAAAAAATGATAAAAGAATTTTTTATACAGCGGGTTATTATCTTTTATGTATCAATGCAACCACAGGAAAAATTATAAGTTCCTTTGGAAACAATGGGCACATTGATCTTCATGATGGTTTTGGAAAGGATGTAAGTGATCGGTACATTACTTCCAACACGCCTGGAATTATTTATAAGGATTTATTAATTACAGGTTCAAGAGTAGCAGAAGATGCAACTGCAGCACCAGGAGATATCCGTGCCTATAATGTTGTAACTGGTAAGCAACAATGGATTTTTCATACCATACCACACCCAGGCGAATACGGCTATGATTCTTACAAAAATAAAAATGCATGGCAACATCTTGGCTCTGCCAACAACTGGGCTGGTATGAGCCTGGATGAAGAAAAAGGAATTTTGTTCGTGCCAACAGGTTCTGTTGCATTTGATTTTTACGGTGGTAAAAGATTAGGAAATGATCTTTTCGGAAATTGTCTCATTGCGCTGGATGCAGCCACTGGCAAGCGCTTGTGGCATTTTCAAACCGTACATCATGATCTGTGGGATCGTGATTTGCCTGCTACACCCGTATTGGCAACTATCATAAAAGATGGAAAGAAAGTTGACGCAGCGATACAAACTACAAAGAGTGGTTTCATCTTTTTATTTGACAGAGAAACAGGCAAACCCATTTATCCGATTGAAGAAAAACAAGTGCCAACTGCAACAGAACTTATGGGCGAAATACCTTCGTCAACACAACCTGTGCCGATGCTGCCAAAGCCTTTTGTACGGCAGGTTCTAGGCGATTCGGATCTTAATAATTTAATTCCCGACTCTTCTTATAATGATATAAAAAACAAACTTGCATCTTATAAAACAGGAAACATTTTTAATCCTCCTTCAAAAGAAGGCACTGTAATTTTTCCGGGCTTTGATGGTGGTGGTGAATGGGGAGGCCCCGCTTATGATCCATCGACAAATATTTTGTATGTGAACGCAAATGAAATGCCGTGGATACTTACAATGATAGATGTGAAAAATAATGAAAGCATCAATGAGACTTACCTGCAGGCAGGCACGCGAATCTACATGCAGCATTGTGTTGCGTGCCACGGCTCTGAAAGAAAAGGAGGAGGTAATTATCCTTCTTTAATTGATATAAATAAAAAATATAATCAAGCGGATTTTGAACAACTGATTTCAAATGGGAGAAAAATGATGCCTGCATTTAATGTTTTCAGCAAAGAAGAAAAGGATGCTGTAGCATCATTTATTTTAGATATAAAAAATGAGCAGAACAAAAAATTTGCTGCTGCGCAAAAGGAAACAGACCCATATCTGCAACTCCCTTATATTAATACAGGTTATAATAAATTTCTTACAAAAGAAGGTTATCCGGCAGTGAAGCCGCCCTGGGGAACGCTTTCAGCAATCAATATGAATACTGCTAAAATAGTATGGAAGAATACTCTGGGCGATTATCCGGAATTAAAAGCAAAGGGTATCCATTCAGGCACTGAAAACTATGGCGGACCCGTGGTTACTGCTGGTGGAATTGTATTCATTGCGGCAACAAGCGATAGTAAAATAAGAGCATTTAATAAAAGAACAGGACAACTACTGTGGGAAGCAAACTTGCCGGCATGTGGTTTTGCGACGCCGTCGGTGTACGATGTTGATGGTAAAGAATATTTGGTAATTGCGTGTGGAGGTGGTAAGCTGAAAACAAGGTCGGGAGATAGTTATGTTGCATTTAAATTACCTTGAAAAAAGTTTACAAGATAACAGTTATGTTATAAACGAAATGGCCAAAGCGCGGCAGATGGATGGTTTTGCTTTTACTATTGCAAAATCTTAAAGTAATTATTATATTTACAAACGCCTTACTGTATTCCCTAACCCTCTGCGTACAGTATCCACAATCCAACATCAACGGATAAGCCGAAATTCCTCACAAAATATTTTAGCTATTATTAAAATTTTTCGATGACTAAAAAATTTATCCATCAAGGTGTTGCTTTGCTCCTCATCTGTTTCACAATAACTACTGCTAAGTGTTGCACAAAACTCAATGCTTATAAACTTTGGAACCAGTTCATGCTTAAGTAGTGATCCTTCCTTTTCTTTTATAAAAAATCCTTTCAGCGATACTGCAGCGCCTTTGGTTACCTGCAGTTTATCCAATCAGCTATCCAGTATTTTCGGAGTTTTTGTTGCATACAACCCGAAAAATAATAAGCTGTATGTTGCTGATATCAGCAGTGGAGATTCAACTAAAATTTGGATACTTGACGTGGGCATACCGGCAAATATTACCTGCCCATCTTTACTCAACTCTACACCTGATTATGCATACAGTTACATCTCAAACAATTTTGAATTTGATAATAACGGTGACCTTTGGTCTTTCTCTAATTATATTGATTCTTCGGGCCAGTGCAACATTGATAAGTTTGATGTAACCAGCGGCAAAGTTCTTAATACAAGAGTGCTTCAGTTTCCATCAGGCCTTTATCCTACCAGCATCTCAAGTGGTGATATTGCCATTCTTCCAAACGGTCGAATGTTTACTATTTTGGGTAGTTATCCATCTAAATTGTATGAAGTAAAAAACTATAATACTGCTACCAATGCTACTGCTGTTTTTCTTGATAGTCTTCCTTTAAACTGTTATGGCATTGCTTATCTCAACGGAGCGCTGGAGCTTACGGGATCTGACTTTTCAGGCAATTGTTATTATTATAAATACAACATTAATTCAGGAATACTTGATAGCTTGAAAAGCTTCCAGGCAGGGCAATTACCTATTGATAACACAAGCATTTCGCCATCACTTGGAGTAGCAAAACAACTTATCAATACAACTAAGATAAATGATAATACAGGCGATCTCACTTATGAAATCTATGTAAGAAATCTTGGCAACGTTGCTTTGAATAATATCAATGTCAGCGATAACATTGCTCCTGTTTTTGGTGCAGCAAATATTTCAAATGTTACGGTTTCTTTTGTTCCGGGATATAATACCGGAAACCTGGTTTTAAATACAAATTATAATGGTGCTACAGACACTTCTTTACTGATAGCAGGGCAAAGCTTAAGCAATCAAACCGCTGGTAGTAATAATTATTTTTTAAAAGTTCGTGTAAGCTTCCGTGTTACCAATCTTACTTCGGCGAACACTTATCTTAATTCAGCAATAGCAACTGCTACTCTTGGAAGCAGTGGTGCACAAAGTTTTGTAAACGTTTCCGATTCATCTAACAACGGCCCTGAAAGCGCCGTAGATGCTAATAACAACGGAGATGCTACTGAACCGGGCGAAAATATTCCAACTCCTTTTACGCTGGCAACGTTACCGGTAAAATTTATAAGTGTACATGCGACACTTATTAATAAGCTTTCCGCTTTGGTTAAATGGACCGTTGCAACACCGACAATTAATTCGGACAAGTTTGAAGCGGAATATAGCACTGACCAGGCGCATTGGAATAAAATTGGAATAATAAAAATTACCAATAGCAATCAAAGCAGTTATGAAATAACACATAACAATATACCCACAGGGAATATTTATTACCGTATAAAAGAGATTGACGAGGATGGCAATTATACCTATAGCAGTATTGTTGTTTTAAATAATATAACTGATGAATCAAAATATATCATTTATCCAAACCCTGCCAACAATCTTATTACTATAACAAACGCTAATATTAATGCCGGACAAGCTGAGATTAATTTGTACGATGCCGATGGAAAAAAAATTATATCATCAATAATGACAGGAAATATTCAACAGATAAATACTGCTTCAATCGCAGCGGGAACTTATGTAGTAAAGATTCTTACTAATAAAAACGAAGTGATTCAAAAAATAATTATCAGGCATAACTAATTATCCAGGCTGCAAAACAATTAATGAAAGAAAGGATTTGACACTAAACAGGTAACCGATAACATTAGAATTATTTACAATTTATTTTCATGCAACTCGCATATAAGCTGCGCCACGAGTGACGTCCAGCCGGTTTGGTGACTTGCGCCGAGGCCGTTCCCATTATCTCCGTGGAAATATTCGTAAAATAAAATGAGGTGATCATTTCCGGGCTGCTTATAAAACCAGTTATCTTTTCCAAATATTCTTCTTTCTCCCCGCTCATCTTTTTCAAACATGCTGATAACTCTTTTTGACAGCTCATCCGCAACTTGTTTAAGGTTCATCTTATTCCCTGAGCCAGTCGGGCATTCGACCAACAAACTATCTCCGTAAAACTCACCATACTTTCCTATGGATTGTATGATAATATAATTAATAGGAATCCATACAGGGCCCCGCCAGTTAGAGTTTCCGCCGAAAAAATTAGAAGTTGAATCGCCGGGATCATATCGAATGCTGTATTCAACATTATCAATATTTACCGCATAAGGATTATTGTTCATGAAATTTTGATAATGCTCGGATTCCGCCTGGTGAAAGAAATTCATCTTCATTCAAGCAAACGGTTTAGCAATTTTTATCAGTCTTTTCTGCGGAACCAAGCGACAGCAGCATTTGCTCTCATCATTCGCTCTTTCTTCATTTGGCCAATAAGCGATTGTTTTTTTTGCGGTATTTTTCAAACCAATTGATGCGCTTTCTAAAATCATCCAGCTTATCAAGCACACTTTTTTCAATAATAGAAACGGCAAATAAAGTGGTGATGCCTACAATTGAATGAATGCGCAGATGGAGTGGGATGTGAGCCAGCTATTGAAAGGGTATCATAAAAAAACTTGTCTTCGTCATTCCATATTCCATGTTGATTTAAGGCTTCGGCAATTAAAACAAACTGCTCAAAGAATTTTGTGGCAGTATCTTCAAATGTCTTGTCCTTCATGGCAATTTCCAGGGCCATATCCATCATGTTAAGTGCATACATACCCATCCAGCTGGTGCCATCAGCCTGTTCCAGCTGTGCATTTGCCCGGCATTTCGTGACTTCGGTTAAATACGCCGATATTATCCAGCCCAAGAAATCCACCCTCGAAAATATTGTTACCACTTGCATCTTTTCGATTGATCCACCAGGTAAAATTGATAAGCAGTTTCTGAAATATTCTTTTAAGAAAATTGATATCTCCTTTCCCTGTTGTTGTTTTTTCTATTTCGGTAAACCTGCAAGGCCGCCCAGGCCTGCACCGGCGGATTTACATCACTGAAATTCCATTCGTAAGCAGGCATTGGCCGTCGGGCTTCATGTACCATTCCCGCATGATCAGCAGCAACTGATTTTTTGCAAAACCCGGATCAACCATTGCCATCGGAATGCACTGAAAAGCCAAATCCCAGGCTGCATACCAGGGATATTCCCATTTATCGGGCATGGCAATGATATCCTGGTTTTTTAAATGTTTCCAGTCATGATTGCGGCCATTTAGTTTGCCAGCGTTCACAGGTGTGATGCCATCGCTGGTCGTCAAGCCATCGCTCAACATCGAAATGATAATATTGTTTGCTCCAAAGCAATGCCGGACAAAGCCTGTCGCTGAATCTTTTTGAGTTCTGGTGAAATATTTTGTGGAAGAATTGCATTGTAAAATTCATCTGTTTCATTTTTCCTTAAAGTAAATATGTTCTCAAAGCCTTCAGGAAAGCCATTTGCCAGCTCTTTATTGCTTAGGCGCAGGTATAAGGTTTTTGTCTGTTGCCATCAATGGTATAATCGTAGATGGGAGCAAACTTAGTTCCCGAGGTACTTTTGCGAAGCGATTTTACATGCTTCTTTTTTATAATGGCATCATGAAAAGCATCTTTTACGAAAGGAGTTGCGTTGGGAATGCCTAAAACCTTTTCTGTATTCGTGATATTATCTGTATAAAAAGTTGCTCGTGTTTTTTGAAAATATAAATAGTAAGTGCCAAGCCTTGCATGAACAGCTTTTACAGTTGTTTTATTATAATCGCTTATCAATGGTTTTTCAGCAAGCCTTTGGTTGCTTTGCCTGTTATAAAACCAAAGTGTGGGCATTACTGTGATGCCGGCACTTTTAGTGTTTCGGTTATGAATATTTATTCTTATAAAAATATCCTGCGAATCTTGCTTTGCATAAGTAACATTTACATCGAAATATTCATTGTTATTAAAAATGCCTGTGTCCAACACTTCATATTCCGGATCATTCTTCGTGCGCAGCCTGTTTTGGATTTTTATATCATCATAAGGAAACTCCTGCTGCGGATATTTATACAAATACTCCATGTAATAATGCGTTGGAATGTTATCAAGGTGATAATATAGTTCCTTAACATCTTCACCATGATTTCCATCACTATTACCAAGACCAAATAACCTTTCTTTTAATAATGGATCTTTACCGATTCCATAAAGCAACAGCGAAGCAAAGATTTTGGAACAAATCTGATATGCCGGCAATGCCATCTTCTCCCCATACATAAGCGCGGTAATGTGCCTGATCGTAAGGAAAATAATTCCATGCATCACCCACCTGGCTATAATCTTCACGCACTGTGCCCCACTGGCGCTCACTTACATAAGGGCCCCACTGCTCAATAGGAATTTTCTTGGGTAAATTATCTGCAAGTCTTTTATGCTCTGCGGTCATTTATCAATGATTGTGTAATAATTATTTATCCGGCTAAAAATAATTAGTAACCCTTACTGTTTGAAATGTGCAAAACATTCCTACCTAAAGGAATGCTTACAGACACGTAACTATAAACGAACAAGTGCTAAGTTTCATAATCTTTATTTCAACGCCGGGAATTATCACTGAATCTTATTAAATCAGGTATACAAATTCTAACCAAATTTTTATGAAATTACAACATGGGATATACATCTCTATTGTGTTGATTGCCTCCTGTACCAATGCTGACAACGTAACAATAAAAGAGAGCGGCTGAAACAAACTATCGATTCGACCAGGGATTCAAAAGACTTGAATTCAGAATCTATGATAATTATACCCAAAATGATGTAAGTGCTTTTTATAGAATTAAGAAATTTTTATAATCTGACAGTTACACAATTCATTAAATGATAGCGGAATCAAAACAAGTTCATGTATAAGTCATAACGCGTAAAAACACTATGGCATAACAATTGTCTAAATGACCGGTGTAAACCTTAAACTTAAAATTATTATATGAAAAAGTTATTGATTTCTGTATTATTTGCAGGTGGTATATCCACTTTAGCAGCTCAAACTACGGACAGTACTACAACTGGACGCACACAAACAGATAGTATGCATAATAACATGGGTACTATGAGTGCAGACAGCTCGAGGACAATCAACAATCAAGGTTCAATGAATGGCACCATGTCTGATTCCTCGAAAACAATGAACAGCAACTCATCCGGAACTATGAACAGCAGCTCTTCAGGAACTACCAGTGGTACATCTTCCGGCACCATGAATAATTCAGGAACTATGAACAGTAATTCCTCCGGAACTACAAATGGGACATCATCTGGAAGTATGAATGGTACTTCCTCAGGAACTACCAATGGTACATCTTCCGGCACCATGAATAATTCAGGATCTATGAATAGCAGTCCATCAGGAACTACTAATGGTACGTCTTCAGGAACTATGAATAATTCAGGGTCTATGAACAGTAATTCATCCGGAACTACAAATGGTACATCGTCTGGAAGTATGAATAGTACTTCTTCCGGAACTACTAATGGTACATCTTCCGGCACTATGAACAATTCAGGATCTATGAATAGCAGTTCTTCAGGAACTACAAATGGTACTTCATCAGGAACTATGAATAGTTCAGGTTCAATGAACAGCAGTTCTTCAGGAACTACCAATGGTACATCTTCAGGAACCATGAACAATTCAGGTTCAATGAATGGAATGAACTCATCAATGAGTAATTCAGGCAATACAATGAATGGAATGATGGCTAACGCTAAAAATGTAGCCGGACAACCAGGTTATGCTTCGCTTCCTGTGTTGGAAAGTTATGTACCCGATGCAGTATTAAGCCAGATAAAAAGTAAATACACCAATGCATACGATGTTACCTGCATCCAACATGCACCCGGCCAAAAGGCTTATGTGGTAAGGTATGGCGATGGCGGAATGTATAAAACGGACATCATGGGAGAAGATGGTTCAGCAATTCAACAATAAACAATTTTCAATAGCGATAGAAAAGATCCCGGATATAATTCGGGATCTATTTTTTTATAGCCGCATCTTCACATTGTCTTGCTTCTGCTTCTTTAATTTTAGCTTCCAGATTTTCTTTTTTCATTCCCACTCTTATAAATCCAAAAAGACTCATGTAAATATTTGCCATCCATACCAAAGCAAAAAATGAAATGAGATACCCGCTCCAATTAAAGTATAAAAGATGATATCGCGTGATTAGAATAAAGAATAATGTCACGTAATGGCTAAAGCAATACTCACACGTAAAAAGATACATTAGCTTCCGTTGCAAAAGTGTTTTACTTTCTTTTGATTTTTTCTCACAGTATTCCCGGGGTTCCCGAAAAACTTCTTCATGAGTTACCGTCCATGCAATGCAAGCAATGGGTAAAGGCATTATGAACAAATAAATGATTTGATAGCTGAGTGATAGCATTCGCAAATGTATTTACATTATTAATATTCACTACGCAGTGTAAACAGCCATACGACAAAATTTGTTCAATATTGGTATTCTAGAGTAAGCGCAACACTAGCAGATAACATACCAAGCAATAAGGATTGCCAGCTTATTTCTTTTTGAGAAGCGCCTTATTCATTACAATTTTTTTGGCTTCGAGGTGCTGCAATAGTTTTTCTTCAGAAAGCTGTGCCATCAGGAACTCACGGTTTGCTTTTAATCTTTTTACCTCAGTTTTGAAACAGATGATGTTCTGCTCTATTTCATCCATACTGAGTTCACAATTTTTAATAACATTTTGTTCGCGATTACTTTTTTCTTCTTGCACCTGGCTGAAGCAACTGGTTAATTCCTGCATGCTTTTTTCCGCATCCGGCACTGAAGATGTTTTTACCGATGCAATCATAGAGTGATTTGATTTTACCATACTCTTTCAATAATTAAAGTTGTTATTCTTTAATTATTAATAACGATCACTTCTTTAAAATATTGAATACAGTTTCTTTTTTTGGCAAAAAAACCTATAAATATTTATGATTTTTTATGTAATGGCAAATCCATTATAAGATGCATAAAAACAAATCGATTATAAAAATATTTTGGTAAACAAATTTCCAGTGCGATGCAAATAAACAAACTAGCTTGGATTGATAACTGCGCATCCAGGCTAACTGTTACGTTACACACTTTTCTCTATCATCAAAATAATTTCTTGAGTAGTTCCCAGTTCGCTTATTCTTGGTAAAATATTTTTTATGCTATTATTGTATGCTTCCAACACTCTATCGGTAGTTGCGTCTGTGGCGATAGTAATATTGTAACCCAATTCACTCGCAGCTCTTGCTGTGCCTTCCACACCAATGCTTGTTGAAATGCCTGCTAACACAATGCCCGTAACATCCCTGCTTTTAAGCTCTATATGAAGCGGCGTGTCAAAAAAAGCATTCCACGTTTTTTTGGTTATGAAAATATCATGCGGTTTCGTATCCACTTCAGGAACGATATCATCAAAACCTGTTACCGGCATTGCCACTTTAGCCAGGGTTTGCACAACAGCATTCTGCGGAAAAGAAGGTTTTTCGACACGGGCCTTTGTCCAAGCGGCTCCCATTGGGTTCACATGTACGATTACAACAGGAAGATTGGCCTGTCTGAAACACTGTATTAAAGCAGAAACGTTTTTGAGAACGACATCTTTATCATGTGCCATCTCATTGCTTACAATCCCTTTTTGAAGATCTATAAGAACGAGTGCGGTTTTCTTATCAATAGCTGTTATCATTTTATGTAATTTTTTAATACTGAACTTTTAAAATGTAACAGAACAGATAAAAAATTGTTGAAGATTTTTTAAACTAATAATTATAAACATTTTAGGTTTGTTTAAAAATATACATGTCGCTCTTATTGAATAGAACAAGCTTTGGAAACACTACGAACAAAGGAAATGTTTTATCGAGGCAGGAAGCAGAAGCGCTATTGGATGATTGGGTATTAAACCCAAGGCTTCGGCTACACATGAAGCAAGTAGGGCATTTGATGAAATGCTGGGCTGCAGAAAAAGAACATTTGAACGAAGAAGAACAATGGCATTGGGAAATGGCCGGCCTGCTTCACGATGCTGACTGGGACCAGTGGCCCGAACAACATTGCAAAAAAATTATTGAAGAACTTGAACACAGAAATGTTGATCCCGACATTATACATGCCATTGCATCTCATGGGCCAAATCATTTTGGTGTAATACCTGAAACCCGCATGGATGCTATGTTATATGCATTTGATGAGCTTTCAGGTTTGATACATGCTTACTCACTGATGCGACCCGAAGGCTATACAGGTATGGAAGTAAAAGGTGTAAAAAAGAGATTGAAAGAAAAAACATTTGCGGCAAACGTTTCAAGAGATGAAATCAATGACGGATGCAACAGGGCAGGCATTTCATTAGATGATCTTATACTTTTTATAATTGAAAAACAAGCTTCGGTAAAATAAATGTAAGGCTATCCACTTATTAATTTAAGAAAGGCGGTGTACGACGTCTACAAGGTAACTGCCGGAGAGCCTCACTTCATGAAACATGCGTGCAAGTTCATACAACAGTAGAAAAGTTAGTGTATAAAAAGCACCTGTGTAATTATTTTTAAAACGCATTACTACTTTTGTAAGAGAATCCTTTATAATATTTGCTGACACAGTAAGCGTAATCAAGATACCAAGTATAGCGCCTACCAATATATCTGTAGGAAAATGATATCCCAAATACATTCGGGGAAAACAAATCAGTGCCAGCACATACGCGAAAGCGGCAATGCCAAGCTTTTTAGAAATAAGAAAAAAACCAGTCGCTAATGAAAAGAACATAACAGCATTGTCACTGGGAAACGAACTCCATGTAATAAGTTCCAACGCCTGGCTGCCGTACGGCTTGATAAAATGAAGCGCATCGTTTTCAATAGGCCTCACTCTGAAAGGCAATGAGAGCGCAAGCGCCCGTGCGACAGCTATAGAAATGATACAGGAGAAAATGCAAACTATTACACTTTGTCGGGTGGTATATTGTTGTTCACTTTTCCTAAACCAGAAATAACATAAAAAAGAAACCATTACCACGCCTTTGAGAAAATTGTTATCAACTATTGATACCATTAAGTAATCAAAACCCCTCGAGGTTTGCCGCGTATTTATTCAGGTATTCTACAATCGACACATCAAAACTGTTCATGTTTTTTACTGGCGTTAATTTTCAAGCATGAATTAAAAAAGATTCATAATTTTTATTGAACAATGCACTAACAATTGTCTGTAATTTTTACCGCAGAAATTGTATGTGTGTTTATAAAATGATAAACGCATGAAAAATTAAAATAGTATATCGCAAATGATATTTAGGTTAATATCGATGATCTGTACAATAATAAAGACGTAAGAAAAAGCTTAAAAGCAGCGTTATGTTTTTTGAGCAAAATCCATTTCAAAATTGCCCTTTATTCTTTCTACGGAAGGATTAAAATAACCAAACTTTAATTGAGGGAATTCTTTGCGAAGCAATTGCATCATTGGTTTTATACCTATGTTGTCACCGGTGTCTGTTATATTTATTTTACCAAGATACCAGTCAGGATCAATATTAAAATTGCGCCATTGAATCATCTTCAAACCAGTTTCTTTAATCAGTTTTCGCAGTGCTTCGTATTCCTGAATGCTGTCTGTCATGCCGGGGAAAACAAAATAATTAATACTTGTCCAGCCGCCAAAGCTATTTACTATTTTAAGGCTTTCAATGATATCTGCAAATTGATAATTATTGGGACGATAGTAAGGCATATAAATTTCTTCACGTGCAGAGTTAGTGCTTACCCTTATGCTGTTCAAACCCGCTTCACACAAGGCTTTCACGGCTCTGGGATCGCTGCCGTTGGTATTAATATTAATGCTGCCTTTATTGGTGTGCTTTCTAATTTCTATGATTGATTGGCGGATGGTTTGCCACATCAGTAATGGCTCACCTTCGCAACCCTGGCCAAAGCTTACAATAGGAAAAGGTGCTGTTTCCAAATGCGGAACGGTATATTCAACAATCTCTTCCGAAGATGGCTTAAAGGTTAAGCGATCCTGAGTAGATATAATTGTTTCTTCCATCGGCTGAAAAGAAATGCAGCCTATACAGTTTGCATTGCATGCAGGCGACGTGGGAACAGGGCATTCCCATCTTCCCATAAAATAGTTTCGTGCAGCAGGGCAATGATAAGTGTTGCAGCAATTATTTGCCAGGTGCTGAACAAGTCTGTTATGCTTATAAGCAGATAAAAAATCTTGAACACCTTGCGTTATCTTTTCTTCATCAAAACCGGCGCTTTCCTGCCTTATATCTTTTTCTATACGAATGGCAGTTACATAAAATTTTTCATTATGCCAGCCTGCTGCTGTATAACAAAACAAGGGAAGTATTTCAGAATTACGTAAAGTTTCGTAAGCTGATAAATACGTGCCGGTATAAGCCGGCGGAATAAAGGCGGCCACTGCCCAGCCCTTTTCACAAAGCCGCATTTCTCCTGTTGCTACATCAATGCCTATTCCTCTTCTGCCAGGTAATTCATATAGTTGGCCTCCCTGCGGAAGTTCAACCCAGTCCTCACTTTTAAGAGGTAAAGCTTCCCATCCACTTCTGCCACAGGCATACAAAGAAGTATCTTCAAAAATATTTCCCTCGCCGTCAGAATATAATATGTAAGGCTTTCGTTTCAATATATTAATTACAAAAACTCGATGTTTAAAGATGTGATATGCTGCTGCGCAAAACGATTGAATACATTCTCATCAATGTCTGTATCGTTCTCAATTTCTGCCTGCAGCAATTTATTATTCTTAAAATCAAGTGTTAAAATAGTATCACGCAAAATTACATTAGTAAGCATTTGCCATGAATAATTTGCTTTGGGCAAATTCATTTTTTTTATACAATCCTCATTAAAAATGAAAACATTTTTTTGCGAAACGAAACAATATAAAATCCCTGTTAATACACAACACAATGCTAAAAGATAATTGGATACAACCAGCCAGCAGCCAGCAATCACAAAGAAAGTAATTGCATCAGCAATGGGCTTCGAATTGTTTTTTTTATATAAGTAAAAATGGTACATGCAGTATGAAATAACAAGGACACCTGTTATAAGCATCTCATAAAAATGAGCATGCGCCACAAGCAAAAGAATTAAAAGAGCAAGATTAAAACAAACCAGAAAGAGTGCAAGCAAACGATAGGAACGTATCTTATGATTTTTAAGAACCACCTCAAACTGCGGCATGGTTATTTATTTTTCCTGCAACCAAAAGATTGCATAATTTATAAAGTACACGGGCACCTACATTTTCATCCCATTGATTGGGACTTATACCTACTTCGTTAAGATCAAAACCAATAAACTCCCTGCCACTCTCTACAACTTTTTTAAATAAATAAAATATTTGTTCAGCTTCAAAACCGCCCTGGACAGGCATACCGGTATGTGGGCATAATTTAGGGTCAAGCCCATCAATGTCGAAACTGATGTAGACCTTTTGCGGAAGCCTGTCTATAATTTCATCCACAATCTGCTTCCAGGAGGCACCTTCAAAAATACGTTCTTTAATATCTTTATCAAAATAGGTAATTATGCGGCTGTTATTATTTATATAATCAAGCTCACAAGGAGAATAGTCTCGAATGCCTACCTGCACAATCTTTTCCACCTGGGGAATTTCTTCCAATGCATTGTACATAATGGATGCATGAGAATATTTAAATTCTTCATAAGCTTTGCGCAAGTCGCAGTGTGCATCAATTTGTAATATTCCAAAACTACTATGCTTTTCAGCGATGGCTTTCAAAAATCCGAAAGGCGTACTATGATCACCGCCTATTACACCAACAAGCTTATTTTGCTCCAGCAATTGTTTTGTCTGATCATACACCCATGCGTTTAGAAATTCACTTCCCTCATTTATTTCTCTTTTTATTTTACACATGAATTTATTTTCTTCCACTTCATCGCCTTGAGAAATATAGTTAATGAAAAGCTCCGCCTCTTTACGCAGGTAATCACTTTTCATCAAAATCTTTTTATCTACATCACGCATATAAAAACCCTGCTTCCAGCCTTCTTTTACATCAGTATCTATAAGATCTACCTGGAGGCTTGCCTTATATATATGCTCTGCAGCCCTTGCTGTGCCTGCAGTGTAGCTCACTGTCACTTCCCATGGAACGGGAAGCAAAACCACTGAAGCATCATCTTCAGAAAATGGAAGCCCGAAAATATTGTTGTTAGGATTGCCTGCAGAGTTAGGGTCAAACTTGGATAGGTCGGTCATTTTTTATATAAAAATTTGAAACAGTTTGCAAAGATAGTGCAATGCAAAATGAAACGATGATTGTAGCAGATGGATAACGTAAGCAATATCTTAAAATTGCGCTGCGATGAAGTTCGAGTTATTTCCGGGTGATTATATTCTCACTATCGGAATTACCCGTCATAAGCAAGTGAATAGAGCCATCGTTTTTAGCCGAAGTCAGGTCCATGGTATAATCGGATGTAAGTTTTAAGGGATATCCATTTTTAAGATCAATGACCATTATGCCTTTTCCCTGGCCGCCGCCGGATGTATTGCTTCCCTTGTATTCACTGGCCATTGTGTATTTTAAATCAATGGAAAAATGGGCCGTCATTCCATCGGTGTTCAGTAATTTATAAGTAGTAGTAAAAATCATTTTAAAAACAACAGGACCTACCGGGAAGCTTAGAGGCGTAGCAACAGTAAGCGTGTCACCAATTCTCATTCTTTTATCTGGTAAAAATATCTGCGATAAAATGTTTTTAAACGCCTTTAAAAAAGCGGCTTTTGTGGCGGTATCCATTTCTGAAGAAATAACGGAATCATATACAGGCATTGAATTTTTAGCGATGGTGCCTGTCATGGTAGTACCTTTTGGTATAATCATATTTCCTGCTTTGTCCTCGGCCCTGGTGAATTCCAGCTGCACCGGCATTACATTCTTATTATTGTACTTTCCGGTATGTATTAAGGCGTTCATCACCGTTTCACGGTCACTTGTTTCAGGGTTACTAATTCCTTTTTCTTTTAAGGTATGTAAAAAAGAATCACTTCCATTGTAGGTGAGCACCATGTGAAATTTCTGTGTAACACTTTGATCGTATACATGATCCGGCAGGTAAGCCATATGAAGAAGAATATTCTTCTGTGCGTAAACCGCTATTGCACAAAAAAGTGAGAGAGTAAGCAGGCAAATAATTCGCATTTAATCAACTTAATATTTAAAACTTTAGGAATGAAATTACTCTTTTACACAGCAACAACAATAACGTTTCATACATATTAACAAAGACGAGGCTGCTATATCTTATCCTGAAAAAAGAACCAGGGCAATACAAAAAAGATTGAAGGATGTGGATACGGTGGTGGATGGAGATTATAAGATAGAATTACCGGAATTAAGTGGCAGGGAAGATGAGCGTGAGATGTTGTAAATTTTTTTGAAAATGGTAATAATAAAAAAATGCTTGCATTGACATTATCGAATACCTTAAGTTGTATATTTATATCCGATTGTTCAAGCAATCATAGTATTCATTATAGCCCCCATTTTCATGAATCTCACCATTACATCTGCAGAGAAAAACCAATACCTTTTAGTAGAGTCTAAAGGCAGCGCAATCAACAAAGAAGGTTTGATACACCATTGCCAGCTGGTCTTCGAGGAAATCGCAAGGCATGACTGCGGAAAAATTCTTATTAACGAACCGGATACCAACTTCTCTCTTGAGCTTACCGACTACTTTGACCTGGTAAGAGGCTACGTAGATACCTTACCGCCGGAAACCCGAAAGCTAAAGATAGCGGCTGTAGTAGCTTCGCAATACAAAGAAGTAGCCGACACATGGGAAACACTGTGCCTGAGCCGCGGCTTTAAATATTTTGCATTTACCTGTTTTGATAAAGCAGAAGAGTGGCTGCTTAAGGAGGAAGACGATTAAGGTTTCTACCCGGAACCTGTAAAACATGAACTTATACACCTCTTACTTTCAAAAGCGTGAGGCTTTTGGCATCCTTTTTATAGTTTATTCCACCAACAATATGGAAAAATTCAAACTGGTTATTTTTGACCTGGATGGAACACTTGGAGATACCATCCCTCTTTGCATACAGGCCTTTCATGAAGCCCTGGAACCCATCATTCACCGGAAGCTCACTGATAAGGAGATAGAAGATACTTTTGGGCCGGCAGAAGCGGCAACCATCAAAGCGTTCGCTCCCGATCACATACCTGACGGACTTGAGGCATTTCACAAAGCGTATAAGAAACTGCATGATATGTGTCCTGCGCCTTTTCCGGGTATAAGGGAACTGTTGGATAATTTGAAGAAGCACCAGGTTCATATTGCACTGGTAACGGGCAAAGGCAAAGAAAGCACTGACATTACGCTTAACAAATTTGAGATAGCTTCCTATTTTGAATTTATCGAGAACGGAAGCCCGAATGCTGAAATTAAACCTTCCGGCATCCAGGCCATTTTTGATAAGCTGCCCGATGTTGCCAAGAAAAATATTTTATATGTAGGCGATTCCCCCGGCGATATTAAGGCAAGTCGTAAAGCACATGTAACCGTGGCTGCTGCTGCCTGGGCCAGTACTGCAAAACCCGAAGAGCTGCGCAAACTGGAACCTGATGAAATTTTTTATACGGTAAATGACTTTGCCGTATGGTTGCAAAAGTGTATTTAAGAAGATAGGCTCATCTAAACCGCAAAAACTGAATGTTGTCTGGCGAGTGTTGTACCACCTGTCTCCCTTTTGCGCCCATTAATCAATATACAACTATATAAATGCTATATTAGAAGCACAAATAAATAATTATATGCAAAATGCCATTGAAAACTATATAGCAATGCAACCTGACGGCAGGCAACGCATCATGGATGAGATTCATAGTATAATCGTAAATAATGATGCTACTGTAACACCAGTGGTAGAAAAAATGATGGGAAAAGAAATGATCATTTATAAAGAAAAGTCAATGATGAAATATGCACTTGCGAGCGTAAAGAATTATATGTCATTACATGTTCTTCCCATGTATGTTTCAAAAACAATATTTGAGAAATATCAACAGCTTTTGCCGCAGGCAAGCTTTCAAAAAGGATGTATCAATTTTGAGTCCGCGGAAGCAATGGCTTTGGATGTAGTGGCAAGTTTGATAGAAGATTGTTCTGCGGTTGACCTTTCAAAAATCCGGGAGAATTACGAAAAGAACAAGCCAAAACAAAAAGCTAAATAAAACTCATAAAAGCAGTTTCTTTTAAGAACGCCTATGCATGAGGTTGCTTCGTCGCTTCAAAGCACAACTTCAAACATAAACTTTATTAGTGCTCCTCGCAATGACATCTCGGCAGCGCAAGGAGCTAATCAATTGAGTGCTGAAAAGGCGCGAGAGATACGCAGACTCTAGAAGCTCAGCCGGACAAACGGGCGGAGCCGTTCGGGTTGTCCTTGACTTTTTTGTTTCTTTTTTTGTCAAGAAAAAAAGAAAAAGACACTCAAAAACATTATTCTAAAACAAAGCATTTTTCTTTGTACAATGGCTGGTATCTGACGTTGCTTCGTCGCTTAAAGCACCCTTAAAACATAAACTTTATTAGCGCTCCTCGCAATGACGGTCTTATGGGGGCAAGAAGCCAATCGGTTGAGTGCCGAGAAGACGTCATAGGTCCGCAGATTCCGGATGCTTAGCCGGACAAACGGGCGGAGCCGTTAGGGTTGTCCTTGACTTTTTTGTTTCTTTTTTTGTCAAGAAAAAAAGAAAAAGACACTCAAAAACATTATTGCAATAAAATAAGCAATTTTTTTTGAACAACGCCTACGCCTGAGATTGCTTCGTCGCTTCAAAGCACACCTTCCAAATAAAAAATCTATTAGGCGCTCGTCGCAATGACGCCATAGCGCTATATCATTTTCTCCTTTGCAGGAAGAAACCGTTTCGTCAGCCATCTCCTCACAGGTTCATCATACAGTTTAAAACAAGCATAAGCAAGCGATATACTTACTAAAAGAACTACCAGGCCGGCAAAGATAGCTTGAGCAGTTGAAGGCTTATGCTTATCCACCCAGGCCATAAACAAATAAATGAACGGGTAATGTATAATGTATAAAGGATAAGAAAGGCCGCCAAGAAAATTGCTGATCCTGGAAGAAACATTTTGGATTACCTCGCCGCTGGCTCCCATATAAACGATCAATGGAAAGATGAAAATGACAATCAATGAATCATAAATGCCGTTCATCCATAAATGCTCATGCCCTCCCATTCGTGGGATAGCCAATGCTGCAATCAGCAGCAGACTGCACCAGGTGAAAGCATGTTTTATCTTTCCCGGCTTGCTGATTCGGGAAAGTAACAACCCTGCCAAAAACGGGTACAGTAAGCGGGTTAAGCCAATTCTAAACTCTGCCCATTCAAGAGACCAGCCACCAATAATATCTCCATTCGCACTGGTTACGGCAAGTTGTATAAGCGCAACGCCTGCAATAAAAACAAGAATGGCCAGCACTGTATTGGACAATCTCCTGATGAGCATTGCGTACAAAATGTTGCCAACATATTCAAAAAAAAGCGACCATGCCGGCCCATTTAACGGATGCATTTCACCCCAGCCCCTGATGTCTAAAGAAGTAGGAACAGGAATGAGTGTGCAACCAATGAGCAGCACCACTATCAGTTTCCATACAGGCACTGTATGTATCGAAGGGAAAAAGGAACAATCCTGGAAATAGAAAGCGATGGCACCGATCAGCATCCCCATGATGATCATAGGATGAAGCCGGATAAGGCGACGTTTGAAAAATTCTTTCATACTCATTTTACCCCAGCGATCATCGTAAGCATAGCCAATAACGAACCCTGAAAGAACAAAGAAAAAATCTACCGCAAGGTAACCATGATTAATAATTTGTTTGGTATGATCACCCCCGGAAAACATTTCCAACAGGTGAAACATGACTACCACCACGGCAGCAACGCCTCTTAAGCCGTCCAAAGTTTTATAATGCTGCTTACTATCCTTGAATGTAGATACACCCTGGTTCATTGCTAATTTTTTTAAGGTATGTACTGGTAAATATAAGTGATGCGTTGCAGTGTTTTAGTCGCTTTGCAATATTACTTGTTTTATACTTTCCAACGCACTTTGGTTGCGCCGATAGAAGCAATTATCTGAATCACGGATTCAAAGGATGAAAGGATTACACCGATTCACTAAAGGCACGTCATTGCGAGGCACGAAGCAACCTCATGCACCAATGCTGCTACAGGGGTTTGCTTCGTCGCTGACAAACCTCTTTTAGCCATTAGCCTCGCTAAAGCGTCCTCGCAATGACGATCTTATGGGCGCAAGGAACTAAGGAGCCAATCGGTTGAGTGCCGAAAGCGCTATAGATACGCATACTCCCGTGCGCTGGCCAGACTGGATCTGCGGAGCATTTATGCCAGTCTTGACTTTTTTGTTTCTTTTTGCGTCAAGGCAAAAAGAAAAAGACACTCAAAAACATTATTCTAAAACAAAGCATTTTTCTTTGAACAACGCTGGTACCTGAGTTTGCTTCGTCGCTTCAAAGCACAATTTAAAACAAAAATTTTATTAGCGCTCCTCGCAATGACGATCTTATGGGCGCAAGGAACTAAGGAGCTAGCCGGTTGAGTGCCGAAAAGGCGCTGAGCATACGCAGACTCCCGTGCGCTGGCCAGACTGGATCTGCGGAGCATTTATGCCAGTCTGGACTTTTTTGTTTCTTTTTTTGCCAAGTAAAAAAGAAAAAGACACTCAAAAACATTATTCTAAAACAAAGCATTTTTCTTTGAACAACGCTGGTACCTGAGTTTGCTTCGTCGCTTCAAAGCACACTTTAAAACAAAAATTTTATTAGCGCTCCTCGCAATGACGATCTTATGGGCGCAAGGAACTAAGGAGCTAACCGGTTGAGTGCCGAAAGCGCTATAGATACGCAGACTCCCGTGCGCTGGCCAGACTGGATCTGCGGAGCATTTTATGCCAGTCTTGACTTTTTTGTTTCTTTTTGCGTCAAGGCAAAAAGAAAAAGACACTCAAAAACATTAATTCAGAACGAAACAATTTTCTTCGAACAACGCCTATGCATGAGGTTGCTTCGTCGCTTCAAAGCACACTTTAAAACAAAAACTTTATTAGCGCTCCTCGCAATGACGATCTGAAGGGGCGTAAGGAGCCAATCGGTTGAGTGCCGAAAGCGCTATAGATACCCATACTCCCGTGGGCAGGCCAGACTGGATCTGCGGAGCATTTGTGCCAGTCTTGACTTTTTTGTTTCTTTTTTTGTCAAGAAAAAAAGAAAAAGAAAAGAGGCCACACTCGCGTGCAGCCTCAATCATTCTATGAGAAAATCGAACTTCCTAAGGAATATAAGGGCTCAGTATTGCATCGCCCCAGATCGTTTGATTATCTGTGCCTATTACCCCGATCTTTACCCATACTTTCTGCCCGCTTTGCAGACCGTTAAGTACGCACGTACACTTAGTGCTGTTCACTGTAGTCCACTCATTTGCTTCAGTCAGCGGGTTGGGAGTATACGCCACAAAAAACAGGCGCTTGCCTTTTATATCGTTCCAGTTAGCACCAATTGTTCCCTCTTGCGGTGTAGTAAACAATGTAAGGCCGGTGGGCACCGTTGGCTTATATGGCTGGCGCACCTTTCTTTGCGGCATGCCGCTTAAAGTTAATACGGTGGTATCTCCATCAGCCAGTTCTGCCACGCTTAAGCCCAGAGAAATAGTAGCCTCAATCAATAATCCGCGCTGCTTGTTTTTTGCCAGTATAGCGTTCTTGTCTCTGGTAGCTGCCCCAGTCAAACTAACCATAAAAGCAGCTACTGACTGAGCATAAGCAGTTACCTTATCCTGGATGGGCAGAAAGGTTGCCACGCCATCCATGTTAGTAACATACGTACCCGTGTCTTTCTGCAGGTCAGCATCGCTCCATTTGCTATAAGGCGCACATAACGGGGATGCTTGTTTTGTAATAACCATTATTTAAATTGGTTTTGTTATAAAATAGGATTTAATTCTTCGGCAAATTTTGATAATGCATGTATCAAATTTGATGATGCAAAGAGAATACGTTTTTCCGGGGTTTGCAATAGCAGGGCGGTGATTTGGAAATATCACTAAAAAATATACAATCAGCTAACTTGCTGTTTTGTAACAAGATACAGCAGTCAATTTTTTTCAAAAACTGTTTAAAATAGGGCATTAATACTCAGGTGCTGCGTGTGTTTTCCGAAAAAATGTAAAGTAAAAACGCCCGAAAATTATCTTTTTTTTGAAGGACGTTATAAAGAAAAGCACTTTTTCCACTCGGGCGAACGACCTTTCCACCCGGGCGAACGACCTTTCTACTCAGGCGAACACGCTTTCTACCCGGGCGAACGACCTTTCTACTCAGGCGAACACGCTTTCTACCCGGGCGGATGACCTTGCTACTCAGGCGGACACGCTTTCTACCCGGGCGGATGACCTTGCTACTCAGGCGGACACGCTTTCTACCCGGGCGAATGACCTTGCTACTAAAGAATGCAAGTGTTCTACTCAGGAATACCCGCAAGTCACACAAGAATGTAAGCTTTCCTGTAAGGAGTTGAGGGTCACTCACCAGGAAATGTATGTTTACCGCGGGATGACCTTGTATGAATATGCCAGGTTAGCCTTACAATCAAAATTATTATTTTCTAAAAACAATACAGTAACTTACCTGTAAACTTTCGCGCCGGAAATGATTGTATTATATATAGCAGCCGCAGTGCTTGTTACGCTATCAGTTATCATCATAGTATTATTAAAGGCAAAAGGCAATGTGCAGGATATTACGTTTCGCATCAGCAGCCTTTCCGCAGAACTGCAGCGCATTGAAGCCGCCGTGAAGAATGAGATAGCCGTTAACCGGCAGGAGTTATCCGATTCGGCTGCCAAAGCAAGGATAGAGCAAACCAACTCATTAAGCCGCTTTAAAGGAGATTTTTTACAAGCCATAAAAGATATTAACGAAACGCAGAAAGATAATTTCTTTGCCCTGCTCAATAAACAAAGCGAACAAAATACCGATACCAGCCAGAAGCTGGACAGCATGCGCCAAACGCTTGAAAAGAAGATCGGCGACATGCAGCAAGGCAATGAGCAAAAGCTGGAACAGATGCGCATAACCGTGGATGAGAAACTGCAACATACGCTGGAAACACGGCTGGGCGAAAGCTTTAAGCTGGTTAGTGACAGGCTGGAAGCGGTTCACAAAGGACTTGGCGATATGCAGCAATTAGCAACAGGCGTTGGCGACCTGAAGCGGGTGCTCACCAATGTAAAAACAAGAGGCGTACTTGGCGAATACCAGTTGCAGAATATACTGGAGCAAACCCTTACGCCGGAGCAATATGCACAAAATGTAAAAACAAAGCAGGGCAGCAATGCACTCGTGGAGTTTGCCATAAAGTTTCCCGGCAATAAAGACAAGACGGTATGGCTGCCCGTAGATTCCAAGTTTCCCAAAGAAGATTTTGAATGGCTGATGGAAGCCTACGAACATGGCGATGCCACGCTGATAGAGGAGAAACGCAAAGCCTTTGCAAGAGGCATAAAAAAATGCGCCACGGATATTTGCAGCAAGTATATTGATCCGCCGAACACAACAGACTTTGCCATATTGTTCCTGCCGTTTGAAAGCCTGTATGCAGAAGTGCTGCGTACGCCCGGCCTCTTTGAAAGCATACGCACAGAATGCAAAATAAATATAGCAGGGCCCACCACGCTCTCCGCATTTTTAAGCAGTCTGCAAATGGGCTTTCGCACGCTGGCCATAGAAAAGCGCAGCAGCGAAGTATGGCAATTGCTCAGCGCCGTAAAAACAGAGTTTGGCACCTTTAGCGGCATGCTGGATAAAGCGCAAAAGAACATACAAACCGGCCTTACACCAACTGGAAGATGTAGTAGGCGTAAGAACAAGGGCGATACAGAAGAGATTAAAAGGTGTTGAAACAATAAGCAATGAAGATGCACAAAATATATTACCTGAATTAATGAATGATGAAATGGTGGGTGATGAAGAATGATAGATAATTGTGGTAACCTTTGATAGAGGAAAACCTAAAACAATATGCAGACATATACCACAGTAAATTATTCTGACATATAGGTTGGTGAAAAGCCAGGTATAGAAGAATTACTTGATGGAATTAATTCTCTCATTAGCGCAAGCATCAGCTTGTGCTACCTATAAGATTTGAATACAACGAGGTTGTACATTGTAAGTACCGTAGTATGAAATTTTGATAAACTAGCGTAAATAATAAGGCACAAGCTGATGCTTGCGCCAATAGTGTGCGTTAATTGTTGTATAGTGGCAGTTTCTATAGACTGGTTCACAGGTGGTGCTCCCGTGTCAATTAATACCTTTTCATTCCAATGGTCTTCACCTCCGCATTTATTATCATTGTCGCTGCCACCTATTTTTTCAGCTCCACCTGCAAAGAGGAGCGCATACATAACAGCACCTACCATAAAGTTCTGGGGCTTAGCTTTGGGCATAAAAAAATATTTAGATAAAGGGGTGTTTTATATAGGCGAGCGACAACTCTCCGGCCGGTTTTAATTAACCTGTGATGTAAAGATGAAAAGAAATTATTTCAAAAGCAAGTGGTATACAATAACAGTTACCATTCATGATGGTTGTAAGGTAACTTTATAAGTATGGCTGTCACTAAATATACCAAGGTTTTAGCTTATCTACTCAAACTTAATTATATTGAGCTTCATTAACCTTTAACTAACGATGCTTTTCGAAAATGAGACTACGGATTCAAAAAATCTTTTCCTGTGTTTGTACAATGCCCAAACTGAAGAAGATGTTAATAGCATAGTTAACTCATATCAAGATATTTTTAAAAACGAAAACTGGGTTCCAATTGGTAATAACGAAAGTAATTACGGCATCATAGAAAATCAACAATCTAATCCTATTGCTGCGCTTGTTGAGAAAGTTACTAATTCGATGGATGCTTTACTGACTAAGAAATGTTTAGAAGCAGGCATTAATCCAGAAGCAGATGAGGCGCCCAAATCAATGGATGATGCAATTAAGAAATTCTATCCTGATTATAAACAATGGGATTTGACAACATCTAGGAGGAAGCAAGCTGAGGAAATACAAGTATTAGCTGATGGGCCGCCACGGGGATACATCTGTTATTATTTATGATAATGGCGAAGGGCAACATCCTGAAATGTTTGATCATACATTTCTTTCTCTCGTGAGAGGAAATAAGAACAAAATCATGTTTGTCCAAGGCAAATATAACATGGGGGGTTCTGGATCTATTGTTTTTTGCGGTAAAAAAGGGTATCAATTAATTGCTTCTAAAAGATATGATGATACAGGTTTATTGGGTTTTACCATTATTAGAGAACATCCTTTTTCTAAAGGAGAAGCTGAACATAAAAAAAATACATGGTACGAGTATTTAAAAATTGAAGGAAAAATTCCAGCTTTTGATTTAAAAGAAGAACTAGATCTAAAGCTATTCAATAGAAAGTTCAAAACAGGCACTATCATTAAGATGTATTCTTATCAATTTCCTTCTGGTTATTCAGGGTTTGCACAAGACCTTAACCAAAGCCTGAATGAATTTTTGTTTGAACCTGTATTACCCGTATTTACGGTTGATAAAAAAGAAAGGTATCCCAATAATAAGGTACTAGAGCAGGATTTGTTTGGGCTAAAGAGAAGATTGGAGGATAACAATAATTATATTGATACTTATTTTTCCGAAACATATACTGATCAACTATTCGGGGAAATGAAAGTTACCTGCTACGTTTTTAAAGCGAAAGTAGGAGATAATGATGTCAAAAAGACGAAGGAAAATATTAGGCGATTTTTTTTTAAGAATAACATGTCCGTAATGTTTTCTATAAATGGGCAAGCGCATGGACACTATACTTCTGAATTTATAACAAGGCAACTAAAGCTGAATCTTTTAAAAGATTATTTGCTCATTCATGTTGATTGCACAAAGATGAAATATGAATTCAGAAAAGAATTATTCATGGCTTCTAGAGATAGATTAAGAGATGGAGATGAAACAAGAGAGCTGCGTGAATATTTAGGAAGAAAATTACGCAAAAGTCAATTGGATGAAATTAATAAAAGGCGAAAAGATTCAATAGGCTTGGAAAGCGAAGACACCAACGAACTTGTAAAATCCTTTGCGAAGAATCTTCCAAAAAATTCCGATTTATTTAAACTATTGCAGAACACATTGAAGCTCGAGGAAAAAAAGGAAAAAGAAAAAAAGCCGGAAAAGAAAAGCAAACTCAAGGAAGAGAAGGAACCTTTTAGTCCAAAGCGATTCCCTACTTTCTTCCAATTGTATCATAAGAAGGATGGCGAAAGAACAATGTTATCTGTTCCTTTTGGTGGAGAAAAAACCATCCGCTTTAATACCGATGTAGAAAATGCTTACTTCGATAGGTCAGAAGAACCCGGTGAACTTGAGATAGCCTTATTAGATGTAAAGCAAAATGAAGTAACCGGGGGTGATAAAAAAGGTAATAATGCGGATATAACTTCTCTTTTAAATATTGACAAAAGTAGCCCTAACAATGGTACGATAAAGCTTACCATAAATCCAACAGACGATGTTGCCGTTGGAGATGAATTACAATTAAAGGCTTCCCTGACTGGGCCTGGCGAACCTTTTGAAGAAATTATCTGGATTAAAATAAAAGATAAAGAAACGCCAAAAGTTGAAGTACCAAAGGAAGAAGATGATTTGGATAATATTGGATTGCCAAAACTTGAACGAGTGAAGCAAGAAAGATGGGACGCCTTAGAAAGCGCAGGAATATCCATGAAATACGAAACAGTCATGGCACCCTATGCCAATGGTGATGTATTAGATACTATTTACATCAACCTTGATAGTAATGTCTTTTTAAATTATAGGAGTAAACTTAAATCGGAAGATCAATTACAAACCGCAGAAAAGCGATACTTAGCTTCTGTATATTTTCATACTTTGTTTTTGTACATGATCAATAAAAAAAGGAATTATAAAATGTCAATTCCTAAAGATGGACAGGAAGATGAAGTTTCTCTTGAAGATTATTTGAAAGATGTGTTTGATAGTTTTTATTCTGAATTCTTATTGAATTTTGGAATGGAAGAATTAATAAATAGTTTGGAGGATTAATTTTCTATAAATTTTCCTCGCTAAAGTCAGTCATCCAAGCGTTAAATGCTTCTTGATTAATTTGCTCAAATCCTTTTTCAATTGAATATGTTAGTAAAGAAGTAATATGTTTATTAATTTCTCTTGGTGTTAAATTATCAGCGGAAATATTATTTATTATTTCAACTAATAAATTTGAACTAAATGGCTTGTTAACTGATCTTTTGATTCTCGCAATATCTAAAAGATCATTACAATACTTTAAAGCATCTTCTTGAGAAAATTCTTTAAATCTAATTTTTTTTGTAATTCTTGACCATACAGCTCCACCTAAAATAAGCTCAATTGTAGTTTCTTGATTTTCGGCTAAAGTAAAGTTCATAAATAATAAAAACCTGTCTGGAATACTATCGATTAAATCCCGTAAGGATTGGGAAAAAGCTTTATAGTTTTTTGGGGAATAATAAATTAAATCTTCCATTTCATCGAGCCAAAAAACAACATGTCCATTTATTTCATTTGTGTTCCCCATAAAACAAGCAAGAATCCCAGCTAAGAATTTAACTCTATCCGTATCACTTTGAATTTTTTTGGCTAATCCTAATTTTTTTAATTCCGTAAGTGTTATTCCCGTATAAAGAAAGCGATTCATGGTAGAAGCTATTTCTTCATCTTGTGAGCCAATCAAAAAAATAGCCTTTGCAAATTCTCGGGTTGCTTTTGGAGTTAAAAATTCGATTAGTCTATCACCGCCATAATTTTCTATAAAACTTACTACCTGATTACGTATTCCCTCAAATGTTAGCTTATCGATAACCGACTTAAACAAATCATCAGTCGATTTTGCTCCATCTTTGGGGCTACGAACATAAATATGAGTAAGATTGTTATCTAGATTTTCAGAATGAGAAAAATAATAAGCGCTAAATGTTTTACCTCCTCCGTAAGGTCCCCAATTTAAAACTATTTGTTTGGAGTTATTAGTTATGCAATCAGTATAACATCGTTTAATCCGGCTTTTTACCTCGTCCATTCCTCCCCATATTAGATTATCGTCCATTAGATCTGGAGTCAAATCTTTAAAAGGATTATACTTAAGATTTAATGTTTCTAAGCTCATAAATTTTTTATTTTAAGAGAGAATTAATTTTTTCTATTCTTTTTGAATAATTTTTTGCAGTTGAAATCAATTCTGCAGTTGTTTTTTCACTGCGTTCAGATGGCTTAGGAGCAGTAAGTGAAATAACTTCTCTGATCATATCTAAAGCTATCTCTTTACTAGGGATCAAATCTTCCGCATACAAAAAGAGAACTACTTCATATGATGTCCAAAACTTAATAGCTGGAAAAACATCTACCCAATCATATAAAATTCCTCTTAGCGCTTTTTTGTCATCAGTAATAAAAATGATAGAATTTTTATCTAATTGATGCAACTGATCCACAGAAATTAAAAAGTTGTCAACTTCACCTTTGTCATTCTGCGAGCGCGGAGAAAGTGTTCTTCCAAGCATTCTTCTTTCATATTCACTAATTGAAAATTTTTGAGGAGTAATTCTCCTTCTGTTATCATGAATAAAGCTTGGTAACCCTTTTGAATCATGATCCCTCAATTCTATGTGAACCTCGTTACTGTAATTTAAATGAGCTTTAATGTTGAGATAATGAAGTAACGAATTTTGCCTAAACTCTGCGTTCGATAGACATAGGCAACTACAAGTATCTATTATACAATTTAACTTCATTTTTGAAGTGTTATGGTAATATAGCCTTCATTTGAACGAGCCGCCAATTTCAAAAGGTAAAGTTTTCCTTTATAGGAAAATTTATTCTTCAACTTATTTTGAATCTCGATAATATTGATTAGAATTTTTTTGTTGACTAATAAATCAATACCTATAAATAAAAAAGATTCTCTCACTGGTAATTTAAAGGATAAACTAGACTTAACCGCTTTACCTGCATTTAAAAGTGATTCTCCAATTGCAATATCTTGTTCTTCGTTTGACAAAAGCGAATATAATGTGCAATTATTTGTGCTAAACAAGTCATTACAAACTGAAAAAAAGTGATTATTTATCCATCGCTGATTTATATCCTTTAAGCCTTCAGAATTTATATTCGGTAATCGAGAATATAAATTCTTACCCTTTTCACTAAGTGAATATACTGTATCTTTTGGGTCTCTTTTAATATTGACTAACTCAAGACTAGAAAGCCATTCAAGTCTTGGTGCTATTATATGCTCAGCATATTTTTTTGATTTTTTCCAAACAAAATTTATTGCTTTATATTTTGTTGTCATCTTTGCTTTCACCGTATTTGGAGATATATTTATTTTAGCTAACAATCGAGTACTCATAGCATCCTTGAATTCACTTTGTAAAACAGACTGTTTCTTACTTGAATTATTATCGAGTTGGCTTAAAGACAATATTATCCCATCAGCGTCTATATTAAGAAGCATGATTAAGTAAAATATTTTTTCATAGATTGATAAATCGTTTGAGACATCTTTGTTTACCAATAAAAAATACAAAAAAGTTTGAGACATTTTCGTATTCATGTAAACATCATTAAATCGAGTGGTTAAAGCTAAAGAAGTTGAAATTTGTATGTAATATCCAATTGCCGCAGTTTTTACACCATTTTCAGTTGCTTTGCCTTTGCTTATCCGATATTTTGGATTGGTTTTTTCTTCAGCAGAGCTCCATGCGATTATTAGTTGCTCAAGAATTTTTTTGGGTAATTGCTTATTACTTAAATGAGTTATTATTGCAGAAAAAACTCTTAATTGTCTGACAGTAGTTTGCAAATTATCAACAAACAAAAAATCTTCTACTTTATCAATAGCTATGGACATAATTAAATAAAGCAAGCTGCACACCCTTCCGATTCAGCCTCATCTAAAATGTTTAGTAAATATGGTGATTTAGTTTTGCTTTTATTTCTTTTGAGATATTCATTTTTTATTGCACAAAGTCGCTCCGGTTTAATTAGTTCTAATAAACTTTCATTTTGATTCCAAGTAAAACCTTCCTTTTCATTTTCATATGCTATTGCTTTTTGAAAGGATTCGGGATGTTGTTCGTATAACCAAACCCATTCTATCTTTTGTTGGAAGAAACAAAAGTAACAACCTGAACGGCTTCTGGCATATTCTCCTTCTTTATTATCAATTTGGAATTTTTTCTTTTCGTAGTAATCAGGTACACCAACTCCACTTTCTCTTAGTAGTCTAAAAATATCATCTCGTACTAAACTTTCTTCATTTTCTATTAAGGAGAAATTAAGCTCTGATGCTAATGGATAATTTGTAATTTTTAGTTGTTCAAAAACGACTGCATTAAATTGTTTTATTCCTCTATCTAACAACAACTGAAGTTTATGTTCTATTGAAAATTTAATTGATAGTGGCTGATTAATGATTTCATGTGTCCTCCCATCCGTTGAAGGAAATAAAAAAGAATATGCTTCCCGAAGTGAAGAAATATTTTCATTCTTCAGAATCTTTGAGATCACATCCTGACTCCAAATATTTTTTCTAAAAGGAAAGATTGATTGAATGTTTGATTTTTTTGAAATATAACCCTCTCTATCCTCATCACCTCTTATACCTACGTATGAAACTACAGGATCATCACCAACAAAATTTTCAAACGGATAAAGCTTCAAATATTTAGTACACCACCTTGAAGTTGACGAAGGTAAATAACCTCCAAAGAGTTGATAAAAGTGATCGAATGGATCTTCGGAACTATTAGCGGCTGCTTTTAATCTTTCAATTTTCTTGCCTAAATAATTTTCAAGGTTGTCAATTAATTTATAAGTCGCTTCTAACTCCTTACCTGTATCACAAGTGTAATATTCAATATCTATCTCAGGATAATTCCTGTGCATATAAATAGCCAAAGCTGCGCTATCCTTACCTCCAGATATTCCTAATACATGTCTTACTTTTTTACTCATTATTTAAATACTCCTTTATTAAATAGGCCAATACAGCAATACTCGTTCTTTTATCATTTCCCAATATATGTTTTATTTCTTTTTGTTTTTCTTGTATCTCTTTAGATTTTGTTTTTGGTATTCGAAGTAGACTGCTATTAAGTCCTTCGATAAAGGAAGTTACTTCAAATTTTAAGACATCCTCTTCATCTTCTTGAATATTGGCTTTGCTAAGTTCAGACAGATTATCTAACGCATAGATAAGATCAGCAAATTTTTCAAAAAGCAATTTTTCTTCTTCATCTGATAATGCATGAAGTGGCTTTCCAATACAGCTTTGCGAAATGGAGTTTAACCATGCTGTTTTATCATCTAAAGGAGAAGTAATCCTGGAATAAAATGTTTTATGAGTTGTTGTAAGCAAATGCAATTTTAAACCCTGGTATCTTTTAGCTAGATGATCTTTGTACTTTGGAAAGATATCTGTTGTGCCTAAAACATCTTTCACTATAAAAGCTTCGAAACGAACAAGCAATTGATCATAGCTTGTTCTTATCTCTTTAATAGCTTCTTGCAGTTTTTTGATAAATGTTTCTGCTAACGCTTTCTTCGTTTGCAATTCCTGGATAGTATAACCTAAGGCGATAGGAAAGTCTTCAAAGAATGTTTTCTCGGGGTCTTTTGCATTCGCAATTACTTCTCTTATTGCGAGGGCACGCTTACTCAAATTTTTTGTTTTTTTTGAATAGTCGTTTAAATCCCGGTAAAAACTTAGAAAAGGTTTTATTGTTTGAATAAAAACTTTATTGTTTGGTTTAGAGTTTTCCGGCTGGCTTAAAAATATTCTGTATCGATTGAACAACTCTAGTTTAATTCCAACAACATCGAACGCCTTTACTTTAAACAACTCCGGCTTTTTATTAATAAGCTCCAATATATCTTCATTCAAAGAGGGGATGTATCCGTTGTTATCAAATAGTGCATATTCATCTGCCCTCGATAATAAAAAGACAGGAACCCAAAAGTCAATGAATCCTTGTTTTAATTTGAACGGCTTTGATAGAAGCAAATCAATATACTCCCGTAAGTTTCTTTCATTGCCTTTAGAACTTTCCAAAAATTGGCTACCTGCTTTCCACAATTTATCGAATGACTTATCAGTTGGTTGTTGCCAACCGCCTGTGTTATTTAAAAAGGTATGTAATCCCTTATCTTTTAATAATGATAGATAAATAGATTTTTCAGGAGGAAATTTTTTAGCCGGAAATCCAAGATTTTCTTCCGACAAGTCATTCAATAATCTTTTGATCAGTTCTTTTCTTGCTGTTGATATTTGCCCGGAAGTTTTAGTCTTATTTAATAGTTCGTTTTTAAAAACAGGTGTGTTCGGGTATGTATCTTCACAGATAGCGGATAGTTTTTGATTAAAAGCCTGACGGTTTTGAATTCTCAATTTAGCTCCATGATAAAACCATTCAATTCTTTCGTCATCGGAATATAGACTATCTAAAACATAATGATTTAATATCTTGGTATAATGATCTATAATACCTTCTAATTCCTTTACTGCAACCCTATCATTAATATTTGCAGATTTAACTTCTTTAGCTTTTTGAATCTCAAATAAAGTATTTCGTATGTCAACAGTGTTCTTATAATAACCAAATAGTATAGCCTCATTACAATTCGCTGAAACTGATTTTATCGTTTTAATTATTTTTTCGTCCTCATTAAATATAAGGTTGATGTATCCATCAATTTCGCTTTCAGGTGTATTTACAAATGGTTCTTCGCTCAAAACAAATTGAAAAAATCTTGGAGTTCCCTTTTGATAAAATACTGCTTTAGCAGGAATCGGAGGTATATCAAAATATTGCCTAAGGGTTTCTACAAGATTTGTTGTTTTCTCAATAATTCCACCTGCTTCATCGATTGCTAAATCAATATCTAAGTCAGTACCTTCTAAAATTAAATATCTAGAACTATGCTTTACATATTTGATTATCTTAAACTTTTCGAGTGCTTCAATAATTTCAATACAATTTTTTATTCCAATTGCATAATGTCCATATGCTTCATAAAATGATTTATCAAGTGTTGCAGATGCAGTTGAGAAAATATTAAGTAGTCCAATTGTTTTAATTAATTGCTGGGCTTCAACTTGAACATGATCTGGTAAAACGCCTTCAGTTTTTTCTAAAGCTTTTCTTATCCCTTTCCAAAGTGTATAATCAGATTTTGAAACCTTATGATTAATAACAGAGTAATAATTGCTAATCAAATAATCATACACTTTGTCAATACTATAGTAACTACATTTTTTAAAGTCAAAATCATTTAAAGAAAGATGATCATTTGATTCAATAAAGGAAAATAAACTTCTTTCATTTTGTCCATATCGCTGTAATGAAAGCGTCATGACAGCTGTGGATAAAATATCAAAAGGGTATAATGCTCGGGCTATATCTTTATTAAAATAATCCTTTAAAGGAAAGGCTTTTGAATCCTTAATTAGGTCAAATAATTTATCAAAAGTTTTAGGCTCTTTTTGGTCTTTAAATTTTTCTTCAATCCTTTTACTTGCTAGAAACAATAATTGCTCTACTGGTTCATTAAATACAATTTCTTTAAATCTTCCCTTTACTTTACTCCATTCCTGTTGTTGACTTCTGTTTAAGTTAAAAGAATAAGTATTAAAGTCTTGATGCAAGGTCCCAATTAATAAAGCATCAGTTGTTGTATTGTTTACCCACTCGCATAATTGCTGTATAAAGTACAATTCTACTCCAGGATTATTTTTAGAAGCATGCTCCAAAAATTTCCCAAATTCATCAATTATAAATGCAACTCCAATTCCTTTTTTCTGAAGCAGCTTATATTTCTTATCAATTGCTTTTATTATATCTGAACTTGAGTAATCTTTATCGGCTATTGAAAACAAGGAAGCAAAATAATCAAGCAATGATTTATTATCACCAACTATTTGGATGAATTCATATTTAGGCGAGTGCTTTAAAAGTTTTTCTTTTTCAGTAAAATGGGTGTGAAAGCCATTTAGCGTTTGTTGAAAAGCTAAAAGAAATGATGACTTACCAGTTCCATAAGCTCCGATAATAATGCTGCATTTACTTCCTGCATAGGCGTCATTCAATAATTGATCAAATATCCTTATCGAGTTAGGCGTGGAGATGTAATCAAAGGAATAATTACTATCCCTAATGATATTGATGGAAGGAGAAAACTTAATTGCGGTAGTAATCATTTAATATTTTCCATTTATCAGGTCTAGATTTGAATTGCAATTCCCGAATACCTGCAGATTGAGTAAAGGTTGCATCTGGACAAAGATCAACAATAGCTTCAATTTTACTGTAAAGGCCTTCTTCATTTAATGCAAAAACATTGCCCGGCGAGTTATGTCCTGATTGCAATTCTTTAAATGAGATGGAATCTCCATAGCTTTCATTATCAAGAATAGAAAATAAAACTATTTCTGCTGGTAGATCAATTCTCAACTCATTTTCAACTTTATACCATTCTACTAATTTATTTTCAGCATTTTCTGATTGATAGGTTTCCATGAATTGCAAATCAATAAACAGATTTGAAAATTCATCTTCTATATCCGTTTTTTTATTTCTCAGTCCATGTTTTAAGTAGTTGCGGATAAAAACATTAATATCTTTATTTAATGTATTCTCATTAACATTATTTTGCTCATTGCTATCCAACTTCCTTAATAAGAAATTAGAAAGTTGCTCTCTTGTAAAAGAAAATTTATCCTTTCTAAATTCATTAAAGAAAAGATTATAAATGGAAGCCTTATCAGCTTTTATTAATGAATAATGCAATAACCAAATACTTCCTAAATCTTCAAGGAAAGGATCATGTCCATTTTTATCATTAAATAAGTAATGTCCGAGTTCAGTTATATGATTTGAGCTATCGGCAATACCGTAAGCCTTCAACCAATAACTGATTGCAGTAACCATATTTTTACCTACACCTAAATCAACTACAGCTAATTCATCATTAAAACTCTTTTGATCTTGACTAATAAAATCATATCCCTTTTTAAGCCAAAAGTGTTTACAGATGAAGCTATCGTGTCCTGAGAATTGAAGTTTCATAAAAGAATGATTACAAATATATCAAAGTGAAAGTAGAAGTATGGAATGGCAAACTAATTCATTTAGCACATTATGTTCATATCTCCTGATGCTGCCATTGTCGGCTTCGTTTAATGAAAAATCTCTCATTTTTATACCAATATTACAAAATCGCATAACCCCCGCCGTTAGCTTCTGATCATTGTGGTCCTCAGCAATCAACCAGAATAAATTTCACAATATCTTAATTATCCTTTATATTTAGAAAATAATCCCTGCCCGAACGAATACTGCTGCCAGCCTTCCACCTGCTTTTATAAACCTTTAAACTTTTCAAATGAAGAATTTTAAATTTCTGTCATCAGCTGCTATTGTTATGCTGATGTTGTTCTCCTGTAATTCCGGCGGCAACGGATCAACTACTACCACCACCACGGATTCCACCATGAAGGATTCGACTGCCATGATGCCTCCTCCGCCTCCGGCAATGCCTGCGCCATCCATCATGACGATGTTAATAAAACAAAAAGTGGCGAATTTTGCGAAATGGCTTGCGGTGTATGAAGGGCATGATTCTGCAAGAACTGCTAACGGGTTGCACAATTACGTGATAGGAAGGGGTGTTAAAGACAGCAACACCGTACTGGTAGCTTTACGCATGGATGATACGGCCAAAGCCAAACAATTTGGAATGTCGCCGGGCCTTATGGCAGCTATGAAAAAAGGCGGTGTAATGGGCAAGCCAACGGTCTTGTTCAACACGAGTAAATACCATGACAGCACCACCGATGCATCTACTGAAAGGGGATTGGTTACTTTTAAAGTAAAGGACTATGATACCTGGAAAAAAGGATTTGACAGCGATGAGCAGCAAAGAAAGGATGCCGGCATGAGCACAAGAGCCATCAACGTGGATATTAACGATCCCAATAAAGTGACCCTGGTGATGGTGATTGGAGATATGAAAAAAACAGAAGCTTTTATGCAGACAAAAGAGCTGAAACACAGAATGGACTCATCGGGTGTGATAGGTGCACCGGATGCTTTCTTTTATCATGTGGTAAAACAATATTAATAAGATAAACGGATGTTTCGGGAGCTATCGTTATACTGTAACGATAGCTTTTTTGTTTATAGATTTTTTTGAAAATAAATCTCTTCGGTTGTATACCAATGCCCGGGCATAGCTAATCAGGATTCTACAGTACGTAATCGTGTTTCTATAGTACGTAATCACGATTCTACAGTACGTAATCGTGTTTCTATAGTAAAGTAATAAGGCAAACATCATTTTTAAATTCATAATTTCAATACATTGTATTCTTTTTCAAAACACGATTGTATGAGTTACCTGAAATCTTTATTAATTGCTTTTGTTCTCATTTCTTTTTCCTGCATAAAGAGTTTGGCGCAAACCGGCAGCCTCCCACACAGCACACCTGAAGCAGAAGGCGTTTCAGCAACCGGTATTGCAAAGTTTGTTGAAGCTGCCAACAACAGTAAAACCGAGTTTCACAGCTTTATGTTATTGCGCCACGGTAAAGTAATTGCCGAAGGCTGGTGGAATCCCTATGGTGCCGGTTTAAAGCATTCATTGTATTCATGCAGCAAAAGCTTTACGGCAACTGCGGTGGGCTTTGCCATTGCTGAAAAGAAGTTGTCATTAGATGATAAAGTAGTTTCGTTTTTTCCGGACGAATTACCGGATACAGTAAGCAAATTTTTATCTGGACTTACTGTAAGAGATGTATTGATGATGTCTGACGGAATGGATCCTGATCCAACATCAAAAATTGCAACTGACACGGATTGGGTGAAGGCATTTTTAGCAACGCCAATTTTATATGAACCGGGAACAAAATTTTTATACAATTCACTCGGCACATACATGCTTTCAGCCATGGTAACAAAAGTAACCGGGCAAAAAGTGATGGACTATTTACAGCCCAGATTTTTTGAACCGCTTGGCATACGTGGTGATGATTGGGAAACAGATACGAAAGGCATAAATACAGGCGGCTGGGGCTTGCGTGTAAAAACAGAAGACATGGCGAAGTTTGCAGAGCTGTTTTTGCAAAAAGGTGTGTGGAATGGTAAACAGGTTTTACCAAAAGGCTGGGTAGAAGAAGCAAGCACGGCTAAAATTATTCAGCATCCTGGTTTGCCGCAATCTAAAAAAGACAGTAGCGATTGGGAGCAGGGGTATTGTTATCAAATGTGGCGTTGCAGGCACAATGCTTATCGTGGTGATGGTGCCTTTGGCCAGTTTATGATTGTGATGCCCGATAAAGATGCAGTACTTGCTATTACTGCTGAAACTGCGGATATGCAGGCCGAAATTAACCTGGTGTGGCAATATCTTTTGCCTGCATTTCAAAAAGAGAAGCTACCTGCCAACAATGCTGCCGATGCAGCGCTTGCCCAACAATTGAAAACGCTTGCCCTGCCGGTTCCAAAAGGCAATAAAGAAACTACAACATGGCACAATACCACGTTTACCTTAGATACAAACAAGTTGCATCTTCATCAATTGTCGTTTCAATATGTAAACAATAATACTTACGCCGTAAAGTTTGTAACCGATGCAGGTGCTTACACGATACCTTTTGGAAATGGCAAATGGAATTTATCTGAAACACGCAAGCCCGGACCATCGCTTACGTCAGATGCTATTGAAAACAGATCTATGATTTATCCAACAAAAGTTGCCGGTGCTTATGCATGGAAAGATGCTAACACTATTCAATTAACATTGCGGTATATCGAAAGTCCGCACACAGAAACATTTACTTGTCGCTTAACGGGTGATACAGTAACTGTGGAAGAAACAAAAAGTGAGGACTTTGGAAAAGTAAAAACAACAATGAATGGCACGGTGGCCAATCAGTAAGAGATTGGTTCATCTACCTTAGCCGCAGCCCTTTGTTTTTTCTTATCTTTTGCCTTGACGCAAAAAGAAACAAAAAAGTCAAGGACAACCCGAACGGCTCCGCCCGTTTGTTGGGCTAAGCTTCCGGAGTCTGTGTATCTTGAACGTCATTGCGAGGAGGAGGCACGACGAGGAAGCAAACTCCTCACTGGCGCACGTCTCCTGACCTTGCTGCCATACGTCACTTAAAAAGTATATTTAAAAGAATAACCGTAAGACACAAAGGAGATCTAAGCTATAGATACGATTATAAAAAATGTAAGTTGTGTGTAATGAGTAAATATATACGTTAGCCCTTGCCTTGATTCGTGGCACAAGAAAGATTTTATACAATTCACCAGAACCAAATAACCATGGATTTTATATTTAGAAAGGCTGAAATAACGGATACAGACAACCTCGAAAGTTTAATAAAAAAATCTGCAACCGCTATAAATGCTGCTTATTATTCTGCTGTAGAGATTGAGGCTGCACTGGGCAATGCCTGGACCGTTGACCAGCAACTCATCATCGATAATACGTATTGGATTGTGGAGAATGAAGGAATAGCCATCGGCTGCGGCGGATGGAGCAAGCGGAAATTGTTATTCGGGAAACAGGATGTGCTGCATACCGCCGGGGATGAATTAGTTCCAGGTACTGAGCCTGCTAAAATCAGGGCTTTCTTTGTTCATCCTGGCTATGCACGCATGGGTATTGGAAAAGCATTGCTTGAAAAATGTGAAACAGAAGCCAAAGCATGCGGCTTTGAGTCTTTGGAATTAGTAGCTACGTTAAGCGGAGAAAAATTATATGCTGCAAACGGGTACATTCCTTTGAAAACCTACGATATTGATTTAGGCAATGGCATTACCAATAAAGTCGTTTCCATGTATAAGTCTTTTAAATAGTGCAAAGCAGCAATGCTAACCGGCTTCAACACCTGTAAATACAACCTTTTATTACAGCCGTTTCTCCACCACCGCCTTCCGTTTCTTCCATGTGCCGATGGGTTCCGGGCTGTACACCTCCTCTCCTTTTTTATCCGTAAGCCCGAAAGCTTTGTTCAGCTTGCGGCTGATGTCGTCCACGTTTTTGTTGTGGCGCGGCTTGTGCTTCTTGTAATAAGCCTCATAGCTTTTGATGGCCTTGTTGATGATGGCCAGTTCCTTCTTATAATCCTTAGCCCGGCGGTACAGCTTCATCAGGCTGTTGTACGCATCTATATGCAGGGCATCCTGCTGCACCATTTCCTTATAGAGTTGTATGGCTGCAGCCGCATCGCCATTGACTTCTGCTTCCCCAGCCTGCTGGTGCAGCTCTTTTATAGAAGGTGCTTCATCATTCATTAAGGGAAGGTAAGAAAAGAATTTATTGGTTGGGAGAAGTTAAGATATTTGGTGAACCACAATTAATACATGGCTACTCTTGCATAAATATGATCTCTTTGAATTTGCATATCGTAGTCTACGAGCATAGATTCAAATTGAGAATTTGTTAGTGGCCCACAAGCCAAATTCAACGAATACATAAAATCTAGTCAAGAGATAATTCTAATAAATTATTTTGTCGCAGTTCAAGTTCTGCATTTGCAGCTTTGTCATTTAAGAACTGCTCATCATCATAATCTAAAACATCAACCTTTAGACTTTTATCGGAACAAAATACTCCTTGAATTGTTCCTCCCGAATTATTATTAAAACTTTATTTAAATCATTTTCCATTCTCATATAAATTTTTTGTAATGTCCATTGCCTTTAAACTCCAAAAGTCCTTTTTCTCGCAACACTTGTAATTGTTGTCTTATTTTATCTTTAATGAAATTGTTGCTTGGGAAAAACTTTTTTAAGCTACCGGCGAGGCTATCAGCTGCGGCAGAGAGATAAAAAAAGCCAATCCGGATAAATCTTTATGAAGCGGTGATTGTATATGAGCAGCCATGGCAGCAGATTTAAGAGCGTGCGTAAACTTACACAAATGTGTACTCTTATAAAATTAAAACGTTTGTATAGATGTAATGTTCAAAATCGTTAGTTGCAAGCTATCAATAGCCCAACTGCTGGTTATTAGCATACTAGTATAGCAGGGGAGATATACGGATGCCTTACATGTTCATCCTGTGTGGTTGGTGATGGATCAAATGCATTATCCATAATGCTCAACATTAATTTTGAAGGTTGTTATCAACACTAAAAGTAAAACAAGGATTTCCATATCATAGCGGGCTTTTGTGGTTCATGCATGCGAAAAAGTTTTCATTATTTCTTCTTCCAACATGGTTGGTCTGTGACCAACAATTTAGTTTTTTAATTCCGGGTATAATAAATATAGATCGTCCACATATTGTTGTTTAAACCCATCGGTCTTTTTATAGGTTTCCAAATCACTTTTTGCTATTGATTTTTCCCCGGCATTCATGTGCAGTATTACCACGTTCTTAATGATATAAGATATAGTTGGATATTTTTCGAATAAGCTATCATAATAAATCAAAGCTTGTTTTTTATCATCTTTAGCCAAATAAACACTTGCCCTGAAAAAGTTTAAAAAAGGATCGTTTACAAAACTATCAAGTTTAGCAATCGCATTTAAGGTTTTATCATAATCCTTCGTAATATAATAAAAGTCAATCATTAGAAGAGGCGTGCTTGCGTCATCTGGAAAAATTGCAGCATAATTTTCAAGTGCCATTTTATACCTGTCTGATAATAAATCAACCTTTTTACATGCAGCTATATACATAATTTGTACGGCTTTATTTTTTTTATAGTCATTATCTAGTGAATCATAAAGCTGAATGATAGCTTGATTGTCATTCCTTTTCTTATAATCTTTAAGACGCAGCAACATTTTAAGATTTTCGGGTAACTCTGATCTATTAGAGGTGGGTGGAATACTTGCATCAAGTAAATCAGCAAGCGTTGTACTCATATCTTCCCCAGTTAAGTAGATATACACATCTGCCGCTTTTATCTTGTTATTTACCTTTATTAAAATATAATCATGATAATTAACTCCAGAATTGCCAAATGCGCGAAATAGCAGATGCTGTTGATTATCGGTATAATAGCTTCGAATCATTTGATAACTTCCATCCTGTAAATTGTCAATCATTTGCTTTCCAAAAACGTTCATATTAAACGTTGATTTAAAACCTTCAAAAAACTTTCCCGATTTCTTGGCAACAATACTTTTTTCTTTGATTAACTCATCAAGAGTTGGCAAATCAAAAAAATTACTTAAGAAGTTTGGATCTGATTTTTTTATAGATGTTTCAATTGCTTGGGCTGTTTGAAGCGCTTCTGATTGAGAAACATTATAATTCTGAGCGATTATGGCTTTAGTAAAAAATATAAAGGAAAAAAATAGAATTGTCTTTCTCATCGTTTTGGTTCGAATATTTTAATGATCATTGCAAGATAAGGTTTCTATTGCCGATTAATAAACGATGATTTAAAAAACATATGTTACCCTTCCAATTAGCAATGTCTCACGAAGTTGGGGTTACGTAATCAATTTAGTGCAATGGCCGTTCCGGAGATGTGCTGAGAAACAACTATGCTGATATTGAGTCTAAAAAAGAACAAGTGCTTTATATATAAGTTTGGTGACACATAGAACTTTGTTTTTATAAAAACCCTGGAAAACCAGGGTTTTTTCCTTCTTATACTTGATCTTAAAAACCCTACGCTGTATGCAAATTAACATCTGAACCCAGGCGGAAATTTAATCAGGTTTGACTATGTTAATTTGCCGCAGTTTTATCTCCTGCTACTGCCTCGCACTTAAATCCTATTTGCAAGATTTGTCCTAAGCCCGGAGGGCCGATTCCCCCAAACAGATACATACAATCTTCCATCAGGTCCGAAAGTCATAGCTGTGGGAAAATTTAGTCCTGATGCAATTATTTGTTTGTTTCCGTTTTCATCAATTCTTACAATATCGGCCCACAGCCTTGGGCCTTGGTTCGTGGCACACGAAACAATCACTTATCAATCACCAGGAAATAAATTATTTTAAAAATTTCTTTTTAATTTACACAGCATAATTTACAAACCCGACCTCATTATTAATATATTGTTTCGTGTGCCCACAGCCTTGGTTCGTGGCACACGAAACAATCACTTATCAATCACCAGGAAATAAATTATTTTAAAAATTTCCTTTTAATTTACACAGCATAATTTACAAACCCGACCTCATTATTAATATATTGTTTCGTGTGCCACGAACCAAGGCCAAGGCTCGCCGGTTAAAGCATTCAACGCATACAGATTATTATCTGTACAGCCTGCATATACAATACCATTATACAAAGTAGGGCTTGCATAAGAAAACCATCCGCCGCCTGTAAACTTCCACATCAATTTGCCGGTTAGCGCATCCAGTGCGTAAAAGTTATTATCGCTGCTTCCTACAAATACCATACTACCGGTACTGTTAGTGCTTACAATCACTACATATTCTTGTGTGGTGCCATCAGCAGCAGTTACTGTGTATGTAACGGGCTTTGAAAAATCATGGGCCACATTTGTAGCAGGCGATATGGAAACACCGGTAATAGTAATATTAGGAATAAGCCCGTTAAGATTAGTTGCAAAAGGTACAGTTACTCTTATTGTATCACCGGCTATACTTACTTTTATACCGGCTGTATCAAACGCAGAGCCATCTGCATGTTTTAAAATAAATGATGCTATTTCTTTATCAGATGATAAGACCGGTGCATCCCTTTTAGAGCAGGAGCAGAAATAAATTAAACCAAACAAAGCCAAAAAAGGTATTGCGATTCTTTTTGCAGAAAGCTTTGGAACAATCATATAAATTTTTGTTTCACAATAATATAAAATTAAAATGATGACTGCGAATAGCTGACTATTGAAAATTAATTAAACAGAAAGCTACTAACGAAAAGAGAGCTCTGGTATTGACTTTTGTTCACATTATTCAATATGCGGATATAGTTATTTTTTTACATTAATTATCTCAATCGCTTTATCCAGCAACTCATCCTTACCATCTTTAATACCTTGTACGGTTGGCTTTACAGGCACATCAATTCCCACAGCCTTGGTTCGTGGCACACGAAACAATCACTTATCAATCACCAGGAAATAAATTATTTTAAAAATTTCCTTTTAATTTACACAGCATAATTTACAAACCCGACCTCATTATTAATATATTGTTTCGTGTGCCACGAACCAAGGCCAAGGTGCGGGAACTATTTGAGGCTTATCTTGTGTTGCAGGCGACGCATACAACCAAAATTAACTTTATGAGAATTATTACAAGCTTTCTTGTATTTATATGTGTTACTTATCACAGTTATGCAATTGATGGGTATTTAATAAAAACCACTGACTATTCTTTACGGGATAAATGGGATAATACTGCAGGTTCAAGTACTCCTCAAATAATATCCTCCGATACTGTATTTAAAAAACAATATTTTTTTATTACTGCTATAGCATGGAATTATGCGCTCGACAAAAGCGGCTCAGCAAATGTTCAATACTCATTAACGATCGCTAAGCCTGATAAAACGCCATACCTGTCCCGGGAAAATATTCCATTGCTGAATCGCCAGATGGAGGGGAATACTAACCTTCAAATGAGTGATTCGATTATAAAAATTTGTTTCAACAAGGATGATGCTTTTGGAACTTACACCATTCAATTAAAGATTTCAGATAAAGTCTCCGGTAAGGAAAAAAAAATTGATGCTGTTATTACCTTATCAGCATTGCCTGTTTATAATAAGTACCAGGTGAAAGATGAAAAAGATTTTTCAGCATGGTTCGAGAGGTACTATAAAGATCCTACACCGCAGCGGGCTCTTGCTTATTATATTTACTATGTAAATAGTAATGTTGCAAATGATGCTAACAGCTTTTGGGGGCCGTTTAGTATTTTTCTTGAAATAGGCAGGCATAATTCTTTTCTATCATCACAAATATTGGAAGCGTATAATACAGCCGACTTGAAAACAAAAAAGTATTTGCTTGCCTGGCTGCATTATTCCGGCCTTGGCTCTCCTGATTTTTTTAATGGCCTGCAGGGAGATGAAAAGGAAGCCTGGTTACAAATTAAAGATAGCCCGCCGATTGACATATATATGCACGTATCACAAGGTTTCCAGCTAGACATGCTATGGGGAACATTTATGGCGAGTGGCAGCTACATGCCCATTTTAAAGTTAATACAAACATTAGACTATGTGCAGTACGCAGGAAGTCTTGATAAGTTTAAAACCTCTGCGAAAACCGAAGAAGACAGGCAAAAAGCTATAAATGAAGCGATATATAAGGCTGCAGTCTGGTCGTTAAAAAGTAATTACACCCAGCATGAATTAATTAAAGAATATTGTAACTGGGCATTGCAATTCGAAAATTTATCTGTGGTTCAAAAAAAGGAACTGGAAAAAATTATAAAGCAGTAAAATGCACCGGAGTATTGCCCGGAACCGTGAGTAGTGTGAGTGTAAAAGTTCGGGTAATTTCTTAGCTTACGCTAAACTTACTATTATGCTTTTAACCAGCCGGTATACAGGAATAAGGTTTATTCGCTTCACCAGAAAATATAGGTTTCAAAAAGAAATAGCACTGTGGTTCTTTGCTGTTTTTATATGCTCTTGTGCGGTTGCGCAGCCACGAACAGGCTACCGGGATTCCCTGCTTGCCTATCAGCAAAACTACATAGATACCCACGACGTTGTAAAAAATGATGACAGGAAATACATTCATTTTTACCCGATTGATGAGCGCTACCGCCTTGTGGCCTCCTTTAAAAGAATAGTGGATACCACAGGGATATATATGGCTACCTCATCCGGCAGTCGACAAAAGTTTTTTATATATGGGCTGCTTACATGCAGGCTGCGCGATACGGTTATACATTTATATGTTTACCAGTCGCCCGAACTGGCAAAGCAGGAGAAGCTGAAAGATTATTTATTTGTTCCTTTTGAAGATGCCACTTCGGGTTTTGAAAGCTATGGCGGCGGCAGGTATGTTGAATTTTATATTTATGATATACAAAATGATAAAGTAACAATAGATTTCAACAAAGCCTACAATCCTTACTGTGCCTATGCGGCAGGCTACAACTGTCCTGTGCCTCCAAAAGACAATTTTCTTACAGTGGCCATTTATGCCGGTGAAAAAAATTATGGCAAGCCCATGCATTAATTGTAGTTATGACAAAGGAAATATTAAAGGATCATCATAATGACAAAACAGAAATGAAACTTAGTATTAGTGCAATAGTTGCCGGAGTTGGTTTGCTTTTGTTGGTAATTTTCGCTCCGTATGCAGAGCTTTTTGTTTTCCAAAACTTGTAGTTTTTGATAATGCAGAACAAACAACAATCAACATAAAATCAAATGAACTTTTATTTGTTTCAATGCTGCTTAGTTATTTAGCTACTTGTATCTGCGATATAATTGTTGCCTGGGCATTATACATCTATTTAAGCCCTGTTAACAAATCTCTTTCTTTACTTACGGCTTTATTTAGAATAATTTCTTCGGTTGTTGTCATTGTATCTCTTTTAAATCTCGTGACAGTGTATAATTTAACTGCCTATGCAGACAATAGAATGTATGACCAGGTAATGTTTAATCTTAATGAGTTTAGAAATAATTTTCATTTTCCAATTGTATTTTTTGCAATTCATTTGTTGCTTCTTAGTTACTTGACAATAAAGGCAAAATACATCCCGAATTTAATGGGCATTTTTTTAATAATGTCCGGACTTGGTTACCTAGCAAGTTCTCTAAAACCTTTTTTATTTCGTAATGTCAATTTAGATTTGCAGTTTATACCTTTTTCGGAGAACTCGTATTTATGTTGTGGCTGCTCGTAAAAGGTTCAAGAACGAAAGAAGTGATATAAAAAAACAAATGCCCAACAACCCACACCCGGCGAAGTTTGCAACTTAATGATACATTTATAAAGCAACGGGCAAATACAGGTCAGGAGACCTCCGCCGGATGTGGTCACTTTAATACCAATATCAAGGTTATATCAATTTTGCTCAGCTAAAATTGCATTTTTAGGGATCCTGAATTTCTCTATATCAACTTTCCCGCGGTTTATTTGTGTTGCCGTTTCTATAAGTGTGAAATAGTCAAACGTATTCTCGCTTTTTAAATAAATTGATTTTTCCTTTAAGTCAATTAAATATTCATCACTTAATCTAAACTTTTTGAACCAGTCAGGGTTTATCCTAATTGAATCATTATTATAATAGTGTATTTCTGAGGTCTTGCTATATTGAATTTTAAACCTATCGCAAATAATCCCCAATACTGTGTCAGCTTTGGATGTGAAGGAACTATCTACAATTTTATCTGCAGCTTTACCGCAGTCCGTCCAAAAAATGGTATCGTTGTTTCTTTTCTTTTGATATATCTTGTTTTCTTCCTTATTATAAATATCAAATTCAAAAATTCCGCCTGAATAATCATGCCTGTAATTGCCCTCTTTAAAATATAGTGTTGAGCCAGTGCCAATAACAGGGATTAGCCGCTTTGCGGCATCTTTAATATTGTCAGATCTAAATTCAAATTTATAGACAATGTTTCCTTCAAAAAATCGCTGGCTTTTTGCTGTTAAACCTATTAATATAATCACGAATACAACTAATATTTTTTGCATAAAATTCTATTTATGTTAATCTATGAAAAGCAGGAAACCAGGAAGAAAGCCAAATATTTGTTCATTATACTCAATTTGGCTGTTGCATTGAAGATAAAAAGCCGCAAAGAAAATCAATCAACTTAAATAAAAGTAATCTATAAATCGCTTTTAATACAAATAAGCTATTTCAACTATTCCGCCAGCTATCCGTAGTAATACCAAATGATTAAGAACTGCTGTCCTTAGCTTGCAACTAAGGACAATTTCTTTATTTTAGTTACTCGATGGATAAAGGAGGTTATACAATTAGTGACCAGGGAGCAACCTACTTTGTAAGTTTTGCAGTGGTAGATTGGGTAGATTACTATAACGATCTACTGTCTTTTGAAAATACAGCTATTTATATTCAGAAGTAATGTATCATTGGTAAGCCCTGTTGGCGCATGCGTCCGCTTGTGCTATTTTAATATAAGACATTAAAAATTAAATAGATTACATTTAATATATAAGGCACAAGCGGATGCTTGTGCCAGGATAAGGGCTAAACTGCAGATAATTATTCAACACCGGGGTTTCATTTCCGGCTATCTTAATTCAAAAGCTATTTAAGAAGGAAATGAAAACCCCGCTGAGAAAAATTTTGCTTTTTTAATTCACTTCAAAGTTAATTAATGGTTGTTGACGGGGACGCCAACAAGGGCAGGGAGAAACTTTGCGCAAGAAAAGGCACATCTATTATACCTCCACATAATGAGGAAGGCCGCTCGTGCGGCCTTCTGTCTGTGCTAACCATTACTCCCGATATTAAATACTTCTGAGATAGATTAGTTCCCTGTATGTAATCTTAATATTTTTAACACATTATCAGTTACTTTAGAACCATATATGATACCAGTGTCACATGAAGGCTGGTAATGAATACCTCCAAAGACTCTTGAGTTTGCAGCGTTCAGGGCAATATCATGAAAAGAATTAAAAGTAATCGGCGTTAAACCTAAATAATCATAAGTATGATCTGTAAAACTGCCGATGTTACCAAAAATAGAGGCCAGTGCATCTGCTGTAGCGGTGGAAATAAAAGCATGTGCAGCGGGATATTCAGGATGCGCTGGTGTTGTAATTAATGAATTCCAGGTGCTGAAGCCTATCACATTGCGTATATAAGTAATCGGGCGCACAAGATTGTACTTATATTTAGCCTGCCAGCAACTTATAGTTGCATCACTTAAGCAGGCACCCGAGATTGCATAGGCGAAGGCTGCTTTATCAAGATGTGTACCGGTTTGTTTGAGCACTTGCTGCAAGATGCTGAGCCAATGACCTGCAGTAGTAACGCCGGGTATATCTCTCCAAAATAAGCCCTGGTTTGTTTGTTCCGGGGTGAGGGTGAGAGAAACACTATAATCATTCAGCGCCATTTGATAAAATGCTGATTTCGGATCTTCAGAATAAGGGATGGGAGCACCGGGCATTGTATTATCAATACTACCGTTAATCAACAGCCTGTTGTTTCCCAGATAAGGTGTACTTGCAGGTGCAAGTGCAGGCGGCGTAGAAACCCATAACCCGGGGCCAACAGGTGGTGTATATGCAGCTGACTGATTTTTATAACCATCCGTTTCCGACCAGTTGAAAACCGCCGTGGCTACTGCCTTTCCGAAGCTATCCGATCTTGCAATTGTGTACATACTTTCTGTAGAAGAATAAGAAGTGTTTATTGCATTTTCAAGAGAATCAATTGCAGCCTTATCAGCAGCATTTGCAGTTGTAAAGATGCTCCTGTTCATGTAAGCCAAAGAGGCGTTTACACTGGCTGGCCAGTAGTATAGCCTGAAAGGTTCTGCCTGTGGAAGGCCGGTTAACCCATTCCACTTTCCCCTGGTAATAGTGCTTAAATCTGTTCCCGGTGCCAGCGCCTCTAAAGCAGCGATGCCGGAATAAGCATAATACCTGCAAAAAGATGCATTGGCAATACCAGTGGCATCGCGTTCCAGGCGAATTTGCATGGTCATCCATTTATCTATTACGTCAGATGAATATTGAGCAGCATCGTTTTTAAGTTGCAAGGGAAAATGGTCCGGCTTGCTGCAGCCGATTAAAATACCGCTTATTAAAATAAAGCAAATTAATGCCTTACTTAAGGCAGTAGTGTTCGGTGAGATGAAAAATCGTTTCATAATTGTTGTTTTAATAAATAATAAAAATTACCTGGTTATAAATTATTTCATATAAATAATCTTTTGACACACTGAAAATATGCTGTGTTTTGCCTTATGAAAAGAGCTATTGAGCAGTTAGCTGAAATAGAAGATGCCTTGCAGGAACTGGTTATTGTTTTACATGATATATAACCCACACGAATACGTTTTTATCCAAATAAAAAGGGGCCGTATATACAGCCCCCGTATTTTATTAATCCCTCTTTTATCGAATTACAGAAATCTTCTTTGTTTGAACATCATCGCCTGACTGTAGCTTAACGATATACAATCCTTTGGCAACGGCGGTTCCACTTTCATCTGTCGCATTCCATGTAAGCTGATGCACACCTGCCTGCATGGGTTCATCAGCAAGATTTTTTATTAATCTTCCACTTACATCAAAGACATGAATAGATACTTTTTGTGATTGCTGAAGTGTGAATGAAATAGTTGTTGAGCTTGAAACAGGGTTAGGATAAACTGCTAAAGATGGTGCAGAAGTTTTTGATATTAAAGTATTGTTTTGAGAAAAATCGACAGGTGCGTTATTATCATTATCTGATTCTCCGCAATGGCCGAGTTTTATTAACCATGTATCAATACCACCATCAGATTTTTTTATATCGCCATCTGCTGATGAACTAAGGCACATAATATTTAGATTGCCGTTTTGAGATTCATATCCGGTATTTTGTGCATCATCATAACTTGAGCCGCCCAATCTTTTATACCATTCTTCATTTCCATTTGCATCAAACTTGGAAATCAACACATCAAATGTTGGGAACACATCAATAACGCCAACCCCACCTGTTTCAACCGTTCCACCATCTCTTGTTGCAAAAACTCCAAACCCACCTCTTTCTATAGGCCTGTCATAACTCTTACTCCAGATAATATTTCCGGTATTGGAATTTACTTTTGTCATGAATGAAACCAGCGTGTCTTTACCGTTAATATCTCCATCATCAGAGAAGCTATAACCATCAATCACCACATTGCCGTCAGTTGTTTTTGCAATGCTTCCATCCGGTTCATCAGCATTGCTGCCGCCAATCGCTTTTTGCCAGATGATCTTTCCAAATACATCTATTTTTACCATCCATGCATCATCGCTGCCATGATTACCAGTTACATCACCATCCGCAGAACCTGTAACCGCTCCAAAAATTAAACTTCCAAAGTCTGAACGAACGATTGAATTTATCTGGTCATAAGCGCTACCTCCATAAGAATGTTCTGACAAAAGCTTTCCTTTAAAATCTATCTGAATAACCCATGCATCAACATCACCATGATTGCCGCTAACATCTCCATCAGTAGAATTAGAAGCGCCGCCAATTGCGTAACCATACAACGTTTGTACAAGTGAATTACCAAATTCATCACCCGTTCCGCCATAAGATTTTTGCCATTCAATTTTCCCCGAAGCACTAAGTTTTACTACCCATACATCATAACTGCCGTGGTTACCACTTACATTACCATCGGTAGAAGAACTATAACCTGCTGCAATGTAGCTGCCATCAATGTTTTGCGCTATGTCATTAAAAAAATCATCGCCGGTACCGCCAAAAGTTTTAGTCCATTCAAGTTGCCTTTGCTTATTATATTTTGCAATAAAGGCATCTCCGCCATTTGCAGCTGGTACATGAAAATCACCATCACCTGAATTAGTTCCACCTGCAACTATAAAACCACCGTCAAACGTTGGTATAAGTTTATTTGCAACATCATCACCTGAGCCGCCCAATGTAGTTTGTGCTTTAAGGCAAGGCGCATTAGGGCTGGATCGCATATCATTTAATTTACCAGTGCCATGTGGCTTGCTCAATGATTCAAGCATTGATGCACGTTGTTTAAAATACGGCAAATTCTCAAACCGTTCAGGTATTTGCCGGGCGACAGCATCATTGTCTAATGAAAATTGATATTTCCATTTATACATGCCGCCGCTGCCTGGTTCATTATCTCCTTCGCCTGTCCAGCCTATAAAGGGATTAAGAAATGCAACTGCTGTATGACTTGCATCCGCACCTGAATCAATCAGGTGCCAGGTTTTGCCATAGTCATTTGTAGAAGAAGAGCCATTAATTGTATGAGAGCCGCCATTAATTGGAATACAACAGGGAGAAGCAGATACAAAACTGTGTGTGCCCGGGATATTTGCTAAAAACGCCATTGGATACCCTGAAAAATTTACCGGTGTCCAGGTTTCACCGCCATCATGCGAAGCCGCTACAATAGATTCTGTATCATTGAAGCCGGTAGCTACTCCATTTAGCTTATCGGAAAAAGCAAATTGCCAATATTGGAAAAGATTGGAATTGTTGAATTGTTTCCAGTGATTACCAAAATCGTCTGAGCGATAAATGTAATTGTTGCCATAAGTATCACCTGCTTCAACCCATATTCTGTTTTGAAAAGCTGCAAAACCATTAAAGTTAGAACTGAAAGCATAACCTTGTGTTGGCGGCAAGTTTTTATCGGGTACACGTTGCCACGTTTTACCGGCATCGCTGGTTGTATAAATCTCCAGTCTTGAAGTATCTGTGAGGTCATCATCGCCAACGGTAACGCCATGCTGTGCATCAAAAAAATAAACAATATCAGGAAATGAATTTGCGCTATAAAGCTTGCCTGGCTGCACCTGTCTCCATGTATCTCCGCCATTTGTGGTTTTAAACATGGCGCCGCCATAGTTAAAGGCATCGTACATCGCAGCATAGCAAGTGTTTGCATCAACGGCTGCAAGGCAGCTTAAGCCATAACCGTTTGGCGCATCTACTGAATCTTGCCGCCATGTTTTACCGCCGTCTGCAGTACGTATAAACTGATTACCATCATTGCCAATTGAATCAAAACTAATTTTTGCCCATACAGCATTGAAAGCAGGAACCAGCACCTGCGGGTTATAACTATTATATAAATGCGGTGCATTTACATCCTGCCAGTAAGGATTAATTTTAAATCCAAAACCTTGAGGAGAATTTTTGAAACTATGGTTTTGCTTACCGTGCAGCAGCAGATCATGTTTCAGTTTATAATCCTTAATTTTTAATTGGGCGTTTCGTTGCTGTGCATTAATTGATGTAATACATAATAAAATAGCAGCAAAAGAAAACGCAATTGTTTTGTTGAGTAAAGCTTTCATACATTTTTTTAATTTATAACTTAAAAATTTGATTATAATGAAGCTACCGCCTTATGTATATGGTAAGAAGTGTAAATGATTAGTGTACAGTAATGGATGATAGTTTTCGGAAATGAATGATTCATTTACATAATCAAAAATGCTGTTGATACTCTTATAGTTCGCAATAAAAAGGAGCTGTTCTTACAGCTCCTTTTTATATAATATAATGTTTGATTTTAGCAGACTAAAGCAGGAATTGAACACCTACAAAAACCTGGTAATCGCCGGAACCTCCCATACTTAAAGTGTATACACCTGTAAGTTTAGTAATATTTTTATCAACCAGGTTTTGCCTTATTGCATGAGAAACGGTAAAAGGCACATAGGTGTAAAGAGTTGCTCTTTTAAAGTTATATACTATTCCCGGCTCTGCTGATAATGTGTAACCTGCACGGCGGGAACCAAGGCTGCCACCAATTAAATCGTGAACCGGCGATCCTTCATCCCTGATGCCTGCAGAAAATATCCATTTGTTAACATCAAAATTCAAACCTGCCCTTATAGAATATATATCCGGCACACTCACTTCGTCTCCACCAGCCTTTACAACCGTTGCGGATATTGGTCTGCCACCCAGTGACGCAGGAACACCATTTTGTTCCCTGGGATTAATAAGGTAGTAAAAATTACCATAAAAATTAATGCTCTTATTAAACAAATAAAAAGTATTAAACTGCGTAACAATGCCTGTTCCTCCATCACCCAACTGAATAGAAGCATTTACAGGTGCAAGTACCTTTGTTGTATCATTCCAATGAAAATAATCCTGGTAGCGGTAATCTCCGGTAGGCAGTTTGATACCCAATCCTAATTGTATATTTCCTTTTTGACTGGCATTGATCGGCAGCAGCCATTTAAAAACAGTCAACTGTAAATCGCCCACGCCAAAAGTACGTGTAGTGTACCTTGATGTATTTAAACCTCCATGTTCCAAATCACTTGTTCTGCTGTTAGCTGAAACAGGTAAATTTAAATCCAGGGACCAGCCTCTATTGAGCAAATGAGATATATCAAAGTCAGTAGAAAAAGACTTGATAACATTTTGATTCGCCGCCGGCGTTTTTAAATTTTTGGTTCCTTTAAAATCATGATATGCTTTGAAATAACGATCATTGATTGATAGCTGCCAGCTCGAACTTGTAAAAGTATTACTGGTAAGATTATACTGCCCAAGACCCGTAATATTGCGGACAATAATACAACCTTGCGAATGAGCATAGATGCTAAAAACTATTGAAGCAATTGAAGTAAGGATTAATTTTTTCATATTAACAGTTTAAGTTTTTAAAATTCCTTATGTTTTTTTCTTTGATTACCATCGTTTCGTTACATGAAATTGGATGATACATGAATATTTTTTAATGATTGAATGTATTCCGTTAATCTCTCTCCAAAAAAGGTTAATTATTAGTTTACGTTATAGAAGGATAGTTTGCAGAAACGAATGAGTAATCTGCATGCAACGAGTAACTAACATAATTTAAGATCATTATCTATGTTAATACAAAACGTTTAATGATTTCCCGGATCGTCTTCCGGATTCAAATACATTATATCAAACAAATCTTCAACATGAACGGGGAAGACACATTCTCAAGCGCATATGCTATGTACATCATTTTGCCAGCAATGTGACAAAATCCGGCTGTTAACTGCTCAACCAAATCAACAAATCATCATAGTAAGTCGTCAGTGACTAAGTTCTGATAAAACATCAACACAAAACATTAGATTTGAGGAGCATTGCTTTTAGTGCTTTTGTGATAATTGTTGCCAGGAAATTTGTTCGGTGTTCGAAAAAAGCGTTTCAGCAGAAAAATATTATCCTGAATCAAATGATACTGCTTAAAAAAATATTACTCGGTTCAATAAATCTCTTCCTGGTATTTGTTGCACCAGGACAGCACCCCGATAGAAATAAAATAAACAGCTTAAAAAAACTGTTACCACAAACGCAAGGTATCAGCAGAATCAATTGCCTGAATGCACTAAGTGAAGAGTACTGGTGGCCGCCCCGTGTTTATCCTGATTCTATTAGTATGTGGGCTGTGCAGGCCAAAACCGGGGCTATTAATTATATGGATACGCCAGGGCTTGCAACCGCCGAAATGCACCTCGGTGTTGCAGCAATTTACCGAAAGAATTTTTTAACAGCAGAACAGTATTTAAAAACAGCATTACCAATTTTTGACAAATTACAGGATACCAGCGGCCAAGGCTGGTGCAATCTGTGGCTGGGCCAAGCCTTATATTCCGAAAATAAATTTAATGAGTCCCTTATATTTTTTACAAAGGCCCTGACTTATTTATCGGAGCTTGATAATCGCGAAGGCGAAGGGAAAACCTGGGCATGGATGAGCTTTCTATATGCTGCCAAAGGAAACTATGAAAAAAGTTTTGAGTATTGCGAAAAAAGTTTGTTTATAAGAGAAAAAATGAGCGATCATGTTTGCGTGGCTGCATCACTTGCTAATATGGGATATCTGTATAAATCGGCAGGTGATTATGAAGATGCGTTAAAGTATTACCGGCAGGGCATGCAATATGCCGATTCGCATGGAATAAATTATTATGCTGCTAACTGGAATTATTTTGATGAGCCTATTGGTGCTACTTACCAGCTCATGAGTAATCCTGATTCTGCTCTCTATTACCTGCAAAGAGCCATACAGATTGATCCTGCTAACCAGATGACAAGAATTAGTTTCGGAGAAACGCTTCTCTTAAAAGAACAATACGATTCTGCACTGAGTATTTTTCTGAAGCCAATGGATCATTTCAGAAAAGAGAATGATGAATGGGATTTGATGAGAATATTATTAGATGCAGCAAAAACATACCAGGCAAAACATAATGAAACACAGGCACTGCAATACGTACATGAAAGTTTTTCAATAGCACAAAAAGCGGATGTAAAACCATACATAGTCCAAGACTACCTTTTGCTCTCTACAATATATAAGGACCGGAAACAAAATGACAGCGCCTACTTTTTTATGCAGCAATATAATTTACTAAATGACTCTGTAAAAAATCAACAGTTTTTATGGAGGCTAACCGTCTATAAAAATCAGGCAGATTTTCAACAACAAGTAGCTGCAGTCACTATGCTTGATAAAGAAAATAAAATAAATAAAGAAAAACTTAAGCAAGCTGCTGAACTGAAATGGGCGCTCATCATCGGGTTATTAATTATGGCTTTGTCCGGAGTTATACTTTACCGCAATCTCTCTTTAAAAAGAAAAAATGAAAAATTAGAAAATGAGAAAAAACAATCAGAACTACAAAGCAAGGCTACTGAACTTGAAATGCAGGCTTTGCGTTCTCAAATGAATCCGCATTTTATTTTTAATTGTTTAAGTTCAATAAATCGCTTTATCTTAAAAAATAGAACAGAAGAGGCATCAGATTATCTTACTAAATTTTCAAGGTTGATAAGAATGGTGCTGAATAATTCCAAGCAATCATTTATTTCCCTGGATGATGAACTGGAAACTTTGCGCTTGTATTTGGAAATGGAAAGATTGCGGTTCAAAAATTCTTTTGATTACAGTTTTACTTATAAAAACTCTGTTAGCGTAGGCAACATTTTTATTCCGCCATTACTATTGCAACCATTTGCTGAAAATGCTATATGGCATGGCTTAATGCACCTGCCTAACGAAAAAGAAAATAAGCAAGAGAAAGGTTTTTTAAATTTTGATTTTAGTGCAGAAGAAAAATATTTGTTATGTACAATTACTGATAATGGTGTAGGCAGAGAACAAGCAGAATTATTAAAAAGTAAATCAGCAGAGAAACAAAAATCAATGGGTTTAAAAATCACAACCGAGCGTTTGAGTTTATTGAATACTAATTCCGATGAGCAAACATTTTTTACAATAGAAGATTTAGCAGATGAAAACGGAAATGCAACCGGCACACGTGTGCATTTAAAAATATTTTATAAAGAAATGATGGAAGTAAATTAAATATAATGATAACGGCTATAATTGTTGATGATGAACCTTACAGTTGCGAGAGCCTTGCAACTTTACTGGAACGTTATTGCCCTGATGTAAGATTGCTTGACATATGCTATTCAGCTGCAGATGCCTTAACAGCAATCAAGGAACAAGTACCTACTTTGCTTTTTTTAGATATTGAAATGCCAGGCATGAATGGCTTTGAAATGCTGCAGCAAATTTCTTCCATAAATTTTGCCATCATCTTTACAACCAGCTACGATCAATATGCAATGAAGGCAATTAAGTTTAGCGCATTGGATTATTTATTAAAACCTGTTGATCGCGAAGAATTACAAAGCGCCGTTCAGAAAGTAATACAAACATCAAATAGAAGTTTCCCTCAACAGTTAGAGACCTTATTGTATAAAATTCAACACCCACATTCTGCTGTTAACAGAATAGCCATTCCAACGTTAGAGGGTTTGCGAATGATCTCTGTAGATTCAATCATCAGTTGCGCATCGAGCAGTAACTACACTATACTTACTTTAAAAAATAAAGAAAAAATAACCGCTTCAAAAACATTGAAAGAAATAGAAGAATTGCTGGAAGATTTTTCTTTTATAAGAGTACACCATTCGTTTGTTATAAACATTAATGAAATTGACAAATACATTAAAGGTGATGGCGGCTATTTAATAATGAGCGATGGCTCAAACATTGATGTATCAAGAAGCAGGAAAGAATTTTTGCTGAAGAAACTACACCACAAAACTAAATAGGGTATTGCTTCTCGTCACCATTTGCACAGCATCTTATGTCACCCACCGGCGAGAATATGCAGCATGGATAAAGAGAGTTGGCGTATTTGTGCCAAAAAAGTACTCTTACAAACTCATTTATACATTTCCCCGTTGTTGTTGGCGAGGACGCCAGCAACAGCAGGGGAACGCCAACAACAACACGGTAATGTTCATTCCGTTTTATCAGGAATCATTAAAAAATACATCTTTAAAGGAAAAGGCAATGGAATTATCATTGAAATACATTAAAACTCAGCTTTAAAGAAATTTGCCCGCCTTCTGCTACATATAAATTTTCATCGGGTCCGAACTTAAGGCCCCTCGGGTTATTTAGCCCTGTAGTAATAACTTTATTGGTTGTAACTAAAACGTTGTTACCACCACATTCGGGAACAGCGGTTTTTTTACAACCTGTGAAGAAAAACAAGAATGCTGCAATAACAGCAAAAAGTAATAGAAATTTTTGTTTCATAATTTGTCCTCCTTTTTCTTGGTTAAAAAATTAGATTAAGTTAATCTGTGATTTTATCGAACTACAGAAATCTTTTTAGTTTCAACATTATTGCCAACTCCCTGGCCGGTGTCCTCATCGGACATTGCTTGTGAATGGTGAGGACACCATCCCCGGAAGTTGGCAGTAAAGAAATAAATTTTATTAATTTAAAAAATGATTTCCTTTGGATTTGCATAGGGTACTTTACAGACCCAGCCTCATTATTAAGATATTGGTTCCTGTGCCACGAACCAAGGGCAATTGGAAAAACTTACGTACAAAGAATTTTTCTTTCGCCGGAAGAGATGCTCTTTTTGATAAACATGAGGAAGCGCTCGCAGGCATTATCGTGGCTGTACATTATGAACCACTTTCACTCATCATAAATACTGACGTTGCCATTATGTATTTTATCAGGAGTAATTATGTATTAGCCATCGAGAAATGCAGGCTGGTGCTTGAATTAGATCCTGCTTTTGGGGTAGCGTTATTTATAATTGGCTTGTGCTACGAACAGTTAGGTGAATATGAAAAGGCAATTCATCACCTTCAAAAAGCATGGGAAGTGTCGGGCAATTATATAGGGTTGGGTGCGGTGATCCATGCGCTGGGCAAGTCAGGAAAAAAAGAAGATGCTTCCAATATGCTGAATCAGTTAAACAGTGCTTCTTTACATGCTTATGTGTCTCCGTACACATTTGCCTGTGGCTATTTAGGACTGGATGAACCGCAAAAAGCCCTTGACTTGCTGGAAAAAGCGGTTGAAACACATTCGTTTTGGCTGGTACATTTGCACATGAAATTTGATCCGCGTATAAATCCCTTACGCAGTGAAAAGCGTTTTCAACTCTTACTGGAGAAAATGGGTTTGCAATAGTAATGTTTTATGCTACCCACACCCGGCGAACTTTGCAACGCTAATTCATTAATTATTATTAGCGTAATATTATATTATATCTTCTTTTTTCTGCGCAATACAATCGCAGCATTGGTTGCTAAATCAGCAGTAAATCGAACTTCGTATCTTTTTTCACCATCATTCACAATCAGCAGGCCCGTGTTAGGTGGTATGGAGCCAAGGTTTTCAGCATACATCACCAGCTTTACAGAATCCATATCAGGGGTTATATAAACAGTTTTGCTGTTTGCCTGTGTTGTAAGTCCTGCTTTTGAAAAAATAATATTGCCGTTCATTAGTACCGTCACTGTATCGCCATCCACTTCGCCATTATCATACAGCGTAAGCAACAAACTATCAGATTCAAAATATAATGACTTATCATCAGATTTTGTAACACGTTTTTCAACTTCAGCAGCACCATGTGCAACAGATGGTGCTACTATCGCAACGGGAGGAGGCGCTGGTTTTGGCTGTGGCTGAACAGCAACTACCACCACCTTTTTCTGCGGTTCAGCTTTTGGAGGCGGTGGTGTTCTTTGCTCCGGTTTTGGCTGAATAGCAACTATCACAGGTTTTTTCTGCGGCTCAGGTTTTGGTGGTGGTGGCGGCGCTTTTTTCTCCGGTTTTGGCGCAGCTGCAATAGCTGTTACCTCCGCTGGTTTTGGCAGTACTGCGAGAGCTTTCACCAATGCTTCCATTTTTGCCTTTTCTAAAGGATCTATCTCTAATGGCTTTGACCGGGGCAATATTTTTATTTTTGATGGTGATATTTCCTTTGTTACTGCTAATAAACCGGGAGGTGCTTTTTCAATTGGTAAAATGGTTACAACAGGTTCCGGCACGGGAACAACGGGTAAGGGTTCCGGCTTTTTTTCAACAGGTGCAACAACTGCTACGGCTTCCGGCCTGTTCATAAAAGATAACATGGATGTAAGCTTCAGTGTATCCAGGCTTTTAAACAATTCCAGCTTTTTGAAATCAATCTTTTTTCTTAACGTAACAATACCTTTATACGGCCTGAAGTACCGTGTAACGTTTGTACTCCATGAGCCTTGCAATATCATTTCAGTAGCCGTAGTTGTGAGATCAACAATCATTGTCTTCTTTACATGTTTGGACGGATTGATCGAAAAATTATAAGTGATAAAACCTTCATCTTCCATCACAATGTTGTCGCCCTTGCGCCTGATGCTGATATTTTGCACGCCGGCTTCATCTTTTCCGTTAGCATGAAAAACAATTCTTGAATATCCAAACAACTTTCCTTTTTCTTCGCTAATAGCAATTTGGTAAGGAAGGTTAACTTTTTGTGTGTCGATAATAGTTAACTCGCCATACCACATACCCGTAATATCTTGCTGCTGGGCAAATAATTTTACTGGCAAAAGCCAACATAGTATAATTAAATAAGTACAATATTTTTTCATTTTGTTACATCATTATGCCTGAGCAGTTATTTTAAAACATTGGGCGTTCCCTGTGTGCCAGTGTACTCATAACCGTTAGTTCCGCTGTCCTGGGTTTCTGCGGGGGACAAGTAAAACGAAGGACTTACAAACATTAAATCTATAACAAAAATTCAATTTTATTAAGCTCGCATTGTTTTCCATAATAATAATTTCATGCACTGATATAAATATCTTATAAAATTATCTTATAAAATGTAAGGAGCAGATGAAGATGTGAAATTGGCAATAGAACGAGGCTTAAAGATTTATTACAGTTTACGAAGATGTACCCAACACAGAATAGCAGCAGTAAAGAAATAAATTTTATTAATTTCAGAAAATGATTTCCTTTGGATTTGCACAGCGTAATTTATGGACGAAAAATATATCATTCCTGCACAAACAAGAATAGGTCATGTGCATTTGAAAGTATCAAACCTGCAGCGTTCGCTTGCTTTCTACCGGGATCTGCTTGGCTTTGAGGTGACAACCATGTATGGAAACCAGGCAGCGTTTATTTCCGCAGGAGGCTATCATCATCACATCGGCTTAAATACATGGCACAGCAAAGGATTGCCACCATCACCGGTTAACAGTGTCGGCTTATACCATACGGCAATTGTTTATCCCACAAGAAAAGACCTTGCAATAATTTATGACCGGCTACGCAGGGCGCATTATCCTTTAACGGGGGCAAGCGACCATATAGTTTCTGAAGCGCTCTACCTGGATGATCCCGATGGAAACGGTGTAGAATTATATTGGGATAAGCCCAAAGAACTTTGGAAATATAATGAAGACGGCTCCATAGAAATGGCTACGCTTCCGCTTGACCTTGATGATTTGTTGAAAGAAATTGAAAGATAGTTACTCCTACGAGGTGTCGGTAATAACATTAAACACAGCCTTGGAACGTAGCACACGAAACAAATTTTTCTAAATTTATTTTTGTTTTTAGCAATAAATGATACGAATTTTTCCTACGAAGTTGTTTGGCCCAAACATTATCTTTGAAAAAATAAACTGTTTATGAAACTCTTTAGGCTTTCTTATCCTTTTCTTTTTATACCGGTCCTTCTTATTAGCTGTAACAAGGATGTGTCCACACATGATTCCGTACAATCACGTAGTTCAGGTGTCGAGAATGCAAAGACACAAACGGGTGTGGGTACCACGACTGAGAATTTTGAGTCGGGTACTAAAGCCAGCTATGCGGCGGCTAACGTTACACTTTCCACCGGCGTGTGGAATTTTAATGACGCATTGTTGGGTAATAGTTCATCTGATGTAAAGGATGGAAGCCAGTCGGCACGGGTGAGAAACAGTGGCATACTCACCACCAATTTCAATTTCACAACCGGTGCCGGAACCGTTAGTATAAAACATGCCATCTTCGGCTCTGACGGCAATGGTACATGGCAACTGTGGTATAGTGTGAACAATGGCTCGTCTTATAAACAGGCCGGAAGTACCGTAACCACCAGCTCGAAGACTTTGCAAACAGCCAGTTTTACAATAAACATTTCAGGGAACATTCGCTTTGAAATTCGCAAAACCGACGGAGGAAGCAATCGTATTAATTTTGATGATTTTACAGTTGGGAACTACAGTGCGGCTTCACCGGCAACATTGTCTGCGCTTTCTCCAGACACGGTTACAGCCGGTGGAAGTGCTTTTACACTAACAGCCACGGGCACTAATTTTCAAACCGGGGCTACTATTAACTGGAATGGCACTGCCCTTACAACAACATTTGTGAGCGCAACGCAATTAACTGCGCCTGTTCCCGCTTCAGATATAGCAAATGCAGGCAATGCCAGCGTTACTGTTTCCAGTGGAGGTGCTACCACTGCCGCTGTTACTTTTATAATAAAGGGGGGTACCGCTTCAGGCAGTAAGAAATTTCTTTTTGATAATACAAAGGCAGAAACAGCAGGAAATGCAGACTGGGTAATTGACGAAGATAACGGCACGCCACAGCGGATACCAACGCCGGCACAATCGGGTATTACCTCTTCAACATCGGAAACGTATTGGACTGGAGCGCTCTCAAGCTGGGGCGTTGCACTCGTTAAAGCCGGAGATAATGTAGAGACATTACCGACATCAGGAAGCATTACGTATGGCAATGCTTCGAATCCGCAGGACTTGTCAAACTATGACGTGTTTGTGGTGGATGAACCAAACATTCTTTTCACTGCAGCAGAAAAAACTGCGATACTTACATTTGTTGAAAACGGGGGCGGTCTTTTTATGATATCGGATCATACACAATCCGATCGTAATAATGATGGTTATGATTCACCCACAATCTGGGATGATCTGATGTCCAACAATTCCGTGGAAGCTAATCCTTTTGGCTTCAGCATCGATCTGACAAATTTATCCGGAACATCTACCAATGTGTTGACCAACAGTTCCGGCAATGTTATACTGCATGGCTCGCAGGGCAGTGTATCCGAAATTGAGTTCGACAACGGGGCGACTATCACTTTACAACCGTCCGTAAATAGCTCTGTGCAAGGCTTGATATGGCAATCGGGGTATGCGCAGGCGAATACGCATGTGATGTGCGCTTCATCAACATTTGGTGTCGGCCGTGTGTTTGTGATTACCGATAGTTCGCCTATGGACGATGGTACAGGAGCATCAGGAAACAATTTATATGTAAGCTGGCCTTTGTATAGCCATACACAATTATTTATGAATGCTTCCTTATGGCTTTCGAAGCAACAATAGAGTTACATATCGAGACATTGTTATAGAAGTTTTACAACATTTCAAAAAGAGCAAGGAGTTATAATCTTAACTATTCAATCAACCCAAGGCTTGTGGCATGTAGTTGCGCTTCACGGTTATTGGCAAACATACAAGTGGCCACGCCCTGCTCTTCCATCTGCGCAAGCAATTCCTTTGTATATATTTCATTCTCCGACCGTATGTTCCGGATATACACAGCTTTTATCTTACCCGGGTAGTTGCTTACAATGGTCTCATATATTTCCGGGTCTTTCTGCGAATTATCGCCCAGCAAGATAAAGTTCAGGTCCGGGAACAACTTTAAGATCCTCACTATTCTAAGTAGCTTTCCATTGTGTTTGGTTTTGCCGGTATGCAACAGTTCAAACCAGCGTTTAATACCATTTAGCAAAAAGATACCTTTAGGCAACTTGTTGTACGAAAAAAATTCAACAAGGTAATCGTACAGGTTCCATTCACTGCTGGACACATAAAAAAAAGCGTTGGGTAAATCCACCGAGGTATGCGCCGCCGCAAGTGATGTATAAAAATCAACTACGTTCTCAAACGCCTTGCGCGTTCGTGGATTCCGTGTAAACAAAACCCACAACCTTTTATTAATGGTGGCAGAGTGCGAAACCAATATTGTATCATCAATATCAGAAATAAAACCGTACTGGGTAGGGAATGGCACGAACACCTCTCCCCCGCCCGAGGCGATGCGGTGACCCTGCCCATCGAGACTGTAAACCGTAACAGGGTGCCAGCCCGGTTGCACCCTTTCATTGCACCTCCACTCAAATTTAAAAAAGCCGTCATCCTGCGTAACACTTCGTATCTCCTGACTTTTCCATTGCAGCAATACTTCTACGCCTGGTACAGGCTTCACAAAAAACAATCTTACCAGGTGAACGATATTTAGAAATATATTTTTGCTATAATTGCGTCGTGCTACCAGTTTATTGTTGAATACGTGGCCATACACTACCATATCCTGTGTATCACCATAACCATTGTACACTTTTATCGTTGCATGTTGGTTAACCGTCATTATCTTTCATTTATAAGTACCTTTTGTATGCCAGAAAAACACAACCTAAAATTACTTTTTATAATTAACCCGGGCTCAGGAAATGATAGTACCAACTGGAAGCAGGTAATAGAAAAGCATTTCTCCAATACAGGTCACACTATCCAATTGTTCGATCTGCCGGATCCTTGCGATCCCAAACAAATACAAGAAGAAATAAAACAACAACAGCCCGACCGTGTAATTGCCGTTGGCGGCGATGGTACTGTAAAGCTTGCCGCACAAGGTGTATTGCACACCGGTATACCATTGGCCATATTGCCCGCAGGCTCCGCTAATGGATTAGCCAAAGAGCTGAACCTGCCAATCGATGCTGAGAAAGCGCTGAACCTGGTAACCACCGGTGTGCCCAGGACCGTGCACCTGGTAAAAATAAATGATGAATTGTGTATTCACCTGAGCGATATTGGCTTCAACGCATTTGTAGTAAAAAAGTTTGAAAGTGCAGATACAAGAGGCATGTTCGGCTACCTGTCTGCCGCATGGAAGGTGCTGTGGCGGCACCCTGTAATGCAGGTGAGCATTGAGACCGATAAAGGCTCTGTAACCAAAACCGCAGCAATGATCGTGATAGCCAATGCCACGAAGTATGGCACCGGTGCACTCATAAACCCAAAGGGTAAAATGGACGACAAACTCTTTGAAGTGATAGTGGTTAAGAAGATCTCTGTAAAAGAAATATTTAAAATGGTGGTTTCCCATCTGCCATACGATCAAAAGAAAACCGAAGTGCTCCAAACCAGCCAATTAAAGATGGAGAGTAAGCGGCCCATTCACTTCCAGGTAGATGGAGAGTACCTTGGCAAGGTGCGATCCGTTACTGCTGACATTATCCCCGATGCATTACATATAATTTTAGCGGATAAGGAACATCACCAGCTTTCAGGCAGCAAATGATGAAAGAGGATTAATGTGTTTTGTTCCAAAATACAACATCAGCGTCCTGACATGAGCCTCGTAATCACCACAGCGTTGTTAATCATCCCTGCTCTTTAAGAATACCAAATACATGCGCTTCTGCAGCAGGTAAATACCGTAAGCCCCCTCAATAACAATATTTTTGCTAATTTCGCGTCCTTAAAATTTGAGGATTTGGCGGAAAAGAATGTAAAGGTCGCACTGGTGCAAATGTCCTGCAGCAGCGACAAATCAGAAAATCTACGGAAAACGATTATCAAAATTCGTGAAGCTGCTGCCAAAGGCGCTCAAATCGTTTGCCTCCAGGAGCTCTTTTTATCGCTCTACTTTTGCGATGTGGAGGATTACAACAATTTTGAACTGGCCGAAGCAATCCCCGGTCCTTCTACCGATGCGCTTGCTGCGGTTGCAGCCGATCTGAAAGTGGTAATTGTGGCTTCTTTATTTGAAAAGAGGGCCAATGGCATCTATCACAACACAACGGCAGTGCTTGATGCTGACGGTAAATATCTAGGCAAGTACCGCAAGATGCACATACCCGATGACCCGGCCTATTACGAAAAGTTTTATTTCACGCCTGGCGACCTCGGCTATAAGGTGTTTGAAACCGCCTATGCAAAGATTGGGGTGCTCATCTGCTGGGATCAATGGTATCCCGAAGCAGCGCGTATAACAACGCTGATGGGCGCTGAACTGCTCGTATACCCTACGGCCATTGGCTGGGCTGCCTCACAGGATAACGATACGAACGACGAACAATATAATGCCTGGCAAACCATACAGCGCGGGCATGCCGTAGCCAACGGCGTACATGTAGTAGCAGTGAATCGTGTGGGAAGAGAAAGTGAAATGCAGTTCTGGGGAGGTTCTTTTATTTGCAATCCCGTTCGGACGACTGCTGTACAAGGCATCCCACGATGATGAGGAGGCACACGTAGAGACGCTTGACCTTAACAAAACCGAAAGCTACCGCGTCCACTGGCCTTTCCTTCGCGACAGGCGCATTGACTCCTACCAACCGATAACGAAGCGCTTTATAGATGAAGACTAATTCTGCTCCTGTCTTGCTGCCAAATGAAGCCGGCTACCGCTTTCCCGCAGAGTGGGAAAAGCACAGGGCGACCTGGCTGAGCTGGCCGCATAAAGAAGCATCCTGGCCAGGTAAAATAGAATCCATCTACCCTGTTTATGCGCAGGTTCATTAAAGAACTTACTGCCGGGGAAAGGGTTTGCATCAATGTGAACGATAATAAGATGAAAGAAGCGGCCATTACGATACTGCAGCGGGAGCGCCTGGACCTGGACCTTATAGAATTCTTTATTCATCCCACGAACGATGCCTGGTGCCGCGATCACGGCCCTGCTTTTTTAGTAAATCCTATGGCGGAACATCGGAAAATTATTATAGACTGGGACTATAATGCCTGGGGAAACAAATATCCGCCGTTTGACCTGGACGATATAATACCGACATACATCGCCAGGCACTACGGCATTCCTGTATATTATCCCGGCATCGTCATGGAAGGCGGTTCGGTAGATTTCAATGGCAAGGGCACAGTGCTCACGACCACTTCGTGTTTGCTGAACCCCAACCGAAATCCACACCTGTCAAAACTGGAGATTGAGAAATACCTCGTAAATTATTACGGTGTGGAAAATATACTCTGGCTGGGCAATGGCATTGAAGGCGACGATACAGATGGGCATATCGATGATATTACACGCTTCGTAAACAGCAATACCGTTATAACCGTTATTGAACATGATAAGAAAGACAGCAATTATATTCCGTTGAAGGAAAACGCCCGGCTCCTTTCAAAAATGCGGCTGGAAAATGGAAAGCAGTTAAATGTAATTGAGTTGCCCATGCCCCATGCAGTCATCTATGAAGATCAGCGTCTGCCTGCCTCTTATGCCAACTTTTATATCAGTAATGCCGCCTTGCTGGTACCTACTTACAGAGATGAGAAAAATGATGCGGCTGCATTACAGATTCTCGAACAATGTTTCCCGGACCGTAACATTATTGGTCTTGATTCCACCGATATTATCTGGGGACTTGGTAGCTTTCATTGTTTATCGCAGCAGGAGCCAGTTTAGATGAGGCAAGTCTCCTTACTGCCTCACCATCCAGCGCCATTAATCATTCCTGCTCTTTAGGAATACCAAATACATGCGCTTCTGCCGCAGGCAAAACACCTGTTTCCAGAGAAGAAGGCATATCTTTTTGATTGTATAAACGGATAGTTGCTTTTTGAAAATCAGTTGCTTTCGCTTTATAGATATCTTCAAAAACCTGGGGGTTCATGTCCACGAGCGGGAACCATGAGCTTTGAACCTGTATCATGATGCGGTGCCCCTTTTTAAAAGTATGCAAAACATCCGGCACATGAAACTTCACCAGGGTTGGTTTATTGGGAACAAAGGGTTCGGGATTTGAAAAGCTATTGCGATACTTACCCCTCATGATCTCTGCTCTCACCAAAGCCTCGTAACCACCTGCAGCCACTTTCTGGTTGTCTATAGTATAATCTTTCATGGTATCGGGATATACATCAATTAATTTAATGACAAAGTCCGCATCCGTACCGGAAACTGATACATACAAATTGGCTTCAGTAGGTCCTGCTAAGGTCACATTGCTATCGAGCACAGGCGAACTGAAAGTTAACACGTCGGGCCTGCGGGCGGCAAATCTTTGGTCGTCATCCATATAAGTAACGCCTCTTCTTGAGCGAACGCCGCCCTGGTAAGGAACAGGGGCGCCAGGGTCGGACACGTATTGTTCAAAAGAAATTTCTGCCGTTGGCGGCGTAAAAGAAATTTCATTGTTTGCCGCCAAATATAGCTTTGCAGGAACAATATTATTTGACGGCCACTTATTAAACGTATTCCATTGGTTGAGGCCCACATCATACAACAAAGCTTCCGGCAACTGCGGCATGGGCGCATTTTTCAAAAAATGCATAAAGTAAGGAAACTCAACATTTTTCTGAAACCAGCGGCTGCTGTTGAAGTCAAAAGGAATATCTCCCAAATGGTCCATGTTCATGCTCGCCCATCCGCCATGGTACCATGGGCCCATCACCAGCATGTTATTATTTCCGGGGTTTTTTTGCTCAATACTTTCATAAGTATTCACGGCACCCCATTGGTCTTCTGCATCGTACCAGCCGCCAACGAGCATGGTGGCAGGCTTTACGTTATTCATAAACTTCCGGATATCACGGGCCTGCCACCAGGCATCGTAATTGGGATGCATCAATACCGTATCAAAAAAGGGCACCATATGGTGGTAGTATAAATTATCCACATTGGCTACCGTTTTCATCTTTAAAAAGAAATTATAGTTATCGCTGTATTTCACATCAAGCGGCGGCATTTTATCTTTAAGAGGTCCGTTGGTAGAATTGAAAAAAAAGTAATCAAAGTCAAATTCATCCATCAGGAAAAAGGCGCCGTTGTGGTGCGTATCATCTCCCAGGAACCAATTCGTTACAGGAGCTTGGGGCGAAACCACTTTAATAGCAGGATGGCCCGAAAGTGCTGCGTTGGTAGCAAAGAATCCCGGATAAGAAATTCCCCATACGCCCATCTTGCCATTATTATGAGGAACATTTTTTACTAACCAATCGACTGAATCGTAAGTGTCAGAAGCTTCATCGTGCTGTGCTCCCTTTTTATTTTCAATAAAAGGAGTTATTTCCGTCCAGTCGCCTTCGCTGTGGTGTTTGCCGCGTACATCCTGGTAAACAAAAATGAAACCTTCTTCCATAAACTCGGGGGAAGGGCCCAGCAGCACAGGATACTGATCCATGGCATAAGGTCCTGCGGAATAACAGGTGCGCTCCATCATAAAAGGGTACGTTTTAGAAGTATCCTTCGGCACATACACGGCAGTATACAACTTTATGCCATCGCGCACCGGGATCATATACTCATACTTGTTATAATGAGTGCGGGCATAGGAAGTGTCAAACGGGAAATGCTGGGAGGGCCGTTGAGCTTGTGTTGTGGCACAGAAGAACAAAAGTGCTGCAATGAGGAAGAATTCTTTTTTCACGATAAAATATTTTCCGGTTATAAATCACGAAGCTAAATTTATTTCAGAATAATGTTTTAAGATTTCTTCGCAGTCGCTGGCCGCTGCCGTCACCAGACATTGCTTGTGGATGGTGAAAAGTTCGCAGGTACAGATACGCCGACGCTACTTTATCTTCGCTGCATATTTGCTTGAGGTAGGACGGATCCTCATATAAATTATTCTATCATAAATAAAAAAAATGAAAATAAAATTTACTATTGCATTAATTATTACTCTATGCTTGTTTACTGCAACGTTGCGGGCACAAGACTTAAGCGATGTTACTTCGGGAGGAAAGCTGCAACCGCTGCAAGCCATTATGGATATAAGGCATTATACCATTTCGCTTGATGTAGACATTGATAAAAAGGCAATAAACGGTTATGCAGAAATTGAGTTAAACTTATCTTCATCAACAGATACGTTGTTGTTCGACTTTGTGCATGTTTTGCAGGTAAAAAAAATTATAGTTGATAACAGCGAACAGAAATTCAGTGTAAAGAATGACCAGATTTTTATTACAAACACATCTGCTTTTAGCCCAACAAAACATACAGTAAGAATATACTATGGAGGCAAACCGCCTGTTGCTGTGAAGCCACCTTGGGAAGGAGGCTTTACATGGACAAAAGATAAAAATGGCAACCCATGGGTTTCCATCAACTGTCAGCTTCAAGGAGCAAAATTGTATTATCCATGCAAAGACCATCCAAGTGATGAAGCAAACGAAGGAGCTGATTTATTCATCACCATTCCGAAAGGCTTGTCAGTTGCAGGCCCGGGATTGCTGCAATCTGTAAAATCAGAAAAAAATAATAAAGCAACATGGCACTGGAAAACCAACTATACAATAAGCAATTATTGCATTGTTTTTAATATCGGCAAGTATAAAGTATTCACCCGTAACTACACTACCTGCGAAGGTAACGTGGTTCCCATCCAGCTTTATATTTTAGAACAGGATACTGCACAGGCAAAACATTTGCTGGATATTAAAGAAAGAGATTCGCACATTCTTGAAAAATATTTCGGTGAGTATCCGTGGATAAAAGAAAAAATTGGTGTGGCGGAAGTGCCTAATTCCGGCATGGAACATCAAACAATGATCACGTTTAAAGATAGCCTGGAATTTACTTCATTTCCCGGCCAGTTAGATTATTCATCCGTGTATTTTCATGAGTATGCGCATGAATGGTGGGCAAATAAAATTACCAATAAAGATTGGGCGCACATGTGGATACAGGAAGGCATTGCTACTTATGCAGAAGCACTGGCCATGAAAGAGCTTGGCGGCGAGGCGGCCTACGATTCAACGATGCGTTATTACAGAGTTCTTACAGCCGCCCTTGGCAATAAAAAACCTGTAGTGCAGGGTGATGCTGTAAGTATGAAGGATGAATATAATAACGATATTTATTTTAAGGGAGCTTTACTGATGCATACGTTACGATATGTTTTGGGCGACAGTGTATTTTTCCCGGCTCTTAAAAAATTTATTACAGGCGTTAAGTATCCATACGAACAATTTTTTACAACAGATGATATAGAACAGTATTTTAGCAAGGCATCAGGCAAAGATCTCAAACCTATTTTCAACGAGTATTTAAGAACTACAAAAGAAATAGAAATAAACCTGTTTTCCGTAAAACCGGGTACTTATTATATGGTTGTAAATAATGCTCCAACAGATTCTCTGCCGCTCGATGTTTCTACTGATTCAGGCATTATACACACCACCATGAATGCCACGATTGATAAGCCATTCGAAATAAAAAGCAAAACACTCCCGCTGCCGGACCCCAGGGGATGGTATTTTAGAAAAGTGATCTATAATTAAACAAATTTTCACTTCAACTCTTTTGGTATTTCCCCCGACGATAATAAAGTTAGTTTCATCCAAACTATCTTATCGGGGCTTCCACCTTTATCAACTGTCAACGCAGTTAATTTATCAATTAAATCCATTCCTTTAACGATCTCGCCAAACACTGTATAGCTTTGATCTAAAAAAGGTGTTCCGCCGGCAGTCCTGTACACCCTTCGCCGCGCCTCCGAAAAATGGATATCATATTTTTTTTCGATAGCATCAAGCTCGGTATCAGTCCAGGTTCGGCCATCCACGATATAAAATTGAGTGGTAAATGATTCTTTAGCCTTATTATCATCGCGGCCCATAGCTACCGCTCCTCTTTTATGATATAAAGCAGTATCAAATTCTGGCTTAATCCATTTTTGTTCAGGCTTCAATTTTTTTGATCTATCATACAATGAATCCGGATCACCACCCTGGATGACGAAACCTTTCAAAATCCTGTTGAAGGTGGTCGCATCAAAATAATGACTTTTTACCAGCCTGGTAAAGTTATCACGGTGTGTCGGCGTTGCATTGTAAAGTTTAATAATACAGGAACCTTGTCCAGTTTCGATTTTTACAAATTGATCTCCTTGCTGAGCGAATGTTGAAATTGCAACCAGGCTCAGGATACTCACTAATAAAATCTGTTGAAATTTTTTCAAGGCAATGGCAGTTTGGGATGAAAGACTTTTACGTTTCGCCAACGAATTTATATAAATAACATCGTTTCCGGATAAAGGCCTGTTGATGCAATGGCTCACTTGCACTATGACAATTAAATTAGCTTTAGTAAAAATTAATGGCCATTGCTTATATTTAAGCCAGTTTTGCTTCTCGTAACGTCTCACCCGTGGACGTTGCGTGACTGCTTCAATCCCTTGGTTCGTGGCACACGAAATAAATTTTTCTAAACTTATTTGTTTCTTAGCAATATCGCAAGAAAGATACTTTCCGTTATGTGCAGTGGAATGTCGGCAGCATAACACATTGCAAAGAAGAAGATATCGTGATTTAGTTTTTGTTTCAACGAGGACTAGTTGAACAAAGCTTGAAAACGAAAATGAATTGGTTTACACTTATCAGCTTGCCAGAATAAATAGCTTTATTTTTATCTTAAAATAATGGAAACCGTATTACCACCACAAAAAAGAACAAGCAATTTCATCAGGGCAAATATTGTTAGTTCATTAAATGATGATAAATTGTATTCACAAAAATTTTTAAATAAATAAACCGGCTAATTGAAACCTGAAAAAACTAAAACCGTTGTTTATACACAAAGAGATTGGAAAGAATACTTTGGAGAGTCTTTACTTATTATATTCAGTGTTCTGCTAGCCTTGATTCTAAGTGAATATATCAGCAAGGTTCACGATAAAGAGAATACAAAAAGTACTTTGAAGAATATTGTTGCAGAACTCAATCATAATAAGAACGCCATTATTGAAATGAAGCAGTACAATGAAATGGTTTTGAAAAATATTGACGCCGCATTAACAGATAAAAGTCTGCAAAACAACCTTGTTTCAAATGATGAATTTCATTTAAATATTATAGCTCCGCAAGGAGTTTTGTATCGTTATTTAGATGATGCAGCGTGAACAATAGCTAAAAATAACAATGTGATTTCTAAAACAGATGTTGAAACGGTCGCCATGTTAACCAGGATATATGAAGACCAGGCAAAGATGATGAAAGTAGAAGATGAGGTGGCGAAAGTAATTTTTGACAGGGCATCAAGAGATTCGAGCCAGGTACATAAAACCCTCATTTTAATTCGTGATCTTTATCATGGTTGGGCCGTTGACAGAACTGATGGCTTACTTGAACAGATAAACAGCACAATTAAAAAAATTCAGTCTTATAAATAATGGGATCAAAGTGCTTTCACAGCAAGCCTTAGTGACCTTAAATGATTAAAGCTACCGTTGCAAATGCGCAACTAAGAACATTTCTTTAAACGCTAAGCCTTTGTTCCCGGCACACAAAACAAATTCATCTAACTGTCTTTTATTTCTTAGCAATATCTTGTTTAAGGGACATTGCGTTGTGCAGCGTATAATAACCATATTACCCGAGCATCTTTTTAAGATAGTTATAGCTGTCCGTTACATTCTCAATCGGGTGTGGTGCTCCATCCTGCTCCACAAAAATGTATTTCATGCCTGATTCCTTAGCATTATCAAAAATACGCTTGAAATCAACCACGCCGCTGCCGACCACCGCAGGCTGCATGTTCGCTTTGTCAAGGTCTTTTACATGCCATAGAGGATAACGGCCGGGATGCATCTTAAAAAGTTCAACAGGGTCTTGCTTTGCTTTGGTGGCCCACGCAACATCAAGCTCCATCTTTACAAGGTCTTTATCTGTATTGTTGAGAATATAATCAAAAGGCCGTGTGCCTTCTATTTCATCAAACTCTGTAACGTGGTTATGGTAGGCAAACTGAACACCATTTTTTTTACATGCCTCGCCCGATTTGGAAAAAACTTCAACGGCTTTTTTTATTTCGTCCATAGTGCCTACAGGAATGCTTGAGCACACCAGGTAACTTATTCCTCCTTCGGCTGCATCATCTGCAAGTTGCTGGTAGTTATCCGTTAAATTCATTGGCTTGGGAGCATCTTTCATTTTATCCATATAACTTTTTATCCTTGCTGAGTCATCTGCATTTTTAGCCATCTTCATTATTTGCGCCATGGAAAACGCAGCGCCGCCTACGTGTGCAGACCGCCAGTGTAAACCGGCCTCAGTAACCATGGCTTTAAATTCTTTTGGTGCATAGCCATAAAAATTTCCTTTTGAAGAGCCTGCACTTTCCACTTCTTTGTAGCCTATTTCGGCCAGTTTGTGTAATGTGGCTTTAGGATCATTTGTCATCAGTTCCCCAAGAGTATATAACTGGAGGCCGATAGGCGGCGCTGAGGTATCGGTAAATAGATGGCTTGCAAGATTGAATTTTGGCGCAAAAAAGCCAATTAAAGCTGCAGTTCCGGTTTGTTGTAAAAATTTTCTTCTGTTTGTCATGGTGCAATCGTTTACATGATTAATAATTATTAAATATTATGGTACAAGTATACAGGTATGGTAAATCCATCAGCCTGCAGGATTGTTACGGTTTTAGTTATTATAAAGCATTTTTTTTGAATACGCACATACATCTTACTCTTGCTGTATCAAATATATTACTTACTTATCTTTCCTGTATTACTTTGCTAAAGAATTTATGCTCACTTGAGATTAAGTAATATATAACTTCTTTTTTTGCGATGATTATTTATGCAACGAAGCGTCGGCTGCCTGAAATCAAAGCAGCTAAAATGATCCATTATTGCAATTCATCTTATACAAATATTTGCAGGGTCACTTCTTAATATATTTTTACTGATCTTAGTTGGCACTAAAACTATGTTTATGTTCCTTAAGTTGGGAATCCGTGGCTTTATAAGTCTATCTTTCACTGACTTTTATTTCTTTAATCCACTATGTTGTCAAATATCAAAACTAATTAATCATGAAATGTACAGGCTTGCTTCCGGTTTTATTATTTACATGTTTCCTTTCTTTTTCACAACAGCAGGTATCGGCGAAGGAAAGTTTACTATCAATGATAACGGCTTAGTAGATTCGCTGCCATATAGCCGCTTTCATAAAAGTTCGGTAACAAAATGGTATCTCATGCCTTCACTTAATTTCTTTTCCCAACAGTCGTTCCGCTTTTCGCTTGCTACTAAATTTTCTTTTATTCATTATGGTAAAATACAAACCAGTTATACTGATGATGAACTTTCCTACTTCGGTCTTGATAAAATTACAAACACTACATTGTACTTTTTCGAGCCGGCATTTATCTTTCAATTCGGTAGCGTTCATGTACCATGGCTTGGCATTAGCATCATTTCAAGCTTCGCTTCTGCTTATCATGCGCATGATGATTCTGATAACTCGCGGCTTAACGTAAGAGGATTTAATTTTTCAATTGGTTTGAGTTTGGATTTATCTAAAATAAAAAAAAAGAAATAATTGCTTCGTTAAATACCTGCCTTTCGCGATGCTTGTAAACGGAATTGTTAATTATTACTATTAAACCCGTTTACCTTACAATTATTAACCATTTCTTCAAGGAGTGCTTCTTTCACAGGTATCGTTTTAAAATTCATTTTATACAAAATACTTGCAGGGTCACTTCTTAATATATTTTTACTGACCTTAGCTGCCACTAAAACTATGTTTATGTTCCTGATCATCCTCGGATTATTTGTTTTTATCATTAGCCGTACTGTGGTGAAGCATAACCCGCTTACTGCAAAATTTGCCGGCACAGGTAGCATCATTTCACTGTTTATTGTAATACTGGGTATATTAACTGCATGCATAAAGCAGATAGATGCAGGCGAAGTGGGCGTAAAAAAATTATTCGGAAGTGTTCAAAACGACGTGCTGAACAGCGGGCTTCATTTTATAAATCCCCTGATGGAAGTGGAAAAGCTTGACATTAAAACACAAAATTATACGATGACCGGCGTGCATGGTGAAGGTGCTGTCGAAGGTGATGATGCCATCAGGGTGCTTACCAGTGACGGCCTTGAGGTAACGATAGATCTTACCGTACTGTTTCGGGTAGTGGCGGGTGATGCCCCAAGGTTATTAAAAGAAACGGGAAGTGATTACATGGATAAGATCGTTCGCCCGATCACCCGCACCAGGATCAGGGATAATGCAGTGTATTACCAGGCTGTAGATTTGTTTGGCGATAAAAGAGAAGAATTTCAGCAGCGCATTTACAAGGGCATCGAAAGTGATTTTAAGGCCCGCGGCCTTATGCTGGAACAATTGCTGGTAAGAAATATTACGCTGCCCAATTCTGTAAAAGCTTCTATTGAAGCCAAGATAAATGCAGAGCAGGACGCCAAAAAAATGGAATATGTATTACAGAAGGAAACGCAGGAAGCGCAGCGTAAAAGAGTAGAGGCGCAGGGCATTGCCGATTACCAGAGAATTATTAATACCGGCCTTACCGATCAGCAGTTGCAATATGAACAAATAAAAGCACTAAAGGAAATTGCCCTAAGCCAGAATGCAAAAATAATTGTAATGGGTAAGGGAAATACACCGCTGATTGTAGATGGAAAATGATGTTAGCATCGGCCCTGAGCCTTGGTTCTTGACACCATCAATATTTTAGGCGAAACAATTAAAATAAAAAAGCCACCTTTTTAAAGATGGCTCACTTGCCTGCGGTACTTACAGGTGCGTGTTATTGTTGTGTCTTAAATTCCTGGTAAACGTCCATGGCACCGTCGCACACCCTTATGAGTTTTATCTCATTGTTGCCTTGTATGTGAACAATGTACACAGGCATGTCAACGTTTTCAGGGGTTTGCACTTCGTTTACATAATTTATCTTGTAGTCAAAGTAAGTGCTTTTCACCAGGTCTCTTACATCCTTATTCATGTGATCTTCATGGTAGCCTTTTAAATCTCCGGCCCAGTTGCCTTTTTTATCATAATAAATTACGTTGCTCACCCCATTGTCATCAAAGAAAGCGGCAAAGCCATCCGCAATTTTTGACCATTGTTCATTGCCAATGCTTTTGTAAGATCTTTTAAAACTTTTAATGGCTTTTACATTAATGGTGCTCGCATCCATTGGGGCCAGGCCTCTAAGGTCAGGAAATACAGAATGGTTGATTTTGATATTCTTTACATTTTCCATGGCTACTGTTTCGCCTTGTGCGTTAGATTTGCTATTGATAAGCAGTAAGGATACAAGGCATGTTGCGATTGCTAAAAAATTCTTTTTCATGTTTTTTGTTTTAAATTGTTTTGTAATGTTTTTAAGTATGATGTAAAATTACCTTCCGCCACAGCCAGCTGAAAGAGTGAAACGACGGAGATTTAGTACCGTGTAATTACATCATCGGAGGAAGGGGAAAAGACCCTGCAAAGGCGGGGAATCGGGCAAACATGGGGGCGTGTTTTTAAGGTAAGCGTTTTATTACGCGGGCATACACCTCATGTATTCATATAGTATAACAGTTCCTTTATCTAAAATTTATTTTTCGCCTCTGAATTTTTGCATATCTTTTCCCGGTTAACTGCAGGCACAAAAAATACATATCTGTTGATATCGGCTCTATGCTTAATACCGCAGTTGTTGCAAATCTTTTAACAATAGCGGCTGGTAAACCTGTAACTATTTATTATTCATTCTTTAAATCATCTATACAACATGAGAAAATTGTATGTAGGCGCAGTGTTGGGTTTTGTTATCATCACCATATTATTTAATTATTCCTGCAACAACGCAGTCAATAAAAACAATGTAAAAGATGCTGCATCCGCACAACTGAAACGGGGCGATTACCTTGTGAATGCATTGTGCAATTGCATGCATTGCCATGCAGACAGAGATTTTAATAAGTTTGGCGGGCCAGTGGTTACAGGTACGGAAGGCAAAGGAGGTGAAGAGATAGCCAAAGGTTTCTTTGTAAAGAATATAACCCCATCTGTATTGGGAAATTGGTCAGATGATGAGATAGCCCGGGCTATTACCAAAGGGATAGATAAAAACGGGGATACTCTTTATCCGTCTATGCCTTACGGCGATTATATGAAAATGACCCGTGAAGATGTTTACAGTATTGTTGCCTACCTAAGAACATTGAAGCCGATACCTGATAGTGTTCCTAAGAACCAATGGGATTCTTTACCCGCTGGCATGCTTACCACATTGTATGCAAACTTTGTAACGAAGCATGCAAAGGGGGAAATACAACTTCCTTCTTCAGATGATAAAGTTAAAATGGGTGAGTACCTGGTGAATGCCGGCCATTGCAATGGTTGCCATACACCATTCGATGGAAAAGCAATGGATTTTAACCACGGGATGTACCTTGCAGGCGGCTCACATTTTACCAGGAACACCTTTCAGGTGAACTCAGCGAATCTGACACCGGACAGCGCTACAGGCATAGGTGCCTGGTCAGAAGCAACTTTTCTGGCTAAGTTTAAAAGCTACCTTGATCCTAAATCTTATAATTATGCGCCGGGAAAATATAATTCCATCATGCCATGGACCATTTTTTGTAATCTTAAGGACGAGGACCTCCGGGATATTTATGCTTACCTGCGCACAATAAAACCGGTTAACAATAAAGTAGAGAAATGGCCGCAGTAAAAAGCAAGGTCTTCAAGTAAACCACCCTTTGATCCTTTAGCTTACAGCAAATAAACCTGCAACGCCAATTAAATATAAAATTAGCACTACAAAAGAATCCACCCCCATTCTAAGAAATTGTTTTTTAGGTTTAAAGATCATTCCCCACAGGTATACGATCGTAAGCAGCATAGCCAAGCCGGTGAGGTAGATATCAGACTTATGCGCACCCGGCAATACCGGCTCACCGGAGCATAATGTCGCAACAAGGAACAATACGGGTAAAAATGCATTACCACCAAAGATATCACTTACCGCAAGTTGATATGCCTTGAGTTTTATAGACGCAAGGCCCGTTGATACTTCAGGCAGCGAAGTGGCTGCTGCTAAAATAGTAGCGCCGAAAAGAACACCCTGCATACCGATTTTTGTAGAGATAGCGTCGCTGCATCGTTCCAGCGAATAGCCTGCAATCAAAGTAACCAACGCCGTTATTAAGAAAATGGCGATGTTGGCGCCTGTAGTTCTCTTTTGCGCATCCTTTTTTAATGATTCACTTTTATTTTCCTGGTTGCCAGGAGCAGGGTTTGTTGCTTGCCATGGTAAGCCTTTCCTCGTTTTATTTATGAACACAAGTCCGGCAATCCACGCCACAAAGATAAGCAGAACGGAAGGAGACATCCGGAAGAAAAATAAGGAGGCGGGCAACTGGTGCCCTACGATAACAAAGACGAGCACAACAAGCACAAGCAAGCCTTCCAGCACCAGCTCGAGGGATGCGGCTTTGTAAGTGAGACTCTCTTTTTTACCAACTCCAAAAACATCTAACACCACCAGCACAACCGTTTGCAATGCAATACCGCCAAGTATGTTGCCCACTGCGAGTTCGATATGATGTTGCAGCGACGCACTTACGGTTATGGCGATCTCCGGAAGGTTAGTGACGATAGCAAGCAAGATCATACCGCCTAATGCCTGCCCTAATCCAAACCGCTTTGAAAGCGCATCTACACAATTGGAAAGATATACGCCGGAAACCCAAATGGCAATACCACTTACAATAAAAATACCGGCCAACAGCCAGATAGAGAATCCTGCAAAATTCATGATAAATTATAAAAAGACTAAAATAGGTTTACAATAAGCAAACCATAATTCTTTCCATTTGTTGTATCGTGAACAGCGACTTCATACTAATGCTGATTTAAAACACGCCTCTACCTAAAGCGGTCTTACTGTTATTGACACAGGTATTATCATAAAAGTCACGTTTCCAATCTGGAATACACGATTTCCAATGAGATGGACACGATTTCCAATTACGAAATACCCCATTTCCACTTAGGTGAACACGATTCCAATTACGAAAAACCCATTTCCGCTTAGGTGAACACGATTTCCCATCAGGTGGACACGATTTCCAATTGGTGAACAAGATTCCCAATTAGATGATCACGATTTCCAATTAGGTGAACAAGATTCCAATTAGATGATCACGATTTCCAACTAGGAAAGCTGGTCAACCAATTAGGAATACTCGTCTTCCTGTAAAGAATGTACACACATCCATGAGCTGAACAAGAATTTCCCTGATGATTTTAGCGGCTCTAACGAAACAATAACCCGCCGCCTTACTAAGGCTGTCGATACATCGACAAAGGGAAGTTCAATCATTATCTGCAAATTCATCAACAAGGCAAAACAGACTACTTCAGGTTTTGTAAAGATTGTGCCGAAACAGGCATTGAAAAATGGTTCGTGTGTCTAGATGCAATGACTTGTACGTATTATGACAAAGCAGGAAAAGAAATTTTGGTAGAGCAAATACCTTAAGCCTTGATTCGCAGTTCCTCACCACGGATATGCTTTTCTGAACAGTGGTCAATTAAAGATTTTGCGCCGATGGATCATATCCCTTCAACCGTTAGCCTTACAGTTTTTCAAAGCGGGCAAGTGAAAATGGATAGAGAAACTTTCAAAATTTTATCAATAATACTGAAGCGGTAATATTTAAATAAACATCAGTAAAATTTACACTTGATGAAATTGTGAAGCACACAAATACATGGAAAGCAATGCTGCAACAGGTAAAATAGTTGACGTTAATGTTCTTCAGTTGTAAGTCTTTGCTGCTTCTTACTGATCATTTATGAATTCGTAAAATTAAGAAAACGTTCGTTATGTAAGTCAGACCTCACCCCCATCGCTTATTAATATACCTTCTGCAAGGCGTTTCTAGGAGGTAATAGGTAATGGTGGATATACCAATCAATAGCAAAAGGTAAATGATACAATAGCCCAACCCGCTTGCAAAAGCAATGTTCTGCCTGCCTCTTCCAAAGCCGGTAACACCTGGCAACCGCAAGCCTCTTGAAAAAGGCTCCTGCAAAAAGATCTGCATTAGATAGATCGAGTATGATATAAGGCCAAGGTATTGCAAAACTGCGTTGCTGCAGATCCTGTACACCATGGAATAGTTACAGGCAAAAGACAGGATCAACAGTGCAAACGCCACTATGGTAATAATATCGGCAATGCCAAAATGAAGGCAGGCCGCAACTGCAAGGATTGACACGAAAGCAATGATATTCCGGGAAAAAAAATTTCGGATCGCACTCACCTGGTACAAAAGATAGAGTAGCATACCTGCAGCAAAACCTGCAAAGCCCCTTAGCCAGCCATAATCATAAGTGGTGTTCAAATTATGAGGCACCGGTACGGAAGGATACATGGGATTTTTTCTGGGCAGCAGGTACGTAATTGAAAAATAGGCAATCAATATGAAGAGCAGCATTGTTATAACACCCCACAATTTGTTGCGGTGCAAAAAAATAGCAGCAAAAGGGAACACCATATACGCCCACCACTCCGCACTAATGCTCCACGAAGGAATGTTCCAGGTAAAAATGGGATGAATGTAAAATGAATGTAACAACAAAAAATTGGTAGGTATCGCTGCTGCGTTTTCTACACCCGATGAAGGCAAGTGACCACCGGCAAGAAACAACACCATAACAATGAGCAACGTAAGCGAAAAGAAATGAAGCGGGTATATGCGGGCAAATCTTGCTATAATAAATTTTTTAAAATTGGCTTTACTGAGCTGTTCTCTAAAGCTATTGCCATATACATGCAGCATAATAAAGCCACTCATTACAAAGAACAAGTCTACCATCAAATAACTTTTTTCAAAAAAGAGCGTGTACTGCGGCTGAATGAAACGCGCGATGGCCATTTCGAAATGGAAAACAGCTACCAGCAATGCTGCTATACCACGCAGCGGAGTAAGATTGGAGATATACCGGACGTGATGTTCCGTAGCAACCGTTGTGGTATTGACCATGCTATGAAATTACAAACTTCTATGTAATGCGCGGAGTACAAATAAATTTTCAAATTTGAACGAATGAGATAAAAATATTGGTGGTCGTTATGACCTGGTATAATCATTTTAAATATTTGTTGCCCGTATAGAATAAGCTCTTAACTATTTCGTTTATAAAATAAGCCTTGCTTATTATAGTTGCAACCAATTACAATTCGAATGAAAGCACCAAAGTCTTACCCCGTTCCATCAAACGAAGCCAGCCGCCTGAAGGCATTATATGCTTACGATATCCTGGATACCATTTCAGAAGAAGAGTATGACAGCATTACGAAAATTGCTGCACAGATATGCAACGTGCCGGTATCGTTGATAACGTTCCTGGATAAAGACAGGCAGTGGTTTAAGTCACACCTCGGAACAGAGGTAACCGGAACTCCGCGTGAAATGGCATTTTGCAATCATACTATTCTTAATAAAGAAAATGTGCTGGTGGTTCCGGATCTGCGGAATGATGAAAGATTTGCAGAAAATCCTTTGATCACAGGAGATCCTCATGTTGTCTTTTATGCGGGTGCACCACTCGTTACACCATCCGGCCATGCATTGGGCTCTATTTGTGTGCTGGATGTGAAAGCAAATAACCTCACCAATGAGCAGGCAGAAGCGCTACAATCCCTGGCTACCCAGGTTATGACCAAACTGGAGCTTCGCAAAAAAATGGAGCACCTGAAGGATACGCAGCAAAAGCTGAAAAAAGTAAATAAAAAGCTCAAGGAATTTGCTCGCATTGCATCGCATGATATGAAAACACCCCTGGCAAACATTTGCCTTCTAACCAGGTCTTTTCAAAACAGGTATGCAAGCGTGCTGGATGCTGATGCTATAAGTATGCTCAGCATCATTGATGGAAGCAGCAAAGAACTTTTATCTTTTATTGATGATATACTGCTGGCAAGCTCAGCAATAGATGATAGCTTTAGCAAAGAAACAGACTCCGAGGTGCTCATCAATAAAGTCATTAAGCTGATCGGTCGTCCGAAGGATATAGAAATTAAAGTGTCGGGAAAACTGCCGAAGGTGCAAATGAATCAAACTTCGTTGCAGCAGGTATTTCAGAACCTGATAACAAATGCAATTAAATATAACGATAAGCCGAAAGGCATAATTGATATTTCCTGCCACAGCAACAATCATTTTCACTGTTTTAATATAAAAGATAATGGCACCGGAATAGACAAAGAAGACGTTCATACAATATTTTTAAAAAGCCAGACATTAAAAAAGAAAGACCGTTATGGCAATATGGGCACGGGTCTTGGCCTTGCCACGGTGAAAGAGATAGTTGAGAATACGGGCGGCAAAATAATAGTGGATTCAGTAAAAAATATTGGATCGGTTTTTAAAATATTCATTCCTTGTAAAGCGGTATAGAACTTCTGTTCGTTCAACTGTAGCTAACCCACAGGCGCTTTTACACCATTGCCTTGCTTTTTTCAATTGACGATTCGTTTTGCGGCTGTACGATTTCAACGGCCTGCTGATGCAGTGCAATTCTTTAACGCAATTCGTAAATTCATTAAGGACGATAAAGAGAATTTTTTGTTGTAACGTGGATATTTACAGTAAATTGATTGACGGTTACAGATGAATTTAAGATAACTTGAAAAGATAAGTTGTAATGCGGTACCAGGTTTACGTTATTGAATTATCAAAAAAGGTATTTACAGAAAGCGCAAAGTTCCGTGCAGCGAATCCGCAATTCAATGGGGTGCTTCAATGTGTGTATGTGGGAATGACGAGTAAGACTCCTGCGGAGAGATTCAAACAACATAAAACCGGGTATGTAAACAAGAAAGGGCACAAGCTATCTGCTAATATCGTTGAAAAATATGGTACGTATTTGCGCCCAAGCTTATACGATCATATAAATGAAAAACCTATGACCCGTCAACAGGCTTTATTGATGGAAGAAAAGCTTGCTTTGGATCTAAGAAGACAAGGATATGCTGTTTGGTTCAATTGATGACGACTAACGTGTAACCATCTGCGCGAATTGATAAGCAGATTATTTATAAATAAAATTTTAAGCCACAATACCTTTATAAATTATTTGCTTACTTTACTATCATAAAATTTTCGATATGAATATGAAATACACTTCTTTGTTTTGTTTTTTGTTATGCGTTGCTACATTAACGAATGCTCAAACAGATCGTTTTAGTAAAAGTCAATTTATATACAAAGGTGATACACTTAATTATCGCATGCTGTTTCCTGATGCTGATACACTTCGTAAATACCCTTTGGTAATTTTCTTGCATGGCTCCGGGGAAAGAGGCAGTGATAATGAAGCGCAATTAAAATGGGGCGTACAAAACTTTGCAACGGATAAAAATATGGTAGAGCATCCGGCCATTGTAATTGCACCGCAATGCCCTACAGGCCAGTCGTGGTCTAACTTTTCGAGAGCAGAGATGAAGCTGCAACCGACTGCCAGCAAACCTATGCAATTACTAATAGCACTCATCAAACAAACCGTTACAAAAATGCCCATCGATACCAACCGTATTTATATCACCGGATTATCAATGGGCGGCTATGGAACGTTTGATGCTATTGAACGTTATCCAAATATGTTTGCGGCAGCAGTACCTGTTTGTGGTGGCGGCGATGTTTCAATGGCGTCCACTATTGCGCACATTCCAATGTGGTTATTTCACGGGGCAGAAGACCCTGCAGTGAACACAAAATATTCAGTAGATATGAACGCAGCCTTGATGAAAGCAGGTGCACATCCTGGGTTGACCATTTATCCTGAAACAGGCCATTTCTCCTGGCTTGCGGCTTACAGTGATGAGCACATGATGGAATGGTTGTTCAGACAACACAAGTAATGAGAAAATAACCTGCACTATCGCCTTATTGCATTGTCGAAGTAGCTGTACAATTTATTGCTAAAGGCGATTCCATTAACGCAAACTTGTTTTAAAATGATGTAACGTTTTCCTGTTTTAGCAAGTAAAAGCTAACATAAAACGGTTGTTACCTTTCGAAACCTTGTATTCATACACATGCCAGGATTACAATTACTGCAACAATTAATAAATAGTATGGTTATTGTAAAGAGAACTAATAATTGAAACCATCTATTTAAGTAACAATAAAAATATAATATGGAAGCAGTAAAAGAAACAGCAGAAGACACAATGGCTATGAAAACAAAACAAGTGAAAGCCTTTGGCGCGGAAGCTGCAGATGCATCGTTAGAACAGTTAAGCATTGAAAGAAGAAAACCAACTCCGCATGATGTAGAGATAGAGATTTTATATTGCGGCGTTTGTCATTCCGACTTGCATACAGCAAGAAATGAGTGGCATGGAACTATTTATCCTTGTGTACCCGGCCACGAGATCGTTGGCAGAGTGGTAAAAGTTGGCGGTCATGTTAGCAAATTTAAAGAAGGCGATCTGGCTGCAGTAGGCTGTATGGTAGATAGCTGCCGCACGTGCGACTACTGTACAGAAGGCCTGGAACAATTTTGTGAAAAAGGAAATACCGGAACTTATAATTCACCCGATAAACATTTGGGTAAACGAACCTATGGCGGATATTCAGAAAGCATTGTCGTAGATGAAGCGTTCGTTTTAAGCGTACCGGAAAATCTTGATCCCGCTGCTGTAGCACCGCTATTATGTGCGGGTATTACGACATATTCCCCGCTAAGGCATTGGAATATTGGCCCCGGCAAAAAAGTTGGCATCGTTGGCATCGGTGGTCTGGGACATATGGGAATTAAGCTCGCAAAGGCAATGGGTGCAGAGGTTATTGTGTTCACCACTTCAGAGTCTAAGTTTGAAGACGCAAGAAGATTAGGCGGTGATGACGTGATATTGTCAACAGATAAAGAACAAATGAAACGGTATGCAGGCAAGCTTCATTTTATCCTGGATGCAGTTTCTGCACAGCATGACATCAACGCTTATTTAAGGCTGTTAAGAGTAGATGGTTCACTGGTTTTGCTGGGCGCACCCGAAAATCCGCTTCCTGTTGCTGCATTCAGCCTCATTCCTTCCCGCAGAAGCTTTGCAGGTTCCCTCATCGGCGGCATTGCTGAAACGCAGGAGATGCTTGACTTTTGTGGCAAACATAATATTGTTTCAGACATAGAGATGATCGACATACAACAAATCAATGAAGCGTATGAACGCTTGTTAAAAGGTGATGTAAAATATCGCTTTGTGATTGATATGGCATCTTTAAAAAGATGATGCATAAAGAATAAGTAAAGAGCTGCGCCAAACATTTACAGCTGAAATTTCTAAACCAACCAAAAGCATTATAATAGTGTGTAATTATTTACCACTTATATAATGCTTTTTTAGTTTTATCATTAATAATTGTACATTGGAAAATCTTTCCTTAAAACTATTGCAATGAAAAAACTAATTGTGTTATGCCTGTTATTGACCGGTATTACCTCATGGTCGCAGATGCCTGATACTACGGGACAGGAAGCATGGCAAAAAATCTATCGTGCCAGCGCTACCAAAATAAACGACCTCGTACATACAAAACTTGATCTAAAATTCGACTATGCCAAAGCATATATGTATGGCAAAGCATGGATAACACTGCATCCGCATTTTTATCCGACTGATTCTTTAAATCTCGATGCAAAGGCCATGAACATTAATGAAGTGGCCATGGTGAAAGAAGGGAAAAACATTCCGCTGAAATATACCTATGATAGCATGAACCTGCGCATCACGCTTGACCGAATGTATAAAGCAAATGAGGATTATACCATTTATATAAATTATGTTTCCAAGCCTAATGAGCATGCATGGCCAAGGGCGGATTCCAAAGGATTATACTTTATAAATCCTGATGGCAAGGAGAAAGATAAGCCCACACAAATATGGACATTCGGCGAGCCGGAGCATAATTCATCATGGTATCCAACCATTGATAAGCCCAATCAAAAAACAACCGATGAGATCATACTAACGGTGCCTGCAAAATATGTTACGCTTTCCAATGGACTAATGGTTAGTCAAAAAAACGAATGGTGACGGTACCCGCACTGATACCTGGAAACTGGATCTTCCTTTTGCGCCTTATCTATTGTTTTTTGCAGTGGGTGATTATGCCATTATAAAAGATAGTTATAAAGGAAAGAAGTAGCGTATTATGTGGAAAAAGAATATGCGCCTGTTGCAAGAAGAATATTCGGGCTTACACCTGAAATGATCGCTTTTTATTCAAAGATCACCGGCGTTGAATATGCCTGGCCTAAGTATGACCAGATAACAGGAAGAGATTTTGTAGCTGGTGCACAGGAAAATGTTTCTGCTACCTTGCATGCTGAAAACGCACAGCAGGACGCAAGAGAGTTAACAGATGGCAATGTGTGGGAAGACATTATTGCACATGAATTATTCCATCATTGGTTTGGCGATCTTGTGACCTGTGAAAGCTGGGCCAACATTACCTTAAATGAATCTTTTGCTGATTACAGTGAAACACTTTGGTACGAGCATAAATATGGAAAAGACGAAGGTGATGGATGGAACAACCGCAGTATGAGAACCTATCTTGGCGATCCGGCTGACACATTGAAGAATCTCGTGCGCTTTCACTATGAAGATCCGCAGGATGTATTTGATAATGTAAGCTATCCTAAAGGCGGCCGCATATTAAATATGCTGCGCAATTATGTTGGCGACAGCGCCTTCTTTAAATCATTGAACCTGTATTTAACAACCAATAAATTCAAGGCCGCTGAGGCACAAAACCTCCGGCTGGCTTTTGAGCAAATAACAGGTCAGGACCTTAACTGGTTCTTTAATCAATGGTATTATGGTCCGCGGGCATCCGAAGCTGGATATCACTTATAATTATGATGCTGCTAATAAAACCGTACATGTTTTTATTACTCAAACACAATCCGGCAATCCATTCAGGCTTCCCTTTGCAATTGATGTGTATGAAGGCGGAGCAAAGAAGCGCTATCATGTTTGGATGAATGATGCAACCGATACATTTTCATTTGCCGTTAATTCAAAACCTGAGCTTATAAATGTAGATGGTGATAAAGCATTGCTTTGCCAGAAAAATGATCATAAGTCTTTGGATGAATTTATTTATCAATACGATCATGCGGGCTTATATGTTGACAGAAGAGAAGCGGTAGTATTTGCAGCAGGGCATGAAACCGATCCTAAGGCACTGGCTTTTCTTGAAAAGACTTTGAATGATAAATCCTGGCGCATAAGGTCTTTTACTCTTACCCAGTTTAACATGGATAATGATACGGTAAAACGCTCCATAGAAAATTATTTGGTAACCGTTGCGAAAAACGATTCCCGCAAAACCGTAAAGGCCCAGGCCATTGAAATGTTAGGCAGGTATAAAAATGTTGCCTACAAGCCATTATTTATGAAAGCGCTGTATGATTCTTCTTATACTGTTGCAGGCAATGCATTAACGGCGTTAGCTCTTATTGATGATGCAGCCGCCGGATCAGAAGCAAAAAAACTTATGCTGCAGCCCGCAAAGGGAGCGTTAAAGGAGGCTTTATTTTCATATACTGATGAAAGCAAATTCGATTCTCTGGCCACCGTATTTAATGATCTTCCTTTTGGCAATGCAAAAGTTATTATGCTACCTGCCTTTGCTAATTTTCTTGCAAGGGTAAAGAAGCACCGCTAATCTTGAGAAAGGTGTGGATATGATTGTAAAGTTTCGTGAAGAGATACCGCAACAGTTTCATGTAAATTCAGACCCCTTTATTAATAATATATTAAAGGGCATTGCTGATAAAAAAGATGCAGCAGGCCTGAAAGAACAAAGTGATTATATAAAATCAAAACTTCCTGCCAAGCAGAAATAATGAGTAAGAAAGAATGTATTCATAGGCTTTCATAATACAAATGAAAAAATGCAAACAAAGAAATCTTTCAATACTTCTAAAGTTCCCCGCACCTCTGAAATATTTCCACAGGCAGTTATTGCGGATAATTTGGTTTTCCTCTCCGGCACTACCGGCGTTGATCCCGCAACCGGAAAATTGCCCGATAGCTTTGAGATGCAGGCCACACAGGCATTGGCAAATATTAAAACCATTTTGGAAGAGCTGGATAGCAGCCTTAATAAGATTGTGAAAACAACTGTTTTTATGGTAACCGGTAACGACTTTAGTATTTTGAACAAAGTGTACAGCCAGGCATTTCCTGAAAACGCTCCTGCCCGCAGTGTTCCGCAGGTAATGCCATTCCCCGGAGGAATTTTAATTTCTATTGAATGCATCGCACTTTTGTAAAGCAAAGAAGCGCTGTTACTGCTTCACCGCTCTTATGCAAATAACGGATTCATAATCCCTGTCGCGGAAGTCGAGTTCTTCTTTGGTTAGATCGTCTGCTGCCAGCCCATATAAAAAAGCTGCCGATACAAGCACATTGCCATAAGCTTCTGCCTGCACATTGTCTTTCCCGAATACATCGCCAAAGAGTCGCTGCGCTGCTGCACTGGTAATGCGCCAGTAATCGCCCCAACGGTCCATATCATAGCGCGAAACCTGGCTTACACAAGATACCGATGCCAGCACTACCCCACCCGGCTTCAGTATCCGGTGCATGGTGCGCACCGCCGCCTGAAGGTCATAAATAAACTGCAGGGTTTGTATGGCTATTATGGCATCAAAAGCATTGGAAGGAACATGGTCTGCCTTTGCAAGATCAGCCGTAATGGTGGGCGAAGAATCAGGGTGCGGCTGGTCCAGCACATCGGCATGCGTAACCTTTGCTCCGCCGAACTGTGCGGTGTAGCGATCGTCTCCAATTTCTACCACATGGCCGGCAATATCCGCCTCATGACTGCTTAGAAATCTTTCAATATAATAGCGGTCTATAGGCTGCCCTCTTTCATACCCGAATGAACGGGTAATGGGCTCCAGCCGCCGCAGGTCACCGAAGTTGGTGGGTTGTATTGTAGGCATATTATATAATTGTATTGCAAAGAATACGCAGGAAAGACGAGATTGTTTAAGTAGTGCATATGTTTGCTTAGGAAAACCTCCACAAACGTAAATTATACCATCACGCCATATAATTATTCATTGTTTTGCTTCACCAGCTTTAAAGTTTGCCTGCTGGACATGGTAAACACCTAAACGTAATAAATTCCGGTAGGATAATTCCCACATGCATTTCTATTGTGTTTTGACCTTGCACAATAGTTCCTTCCATATGATTCAATTGTATGCCGGCATCATTTAGAACCCTTATTTGATATCGCTCATCATTAATGGCTGAAGTAAAGATGAGCCTGGCCTCATCAGCTGCTGGATTAGGATACACGTTTAAAAGAGCCACATCATCATTGGAAGAAGCGGTACATTTATCTTGATTATATAATTGTTTTGTGTTTTACGCCTGTGTGCCTACCAAAGAAAGAGGAACACAACGGTGGTCATTGCTCCATTGCACAAACTGAAATAATGTGAATTATTTTTCATAGTAGTGTATTTTATTAATTAAGAGAAATCAAGAGAAACGCCAATGTATGTTGAGGGCAGTACTCAATATCAAAACATTGCAGATATAGCAGGCACGGGAATGCTACTGATGTAAGCGCGACAAAAATGAAGGTTGTATTTTGTGCGTGCGTTTGTTTGGCATTATTTTTAATAAATAATTGGTCTTAACATGAACAAAAAGTATTTTCCCAGTGTAATGGGTATTAATTATCAAAAAAACATACAATGAAACATCTACGACTTACTTTATGCATTCTTACCGCATCGGTAATAATGTTTTCCTGCAACAGTGGGGGCTCAAGCGCCAGCTCTTCTATGAGCTCGGATTCAACAAAAGGTGATAGCTCATCTTCCGCAATGAGAGATTCTATGCACTCAACTACAGACAGCTCTTCGTCTATGTCTATGACGGCCAATTCTTCGCCTGAGCAGAACTTCATCAACATTGCAGTGCCTGCAAACATGAAGGAAATGGCATGGCTTAATGCTGGTATCAGCAAGGGATCCAAGCAAATAAAAGATGATGCTGAAAAAATGCTGAAGGATCATAAGAAACTCGGTGCTGATGTGCAGAATTACCTTTCATCGAAGCGAAATCTCAAAGCTCCTTCCGTGGATACTTCCAATGTAGTAACTATTAATGACAAGAGCGGAAAAGACTTTGATAAAGCATGGACAGATAAGATGGTGGATGACCACACTGACCTGCTGATGCACCTGCATGAAACTGACAGCCTTACTAAAGATCCTGATCTTAAGAAGCTGGTGTCTGGAGCAATACCTGTGGTACAGTCACATTTGAATATGGCAAAAAAGTTACAGTCAGGCATGAAATAATTTAATAAAGTGTCCTTTTTTGAAAAAGCTCTTGTAAATGCAAGGGCTTTTTTATTGTACATATATTCCTTCGGATTTATAAATAATTGAAATCGCATAATAAGTTTTTCTGGGGAAAAAATTATTTACCTTAGCATTCTTCAGAAAAGATATGCCTATTTACATGGATGTCCATATCATTCCGGGTGTGAAAGCAACAGGTGTTGCAGAAGCACATCAGAAAGATTTAAGCCATCAGGAAGAGTATGGATGTAAATGCATGACTTATTGGATAGATGAGCAACGGGAAAGTATTTTCTGCCTGATAGAAGCCCCGAATAAAGAAGCGGTTTCCGAAATGCACGCCAAGGCTCACGGACTAATACCTAACAAAGTAATAGAAGTACAAAGCAGCCTTGTGGAATCTTTTTTAGGGCGCATTTATGATCCGGAAGAAACAACCATTTCGGATAACGGCCTGAAAGTTTTTGCTGATCCTTCTTTCCGTATTTTATTGTGTACAAACGTTACTGATCTTAATTTGCTCAGGTATAAAACAGGAATTGACAAAGCAAATGAAATAATAAACAGTCACAATAAAATTATAAGAACAAATATTGCTCAGAACGGCGGTCGCGAGATAGAATGTGAAGGCAGCGGTTTTCTTGTATCTTTTTCTTCGGCAGCCAAGGCCATCACTTGCGCTGTATGCATTCAAAAAGATATGAAAGAAGCGCATGGTGACCTATTGCATTTCCGGATAGCACTTAATGCCGGCGAGCCTGTTGATAACGGAAATAATTTGTTTCAGAACACCATAGAATTTGCCCAATGTATGTGCTCCATTGCCGGCAATTTTCAAATAGCCATTGCATCTTCAGTAAAAGAACTTGTTTCAAAAGATTTTTTCCGGCATAAAGAAAAAATTTTTCTCACCTTTCCCGCACACGATGAAAATTTAGTAAAATCGCTGTTTGATACTATTATGTGAAAACTGGCAAAATTCGGATTTCGATATTAACAATTATTGCCGTGCAATGGCCATGAGCACCTCGCAATTATACAGGAAAACAGTTTCACTTACCGGCCTCTCTCCTAACCTGCTTTTAAAAGAATTCCGGCTTGAAAAAGCAAAAGACCTTATGAAAAAACAGCGTAATAATATTGCGCAGATCACCTTTGATTCAGGGTTTACAAGTGCTTCTTACTTTACCAAATGTTTCAAAAAGAAATATGGATTATTACCCATGGCTTATCTTGATCTTCTTCATTAAGTACTACTGCTGGTTTGATTTTTACCATTTATTGAATGATTTGTTTTATACTGTTTACCATTTATTGAATGAATTGTTACAAGCTTGCGCTGCCTTTGCATCCTAACTTTGATTATTCTTAAACCAAAAAAATAAACGTTATGAAATCAATCTCAAATCGCATTATTGCTCTTGCAATCATTCTCTTTACCAGTTATGCTTCCATGGCTCAAACCACTACGGCATCTAATTCATCAACAACAAAATCAACAACAATGAAAACTTATCTTATTGAAAGAGACATCCCGGACGCAGGGAAATTAACCCCTGAGCAATTAAAATCAATTTCTCAAAAATCCTGCGCTGTGCTTAAAGAAATGGGCCCGGATATACAATGGGTACAAAGCTATGTAACCGGCGATAAGATCTTTTGTGTATACAAAGCCGAGAATGAAGAGCTAATAAAAGAACATGCTGCAAAGGGTGGATTTCCCGCAAACAAGATCACAGAAGTATCCACGATCATAAGCCCGGCAACTGCTCAGAATTAATTGAACAAATAATTTTTATCGAGACCCGCAATTGTGCGGGTTTTTTATTAGGATGTTATGATACATGATATTCCGTTTCAACTGATACACCTTTTACAAGCGTTTGATACACCACACAATACCTTTCAGTAAGTTTTTTAATGCTGGCAATTTGTTCTTCACCCGCATCCGATTCAAGATTAAAATTCAGGCGAATAGTCTTGAAGCCAACTGGTGCATCCTTTGACACGCCAAGAGTTCCCTTAAAATCAAGATCACCTTCTGCGGTAATAGTTCCACCTTTTATCTCTGTTCCAATAGCAGTGCTTACAGCCTGTAATGTAACACCGGCGCAGGCTACCAGCGCTTCCAGCAGCATATCGCCGGAGCAGGCAAGTAAGCCTGTTCCACCTGTTGCAGGATGAAGGCCAGCGTCAACGATGGCCTTGCCAGTATCCACTTTACAGGATATTCCCTCCCCTATTGTCCCTGTTGCTTTTAATGTTATAACTGCAGCTTCAGGTTGGTCACGGTACTTTTCTTTTAGCGGAGCTTGGAGGCTTTTAAGTTCGGTACTATTCATGATTTTGTTTTATTAAATGTACAGACAAAATATATACACCCTTAGTGCATTTTTATATAAAATAAAAAAATACCCAATTAAGTTTTATTACTTAAAAGTATTATAGCAAAAGCCGCCGACTTATCAGATCGGCGGCTATATTATTTTAAATTGTTATAAATTATTTCCAGAAATTACGGGCGACATTTCATCCTCATCCACAGTGTAAGCATCTGCAAGGCTTACAGTTGTTCCATCATTTACAAAAGATAAAATATCATTGGTAAGAGCCACTTTATGTGTAATGAACAATCCATGTGGCGCACCTTCATATACTTTATATAGCGCATCAGGCAGCAACATCGAAGCCTGGTCGCCGGAAGCCTTGATTGGCACTGTTTTATCAGCATCTCCATGTATCACCAATGAGCGAATTTTTATTGATGATAATTCTTTTCTAAAATCTGTTTGCGAAAAAGCTTTCATAGAATCTATAGTTGCTTTTTGCGAAGCAGATGCAGCGAGAGAGAAGGAATAGTCAAGCGTAGCCTGGCTTACAGGATGCTTTATCCAGCTTTCTCCAAAAAACTGTTTGAAAAATGTTTGCAAAAATGCGTGCCTGTCATCTCTTATTTTCTCTTCAAATTCCTGAAACATTTCCAATGGTACTCCATCAGGATTATCTTCAGTTTTAAGCATATAAGGAATTATAGAACTTACAAGTATAATTTTGCTTACCCTTTCGCAATTATACTTGCTGCAATATCTCACTACTTCACCACCACCCATGCTGAAACCAACAAGCGTTACATCAGTAAGATTTAATTCATCAAGCAAACATTTAAGATCGCTGGCGAGAGCATCATAATCATAACTATCGAGTGATTGATCACTTTGTCCAAATCCGCGCCTGTCGTAGGTAATGCAGCGAAGGCCTGCTTCTCTCAACGGTGTTATTTGATACTCCCACATTGCATGGCTTACAGGCCAGCCATGTATAAATACAACGGGCTTACCGTCTCCAAGGTCTTCATAGAATATCCGTATTTCTTCTCTTGAATTTTTATTTATTAAATAAGGCATAATAATTTTTAAAGTAAAGGAATACAAATTATCTGCCAGAGGAAGCGAATTAGTGAATTATAAATGATTAAATATTAATCCAACAAACAAGGAAGTTTCAATAACCGTATTCTCTTAAGTGTATTTCGTTGTCTCTCCATTTCGGTCGCACTTTTACAAACAATTCAAGAAAAACTTTACTTCCAATAAATGCTTCAATGTCTTTTCTTGCCTGTGTTCCAAATTCTTTTATCATTTTCCCCTTTTCACCAAGCACAATTCCTTTTTGCGTTTCTCTTTGCAAAATAATATCTGCGGAAATTTTTGTAAGTGTTGCTTTTTCTTTGAACTCCTGCACCAGCACTGTTGCATGATATGGAATTTCATCCTGGTATAAATAAAAGATTTTTTCTCTTATCATTTCACCTACAAAAAATTTCATTGGCAGATCACTCAGGTTATCATCCTTGTAAAAAGGTTCGCCTTCAGGAAGTAAATTGAGAATTGCATCAAGCAATTCATTAATACCTTTTTTCTTTAAGTGCAGAAAGAAGTACAACCTTTTTGCATATTCTTTTTCAGAAAAATAATTTTGTGCCTTTTCAATCACTTCTTTTTTTGCAGCATCAACTTTATTAAGAATCAATATTGACGGTACTTTTAGAGTCAACTACGAAAATATTTCATCCGCTTCATTAAGGTCATCTTTTATATCAACAATTAATAAAGCAACATCTGCATCTTCAAGGCTTCCTTTTACTGCCTGCATCATTTTTTCATGAAGCTTGTATTTTGGCTCAATAATTCCGGGAGTATCAGAAAAAATTATCTGATAATCATCGTGCGTTAATATTCCCTTTATGCGATGCCGGGTTGTTTGCACTTTTGGTGAAACAATGGCAAGCTTCTCTCCCATCAATGCATTCAGCAACGTGCTTTTACCCGCATTTGGTTTTCCAAAAATATTTACAAATCCGGATTTCATTTAAATTTTTATTAATAAAAAAAGTCCCGGTAATTCGGGACTTGCAGTTGCGAAGGGAGGGTTCGAACCTCCGACCTTCGGGTTATGAGCCCGACGAGCTACCGCTGCTCTACTTCGCGATTTAGGAGTGCAAATGTAATGTTGATATCGCTTTGAAACCAAATTTTAATACATTAGCATATGCAAACAAACTTGTAGTCTTTAAAGTTTTAACAGCAATTTTTATTATCATTAATACAGCATTGTGCCAACTTAAAATGCAAGAATCAAAGGATTCAGTATACTCACGGCATCTGCAAAAACACATTGACCTCACAATAATTTCTACGCCTTTTCCTGAAAATAAAAACGAATATAATTTATTACTAGTAAATGACGGGCAGGATATTGAACACTTCAACTTAAAGAAAATTATTGATAGTCTTTATAAGAAAAATTCGCTGAAACCGTTGCTGGTCGTATGTATTACGCCTATGATCGTAAGCAGGAATATGGCGTTGCAGGATATCCTGATTATCAAAACAATGGATCTTCTGCAGAAAAATATGCTGCTTTTATTGCTGATGAGTTCTTCCGTCTATAAAAAAAAAAATGGGAATTAGCAACTTCGATTCTATAGCTATTTCGGGATGTTCGCTTGGTGGTCTTTCAGCATTTGATGTTGCATGGGATTATGCAGATAAAATTGATAAAGTTGGTGTGTTTTCAGGATCATTTTGGTATCGTGATAAAGATGCAAATGATCCTTATTACTCGTGATGATAAAGACAGGCTCATGATCAATAAAATAAGGTCTTCAGGAAAAAAACCGCATTTGAAATATTGGTTTTATGCAGGTGGTAATGAGGAAACTGCTGACAGAGATAATGATGGAATTATTGACGTGGTAGATGATACTAAAGACCTTATTGATTGTATAAAAAATAAACATGTATGTGCGCCGGGTGATATTGTTTTTATAGAAAAAGCAAATGGTACGCACGATTATAATTCATGGAGCCGGGTGCTTCCTGAATTTCTTTTATGGGCAGATGGAAAATAAATTAATTATTTTTTTGGGCGATAGAACTTGCACCGCTTGTTGCAACTTCTCTTTTTTCAGGTGCGCCTTGATAGAATAAAGTACTTGCTCCGCTTGCATTTGCAGAAATTGAGCTGTTTATTGTAAGGCTTACATCAGAAGCTCCGGAAAGTTTTGCAATACAATTATCAACATGCAGATCATAGTTTTTTACATCGCTTGCACCGCTTGCAGAGAGTTTCAAATTTTGCACATCACCATTTATTGTAACGGTTGAAGCACCACTAAGTTCCATGCTAAGGTTAGTGATTTTTACAGGACCTTTAATATCGCTTGCTCCTGAAAGCTTTACTAGTAAAGTGTTTGAAGTAAGCAGGCTACTTACAATTACATCGCTGGCGCCTGAGGCTTCAATGCTTTCAAGTGTTTTAAAAGAAATATACGCACGCAGATTTTTATCATCATTATTACGTAACGAGTGATCATTATCATAATAAATTTCAAGTATCCCATTGTTCACTTCAGTCTTAATGTTATCGCGATATTTATCATCACTGGCGCTTACTGCCAGTGAATAGCTATCACTTTGGGAAAGATAAACATCAATGCCACCGGAAACTTTTATGCCAGTAAAATCGGCAACTGGCCTTACTTCTGCGTTTTTATCTTTAATTATTGTTTGCTGGGAAAAGCATGTTGTAAAGGATGCCGTTAACAAAAAGAAAAACATATATTTCATAGAAATTTTTACAAGTGATACGCACAATGAAAATAAAAGTTACACATTTTTGGAAATTAAATTTTATTACAATTATTTTTGCATTAGCAAATTTATTTTTACCGGGGTGCACTCGCAATTGCGGTTTTGCTGAGATAATACCCGCAGACCTGATCAGGATAATGCCTGCGAAGGGAGGTTGAACAACTTTTCCTGCCTCTTTTTAATGCTTATCCTTTTCAGTTTAAAAATTATAACATGAAAAAAATAATTTTTACCTACACACTTTCGCATTTGTTATTTTTTTGCTTTTGCTCAGGACACAACAAAGCAAAGCTTAGGATACGCTTAATGCTGGAATAACATTGAAATAACATCATACGGAGCAGCTGACAAAGCTCCATTTACTAAAACCAATATCAGCAAAAAAGAAATTGCGAAAGTGAACCTGGGGCAGGATCTTGCCGTTTATTTTAAACCAGGTGCCATCTGTAGTAGTAAATTCTGACGCAGGCAATGGGCATTGGGTACACAGGAATAAGCATACGCGGCACCGATGCCTCAAGAATTAATGTTACCCTGAATGGAATACCTTACAATGATGCAGAAAGCCAGGGAACTTTTTTTGTTGACTTGCCCGATATTGCTCCTCAGTAAATTCGATCCAGGTACAACGCGGCGTAGGCACATCTTCTAACGGCGCAGGCGCTTTTGGTGCAACGATTAATCTTGCCACCAATGAAGTAAATAAAGAAAAATATTTAGAATTCAATAACACCTATGGCTCTTTTAATTCCTGGAAAAATACTTTTAAAATTGGCACAGGGCTTACTCGGAATCATTTTACAACTTGATGCACGCGTGTCTGCATATAAGCAGTGATGGATATGTTGACAGGGCTTTTTCCAATCTGCAATCTTTTTATATAAGTACTGCATACATTAACAAAAACAGTTCTTTGCGATTGAATATTTTAAGCGGAAAAGAAAAAACTTACCAGGCATGGTATGGCGTTCCTGAAAGTTACCTTGATAGTAACCGGACCTATAATCCTGCCGGAACTGAAAAACCCGGAGCACCTTATAGCAACGAAACAGATAATTATATTCAAACACATTACCAGCTTTTTTATGATCAGAAAATAAATGAATATATAAGTTTTAATGCCGCACTGTTTCTTACAAGAGGCAAAGGATATTATGAAGAATACAGGGCTGGCGCAGCCTTTCAGCGATTATGGATTGCCTGATTATATAAATGGTACGGATACTATTACTACAACTGATCTGATAAGACGTTTATGGCTCGATAATTATTTTTATGGGTCGGTATTTTTCTTTTCAGTATAAAAAAAATAAAACACATTTTACTTTTGGAGGAGGCTGGGATGAATATGAAGGCAAACATTATGATATTGTAACATGGGCACCAGTATGGCTTTCCAAAAAATTATCGATATACGTGAATGTACCAGCCTACAAAAGAGATTTTAATTTGTATGCAAAAATATTGCAAGATTTCGGTTAGGGTTTTTCAGGCTTCGCAGATATTCAAGGCACGCTTTGTAAACTATGATATAAAGGGCTTTGAATATAATCCTCAAATAACAATTGATAAGAACTATACCTTCTTTAATCCAAAACCTGGTATTTCTTATAATAAAAATAACTAGCAGTTTTATATTTCTTATTCAATAGGTGCAAAAGAACCCAACCGCGATGACTTTGAAGCTGGCGTAAACGAATTACCAAAGCCTGAAATATTATATGATCTTGAAGCTGGGATTGTAGAAAAGAAATACACCATTCACTTACGGCGCTACATTTTATTATATGAATTATCACAATCAATTGGTATCAACAGGGAAAATAAATGATGTAGGCGCGTATACAAGAACTAATGCTCCGCAAAGTTATCGCATGGGAATTGAATTGCAGGCAGCAGAAAATTTTACAAAATGGCTAAATGCCTCAGGAAATATTTCTTTCAGTAAAAACAAAATAAAAAACTTTACTGAATATGTGGATGATTATGATAATGGCGGCCAGGTTACTTATCAATATCATAATACAGATATTTCATTCTCACCAAATACTGTGGCAGCAGGCACTTTGAATCTTATTCCTTTAAAAAGAAGTGAAATAAGTTTTCTATCTAAATATGTAAGCAAGCAATTTCTTGATAATACTTCTCATCTTAGCAGGAGCATCGATCCATATTATGTACAAAATATAAAAGCCTCTTATACACTGACACCTAAACATTTTTTTAAGGAAATAAATTTTATTTTCCAGGTAAATAATTTATTCAATATCAAATATGAATCAAACGGTTATACTTATGATTATTTTTCCGGTGGCGAGTTGAGCGTAGAGAATTATTATTTTCCTATGGCGGCAACTAATTTTTTAGCGGCAATAAATATAAAATTGTAAAATAAAAACTAATGGTTGTTAGTTTTTATAAATCGCCTTTTTTAAAATGCCGTTCCTGTTAACTCTTAAATCTTTGTTCCCAGGCGAGCATTCCACCGGTAAGATTTTTTGTATTGGTAAACCCCATTTGATCCAGGGTCATCGCTGCAATGCCGCTCCTATTGCCGCTTCTACAATAAAGAATTACTTCTTCATTTTTCAGATCATCAATATCTTCTGTTTGCATAGATTGTATTTTTCCAAGCGGAAGCAATGTACCGCCAATATTAAACGCTTCGTGTTCATGTGGCTCTCTTACATCTATGAGATGCAATTTTTCGCCCGCATCAAGTCTTTGCTTTACTTCATCTGCTGTAATGTTTGTCATAATTTATTGTGTGGTTTTTACAGTATCTGTTATTGGTCTTTGTTCTCTCAGGCTGTCTGGAGGCGGCGCCGTTGCTGATATCCAGAGATCCATTGTTTGTCCGGGTTGCATATACTTCGTTTGCCCTTCATCATTTTTTACATCAGGGTTTTGCCTTATCACGAAAGATTTTAATGTATCAGTTATATCGCCTGTCGGCAAAATTGCAGCAAGTGTTATTCCCTTTGCTTCTATCGCCGCTTTCGCATCTTCGAGCGTAAGACCGTATACATCTGGCACCGCAATTTGCACCTGCGCCAGGCCACCACCGATAACAAGATCTATAGCACTGCCCCATTTTAATTTGGTGCCCGCTTCCACTTTGCTACCATTTATATCCTGCTCAAGAATGGTTCCTTTCATAAAATCCGGCTTATAAGTAGTATCGCCCAACTGCAAGTGATTTTTGGAAAGTCTTTCTAATGCAAACCGAAAGCTTAATCCTTCCAGCTTAGGCATTTCAACCATTGGTAATGACTGCGGATTAACGTTCAAAAAAACCGTTCTATTCACCTTTACCGTTGATCCTGAGGCTGGCAATTGTTTCACAACTATATCTAAAGGAAGACTATCATTATAGCTTGAATCAGTTATTACTACCTCGAAACCCTGATCCTGTAAGTATTTCAAAGCATCATCTGTTTTCTTTCCAACTACGGAAGGCACTTTAAGATAACTACCATGATTGGTAAACCAGCTAAGTGATTGAAAAAATAAAAAAAGAAGCAGGCATACCAAAACAATTGCTGCAACAAGGTTTACCCAAAAAGGCTGGCGTGAAAGATATTTAAGCACATTATGTTGTTAAGTGAGCAAATGAAGTTTTGCAATTTAAATAAGATTTAATTATGCAGACATTCTTCTATTAATGCAGTATAAAAATCTTTCAGTGTCCAGCCCAACATTTTTAATTGCTGAGGCACAATGCTCGCTTCACTTTGACCAGGCACTGTGTTTATTTCCAGCATGTAAAGTTTTTTTTGTTTTTCATTATAAATGAAATCAATTCTTATTACACCTCGGCAATTAAAAATATTATATGCCTTTATTGCTTCGTTTTGTATCAGTTGTTTTAAATCCTCATCAATATTTGCCGGCGTTTCTTCGCTGCTCGCACCATGATATTTCGCTTCAAAATCAAAAAAAGCATTCTTTGAAATTATTTCAGTAACGGGCAAAGCGATAGTTTCTCCATTTGCTTTAAACACCCCGATTGTAAACTCGCGGCCTTCAATGAATTCTTCTACCAATACCTGATTATCTTCCTTGAAAGCCTTGGCAATAGCCACTCCCAGTTCTTCTGAAGGCGCATTTACCTTAGACATGCCAATGCTGGAACCGCCATTATTAGGTTTTACAAAAACAGGAAATTTTAAATTTTTAACCTTCTCATCCGGGCTTTGATAATCTTTCTTAAATAATAAAACTGAATTGGAAACATTGATACCAGCAGCGCCTGCAATTGCTACCGTATATCTTTTATTAAAAGTGATTGCAGAGGTTGCGCAGTCGCAGGAAGTATAAGGAATGTGCAACATATCAAAGTAGCCCTGCAGCTTTCCATCTTCTCCTGGTGTGCCGTGAATGCCTATCAGAACAGCGTCAAATGTAAAAGGTTCGTCATCCAACATTATAGAAAAATCATTTTTATTTACCTCAGTTCTAGTTCCATTGGGCAGCTCGTAAAACCAACCATCCAGAGTAATGTCAATTTTATAAAGATCAAATCTTTCCTTGTCGATATTTTTTTCAAAAGTTATGGCAGACTTATAAGAAATCTCGGCTTCGCCAGAATAACCGCCGGTTACAAATGCAATTTTGGGTTTCATGAAAACATTTGAATTTTACTAAAATTTTCCGTGTGTAGCATAACAGTTATCTAATATGTTGAATGTATTTTCAAAAACATACTTGCATTTTAATTTAAAAAAAAGCGAAAGTATTTATTTATACTTTCGCCCCGCAAGTTCACAATAATTAACATTCAAGCTTTGACATTTATATGTGAAGCTTTTCTTTTTTTGCAAGCAACTCATCCACCGTTTCCCGATACATTTCATCCGGTACGCAACAGTCCACAGGGCATACAGCAGCACATTGCGGTTCTTCATGAAAACCCTGGCATTCTGTGCATTTGTTCGGCGTAATATAATAAGTGTCTAATAGCAATAGGGGAATTTCTTTGATCTGCATCCACTACCGTTCCGTCCATCAAAACTACCTGGCCTTTTACGGTTGTTCCATCTGCTATTGCCCATTCCACTCCACCTTCATAAATTGCATTGTTCGGGCATTCCGGCTCGCACGCACCGCAATTAATACATTCATCAGTTATTTTTATTGCCATTTTTTTCATTTTAAGCTTTACTATGCTAAAATAATAAACGAATTTTGCATCGTTTAATTTCTTACAAATATATAACAGATAATTATTTATTGAATGGATTTTGAATGCAAAGAATTGATTTACTTGCGAAGCTTGGAAAATACATCGTTTCCGGCGATGTACAACTGGAAAAAATAAAGAAAAAAGCTTATGAAAAAAATAAATGGTTTACGCTGGAATTTATAAATCTATCCCTGAAAAATATTTCAACCTATTTTTTAAATATAATAAAATGCTTGACTGGGTAGACTATTATCATCTTGATGATAATATTGAACCAGAAACAGTAGGTGATGGTAATGGCAGGAAATATTCCGCTGGTGGGCTTTCATGATTTTCTATGTGTTTTTATTTCAGGGCACAAGCAAATGATTAAGCTTTCTGAAAAAGATAATGTGTTGATGACACACATTATTGACAAGCTTGTTGAATGGAATGCGGAAGTAACAGCGCATGTGCAGATTGCGCCGATTTCTTAAAAATTGCGATGCTTATATTGCAACAGGCAGTAATAATTCTTCAAGATATTTTAAATATTATTTTGGGAAATACCCCTCGATTATCAGGGGCAATAAAACTTCTGTAGCAGTTTTATCAGGTAATGAAACGAATGAAGAACTTATCGTTGCTTGCAGATGATGTTCATATTTATTTTGGGTTGGGTTGCAGAAATGTTACCATACTTTTTGTGCCGCAACGCTATGATTTTATTCCTTTATTAAATGCTTTTAAAAAGTATAATTATTTTACTGATCATACGAAGTACAAAAATAATTATGATTATAACCTTACGCTGCTTATTATGAATAATAAGTTTTATATGACCAATGAAAGCATTATTTTATTTGAAAACGAAAATATCTTTTCCGCCAGTGAGCCAGCTTCATTATACATTTTTATGATGACAGAAACATTTTAAGCAACGACTTGAAAAAATGAAAAGCCCATTCAATGTATTGTTGGTAAAGATGTTATGCCTTTCGGCAAAGCCCAACAACCTTCGCTTATTTGATTATGCTGATGGAACAGATACTATGGAATTTTTATTAAGTTTATAAAACAATCATGCAAGAAATTTCAGAACGTCATGCAACCTTATGCCAAAATTTCTTGTCATAAATTTCTAAATTTATATCTACGAAGCCTTACTAATTAATTGTTAAAGGTAAATGAGCGGTATTATCAATTTTATTTACGTTGATTTAATTTTAGATTTATTAGGATTACTGAGGCATATCTTTTGATGAATGCTATTTACAAATAATTCGTACAATTAAAAATATTTATAAATGAAAACAAAGAACATTCTACTTACAGTGCTTATAAGTGCTCTTACAACCCTGGGGGTTATTTTTGGCTATAATAAATATCAGCACAATAATATACAACCCAAACTTTCAGTCAACTGAGTATACCATCCAATTATAAGTATGCGGGCTTCTTTGACGGTAAAGGAAATCCGAACCGCAGGCCTGCTGATTTTACGCAGGCTGCTGAAGCTGCAATTCCTACAGTAGTTCACATTAAAACAAAAACCAACCCTCGGCAGGTTAGCAATAATTTACCTAACCAGAAAAATCCTTTTTCTGATTTGTTTGGAGATGATGATTTGTTTAACCAGTTCTTTGGAAATGGCAGGCAGCATCAACACATGTATCCTTCAAATGGGCATCAGGCTCTGGCGTTATCATAAGTGATGATGGATATATTGTTACCAATAATCATGTAGTTGCCGGTGCTGATGAAGTAACTGTTACTTTAAGTGATAGAAAAACCTATACAGCAAAAGTGATTGGTGCTGATCCTTCCTATGACCTTGCAGTAGTAAAGGTAGATGCTAAAAATTTACCATTCATGCTGTATGGTAATTCAGATGATGTAAAAATAGGGCAGTGGGTATTGGCGCTGGGTTATCCTTTAAACCTTGAAGCAACTGTTACTGCAGGTATTATCAGTGCAAAATCAAGAACGCTGGGATTAAACCATGATAAAACCGGCAGTCGTTCTATGGCTGTTGAATCATTTTTCAAACCGATGCTGCAGTAAATATGGGCAATAGCGGTGGTGCTTTAATCAATACCAAGCGGGCAATTGATTGGAATTAATTCTGCCATTGCCTCTCCTACCGGTTATTACAATGGTTATTCTTATGCAATACCGGTTAACATTGTGAAAAAAGTTATTAATGATCTTGTAAAATATGGCAGTGTCAAAGAGGATTTTTAGGAGCCATGTTTATTGATGCTTCATTGCTTTAACGATCAGGAAAAAGAAAAAGAAAATATTCCTTTAAATGTGGATGGAATTTATATTACTGACGTTACAAAAGATGGTGCTGCAATGCAGGCCGGTATTAAAAAAGGTGATATTATTAAAAAAATAAATGATGTAACGATTAACTCAGGATCAGAATTACAGGAACAACTTAGCAATTATAAACCTGGTGATAAAGTGAATGTAACTTATCGATAGAGATGGATCGTAAAATACGTGTATTCAGGTTACTTTAAAAAATAATGCAGGTAATTATTCTATTGTAAAAGCCGATGGCATGATTGATAAGCTTGGTGCCAGATCTTGTGACACTTAGATCCAAGCAAGGCTAAAGAATATGGCATTAACTGGCGGAGTGGTGGTGAAGAAAAATAAATGAAGGCGCTATTAACGATCAGACAAGAATGAGAGATGGTTTTATCATTACAAAAGCAAATGGTAAAGAATGTTAAGTCCGTGGATGATCTTAGCAACTGTTATTGGCAAGGATAAACAGGTTACTATTGAAGGAATTTATCCGGGTTACAACGAACCTTTTGAATATCCATTAGTTCTCGATGATTGCAGATCAATAATTGAGATTTTATATTAATAAAAAAACCACGGTGTATGTCGTGGTTTTTTTATTAAATTACTCTTGTGGTGCATATTGAAATTTTTCAAATACAAGATATCCCCATGGATTCAAGTACACGTTTCGTTATTATCAAAATTAACATCTCCACCAAATACATTTCTGAAAACACCATGTACCCCCTTCACTTGAAAATTAGTTTCTTCTGCTGAAAAATTTAAAACTACCAATACCTCAGCTGTCTTATTTTTTCTTAGAAATGAAAAGACCTGGTGTATCATCAGGATGAGAAATAATTTTTGTAAGCACCATCTATATCGCCGGCGCGTAAAGATTTATTGGTAGATTTTAAGGATAAGAAGTGTTTTATAAAAATTATGGAGACCAAAATTACCATCCCATTCTAATGGGATCTTTTTCAAAAAATTTTAAGCGTTTTTTATTAGGAATTTCCTGGCCGCTATAAATCATGGGAATACCATTCCACGTGCAACTGAAATACCGCCATAAGGCTTGCTGCATCTCCATATTTTTCAAATTCCGTACCATTCCAGCTATTTTCATCATGATTGCTTGTGAAATATACCCTGAAAGCATTTCCAGGAAATTCAGTAACCGATTTATACAAAACTGTTAACAAGGCTGTGAAGGTCCATTTTGTTATGATAAATTCTTCAGATGCATGCATCCATTTCCAGGTGTAAGTTGCATCAAAGACTTCATGATATTCCGGCATCTTCACATTCAGCCAGCCAGAAAAGATTCTCCTTAATCTTTGATAAGTTTCTTTTTTGCGTATATCCAAAATTCAAGCGGAACAAGGTGCGCCATATCGCATCGGTATCCGTCAATATCACATTCGTTCAACCAGAATTTCATAGCATTGATCATACTTCCTCCACAGTTCGTGCATTTTCATAATTAAGTTGTGCAACATCTGTCCAGCCATGCGGGTGATGAAGTTGGATTGCCTTGCGGTTATAACAATAAAATTCAGGATGCTCGTTAATCCAGATATGATCATTCCCGGAATGATTGGCAACCCAATCAATAATAACTTTAAAACCCAGCTTATGGGCTTCATCGACTAGATGTTTTAAAATCATTTAATGTACCAAATTCCGGATTGGTTTCAGTATAATTTTTCACCGCATAATAACTGCCAAGAATGCCTAGCCTGCCTGTTTCACTTATTGGTGTAATCGGCATAAACCACAATATTTTTACGCCCATATCTTTTAGCCGGGGCAAGTGCTTTGAAAATGCATCGAAAGTTCCTTCATGAGTATATTGCCGCAGGTTTACTTCATAAATATTTGCTGAATAGCTCCATTTTGGATGATCAAATTATTGTTTGTGTTTGACATAGATTTATCTGATTAAAAATTGAAATTAAGCTTTATTAATCTTTCATTGGCTTGTACCATGCCTTCATGTTTGTAACTTTGCAGTAATATATTATTATGAAAAAATTTAATGTACCTTTAAATTACCGGAGCTATTTAATTACTGCGATTAAAAATAAACGTAAGCAAAACGATAAGCTTAAAAAAGATTTTACACCCAGCCTGCTGGATTTTGGCGACGTGCATATTTATCTTGCACGTCATTTTGGCTTTTGTTATGGTGTGGAAAATGCCATTGAAATTTCGTTCAAAACATTAGAAGAAAATCCCGGGAAAGAAAATTTATTTGCTGAGTGAAATGATTCATAATCCTCTGGTAAATGATGATCTTATAAAAAGGGGAGTCAAGTTTTTAATGGATACAAAAGGAAATACACTTGTGCCTTTTAGCGAATCTTTCACCTGAATGATATTGTTATCGTGCCTGCTTTTGGAACAACATTGCAGATTGAAGAAGCAATTAAGGAACCTTGGTATCGAAATAAAAAAATACAATACTACTTGCCCTTTTGTTGAAAAGGTATGGAACCGTGCACGAAGCTATTGCAAAGAATAAATATTCAATTGTAGTGCATGGCAAGCCACATGCATGAAGAAACGCGGGCGACTTTTAGCCACAGTGCAGCGAATACGCCTACAGTGGTTGTAACCGATATGAATGAAACCATCGAACTGGCAAAATATATAAATGGTGAAAAGCCTCTTCACAATTTTTATGAAGAATTCAAAGGACGCTTTTCCGAAGGGTTTGATGTTGATAAAGACCTTGCAAAGAATCGGTGTAGTAAATCAAACGACGATGCTGGCAAGTGATACACAGGCCATTGCTGACTATCTTAAAAATGTGATGATAAAAAAATATCAATCTTAACTGAAGAAAATATCGCTGAAAGATTTGCAGATACACGGGATACGCTTTGCTATGCGACTTATGAAAATCAAAGTGCAGTTTATGGATTGCTTGAAACCGATGCCGACCTTGCTATTGTAGTTGGCGGCTATAATAGTTCCAATACTTCCCATCTTGTTGAACTTTGCGAAGAAAAATTTCCCACTTATTTTATTCGATCTGCAGAAGATATTATTTCTTCTAAAGAAATATGGCATTTTAATCTTCATAAAATAAAATTGTTACAACTATTTCTTTTTTGCCTGGAAAAAATCCGGTTAGGATATTACTTACAAGCGGCGCAAGTTGTCCTGATGCTGCTTGTCGAAGGTATTATTAGTAAACTTGTATCTTTTTACAAGGTATCTAAAACCATTAACGAAATAATGGGAGTTTGCTGAAAATTGTCTGAATTATTGAACCTGACAGTTTATCAGGACGACAAATCATGCTTTTCATTTCCAGCCTTTGGAGATTTTTTTTTACAAAGCTTCAATGCAAAATCAAGTTGTTCTTTTTCGAGTAAGATTTGTATTGTCAAGTTCAATGGCATCGTGCTGCCTTTCGAAGCGGGCTTACTTCACGGTGAGAATCTATATAATCTCTCATTTCAATATTGGTTTTTATTTCATCTAAAGTTATATTTGGATTTTTTTCAAACATTTCTCTAAACCTCCGCTCCACCCTAACGGCTCCATCTGCTATCATAAAAATTTTTATCTCTGCATCAGGAAAAACAGTTGTGCCAATATCTCTTCCATCCATTACAATTCCTTTATTCTTTACCCATTTCCTGCTGAACAGCAACCGCAAAAGTTCTTACATCTTTCAATGCTGCTACTTCACTTACTTTTTCTGCAATAACAAGATCGCGGATAATGTATTCAACATTTTCACCATTCAAATAAATTTCTGACTGTTTGGAATATTCATTCACTTTAAATTCAAGAGTTATATTTTTTAATGCTTCTTTTATTTCCTTTGCATCGGTAATAGTCAATATTATTTCTTAAAAAATATAAAGTAATTGCACGGTACATTGCACCGCTATCAATATACAGATAGCCAATTTTTTTGCCAGTTGCTTTGCCAGTGTGCTTTTACCACAGGATGACCAGCCGTCTATAGTGATAATATCTTATCTGTCATGGTACAAAAATGGGACAAATAAAAAGTAAATGCAAAATGGCCTACAAAATGCATGTTGATACATTTCAATAAACGTTACATGTCCTAGCCACATTAAAAGATTGCCGCACAGATTCTAATTATTCAGAACATTGGATTGCGCCGGCAATCTGTGAATTTAATAAAAAATGCCACCTGTTAAGGTGGCATCTATTTTCAAACGGTCGGGAAAATATTTATCTTTGGCTAGTGAATTTGGCTTCGATTCTTCTTTCACTACTCCTCCTTTTATTTCAAAATGTAATTTTTGAATTTTCTTTATCAAGGTCTGCTATAAGTACATCTCCATTCTTGATATTCATATTCAATATTTCTTCTGCCAGAGGATCTTCAAGATATTTCTGAATTGCCCTGTGCAACGGCCTTGCACCAAATTGTGAATCATATCCTTTTTCTGAAATGAACTTTTTGGCTTCTTCAGTAAGTTCCAATGTCAAGCCCAAGATTGTGAAGTCGCTTGGTTACACCTTTCATTAAGATATCAATGATAGAAAATATATTTTCTTCTGTAAGCTGGTTGAATATAACCACATCATCTATCCTGTTTAAGAACTCAGGGCTGAAAGTGCGTTTCAATGCTTTTTCAATTACTGCCTTATTATTTTCTTCAGCATTTTTTGCCCTTGAAGCAGTTGTAAATCCAACACCTTCACCAAAATCTTTTAACTGCCTTGCACCAATATTGGAAGTCATGATGATCATCGTATTCTTAAAATCAATTCTTCTTCCAAGGCCATCTGTAAGCTGGCCATCATCCAACACCTGCAACAATATATTATAAATATCCGGATGCGCTTTTTCAATTTCATCCAGAAGAATCACTGAATAAGGTTTGCGTCTTACCTTTTCAGTTAGCTGTCCGCCTTCTTCATAACCTACATATCCCGGAGGCGCACCAATCAACCTTGATACAGTAAATTTTTCCATGTATTCACTCATATCAATACGGATGAGTGCATCATCACTGTCAAACATATACCTTGCAAGAGCCCTTGCCAACTCTGTTTTACCAACACCTGTAGGCCCAAGGAAAATAAATGTTCCGATTGGCTTTCTGGGATCTTTCAATCCAACCCTGTTTCTCTGAATTGCTTTTACCACTTTTTGTATGGCTTCATCCTGGCCTACAACAGCGCCTGCAAGATCTTCAGCCATTCTGCGAAGCTTTTCGGTTTCTGCCTGCACCATTCTTTTTACAGGAATACCGGTCATCATGCTTACTACTTCAGCAATAGCTTCTTCATCTATAGGATATCGTTTGTGCTTGCTTTCTTCTTCCCAGTCTACTTTTGCTTTTTCCAGTTCTTCCTGCAATCTTTTTTCAGTATCGCGTAAAGAAGCAGCTTCTTCAAAGCGCTGGCTTTTTACCACTTTATTTTTTTCCTGCTTTATATCTTCTATCTTTTTTTCCAGTTCAATCACTTCTTCCGGAACATTGATATTTTTTAAGTGAACCCGTGCGCCTACTTCATCCAGCACATCGATTGCTTTATCAGGCAGCAGCCTGTCTGTCATATACCGGTCGCTTAATTTCACACAAGCATCGATAGCATCATCAGCTATAAGTTACGTTATGATAATCTTCGTATTTGCTTTTTATATTGGTAAGTATCTGTATGGTTTCTTCAACACTTGGCTGCTCTACCATTACTTTTTGAAAACGGCGGTCAAGTGCACCATCTTTTTCAATGTACATCCTGTATTCATCCAGTGTGCTGGCGCCAATACATTGCAGTTCTCCCCTTGCCAAGAGCCGGTTTGAAATATATTTGAAGCATCCAGTGAACCGCTTGCGCCGCCTGCACCAACAATGGTATGTATCTCATCAATAAATAAAATAACGTCGCGGTTCTTTTCAAGCTCATTCATGATGGCTTTCATTCTTTCTTCAAACTGGCCACGATATTTTGTTCCGGCTACCAAGTGCAGCAAGATCAAGAGATACCACTCTTTTATCAAACAAAACCCTGCTTACTTTTCTTTGAATAATTCGCAAGGCAAGACCTTCAACAATGGCTGTTTTACCCACACCCGGCTCACCGATCAAAATCGGGTTATTCTTTTTTCGGCGGCTTAATATCTGCGAAACTCTTTCAATTTCCGTTTCCCGGCCTACAATCGGATCAAGCGTTCCCATTTCTGCAAGTCGTGTAATATCTCTTCCAAAATTATCAAGAACGGGAGTTTTTGATTTAGCCTGGGCAGGCAGCGCCTTTTGCTGAGCGCTGTTGGGAATATGATTTTCTTTCTTCATCAAACTCTTCACCTTCATCATCCTGGAATTCTGCTTTGGGATCAGTTTTTACATAGCCCAGCTCATTTTTAAACATATCATAATCCACATCAAACTGGTTAAGAATTTGTGTGGCAATATTTTCTTTATTTTTTAAAATTGAAAGCATAAGATGTTCACTTTCAACAAGAGGGCTTTTATTGGCTTTCGCTTCCAGAACGGTTATCCTGATTACTTTTTCTGCCTGTTTTGTTAGCGGCAGCGAATTAATGTTGGCAATATTTTTTCCGGTTTTATCTTTTACCGCGAACTCTATTTCTTTGCGTAGTTCATAAAGATCCACATTAAGAGATTTTAATATTTTTATAGCAGTATTTTCGCCATCTCTTATAAGTCCCAGAACAAGATGTTCGGTTCCTATAAAATCATTTCCAAGCCGTAATGCCTCCTCCCTGCTATATGAAATTATTTCTTTTACCTGTGCTGAAAAATTGTTGTCCATTTAAAACAATTTAATACTATACAATAATAACGAATAAATTTTATTCTTAGTTCTTAAAACAATTCACATAGTGTTGAAAACCACTAAATAAAAGTTAAAAAAATAAGCGTTAATCAAGAATATGAAAGATGTAATAATTATTAAAAATTAAGGATTTTCTATTCTGTTTTAAACACTTACTTTTTAATTACGGTGTTCTTAATAAAAATATTGTGTGAAGTATGAAAAACTATAACCACACTTTTCTTTTTTATCTTTGAGCTTGTAATTGCCTCAATCCTTTTTTTGTGTAAGAAAAACTAATTAACAATGGAATTCAAAATTGATACCAAAGAAAAATTTCATGTCATAACACTTCAGGACACTATTTTATCTGCTAATAGTGACAGAAGAAATAAGTGATAAGCTGCTTTCATTTTTAAATAACAGCATTAAAAATGTAATCGTGAACCTGGAGAATGTGGAAAAAATAGATGAAGACGCTGCAAATACGTTAATCGCTGTGCAACAAACTTTTTACGATCAAAATAATTCATTGGTCATTTGTTGCATACAACCTGAAGTAGAAAAGTTTTTAGATGAAAGAGAATTGCTTGAACTAATGAATACAACTCCTACGCAAAGTGAGGCCTGGGATATTGTGCAGATGGAAGAAATTGAAAGAGAATTGCTATGAATAATTCACCGTTTTAAAAAATCATTAAAGCCGCATCAAACATAATGCTTTCCGTAACTATTCTTAGGCAATAATTCTGCGTTGCCGGCACACAACCGGCATCCTACAGCGCAAGTGGTGCAAACGGATGAGCACAATTTCCTGATTGATTGCGGCGAAGGCACGCAAATGCAAATGAATACCTATAAAATTAAAAAAAGCAAAATCAACCATATCTTTATTTCACATCTTCACGGTGATCATTATTTTGGTCTTATTGGTTTGCTTACCACCTTCGGTTTGAACGGCAGGCTAAATGATCTTCATATTTATGCCTCGGCTGGTTTAAAGAAAATTATTGATATACAATTTGAAGTTGCAGATGCGAAACTGCCTTATGAGATTTATTTTCACGACCTTGAAAAAGAAGAAATAATTTTTGAAGACAAAAAAATAAATGTTTCATGTTTTAAAGTTCATCACCGTATTGACATGCTGGGGATTTTTATTTAAGGAGAAAAAAAATCCCAGGAAAATCGATGTTGAAAAAATTAAAAAATATAATATACCTGCTTCTTTTATGAAAATCTGCATGAGGGAAAGATTTTATAAATGACAAAAATGAAATAATAAAAAATGAACTTCTTACCAGGCGAAGTGCGCCGGCAAAGTCGTATGCTTATCGTGCGGACACTGCATATTTTGAGCCCATGATTGAAAAAATACGCAATGTTGATTTGCTTTACCATGAGTCAACTTATCTGAAAGACCTTGAAGAAAAAGCTAAAAAAAGGTTTCATTCAACATCTGTTCATGCTGCAATGATTGCAAAACAGGCAAATGCAAAAAAATTATTACTAGGACATTTTTCGTCTATGTATGAAAATATCGAAGACTTTAAAACTGAAGCCAGCCAAGTGTTTGAAAATACGGAGCTTGCTGAGGAAGGCGTATGTTATATTATATAAAAATTAAGAAAGTGTTTTAATAAAAGCTTTCACCTTTTCATGATACGCTTTGCTTAAGGGAGCCAACGGAAGACGCAAAACATTTTCAATTATTCCCATCTCATATAAAAAAGCTTTAAGACCTGCCGGGTTATTTTCTACAAACAATAGATCAATACCATCTAATAATTTAAATTGAAGCTTTGACGCTTTATTGAAATCCAATGCCAGTGCAGCTCTTATCAATTCAGAAAAATCGTTCGGAAAACAGTTTGCTGCAACACTTATGACGCCATCTGCACCGCAGGCAATCAAGGGCAACGCCAGATGATCATCGCCGCTTACAAATAAAAAATCGTTGGGAGCATTTTTTAAAATGTGCATGCACTGCACCATATTGCCACTCGCTTCTTTTATGCCCGCAATATTTTCACAATCTTTTGCAAGCCTCAAGGTTGTTTCAGCAGTAATGTTACTTCCGGTTCTTCCGGGAACATTATATAATAAAACTGGCTTTGGACATTCTTCTGAAAAAGTTTTATAATGCTGAAAAATACCTTCCTGCGAAGGCTTGTTATAATTCGGGCTGGAGCTTAAAACAGCCGCAATTTTTCCAAAGGAAAAGCTCTAAATTTCTTACTAACTCAGAAGTATTATTTCCGCCAATACCAATAACAACAGGCACTCTGCTTTTACAATATTAATTGTATGATTGACAATTAATATCATTTCATCCTTTGTAAGTGTAGGAGTTTCACCTGTGTTCCTATGTAACAAGATATTCAACGCCATTGTCTATAAGATTATTGATGAGCTTTGAAAGTGCATTGTAATCAACTTCAAAATTTTTTTTAAAAGGAGTTATTAATGCAACGCCAGTACCTTTAAAAAGTTTTTTTAAGGACATATCGTTTTATTGCATTAAAGATTTTTAAAATTATACTTCGTCCCAAAAGCCCATCTTACTAAACTTTTCTATTCTTTCATTCACTCTATCATCTGCACTTTTCTGTTGCAGATCCGTAATAATTGGTTTAATATAAGCCTTTAGATTTGCAGCAGCTTCATCATAATTCCAATGAGCGCCGCCTACCGGTTCGGGAATTATTCCATCTACCAAGACCAAACTTAAGCATATCATCGGATGTAAGATGCAGTTGCTCTGCAGCAGTTTCTTTTTTATCCCAGCTATGCCACAAAATGCTGCTACAGCTTTCGGGAGAAATCACTGAGTACCACGTATTTTCCATCATCAGCACTTTGTCGCCAACGCCGATGCCAAGTGCACCGCCGCTTGCACCTTCGCCAATAATCACACAAATAACAGGCACCCGTAAACGAAGCATTTCATATATATTCCTTGCAATAGCCTCGCCTTGCCCGCGCTCTTCTGCCTCGAGACCCGGGATAAGCTCCGGGAGTATCGATAAAAGTAATAACAGGCTTATCAAATTTTTCGGCAAGCTTCATCAGGCGCAGCGCTTTGCGATAACCTTCCGGATTTGCCATACCAAAATTTCGCATTTGCCGCATTTTGGTATTGGTACCTTTTTGCTGTCCTATTACCATCACGGTTTCACCATCTAATTGTGCAAAACCTCCAATCATGGCTTTATCATCTTTTACATTTCTGTCACCATGCAACTCAACAAAATTTGTAAAAATTTTATCAATATATTCCAATGTGTAAGGCCTGTCAGGATGCCGGCTTAGCTGAACTTTTTGCCATGGAGTAAGATGGCTTGTAATTTCCTTTCTTTTTTCCATGACATTTTCTTCCAGCTTATTTATAATAGAATCGTATTCAGGGTTTTTATTTTTTGCTGCAAGTTTTTTGTTTTCTTCAATCTGTTCATACAATTCTTTTATAGGTTGTTCAAAATCTAGAAATTGCCTTGTAAGTGTTACAGACATATTTTATAATTATTAATCAGAAAATTTTTATAAAATGGCGATAAAGTTACGTGTTGAATAATTAAAAAAGATAGGTAACAAAAACCTCCGGGTATTAACATTTATTAAGGCGTTTTAAAAAGACCTGCCTAAAAAAAAGTTTGATGAAAAATGGTATTAAAATTTTATTATCTTGCGCTCCCTTTAAAACAGGATCGGTAGTTCAGTTGGTTAGAATGCCGCCCTGTCACGGCAGAGGTCGCGGGTTCGAGTCCCGTCCGGTCCGCAAAAATTAGTTTTTTGAAGTAGCGTTACATAATGAAACGCAGCAAAATCAAGGGATTTCAATTTTTGCGCCTACTTTCTTTACTTCAATTTACTCTACTTTTCATGGTAGTTGGTGGAGTCATTCGTGGAGTTCTTATCGCACTTGATTTTGACTCCAGCAACTTTACCTAAGTCCTTATCTATTAACATTCTATAAAGAGGCAACTACATTTTGAGGAACTCTCAACATGTAATTTTATAACCTTTTATATCATAATGTTATGGAAAAAAGTTTTGGTTTATTTTTTCACCTGAAAAAAAATAAAAATAAATTATCTGAAGAATTGCCTGTATATATGCGAATTACTATTAATGGTAAAGTAGCAGAGATCAGTACCAAAAGGCATTGCAGTCCTCTGAATTGGAACGTTACAGCAGGAAGACAGGCGGGCAAAAGTGATGCTGCAAAAATGTTCAACAGCTATCTGGATACTCTACAACAAAAAGTATTTGAAGCCAAACGCACACTTATAGAAATCGACCACGAGGTTTCAGTTGATGCAATCAAAGATGTTATTCTTGGAAAAGAACGTACATCCAAACACATGTTGATGGAGATCTTTCAACATCACAATGATCAATTATCGGAATTAGTTGGAAAAGGATATGCAGACAGCACCTTAACAAAATACAAAAGTTCACTAAAACATATGCATTCTTTCCTGAAATGGAAGTATTCTATAGAGGACATAGAAATTAACAAAATAAATTTTGAGTTCATCACCGAATACGAATTTTGGCTCAAGAGCAGGCGCAATTGTAGTCATAATACAACAATGAAATATCTGGGTAACCTCAAAAAGATAATTATAAGATGTATTAAAAATGATTGGCTTAAAAAAGATCCGTTTCTTGGATTCAGTTTGGCAAAAAAAGAAGTCAACAGAGTAGCACTGACAGACTATGAACTGAAAACCCTGATGGCTAAAAAACTTACCATCGAACGATTATCCTTAGTAAGGGATATTTTCATTTTTAGTTGTTATTCCGGTTTGGCTTACGGAGAAGTACAAAAACTTAAGAGATCTGAAATTGCTATAGGAATTGACGGTGAAAAGTGGATTTTTGCAAAAAGAAAAAAGACAGACGTTTTATCCCGAATACCACTATTGCCAATCGCAACAATGATACTCAAGCGCTACTCAGAACATCCGAAATCAATAGCTCATGGTACTGCTTTACCAACTTTGAGTAATCAAAAGATGAATGCTTATCTAAAGGAAATAGGAGATATATGTGGCATCACAAAAAAACTAACCTTCCATCTTGCCCGACATACCTTTGCAACAACTATTGCTTTAGGTAATGGTGTTCCAATCGAAACGATTTCCAAAATGCTAGGACATAGAAGCTTGAAACCTACACAACACTATGCAAAAATATTGGACAGGAAAATCAGTGATGACATGAACATTCTGCGCAAAAAACTGTTGGCCGAAAAAAATATTAATGATGCGACATCATAATATTTGTATTTGTTTGGGCAAGTTAAAGTTCCCTGAACATTTTATTATGATTAGTAAACACCTTAAGAATTCGAGCTTATTTCAAAGCACGGATTCTGCTTAGCGTTTCCTCAGTTATGCTTAAGTAAGAAGCGATGTATTTACAGGGAACCCGTTGAATAATTTGGGGAAAGTGATGCATCAAAAATTTATATTTTTCAATAGCCTTCTTCATTCTCAGTGAATATAACCTCTGCTCACTTAACTGATAATATTTTTCTGTAAGAATTCGTCCCACAAAATTAAACTCATAAAAGTTATTGTATAAAAATTGAAGTTCTTTATAGGTTATGAAATACACCACGGAGTCTTCCAGGGCTTGAATGTTTTCATAACTTGATGACTGGTTAAAGAAACTTCCTACAGAGATAATAACATCTGACTCTTTCATAAACCACGAATTGATTTCTTTATCATTAACAACATAAAAACATCGGAACAGACCTTTGGAAACAAAATATATGTTATTACATATATGCCCATGCCTTAATAAATAAGCTTTTTTTGTTATTGCTAATTCTTTTAAGTTTTTATATAAGTACTCATTGATTGAAGGTGATAGCGGATAGATACCATTCAAAAAAGTTATGAGTGTATCCATAATTTGATTAGGTCGGTGAAATAATTTGTCAATATTGATTTACGGCGATGTACAGAATTATAGTAATAGATAAAACTTTAGCATGTCTTGTGATAAGATTGGATCGGCTTCTATAATTTTATTTTTATGTAAATCTTTTATCACCGCTACAAAAAAATCATACAATTTGAAAATCATTATTTTTTTTGTTTCTAATATTTTTGAACAAATGAATCGCGCATATTGATGTAACAATTTTACTCTTCCAAATAAGGACAGCTGAGAGTATTGCGCTTTGCTTAATTTCATTCAAAATCTTTATCGTTCTCATAGAGCACAATTATATTATACACTTAAGCATTGTTTTTAATAGTAGTGTCAAAAAGAGAAAGCGTTTCCAAATTATAGCTGTCTTTCAAATGCATATATGCATAGGTGGCCTGCGGTTTTATTCCAAATTTTTGTTTCTCAATCGTTGCTGAAAAACCCAGCTTAATACATTCAGAGCCTAATTGTTTTGCCCGCAGAATTAATTGATATAATGCTTGCCTGTAAATGCCATACTGTGAATTATACATGTAATCGATTCCAATTATGGTGGGTAAATAGTTTGTTTTTGATTTGTAGCTGAAAACAACGCAACAGGGTTGATCATTTCCTTTAAGACTCAGTTGTAAAACTTCCCAGTTTTCTTGTCTTGCAATATGATTAAAGAAAATTTTTGGCAAAGGAAATGTGTTCAGCTCTACACTTTTTCTTTGAACTTTTAGATAAAGTTCGTACCAATAGTCAATTTCTTCCTGCCAATCGGTAACAGTTATGATATCCACTGCAAATTGACTTTCATTTTTTAGAATTTTTTTTCTCAAATGATTTCTGTTGTTAGTGGATAAAGAGCGGTACCATTCTTTATCATTATTCCAACTTAGTATAGATAAAGAATGAGCATCAGGCATTTTAATTTTAAAATAACCGTTGTCTACCATAAAATTGTCCAGCTCAGAATTGCTCACCGAAAAATCTCTAATAACAATGCGATTAGCTTTGTGCATTTCCTGAAGACTATACATTTTTTCAAGCAACAAATGCATTGCATCTCTCCAAAGCGATGATGAATAGTCTATATATAAATGTTCACCTTCTGTTATAAGTGTTCCAGCAGATAGCACTTTACTCGTCAAGTAATACGGATCTGATTTTCGACGGTCTTCTACCTGCATGGATACTTCTTTAGGAGATAGCATGTCATCCTTCCATAATGCCACTGTACAAAACGTTGCAGCCACTACATTGTCTTTCAAGTCTTTTATAATAATATAGTGAAACTTCCAGTTATCTTGGGGCAATTCATTGTTCGTAAATGCCGATTCGAGCAATTTAAGCCCGTTCCAGTCAAAGGAGCCTTTATTTTCAAATATCCGGTTCCATTCATTTTTTTCAACATGCAAAATTGTTTCAGAATGAAAAATCCTCAACTCCAGTGATTGATTTATCACACTGGATACTGCAGTGTCTATTTCAAAGTGTTCCGGTAATTGCTTTTTAAATGCTTTATAAATTTGCGGAAGAGATATTCCCTCCTGTTTCATAGCTAATAGCAATTGTTCAGAAAGTGTTGAAACCATGGCCTCTATTTCTTTAAATGTATGAAGCCTTGTTACGGTAAACCGTATTCCTGTTTGTTTCATTGGGACGGTAGGAAATACCCCCAGGTTCACATAATATCCTGCATTAAGCATTCTTTTAACTACATTATGTCCAAGACTTGGTAAACTTACACCAACAAAAAAGATAGCCGCTCCGGCTTCAGATATCACCGGTAGTTTATATTTTGTAAGCATCATGTTTGTAAATAATATATTGTCACGCAATTGATCTTGCATGACAACAATATCATGGGTCAAATGAATATGTGCTGATGCTATCGCCGCACCTACGCCAGATGGTTGCATAGGGCCGGAACTCAAAAGAGGTCCTCCAACTGTACCTACCTTTCGAGCCAGTTCTTTATTACCATATACCATTACGCCACCGCCAGAAGCAAAAGCTTTGTTGAGAGATGTTACCAAACACATCCTCGGATGAATATCGTGATTCCTTAAGACAAAACCTCTGCCGTGTTTACCGTGAACGCTCATACCATGGGCGTCATCGACGTAAAAGTAAAATTCGGGGTATCTATTAAGGAGTAAGTAAATCTGATCCACAGGAACTGTATCACCAAACATAGAATATATTCCGTCAGCCATATACCATATCCTCTTATGTTTTTGCCTGAGTGCCTTGATCCTTTCTTCTAAAAGATCCATCCGGTTATGGCGAATTAATTCTATTGGTACGCCTCTGGCTTTCACCAGTTGAACGGCTGTTTGAACGGAGTTATGAACTTGTTGATCCATAATAACAGCATCTTCATCTTCTACCAACACAGGAATGTTCGCAACATGTCCAAGGGTTGTTGTTGGAGTTATGACACATGACGCGTCAAAAATTTGTTGAAGCAAACTTTCAAGTTCTTTGTATAATCCGAGAGAAACATAAGCTCTTGATTCAGAAAACTGCGTTCCAAATTTTTCAATAGCCAAAGATGCAGCGGCCTTTAATCTGGGATCAAATTCTAAACCTAAATAACTGCAGGAGCCAAAATTAATTACAGGTTGACCGTTTAACATAATGGTTGTTCCATTGATGGGATCATTCCCAGTGTATAGATGAAGAATCCCTTTCTCAATTCCGTAAGTTATGATTTGGTCCACTGTGTCGTAAAAAGAATGATGCTTGCTCATAGCGTTTTTTGTTGCAATACAAAGTTCCATTACCGAATTGAGGATTTTATCCGTATAAAAGCCCATTTTATAAAAATTTGACTGCGAATTTTTCTTACGTATTTATACGGAGGTTTTTTTTATATTATCTAAATAACTTTACCAAATGAACACCGATTTGGACCTGCCCTACCTTAATCTCACGATAGAAAGTGATATACTAATTGGTACTTATAAAGATGATATTCATATAACTCTGTCAATGGCTAAGGACATTGTAAACAACCGCTTATTATTTACTGAGAAAAAGAAAATGCCATGTCTGATTATTAGTAAAGGGGTAGTCAGCATAGAAAAATCTGCGAGAGAGTTTTTAGCATCTACAGAGGGAACGGAAGGGCTTACCGCATCTGCGATTTATGTAAAATCCTCGTTCAGCAGCTTTCTGGGAAATTTTTTTATAATAGTGAATAAGACAGAGATACCTGTTAAGCTATTTACAGACCTCAAAAAGGCAAAAAAATGGCTTACAAAGTATATTAATTAAAGGTAATGTTATGAATAAAAGGCTTAGGGAAGTAAGCAACACTTTAAGCGAATTTGCACTAGGACACTTTGAAAAAAAAATAAAGTTATCACCCCACAGGGATGAACTGGATGGTATTATAAACGGCATCAACATGATGGGTGATGAGTTAAAAAGCATAACAATTTCAAGAAATTATTTCACCAGTATTTTTGATGCAGTTAACGACATGGTTGTGATATTAGACAAGAAAGGAATAGTACAGGATGTAAATAAATCTTGTGAGAAACAACTTGACTACTCAAAAGAAGCCTTAATAGGTAAAAACATTCATCACTTTTGCAAAAATGGTCCGGCGCTGTTTAGGAGGATCATCCAAGTACTCGGGCATAGCACATTATTCTCAGCTGAAACATCCATGATTGATAGTAATTCTAAATTGATACCTGTAAGAATCACCAGTTCCTGGCTGCCAACTGAAAAAAGCAATACATTGATTCTTTTAACTGGAACTAATATAACCTCACAGATAAAGACCGAAAATCTGGTAATACGGGCAATGATTGATGCACAGGAAAAAGAACGACGCCGGTTAGCTAAAGACTTACATGACGGTTTTATTCAGCAATTGACAGCCATTAAGTTCTTTGTGAGTTCAATTGGGGAAATAACAGAAGTTGCCGAACACAAAGTTCTCTTGTATCAGTCCAATGATGAGCTAAGTAATGTGATTGCTGAAGTAAGAGACATCTGTTTTGACTTAATGCCACAAACGCTGGAGAAATTTCCATTAGTGAAGGCAGTGGAAAGCTTTTGCTCAAGAATTTCATTCTACAAAAAAGCAACTTTTAAAATTAGTCAGTCCAAAAATGTCCCTGATCTTCAACAGCAATTGAAAATAGACCTGTATAGAATCATCCAGGAGTTTATCAGCAATGCCATCAAGCATGGAGAGGCTAGGAAAATTTCTATATTATTCGCCTTTCACAACAAACACTTAAAAATAAAGCTTACTGACGATGGCAAAGGATTTAATATACAATTGAAAAGCCAGGGTATGGGGATGAGAAATATCAAATCCAGAATTAAATCTCATTCGGGTACGATACAAATCAGTAGCAAAATAAATGAGGGTACCTCTTATCAAATTTCAATACCGCTAAACAATTGATCATGGAAAGAATTAAAAAAAATATTGTCAATATTTTAATAGTAGATGACCACAAGCTTGTGAGGGATGGCCTTATTGTTATGCTCACCTCACTTAAAAACGACATAAAGTTTAACATCATTGAGTCTGATAACGGGAGGCAAGCTATTGCAAAACTCGATCACACCGACGTTGACATTATATTACTTGACTACCAGATGCAGGGCATGACCGGGGCTGAAACCGCCCGGCGGATATTGAGATTTAAACCGAAGGCAAAAATCCTGGCATTGAGCAATTATGACGAGGAATCATATATAATCAGCATGATGGATGCAGGAGCTATGGGTTACATTTTAAAAAATGTAAATCCCCCAGAACTGCTTACTGCTATTACCACAATACTCCTTGGCAGACGGTACTATTCACACGAAATCGCTTTAAAATTAGTGGACGCAAACGAACTGAAAAAAATAAACACTAATGCCATTGAAAAACTATTATCAAAGCGAGAATTACAGGTCTTGCAATTAATAGGCATGGAGCTCACTAATCATGAAATAGGAGAAAGGCTGCAATTGTCAAAGCGCACTATTGACACACACAGGCTAAATCTTATCAATAAATTTAATGTGAAAAATTCAGTCGGACTTATCAAAGCAGCTTGTAAGTTAAACCTCATAAAGATTTAGCAGGTGCTTCTTCTCTGCTGAAAATTCTTTGAAAACAGGATGCTAGCTAAGCGTCACTTTATTCCTAAACATATCCAGATGTAATACTCGAATTTTCATCATTACTTTTATCTAACGAAGATAATTTAATTACCGGCCTATCGAATATTTGCGCATTATTGTAAAAAATGCAAAGGTTATACAAATTTGTTTTCACTCCCTTTAGGGCTTCTTTTGATAAATGCAAACCCTCTTTTTGTGAATCCTCTCGCAAAACTTGTAACGTAGTAATGCTTGCCATATTCGAATCAAGCAACCATCTTCTTGCGTAGCGTTTCAGCAATAAAAAATAGTAATCAAAACTGTAATTAAAGCTTACCTCGTTATGGGTTGAATGATCGTTCATTCGGCAAATTCCTGCTTGAAAATTTATTGCCTTGCAATCAAAAAATCAAACGACTTTTTTTGTCAAATGTAGACATAAAACAATTATGACGTACAGGTACGACACTAATAATTTCTTTCTGTGCTTACTTAGAAGAGGAAATGAAAACGCAAAGTCATATTAATCCGATCGAACAGTATGTAATTGACTTTGTAAGAAAGCTTCGCATAAATCAAAAACTTTCTCAACAGGATATAGGGCATATTCTAGGGTTGTCAAGATCATACATTGGCGATATTGAAAGTCCCAATACTCGGGCGAAATATAATTTAACGCACATAAATTCTCTGGCGGATTATTTTGATATATCGCCACGATTATTTCTTCCCGATAAAGCTTTACTCATTAAAGACGCAAACGCGATAATAAAAAAGTAAGCAAAAAATCGCCTGCTTTAAAAAGTGCGCACAATACTTTTTGATTTTTGTCAATTCCGATACTTTAGTTCCTTTTTATTTTTATGAGGATGAATTAGTTCCTTTAAATGAAGTGAATATGGAAGACAAGAAAGCAATTGAATTTGTTGATTCACTGAACGAGAGTCTCAACAAGGAGTTAGCGGTATTAGACGAAAATTACACCGATATAATAATACATGCTAAAAAGGTTATACCGGTACTTAGGACCAATATTCTTTTGCTTAAGCAATATATCGTAAAGCATAATTTCAAAAACAGTTATGATGAAATAAATTTCTTTAAAAATCTAAAGCCAAAGTTTATAAGCAAACTTATTTACTATCACTATATATATAACATCGAATCTAGCAAACCCATTGGCTACCCGCTTTTACTAAAACAGTATTATGAAAATGAACTGAACAAGATTAATGAATATTACACTAATAACCGCGAGTTCTATCTGTATTATAAATCTGCGAATACTTATCTTGACAGTTTTTATTTTATTCGTAAGCAGGCTGCGCATTTTGCTTTTATAACATGCGATGAAATATCCCCAGACCCAAAATTTACAACTATATATGATTATAAACTTGCAACGATAATTGCGTACGAACAGATCACCGATTACATAATGTCTTTTCTTATGAATTTAACTGGCTCAAAAGAAGAAACGGTTCATGTTAATAGACAATCTGATAAGCAAATAACATGGACGGCATCAAAAGTTTCTTTGGTAGAGCTGCTATATGCACTTCAATCTGCCGGCTCATGCAACAACGGAAATATAGATCTTAAGAACCTTGCCGGTGTTATGGAAAAAGTTTTCAATGTGGACCTCGGAAATTATTACAGAATATTTCAGGAAATGAGGATAAGAAAAATTAACCGCACAACTTATCTTGATCTTTTAAAGAACAGGCTTATACAAAGAATGGATGAAACCGATGAGAATCCCAGGTTTTAACTATTTCTTGCAGATTTATACGATTTTTATGCATTTGTTTAATTGATTTTTCTCAATTTTTTTCTATCAGTAAGAAAATATTTTTAGAAAAACTTTTTATGCAAAAAATACTAATTGTACTCATTGTTTTTTTCTTAGCAACATCATGCAAAAAAGAATTGCATAATCTGGTTATGACACAAAACAGTGACACAGATTCAGCCATTCAATACTTGCAACATACATTATCCGCAGAAAGATTTCAATCACTAGATATAACAAGTTTGCAAACGCTTTATGACCAGAGCCGGGTGATTGGAATTAAAGTCATGCAAAAAAATACAAAAGATAATTTTGTAATGATTGTTTCCAGTGCCACAGGCTATAATGGTAATTGGGTGGATCAATCGGGCATTCAGATTACTAAGCATGTAGCAAGCGGTACTCTGAATTTAAAAGGCTTGCATGATGACTGGAATACTGTCCTTAAAGTCGATAGTAATAACGTTACAGAAATTGACAATTATAGCAATTCGAGACTGATCAGCCAAAGGCTTTTATCTTCGACCCTTAATTCAAGAAATGCCACTCTGCAGTAGCTAGTTCCTATATTACCATATGAAGTGTTGCCGACAGTTTATATTACGGGATTTGGTTCAGACGTTGATGATGAAACGATTACCTATCAAAGTATGTACTGGATGATGAATCAGGATGTCGACATGATGGGATACTATTATCCCACGTCCAGCCCTGGAGGAAGTGCAGCCACGACAGGTGGTTATTCAGGCAATACATCCGGAATAATTCCACAGGAGTAATCAGGTGCCTTTAACAACTGCGCCGATGTTTTTTCCACCTGACGAACCAATAATTAGCTTATACCAGGAACTGAAATGTTTTACCGTTAACAACACTTCTACCTACAGCATTGCGGTAGAGGTTAATCAGCCGTTTCCTGATTCCCGTGATGTATTTAATCCGAACGCCGCTTTCATGGTGGGGCATACTTATTTATCTTTGGAGCAGCACAATGCAGATGGCACTTCAGTGATCCGTAATGTGGGCTTTTATCCTAAAAATGGTGTAAAGCCTGGTAATACTTCCGCTGTGTCTATATTTGGCGATGATTCTTATACGCCGTTTGATGTTTCTTTAAAATTTACTGTGACGGGCTCCGAACTTCAAACAGTGATTACCGCTTTACTGAATCAGCTTGATATGAAATATGATATGAATAATTTTAATTGCACCAATTCGCCGATTGCCGCTCTCAGCGCGATTAAGATAGCGCTCCCGTCAACAAAGTCATTGGGACTTTTATTTGATGGCAATGATCCTGCAGATCTCGGGGAAGATATAAGATTGTTAGACTTAAATTCGTATAGTGTTCAAAATGGCGGCAGAAAGGTTGTAAGGCAGGTAAGCACTTCTAATAACATGCTGCCTCCAAAAAGAAATGGAAGTTGTTAAGCTTAAATGAGATTTATGAAATTAAAATATTTGTTGCTGTTTTTATTAAGTGCTATCGCTTATCTTAACATAACAGCACAGCAAAAAATATTGACGTCCTATGAAAAAAGGCACATAGAAATATTTAAAAATTTTATCAACTATATGACAAAATGTATCCAAAATAAGAGAGATGTAACAACAATCGAAGAACTGCAATACATCGCTTCACATTTTGTTGTTGTTAATGCCAAAAAAGACAGTTCATCGGGCTCGTTCCTTACTTACCTGGACTCTTCTCAATTAGCAACACTAAGGCGTAGTATCAGTGCCTTTTATCAGTTTTTTCAGGAAAGGATTTTCCATTCCGCCGATTCCGTACTTGCATTACCATTGCGGCTGTATGGTGACGCCCGGTTGTACAATCGCCTAAGCGAGTTTCAGAAAAAAAATACACTCGTTTTTTTTGATAAAAGTCACATGTCTACCCCTATAGGCTATGTTCTCTTACTTCCCTCCGTAAGTGGCATCACTAATATAGATATGATTTGGTCGTGGGTATTGGAATATAAATTTGGCAAATTTATCTTTGTATCTGCCACCGGCCAGGAGGGTTATGAATATCTTTTTTCACGTGGCAAATAAATATTGTTTTGAATTATCTGTCCATCTTATCAGGTGCTAGAAAAAACAGCGAATTTTTAATAGCATAAGTTACTATTCCGGCTGTAGTCTTTGCCTTAATCTTATTCATTATTCTTGCCCTTATTCCCTCTACTGTCCGCTTACTAAGAAATAGTTCATGACTTATCTCTTCATTTGATTTTTCCTGACAGATAAGCCTGATAATATTCTTTTCCCTTCCGGAAAAAAATTCAATATTACCGTTCCTATTTTGGTTGTTTTTATGCTGAGCAATAAGCCTTGTCAGTTTGGTGGAAATAATGGAGCAATAAAACGGAAGGTTTTTATGGGCGCTCTTTACAGCAGCAATGATCTCATGTCTCTCAGCACTTTTAAGCAAGTAACCTATAGCTCCCGCATTTATGGCATCCAGTATCAAATGATCATTATCAAAACCTGAAAGCGCAATCGCCTTACAATTCGTACTTGCTACGATATGCCGGATCGCCGTAATACCATCAGTAATTGGCATAATCAGGTCAGTGAGAACTATTTCCGGCTTTGCCGCTTCGGCGACTTCAATGAGTTGTACCCCATTGGACACTTCCCCGATTAGGTCAATGCTTGCATCACCTTTGAGCAGCATGCGCAAACCATCACGGAAAATCTCATGGTCATCAGCTATTAGCACCCTTATTCTCTGGTTGATCATTTTTATTGAAATTAATTAATGATCATTTCTCAGCTTTAAGGAACATCCTTACACTTCATCTCGTTAAAGTAGGTCAATGAAAATGCGCTTCTGCAAAGGTCAATTGAATTGCGGAAAATTTTTTCAGTATAAAGACGTAATTTAGAACGATATAATTTAAGTATTTATACTTGCATGAAAGTGTGATTTTCAAGAAACTAATACTCATCCCGGTTTGTCTTATTATCTTCCAAAAATCAATTGCATGGGGGCCTGCAGGGCATGGCATTGTTGCAGATATCGCATTCAGACTGATAAACGATTCGGTAAAAAGCAGGGTGCAGCGTTTTCTTGGTAAAACCTCGTTTGAAGATGCGGCCAACTGGATGGATTCCATGCGTTCCAATCCTGATTACGATTTTATGAAGCCATGGCATTATCTGGAGTTTGAGCAGGGAAAATTTTATTCACGGCCGCCAACGGATGATAACATCGTTACGAGACTCTCACTGGCTTATAATGAATTAAAGCATTATAAACTGTTGTGTAATGCACAGGTTAAAAATGATCTGCTGTATATTTTCCACCTTACCGGAGATCTTCACCAGCCGCTGCATTGCGGTTATGCTAAGGACAAAGGCGGCAATACAATAACTGTAGATTTCAAGCGGATGCATACCAATCTTCATAAGGTATGGGATGAGCTGATTATTAGTAATGAGTCTGTATCTCCTGAAAGTTGCCTGCAATATCTTAGCTCTTTATCTGCATCGCAGTTGCAGGCTATCAAAAGTATCAATTTCGTTTCCTGGTACAATGAGTCACGCAGTTTGCTCGAGGGTGTATATGATTATCCCGAATTTATTATAAGCGACGCGTACATTGTTAAAAACAAAGTAGTTATTCAAAAGCAATTGCTTTATGCCGGAATCAGGCTTGCTGCCATCCTTGATGACTTATTTGCTACTACTGAGCCTGCAAGTGAGCCGCCGCCTTTACCTGGAAGCGTTACCGCTTCAGCTGCACAAAATTTTATTGACAAGCAGGTTACAGTGTGCGCTAAAGTGTATTCGGTGAAAACACTGGACAATGTAAGCTTTATTGATGTGGGCGCTCCTTATCCTAAAACACCTCTTACACTCGTGGTTTTCAAAAAAGACAGAGCAGCTTTTATTTCTTCGTTGGAAGATTTATACATGGGCAAATATATTTCAGTAAAAGGAACCGTGACGCTATACCACGGAAAGCCTGAAATAATCATAAACAGTCCCTCTGATATCGTAATAAGAAAATGAAATGTAAATATTCCTGTTATGACATTATATGAATTCAAACAATTAGATACTAACGAACAGATGGAGGCAATCTGGAAGGGCATTCACATAGGTAACAGACGCGACCGGGAGCATAATATAGTACTGTATCAGATAGACGGATTTTATGCCGAAGTCTATCATCATAAATTTGATAATGATATTAAAAGAGTGCGAACCTTTAGCAGTACGAATTGCCTTGATCCCTATCTTGATCAAATTGATATTGAAGCCATATTTAAAAAATAATCTGCTGTGTACAACAATGAATCTTTTCAATTACCTGTACACTATGAGGGTGAAGTGCTATCCCTGCCCGCAGTACTTTCTGTTAGTGGATATGCGCATACTTTCCTGGTCACCGTTAATGAGCATAAAATAATCTTTGAACCGGATGAAGAAAGAAATTACCGCGCCAGAGTCAAGTATGATGACATAGGCTATTCAAACCAGGTGGATATAACTTTATTAAAGGCAATAGCAACCGCTATTACGGAGATAGTTAAGTGATAATAACCTGAACTGATAATTGCATTATTTTATACGAGCATAACAGCAGCGATCAAAAAATAAATAGTTCTCCATTGTGCTATATACGAATAAATTCGTACATTAGTTCCAAATCTCTTTTATGAAACAATTCTTCGCTCTTTTTATGTGTCTCACAGGCTTATTGATGAATCTTGTCGCTCAAAAAGCCTCGCAAAGTGCTAATGCCTATTGGAGAGATGGCAATATAACCGAAGCTGCCAAATCCCTTGAGGAGTCTACGCACAATGACTCTGCTAATTATCTTTTAATGAAAATCGCATTTGTGAAGGGGGAATATAGCAAAGCCCTGCAGCATTTTCACCAGCAGCCCGTTGCATCCATGCAATATAAGGATGCACTTAACCTTGCTATGGAGGCATGTGTCCATTTGAAGGATTATAAGGCATTGTCGAAACTTGCCAAAGAAATGCCAGATAGCGACGCTGGTTATTTTATACACCTTGCCGAAAGGCCATTCACGGTCATAGCTGATAAAACATATATAATTCCGTTTATTGACAACAGTGACCAGCTTAATGCATTTATGCCGGGTATACAAGGTTTCGTAAATGGCAACAAAGTGCAGTTACGATTCGATACGGGAGGCGGCTTTTTAGTCGCAGGTAAAGAAGCTGCTGCCAAGCTTGGCATCAAAGAAGCATTTCCATATACTGGAACGCACGCCGCCGCAAAAGTAGCTATGTGGAAGGGATTTGCCGACAGTGTAAGCTTTGAAGGTGGCCCTTCTTTTAAAAACGTACCGGTTGTTATTGTGTCTGACCTGAAAGACGAAATAATTTTTGGAACCAACTTTTTAGAACAATTTCTGAGCACAGTGGACTATCCTCATAAAAGATTTATACTTACGCCACGCAATATGCCTGCTTTATTTTCAAGACATCTGGCCATGTTACCGAAGGAAGAGAAAGCACTACCCTTCTTCTTATGGTCAGATCATTACCTTTTTGCAAAGGGCAGCTTTGCGGGTCATCAAGATCTTACATTCTTCTTTGATTGCGGACTGGTGGCAGTCACCATGATCAATAATAACATTAAGCAGGCATCTTTTACCGCTGCAAGGGAAAGCCTTATCAAATGGGGGTTTGATACAACAACCATGGGGAAAACCACTTTCCTCCAAACTACAGATACTTTGGAAGCGGCGGGGCTGAAACAACCTAACACGCTCATATATTTTGATCACAGCCTTCTATATGACCGCGTATTTGGCGGTGTTCGTATGGATGGGCTGATATCTCATGCATGGCTGCAACATTACACCTGGACTTTAGATTTTGATAAACACCTGTTCTTATTTGGTGTGCCGCATGAATAAATCAACTCGAATTATGATGCCATTGATTAACCAGAAAACATCTTGCTTTTTGTAACATTATATACCTGCCGTATTCTTAGGTTGTACCGCGCATCCAGGTGATTCCTTCCTGAAGAGATAGTATTGAAAATGTATCCCATCATTAAATGGATCGGGAGTATTTCGGACAGTCTTTTATTAGTTATTTCTCAACCTTCAAATCTTTTCAGGGTGGATCAAATATAAAAGTAAACGCTTATAAATGATATTAGATGCTAATGATTAACGGGCTGTATGCCTGATAGTATCGGACGCAGTGAAATACCTGTTGCTTAGGTTAGAAATGAGTAACGCAGTGCCACAAAAGAGCAACGCATCGAATGCACTTACCACTTCATTGCCCTGCAAAAGATAGGGATGGGCAACTGCATCGGGCACATGAATAATGATGAACCATATAAAGAGCATCACCGCTAACAGTAATGCGACCGGTTTTAAAAGAATTTTTAATATGATTGCAATGCCTGCAACGATAAGTGCAACGCCACCAAAGTAAGTCCAGAAAACAGGCATGCCCAAGTCATTTTGGCACCATAGGCGAAACATAGTCTGTATATAAAAAATGAGCATAGCCGTATAAAATCATAGTGATTGAAAAAAATATTCTTCCGAGCGGAATAAGCTTTTGTGAAAGCAATTCCCACATATGCTGATGTTCCGGTATGTTATAAGATGCTGCCATTACAAAGGCACCACCGCAAAAAGCGACTTCTTTCAGCATGGGCGCCCATACGCCCAAATGTTTAGCACTATTGGGCTGAATAAATAAATTATAAGGAATGTGGCAAACGATGATGAGCAAAAGAAAATACCATCCTGTATACAAACACAGTTGTCTTATGGTTGCTTCTCGCATTTTGAATACATCCATCATGATAAGCCCGGCAATAATAAGCGCAACTCCTGTAACTACAGGAAACGCGGCATATTGATGTGCCCAGGCAGGAAAAGGCGGTAATATCTCGGGCCGGAAGTCTTTTATAATAATTTGTTGCACGCCATACGCGATAATACTGATGCCATAAAATAAACGACCCAATCGCAAGAGAGGGGATGTAAATTTTGCTTTCACGTTTGGCTTTTGTGGACCGCTTGTATTGGCGTATTGTATATTCATTTGTGTAATAATCGTTGCTTTCGTATTGGCAGCATTCCCTTATCTCAATCTTGTATATGTTACCAGGGTCGCTAATCTTCAAAGATACTCACTGTGCTTTACACAAACACATCCTTATAAATTATTGCAGCAATGTTTTTTTCATTTCATACATAAGTAACTATTTCAAATCATCCAGTGGGGAAACCGGCTATACTATTATTCATCTGCTCGTTCACACAAAAAATGATTTTATAAAAGACCAATGAAGGCATACACCATTGTATGAATACACAATAACAAAAGGTAGTAAATATACTTTATGTATGTATATGCATAATTGTACATATATATAAATATGATTGTATGCTAATTATTTACAGTATGCCTGTAATCACAATCAAGTGACAAAAGAAAGTTGTATCGTTTGAAATGAAACATAGAATGAAAGCCGTTTAGCACATCCGTTACTATAACTCTGGCCGAAATCATACGTTCATCTGTATCTCGCATCCACCACACCAGCAGGCATAAAAGCAGGGTTGTTCATTTTGCTGGTAAGTGGGTCGCCAGCGGTATAATAATCCAGCCGTGCGCCGGTAATGGTAAGGCTGCCGGTTGGCATAAGAACAGCCAACTTCAGCACTTGCGCCGGGAACACTGTTTTATTATAAGGAATGGTAAAGCTGTGTGTTTGGCTGCCGGCAGCTTCGCCGCTTTGCATTATACAACCCGCAACAGAAAAGGTACATTGCACAGATGCAGTGCCTGCAGGAGCTTTTATATCATTTGCCGGTATAAAAGAACCGATGCTCATATGGAATAATGTTATCGCCGGAAGCGCTTATGATGAAGGACACTTTAAACCGTTCGGTGAAGAGCGCACTATCTGTGAAAGCAAATGCTGTCAGCACATCAACGGCATCGCTGGGTTGCAGGTCAGTAACCGATGATTGTGCCATCCATTTGGCGATGGCACCACTGAAGCGGCTTTGCATGCTCCTGTCTGTAGGGTTGGGCATGGTATCTTTAAGCCCTTGCCGCAGGGCTTTGCCTGCCTTTTGTGCGATGCCGAAATTAATGCCTCTTTTTTTTGTAGCCGTGTTTGCTTTATGCGTTTTCTTTTAAGCGGCTGCAGGGCTTACCCATGCGCAGGTAAGTGATTACATTACCTGTGGTACCGTTTAAAATTATTGCCGTTACTCTTGCCATGTTTATGTATCTATGCTTTACAGAAGAACAATTGAAGGAGGTTTTCTTGTTGACTGATGCGTATTTTCTTAGAAATCTTAGTGTCCCCACTGCGTTATGTAACGCAGTGGGGATGCAGTAGATCCTTCCAAAACAACAACCAAATGCGAAGAAGAGTATGATGACTTTATAAATATAATTTAGGTTACTTATTGCTGATAAATATAAAACTCCCTGTTCTCATTTTAATTGCGGTAAATACGGTAAATTTTAATTTTTTGTATCATATCTTCCCTATAACATGAATTTCTATCTTATATTAGGAATACATGCAACAGCAAATAGAAAGCCGCTTAAGCGTTGCTGATAAAATAGAAAAAAGCTTGAATCAAAGTTTGCAACAAGCAGAAGCCTTAAGACAAAGTATTTTAAAGAAAGCGTTTGAAGGAAAACTTATAATGCACAAAAATTTGTGACCATAAACTTTTTGATATGTTTTATAACAGAGAAGTTGATTATTTTATATCCGATTTTGTAAATGAGTTAATGGATGAAAATGTTGCAATTTTTGCTGGTGCAGGATTATCAGCACCATCTGGATTTGTTGATTGGAAAGGTTTAATGAAGGACTTTTCCAATCAAATCGGTTTAGATGTTGAGAAAGAGGAAGATTTAATAAGCTTAGCGCAATACTATTTGAATAAAGAAAAGGGTAACAGGTTTTCTCTAACAAAAAAATTAGTCGAAGAATTCACGCAAGATAAAATTCCAAATGAAAATCATCGCATACTTGCACGTTTACCAATTCCAGTTTATTGGAGTACTAACTATGACAGACTTATTGAAAGATCGCTTTCGGAAAATAATAAAAAGCCGGATTCAAAATATATAAAAGAGCATTTTGTTAGAACAATTCCAAAAAGAGATGCAGTTATCTATAAAATGCATGGAGATATTGAGCATCTCTATGAAGTTATTTTAACGAAAGATCAATATGAATCTTATTATGAGACTCATTCCGCATTTTTAAGTGCTTTAGCTGGAGATTTAACTGCACGCACATTTCTTTTTATTGGGTATAGTTTCAACGATCCTAATCTCCAATATATTTTGGCAAGAGTAAGAGTGCTTTATAAAGACCATCAAAGGAAGCATTATTGCTTTTTTAGAGCATTAAAGCAATGGGAAAAAGAAAGTGTTGATGATTTTGAATATAGAAAAGTCAAACAACAATTAATTATTGAAGATTTAGCCAGATTTAATATTCAAGTTCTTCTTGTTGAGGAATATGGTGAAATAACTAAGATTCTCTATGAAATTGAAAGAAGATATAAAATGAAAACGGTTTTCATTTCCGGAAGTGCTAATACATTTGGAGAGTTTAATGAAGACGGTCCAACTTTTATTAAAGATTTATCTGTTCATCTTTTAAGAGGCAATTATAAAATCGTATCTGGTTTTGGTTTAGGAGTCGGTCAGTATGTTATAGATGGTGCGTTGGACGAAATTTATAATAGAAGAAAAGAACGGCTTTCAGATCAGTTGCAACTTTTCCCATTTCCGGTGTCATCAAATTCAGAAGAAATGCGTAATAACTACCGTAATAATATGATAGCACATGCTGGTATTGCGATATTTATCTTTGGAAATAAATTAAAGGATGGCACTTTGATTAATGCACCTGGTCTTAAAAAAGAATTTGAAATAGCAAAATCTAAAAATTTGCTTTTAATACCTGTTGGGGCAACAGGTTTTGCTGCAAAAGAACTTTGGGATGAAGTAATTAATCATTACGATAATTACTACGCTGATAAAAGTAAACTTGAAATTTTAAAACAATTAGGTGATTCATCCAAATCTAACAAAGAGTTAATCGACCTAATAATAAAATTCATGAATTAATAATTAAGATAAAAACAATATGGCGTTATTTAACGTCTCTAATCTTTCATCAGAAATTCGTTCATCTTTTAGGTATGAATCTAAAAGTTATGAAGATTTAGATGAGTATGCAGATAGAAAACTTAACGAAGTAGCAAACAGCTTCGCTTTATACAAAAACTACGATATATTTTTATCTCACAGCGTGAAAGATGCTCCTGCAATTTTAGGTTTAACTCGTTTTTTAGAAAATCAAGGCTTTTCAGTTTATGTTGATTGGATTGTTGACAAACAACTTGACAGATCTAATGTTACAATCTCAACAGCTGAAACTATTCGCCAAAGATTAAAATCTTGTAAGAGCTTTTTAATGGCATTAACAAGTAACTCTACTAAGTCAAGTTGGGTGCAATGGGAGCTTGGCTTAGCAGATGGTCAAAAGAGTGGCAAAGTAGCAATCGTTCCTCTTGCTCGAGATAATGATAACAATCCTAATTTTTATAAACAAGAATATTTAGGGTTGTATCCATACATTGACTATGCTGGTAATTCAATTTATGTAAATGGGACTAAGTATATTGGTTTAAGAGAGTGGCTCAATAAATCAGATCCATTAAAAGATTTGATTTATTCTTAATAATTTAAACTACAAATATTAGAATATGGCAAGAAGAGTTTTTTTCAGCTTTCATTATGAAAATGACGTTTGGAGAGCTAATGTTGTTAGAAATAGTTGGGTTACAACTGAAACCGCAGGTTTTATTGATGCAGCTGTATTTGAACAAGTAAAAAAGGGAGGAGATGCGGCAATAAAAAGATGGATAGATAGTCAATTAATTGGAACAACAGTAACTGCTGTACTAATTGGAAGTGATACAAATAATCGAGAATATGTGAAGTATGAACTTCAAAAAAGTTGGGAAAAGAAAAATGGTATTCTTGGTATTTATATACATCAAATTAAAGATAGGCATGGTTATACAAGTCCTAAAGGCAACGACACTTTTGGACCAATATTTACAAGTGTGTTCGACAATAAAAAATATTTTTATGAGCGTTTTGAAACATATGATTGGGTTAATGATAATGGGTACACGAATCTTGGAAGTTGGATAGAAACAGCAGCAAAAAAGGCTGGTAAATAATAATGACAAAAGAAGAGTTGCATATTGAATACTCTAAATGCTTACCCCTTTATACAAGAGCAAAAAATAATTTAATTCAAGCTCTTGAAATTTTCTTGCAAGAAAATAATGTTTCGTATTTAAGTATTGCTGCCAGAATAAAAGACTTCAATTCGTTTATTGAAAAAATAAAACGAAAAAATTACTCAAATCCTTTTGATGATAATGAAGACTTCTGTGGAGTTAGAGTAATTGTGTACTATTTAAAAGATATTGAATTAATTCAAGAAATAATCACGAGAGAGTTTTCTGTTGTTAGTTCGATTGACAAAGCTTCTCAATTAGGTCCAAAAGAATTTGGATATCGTTCTTATCATTCAATTATAAAAATCAAAAGCGAATGGTTGGAAGCACCAAACTATAGAGGATTAGAAGACATCAAAATTGAAATTCAACTAAGAACAGTTCTTATGCATGCATGGGCGGAGATTGAACACAAACTTGCTTATAAAGCTTCATATCAAATACCTAAAAAAATTGAAAAACAATTAGGGTTTTTAAGTTCAAAATTAGAAGAATCTGATAATCAATTTCAACAACTAAAAGATGATGTTGAAACATATCGCGATGATATTAAATTATCATTGGAAAGTAATGAGGTATTACCTGAGAACAGCGAATTAAATTACGATAGTTTGGCTGCTCTGCTCGACTATTATTTACAGGGTTTCCCAAGAAATAGGAATAATGCTATAAGCGTTCTGGATCGACTTAAAAGAGAGAATCTTTCAATAAACGAAGTTGAAAGTCTTTTAAAAAAAATTCAGCCGTTTTCAACCATGTTAAATGATTTAGTCTTTCCAAATAAAAAATTGCATTTAACTCAAGGAACAATTTTGTCTTACGCCGACGATATATTTAACTCTTATGATGTGAATTCAATGTACACTGAATCTAGGAAAAAAATAGTTGAGGATTTTAAAGATAGAATTATAAACAAGTCTGAAGGAAATGAGTAGTAATTCAATACATCCTCCATCGTTTCCAAAGTCTGGGCATTCTGTAACACCCTTCGTGATGATGGCGTAGGCTATGGAGATTACCTGGAACAGCTTACTTATTTGCTGTTTAAAAATGGCAGATGAATACTGCAAGCCGCCGCATAACCGTTCTATGCCTATTCCATCCGCCTATAACTGGCAAACGCTTTCCAATAAAAGCGGCGATGAGTTGGAAGTGCATTACAATGATCTTCAGCGTAACTGGGAAAGCAACGGCATACTTAGTAGATATTTACTAAGAGCTGAATAAATAGAAGGTCTAATAATTATATTGACGACATTAATAAATTTACAAATAATTACTTCCCTGTTTTCTTTTTCGCACTTTTCTTTGCTGCTGAAGTCTTAGAATTATTAATTTGATTGTGGATTATATCTGAAACTTGTTGAGGAGTAACTTTGAGTATAGCTGCAATTCTATAGGTGTGTTCGTAACGGAATTTCTTGGGATTATTAATGTATTTTAAAAAGGTTCCATAATTACCGCCTAGTTTAGAAAATATGAATTTTTTCTCTACATATAGAAAAATATCTTTGAATTCCGTTAAGTTGGATGTCTCTATTAAATTCTTTATTGCAATTAGCTGCTTTTCCTGATCCATTTTTAAAATAAAGCCTTAATCCCTAAATATAAATTATATATACCTGTAATGTTTATCATAAGTCTGAATAATGGTATTAGTAATTTCAAAAATTATTTTCTTGATTTACTATTTTATTCTTAATTTTATTTTGAAATGTATAGGTTACTGATTAAAAAATCTTTTACAGAATCATACTTGTACATATTTTTGCGACCTTCATTTATAAAATATAATGAAGGATTTGCTACGAAGCTCGTGTAGAAAACCGCGAATTTTCAATGACCCGAGACGATAGTAAAGCCCATTCTATAATGCATAGGGTGGGCCTCTATCAGCTTACCGGGTCAAGGCTCTTCGCGGTGCCCCTATACGGTAAGACGAGGCCTGCCTTTTTTTGTCTCCCTTACAAAAGACTTGTAGTGTATCGGCCATTAATGCTGTGGCGCAAAATCATGCAATATGTGTGATAATTTTTAAAAATAGGTTAGCATGGATACTATACTACAGGAAGATAAGGTTGTACATAATGCATACATCTGCATCCGCACTTTTTTTGAAAACTGCCATTTAGATTATGCGCTGCATGATATGGATAAAATACTGTATGCAGCCGAAAGCAATACCATAATAAAAAAGAATGAGCCTGCTGATGTTTTTTATTACACAGAATGCCTGGAAGAACTCTGCAGTGCTGTGTTTATAATCGTTAACAGCGGGCACACAAAAGAAGAAGCGATACTAAGCGATAAAGAAAAGCGATGCCCTGACCTTTCCGTTCACCGGCATTTTATGCAATACCCCGAAGAACCTGTATGGTGCCATATCCCCCGCAGCCTAACGGCAGCGCAATACTTTAACCCGTATAAAGCGCTTAAAAAGTTTTGCCGTTATTTGCCGCAGCATGAATGGAAAAGAGTATTAAAATATGTTACGGAGTATGCCTTACGCAGCCACCCGCTTAGCGAAGCAGGAGAAGAATATAACCTGCTTATGATACGGCTGCGCCTGCACCAGATGATTGAGGCGTGTTACCTGCTGCATGAGCGCACGAGCACGGTAAAAGATACTGGAGAATAATGTTGCTATTTGATATGTGGTGCGGGATGCTTATGTGTTGATTGCCTTAAAGAGAGGTATTAAAAAGGAAGTCAGGTGATGTCTATAAATATTTGCCGTAGTAATACGAGATAAAGATATCCTATAAAAGATATTCGCTTTGAATTACGCTTTTAATCTAACTGATCAATTCGAGATAGATGCATGTAACTGCAGGAAATATTGCCCGCTTGTTTCTGTTTGTTTTTCCGGTTAACTCTTTTTCTTAAACAGTCCGGTAATTTGTTTCCAGAAAAAAACTATAAGGGGTATTAAAATAATAGTAAATACTTTTTCTGGATTGTCCATCATCCATTGCCAGAGGGTACGGTTGAGTTGCTTATCTATGATAATGGTGATAGGGATATTAATTACACTGAAAGGTTCATGGCTTCCATCTGGCTTTTCTGCAACTATATTCATCACAAGGCTTCCATGTAGTTTATCAGTTCTCGGTGTAATGGCCCAAGCCCATGAATTACCATCAATACTGTCAATTAATTGTCTTGAGTCAGAAAATGATTTAATTATGAAATCGCTGTCTCCGCCATTTATAACTTGTATATCCAGCGCTTTATATACAAAGATATTCCTGGTAAGAACTGTTGCAGTATCATTCTTTCTTTCAGGCAAATCATCGGCATTGATTTCCTTAAGTGTATCTATAACATGGCTAATGGAATTGATAATTGAAACATAGGCATTGATATTACGTGTTTCGTGCTGCTCTATATTTTTGAAAAAGGAATACCCGAAAACGGCTGAGCGTATTTTCGTTTCTTTAATTTTATCAGAAGGCTTAGGATGTGATAGAGAATCGTTCATCATCATACTTGTGTCTAGACTCATCATGTTAGACGAACCGTTTGGTTCGGACGATGTGTCATCTGTCCCTTTTGTGGAGCTTGAAGAACCACCACCACAAGAAACCCCGGTTAGTATTATAATGTACAGCGGAACATATAATCTGCATAATTTCATAACGGGCAAATTAACGTTTCAATTAATTGTTGGATGGTAACCTAGCATTGGTGTCATTGTATTATAATCGTCTATAAAATAATGTCAAAAAGGCTTCACAAAGTTTCATTGCGTGAACTAGAAACCGCAACAATTCTATATTCAGGCAATCTATCATCAATAATATCTTTATCACCCGGCACTGGTAAAAGATATTACCCTAAAAGTAAAGTAAGGTATTTTTTTGAAAACATTCAGTCCCGTAGTTATACGGAGAGTAAAAAAATATTTTGCACTTGGTTATTTATAACAGGCAGCCTATTCCGCAAGGTTAAACCCGGCGAAAAGACGGGTCACGAAAATAGCATTTAACGCCAACCCAACCCGGGTGCAACATGCTCTAAAATAGAAGACAGTACATGTACATTGTAATCAACTCCCAATGTATTCGGTATCGTCAAAAGAAGCGTATCCGCTTCCTGGATAGCTTCGTCCTCCGCCAGTTCTTTTATAAGCTGATCTGGTTCTGCAGCATAGCTTCTTCCGAAAATGGCGCGTTTGTCCTGTTCAATCATTCCGATTGTATCTGCCCTGGTTGGCTTCCTGCCCAAAGTAATAGTGGTCCTGTTCGGTTACCAATGCGAAAATAGACCGGCTCACCGAAACCCTTGGTTCACGCTGGTGTCCGGCTTTTTTCCACGCTTCTTTGTACAACCTGATCTGCTCAGCTTGCTGTACATGGAAAGGTTTACCGCTTTCGTCGAACTTCAGGGTAGAACTTTGCAGGTGCATTCCGTTTTCGGCCGCCCAAACAGCTGTAGCATTAGAAGCGGCTCCCCACCAGATACGTTCCCGCAATCCTTTCGGAGTATGGCTCCAAACGCAGCAAGCCCGGCGGATTCGGAAACATCGGGTACGGATTAGGCTGGGCAAATCCGGCACCTTTTAGCTTATCCAAAAATTCCAACGCTTTACGGCGTCCCATATCGGCATCGGTTTCTCCTTCGGCCGGTTCATATCCAAAATAGCGCCACCCGTCGATTACCTGTTCCGGCGAACCTCTGCTGATTCCCAATTGCAACCGCCCCTCCGAAATCAGATCAGCAGCTCCGGCATCTTCCACCATATACAGTGGATTTTCATAACGCATATCAATTACACCGGTTCCAATCTCTATCTTACTTGTTTTGGCGCCGATAGCCGAAAGCAAAGGAAATGGTGATGCCAACTGGGCCGCAAAATGATGTACCCGGAAATAGGCGCCGTCTAAACCAATTTCTTCGGCAGCAACGGCCAGATCAATAGACTGAAGCAATGTATCACCTGCTGTACGGGTTTTATAAGCAGGATGGTTAGACCAATGCCCAAATGATAAAAATCCTATTTTCTTCATATACCTTTTTCAGGCTAAAAATAGCCCATTATTGGTAATGTATCATGTTAAAGGAACTAATTAGTTATACGGAAGGGAAATCTTTTGAACCTCTCGTTTTCGGCACCGTTTAGTTCCAATGGTCTTAAAACATAATTGATTGTACTACGCCGTACAAAGCAATGCATTTTATTTAAGAACGCTATCTTTATAATGTTATCCGAAGATCCCTTGCCAGGGAGCTTTTTTAAAAAAATAGTTAATTTATAACTTGGGCCCATGTCTCTACAAGGGCCCATTTATTATACGAGTGAGTGATATAAGATCAGTTAGTTACAACGCGTCTGTTCAACAGTAAGCCTTATGCACGTAAAATATGGAAGTTACTCCAGTGTGCTTTACCGCCTCTAAAGCTATTACTCCGGGTGGTATTTTTTTAAAAAGGTGGAACTAAAAAAGTGGATTGTTAAGAAGATATTCGCCATTATTAAACTTGTTTTTCAAAGGTTTTCATGGGTGACCTTTCCGTTTCAGCCTCTGCTGCATTGTTTGTTGCTTCAGGTAATTTCAGCACGATAGTATTTTAATTGTACCGGTAACTCGATCTGGATAATAATTTTACTCCGCTGAAGCTTTTTTTTGCGTATTGTGAACCGAGCAATATAAGCATTTCTACTGCCAATAACTGCGAGTATAAAACATACAACAACTACTGCAATTTTTGTAGTGGTTGAAATTTTATTGCAGTTTTATCGGGAGCTTAATGAAGTAAATTAGGTGTCCCTTTCGAAGGTAGCCGAAAGCGGCTACAGTTGCCAAGATACTCTCATGCAAGGCTTCCATTATGATTTCGCTTGATGAATATGAGATCAATGGAAATAGGAATTTATTGGAAAATATATGCGGTAAATACGGTACTATTCAGTAAAAAGCCTCCGTAACTTTAGAGCAACAAACGATCTCTCCTGCAAGATAAAAACGCTATGTAAAAATCTTATATTATTTATTTCAATTCTTAAAAATACATTATGAAAGATAATAACGAAAAGTTAGTGCAACTTCTGACGAATTTAGCTGATACTGCTATTGAAGCGCAAAGAGTTGCGGACAAAACGACGTTACTGGTGCAGGCAATCTCAACTTTAATGCTTCAACCAGGCAATACTAAAAGCGATACAGCCTGCGCTGCAAAGGATGATACCAATCTCCACTCAGCTGTATTCCAGAAATTTTTAGATAATCAGTCTACCGATTTTGGTAATAACAAGTGCCAACAGTTTTTGAAAGCCGTAGAGGAAGACATACGTAATCATAATCCCGTGGGCGCTGCACATGCTATGGCATCTTATATTCAGTGTATGCGACGACCAATAGTGCCAATAGAATAGTAATTTAAAAACAACTGATAAAGCTTTGTTTTAGCTGCATAGCTTTAAAGTAATGAGTATAAACTAAGGTATTTTATTTTATACTTAAAATACCTTCTCAAAAATAATATCGGAAACAGATACCGTTCCGGTGCCTGCATTACCTACCGAGAAAACAGTATTGGTGGATGCATCCGTAGTGTTGCCTTCACCTCTTAGCCTTTCGCTTTATAGTTCCACTATGTTCTTTGATGATAAATCATAAGCGAGCGATATTTCCAGTTATCCCGCCCGTGGTTTATCGGATAAGATTACTGAAATATCTTAGCAATCCTTTTTTCGTATATCCCCTTACTGTTATCCTGCACACGTATTCAATGAGATGTTGTTAATATTACCGTAATAGTTTTAAAAAGGCATCATGCAAAAATTTATGCGGTAAATACGGTATAATCTGTTTTCAATTTATCATAATTTACTTTTTGTTTATCCCTGGATATTCCCCTAATATAAATTCTAACCTTTTGAAGATAGATTTAGTATCTAATCTTAACGCAAACACTGAAACCTTTGGAGAAAGGATGAGTTTATCTGCGCCGCCGGGATATTTTGTAACCACAATGGATTTCGGAGCCCTAATGAAAAAAGAGATAAAAGAAAATGATAATCTTGTAGTTACCTGGATATGTACACTATCGTACAAACGCATACGTAAAATCGAGTATAGTGCCTCAAGAAAATATTCAGTTACGGAAGTAAATGTATCCCCTTCAGATGAACAATTGCGGGGAATCGTAAATGCATCCATGGAATATTTTTATAACTCATTTGATAATTTTGAAGTATTAAAGAAAAATGGTATTCACGTTAGCGAAAGTATACCTGATGAAATTGGAAAAGCTTACGTAGAAAAAATCAAAAAAGCTTTGAACTCGTCATCCGCATAGTAGGATGAAGATATTATAGAAACCCACTGTATTGTCGGTACCGGTACTGCTTCAAAGCCCTAGTTGTTTCTTGACATCAGCTCTATAAAAGGAGCCAATAGGAATCTTAGTATTACCAACAGTTACCTGGTGAACTTCGAATAGTGAAATATGTTTCAATGCTACTACAAACGATTTATGTACTCTAATAAAGCCTTGTCGTGGGATCAGGTCAAACGCATCACTCATGTTCTCACGGATAAGAATTTTTTTCTCTTTCGTAACAATAGAAAGATAATTTCCGTTCTTTTCCAGGTATAGAATATCGTCCACTCTCTAGCCTGTGTGTTTGTGCACCACTTTTTATAAAAATAAATTCCGAATCAAAAGTTGCTTTGTTTTTCAGTGCAAATAACTCAAATGCTTTATTGACGGACAATAAAAATCGCTCAAAAGTAATGGGCTTTAGCAAATAGTCTATTGCAGATACATCATAACTTTCCACAGCATATTCACTATAGGCAGTTGTAAAAATGACCATAGGTAATTTGGGCAATGACTTTAAAAGCTGAAGGCCATTTACATCCGGCATATTAATGTCAAGAAAAATTATATCCACTTCTTTGTCAGTGAGAAATTCGATGGCTTTTATTGGCTCACGGAAAACAGCGGACAATGTTATGAAATTAATTTTTTTGCAATAACGGTCAATTACTTCCAGAGCTTTTGGCTCGTCATCAATTGCTATACAATTCATTTTTTGAACAGTTTTTTTAATTTCGGTTAAAATATGAATCGCCATTAGCTGCCGATGTACTTTTAATTTTATCTAAAACAATACCAAGAGACTTATCTTTAGAAACCGGTATGTCTGGATGCACGCCTGTCGCTTCCCAATTACTTTTAGTGACTGGGTTAATGGCCCTGGCAAAAGGGATATTGACAATGAATCCATACCCTGCAATAAAGGGCTGAACCGGATGTGCCCCTCCGCCAGTGGTTTCACCAACTATAATAGCCCTTTTTTGTGTTTGAAGGTCATAGGCAAATTCCTCACCTCCACTGAATGTAGTTTTGCTCGTTAGCACATATACAGGTACATTAAACAAAGTCCCGAACAAGGTATCGGGGCTTGTCCAAAACGATTCCACATGATTACTTGCACGTACATAAAGGTCGTTCAAATGAGTACTGTCTTTAAATAAGAAGGACGCAATGTATTGCACCATTTCCGGCTGTCCACCAAAGTTTTCCCTTAAATCAAAAACCAATGCGTTGCAGTGGGAGACGAACGTAATTGCTGCATTAGCGGTTTGTTTTGATTCTTGTTCAAGTCCCCAGAACCCGTTAAGTTTTATATAACCAATATTTCCATCCAATATTTCGACTTTACTAAACCCGTAATTTATAGTCCTTCCAAAAGCTTGTTGCCTTTTTTCTTCTTCATTACTATCAATAGTGCTTCTTGCCAACACTTCAGCTATACGGGGTGAGTATCTTATCGAAAAGTGCCTATCATGATACACGGACCAAACATCATCCGTAAGCTTTTTAGAAAAAGCCTGCGCGTTTTGTAATGGTATCGTAGGCTCCGCTTTTAGCTGACTTTTAAGATAATTGCCCATTCGAATTGACGTATCAGCATACACATAATTCTCCTTTAATTCTTTGCAAATAGTATCGATTATGTGCTTTTTAATTTCATGAGTCAGTAACATTGTTTTAGGTTGCGCAGCTATGCTTACCGTATAGAATAATAATATCGCAAATCCTGTGTAATTGACAAAAATTTTCATGGTATTATAATTTAAGTATCAGGTGCCATATGGTTATAGTCATCTAAAAAGCCTTAATTCTACTATATATTTTTTATTCTTATTTTGTATGTTAAGCTGATGACTGACAGGGTATAGTAACTGTAATCTGCGTCTGGCATTACTTAATCCAATTCCTTTTACCTCATCATTCATTTTATGTACAAAACTGTAATCATTGTTTTCACAATAAAAGAGAATGACTGAGTCTGAGATATCTATCGTTATTTTTATTTCTGATGTTTCACCTATCATTACGCCATACTTGAAAGCATTTTCAACAAAGGGAATAAAAAGCATGGGAGCAACCAATTCACCTTTACAGTTATCGGGATAAGAAAAATGCACGTCGGCTTCATCTTCATTGAATCGTAATTTGTTTAGTACAATGCAACTCTTCAGGCATTCAATTTCTTTTTCCAACTGCACTTTCTCTGCATTGCTATCATAAATCATATAGCGCATCATTTCAGCAAGTTTTGATATGCCATTTGCCAACTCATCATTTTCTTTCTCCTGAGCCATTGAAAAAAAATTATTAAGAGTGTTAAATAAAAAATGCGGGTTTATTTGTGACTTTAAAAAATTAAGCTCAGTTGTTAATTGGTGCGATTCCATTTTCTTTTGCAATAACTCATTTTTGATCCATGCCTTTGAAAAAAAATAAGCAAGAGACAGTCCCCATACAAAGCCAAATATCAATAGCACGTTGCCCTGTAAATTTCTCCATTGGTGTGCATTCAGGGTTGAATAAATAATAAGTTCAGTAACCAGTAAATAATCGGATGCAATACCAGATTGCAGTAAAAAGCAGTGATATCAGCACCGGATAATAATTGTGGTTCCTTCTATGTGTACCATCAACAGAAACGAATTTGTATAAAACAAAAGCATTAAAAATAAAAGGGAAACAAAGGAAAGGGGGTACAAGCTATTCCTTACAATACTGCCTTTGGCATTTGATGAATATCTTGTAAGTATTTTATCGTTAAAGTAGTGAGAGAATTAATTGCTCTAAAAAGGAGCATCCAAAATAGTAAGTGGATAATGATTTCAAGCCAATGCCTTTTTAGAAAAGATTGCATAATCATTCAAAATTAACCGGCTATTCTGGTCTTTAAAGAATATGTGACAACTTAAATAATTACTTGTATAAAAAGATCATTTTTGAAATTTGGGTAACAACCCGCTTTACAGGGTGTCTTGCCAAGAAGCAGGCATTTGTTGAACATTATATAATGTTGCGCGTAATAATAGTGCAGATAAGCGTCGTCGATACATTACTCGGAGATTATGAAAAAAAACTAAAATATTCTAAATAATTATAGAACTTGTATACTAGCGATTTGAAGTTAATCATTCCGTTCTTAAGCTCTTTACCGGGTTCGCCATTGCTGCCTTAATAGCCTGGAAGCTTACTGTTGCTAAAGCAATAAACACAGCAAGCAACCCCGCAATTAAAAATACGCTCCAACTAATTTGTATTCTGTATGCAAAATTTTGTAACCATTTATCCAGTCCCCACCAGGCTATTGGGGTTGCAATAATGATCGCAACGATTACCAGCTTCAAAAAATCTTTTGATAATAATGTGGCAATGCCTGCGACAGTTGCTCCCAGCACCTTTCGAACACCGATTTCTTTAGTTCTTTTTTTGTGAAGTATAAATTGCTAATCCAAATAATCCCATGCAAGCTATCATAATTGAAAGTGCAGCAGCCAAAACAAATAGGCTTTGCATTTTTTCCTCTTTCTGATATTGACGCTGGAAATCTTCATCCATAAAACGGTAGTCCATTGGATATCCACTGAACACTTTGTTCCATGCAGTTTGAACAGTTGTTACCGCTTGTTTTGGAGTCGTGTTGTAGCGGAGAGCAAATACGTTTGTAAAGTTACCTATGCCTAATACTACAGGATTTATTTTTTCCTGCAACCCATGTTGATGATAATCTTTTAATATTCCAACGACTCTTCCATCTTTGCCAGAGGTAGATAATTTTTTTCCAACTGCATTTCCATTATTCCATCCAAATAACTTTCACTGCAGCTTCATTAATAATAAGAGATTCCGCAGAATCCATCTTGTTTTGATGTATAAAATCTCTGCCTGCTGCAAGATGCAATCCCAATGTCTTTATATAGTCTTCATCTACCGGAATGTATTCAACAATCAATTGAGCATCTTTTGGTTTTCCTTCCGGCCACGCAAACTGTGAATTCCATCCGCTTCGTCCAGGGACTGCATCACAGGCTGTCACATTTTGAATACCGGCGTTGCTTAACAAACTGTTTTTAAAAACATTTGTTTTATCGGTCCGTAATTTCCAGGGCACCTTATTTACATCCACAATCAAGATTTTATCTTTATCAAAACCAAGGTTTTGGCTCTGCATAAATTGCATTTGTTTCCAGATAGTGATGGTACCCATTATAAATGCAATCGATATAACAAACTGCGTTACCACTAATCCCTTTCGCAATAATGAGCCTGAAGATGTGTGAGAATCTACCTTTTAAAACTGAAATTGGTTTGAAAGAAGAAAGCACCCATGAAGGATAAAAACCTGCAAGTGGAATCAGCACTACAATAATTGCCGCCATTAATAATATGTTGCCTCCGGTAAATAAAGAGCCAACTGTAAATGATTCGCCTGAAAATTGATTGTATACCGGAAGTAAAAAAATCATTAATAAAATGCTGACAAAGCATGCTGTAAAGCATAATACAGCTGTCTCTGTTATAAATTGAAAAACTAACGTTTTCCGATCGCTGCCCAATACTTTTTTGATACCGATTTCTTTAGCTCTCTCTATTGATTTTGCTGTCGTTAAATTGATAAAGTTTAAGCAGGCAATTATCAGAATAAATATTCCTATTATCAAAAAGAGTTGTACCGTTTTAATATCACCTACAGTTCCTTTGCCTGTCGGCATCGTTGAATATAAATAAATCTTTGTTAGGGGTTGTAATTTTAGAGTAGGCTTAAAACCTGTTTTAGCAACTGCTTCGGGAGCTTTATCTAAAATAAGATTTTTAATTTTTGATTCTGCGACTTCAACAGGCACATTTTTTTTCAACTTAACATAGTTATACATATTCTCATCAAACCAACCAGATGCATACTCCTCTTTGCAAGCGTCGGGGTATAATGAACAAACTGAACTTAGTGAACCAATCATATCAAACTTCAAATGCGAGGGTACTGAAAAGTCCTTAAATACACCTGTAACTTTGTAAGGTATGGTATCACTTATCATTAGTATTTTTCCGATGGCATTTGTGTTTCCAAAATATTTTTGTTTTAATGCTTTGCTTATTACGATGCTAAAGGGGGCTGTTAATGCATTGGCGGCGTTGCCTTCTTCAAGCTGATAACCAAACACATTAAAAAATTCGCTGTCTGCAAATAAAGCGTCTTCATAAAAATGTGTTTCCTTAAAATTGATGATAGGCGACCGATCGCGCAGATAAGTAACTTTTTCAATTTCGGGATAGTCTGCAGCTAAAAATTTACCAACAGGCCATCCAACGGCAGGCACCGCATTAATAGTTCCATCCTGCATTTGAATATCTGTTTGTACACGACATACTCTATCAGCTGAAAGGAACATTTTTATCATAACTTAATTGATGTTTAACCCACAGGATGATAAAAAAAAACAGCGTAACTCCTAGTACAAGGCTGCTTAAATTAATGATCGTATAATTCCGGTTTATTAAGGCGTTTCGCCATGCTATTTTCAAATAGGTTTTAAGCATATCGATTTAGGTTTTTCTTAAATAACGTTAAAAACTTTTAAGCTTTCAGTAGCAAGTATCCCTTAATTGCAAAAGCTTATGCCAAAATTTACGACTTCTGAAAACACAAGGCTTTAATGTATTTATTACGGTATCAATTGTTCGGTTATAAATCAGTAATGTACGTTTTTGATACATGGCATTACAACCATTTTCCGATTTGTTCGCTCACTACCAAGCTACAAACCGATTTTTGCGACATTCCCTTGTCTGCTGTAATGAAATTGTCGATATTATTTAAGGGATATCTTCTTAACAATGATTGCATGAATTACAAAAGTAATCGAGCTCTTTTATCCTGAAAGAATTTGTGACAACTTAACCAAATCTTTACTCTAAATACAGCTTTTTGAAATCCGGATAACAAAAAACTGTCTTTCATTTACTTATTCCTCATACTCATACCATTTATTTTAAAGGCAGCCCAATGCATAATAATATTGCCTTCCATGGATGGATGATTCAACCACTCACAAACAATTTTTAAAATAAAGCAATGAAAAAAATTCTATCTCTTTCGCTCACAATAATCGGATTTCAATTTTGCACTGTGAAATGCCTTGCCCAGATGATAATGGTGGCAAACTATAAGGACACCTCAGAACTATCTGCCTACATTGATTCTCTTTCCAATGCCAATTCTTTTTCCGGAGTAATTGCGATAGCAAAAGGGAATCAGTTTATATATAAACACAGCGCCGGGTATGCGAATAAAGAAGAAAAAATTCCTGTTACTGAAAACACCATTTTCGATGTGGGTTCAATAAGCAAAATGTTTACAGCTGTGGCTGTGATGCAATTGGTAGAAAAAGGTAAGATTACATTAGCCGATCCGGTCTCTAAGTATTTACCGGAATACCCGAACAAAGTTTGGGCAGATAAAGCAACTATAAAGGAGTTATTGTCACATACTTCAGGAATGGGAGAATTCTTTCCCGCATGTAAATGAGTTCAAAAACTTATATAATTTGCAGGAGATTGTGGATACCATCTCGAAGATAGTACCTGTGAATATGCCTACAAAAGAAATGGTGTATTCGAATGCAGGATTTTATTTGCTCGGCAGAATTATTGAAAAGGTATCAGGTCAAAGCTACTTTGACTATGTTCAAAAAAATATCTTTGATGCAGCCGGGATGAAAAACACATATTTCGAGAGACATGCCGAAGATAACAGGTTTGCAAAAGGATATATGCTCAATGAGAAGACGGGAAATTTTGAAACTAATGAAAGCGTAATAAATAAAACCGGTGGACCTGCTAGGTGGTACATTAACAACGATATCAGATCTGCTTGCTTTTAAGACTGCTCTAAACAGCAATAAGCTTTTACAAGAAAAATATTTTAAAGAAATGACAGCTATCGCCGTAAAGGGACATATGGGAATGGATTATGGATTGGGAGTAGGCGTAGGAAAGCTGCCCAACGGAGCACAGTGGATAGGACACAATGGAGGAGCGCCCGGTGTTGCCGCTAATTTTGTTTGGTTTCCAGAGACCGATTATTGCGTAATCGTATTAATGAATCAGGATGCGCCTTCTAATATGCGTTTTATGTTAGAGAGCCAAATGTTTGTTTCAGAGATGAAGTAATACTTATCTCGTCATCATTAAGAAGAAATAGTAATTTCTAATAAAATAAGTTGATACTATGAAAAAGTTTTTATTTACTATTATTATGTTTTTGATAATACATGCCGGCTTTAGCCAAACAAGTATGGGATACCAGTCTAAACTTGATTCTGTTTCTAAAATGGTTATTCATTACCTGCAAACAAAACAAACCGACAGTATTTATGCGTTGGCGGGTGAGCAATTTAGAAACCAGATTGACGCAAAAAATTTTAATTCTGTATTAGATAACCAAATATATCCTTTGAACGATTTTCAGCATATAACTTATGTAAACGTAACAAATGGCATTAACAAATATAAAATTGCCGGTACACCCGAGCTGCAGTTGCTTATAAGTATTGATAAAGACAATAAACTGGAAACATTCTTAATCCAACCCTTTAGTGATAACTGATGTAATTGGTATTAAATATAATTTAATCCACGCCATTGTTAGTCTGTAACCAACATTTATGTATCATATAAGAACTTGTTGGCGAAAACACCAACAAGGGGTTAAATATTGCTTCGGCGGTGAATAACTGCATACCAGCATTGGATGTTATGTCGCTTTTAATTTTTGCTAAGTAAAACGCTTAAGACTAATTATGGACTATAAGGTAAAAGCCAGACTAATTAATACTATAACCGCTTTCATATTGGCAATGTTATGTGCACTACACTGCTCGTCGCAAAACGTTGATATTTTTGAAGGGAAAGCAAGCCTGTTTCATGCGGACGCAAAGCGTTCTTTTGAATCACGGGATGACGAGTTGGCTAAACGTGTCGAGTTAATGAATGATGTAAAAGCGTTTGAGAAGGATAATAACTGGCATTCACAAAATTTATTATCAAGACTTCAAAATTATGAAAAGCTTACAAAAGCGCTTAAAAGACATGAATTATACTATGAGCTGCTCGAACTAAGAGGTACAAATGACACCGCTGCAATATCCGCCGAAAACGGCATGGAAAACATAGAAGAATTGTTGAATTCCAAGATTGACTCTATTCTGCAAAGTCAAGCTATTGCAGCTTTATCCTTAAGTGATATTAAAAAGCTTGGTCTGGAAAATTATTTGTTCTTACAGACAGTGTTTTTCGTCAACCGTCATGGTCTTACCTATTTTCGTCCTGTCGCTTCTTGTATTTGTGCAGGGTAGCGTTCGCCAACGATTTTAATTGTTGCTAATGCAGAATTTATTTTGCTTAATTCATCTTTCGTCAATAAAACATTTGTCGCACCGATATTTTCTTGTAAACGATGCAATTTTGATGTTCCTGGAATTGGAACGATGAAAGGTTTTTGGGCCAACAACCAACCCAGTGCAATTTGTGCAGGTGTAGCATTTTTGTCTGTCGCTATGGAAACAACCAGATCAACTAATGCTTGGTTGGCTTCCCGGTTTGCTTTACTAAAACGTGGAAGCATATTTCTTGTATCTGATTTGTCTAATTCCACGTTTGCATTTATTGTTCCTGTGAGAAAACCTTTACCTAATGGACTGAACGAACAAAGCCGATTCCTAATTCTTCCAATGTAGGAATAATGTCTGTTTCGGGTTCACGATAAAACATTGAATACTCACTTTGCAAAGCCGTTACCGGCAAAACAGCATGAGCCTTGCGAATGATTTCGGCAGGTGCTTCCGACAAACCAAAGTGTTTTACTTTACCTTGTTGAATTAAATCTTTTACCGTTCCTGCAACGTCTTCAATCGGCACATTCGGGTCAAAACGATGTTGGTAAAACAAATCAATTACGTCAGTTCGTAATCGTTTCAAAGATGCTTGGCAACGGCTTTTATTGTTTCGGGACGACTGTCTAAACCTAAATCTTACATTTCCGTCTTTGAAGCCGAATTTTGTTGCAATTACAACTTTGTTGCGAAATGGTTCAAGTGCTTCGCCAACCAACAATTCATTTTCGCCATAGCCTTGTGCCGTGTCAAAAAACGTAATACCGAGTTCAAATGCCGAACGAACTAATTTTATACTTTCTTCTTTTGTCGGTGCGTTTGGAAAACTTAATCCCATGCAACCAAAACCCAGTGCGGATACTTCTAAGCTGCTGTTTCCTAATTTTCTTGATTTACCCACAACTTTATTGTTGTTTGTCTTGTGTTCGTGATTCTCCGAATTCATTTTTCTTGATTTAAAATTTGACACCGCAAAGATTGTTCAATAAAAAATGAAACCATTTGCCATTTGGCAAAAAGTGATTTAGCGGATATTTTTTCTTATTCTGCTTAATGAAGATTGCGTAATTCCTAAATAAGAAGCAATGTAAGAAAGGGGAACCCGGTTTGTCAATGTCGGGAATTTGTCAATGAATTCATTGTAACGGGTAGCTGCATCCTGGGAAACTAATATGCTTCGCCTTTCCATTTTTTCAATGTGTTGTTTGTTGTTTATTTTTTGGATAATGCTTTCCCAACCGATAATGGTATCAGCAATTTCTTTCCAATCTTTTTTTGAAAAAACTGTGAGTTTGCAATCAGTAACGGCTTGTAAGTATTCGGAAGGAGTATAATTTCCATCTGAATTTGGCCCATCTAAAATCAGAAGATTTTCGTCAATGAAATATCGTGTGTTTTCTTCTCCATTATTAGTGTAATAATAAATCCGAAGCACACCTTCTGTTATAAATCCAATTAGTTTAACCGTTTTTCCTGCTTTCCAATAATAGTCGTCTTTGCGAAGTTCTAACTCCGTTGCTTTGCTTGTAATGAGGTCAATTTGTTGTTTGTTCAAATTGCCAAACTTTAAAACGTAGTCAATAAATTTTTCCATTTATTAAAGTTGGAAATTTTTTTAGTCGGGCATTTGTCATTTGGCAAAAAGTGTCGTAACGTGAGGTTGTTTAACATTGCCTGTAACGTTTCGCATTGGCGTTTGTGGCGGAATTTGATAAAACGTCAGCATCAATTAACCACAGAAGCAAAATAATGATTTTTAAGTTGAATGCCTAACTCCTGCCACAATTTTATAAACACAACTGTTAGCGGTAGTGCCTTTGTTTATTCAAATATTCTAGCCTTAAAAAATTCTTTCATTTTGTCAAAATCTTGTTTTGGTTTTTTGCAAACATAAATTTGTTGGTAAAGTTCTTCTTCATTGTCCGCATAGGGGTTGTAAATTGTTCTTACAAGCCTCACTTCTTCAAAATAAGGGCTAAAAAAATCACCAACCCGATAACTTAAAGCAATTATAGTATTTGGCATTTGTCCTCCCGGCGTCCAACTGTAAAAACTACCGTGATACGAAAATGCTTTTGGCAAGCTGTAATCCACTCCCAACAGATTTACTGCACCTGCTTGTCCATAATGTTTGCCCCAAATCTTACATGCTTGTTTTTCACTCAGAGGCAAACTGTCGTAAACAGATTTTAATTGTTGCATTGTTTCTTTCCACTTTTCTTTGGTATAATACTCGTCATATTTTATCCATACTTTCCACCTTCAACGTCTTTCTTTTCGTACTTATAAATGGATTGCAAATAATAGTTGAATGAGTAAACGGGCATTCCGAAAGGAATTAAAACAGCACCCAAAAGCAACAACATGGTAATTGGATAAAGAACCCATTTCCTTTTTTGTAAAATAATTTGTTCCCAAAACAGGGCGCCAAAGGGAAGAATTGTCAAAATAGTTGAATAGAAATAATAAGGTTTCCCATTACTGAACGATAACAACGCAACAGACAGCATGATTGAAATTGCTAAAAGTCTGTTGATCGTTTTATTATTTTTAAAAATGTAGAAGAACGCGGGAACAATAATCAATAATGAAGACAGACTATTTGTGTCGATGAGCAATTGTCCTAAACTTCCAATACGGGAAAGATTGTCTAATTGTGTTTCGTAAAGCCGCGAAACATTTGCAACACAGGAAAGTCATTGGCATATTGCCAAATCAGATTGGGAAGCAATAACAAAATAGCTACAATTATATTTTCCCAAAAATGCAGGCGTAGAAGTGCCTGCGTGTTGTTTTAAAAAATAGTAATGCCAATAAGCCAAAGATAAAAAACACGGCGTCATACTTCACAGAACAACCTAAAACAACGGCTGCTGTTAAATACCACAAACTTCTTTTGTCCAGAAATTTTACAAACCTTGTTAGTTGATAAAAACTCAACACCCAAAATAGCTGACTAAAAACAACGGGTTGAAATAGTTGCTGTGAACGACCAAAGCTTGGTCCTATAATTATGCACAGAAGAGCCAAAAAGACGGCCTTGTTTCCTCCACCTAATTCAATTGTTGTCTTTGCTACATAGATGATGATCAGGATACTTGCAATGTGTGCAAAGAGATGATGTGTAAATATGGAATTACTACCAAACAGATTTTGGATAAAAGCAAAAAGCCCGATCAACGGTGGAAACTCCATATAGCCCAAAAGCCAGATGTTTTCCTGTCTCAATATGTAATAATTCGTCTCCCTGAAAACCTGAATGGCTATCTGCAATAAGATGAAGTGTTAATTTTAGAATGCAGAAAGTAATGATTATTAGCTTAGTCTGTTTAGTCATCCGTTTCCTGTCTGTTGTTATTTTCGTAGTATCTCTTTAGCATTTCCGCTAATGTTAAAGCATTTGTGAAGGCATGGAAATAGCGATTGGTCAGCCGTTACAAATGCTTAATTTAAAAACTCAATGTTGAAGATAATTACAAATGTTCAATAGCGTATTGTCTGACGATAACAAAAGATGATAAGAATTACTACTGTACAAGTACGGCTTCTAAGCCATGCTTTTACAAATGCAATGTTAGCGGCTGTTTTGTCAGATGGTTATCACTAATCGTTTACCGCCTGGCACTTCCATGTCCCATATTTTCTAATGTCTTTCAATGCTAACGTTTACGGTTTCAGCTTTTAGTTTATTGTCAGCTGCCAGTTGAAACATTTCGGGAAGGATTTCGATGAACAATTTTTGCATTTCATCTTTTGTCCAGCTGCCCAAACCCGAACCCGACAATTGAAGATCAACGCTTCGCAAGTTTTCCGCAGACAATTGAATTTTGTCACCTGTTACAGCTCCAATTGAAACAAAACGGGTTTTATGTGTAAATGAACCGTTGCCTTTTAATGCTGCGAGGATAAGTTCTGCCGGTGTGCCCCCATAAATAATCTATAATAATGTCAATCGGAGTAGTTATCATGTATCTGTTTTATTTGTGCAATAAATGCTTCATCATCTTGCCTAAGGGAAACAATTTCATCTGCACCCAACGCTAACAATGATTGCAATGATTGTTCATTCCTGCCTGTAACAATTACTTTTTTTGCCCCATAGTGTTTTGCTATCTGAACGGCTATTTTACCGGTGAATCCTGTTGCTCCATTTATTAAAACGGTTTCGCCCTGTTTCATGCCTGCCCTGAAACGCAGTGCCATGGCAGAACCTGCATACTGCATTGGGCAAAGCAGCGGCAGTAGCATCATCTAATCCCTGCAGGCAATTTTATTATCCTGCTTTTTTCAATTACCGCTTTTTCTGCCATCATTCCGCTACGCCGAAAGCAAAAACCCTTGTGCCATCTGCCAATAAGCCTACGCCATCGCCACCAATTACTTTTGCCGCCTGTATGTTGTTCTGTTGAATAATGTTTGCCGCTTGCCCTCGCTTTGTCCACATGCTTGATGGCTGCTGCTTTTACGGAAATTAAAATTTCATTTTCATTTTGTAACAATTGGTTCAGGAAAATCTGTGTATTGTGGCATTTCGCCTTTTTGATACATTACTGCTGCTTTCATTTGTTATTCATTTTATGAAGCAAAACTACTGTAGCAGTATTTGCGCAGGCAATAACATTTGTTATCAAATTCATCTATCTTTTTTCTTTGGCTAATTTGCTTTTTATACGGCTAAGATGAACCGTGTGACACCTAGATAAGAAGCGATATAATGTTGAGGAATGCGCTTGAATGATATGCGGTTTTTCTTTTAGCAAATTCAAGATAGCGTTGTTTAGGCGTGTCTTTTATAAATGAAAAGAAATGTTTCATATAATCAAATGTTCGCTCAAATATGGCATCGATAAACGTGTTCCTAATTCAGGTATGTCTTTCATTTCCTGCAATTATTGTATCCATGTCTTTTTTATGAATCCACCATAAAATGCTTGGCTCAATTGTTTCAATGGTAACAGGGCTTGGTATTTTCTTTCTGAAGCTTTCAATAGAAGCCACCGTATTGTTTTCAAAAAAGAATTGAAACGTAATGTCCTTTCCGTCATTATTGAACCAAGCACGAATACATCCTTTTTCAATCAGAAATACTTTTTTCGAAATTTCTCCTTCTCTCAAAAGCACTGTCTTTGCAGCAACCGGGATACGTTTAAAGTGACTTATATAATGGAGCCATTTATTATTGTCGAGCGGAAATGTATTTCTGAGTTGGTCAAACATTTACTTTTAAATTGTTAGATGTAGGTCTGTCAAATAGCCGCTAACACATAAATATACGACTTCAGCAAAGGGTTTATAAAAATTCAATATTGATCTTCAACATTTTAGTCTTCGCCTTTTTGTATTGTAGTTGCGTCAATTACATTTTTGGTTCCTCGAAAAAAGCAAGAAGTTTCTCGAGAAAAACAAAAAGCTTCTCACTCTACCCGGCACGTTTCGCAACGGCTTGGTGCGCTGGCAGAACACGGTATGAAAAGAAAACTTTTTATATAAAAAGCCACCGTTTCCGGTGGCTTTGTTTTGTTAACAGGAGAACTTGTAAAATATTGAATTTTATTTATTGAGCGAATTTGCTTACTGCATCGCTGTAAACTACCTGGCCGCCTTTGCCGCCTACTGCGGCTATCCGGCACCAGTACAAAGTACCGGGTGTAAGCCCCGTGATGGTACATTTTTTAGCAGTGCCGTTCACACTGATCCAGCTGCCATTAGCTTTATCAGCGTCAGCCATATACTGATGTATATAGGATTTGGCGCCGTTTACTGACAGGCTGTTAATGATCAGGTCACCACTGTTAACACCACTCGTTACCGTTACATTTTGCGGCTGCGTGATTACCACAGGAGTTCTTTGCTTGTAAAAATCAAAGTTGCTGCCTGCAAGAATCGTTGCATCGCCGTTAGCTGTAAAAGTTACGTAACCTGCAAGCGAATTGAGCAGCTGAATTAAGTCCAGCTTTGCCTGCTTTTTCAGCACGACCTTTTCCCTGTCTTTGTTGGCTGCTGCTGTTACAGCTAACTGGAAGTCAGCAAGGGCAGTGCCTACATCATCCAGCGAAGGTGAAGGTGTTGGAAAATTGATATTGCCGGTCATGCCGCTAATAATACTCAATGCTTTTGATACGAGATCAGCGTCCGACAAGCGCTGGAACCCGGTTTTGATTTTAGCAATGAGTGTGAAGATTGAAGTTTTCATTGATATTTATTTTATTGGTTTTTAATAAAAGATCCGGTTCACCCGGAATCTCCTGCTAACATTTTGCAAGCTCCGTGATTAACGGATACGAGTTATCCGTATAAAGACGTGATTTTAAAAAACTTCTCTGCGAGTTTTTCTTAGGTATTTACACCGATTGTTTGTGTTGCAAAAAGGCAAACATGTTACGATGCATTACATGATGCAATCCAGTGCAGGCACGCCTTACATCGAAAGCGGATAATCCGGAATAAAGGCAAAAAAATAGGAGAAAAAAATTAAAGTAACCCGAAAGCTATCTTTTTTGCATTCTTTCAATCTGCGTTTTTTTGATGCAAGAAATGAAAAATAAAAGACTGCTACGAATCAGCATTTTTTTAAAAAGATACAATAAAAATCTGCCTGATTTTTTTCTTTGCCAGCTAGCATGGTGCAATTGTTATCTTGTTTTTTTGCCATGTTATATAACAATTGTAAAATGCAGGCTGATTTTCTGTATTGTCAGTTAACAACGCTACCATGCTAATTGATTTTTTTGCATTGTTATATAACAAGGCTGCGGTGCAGGCTGATTTTCGCCGTTGTCAGTTAACAATGCTGCCATGCTAACTGATTTTTTTGAGATGTCACTCAAAGCGTTTCGTTGTTGACTGATTTTTTGAAATGTTAGTTGATTTTTTTGCATTGTCATATAACAATGCAGCGATGGTAACTACATTGATTGTGTTGTAATAAAGTATCCTACAATCTCAACCCTATTTTGCATTGTTATATGACAAGGCTTATTACCTGTAAGATATTTGATACATTGCGGTAAATACAGTAAACTTTTAGTGACCTAATTTATAGATTGCACGACTAAGGTGAAGTTCTTAGATTTGGCTGCTACAATGGGAAGACTAACTGGTATAAATTTCTCCTGATGTCTTACAGTAACTGTTTTCATAAATGATTAAAGCCTATCTTAAAAATATTGCTTCAACAACTGCACAGGGCGATGCCCGTGAAGAAAGCTATTACCCTAAACTTTCAGAATTTCTTGAAGATTTTGCAAAAAGTATTTATAAAAATAATATCAGCATAACCACACTACCTAAAAAAACCGAAGCTGGTAACCCTGACTTTCGTGTGTGGGATCGAAGCCAGCATATTGTTGGTTATATAGAAGCAAAAAAGCAGGAAAAAAATTTAGATGTAATTGAAAATACCAACCAGTTAAAAAGATACCGCAGCACTTTCCCGAATCTTATTCTTACAGACTTTTATGAATTCAGGTTATATCGCAATGGAATTTTTTTGGATAAGGTTTCTATCGGCAGGCCATTTATTGCTAAGAAACTGCAAGTTGTTCCGCCTGTTGAAAATGAAGATAAGTTTATAACATTGCTGGAAAAGTTCTTCGCTTTTTCATTGCCTAAAGTTTTCAGTGCCGAGAGCCTTGCTACAGAATTAGCCAAGCGTACAGGCTTTTTAAGAGATGAGGTGATTACACGGGAACTGGAAGAAGAAGAAAAAAAGATAAAGGCCGAATATATGGTTTTTACAATGCCTTTGAGCAATATCTTGTTTCGCACCTTACGCCGAAAGATTTTGCAGATATCTACTCTCAAACCATTACCTATGGCTTATTTGCTGCAAGAACAAGAGCGCAAAATAGCTTTAATCGTAAGAATGCTTATGACCTTATACCGCAAACCATCGGTATATTAAGAGATGTGTTCCAGTTTATTTCTCTCGGCAATGTACCGCTGCAAATGGAAGTAATCATTGATGATATAGCCGAAGTATTGCAGGCAGCCGATGTAAATAAAATATTAGACGAGTATTATAAAAAGAGAAAAGGCGAAGACCCTATCGTTCATTTTTATGAAACCTTCCTCAACATTTATGATCCGGCAACAAGGGAAAAGCGTGGCGTATATTATACGCCTGAGCCTGTTGTAAAGTATATAGTTCGCTCTGTACATTCATTGCTTAAAACACATTTTAATTTGCAGGACGGGCTGGCAAGCAAAGAAGTTACCTTGCTCGATCCTGCCGCAGGTACGCTTACTTTCCCTGCGGAAGCCATTAAGCTGGCAGTAGAAGAAGTTGAAGGAAAGTATGGCCCTGGTGGTAAAAGAATCTTATAAAGAACCAGTTGCTGAAAAACTTTTATGCATTTGAGTTGATGATGGCGCCTTATGCTATCGGGCATTTGAAAATAAGTTTTTTGCTGGAAGAGCTTGGTTATACCATGGAAGAAGAAGACCGCTTTAAACTGTACCTTACTAACACGCTGGACATGGAAGACCTGCAGCAAACTCAGATTCCTGGCCTTGAAAGTTTAAGCGAAGAAAGCCATGAAGCTGGTAAAGTGAAACAGCAGCAACCCTAAATATCAGTGATACTCGGAAACCCGCCATACAGTGGCATTAGCGCTAATATAAATAAATGGACAAAAGAACTACTAAAAACAAATATCGATGGTGCACAAAGTTACTATGAAATGGATGGACAGCCACTTGGTGAAAAAAAGTTATGGCTACAGAATGATTATGTAAAATTTCTTCGCTTTGCACAATGGAAAATTCATAGAGCTGGAGAAGGTGTTGTTGGAATGATAACCGACCATAGTTATTTGAGTAGTCCTACTTTTAGAGGAATGCGTGAAAGCTTAACTAAAACATTCAATGAAATATATATTATCGATTTGCATGGCAGCAGTTTAAAAAATGAGACATCACCTGATGGTAGTAAGGATGAAAATGTTTTTGACATCAGACAAGGCACTGCGATAGGAATAATGATTAAAAATAAAAAGGAGAAGGCTGAGAAGTGTATCACCGTGATATGTTTGGATTTGAATAAAAAATATGATTGGCTTCAAACAACTTCATTTAAAACTAAAGACTACGCTGTTTTAAAACCAAAAAGCTCCTTGGTACTTTTTTATTGAGCGGAATACGAAAGAGATTGAACACTATAATGACTGGATAAAGGTTAATGAAATATTTCCTGTTAATTGTCCTTAACAGGTATAGTTACGGCAAGAGATGGGTTTGTTATTTCTTTAGATAAAGAAAATTTAGAAAGGAGAATTGCCCAATTCAAAATTTAAAGTTTGACAATGATTTTATTAGATCGGCGTATAATTTAAAAGATTCAAGAGGGTGGAAAATGCCTGAAGCAAGAGTTAAACTATCCAAAGAAAAAGAGTGGAATAATAAGTTTAATAAAATTTTATATCGCCTCTTTGATGTAAGACATATCTATTATTCTCCTCTTACAGTAGATTGGGGAAGGCCTGAATTAATGCAACATTTAGAAAAAGAAAATATAGCCCTGCTTACCTGCAGACAAATAGCTTTAAATGATTGGCATCACGCATTTATATCAAAAGATATCGTTGATGATTCTGTATATCAAATAAAACAAAGGAAAGAACATATGTTTTTCCTCTATATCTCTATCCAACAGAACATAAGAAAAAAAGCAGCCTTCAATCTACAATGCTTTTTGAACCTGAAGCCGAATATGGAAGCAAAGGGAAGAAACCAAACATAGCACTTAAAGTATTTCAACAATTGCAAAGCGCCTACAATAAAAAGCCAACGCCGGAGCAAATATTATATTACTGCTATGCCATTCTTTATTCAAACATCTATCGTGAAAAGTATGCAGAGTTTTTAAAAATTGATTTTCCGAGGATACCTTTTACAAAAGATTATATCCTTTTTGTACAAGCAGCAAAACTTGGTGAAGAATTAGCAGAACTTCATTTATTAAAACACAAAACATTCAACAATCCTTCAGTAAAATACTTTGGTAAAAGTGGCAGTGATACAATAGAAAAGCCACTTTATAATGAAGAGCAACAAAGGGTGTATATTAATGAAAATAAATACTTCGATAATATATCAGCAACGGTTTGGAACTATCATATTGGCGGTTACCAGGTAATGGAAAAATACCTTAAAGACCGCAAAGGCAAGCCAATGGATGATCCTGCACATTATTGCAAAATGGGAATGGCTATTGAGAAAACGATTGAATTGCAAAGGGAAATGGATGGGGTGTTTGGAGAGATAGAGGAGAATTTAAAAACTCAACATTAATCGTAACAAATGTTATAAATGCTAAATTTATTAGTATGCATTAAAAAAATTTACTTTCTTTGTATTAACTTATACTGTTAGTGACACAATTAACACATATTTCAAAAAAATTATTAGATGGTTTGAAAGTTCTTGGTTTTGACAAAGAACTTGATGAAACTATATTTTTTACATCAGATATATGGGCTTTAGAAAATATTGAGATCATTTTCCATTTAGAACGTGCAATAGATTTTGGAGCCGATGCTGTGTTTATTTTAAAACAATTGAATGGAAGTTATAAGCCACTTGCATATATCTATGATTATACAAATAAAAAATTCGAAGAAAATGTTTTAACAGACGTACAAAGAAAAATTTGGAGTAGTGGGGAGACGCCTTTGGCTTGTATCTTCTATGATACAGAAATTAAAATAATAGATTGCACTACTCATATAAATATAAAAAGTGAAACGCCTGTATATCTTGATCAGCTCGCTATTACATCCAAAGTACATAACCTGTACAATTCATTAAAATTTAAAAGTGGTATTTTTTGGGAAGAGGAAATATTTCAAAAAAAATTTAAGTTTCAAAATTCAGCTTATGATATTTTAATAGAACACATAAGAAAAATTATAAGTGGTTTTGCAAAAGAGTTTCATAACATAGATATTGGTATCATTAATAAATTAATTATTCAAAGCATTTTAATTAAGTATTTAGAAGAGCGTGTTGATGATAAGGGCAACAAATTATTCTCTAATAAATATTTTAAAAAATTTGGTGGGGCGTCGACATATTCAGAAGTCTTAAGAAAAAAAGGTAAAAGTGTCAATTTATTTCAAGACTTAAATAAGGATTTTAATGGCAATATTTTTACTTGGGATAAAGTTGAAGAGGATCTGTTGCAAAACTTAAATCTTAGTTCTTTAGCTAATGCCTTGGATGGTGACAATTTGCCAAATGGCCAAAAAAGTTTTTGGCGTTTTTATGAATTTAATTTCGTCCCGGTTGAACTAATCAGTCGCTTATATGAAGAATTTTTAGGAGAAAATAAGCATCTAAAGGGATTATATTATACTCCTTCACATTTAGCAAAGCTATTAGTTGATGAAGCAATGCCTCTTAGTCAATACCACACGATTGATTTAAATACTTATAAAATACTTGATCCAGCCTGTGGTTCGGGTATATTTTTAGTAATTGCTTATAAGCGATTAGTTCAATGGTGGAGATTACAAAACAAAAAAGAAAATAAATTAGTTAAACCGAATCTGAACATTTTAAAGAAGTTATTATCTCATAATATTTATGGTGTTGATCTTGAATCACAAGCAGTTCGCTTAACGGCATTTAGTTTATGTCTTGCTTTATGCGATGAATTATCACCAAAACAAATTATTGAAGATCTAAAATTTGAGGATTTAACGGAGAGTAATTTAGTTAATGAAAATTTTTTTAGTATAAAAAATCATTTCTCTTTTAAATTTAATTTAATTATAGGTAATCCACCATTTAAAAGAGGATCGCTTAAAGACTATGATGACACATGGCAGTTTAAAAATGAAATTATAAAAATTCCTCAAGGTCAAATTGCTTTAAAATTTTTGACTAATTCATTGTATTTTTTAAATGAAAATTCATTGTTGTGTTTAATTATAAAATCATCTGGTTTATTATATAATAGCACTTCTATAGAATTTAAAAAATTGCTTTTTTCAAGTTTTGATGTTATCCAGATATTGGACTTTACTGCTTTAGCAAGAAATAAATCTTTATGGGATAACGGCGCTGATGTCGCAGCAGCAGCAATATTTTTAAGAAACAGAAATCCAGACTTTAATACAAATATTTTACATCTCACTTTTCGAAGAACCAAGGCAACTAAAGAAAGAATTTTTTTTGAAATAGATGATTATGATTTGCATTTTATAAATAAGACTATTGCAATAACCAATAATTATATTTGGAAAAACAATCTACTTGGAGGTGGGAGAATAAGAAATTTAGTTGATAAATTTTCAGATTATTTAAAGATTGAAACATATTTAAAGCAAAATAAATGTTTTGCTGAAGAAGGTTTTATAATTGGGACTGATGGAGATTTAAAGCCAAACTTTATCTTTGAAATACCAACACTTCCGACTGAAAGTATAACCGAGCATAAGATCGATTACTCACAATTAAACACTTTAGAAGCTAATTTAAAATTTGTAAAGGTTCCCAGTCCCTCTTTATTTGATGCACCAAATATTATAATTTGGGAAAACATTGGAATACAAGAAATTCCTATTTTTTTAAATAAAATTTCTTTTTCGTTTAAACATAAAATTATTGGAATAAAATCATTAGATAATAACATCAAATTACTTAAATCTATAGTCGATTTTTTTAAAATAAATTCTCCTCTTTTAAGATTTTATATATACTCCACCAGCAGTCAAGTTTTAATTAATAAAAATAGTGCTGTTCTGAAAACAGATTTAATGTCTTTGCCTTTTTTTGAAAATAATCAAATAAAGCTTAGTAGTATAGAAAGTAATATAATTAATGATGTTAACATATATATGCAAGATTTTTTAAGACATGGTGAAAAGTCTTTTATATCTGCATCAATAACAAAAGATGATTTTTTAAATGTTATCACTAACTATGGAAACGAATTCAAGAAAATTCTAAATCTTCCTTATCAAAATGAAAAAAAGAAGTTTAGGTTAAGTGAAGTTGTTAATCTTAAACAACATTCATTTATCATAACAATTTTTAAATTCGATGATAAAGAAGAATTAACACTATTCCATGAAACGCTTTCTGATATTCATTTTAAAGAATTATCTGAAAATATGATTTCTTCAAACTTAAATTCAAATAGAATAATAAGACTATATCGGAAAAATACTATTATCATAGTAAAACCAAATCAGCGCAGATATTGGCTTTCTTTATTTGCTTATCGGGATGCGGACAAATCTTTTGCAGATTTATCAAAACTCAAACATCATGATAGCAGACGAGTATAAAAGCAGTTCAAATCCAATTTCTTTATTTGATATCGAAATAGATAACACTATTAACTGTATTATTAATTCATTCATACACACAACTCCAAAGTTTTTGAATCATATCAAATCAGGCTCGATTTCAAAGCAGAACTTAAATGAAGAAGAACTAACGCAAGAATTTGTTGCTTTGTTACGAAGAGAAATAATTTCTTTGGAATATTCTTTTTGTGTCGGTCAAGAGTATAGAGATATCTATAACGAAGCAAAAGGAAGAACCGATTTTTATTTTTATCCACTTGAAGAAAGTAAATCAACTGAATCAATCTTTTCCGGGGAAGCAAAAAGACTACCTTCTCCTATGCCTTTGCAAAGAGAAAAAGAATACGTAATTGGTCAAAGACAAAATGGGGGAATTGAAAGATTTAAAATTGAAAAACATGGAAAGGGCTTAAAGAAATCTTGTTTGATAGGTTTTATAGAAAAAAATGATTTTAATTATTGGAGTTTAAATATAAATGATTGGATAAAAAATCTTGCCTTAAATGATTCTAATTGGAACATTTCTGAGATATTGAAATCCGAAAACCAGAATAATTCATATTCTATATATTCTTCCTTAGCAATAAGACCTCATGATTCCATATTTCTCAATCATTTTTGGATAACTCTCTATAATTAATTTATCTGATCAAGTTTTGATTGTATGAAAATTATTATTTATTCAGTTTATGAAACGCAAATTAGAGCCACGAATGATAATATTAGAAGCTGTAAAGAATTATGTAGATACTAATACTTTTAATAAACTGATTCAAGAGCTTTATTACAATTATAAAAGAACGCCAGCGAGTTTATAAAATCATAGAAAAGTATTTTGGTTTTACTACACTTAATAAAATCCTAAAAATATTCAGGATGCATGGCTGTATAATTACCTGATATTTGAAACAGGAGAAAGAAGTACAAATCCTTTTACAACCGTGGACAATGTCGATTTCATTGGTACCTCGCCAAAGAAAGGTTTAAAAGTAAATTACAAAAGTTTTTTAGAATAAAAACTATGATACCCTAAGTTCATATATGCTTCAAATTGCTCTTTTTGGTAGATATCCGTACGGTAGGGAAAGTTATACTATCACTTTCTCTCATCTAACACCCTTTGCAACAATTCCACCTTCTCCCTTTCACTTGCCAAGAGTCTTTCGTACAGTTTTCTATTTTCTTCAACCTGCTCAACGTATTTATCTAAGGGATTGAATGTACAATGATAAGCGTTAATTGCACCTTGAGCACTATCATAATTGTTTTGGATATTACAAATTGCCTGTTCCGGATCAAAGTTCTTTATAGCTTCAACAGGTACTTTCAACACTTTACTAATTTGCTCCAGCAAGCCATCATCTATCGTTTCCTTCTGCTCAATCAGAGAAACAGACTGCTGCGTAACGTTAAGCTCAAAAGCAAGATCTTCCTGGCTTATATTTTTCCATTCACGAAAGCGCTTTACGTTTCTGCCCATGTGTATGTTTTCATCCCGCTCGGTTGATTGCATAATTTATTGTTTGTATATAAAAAGTAAAGTAAGGTATTTTTTATAAATAATAAGTTGTATCAGTACGGAGAAAAAAAATTTCAGTATTTGTAATGTACTGCGGTAAATACGGTGTTTTTTAAATTATTTATTTAATACTTTACTCTCAGTTAGTCGGTTTTACGAGCATTATTACTAATAGTTTTTATGCGAGAACAAAATATAGATATATTTCTTTACAGGGCTGTATCCAGACGTAATCGAAGAGAAATGATATGCGCAGTAGCAATATTTTTTGTGAACACTAATTAGTTAACCCGGTAAGGAAATTTACAATCTATTTAACTAGGCGGCATATACGTATGTGTTGGCAGCAATGTTAAAACGACACACAGCATGAAAAAAACAACATTAATATTTATTGCTTTTGCATTAACGTTGCCATTAACGTGTTTAGCGCATCCTAGTCCTAATGATTTTGGTTCAATTAGCCGTCATGATTTAGGAATTACAATTGCTATTTAGCGCTAGCCTTTTCGATCCTTTTTTATACCATTAGTGGGCTTAAACGAAGTAACAGAGCCGTAACAGTAGATGATTATTTTTTCTATAATAAAAAAGCAACTTTAGGACAGTATTTTGATACAACCGTTGGATATAGTTTTCAAGTAGTCGTTACAATATATTTTATTTATTGGGGATTTACTTATGGCATTTGGATAATTTCTTATGCAATCTCTTGGGTTCTTGGCTTTTACTTGTTTCAAAGATTCTCTCCTAAATTGTTGGAGTTTATGGCGATGAATGAAACTTTACATGGATTTCTTTCAACAAAATTTAATTTGAAAATCATAAAACGAATTACAGCCTGCCTAACAATTTTTGGTTTATTAGGTGGTTTAATTATAGAAGTAAGTTATACGACAGATATTATTAAATGGCTATCTCTGGACAATTTGAATAGAATAAGTTGGTCTATTGTCTTTGCACTTATACTTTTTATAACATGGTACTATGTCCAATTTGGTGGCTTTAAGGCGACAGTCAATATAGCCACTTACCAATTACCAATCATTTACTGTTCGTTAGCAATCATTTTTAGCTACTTAATTGGTTTATGTTTTCACAATGGAGATAATAGACATGGTTTATACATTGGTTTATTTCTGCTCGGCTCTTGGTTGTTAGTTTATATAGCACGACGAACTACATTACATAAAACATCTAAATTTGATTTAGCAACTGTTTCTTCATTATTTGGTCTAACAATAACTACGGTAACATTAATTATTCTTTGTGTTCATTATGGAATAAATAATAAACTGGTTGATACCATTGGCGATTTGCCAAACTCATTTTCATTCGTTGAAGGTTTTAAGTTTCAAGATAAATTTGTACTTGCAGGTTTCTTGATTTTAAATTTATCGTGGCAATTTTTTGATATGTCTGCTTGGCAAAGATTAAGCTCAATAAATTTAATTGGCTTGGATGAAAACCAAAAAAAGAAAAAAGTGAAAGCAGCCATAGCAGAAACAAAACTTGAGTCGCCAGTTACTTGGTTGTTTGGAATTTTATTCGGTATTGCACTTCATCATTCAGGAATGTTTACTTCAAGTTCCGAAGCTTATCCAGCTTTTGAAAAATTTGTAAAAACACTTTCTGACAACGATTTGTCTCCCATTTTAGGGATGACTGGAAGTTATATTATTTTACCACTTTTAATAATTGCCTTTTTTGGAATTGCCCTTTCCACCACTGATAGCTTTTTAAACGCTGTAACTTATTCATGGTTAAGTGATTTATCAAAAGCTAAACTTTCACAAACGGAGTTAAAAAAAGAATTGAAAGATAGCACCATTATTAAAAAGGCAAATAAAGTCGCCTTGTTAATGGTCGCCTTTGGAGCAATTATTTTTATAGTTTTAAATAAGATAATAGATTTTGACATTTTCGTATTATTAAATACAATTTATTCTGCGCAATTCCTTATTTGCTTTTTTTCTTTTACTGCTTTATCAGTAAAAAATCCTCAACCGCTTAATAAATGGGTTACAGGTGTGGTATTTACTGCTTTGATTGCAAATTTTAGTACTGCTGTTTTCTGCTATTTGAAAATGAAAGATAAAACTCAAGCGACTTATTGGAGTGATTGGTTTTATGTTTTACCAACGTTAGTTTGTACAGTTATAGGCTTACTATTAGTATTAATTCCAGTTGTAGCATTAAGAAAAAAACTTAAATAATGGACTTTAATCAAATAATCAAATTTTTAGCAGAAGCCTATCCGGCTTTTGTTCCAACTTTAATTGTAATTATTTTTTTCTTTGTTATTGGTTCTTTTAAGAAAGAAGCGATTGATAATAAAATTGATTTGATTTCATTCCAAGAATTTATTCAAAAACTTGCAATTCAATTTTTGTCTACGGCAGTGTCCACTAGTAAAGATGATACTTCTCAATCAGTTCTTAAAATTGTAGATTTTATGGAGAATCAACGTAACAGCTGGAAGTTAAATATCTATATAAAACAAAGAAAATACTTGAATAGAATTGACTACATTATTAATCAACAATTTCTGTTTGTTATTTTGTTTACAGCCACGTTATTTTCTGTAATCCTATATGTAGCAGATGTTCCAAAAGACATGTGTTATCTAATAAGCGTGTTGACATTTATTGTTGCTGCATATGTTTATTTTATGTTTAGAAATTGGTACTATGACATAAAAAAATGTCTTAATGCTTAAACGAAAAAAACACTGCTGCCAACAAAAGTATTTATGCAAGCAGGACTGGCATTACGCAGCAGCATCAGTATTTCGCTATTCAGGCTTTGTTCTGGCTAACACAGCGCTGTTGTGCTTTTTATTATAACTTCATCTTTTATTTTTCAAATTGGCATCAGTCCGGGCTGATACAACGCTGAATGCCCTGCCTGCAATAAATACCTAGCTTTTACAGGCAACATTAAGCGACTATTCAAACTGGCAATAAGAAATGAACGACGAATTCAAAATAACAATACACATGGTTTCAAGTCTTGACGGAGTTATTGCCAAAAAATGACAACAGCGTTTCATGGTTTGAGACATCAAGCAAATACGATAAAGGAGTTGCAGGACCAGACCCAGAAGAGTTCCTTAAAACAATAGATTGTTATATAATGGGGTCCCGGACTTACGAACTTGCTTTGGAGCTTTCAAAGTCTTATGGTTGGCCGTATGGAGAAAAACCGACTATCGTATTAACAAGCAGAATTCTTCCGAAGAATCAACAAAATATTGACTTTTATTCGGGAGACTTGAATAAGCTTGTAACCGGCAAATTGAAATCACAATATAAAAATGTATGGGTCGTCGGTGGTTCTATGCTTACTAAAAATTTTATTCGACAAAGATTAGCTGACGAAATCAGGGTAAGTATTTTACCAATTATCTTAGGTGAAGGACTTTTATATTTAAACCACATAAGGACAGGAGCAAGTATTACACCTGAAAGGCTCTACAGCTTATAAAAATGGAATGATAGAACTCCAATATCAAATAAAAAAGTAACGGCAACAGAATACAACCATCAGCAAAAGTACCTATGCAGGAAGGGCTGACATTGTTTTCCTCACAGGCCGGGTCTCTTCCAAGTCTTCAGGTTACCGTATACCGGTGGCCAACCTATTTCATAAGCTTAATCAGTTAGGATGATTTACATGTTTGTATTATAAGATTAAAGAAGGCATTGTATAAATTATAAGTCCGCCTTAATTCGGAGACAAAAAATATTTTTCACTCTACGGTACGTAGTGTGAAAATACCTTTCGTGCTCATGTGATATTTGTTCAGGAAAAAAAAAATGATTACAAATATGACATGGGCGCAATACTTCACTATCGTTACAATTCTCACAGGGATGTATTATGCCGTTGTTGTAGTTATCTACTACAGGGATAACGTTAAGTCGTCTTTTGAAAAAGATGTTCAGGAGGGGCGGTGACAATGCCATTAATAACGCTGCGCTAATGGATAACGATGCCGAAACAGATTATGTGTTTGACAGGACTGACTACCCTTTTCTGCAGGATGTAAATGAAACACTGCAACAGGCATCCACTAAAGCTTTTGCGGTTGAAGAAATTATTTTTTCATTACAGATCACTATGTCAAAATATGCACTAGAAAAACTCTTGCAAAAAAAGGAATCTATCAACCATTATATAAAAACAGAGTGTAAAAAAGTTTGCTCCATCACCCTCGATGATGAAAAGTTACGGCAGTTGTGGATTAGATAGAGGGGATGGAGCTTCTTATTAAAACAGGAACCAATGATATATCAAAACAAAAAGAGAAGAATGGAGCTTAAGAAAATTAATAGAATTACTGGGAAAGTAATGGACCATCTTTTTATCCCTGCACGCTTATGATTTACAAGCGCAGGATGGAAACGCAGGCATTAACCAGGCTAATACTCAAGTGAGGAGCTACTTTACTGCAGGCACTAACCTGATGTATGCAGTAGGCGCTATTGTAGGATTAATTGGTGCCGTAAAAGTTTTCCAGAAGTGGAATGCAGGAGACCATGACACCGGAAAAGTAGCGGCAGCGTGGTTTGGAAGCTGTGTGTTCCTTGTAATTGTAGCAACGGTAATCAAATCATTCTTTGGAATATAGCTATGACCAACAGCGTTTATAAAATCAATAAGGGTATTAATAAGCCCATAGAGTTCAAAGGACTAAAGGCGCAATACATATGGTACCTCGGCGGTGGCTTGGTGGGGTTGCTTATATTCTTTGCGATACTCTATATATCAGGCGTAAATGTATTCTTGTGCCTCGGCATCATTCTTACTTTGGGTGTGGGTTTATTCATGTACATCTATAAGTTAAGCCGCTTGTATGGAGAACATGGGCTAATGAAAAAAGTGGCCAGGAAAGGAATTCCCACCTGCATAAAAAGTTATTCATTAACAGCATTGATTAAAGCAATACAAAATGATTAAGCATCTCACCAGCATCCTGCCGGTATATGGTGTTGAGCACAACTCTATACTGTCCAAACAAGGTGATGTAACGATTGCTTTTGAGGCAGAGCTTCCGGAGATCTTTACTTTAAGCAACCAGGAGTACGAGGCGTTTCATTATACATGGATAAAAGCGATAAAAGTTTTGGGTAAAGATTGCGCGTTTCACAAACAAGACTGGTTCACTGAGAATTGTTTCAAAGCACGATTTGCCGAGGCGGCTGATAATAGTTTTCTGGGCATACGAAGTGATTTATTTTTTAATGAAAGGCCCTTCCTGGATCACCGGTGTTATATTATGCTCACGCAAAAACCGGGTGGCAGAAAAACAGCTACTTCCTTATTCTCCAATCTTATCAGGCATTCATTGGTCCCCGAAGAAACCCTGCAAGGGAAGCATTTACAGGATTTTCTAAATCATACAGGGCAGTTTCAAAAAATTCTTACTGACTCAGGGTTTGTGAAATTAAAAAGGCTGGACGATGAACACCTGTGTTCCCTAATCAAGCGATATGTAAATCTTCAGCAGCCGGGCAATGACTTCGTATTAAGGGATATAGAATTCGCAAATGAAATGAAGATCGGTGAGCAATACCTTCAATTGTACACGCTTGCTGATGCGGATCACCTGCCATCGCTTTGCGGATCAAGAATTAACTATGATATATATTCCACTGACCGTACAAAGTTTAGTATCGGTTATGCCTCACCTTTAGGCCAGTTGCTTAACTGCAACCATATTTACAACCAGTATATTTTCATTGGGGATGTACAAAAGACCTTGCAGAAGATGGAAAGCAAAAGGCTTCGCCTGCAATCCCTTTCTGCGTATTCACGGGAGAACCTTATCGCAAAAGAGGCAACGGATGAATTTTTAAATGAAGCCATCGCAGAGCAGCGCCTGCCCGTAAAAGCACATTTTAATGTAGTAGCCTGGACAGATGAAAAAGAAAAACAAAAGGATATTCGAAACCTTTGCTCCTCTGCTATTACTAAGATGGATGCAACGCCCAAGATTGAAACAGCAGGAGCAGCTCAAATCTTCTGGGCTGGCATACCAGGCAATGAAGGAGATTTTCCGGTTAATGACTGCTTTGATACATTCTCTACACAAGCGTGTTGCTTTCTAAATCTTGAAAGCAACTACCGGTCATCCGTAAGCCCCGTAGGTTTACGCTTGGGTGACCGCCTCTCCGGTAATCCTGTACATGTGGATATATCAGATGAGCCCATGCAAAAAGGCATTTGTACCAACAGGAATAAGTTCATCGTGGGACCTTCCGGAAGTGGTAAATCTTTTTTTACCAATCACATGGTAAGAAGCTATTATGAGCAGGGTACTCATATTGTACTGGTTGATGTCGGTCATTCCTATACGGGCCTGTGTCAGTTAGTGAACGGATATTATTTCACCTATAGCGAAACAAACCCCATACGCTTCAATCCCTTTTACATTGGTTCTGATACTACATTGGATACAGAAAAAAAAGAAAGCATTAAAACATTATTGCTTGCTTTATGGAAAAAAGATAATGAAACCTACAATCGCAGCGAGTATGTTGCTTTGTCCAACGCGCTGCAATTGTATTATGATAAAATCAACAACGATGCGTCAGTGTTTCCATGCTTTGACAGTTTCTATGAATTTTTGAGAGATGAGTTTACTGAAGTTCTGAAACTTGATAAAGTAAAAGATAAAGACTTTGATATATCTAATTTTCTGTATGTGCTGCAGCCCTATTATAAAGGAGGCGAGTTTGATTACCTGTTAAATGCTGATAAAAATCTTGATCTTCTTAGCCAGCGATTCATTGTTTTTGAACTGGACAATATTAAAGATCATCCTATTCTGTTCCCTGTTGTGACCATCATCATTATGGAAGTATTTATTTCCAAAATGAGAAAGCTCAAGGGTGTTCGCAAAATGATTCTGATTGAAGAAGCCTGGAAGGCAATAGCTAAAGAAGGCATGGCAGAATACATTAAATACCTTTTTAAAACAGTTCGCAAGTTTTATGGAGAAGCTGTTGTGGTCACCCAGGAAGTGGAAGATATTATTTCTTCACCGGTTGTAAAGCAAGCCATCATTAACAACAGCGATTGCAAGATATTATTAGATCAATCCAAGTATCAAAACAAGTTTGACCAGATACAGGATTTGCTTGGCCTTACAGAAAAGGAAAAGGCCATGGTATTATCCATCAATAAAGCAAACGATCCCTCAAAAAAATATAAAGAAGTTTTTATCTCACTCGGAGGCATGCTTTCCAAAGTTTACCGGACTGAGGTTTCACCGGAGGAATACCTGGCATATACAACTGAAGAGAGTGAAAAAATAAAAGTGCAGCAGTATTCGCAGAAGTATGGAAGCATGAAAAAAGGAATTGCTGTGCTGGCAAGCGAGCTTATAAATAAATTAATGCTGTTATGTATCATTCTTATTACTGTCACCGGATGCTATACTCATTCAAATATATCGGGGAGATATGTGAATGAGTCACGAGGGGAATATAGCATGGCTGAAGACACGTTGATAATAGCATTATTGAATGATGACAACAATACGTATTCAATAGAACGAAGGACCGGGATCACCGCCATTATAAATGGCAGGCTGCAGGAGAAGAAATTACAAGTGCAGAATTCTTTCGGTTTTTATAACGCATCAAAGCGCATAAATGCAAGAACAAAAGTTTGGGAGACTATATGTTGTAACGCCTTTACATGATTTGGTTATAGGAAAAGCTGTGTATCATAATTTAAAAAATATCAAATGAGGATGCTCTTATCAATGCTTGTGCTCCTGTTGTTGGACGGTTCTTTAAAAGCCCAGGACCCAATTACTGCAGTAATAAAAGCCGGCATTAAGAAAGCGATTGTTGCAGTGGATCTGAAAATTCAAAGACTGCAAACGAAAACGATCTGGCTGCAAGACGTACAAAAAGAAATAGAAAACACCATGTCCAAATTGAAGCTGGATGAAATAACAGGTTGGGTCCAAAAACAAAAGGATCTATATGAAAATTATTTTGAAGAGCTTATGGAAAGTAAAAGATGTGATCACTCTTTATCACCGGATAAAAGAGATTGCGACTGATCAATTGAATATAGTGAAGGAATACCATGCCGGATGGAATGCAGTTATCAACGACACTCACTTCAATGCAGCCGAAGTGCAGTATATAAGCACCGTATATACAGGGATTATTAACGCGAGTATTAAAAACGTAGATCAGGTGTCACTGGTGATTCAATCATTCAGCACACAAATGACAGATGCCAAACGGCTGGACATTATTAATGCATGTGCAACTTCAATTGAAAAAAACCTTAATGATCTCAAGTCATTCAACAATCAAAATTTTGTTTTGTCTCTCCAGCGTTCGAAGGACAACAATGATATTAACATAATTAAAAAATTCTATCAGCTTAATTAATGTATGAAAAATATTGATAGTTACAATAATCATTTGTTGCCTAACAGTTACTTCCTATTCGCAAAATCTGCAGGAGTGGACCAAGCAAAAGAAGACGCAAATAAAATATCTCGTTCAGCAGATTGCAGCTTTGGAAGTATTCACATCGTATGCAAAAAAAGGGATGGACATTGTTAGTGCCGGAACGCATGTGATCAGTGATCTTAAAAAAGGAGACTTATCGCTGCATAGCCACTACATCGCGTCATTGAAAAGCATTAATCCAAAAATTGCATCCTACTGGAAAGTTGCTGAGATAATAAACATTGAAAAACAAATTGAGAAGTTATGTTACCTGCAAATAAGCGCTATCCCAACAAATACCCAGCTTAGTGTTTCTGAGATTAGTTATTGTTATGATGTATTTCAAAATATTTTGAAAGCGACAGATCTGAAAATGTTACACAACTTTCTGATATCATAACACCCTCGACAAGTTCATTTAAAGATGATGAACGACTACAAAAAATTGATGCATTGTATAATGATGTAAACAATCAATATATTTTTCTTAGACATTTTTCTAATGATGTTTATCAGTTGTCGTTCCAGAGATTTATTGATAAAAATGAAATAACAACCAACGAAAAGCTATTCAACCTGAATAACTGAGGTAATTGTATTTACAGAATATGAACAACACGATATTATTATTTTTTATAAGTGTATTAATAGTGCTTAAGCAAGACGTAAATGGCCAGTCCCAGGAAGCACAACAGTTATTGCTCGATGTACAAAAGCTCGCATCGCTTAAAAATATTCTGACTGATTTAAAAAAGAGCTATGATATTATATCGAACGGCTATAGTTCCATCAAAAATATTTCAGAAGGAAATTTCAATATGCATGATGCTTTTTTAAACAGCCTGCTGCAGATAAGTCCTGTTGTAAAAAAGTATTATCGTGTGTCTGATATCATAAAGGGGCAGGCAAAGATGATGAGTGAATATAAATCTGCATTTGCCTTATTTAAAACTTCCCGGTTATTTTCAGATGATGAGCTACATTATATGGCAGTTGTTTATAAAAATCTTTTTAATCAATCGGTAAAAAACCTGGATGATTTGTTAACTATACTAACAGCCAATAAACTCAGAATGTCAGACGATGAAAGGCTAGAGAACATAGACAATATATGGAGTAAAGTGGATAATGAAATATCGTTTCTGAAGCATTTTAATAGCAATGCAAAAGTATTAGGGTTCCAAAGAGCCAGGGAACAAAATGATATATCTGCTATCAATAAAATGTACGATGTTAACCAATAATAAAAGTGTGTATGAAAGTGTGTGTAAGATTCACGGTAAGTGTGATCGACGGTATTGCTGTTGCCAATGATTGCACCGGCTCAATCTATCTCCAATGATATTGGAGGCCTTCAAAAAGTGTTAGATAATTTATATATGCAGATGCTGCCTTTGTGCTCATCTTTAATCGGTGTAGGCCGTGGCATTGCCGGGTTTGCCGCCACGTGGTATATAGCCGTAAGAGTATGGGCGCATATATCACGCGCAGAGCCTATAGATTTCTACCCGCTTTTCAAGCCATTTGTGATTGGCTTTGCCGTGTTGATATTTCCTTCAGTAATCGCTCTGATCAATGGTGTAATGCAGCCAACTGTGAGCGGCACTGCTACTATGGTCAGCAATTCCAATAAGGCTATAGCAACATTGCTTCAACAAAAAGAAGAAGCAATTAAGCAAACCAATGTATGGCAAATGTATGTTGGCGAGAGCGGAGATGGCGACAGGGATAAATGGTATGCATACACGCATCCTGATGATCCTGATGACAATAATGAAAGCATGTTTTCGTCCATTGGCAATGATGTGCGGTTTGCCATGGCCAAGGCTTCCTACAACTTCAGAAATTCTATAAAAGAATGGATGAGCGAAATATTAAATGTTATCTATATGGCTGCCGCACTTTGCATTAATACCATACGCACTTTTTACCTGATTGTATTAGCGATACTCGGACCTCTTGTGTTTGGATTAGCGGTTTTTGATGGACTTGGTCACACATTGATGATATGGGTAGCGAGATACATCAACATTTTTTTATGGTTGCCTGTAGCTAACATCTTCGGATCTATTATAGGCAAAGTTCAGGAACAAATGATTGCTCTGGACATACAACAAATCAATGCTACAGGCGATACATTTTTTTCAAGTGCGGATACGGCCTATCTCATCTTTATGATCATCGGTATCATAGGATATTTTACGGTGCCATCTGTTGCCAATTATATTGTATATGCAGGCGGAAGTAATACACTGCTGTATAAAGTAAACAATGTGTTCTCCTCCACAACTTCTTCTGCCGTTAAAACCATTTCATCAGGATCGGGGATGGTAGCAGATGCCATGGGCAGCGCCGCCAACAGGATGAGCAACAGCATAAGCAATGCATCTGTATCAGAAGGATATTTTAAAGATAAATTAAGCGGTAAATAAACAGACAAAGATGTTTAGAAAGGCGAAAAATATTGATACTGCATTCAGGCAAATACGAATGTTTTCAATCCTGGTTATTATATCATGCGTAATCATTTGCTGCTACGTAATCTACAATAGCTATAAAGCTACCACGGCTGTTGAATCCAGAATATACATACTGGCAAATGGCAAGGCCCTGGAGGCCTTTATTAGTGACAGGAAGCAAAATATACCGGTAGAGGCTAGAGATCATGTAAAGATGTTTCATCAATATTTTTTCTCTCTCGACCCTGATGAAAAGGTAATACAAACCAACATTACGAAAGCCTTATACCTGGCGGATAACTCTGCAAAAAAAGTGTATGAATCACTTAAAGAAAATAATTATTACGCCGGCATCATATCCGGTAATGTAAGCCAGCAGGTAATTATCGACAGCGTTATGATAAATGTTGAGAGCTATCCTTACTACTTCCGGTGCTATGGCACTGAGACCATCATACGGCCCAGCACTATCACTACCAGGGACCTCATAACAGAAGGCATGTTACGCAATGTATTACGGTCCGATAATAACCCTCATGGCTTTTTAATCGAGAAATGGACTACCATAGAAAATAAAGATATAAAAATTGAGAACAGATAATATGAAACCATTCCGCAAAAGAAAAAGGAAAACAACAACGGAACACTCCGCTTTCCTTCAAAAATGCCTTACAGTGGCGCATAATTATTTGCAGAGGTTGAATGTCTGGCTTCAAATTCGAAGTAACCCTTATTCAGACAAAAAAAAGAAGCTACTGCTTTATATTTTTTGCTGCACATCTGCTTTAACATGTTTCTGTATTGTTTATGATACTTTAAGTCAGCATCGCTCTCAATGGTTGTTCGTAATGCCTTTCCATGTGATCAAATTACCTAAGGATGCGTTGCAGCAGACACACATCAGCTCAACTGAAATTCAAAAGCTTAGTATGTACCAGGCTTACATAGATAGCTTGCAAAAAGTATATAAAATTAACGATGACTCTGAAAATTTAAAAAATGCTATTAAAATGCAGGACACTATAAATCTATTACAAAATTTATATTATGAACAGCAATCAAAATCCAAATGAAGTGCCAGCGCACGTTTTGCGTAAAAGAAAGATGATGATCTTCTTACCTGTCTTAATTATTCCATTTATAACTATGGCTTTCTGGGCTATAGGTGGTGGCACACCTGATACGGATGTTAAGCAAACTATCGATACGGGACTTAATATGCAGTTGCCAAATGCACACCTGAAAGATGACAGTTACGAAAATAAATTAAGCTTTTATGAGGAGGCAGATAAGGATTCTATAAAAGCCGGGAATGCAATACACAATGATCTTTCATTTAATAAGCTCAACAGCATAGACACCGTCGCCTTGCGCCAAGATGGTTCAGTAAATCTTTTATCAGTCGAAGGCAAAGATACCAATGAAATAAAAGTCTATCAACGCCTGGCCGCATTAAATCAGCAAATCAATGCGCCTGGCCAACCTCTTACAACTCATTTGACCAATGAACCTCTTTCATCTGGTGGTAACGCTGATGATGTAAAAAGATTGGACAAGTTGCTGCAGGGCATGAACAACAATAGCACACCCACTGATGATGATGACCTTAACAGGCTGGACGGCATGATGGATAAAATCATTACGATTCAACATCCTGAAACACTGCGGGAGAAAAGCAATTATAAAAAGGACAGTAGCAATAACTCTACGTGCCAACCACCTATAAAACAACCTCAAACATCAGCTTGCTGGATACAGGCAAAACAACACACGGAAATGATGATGACCAGTTCTTCAGTCTTTCAGATGACTCAGCAACAAGTCAGCATAATGCAATAGCAGCAGTGGTTCATAATGAGCAGACACTTACCAATGGGTCTATTATCAAACTCAGGTCATGGATGATATTTTTATCAACGATGTACTGATACCCAAAGGCACTTTTATTTATGGTGTTACCAGTTTGAATGATGAAAGGCTGCATGTTACCATTAATTCTATACGGTCGGGTCAATCATTTTTTCCCGTAAGCATGACGGTATATGATGCAGATGGTCTGCCCGGAATAAATATCCCGGGTGCTATTACAAGAGACGCGGGAAAAGAGAGTATTGATAACGCAGAGCCAAATGATATCTGTGCCTTCGTTAGATCCGTCGCTTTCTATGCAGGCAGCTAATGCCGGCATCAGTGCAGCAAAAAATTTACTATCTAAAAAAATAAAACTTGTAAAAGTAACCGTGAAGGCAGGTTATAAAATATGGCTTAAAGCAATTAATAATCACTAAAAACATTTTATGAAACGAATTGTGAGTATGATCTGTGCGGTTGCCGTCTTTGTTTCAGCTAATGCGCAGGATTCAACTATATCCATCACTACAAATAAAACGACTACCCTTCTCTTTCCTTCATCCATCGTTCATGTGGACAGGGGAAGCAAAAACATCCTGGCGCAGGAAGTAACCGAGCCAAAGAATATTTTACTAATAAAGGCAGGTGTTAAAAATTTCGATACCACCAACTTAACGGTTATCATAAGGGATGGGAGCACATATTCCTTTACGATTGCTTATTCTGATACACCTTCGATCTTGGTGTATAAGCTGCCCGCGCAATCTTCTGCATCCATATCTGCTTATGCAAATGACATACTGGATAACCCTGCTACTATGCATAACAGAGGCAGCAATGAGTGGGGAATATCTGTAAGGATTACCGGCATCTACATTAAGGGCAATACCATTTTTTACCAGCTTGTACTTAATAACACAAGCCCGATTAACTATGATATTGATTTCATTAAGTTTTATATAAAGGACAAAAAAGTGGCGAGGCGTACTGCCGTGCAGGAGCTTGAACTAAAGCCTTTGTATATAGCAGGCAACTATACGACGGTAAAGGCCAATGATACAAACACTATGGTAGTGGTCGCTGGAAAAATTTATAATACCCGATGCAAAAGACCTCATTATTGAGGTAATGGAAAAGAACGGCGGCAGAAATCTGCAAATGAAAGTACACAACAGGCAGATCATGAAAGCCCGTACGTTGCCAGACCTACATTAAGAATGCAACACTACATAAACATATTTTTTAACAATCAAATCGACAATTATGAACAAGGAAAATGTGCAGTATTTGACAGACAACATCAAATACATGGGATTTGGTGACAACCATACCGTTGACCTCGAAAGGCAGATGAATGCAGGCAAACAGGAATTTCAATTGCAGTTTAAAGCAGTGATCAATCAAAAGCCTTTTGCAGCAACGCTCAATTTCAAAAAGTCCGATAGTACGGATATGTATTTCTTCAATAATTACAAAGCCACGCTGGAAAAAGGCAATGGCGCCAAAGCTGAACAGACTTTTTACATTAATAAGGGCAAAGGCATTACGGCAAAGGAAGCGTACAATTTACTGGATGGCAGGGCAGTGCATAAGGAACTTACCAATAAAGAAAACGAGCCTTATAAAGCATGGGTGCAGCTTGACCTGCGTGGTAAAGACAAGAACAACAATTACGAGATGAAGCAATACCATGAAAATTATGGCTTCGACCTGAAAGCGGCCGTGAGCAAATTTGCTGTTGCAGAACTGAAAGATCCCGATAAAGAAAAAGCGTTAATGCAATCACTACAAAAAGGAAACCTGCAATCTATTACTATAGAAAAAGATGGCAGCAGCCAAAAAATGTTTATGGAAGCCAATCCCCAGTTTAAAACTATAAATCTTTATGACGGTCAGATGAAGCGGGTGCAAAAAGAAGGTTTGGAAAAATACCAGGCAACATCTAAAGAAGTGCAACCAGCCAATAAACAAGAGGCTAAGCAGGAAATAAAAAATGACGTAAAAAAAAACGATAAGAACACGCTGCTTCCAAAAAAGCCTGCGGGCACGGGTCTTATAGAAAAGAAGCGCATGTCTTCTAAAAAAGGATTGTCTGTATGAAACATATACGGGATAACAGTTATGCTGCACGATAAAAATATAGAATCACTGGTTCGGCAGCTTTCGGCCATAGGCATACAAGATGCAGAAGGGAGCCTTCGGAAACAAATATGCCTCCACCCTCCTTCCTTCCAGGTTACCCGGGAATACAGGAAAGGCGGTGACGTAATGTATACCTTGTTTTATTTTGAAAGAAGAAATGATATGTACGAATGTATGTATTATGAAGCCGTATTGCGCAGAGAAATTCCGGTACCTGAAGTGGTTGTAAATGAAGTGAACGTTCCTGACCTGGACGGAAAGATGAACAAAATGCAATGGAGCGATGATCCATCTTATACCGACGAAAGCGGCTGGCAAAGAGAAGAAGCTGTTGAAGCAATCATAACGGCATTACAACAGTTATCATCATCTGCGGAAGGCACTGCCTTAGCAGAATTATTGCGATTCAGGCATTGGTGCCACACCCCTTTGCAATACCTGGTAACACATGCAGGCAAGCTAAAAAAGCGATACGAGATCGGGCAACGATTTTATTTCTATGCTGATGAGTCACCGATAACGATTGAGGAAGCTTATCGCTTTCTATGCCATCGATGGCGGGAAAAACAAATGCGTGTAAGAAAAAGACTACCGGTAGTTGTCCTGGCGAAGTCTGCCAATGAAAAGGGCAACGGCAGGCAAACAGTAAGAAATAAACCAATACAATGCGAAGAGGCCACATACACATGAGTAATAATTAGGATGCCATAGAGAAGTTTTTTGCTGCAGTAGAAAATGATGCAAGAATCAGCCGCACGCATGTGTGCATCTACTGCTCTATATTGTATGTATGGTCAATACACCAGTATAAAAATCCTGTATTGCTGGTAAGAGATGAAATAATGCATCATGCCAAAATAAGCGGCCGCTATACGTATGGAAAACACCTGAGGCAACTTAGCGAATATGGCTACCTGCAATACATACCTTCCAGCGACCCGTGCATAAAAAGCAAAGTCTACTGATACTATTATAAAATGATTTATGGATACGAATAACATACCCATCTTACTGCCTTATGAGCCTGCAGACTACTGGAAAAGAATGAAGGAACTGGTACATGAGGAAGTAAAAGCAGTATTGAAAAACAAAGAAGACCTTTCTTCTATTCATGTAAATGGATTAACAGAAAAGCCATTATTTAAAGTGAGTGAATTATGTACCATATTTAAAGTGAGTAAGCCTACCATTTATGAATGGATTAAGGCAGGCAAGCTAAAGCCGCTTAAGATAAGGTCAAGAGTCTTTTTTTTAGGGAGAGATATTAGGCAGCTGATGGAGCCGAGTAAAGAATAAAGAATAATGTCTGAGTATATTGATTACAAAATTGCCCAGCCAATCGCAGTATTTACCGTGTCTTTAATTACGCTCAAAGCGGCATTCAATGCATTTTGTGCTGCCACTAAACCGAGCGTTTCTTCCGTAGCTATAGCAATAATGACAGCTTGTTTTTGCATAGCTATCATCAGGCATGCCTTTTCCTGTGAAATAGTTCCTGCAATTTTCATAGCTTCAATATCTGCCAGATTCTGTGCAAGCGTTTTAAATGAAGATGTAGCAACATCCTTTACATCACCCCAGTTATCTTTTAGACTTTCTTCAGCAGCCTCAAGCATATTTTTTAGCATAGTACTTACATCTAAGGCCATAATTTTAATTTAAATGTTTGTGTATTAATTTTTTTCTGATTTTAAAGCATTTTGTGATGTAACCATCATTGCAAAATCAAATTCAAATGTTTTTTTATCTATCTCTACTTCACTTTTCGAAGCAAAACCAAGTTGGTGTGCTTTTTCGAATAAAGTTATAGAGCTGTCAAGCGCATTAACCTGAGTACTAATAGTTTTATATTTAGGAAGAGAATTACATCGTATCCTTAAACTCGCAATCTCACCTTCAATCGAGGAATAATCATTCTTAAAATTGTTGTATTTATTCGCCAGTGTATCGTTAACATCAAAATTTTTTTCAATTTTTACGATGAGTGTAGATACATCATTTTGTATTTTCTGAATGCTTTGATCTGTTATTGGATCATAAGCTCCTACTAACATCACTTTACAGCTACTTAAAAGCAGACAAGTAACAAGAAAGCATTGGTTCAATTTTTTTAATTGCAAGGGCATAATATAAAGGTTTAATTTATATGGCTTATCTATTTCTCTGCGATGCTTATGCTGATCTTGCAATCAGCCATCTGTACCTCGTTTTCACACTGGAACTTCCCTATTCTTTCTCTGTTGAATCTGGGTTTGAGGTGAGTAGTACTGTTTTCGAGACCGGTGTGCCTGCATCTGGCTTTGCACCGCTTATCCTTAGGTTAACAAATTTATTCAGCAAGTCAAACCAGAAAGGAGCACCAAGTGAAATAGCAAATGCGGTAATCAGAAATCCAAGCAAAAAATGCGGCGTAGTGATAGTTTTATAAATCACATACCCGATCTTTTCGATCACATTTGGCTGTCCCGGCTTTGACGGCCTGCAAGATTTTAAATCAAAGTTGCATCCATATTTCTGATTTTTTCTAACGCTGTCAGCACAAGCAGTACTATCTTTTATAAACTGCAGCAAATCCTGTTGAAACTTTGATGAATCCTCGCTATATCCAAAGTCTCCCCATCCCAAACCCATTGTAGTATTAGCTTCTGCTATATTGGTATTATATAGCGATTTCATACTGTTTACTTTCGACTTTAGCATCTCAAAAGTTGTGTCAGCAACGGCTACAGTATCCTTTGCACCAGTCTCTTTATCACCGGTTGCGGAAGCAGTATCATTTTTTCGTGATGTATCTGTACTGTTGTTTGCAGACGGTTTTATATCGTCAAGATGATTTTTCACATAATCTGTAGCATTGCTTACCAGCGCATTTCTTACATCCTTGTCTCTCGAAAGCATCTTTACTATATCAATGGTGCTCACGTTAAATGCCATCGCCAGGCATAGGCCGATACAAATAAGTATCCTGTTTGCCTGCCGCTTATACCACCCGCCCACTCTGTCCATTGTATCATTATACCAGCCTTCTATCAGCATTCTGAAGCGCTGCAGATCACCGCTCGCCTGCTGAATGTACAGGGTAATAATTTGCTTCAACTCAGCATTCAGATCAGGATGCGTAGTTCCTTTCTGAACAGCTTCCGCAATATCTATTAACTGCGGAAGCGCACCTTTTTTCGGATTTAATACATCTAGCAGAATATCAGCAAACACATCTGCACTTAAATAAGCGGGCTTTTCGTTTTTGAAAAAAAATGAATTTTCACCGGATCGCTTGTACAGCGGGTGACAACTTATTGAATTGGTAAATAAATGTTTTTTTATAAAAAACTTACTGCCAGGATTGTCTTTGTTCTTTTTATAAATATAATTCCACAAGCGATCCCACCAATAATAGCTATAGTTAACTCCGTCCAACATTTGCTCAAGGCCTTTCTCCAGCATTCTGGCGCGGTAGGAAAATAGCGTGGCAACAAATTCTTTAACGGTAGTTGCAAGCAGGCTGTACAAAAGATAGATAAATATCAACCCTATGGCTACATTGAACACTGTGTTATTAAACATAAGTTGTAATGTTTTATTTTTATTCTATACATTCAGTTTAGCAAACATCCCTGTATTGTCTTGATTATTATCACCTGGTTTTCATCTTTGCAATTGACCTAGCATCGTTAATACCAAACCCGGTTCAGGTAAAACCTCCGATGAGCAAATCTGCTATCCGGAATTAACAGTCTAGTCAGTCGTTCTTTAAATTCGTCTGACTCTTCTAATGATTCCAGTCAGAGCTACCCCATTTATCATAGAGTTTGATTTTATGATTGATTATTTGATTATTAACAAGAGTTCAAGGCCGTTAAACAAAAGGATTTCTAAGATTTGAACTTGTTACTATATCCTTATCGTTTTCCTCAGCACTGTTTCACGATAATACGCATCGATATCTCAGGAATTTTTTGAGGGAAGCTTTCTGGCCTTTCGTAGATTGGATATTCTTAGTGGGTGGAAGTTATACATAATTGCAAAAAAAGAGACCGTATTTACCGCAATAAAGGGATAGGAACAAATGGTAATTTTAATTTGTAGGGTATAAAAATGGAGTATGTGATGGTGTAAGAGCTCTCTTAAGATCATTATACTTCTTTCTAGTTCCTGAGAGTTGAACTGCTTAAAGTAACCAAACCAAATATGCTGCTAATGAAAAGTCTTTATGCATTAGTTGTGGCAAATTTTATTTTTTTTATTACAAAGTGGTGTAAGGTCATGCCTAAATGTTTATCACCACCGATCATACATTTCAAATGTTACTCTGTTCAACACCCCAAACAGTTCAACATTATGGCGGAGAAAGTAAACATTATATATGGATCATCCTGTTTACGCACCAACTTTATACTTTAAAAAAATTAAAAAATCGTAATGAAAAAAAATTTATTCTTAATTGCCTGTAGCATATTTGCTATAACAACAATTAACGCACAATGGTCTTTATCCGGTAATTCAATTTCTTCGGGTAATTTTCTTGGAACAACTAATGCGCAAAATTTAGTATTTAAGGTGAATAATTCATTTGCCGGAATAATAGATGGTACTACAAATCAAAATACTTATTTGGGTTACGAAGTTGGGGCTCACTAGCAGGTAATCAAAATGCTGCCGTTGGATATTTTTCTATGTATTCGGCAACCACAGCTAAACAAAACGCTGCTTTAGGCTTCGAATCAATGAACTCAATAACCACAGGTAGCCAAAATGCGGCTTTTGGTTATTTTGCCCTCAATTCAAACAAGACAGGAACTGCCAATACGGCCTTAGGATCACAGGCGTTGCAATATGATACTGCAAGTAACAATACTGCTGTTGGCTTACAGGCGCTTACACATAATATAGCGGGCGTAGGAAACAATGCGTTAGGTGCGGGAGCAATATGGTCAAATACAACAGGAGGGTCAAATACCGCTTTGGGTTGGAATTCGCTGTTCTATAATACAACCGGAGAAGAAAATTCTACAACTGGCGTTCAGGCGCTTTTCAATAACTCAACCGGCAATTATAATAATGCTTTTGGGTTTGGAGCCCAATATTCGGCAACCACAGCAATAAACAACTGCGCTTTTGGGACATCAGCTTCTTATAGCAACTCAACTGGCACCGGTAATATTGCAATGGGAAATTCAGCCCTTTACAAAAATACATATGATTACAACGTTGCAGTTGGAGATCAGGCACTTTACAACGCAAATGCTACTCAAAATGTCGCTTTAGGCTCTTCAGCAGGGTATAACATTACGATTGGAAATGCAAATACTGCAGTCGGTGATAATGCATTGGGAGCAGTAACCACAGCCTCATATAACACTGCCGTAGGCAGGCTTTCCGGAGGTACCTTGGTTTCCGGCAGTAACAATACATTTGTCGGGTATGGTTCAGACGTAAGTAGTTCTTCACTAACTAATGCATCGGCATTTGGTGCCGGTGCTATAGTTAACGCCAGTAACAAAATTAGAGTTGGCAATACTGCAATAACGGTGATTGAAGGACAAGTAAATTTTACAATGTCTGACGGAAGATTTAAGACTGATGTTAAAAATGAAGTGAAAGGATTAATATTTATTAATAAGCTAAATCCCGTAGTTTATAATTTATCTGCTAGTAAAGTTGATTAATTTCTAATAAAAGGTATCAAAAAAGACAAACGTGATAGTATTTTAAATTTAAGCGATTATACTGAAGCAGAAAAAATGCGCCGTAGTGGTTTTATAGCCCAAGAGGTAGAAGAAGCAGCAAAGGAATCGGGCTATATTTTCGATGGACTGCATGTCCCTAAAAATGATAATGAGCATTATAGTTTATCTTATGCCTTATTTGTGGTTCCCTTAGTTAAAGCTGTTCAGGAATTGAGTGCACAGAATGATTCTTTAAAAAATGTAAATGATGAATTACAAACTCAAATAAATAACCTTTCAAAAAGAGTTGATGCAATAGAAACAGCACAAAAAAGCAGCAATTCCTCAATTCAATTATCTACTACAAATTTGCAAAGCTTAACGATTAACACTTCTGCTATACTAGAACAAAACCTACCTAATCCATTTAATTCAAATACAATAATTCATTATTCCATTCCTCAAAATGCCGTGAATGCAAAAATTGTTGTAACGGATATGAATGGAAGTATCCTAAAAAATATTTATTTGACAAGTACCGGTACAGGCCAGATTCAGATAAATGCGGGAACACTTGCTTCTGGAAATTACATTTATTCTTTGTTTATAGATAATCAAAAAATTCAAAGCAGACAAATGGTATTAACTAAATAGCGCCAATCCCATAAATGACTTCCAATTTAATCACTGCTTTAATTAAGCAGTGATTTTTTATGTCCATCCTAAACATTTGTCAAAATAAACGTAGCTAGCACTGCTAAATCAAATTGTCAATTATACACGCAATGCAAACGCTGAATCACCCACAGTTGCCCAGCTTTTGCCGCTTATCTGATCCGTGGCCAGCGCGCTTACACCTGCATTGGTAGCGTTTTGCCATAAAGTTTCACCATCTATTTGGTAGGCCCGCACAATAAGATTCTTGGCTCCAAACCTGGGTATGGTGACTTTCCATACGTCATGCTTATCAGAATACAGATTCGTATTAAAAAAAACAAAATTACCCCGTGATGGTGGCTGCACGTTTTTATCGCCGTCATCAAAATCCTTATCTGAAAAGCACAGCCTGCCAAATAAATCTCCGGATGCATAAAATTCTTTCCATTCATTTGTACCGCTCAGGCAGAAAATAAATTTATCCTTCAATAATTTTAGTTGAGGCCACCCAAACTGAATGACATTTTCACATAACGATCTTTCCCTATCACGGAATAGCATTCGAGGAGTAAAAATTATCTGCCCGTTAAAATATTCCCTCAGATAAGCATCAATCTCCTCCGGGAAAGTAGTAATTTCCCCATGTGACTTTTTATATCAAGCGTTATAAGAATTACATCATGCCCCGGATTATTAAGATGCCACGAAAGTAATAAGCCAAGATACCATGCGAGTGGTGGCCCCTCGGTGAGAATTTGTGTATGGCTGACCGTGAAAAATTTTTCTTTCTCATCGGAATGTCTCCAGATATCAAATTCTAATCCTCTGCAGCCGCACCTCGAAGGATCTTCATGGTGGAAGTCAAGTTGTTCATGAGTAGTTTCGTCTCTGTCATACGAATTATGCGAGGCTTTAAACGTTACTTCATTATATTTAAGAAGGTCTGTATCAGCCATAATGCATTAATTATAGTGAAAAGTAAAGTTTACAGTAAAGGAACATACTTAAAATGGATATAAATTTCATTTATTATAAAGGATTTTAATCTGTGTCCGATTCCGTGGACTTAAGTTATATGTGCTGATCACCAACTAAAATTATATATTAATCGGAAAGAAACATCCCGTATTTACCGCAGTTCTGGCAAAAAGATAAATTGCATTGAGCAGGATATATTCAGCTGACAATATGGGGTGAAGAATAAACAAGAAACTCCGTACTTTCACGGAATAGTTATTCACAAAAAATCACTTACTTTACTTGTTATAAATTACCAATATGCAATCAACAGAAAGTAACGGCACCATACACCAGGGCAGAAATGTTAAGCGCTTCAGGGAGATGCTGGGCATTAAGCAGGATGACTTAGCCTTTGAGCTGAATGTAACCCAGCAAACTGTATCGCTGATTGAGCAGAGAGAAACCATTGATGATGACCTGCTGGAGCAGATAAGCGAGCTTTTGAAGGTGCCCGTTGATGTTCTAAAGAATTTTGATACAGAAGATGCTGTAAATTTTATTGCTAATACTTTTAACCAATCAGGTTTGTTTAATCGCGATTGTACCTTAAATTTCCATCCTATTGATAAGTTGATAGAAGCCCTTGATAAAAACGAAAGCTATACGAAAGATTGCTGCAAAGCGAAAAGAAAAAAAATGACCTGCTGCAGAAGATGGTAGAAGGAAAAAAGGGCTTCCTTCTTACCCTATCTCATAGCTAGTTGTTATTTATACAGTGTTTGTTCGATCATAGTATCTGAAAAACTATAAAACATGTACCGGCCGACCGAACACGTTCATGCAATAGTGCAAGGAAATTAATTAACAGGTGCGAGTAAAATTTTGAAACTTATATAGTACAAATCTCATTACGTCCTTTTAAACAACACATGATAGTAGCTCATCATGATAAACGAAAATAAAGATGATTATTTAATTTCTTTTGATGTTTTGTTTTAAACTTGCTTTTACTTCCGCACTAAGAGGCGTCACTGAGCTTAAATGATTTATAAATTATAATGTATTGGCGGTTGCTGTGGTGGCAGCTTTACAGCTGGACTTAAATTTGGCAGCGCTTTTCTTAATACCGCTATATTTTTATTTGATATATCTATAAATGTCCAGTTAACTCCGTTGTCATTTGATACTGCTATTAATGTTGAGGTGCTTATTAATCTTTCTTTTGACAGTATTATTTCTGTATGTTGTGCAATGGTTGTCTGTAATTCTTTTCCACTCTTTACAATTTGAGAAGGTTATGAACAAGCTTGCTGATGCTCTCGGCACTTCTGTTGATTTTTTAATCAGCGGCGCTAAAAATGAGAAAGCTAAAGCATCGCTTAAAAATTCTGAACTTATACAACGCTGCAAAGAAATGGATGTGCTGTCCGAAGATGACCGGCCGTTCTTCTTAAAAACATTTCTGCTTACGTAAGAGATTATAAAGTTAAATAGGCTTATGCTTCGTAAAACACAAAAGCTGCAGAACTTGCGGCTTTGCTACTATTAGGATAATTAATTGAGGTTATACTATTCGGAAAGCCAACCATCTTTTTGTAGATTAGTCAAAACATAAAAAGCTTTACTATTAATCTTGCGACCTAAAAGTAAGCTATCAATCCCCTTTGTATTATAGAAAAATAATGTATCGTTGTTGTTTATTTTTAAATATATTTTTACTGAATCTTGCTTTTCCTTTTTAATTTTTCCAATGTAAGTTCTAGGCGAATTCGAGATGGAACTTTGTATTGAATCATAATAAAAAAGTTTATCATTAATTATTAGCTTAAAAGAGTTATCATTTTCACTCGCTCTAAAAATCTTTATACTATTATCCGCACTTGTATCTAAATTGTTTTGAATACTTGATAATGGACTATTACCTGAACAACTGTATATGAAAAACATTATTGCTATAATGGTTATTTTAAAAATCATTTTATTGTAATTTACTTTTCAACGTATTTATTTTTAATAACGATAGGAATACCTCCTGCATTAACTATTGTCCAGTTTGATTTTACAGGTGAACCGTTATTTAAATTTCCATGTGAGTATTGAGAATAGATATAATCGTATTGACTTCCTGTAACTTGCCTTGCAGAACCATTAGGGTAACCGGCTTGTGTTGCATACCATGATTGACTCATTAAATTCTTGCCCCAAATATTTTTAGGAATACCTGTAAATCCTTTTGCATTCGGTTCATGAGGATGACCTAAGCCGCCTGTATGCCCTACTTCATGAGGAATTGATCTCATGTTTTTGTTAGAAATAATATCTGAAACATAGTCAGAGCCAATTCTGACTCTTAAGCCATTTAAATTCGCATCCGCAACAATACCTTTTCCGGTTGGGTTTTTTGAAGTACCTAAGTCTGACTGATCTACTATTTCAAAAACATGATCAGTACTTTTTATATCATCAGCACTTTTTGCTACGGATAAATTTACATTTACGTTGACTTGAAAATCATCAGTGTTTTGACCAAATGCTGATTCTATTTGAAACGTAAGTGAGTTCTTTAATTGATCCAGTGAGTTATCAAAATTGCTATTTGAAGAATTATTGTAAACAACCCCATTCAATGTTATATCGTATATTGTTTTACCGTCTTTCTCTTCCTTTTTTATTACCCAATCCTGACCATCAGGATCTGTTACTAACGCAGGATTATTAGCAACATAATTGTAAGGGTTCCAACTATGATAATTGTCTGCATGAGGATCAATAGTCCAAAACCTTCCTAATTGTGGATCCTGCATTCTTGCCCCATAGTCATATTCTTCAAGTCCGCTACCATCACTAAATTCCTGGTGCTGCAGTTCCTTTCCATTATATTTATACCTATTCTCAATTTTGTTTACTGTCTTGTCACTGATTCCCGCCATGGTTAACCCGAACGGATAATAATGGGTTTCTTCAGTTATAGGACCTGAGCGTTGCTGTATTGTTAAGTTATCAAAGAACACATCCCATCCCTGCGATTCGTTACTCACGTAAATATACAAATATCCGCTTTTAGTTATTGGAATTCCTGTATAACCAGGAGTGCCCAATGTTCCTGCTGCAAAGTTGCTTATTGGTATTGCTCCGCTCTGCGGGTAGCTGTTTACATAGTTAAATTGTTCATCCAGCAATATCCAATTCAGGTAAGCCTTTGGTTTATTGGTTATGGATGTTTCATTATTGCTGATGAAGGTGTTGAGCACATTGTATAAGGGGCTCCCAGTTGCATCCAATTGCGTGAAGGTGCCTTTTGCTCCCGCAGTAAGGCCAACAATGCCATTGGCCAGTGCCGTTAAGGCATTTGTAAGGGAAGAGGTAGTTGCAGGGTTTCCATTAGCTACCCAGTAGGACTTAGCTGCTATATCTATGTTATCTCCTGACATCACTTTCAGTATTATTGAAGGCCCTGTATTCTGCCCGCTTCCGTTTACTTTTACTATCGAATCGTTAGGATTAGTCGTAGGGTCTGAGGGATAACCGGATACCGAAGCCCTTGGATAACAGCTTTGAGATATATTATAGAACAACTGGCTCTCTGTTGCACGATAAGCCGCTTCCATCGTTGCCATGTATTTGGCAGTATCTTTTTCTTGGGTAAGCACCATGCGGGTGTTTCCAAGATGATCTTTCAGGAAATAATCATATTCAAAACCGTACCCTGTGGTTCCGGTGACATAATGGTGCAATGCCCATCTGGCCCTGCCTTCCTCATGAGCTATAAATTGTAAGGTATCATTTTGATACACCATACCGTCCAGGTATAAGTAGTGATTTGTTGTTTTTGATGGAGAAGTTGTGTTGTCAACTGTTGTCTTCAGTAGCTTATTACCTGAGGCATCGTATGTATAAGTAATGCTGCCTTTGAGGGTTACCGTTATTGCTTCGGGAGATTTAAATAATTGTAAGTTAATGAACTGATCGCTTTATTGGCGTCACTGATTAAATTGCCATTGCCATCGTAACTATAATCGTTACCATTTCCGCTTGTACCGTCGTTAAAATCCCCAAGATGATTTTGAGTGGGATTACCATCTACCACTTTCAATAATCTATTGCTTGTAATTTGTAAGTATAAGTTAACTGATCTATATAGGCAGAGCCGCTTCCAGTAAATCCTTTCTGGTTCATGCTGAGTATATTGCCATTGGCATCATAACTCATGTTGTTTACGCCAAAATTTACCTTACGTACTGTCCCATGCGGTAGCCGGTACTATTTTGCAAAAACTTAGCACTGGTAAAGCGGTTTACATTGTCATAGGTAAAATCATATTTTCTCGCTATATTATCTCCTTCAGTTTTCCATAAGGTGCCTGTTATATTACCGTTGTATTGAGCAGCGTTGTAAGTCGTCGATGTGTTTACAGAAGCAGTTTTGTCATAGCCGAGCTCCATTCCAAAATAGCTACCGGTGCCTCCAACTTGTATAAAATTCTTATTAATGCTGCTGAGCCATCCTCGTATATTATAACCATAGGCAAGGTTTTCCAAATTATTGCCGAGTTGTTTATTCTGTAGCTGACCTAACTCATTGTAAGTATTCGTAGCAATCGTCTGGTCGCTGCCCGCATTGTCAATATTTTTAGCAAATAGTCAATAATCTTTTTCCTGCATCATAAGTCATCTTAGTAAGCACTTTATGTGCTTGTGCATTGGTGCCGGATTTTTTATGCAGCAACAATGTTCTTAACGGCTTGCCGTTAAAGCTATACTGGACGATCGAGGTGTCAATCGCACCAGTATAATTCACTGATTGTGTTTGTATCACTCTGCCCCGGTCATCATACAGGCTTATACTGTATAAAAACTGACTGGCGGTGCCAATCACTTTTATTTTAGTGCCAGTCAGCATCCCTCGTGTAATAACAAACTGTGTTATTGGCTGGCTGTAAGTCGGCGATGTATTATATCCGGTAATAAAATAGGTAGCGCTGGTAGAATACGCTGGTCGCCACTACTGAGTTCAAAGTCCGCTTCCTGTACCACTTACCCAGCTATAATCATCATAATAGGTTTGGGTAAGCAGCTCATTGTTATAGGATGCTTACAACAGGATAATTTATTCTGGCAAAAGCACAGATTCCATGATAAGGTAAGTTGGTTGTAATTGGTCAGGATCGGTAATTAGTACCAGTTGAATCTGGGCGATTCTGTACATCATATTTGGTAAACATCCATTTTTGTTGGCTGCGCAGCTGGAATCCTGCGCTCATTACCAGCCTGTCCCTAATGTCATACACCATCCATGCCTCGCCAGCGCCCGGTACTTTTTTAATAATCATATCGGCCGTGCACATCATACTCATACCGAAAGCACAGCTCTGCAGCTATAGCCGCTAGTAATTAGTCCAATGTGCTGTTAATCAACACAACTGCCTGTGGCTGTATTACAAAACGGAGGTGATTCATATCATCATATACATAATAGGTACAGAGCCAGCCCACATGTGCCGTTCCGGGATTTGCCGCTTGTTGCACCTTCTTAAGGATGGTGTCGGCCTGTCTTATCCTTATACTCTACTACCTGATGGCTTGCCTCATCTGTGGTAATTGTTTTATATAAGGTGCCTGCAGCATATATAGCTGTGCTGGTAGGTATGCTGCCCATCGGGTAAGCAATGTTCCATATCCTTACACTGTCTGATGCCTGGTTAACTAAGTATTGAACAGTAACACCTCTTGACGCACCTTCCCAGCTTACCCCTGGAGCATAGGTTGCAACCGTTCAATTCAAAGGAGAAGCTTCAAAAACCGTCTCGCCAAAGTAATATTGCTCACTTGGAAACTCTGTTGCGTTCGAATAAAAGCTGTATTGGTCTGCCTGTGCAGTTGCCTTATAATTACCATCGCTAGTCGTCGTAGGATAGGGAAGAAATTTAGTAGCTTCTCTTCCATAATTGTCATAGACATTCAGGGAGACAAGGTCCTTTTGTAAAGGGCTTTGTTCCATGGCTACTGTCTGTATAGGCCTTCCGAGCCCATCCATGTATTGGGTTACCTGTGCTACATCATAGGGGCTAGTGAGTGAGAGGGCAGTTGCGGAATCTGTTACTCCCGGTTTCAATATGTCCCTTGTCCGCACGAAGTTCATATCTGGAATACCGGTATTCATTGTTACCTGGCAAACGTTGGAGTAAAATGGGAGGCAGCGTCCACAAGTTACCTGCCTTCGATACCATGTTGCAGCCGTAAGCGTTCCAGGCGCATAGCTTAAGCCAGTAGCACCCGAAATATTTGAAAAAGTAGTACCATCTGTGGAGCTTTGCCACTGGTAATTATAGCTTCCTCCGCAATTGCCACCACTGGCTGCAGTAGCGTTATCAATTATTCCTGGAGAAGACCCAGAGTTGATAGTGATAGCTGAAGGGGTTATAGTACCTGGAATAAGCTGTACAACACTTACTAAGGCAGAACTGCTATAGGCGGTAGCATCGTTGCTGGTTACTGCGACCCTGTAATACGTTGGGTCATAAGGCCCGCAGGGGCATAGGTAGTATTAGTTGCGCCAGGTGCTATTCCAATTAATATTATCTGTTGAGCTTTGCCACAGGTACGTATAACTATTAGTGCCGCCGGATACGCCAGAAAGCGTTAGCGTAGATGCATTTCCGCCGGAAATGATCGTTTGGCTTGCGGGCGAAACAGATCCGGGCACAATTGCGGGATATACCATTACCTGCCCTACATTGGAATAAGCGGTATTTCCGGAGGTAGTCTCAGTAACAAATCTCCTGAAATACATTGTGGAAGTAAGATTAGATGTATAATCCAGGTTTTGACCGGTAGCCCCGGATATATTTGTATAGGTAACATTATTGGTACTGGATTGCCACTGATAGGCATAGTTGGGGGAACAACTTCCTCCAGTAGCAACGCCGCAAAGAATGTAGCCGGGACTGGTTCCATAATTAATACTTTCCGATGCAGGGTTGATGGTGCCTCCGTTAAGTGCTGGCGCAACGGTTACACTAAGCGAGGCCGAGCCGGTTGGATTAGTTGTACTTACTTTTACAAATCCACTGCTGGTAAAGGTTACTTGTACCTGAGGCAGAGGCGTGCCACTTGCACTCCCCGAGATCGTACCGGTAGTTTGGTTCCAGTTCATATTGGTGCCGCTATTCCAGCTTCCGGAAATGGTGTAAGTATATTGTGTGCCTGCCACTACACAGGTAGGGCCGCTGATAGTAAACTGGGCGTGTACTCTGCACACCAGGCACAGGAGTGCAACGCTTAAAGCAAAGATTTTTTTAACTTTCCTGCCGGTAATTTGCAATCTCATATATATTGCTTAAAGTGTTTTGGTAAATGGTTTACGATACCTGTGCCACCCACCCTGGTTTTATACAATACTGCTGTTACCGTGTTATCAACCTCACGTAGCCAGAATCCGACCGCTATTACCACATTTACGGCAGCCGCATCTGAATATCCAATAGTACCGGAAACAGTCTCGGTCACTTTCCTTCTGAAAAAGCTAGACTGGGCAAGGGGTGCACTGAAGGAGAGATTTAACGAATCAGCTCCAGGAATATCCGTCCAGGAAACCATATCTGCCGACTGCTGCCACTGATACTGGTATGCAGGGTTACAGGAGCCGCCTGTATCTATTGAGCAGGTAATTGGAGCGGGAATAGAATCAATGCTTACCGTTTGTGTTTTAGAGCTGCTATCAATAGAGCCAGTGAGCAAGGGCTGTGCAAAAATGACATTTAATGATGCATTACCGATAGACGAAGTAAGTGAAATAGTGCCTCCGTTGGAAGCCGAATCATTCCATATAACCAATATTGTTGCCAGCGGAGCGCTGGTATCAGTGCAGGTATTGGTTCCTGCTGAATCAGCAATAACACCTGCGGTTAAACACATCTGCATCGTTGATAAAGAATCCCAGCTTCCGCTTATGGTATATTGATATACAGTACCCGCTACTACGCAGGTAGGTCCGGTTACTGCGACCTGTGAGTACGCCTCTGTGCTGAACCCGATGGACAGGACAAGCAAGCAACAATATTGTAAAAGAGCTTTCATTATTAAAGTAATTCGTTCATTAATATTGAGTGGTTAAATTCTGGTAGTGGTACTGATATGTTTTAATAATATTGCCATCCTGGTCCTTTACCCATTTAAGTCTTCCAAAGCCATCATAGAAATAATAACTGATCCTGTTATCGGCATCGCAGGCAGTGGTCATACCTAGCAATGACGAATAGGTGTAAGTAGTCATTTGAGCTGTGACAGGGTATAGTCGGAACTCATCCACATATCCGGTACCCGAAAGGGTTATTGAAGTGGCCCCGCTTACAATGTCTTCATAATAGGTCCAACCGTTGATAGTCTTACCGGTTTTACTGGTAAGCGTCCCTCCGCTCAGCGATATACTGGTACCTGTTTTTTCCCAAAAAGAGAATACGTACTGAGTGGTACTAGTTAATCCCGATTTGGTGATATTACCTCCACTCATTGGATAACATTTTGTACCTGTAGGCGAGGTGGCATCTATTACAGGAGTTCCGCTGAACGTCCATCCCCCCTTGCCGTCTGCCTCAAAACTCGTTGCTGCTACATCCGCTACTGATGCGTTCTTTACCTGTGCAATGGGATAAGTATTGGTGTAATCCCATATGATGGTTACCGGATTTTGATCTGTAGATGTGTATTGCTGAATATTGTTGAACAAATCGTAGGAATCAAAGCTGATCATCTGCCGGTACCGGCTGTCCATGCTGGTGGTATTGCCTGAAACGGAAAACGGCTGGAAGTTGGTTATAGGTGACTGCACGTCCAGCTTATAGGTTTTATCCGGCATTATGGTATTTGCATTCGTCGTAAGAACACGATATAGACTTAGTTGGGCCCCCGTAATGTATCCTGCGGAAGAACCCGCATAATACAGACTGTCTTGTTTTTCAATAGTCGCCGATACCATATTCCTTCCAATCATGGAATCAAGAATTGTGTTACCCGTAATTGTATTGCCAGTAGGAATATAATCCTGTGGATATTTGATACGGGTAAGAAGGGTATCTCCTTTACTGTCAACACTGTATGTTCGGGTAACCTGGTAGTGAGAAGGATTATCGTAAAAATTGACCGTTGTGCCACTTACCGATTTGGTTGCATCTCCTTGCTGGTAGACGATTCTCTTAGTTGAATCCAAAAGAACTTTTTCAGACTTTATTGATGGGTAAAAACATGCGACAACCGCAGTTTCTACACCGGTGTCAGGTACACAACCACTGCCAGGTGGGCCATTCTGGTCAGTCTGATATTTAGGACTGTAGTAAACTATGCGGTTGGTTGTGTGATAGTAATTATCTGTTTCGTCCACCTTGGTATATACTCCACCATTGTTTGCATAATTTATCTTCGATGATAGAAGTCCATTGAGATTATTTCCCATATTTTGCGTTCCCGGTAGTTTAAATCCATTATATGGAATAACGGTATCGGAACTATTTAAATAGTTATAGACAGTTTTACCAATGTCCAAGCCCGTTACACGGTCAGCTGAATACTCCGTTACCTGATCATATCCAACAATATTTCCCTGTATTACGCTGGTAAATGAAGGGTTACTGCTCCCAGAGAGATAAAGCATAGGGCAATTGCCGCCCCCGGTGGTGTGAGTAAACCAATATCGTGCATAAGACGGAGTTGACATAAGTCGTCCGTAACTATAAGACTGGGGCACTCCCTTGCCCAGCTTATCCTGCAGATACGTATAGCTATAATTTTTTTGCGATGCAATGGTGTTGGCATCTTTATAATTAGTAAGGCTGTGGATACGCAGTCCTGAGGCAGGAGCTATCGCATTGTTATTTAATAGATTATTTGTCTGCTGCGTTTCCTGGTACTGAATTGTTACATAGATACCAGCAAAAGTGGTGGTGAGATCAATACTTGGATCAATATAGATAGACCAATTGTACACATTGGGGGACAGATTAAGAGAAAGATTCGATGTACACACTGGTGAATTCGCCTGGCAAGTAGCTCCGGAAATATCTGCAGTGGCACCTGCTATTGTAAAATAAATTTTGCCGGCTGGATGTGAATACACAAAATTATTATTGGCCTGGTACCGGAATGCAACGTTTACTGTAACATTGGTTTGCTGTGAGCCGGCAGGAAGGACGGGGTAGATATTCGACAGATTTATGGTTCCGGAAAAGGTGCCGTGACTGCTACTATTGATAAGGCTGTCCATGCTAATCAACTGGGTATTTTGCAAAGGATCGGAATAGCCGTTTGAAGAATTGGTATAATCATAATCGTTTGGCTCGTACGCCAATACCGTTTTACCGCTTGTAGGATAGGTAACCTGTTGCAGGGAAAAGGTTTCCATTGCCGGGAAACTAGGCTGCCTGTTACCACCTTGATAATTTAAAAATAGAGGTGGCACGTAAAAAGGATTATACATGTTTGGGTTATATTCAATGTCCATACTCGGTATAAGAGTAGTGTTACTCGCTCCATTATAATATCCCCAATGGTCAATATTGAAGTCATGCTTGGCGGTTCCTACTCCAGGATCCGGGTTATTATAGGTAAATGAATAAGGTGGGAGAGAAGAACTTCCGGACTTTTCCTTCACGCTGTCAAGCTTAAGCCGGTAATACTCAAGAGGATTACTTGAGTTTGGTGCGTAGGTAGGATTGAAGTAAGAATAGTAAAAGTTGTCCTGCTTTAAATATGTTTGCGTTCCCGTAGCATTTTTTGAAAAAATCATTACTGAATCCAGCTTGTAACTCCCTGTAAGATCGCTGCGGGTTCCATCGTAGGCAAACTGTAGATGACCATTACTAAAAGTCTATACTTTGAAGTGTCTGATTAAAATAAGCCGGTGGAGATATAGTGCTGGTTATAAGGCCGCTGGAACCATCGCAGTAAGTATTGTATGTCTGATAGGTATCTGGTACGGAACTAACTGTATTTCCACCGCTTGTATATGTAAACATGATGCTGTCCCGCTGCTGGGTAACTATTTTTGATAGTAGCCAGGAAGATATTTGTGAAGGATTAGGCGAGATTGCCGTTAGTTCGGCAACATTAAAGTAAAATTTGTTTCCTTGATCATCAGTTATTGTGAATGTTACTAGGTTTCCGCTGCCTTGAAACTGTATCTTAATATTTTCCTGTTTTTGCATCACCACCTGTCCCAAACGGGTCAGAATAAATTTCCCGCTATGGCCGGCAAAATTGTAGCTGAAAATATCCGGTTCCATATCGTACGGGTCCTGTCCTGTGGTAAATGCCTGATAAAAATTCTCTGTTCCGGCACTGGTGTTAACCAGGTAATTGCACCAAAAAGCGAAGACATACGGACTTGGTGATGTTGCACTTTGAGAAGACTGAGTATAGCTGATGTCTCCCGGCAGCTGCGGGCATTGATTGGTAAGGTAAATATTTCCTCCAGTGCCGAAATCATCAAAGCCCAAGATATTTCTTGATATCATTCCACCGGCGTTCAGTGCCCAGCCAAGGCCAACAGAGCTTGCTTCTTCTTTTAACTTTATACCACCAGTATGATAGGACACACTAATTGGTATTTCAATTCCTTTTACCTTGATTGTATAAACTGGAACGCTAACATCAGCGGTTCCAGTGTAAGGGCTTACCGGCACATCAGTAAATTTCATGAGTGCCGAAGCATTTGGGGATGGCGGAATAAGGCTTGGAATATAAGTAGAATTTGCATCTCCTTGCGCCTGCAATAGGCTATGGGGTAAAGTAAAAAGTATTAGGCAAGTCACTAAGCCTTTTAATAAAACCCGAAATCGCATCATAGCAGTTAATATTTTTTGGAGTTTAATGTAAATTCTCGTTTTTCAAAAGTTATATCCCAGTCTGAATTTCAAAGCTTGTGTTTTTATCGGTTGGTAATAGCTCATAAAGTCCCAGAGCAGTTGTAAACTTGTCTTTTTAAACACTTTACTTTTTACCTCAATAGTTTTGGTAATACCGATTAACCCGCTTGGCTGCCACGGATTTACTTTTATTAAGGGTGTAATAGCAACAGGTTGGTAATTGTATTCCCATCCTCCGGTTGCATAAAACGTTTTCTTTATTTTGTATTCAGCAAATGACCGAAGTCCCATTCCCTGAGTAGATACATGAATGTGTTGGATGTCCTTTCCCCACCCTGTTTTATAACTGGCACCAATTCCAATAGTGGCTTTATTATTTAATTTATATCCTACAGATAAACCTAAATCGGAAGTAGTCGGAAATCCATAGCTTCCACGAGTAGTTTGTATATTGGAGCCATATTCCAGTCGTTGCAGGAATGGCTTTGTTTTCTGATTGTTGGGTTTAAAGTTTGGCATTTCTATATCGCCACTGCCACCTCCCAGCATATTAAGCTTGTCTTTAAACTTGTTTAATGATCCTATTGCTGTCTGCATTTGTGATTGCAACATTTGGGTAGCATTGGGGCCTGAGCCGATACGACTGGAGATAAGCCGCTGCACTTGATCAAGAGTTTGCAATCCTTGAACACCCTGTGTACTTGCGTAATTGGATGGCACGCCGAAAAGATTTCCTAATTGGGAATTCTCTTTCATGAACTTTTGAAAAGCAGGAATCTTATCCAAAACACTCATGGCCTTCTGTTCCATCTTATCGGGGTCTTTGAGCATCGCTTTATATTCCTGCACTTGTGCGGAATAATAATAGGCTGTCTTATTTAATTTGGCGTATTCATTCTTTAACCCTGCTGGCAACGTCGTGTATTTTGAAAGCAGTTGCTGGATCTGATTTTTTCTCTCTGCGATAAATGCCTGTATGTTGCCAGCTTGTTGCAACTTGCCCTGCAGCTCGTCGAAATTCTTTAGCGGGTCTTTTACTTTATCGGTGATGCCATTGAATTGTTTCAGAAAGGAAAGAGAAGCTCCCAGGCTATCAAGGTTGGGATTATATGCGCCGCTTACTATACTGCCTGCAAGGCCACTGTTGCTTTTGATGGAGTTTGTAAGGCTGGTATAGCTACTTGCACCGCCAGAAACAGCGGTTACAGCACTACCCGGATTAAGACTTGCAAAACGGGCATCTATGTTTTCTTCCTGCTTTTGAAACCTGGCCAAATACTTTAGGGACTTCCTGGTCAGCTTATCGCTAACACTGCTTAACTTTTTATCAACATCAGAATAGTACTTTGACGGAATATTTTGCAACGAATCAGCTAGGCTCGCCTGCTGCGCTTTTATAGTGTTGGTGCAGGCGCATAGTAATAGCGCTGCTAGTATAAGGTTCTTTCTCAAAGCATCAGTTTTGAAATGATGGAAAAACAGTTCTTTTGTTTAAGAGAACGGGAAGTTGTGAATTTCGAAGTATTGGAGATTTTGTCTTGCGTTAGTTAAACGGTAGAATAAAACTATAGATATTATTTGGATAAATCATCACGTACAAATACCCGATTTTTTAATAGTATTTTTACTAAGTCTTTTTATTTAGTATTATATTATTCTCTATTTCTAACCGAGTACGGTGCGTAGTGTGAAACGATTTGTTCCAATTATCTCAGCTTCGCAAAATCAACAGAGATTATGATTATGAATGAATTTGTTATTCGAAGAATATACGAATACTTAAGCGAAAGTGAGATTGATTTATTGCTTGAGCGTGAGGATCATAATGATTTGATAGCATATGTATCCAAAACGTTTGCTTATCTAAAAAACGCATCTGATAGTTCACAGGAAAGCTATGCTGCTTATGAATTGGGAGAAGGGTACGTGGAAGCGTTACTTCAAGGATTGAAACCTTTAAAGTTTAATTATATCAGCAATTTGTTGGAGACAGAATTTGAAAAATATTACTACAACTTTCAACAGCTTGGCATATTACAATTTGAAATAATTAATATGATTAGTCACTGCCAGCCTGTATTTAACGCATTTGGCTTTAGCGAAGAGAATGAGGACAGCCGAGAAATTCTGAATACAGTTATCGGCACCATCAACGAATACCTGGAGGAAAAGAGTAAGAGCGAAATGAAGTGGTATGAGTTACAACAGGAGGCAAAAGCTTGAACACAATATTCAGGCGATTAAGGTAGCATTAGAATGGAAAGAAGGGCAGGCACTCTTGGATATGGAGATAAAAAGCTTGCAACAATATTCCGGCTTTGGCGGCCTGAAGGCCGTCCTTTATCCCTGCGGGCCGGAAGAGCATTGGAGACAACTGAATGCATCAAAAGAAGATCTCAGTCTTTACCCGCAAATTCGTGAATTGCATGATTTATTGAAATTCCATTTTACCGAAGATGAATATAAAGCGGTAATTGATTCTATCAGGAACAGCATTCTCACTGCGTTCTATACGCCTTCGTTCATTCCTGAGATCGTATTCAATAGTTTTAAAGAAATTGGCATATACCCTCGCAGTTTGTATGAGCCGAGTAGCGGCGCTGGTGTCTTTGTCATAGAGGCGACCAAGGCCTTTCCTGATATTGCAAACATTACGGCTACAGAAAAAGATATTCTTACAGGAAGAATTATGAGGGTTCTGGGCAGCTCATTATCAGTGCCGGTGTCCACACAAATAAAAGCGTTTGAAAACACAACTAATGATGACAACAATTTATTTGATTTAATTGCCTCGAACATTCCATTTGGCAACTTTCCGGTATTAGATGAGGATTACAAAGACCCTGCGTTATCAGGAAGGATTCATAATTATTTTTTTGCAAAGGGATTGGACAAAATAAAGGACGGCGGCCTGCTGGCATACATCACAACAGATGCATTCTTAAACAGTCCTTCTAATGAAAAAGCACGCCAGCATTTATTTAATCGTGCAGACTTTATAAGTCTTAACGTACTTCCGGACAACCTGATGAAGGATACGGCCAATACAGAGGCGCCCAGTCATTTATTGATCGTTCAGAAAAACAATACCAAAACGTCTTTATCAGATAATGAACAACGGCTTGTAAAGACTATTGAGCGACATAGCTCGTATGGAACTTATCATGTCAATATGTTCATTCATCATCACCCCGATGTTATATCGGGCAATGAAATTGCAGAAGGTCAAAACCAGTACGGGAGGGCGCACCAAAAAGTATGGCAAAAAGGTAATCTAAGCGAGATAAAAAATAAATTAGCTCACACCATACATAGCGGCTTGAAAAGTCGTTTTGATCTCGCAAGGTTCAATGTATGGCCAACGCCAAAACATTCAGCAAAAAAAACAACTGACTTACCTCCCAATGCCAGAACGAACGGCTGTTGCCAATTCACTGCAGCTCGGCCTATTCGAGGTATCGCCTGCTGCTGACCAATAACAGGGGCGCAGGACTATATCAACAGCCTTGATGCAACAGTAGTTCGAAAGCAAACGGCGAGGATAGTCAAACATCATCAAAACAAAAGATAGGGAGGATCACGAGGCAATTGTGCTGATTGCAGCAAAGTCTATAGCTTTTAAACAATATGTATATAAATTATATTCCAATGTTCAGCAGATACAGCCTCCCGCTAACTGGATGAGCGCTCCAGCTATTCAAAACGAACTTGCGGCTTACAAAATATCCTGCACCAGTATGATCACCAATATTTTAATGCAGGTGATTCTTCTTTCCTGTGGCAATTCCAAACAAATAAGGAACAGCCTGATGAACTAACTGTCCCCGCTGATTATAAAGAAGGTACGCTTGTTATCCATAATAATCGCGTAGGTTTTACTTCATTTTTGGCATCCGATACCAAAAGGCCTGTATTTATTCCTGCTCTTAATGAAAGAAAAGATCTTGATTTTTACCGGCAATATATTCGGGTAAGAGATAGTTATTTAACACTCACCTCCAAAGAGGCCGAGTATAAAATAGAATACCCTGAATTAAGAACTGAATTAAATAACGCCTATGATACACTGACGAAGGAATACGGTCTGCTTAATTCAACGGCTAACAGGCAGCGCATCATAAAAGATGAGGCCTTTGGACGGTTGATACTGGCATCGCTTGAAAGAACGGATGGAAAGACATACCGCAAGGCAGATGTGCTCTCCACCTCCCCTTTTAAAAAGCAGGAGGCTTTCATTCGGATGATCCTGCAGAAGCACTCGCAAGAAGCGTCAACGATAAAGGATATTTGGATATAGTTCTTATTGCTTCTGCAATCGGAGCCACAGAAGAGGAGACTATTCAAAAGTTAGGCAATCAGGCATATCTTAATCCTGCAAATAATTCATGGGAAACAAAAGACCAGTTCTTAAGCGGTAATGTAGTGGCTAAACTAAACATAGCAAGAGAAGCTTCACAGAAGCAACCGGAAAATAAACAGATACAGAGAAGCCTTCAGGCATTGGAAAAGATACAGCCCGAAAAGATACCTTTTGAGCTATTAGATTTTAACCTGGGAGAGCGGTGGATACCTAAGGACTATTATAACCGGTTTGCAAGCGATCTTTTTGAACTCCATACTACGGTCGAATATTTCCCATCAGTAGACACGTTCAAGGTGAAGCACGAAGGAAGCAATGCAAGAACATCGCAGGAATATGCAATAACTACCAAAAGCGGTAAAACCTACTATGGCCCTACCCTTCTGGAACATGCACTGGAAAACACTACGCCGTTTTATACTTACGAGGTAAACGCAGGTGATAAGACGATCAGGATGCCGGATAATGAGGCCATCCAACTGGCGCATCAAAAGATTGAAGCTATCAGAGGTAGCTTTACTAATTGGTTACATGAACTGTCACCGGATGATAAGAGTGAGCTGGAAGAGCTGTACAACAATACCTTTAATTGTTATGTATTGCGTGAATATGATGGAAGCCATTTGCAGTTTCCAGGATTAAATAAACAGAACCTGGGCATTGAAGATTTATACAGTTCACAAAAGAATTCTGTATGGCGGATTGTTCAAAACCGAGGAGCACTTATAGATCATGAAGTAGGACTCGGCAAAACACTTACTATGGTTGTGGCCGCCTGTGAAATGAAACGGCTGGGAATTGTGAATAAGCCGATGATACTGGCACTGAAAGCCAACGTAAACCAGATAAAAGAAACGTTTAATAAAGCCTACCCATTTGCGAAAGTATTAGCGCCTGGTGAAAATGATTTTACGCCAGATAAAAGAGTAAGACTTTTTCATGAGATTAAAAATAATAACTGGGATTGTATCATATTAACCCATGACCAGTTTGGGAAAATTCCGCAATCTCCCGAGATACAGAAGCAGATATTTCAAACCGAGCTGGACAATATAGAAAAAGACCTTCACACTATCAAACATTTTGGTGGCGAGTTATCCAGGCGAATGTTGAAAGGACTGGAAATAAGGAAAAACAATCTCCACATAAAGCTTACATCCCTTCTGCATGATATAGAGCAAAAGAAGGATGCAGGCATTAACTTCAAAGAACTGGGAATGGACCATCTCTTTGTGGATGAATCACACAAATTCAAGAACCTGACCTTTCACTACCCGCCACGACAGGGTTGCAGGATTGGGCAATATGCAGGGAAGTCAGAAAGCATTAAATATGTTGTTTGCTGTAAGAACATTGCAAGACAAATTCAATAGTGATCTTTGCGTAACATTTTTATCCGGCACTCCCATTTCCAACAGCCTTACTGAAATGTATTTACTCTTTAAATATTTGCGCCCTCATGAAATGCAGCGTCAGCAAATTGAAAACTTTGATGCATGGGCCGCTGTGTTTGCACGAAAGACAGTTGATTTTGAGTTTTCCGTTACCAATGAGATCATAGGCAAAGAGCGCTTTCGTCATTTTATAAAAGTGCCCGAGCTTGCTTTGTTTTACAATGAGATTACCGATTATAAAACAGCCAGGCATATACAATTGGACAAGCCAGAACTGAATGAGCAACTGGTAAACATACCTCCCACTCCAGATCAGCAGGATTTTATCAAAAAGCTGATGGCCTTTGCTAAAACCGGCAACGGTCCATTAATTGGCAGACTTCCATTAACCAAAGAGGAAGACAAAGGGAGAATGCTGATAGCAACAAATTACGCCAAGAAGATGGCTGCAGACATGCGACTGATTGATCTATTTATTTATGAAGACCACCCAAATAATAAAGTAAACGTTTGTGCAAGAAAAGTCGCTGAACTCTATCGTCATAGCAACGCGCATAAAGGAACACAAATTATATTCAGTGACATCGGCACTCCCAAGACTAATGCTTTTAATATATACGATGCTTTTAAAGAATAAACTGGTTAATGATTTTGCTATACCTTCTGATCAAATTAGTTTCATCCATGATTGGACAGACAGACAAAAGCCGGAGCTGTTCAGGAAAATGAATTCGGGTGAAATGACGAATATTGCTGGGTAGCACGGACAAAGCAGGTACCGGCCTGAACGTGCAGCGGAAAGTAATCGCCATGCATCACCTGGATATTCCATGGAAACCATCCGAGCTCGAACAAAGGAATGGCAGGGGTGCAAGGCAGGGCAATATACTTGCTAAAAACGAATACGATAACAAAGTGAAAAATTACATCTATGCTGTGGAGCAATCGCTCGACAATTATAAATTTAGCCTGCTAAAGAACAAGCAAACTTTCATCAGCCAGATGAAAAATTGTGAGCTTAATGTGCGCACCATTGATGAAGGCGCCATAGATGAGAACAGTGGAATGAACTTTTCAGAATATATTGCCATCCTATCCGGGGATACATCTTTATTAGAAAAATCAAAGATGGAAAAAAAAATAGCCATTCTGGAAAGCCTTCGCAATGCGCATCATAAAGAAATAGTAAGGTCAAGGTTTCAGCTTGAACAGTTAACCGATGAAAAAAACGCCGTGCAAAGAATGCTTGGCCAGCTTGCAGTGGACGAAGCAAATTATAAATTCAATCTACAGTTTGATAAAGACGGCACAAAATTAAATCCAATACAGTTAGCTGATTTCCATTCTGCAGATGCAGAAGCAATAGGAAAATATCTTATCAGACTATCCGCAAACTGGAAACCTGATACCACTGCTGCTGATTCAATGAACATTGGGAATCTGTACAATTTTAACTTAATGATCCGCAGGCAACAAGAAACGTGCGAAGAAAAAGGAACGTTTGCTCCTCTATATAAAAATGTATTTTATGCTGAAAGCAATGATACAGGCATTAAGTATTCATGGAACAATGGCTTCCTTAATACAGATAATCCAAAGCTTGCAGCAAGATATTTTCTTAATGCTATTGACCGAGTGGAAAACCTTAAAGAAAGATATCAAAAAAATGTACAAGGCATTGAACAAAACTTATCCATGCTACAAAAGCTGATTACAAAACCTTTTGAAAAGGAGCGAGAACTTTTACAATTAAAAAGAAATATATCAAAATTGGAAAGGGAAATTTCAATCCACATTCAGGCAAACCAGATGAAACAAGATTCTGCTTACAATTTCGAAGTGGAAGTAAAAGAAACGCCCATTATAAAAATGGATGATCACCAAATTAAAACAGATGAGCCTTTGCTAAAAAAGAATGAAATCAGGGCTGATAAGATAAAGGGAATCAGGCTATGATGGATTTGGTTATCAAACCAGAATCATTTAATTAGCACCTAACATTGTGCGGTTCTTTAAGCTGACAGATCTTTTCCTCAAAAATTTGTAGCTTAATTGTTTGTTTGTCCATCTTTAGTATAGATACTTCGTCCTGATATTCACTAAGACTTTCATCGATTTCTGAAACACCCATTTGATAATGCGGTCAGTAAATATTTGCCGGTGTTGTTGGTATCGTTCAAGTAAAAAGTTTCTTTCAAACGCATGAGAACCTGTTAGCTATAAATTACTACTGCATGTTGATAAAAGAATTCACTTTTATTAAAAAATTTACGTGGTTATTAAATGGGGCTAAATCGCTCAAAAGATTGAATGGTTTAGCAGTTAAATGCCTTGGATTTAGATCTAAAACCATCTATCGTTTTTTCTGTAAAAAATTTACCGCATAAGTACGGGAAGGATCAAGAAGAAAGGCTTATACATTTACACATGTGTGATTAGTTATTCAATCTGGTGAGTGATGAAGTAAGACCGGGAGCTATAAATATCTCAAAGTCATCTGATGTTACTGCTATTACCCGATCGAATGAATATTGCAAATAAGGCAGCGTTCTTATTGCTTTAGAGAACTAGCGGACATCGTTGCCCGAAGCCATTCGAAACACCTGAGCCAAACCCTATATCCATTTACCTGAATCGTCGAAATTTTCATTCACATTATAACTATAAATTATTCAACATGAAAGAAGTCAAAAAACCCTTTGGGAAACACGGAATCGTACGTGGGCTGAATCATATTCCTATTAGTCCTAGGTTCGAGGGCCGCTTCGGGCGAATGTTTAGTCATTTAAGACCAGCGGTACATTCAGAATCAGATTTAACAGCACTCGCCCGAATTGATACCGGGAATGGTGGCATGACCGCCGCACCTGATGTCCCGGACCCCGAAACAAAAAAACCTGGAGATGACGAAGAGAACAGTGGCATCAGCGTGGGTTATACCTATTTCGGCCAATTCATTGATCATGATCTGACTTTTGATCCATCAACTTTGGCGCAGCAAAAAAGCGATCCTGATGCAATCGTAGATTTCAGAACTCCAAAATTTGATCTTGATAATGTATATGGCCGCGGGCCCGACGATCAACCTTATCTTTACGATTTTCAAAATGATGGTACGGTAAAAATGTTGTTAAGCCACCACTTAACAGGCAACGACAATGACCCCGATACCAAAGATCTTCCACGAACATCAGCCGAAGGCAGAAAGTTTGCTTTGATCGGAGATAAACGCAACGATGAGAACGTTATCATTTCTCAACTACAAGGCATGTTCCTGCGGTTCCATAACAGGATGGTTAATTTTCACAAGGCAAATGGTCTTAAAACTGACTTCGATTCTATTCGGCAGTCGGTTCAGTTTCACTACCAGTGGGTGGTGATCAACGATTTTTTGAAAACTATCATTGGTGAAAATATGCTCTTCACTGTTTTACCGCACTTGAGTAAAAAATCGAGTATATTAAAGGATAAGCCAAACCTGCTGTTTTATAAATACCGCAATGAGCCATTTATCCCTGTGGAATTTTCAGTAGCAGCTTACCGTTTCGGGCATTCCATGGTACGCCCTCTGTACAGGCTGAATGCTAATACTAATAGCGGTGGCGCTGATCCAAGATTACCTATTTTTCCCAATTTACAGGCCTTTGGTGAATTTGATAATACGTTTGCCATTGACTGGCGTTTGTTTTTTGACTTTGGTAATCCGCACGATCAGTTTTCGGCTCAACGCATACAGCCTGCATATAAAATTGATACGTCATTAGTTAACCCTTTAGCCAACCTGCCACAGCCTATTACTGGGGAAACGCCACCTTCGCTCGCTTTTTTGAATTTACGGCGTGGGCTTAAATTGGAGTTGCCGTCTGGCCAGGCCGTTGCCAGTGCAATGGGTCAACAAGCTATACCTGATGATAAATTACTGGTGGGCAAAGCTAACAGTGATCCGAAAAAGTCAATTACTGCTATATCACCAAATTTTGCCGGTAATGCACCCCTTTGGTTTTATATACTTGCAGAAGCTCAGCAACAGTTTATAGATGATTCCACCCCAATACGCCTGGGCTATGTAGGCGGAAGGATTGTAGGAGAAACATTTGCGGGACTTCTTTACGGAGATTCAACTTCTGTCTTCCATCATCCGGGTTGGGCGCCCTATCCGGAATTTCTAAATGCAAAAGGGGAATTTGGAATTGCAGAGTTGCTTTCCCAGGCTATGTTGTCAGAAAAATAGCAGCTTCATACTTGAAAGAGTGTATAGATGCACTTGATGCGTCAAGCCGCAAGTAAATCCAGCCCAGTATGATAAGAATAAACTGAAGAAAAATGGTACGCACGTGTTTTTCATGATAGAAATTGCTAAAATCGTCTACAAGTACAAGATTTAAATTTCTATAATTGGCTGTTGGCAGGATAAAGCCAGAAAATTTATCGGTTAATACGCATTTCGCCTGGCTCAAAAAAACCGTATTTGTACGGTATGTTTTATTAAAACAAAACTGCATATTGTCGAAAAACCATTTATGAACAACTTAATTACACTACAACAGGCCATAACAATGACTACATTGTATAGGGCACAAAAGGACAACATCTTAGCGGTCGCGTATCAGGGCAAAAACCTTCTTCCTATAAGCGAAACATTTGACAAAGATGCCTTTCGGGCAGTACTGGACCAGGATGGCTGTGAAAGCATAAGGATCTATTACGGTATGAATGATGATTTCAGTATTCACAGCATTATAGTAGGCGTAGATGCGAACAATGAAGACCTTCTTCCGCAAGCTCTCGATGTAAAAAATCCGGAAACTGCGGAAGCGGAAGACGATGAACCACCCATTATAGAGCTGGGACTGGTATGCCCCCCACATTGTCCTCCACCTTCTAAATTAAATCCGTGATTTAGTTATATTTGGCGATGCCATTGTACGCCATATTCTTGTGCAGCTTCAGCATATTGATAGCCGGTTTCATTGGTATTGTCCGTTTTAAAAAAATCAGCAGGGTTTATCATCCATTTATATACTGCATATGGATCGCCTGCCTTAATGAGCTTTGCGGCCTGATTTTATACGAATGCAGGTTGGATAGTTCTTTGAATAACAACATATATATGCTATGCGAATCTATGCTGATCTTTTTGTTGTTTCGAAATCTTGGCTTTTTAAGAAAACCTTCTTATATATTTCATATTCTTATTTTGGGGTTTTCGATTATTTGGTTCATTGAGAATTTCATTATTGAGAATATACGGTCAGTCAATATGCTTTACAATGTTGTGTATTCCTTTATTGTAGTGCTGTTAAGCCTTAGCTGCATTAACAGGCTTATGGGATCCAGCACCAGAACATCCAAAAATGCAACTTTATTATTATGTCTCGCATTTATTCTTTATTTTACATTGAACGTGATCATTTATTCTTTTTGGCTATATAGAATGAAGTTGAACTTTTCATTTCTTTTAAAGGTAGATGAGATAGCCATATATATAAATCTTGTTGCCAACCTTATGTATGCTCTAGCTGTATTATGGATGCCAAAGAAAATACCCTTTTTATTGCCGTTGTAATTATTGCGGCTATTGTGGTATTAATTATGCTCTATTTTTTTATTGCTATCCTTAGAAGGCAACGGAAAAGCATCCGTCTATACACGAAAGGCATTGCCGATGAAATTGAACAGATAGAAAAGGAGAGATCAAGGATAGCAGCCGATCTGCATGATGAGCTTAGCCCAATATTGTCAGCAGTAAAGATGAGAATAAGTAGCCTGGAGCTTTCCAATGACGGCGATAAGTTTCAAATTCAAAAAACAAATGAGCACATCACTGACATCATGCAGCGCTTACGGCAAATATCATTTGACCTGATGCCAGATTCCTTGCTCAGGAAAGGTCTTGTGCCTGCGGTAAAAGAGTATCTGGATTCCCTGAATGCCGGTCCGCAGATGAAATTCTATTTTTCCTGTACGGACAATCCGCCGCTGGATGAATATAAATGCATCAATACCTATCGCATCATACAGGAAATTATACAGAATGCTATTAAGCATGCTAACGCTACAGAATTGCGTGTGGAAATGAAGACGGTTAACGCTAATCTTTTGGTACAGGTAGCAGATAACGGAACCGGTTTTGACCTTGAAAAAGAGAGAGCAGAAAATGTAGGTTTTGGCCTGCGAAGCCTACTTAGGAGAACCGAAATCATCAATGGCCAAATGTTCGTTGAATCTAAAAGAAATAAGGGCACTATTTATAATTTTGAAATACCGTTAAATTTTGACTAATAATCGGCCTATTGAGATTATCATAGCAGACGATCACGAGCTGATCCGTGAAGGGTTTGCAGTAATGTTTGCAAAAGCGCCGCAAATAAAAATATTGGCGGAAGCAAAAACCGGAACAGAGCTCGTGAAGCTCACACGCCGCCTGCAACCAGAGGTGGTGGTTACAGATATAAAAATGCCCGGAATGGATGGTGTAGAAGCGGCGATGCAGATAAAAAAAGAATTTCCGCACATCGGCATTGTGGCACTTACCACTTTTGATGAAACGGAACTTATTTACGAAATGCGCGATGCGGGAGCGGTAGCCTACGTCCTAAAGGACTCCGATAAAGAGGAAATGATTGCGGCTATCAAAGCTGCTTCTAACGATGAGACCTATTTTTGCCATACGATACAGGCAAGACTGAACAAGTTGCGGCTTAAACCTAGTGGCCACTTTAAAGCGCCGCAACGGCCGCTGCTTAATCTTAAAGAACTGCAAATTCTGCGGCTGGTATGCGAAGAATACATAAACACTGATATTGCTAAGAAATTAAAAATGGGAAAGCGAACCGTTGAGGATTATCGCAGGAAACTTTTGGAAAAAACCAATTCCAAAAATACGGCCGGTCTGGTTAAGTTTGCTATCAAGAACAAATTATTTAGAGAAGAATAGTTCATGATTTTTCACTGGATCGGCCGCAAACTTTTTAAGACTGTACATTTTATGATTAACTGATTGTATTAAGTTTGCAATGCCTGTTACAATTTCGTATATGTTATGCTTTGTGAATATATTCTCCCGATGATAGCAATTAGCCGGAAATAAATAAATTACTCCGCTATTTTACAGCTCTGATTTATGTATCCCGAAAAAAAATATCTTGAAGCGTTCCATACACTTAATCTGAGCTTATTTGCTACCAAAGAAGAAGTCGAAAGGCAGCGTGATCTGCTGGTAAAAGCTTACAGCGTTATTGATGGCATTGATTTTAAAGCAAAAATTGAAGAAATTAAAGCGGCAGCTTACTTGCTTGTTACAGAATATTTTGTAGTGGGGTAATTGTACTGAAACAAAAATATAGCGGTATTTTATTATTTAGGCTCTTATAATTCCTTTTAATTGCATACACACACGCCTGGCCCCACTCGAGTTGTCTACCAGGCGGCGATTTCAAGCCACTCGCATCAAGCATGGTTATATCCAGCAAACAATATCAGAATATTTTTGGATTGCTTAAATTTTTGGAGGTTTGCCATGTTATACGTGATATAATACATGGAAATTATTAACAAGTCTACTACCGAGCGCTAGAGCTATCAATGTACGACCATCTGCTATGTCAATTGAATGTTGCATCATCTTTAGATTTTAGCGTCACTTACAGTATGACCCATCCAAGGAAGCATAATTTCAATAAGCCACTTGAGCCGTTAGTTGTTGAAAAGATTTATAAGTAATTGTAAAGCCTTTTCATTGTGCCAGGAGTTTTTTTTGCCAATCGAATAATGATAATCAGTAATTAAGTAAAACCTATTGGCTTATAAATAGGTATTTGCCGAAATTATCAGGTATTTACATTATCTTAAGCAGCATCATGAGGCCTGATCGACAAATTCTATTTTTAAAACGAATCATTTTAGAAACTTTTATGAGTCGTCTTCAGAACTTAATGGATAATGCAAGAAGGTATTACGAAAGCCTACTAGTTACGCATTGCATGAAGTCGGTTCTGTTTCGCGGTGCCTTCAACAAACTGCAGCAGGTGCTCATAGCGCTTCTTATTTCAAACTCTGTCTTTTGAGGATAATGCTTTTGCAATTTCTTGATTATGTAGTCCAGCTCCCAGGTCTCATCACACGATATTTTGGATGCATCGCGCCCGTCTCTTATTTTACGGTTATCATAGTCCATCCATTCTTCTGCTAATAGCTTATGTAACATTGCAGTTATTTAAAGAAAGTTAAATTAAGCAATATAAGTTTTTAAATACTCGTGGTGACATTTTTACCTAAAATTTTTTACCCTGAAACAACTCTTGATGATGATCTTTTGCTTTGTTGCGTTATGCAATGGGTGGATATAAATTTTATCAGCATGGCCCGGTGTAAGAAAACGTAAGTTTCCCTGCTATCTGCCATAAAATGTCGTTTTGTTTGGAAAAGGCACGTAATCGTATCAAAACTCTTAATGTAATTTTTTTAACCAAGTTGAGCTTTTGTCCACTTCCTATTCGGTAAGTACCACATTTTTGACTAATAATGATAAATTGCCGCAGGTCTCTAGTTCATTGAGTTATTAAAAGTTTGAATTATGCGCTATTTCGATTTTCACACCCCTGTAATCCTTAAACAATTGTTTGACGATCATCCTAATATTGATACAAAAATCACTTGTAATGATGTAACAGACATACCGAAGCTTTGCACATATTTCCTTATATAGTAGAGTTTCAGATTCACCAGAGTCAATTGGCAAAATATAGTGATGAGGTGATAGGAGGAGACACGCTATAGGGTTAACAATTACCATTCTAGGTTTTAAACGGAATAATTGCTCAAAAAGCATTATTAAGTATACTTGATTATATATTGTATTCTTCCTTTAAAAACATCGCCAGCCCTTCAAAATCAGGATAGATCGAAAAATGATTCATCCCGGTTACATTTAAATACTTATCAATTTCTACAAAAAATTGTTTATCCAAACTTATTTTCAGAAACGTTTTTTTTAATCTGGGTATCTTGTCAATAGATTTGTTATTTAATCCCTGAACAGTGAACAAACCTTTCTGTGCCGATATTCTTTCGGTTCTTCGGGGCATAATAACGGCAAACGGATCATTAAGTTTATTTCTGAACTTTGCAGGCAAATCACCGTCAAAAAAAATGTCTTCAAAATCAACAAATGAGGGATCCAAAGGATTATATACGCGGTTTTCGCCTAATGTAATTTCATTTAAGTGAAATGGATCTAAAATATATAGTGCAGCATCAGCCGTTCTTTCTGAATAATTTTGATTCACCCGGGAATCTTTGATTGCAAAATAAAGAGCTGCATTCAAGCTTTCTGTCCAATCAAGTACTCGCACCGGTAACCCATAATGCCTCATTTCCGTAATGATTTCCCATGATCGCATTTGGTTATTTATGTAACCCTTCGCATTAGTGATAAAATCAAAATACAGATTATATTCAAAATAGTACTCCCTTTTAAATTTACTTTCTGCGAGCTTTAGGGAGGTATCAAGATGCCAATTGAAATTAGATTGACCTCTAAAGACAACATAGTTTCCATTTGACCCCGCTTTAAAGGTGTCGATTTCTTTAAGAACATCTTTGAATTTTTCAATCCAAGTCATGCTTATAATAATTTTAAATCCTTTTATTTTTACACTGATTCTTTGCCCGTTCGCTTATTATAAATAAGTAAACAATGAGCCACTCCAAAATCTAGTGCAGATACTTTGAAAAACAGTCCCTTTTACAGGGACTGTTTTTATGATTGGAATTATGAGAAAAACCGATGACATTACATCTTATTTAAGTAGTAATAATAAGCCGGCCGCATCTTTGTAAAATTGCTCCTTATTTTAGAATCTACTCTGCGGCAAATACGGTTTTTTTGTTTATAAGGGAAATCACCAAAAGTCCCTAAAATAAAGCCTGCAATCCTCGCAGGCCACGGGTTTACACTGGTGCCTGAGCTATAGAATAGTAAAAAATATAAGGCGGGACGCAATAATTGCAATACTTTTAGAATGTCTTGAATAAAGTTTCTCTTGAACTTTATTTAATAGTTAGTTTGGTAACGGCCCCTGTTTCAACAGGGGCTTCTTCCATCTGGATAATTACAACTAAACGTAAACCACGCAGATGATTTATAATTCAAAAATGAAACTTATTTAAATATAAATATTGCGGTTTGTACAGTATTTTTTAACGACATTTTTTATGAAACAATTTAGTGGGTATTGACGCAATTAGAAATGTACTAAAAATGCTAAAATAAGCGTTTACGCATAACGCAAGCCTATTAATGCTAACAGGACTTTGCACTCAAAGATAAGGTAGTTATTGAGAGTCAATTTTTTCCTCACCACTTGACAAACCCCAATTAATCCCGATGGTTGTAATTAAATTATTGACTGAAGAAAAATTTTGTCCAAAAGCTCCCGTAAGAAAAAGTCCCTCTTTTATTTTGTAATGCAGTAACCCTACAGACTTGTAGGTATCTGAAACGTTTTGTATGTCAGATGTTCGCCTAACATACTCATAAGCCAGCGAAAACTTTCCAAACTGAAATTCCGCTTTGCCGCCATAATCTAAAAGATTGGCGCGAATATATTTATTGTCAGGCGCCAATGAATCTCTATCGTTGATATATCTTATAAGAGCCGAAACATTCAAGTAATTAGTAGACACACTGCCATTTTTATTTAGGTTGATTGATAACTCAGCGTTTGCCCATATACCAGTTCGGCTAATCCGGTTACTCCCAAAGGAATTATTATCAAAAGCTATATTGGTAGCCGTTGCTACGCTCAATGAAAACATTGGCTTTTGCAATAGATAACTCTTGATACTGTCTCCATAATTTAATTTTGCTTTATTAAAAGAATCAAGTTGTGCCTGGGTCGGGATATCTGGAGCGAAACTTCTCACAAAATCACGTAAGGTATAATACCAGCTATTACTTAGCCTCTGTATGTTTTTTCTTACAATTTTACTTTGTATTTGTATAATAGTCGCCCGTGCTCCAAACCCTGCATTGTGGTTCTGCAATTTTCCAATATTTGTTGGTGAATCCTTATTTACAAAGGCAAAACTTAGAGACCATAGACGGGCCTGCGAAAATGCCAGCGATCTTGCATTAAAGCCTGTATCAATACCGAAATACTTGTAACTGGTATAATGCCGACGCTTAGAAAACCAAAAAGGAGTAAATTCTAACGCATAATTTTGGGGTATTGCACCTGATTGGTTATTGCATTTACGATGCTAGTAGTAAAGGCTTTGGTAGAGGCTACATTATCTATAGAAGATGGACTTACATCCAGCAAATTAAATGCGGGCGCGTTTGACAGCTGTAAATCCTGTATTTTAATATTGTTGTCTTGTTTTGCTTGTCCGTTTACCTTTACAAAACTGAGGGGCAATAATGTAATTATTAATATTTTCTTCATAAAAAAATTATTCCTTTAGACAGATTTTTTTAGTAACCACAGCTATGGTACCATTGGAGCTTATTATATAGTCATCATAATCCCAGTCATATTTTTGAACACCTGTAGTACCGCCGCTAAACTTATATTCTATCATTAAATTGGCTTTTAAAGCATGTGAGTCATTGTTTATGACATTTATGACATCCGCTGGCAGTGCGCTGAAGTCTGCAATGGTCTGTATTACCAACTCTGAGCTTTCCAGGTCAACGCCTGTTCCTATATCAGTGGTCATTATAACACCGTTAGCATTCTTATCTGATTCAGCTTTAAAAACTTTTTGGCCTCCTGCAAGCAACTGGTTGGCTATTGTGTAGGAGGTAGCTGCGGTACCTGTGTTTACTGAAATAGAAATCTGACCCGAAGTGTTACCAACGTAATAAATTCTTTCCATAAATAATTTTTTACATCTCTTATAACTTTATACTAACTAAAAGCTTACTGCTTTAATAATGGATTTTCGCCTGACTCCTTATATATTATTGAACAGATAATTGCCATTTAAAGATTTCAGTGTTAGTTTCATCTACCACACTGATAGGAATTTTAGATTGGCTTGTTATGCCTGTTCCGAGTGTGTACGTAAAATCTATAGCCGTATCCTGCACATTCGTATTGGTTACCTCCTGATTGTTTATTCTTATCGTGAGTTTTTTAGTAGTCAAACCACTTCCCCTTATTGAAAGATGGTTGATACCGGGTTGGAGTTTATCCGGAACCACTCCGTCAATTTTTAATGATGAAGTCTTTCCGGTGCGGTCGTCTTTTGGCCTGAAGAGTGTTTCGAAAACTTCCTTTAGTTTTAAAGTAGCTGTATCTGTAAAAAGCCCGGCAAGGGCAGAGAACGCAAGTACGCCATACAGGCTTATGTTTTTTGCATCTGCGCTGTAATTTAAAAACCCCGCTCTTATAACAAAATATAAAATAATGGCTAAAGCAGCAGCTGTAAAAGGTTTAACTACATACCACAGTGTCCAGCTCTTCTTAAAATCATTATTACCTATAAAGGTTGTAAACGAAGTAGCCACATGCACCATGTTACCGAGAAAACCTGTGATGGCAACGAGAATAAGAAAAATTGTATTCAGCTCTATGGTATTTTCTGTAGTTTGGTGTGACAGACCGATGTATCTGCAAATCATTTTATCTCGGTTCTCTAACTTGTAATTGCTTTTAGCAGTTGCGCTGGTGGTAGTGCGTTGGCTAGTATCAGTAGAATCGTTTTTTAATTTATTTTTCGCAGTATCAGTTATTAGCACTTTTACCTGATATATTGAATCAGAGCAAATCGTATCCTGAAGCAAGTGAATCTTAAACAACTTATAAGAGTACAGGCTTGAGGAATTTTCATTCGTCTGTGGAAGTTTGTCCGGCCAAAAGGCGAAAAGAAAAACAATTGCGAGCACCGTAAAAAAAATAAAAAGAAAGCCACCCCAAATTTTTCCGGCTTTACTTATTTGGTTAACTGTTAAATTGCTTTCGTCAGCCATACCGTTAGAATTTATATTAGAAATTCAAGTGACAATAATTTGTATTTCACATCACCATGGGGTGTTTATCACAAATAGCTGTGACATTTAAACTACCCCTTCTCTATACCTTTCTTGCTATATTTTGCTGTTTGCTGATTAATGTCTTCAAAAACACATACTAGATAGCCGAAGAACCTGGAAAATAGTCGGGGTGAATCCAACCATTTATATATCTACGTTGGCAAATACATTATAATTTTTTTTATGATTGCTAGGAAGTGACGTTTCCTAACAATTACTTACACAGCGAATTACTGCTCTACGTCTAAGGCCATTTATTTGCCCCTTTGCAGATGTTTTGGAAACCGTTTTGCTTCCCTAAATACCGTCGAAAGATTAAAATTGGCGCTTATTTTTCAATTATACATTGCGGTAAATACGGTATTTTTTAGTTCAAAAGCCGCGCTGCGGGCGCCTATGTCGCAGAGCACCGGCCCATACGTTTCCATTTGCACTTACCAAATCAAAATCAGGCAGCGAAGAAACTAAAGGTATATAACGCTTTTAAATAAATAGTTCTACCAATAAGAAAATAATTCTTCAGCAGTGGAGAAACATTTCTGGAGGAATTGCTAGACGTGGCGGCTGAGCTTCGTTGACAACGTTGAGTATAAAGTAAAAAATTAAATTTTACCCGCAATATGCTGCTGAATCAGTTCAAAAATGTGTTGTGCAGATATATCATTTAGCTCGTCCTGATCTTTTTCATTTGAGCGATAATTGGTAACCCATACATTTTGATAGCCCCTCTTGAAAAGCTCTTCAACTGCTTCAACAGTAGCACCTGTAGTACGGGTCGAGCAAATGATTATATCACAATCCATTTTCACAAAGTATCTTAGGCTATCGAACAACCGGCTGTTGGGATCCCCGATGCTTTCAACACCGATCTTTATTTTACCGATTTTGATGATGGCATTTATATCTGCGCCGAAAATTATTGGAGAAGGATCGGTTATCCCTTCCGGATATTTTTCTAAAATTATTTTTGCAATTTGTTTTACTGTAGAGGATTTCCCTTGTTTTGCAGTTCCCCAATTAGCAAATACAACCTTGTTCATTTTGTCTATTTTTTATGATAAGTCAACAACAAAATAGGCTTTAAAACTTCAATAATTTCCGTATAAATACGGTTTCTCATCTTAATGGCTAAACTTCTACTACCTCTCAAGTCTTTCTATCTTTAGCCTACTTACCTCTTTTTCAATAATCTTCTTTATATCCATCTTTACCTGGTGATAGTTATCCATTACCTGCTGCTGGGTAACTTCATAAACAAAAGGTATTTCCTTAAACATTTTTTGTTCACGTGAGAGCTTTTCCGCATCATTTATAATTTGCGCATTGAACATCTTAAGTTTTATTTTTTCATCTGGATTATCGGCAACAATACCTACAAATTCGCCAGATGATAGTGCAGCTATTTTGGATGCAGGTATTGCCTGATCCAATTGCACAGACCTGCTGAGGGAAGTATCGGTTCTGTTAATAGAAAGGCTCTCCCGTCCTGCATAATCTTTCCGAACCGCTCAGAAAGCTGTTTGGCAGTATCACCCATTACCTGCCCGCTGATAATGTTACCGGTAATATTCATGATCACTTCAGCCTGGTCTTTGCCATAGTCTTTTTTAAGCTGGCTAAAATCCTGCATTGCCAACATGGTTGCTACTTTATTGCTTCGTGCAGTCGCAATCAATGAATCTATGTGATTGAAAAATATGGTAGGAAACTCGTCAAATATCACGCTGCATTTCAACTGGTTCTTTTTATTCACCTGTCTTATAAGTCTTGAAATGTATAAAGACAGTACTGCGCCATACACCTGTTGCTTTTCGGGATTATTTCCCATGCAAACAATCTTCGGATGCTTAGGGTTATTTATATCAAGGGTAAAATCATTGCCCGATAATACCCAATACAACTGAGGCGATGCAAGCCTTGCCATGCCAATTTTTGCAGATGCAACTTGCCCTTCAAGCTGCTCCATGGCATCATTTTGATAAGCGCTGATAAAGGGATTGATCAATACTTCAATTTCAGATAGGGTATTCAGTACCGGAAACAGTTCATCATAATCCTGCCTGCATGAGTTCTATTACATGCGGCAATGTACAATAGTCTCCATTTTTATATTGCCGCAAAAACCATATAACAGCCGTAACAAAATTGATGGGAGATTCTATAAAAAAGTCTCCCTGTTTATTGATCCATTCCCTGTTCAATCCCAACAGTATTGTTCTTGCAGATTCTGTAGCATCCGTTATATCATTCATTCTGGAAGGATCCAAAGGATTGCAGCGATTGGATACAGAAAGATTATCAAAATTGATTACATAAAAGGATGGCTGCACTTTGTATTTATTTTTATGAAGCTGCAGCCAGTTATACGCAATTTTGGAAAGATCATCATATTTAAAATCATATACCAGCATCGTGAACCCTTTTTCGATGTGCTGCTTTATTACATGTTGTATTACAAACCACGATTTACCTGCACCAGGACTTCCAATTACTAGCAAGCCTCTGAAAGGATTGATAATATTGATCCAGCTTTTACGGACTTTTTCTTTTAGTTTATAGCGCGCGGGCAGGTTGATGGAATATTCATTTTGCAAAAGCCTTTCTTCCTGTGGAAATGATTCATTCAATTCATTAAAAATATCACTGGATAAACGCAGCTTTAATAAACAACTTAACAGCGTTCCGCTTCGCAGCATTAGCAGATAGCCAATAGAAGTAAACAGCATGTAAATAATTGCAATCGTGTCTTGCGTTGCATTTATCCGTAGGGCAATCTCACTGCAAAAATAAACGCAGATGCTACAGCATAAACTAATTACAATATTTTTCAACCGAAGCTTTTCATTCTTCTTTCCTTTGCCACCCATTAGTGAAATAGCAAGGAAGCATGCTGCTATAATTTTAGAGAATCGAAAGTTATTAAACAAGCCGGTATGTGCAACATTTCTAAGCAGGCTATCGGTAAAGCTATTCACCATTCGCCATTGAATAAATGCCTGATAACAGTAATAATAAAAATGCAAAACAAGAATAACAATGCTTATTAATCTTGTCATGTCAATGATCTTTCTTAGTCCCTGTTCGTTCTCCCCTGTTACTGACATACTTTACTATTTACAACTCATTATTTTTTTTCTTTTTCTTTCGTTTTCTTTTAAATGCCGAAGGAATGTTTTCTATGTGTTCTTTCGATAAAAGATCATCCAGTATATTGATTAGTTTGGTTTGTCCTGGTGGTTTTGATAACTGTTTGACAACGGCTTTATTTTGTTTACTTGCAGAAGAAGATGACTGTACAAATGCAGCATCCTCCTCTTTTAATTTAGCACTCAAGTTGGCAGTAATGAATTGATTTTGCAAGCCCATGATACTATACTTTTTCCCAATCTCACTTCCATTAAAAACACTTTTATTTGCGTTATCAATAAATGTGATTCCAAACACTTTTCCTTCATTGTTTTTTCTAACCAAAGTGTCAATTTTATGGCAGGCTAATGCATGGATAAGCTGAGGGAGATCTGAGGTTTTTTTTGCTATTGCTGCATCAATTATTTCTTTGATTTTATTTTTTAATACATCCCTCGATTTTATATTTATCTCAAACCTGACCTGCAGTTTTGATAGAGTAGGTTTGCTAAAAACAGAACTCGCTTTTATAGGCACTCCAAGCTTATTATTTTCTTTATCTATAACCCTGTACAAAAGGCCGCCCGTTTTATAAATAAGGGTTTCCTCTTCCTCCCCTTTCAGCCATTACATTAAATTGTTTAAGCGCTGCATTGAACTCCGTCAGCGATGTATAATTGTATGTATTCATAACATAGGTAACAATGCTGCCAATATTCTTTTTAGTTTCGTCTTTTCCATATTCTAGTTTTTTAATGTCAACCGGCTTTATTATTTGTTGTTTATTTTTTTGATGTTCCGCTTTTATGAGATGAAATATCGTTTCTATTTCCTTTCTTGCTTTTTCAGATTGATTGCGGCCAATATTGTGTGTATTGATTCTTGAGCCATCAGGCCGGATAGTTGAAGTGACGATGTGGATATGCGGATGTCCCGCATCCATATGTTCATATACCAGGTAGGGCTGATATTCAAAGCCAATCCTGTTTATGTATTCGTTGGCAATTTGGATAAGTGTGCCTTTATCGATTTTCTCCTGAGGATCAAAATTTAAAGAGATGTGCAAGGTTTTAGTGGATGCCCTTTCATTCATTGTATTGAGGTTATCAAATCTGGCAAGCTTTTGATGAAAATTCATTCTATCTGCTTGTTGCAAATAATTGCCTGCATAAATACAGATGGCTTTTCCCTGAGTCACTTTCCTTTCATTATAATTTAAGGCAGTAAGCAATCTTTTGGGGATATTTATTTTGGCAACCATTGCTCATACAGTTGATTGATTGCAGTGTGAATCTGATCTACCTTTTCAAAAAAAGATCGCCTTAATTGTTCGGTGGAAATGATCCAGTTCCGGAACTCGGGAATTTTTTCCAGGATGTGAAGTTTATGAACCGCCTGGTTATAGTTATTTCCGATTGCATGCAGCTCTTTTTTTAGCTGAAGCATATCGTTCAAAAAATCATCGGCAGAGCTATTGCGATATTTTATTGTTACAGCTTTTTGAAGTAATACCTTTCTTATATAATTGCTTAAAGATGTATCGGTAGTCCTCCTTTGTAATCTTTGCAACTGATCATACTCTTTTTTATTCATTCTTGTTTTCACAAAAATGTCTCGTATCTCGTCTTTTTCCTTTTTCATTTGCCTCTTATCGTTTTCACTATTTCAGTCTCTTTTATTATGCCCCGAACGAGTTCCGAGTAAAGGGAAAGATTCAAACGTGCCACGTTTGTACATCTTGCCGTGACCTGACAAAGGCCACTGGTCTCTCTCTTCCTCAATCTCCTTTTCACTATTTTATCCTTGCATAAGCTATTCATAATGTCTAAAAATGATCTTGCTATTTTATATCATATTCATAGAAACAAGGTTGATTTTTTCTCTATGACATTTCGCAGTCTTTATTCGCATAAGAAGCCAATTATTGTTTGAGTAGTAAAAATAAATTCCTGAAGACATACTGCATATACGTGGTTAGATATTAGCCACGTAGCAGGATTTATAAATAGAATAGATCCAAATAAAAAAGGGGCTATAAAAGCCCCTGATCAGCGAAGGAATAATGACCTTCACTGGTGAGAATGATATGGTCGTATAGCCTGAATTCTAAAAGCTCAGCTAGCCTGTTTTATTTTGGCGGTCATTTCCTGATCGGTCAGGCTTGGTTTCAGGCTTCCTGACGGATGATTGTGACAAATAATGATGTTGGATGCAGCTGCCTTAAGCGCAGCAACAAATATAAGCCTGGCATCTGCAATGGTGCTGCTGATACCGCCTGTTGACTGCTCATAAATTGCAAGCACACGGTTGGCTTTTGAGAGTAATAGCACTTTGATTTGTTCTATAAAATCAAGCTTGTTTTCATCCCATATTTCTCCTGAACATTTCTGCTGCATCGATCTGAAGATTGTACCTGCGGCCTTGCAGATGTTTTTCACTTTGGTTTTATAAACCAATTCAATTTCTGCAACCTGATTTGCTGAGTAAATCATTCAATAAATTTTCCATGATGTTTTCTTTTAAATTTTAAAAATTAATTATGGAACAGTCACCTGGCTTACACCGAATTTGCGCAAGTGAGGAACGGAATAAAAGATAGATTTTGTGCAGAAGGCCGTCAGTGTTTATGCCGGAAATTCCTTAGCGCATCTTGCAGGTGTGAAGCCTAACTTTGTTTGAATAATTAAGATGAAAAATTCAGCATTTCACACATATTGTTTCCAGAAAACTTTTATGCATTTCATGCTGAGAGTTAGTAATAGCTTTCCAAATCTAACCGTAACTCCATCAATAATTGGTGAAGATTTTCGATTGCGGCAAAGAAATATTTTGCGATTACTTTAGGATAAGTTGGTACTGACAATTGAAGACTTTAGAAGTGTCCCTTAAATAAGATTCATCGAAAAATATGATTTATTTTGCTAGGATTCGGCGATAAAATAATTTTTAGGCCTTTGATTCTTTTTGCAGTAATACAATACCAAGCATCAATCACGCAAACAGTTAACATTAAACGCTGATTTTCCTTTAAGTGTATTGAACATATAAAAGCGAATTCCAATAACATAGTTCATAACTTAAAAACCCTCGCGAAATGCAATGCACACAGCGCAAGGCTTTTGCCTTTTAGCCGGACGAAAAATCGAATTAAAAGATTGATCAATGTTTACGTATTGAACCTGATTTGAAAGAAAAATACTTATGACTTTGAAGGTTTATTAATATCTGTGTTTATTCAAACGCAGTCTTTTCATCTTTGAATATAGTGTTGAAGGAGGAATGTTTAGCAGTTCGGCAGACCCATCAGCCCTATCATATTTTATAAGTTTACAGGGTTTTAAAAGACCAACATTGAATTTACGCTTGCAACAATTATATAGCAAAAACTATTTAAAGTTTTTAATTTTAGCTTATTTGCAGGTCAACTAATAAGAAAACTAATTAATTAATAATATTTATATTAATTAACAAGTAAATTAAAAATATGCAAGTCCAGAACCACACTTCTATTTGAAATACCCTAACTCAGAAACCGATACGTTAATTAGCATGCAGGCCAAGTATTTCGGACAAAGAGTATTTATAAGTAGGGCCGAAAAAGTAAAGCCAAAAGAGTGGGATTTTCATAGGATGGCACGCTTAAAGAAAATAAGAAGTTGTTGGTCACAAAGACAATCAACGGATGGAATTAACGGAAGACACCGAGCAGGAGCAGCAGCATTGAAATAAGAAATTTTAGAAGATTTTACATTAAGAAAACATAAAAAACTCAGGTAGTAATAATCTTTTGAGCTATATTCGTAAAGCCAAAATGTTGATATGAGAGTTTCCCCCATTATCTTAGCTATTCTATGTTGTGCAATAATTGTTAGCTGTAAAAAAAATCACACTTCTTCTGATACATTACCACCCATAACACAAACTGGCGCTAACACCTTTGGATGTAAAATAAACGGAGTGGTATGGGTACCATATTTCGAATGCAGCTCTTTTACTGGTTCTTGTAGTGAAATGAAAACGAATTTTCTATATCCATCTGCTAATCTTTTACCCTTAAGTTTTCAAGTAGGAGTTGAAAGAAGTAACAAAGTAAATAACGAAGGATCATTTTACATTGCTAACCTAAATTTTGGGCAATTATCATCAACAACAATTTCTGGAACAGGAAATGTTTTTGATTCATTATACGTTAGTTGCGTTTACAATAATATCGCTTATGATAATTATGGATTTCCTGGACAGGCGCAAATTACAGGAGACAATTTTACGATTACAAAATTAGATACTGCTAATAAAATTATGAGTGGTGTATTCAACTTTACACTTCATACAACGAATGATTCACTAGTAATTACAGATGGTAGGTTTGATTTCAAAATTGAAGATTATTGTAGATGCTCTCAATAAGACCAATTAACGCCCTAAAATATCAATTATGAAAAAACAATTATTTATTATCTTAATTCTATTAAATTCTTTGATTACATTTAGTCAAACTAACACCATTACTGTTGAAGATACGAATCTCATAACAATGCAGCGTTGGAGGGATACGTGTTTTGGCCTAATTGATAAATCAGCTTCTCAAATTCCTTCGGGTTATTTAGCAGATTATTCACTTGTTGGGATGAATGATTCAACTTTTAATGGACTTTATAGTAGCAATGATACAATAAATGAAAGCGGTGTTTTCTTTTCTCTTCATAATATATTTACTCTTGCCAAAGTGAACAGCAATGGTACTTTACCTGCTTCAACTGATACATTATTTATAGATGCATACCGCTACAAGCGAAATACTGGTAATATACCGTTATTATTTTTATATCAACCTTATCAAAAAATCAGGTCTACAGCATATAGCCAAGGATTCTTTACTATTACATCAGACAGTGTCAGATTAAAGGACGTAGCCGGCAGGAGCACTTCTCCTTACGATACGAAAACATTTTTTGCATTCACCCCATTGCAAGACAGCATAACACAATTTAACAATATCAATTTTGCTCTGCCAGCAGAATTTTGGCTAATGAATGGAGTGACTTCTGTAAGCATTGATTTTGGCGACGGAAATGGGTTTCGGGCGTTATCAAAAAATGGTACCGTAAGTATATATTACAATACCGAGGGCACAAAATATTTGATTGCACATATTACAACTACCTATGGTACTCTCGTTGCTAAAAGCAGTATTATATATAAGAGGCCAATTGTGTATATTCATCCGGATACCACCTGGAATATCTCCGTGCCGCCAGTTTACACCAGTTTTGAACAGTATTTAGGAACAGACAGGACAATGAGCGGTGGTAGTGTTTGCAATGGCGAAGGAAGTATTTTTGACCAAATTAATTGTGACATAAATCCAGGCGCAAGAGTTACTGTAGTAAATGGTTGTGATAGAGTTTTTGATAAGCCTATAATTATAGTAGAAGGATTTGACCCCTTAGATGAAATTGATTATAATTTCTTAATTAATAATTTCAAGTATTATTCTTTTTATGAACAGATGAGGGCATTAGGATATGATTTTGTATTTGTTGATTTCACAAAAAATACTGATTTTATTGAGAATAATGCAAAAGTTCTAGAGCAGGTAATTAACAATGTAAATGCTTTAAAAACCGGGACAAATACCAGTACAATTATAGGATGGAGTATGGGCGGCCTTATAACAAGATGGTGCTTAAAAGATATGGAAGACAGAGGCTTGACGCATAAAGTTGGTAAATTTTTTAGTTATGATGCACCACAACAAGGTGCTAATATTCCTTTGGGGCTGCAATATTTATTTAAAGAAATGCAGAATGACGTCCCATGGATTAAATTTTTTTCAAAGGAGCTAAAAAAACTGGGCGCAGCCTATGCCAGTCCAGCTGCTGTTGAGCTTCTAGTAACAAAAGCAAATTATTCTAACAATCCCTTTTACCCAGGTTTAGTCACGTTAGATCCCACCAGATCAAAATTTGCTCAAGCATTGATTACAAAAGGTTATCCGCATCAAAGCACTAATTATGGAATTGCTTTTGGCAGAGGTAATAATATTTCTGGCTCAACATCAGCAGGCGTAGGCGCTCAATTCGGTAATTTTACTCCTGGATCAAGCATTTTTGATGGTAATTTAATTTATATTCTTGAAAATATAAAGGCTACTGGTTATGCAGTACCCGGTAAATTCTACTGCTAAAATTTGTTCATATAAATATTATGGATTTAAAGTAATTAAATTATTTGGCATCCCTGTAGGTATCGCTCCGATTTTGAGAATCAGAAATATTGATTATCATGGTCAATATCCTTATGATGATGCTCCTGCTGGTTATGATGACACACAAAATGAATTTGCTCAGAACTTTAATGGTGTCGGACTCGGATTTTTTGGCTATGGTACAACCCATAATCATTTTGGGCACGACTTTATCCCAGTAGTAAGTGCTTTAGATTTACAGAATCAGGGATATGGTTCATCAAACTTATTTCAGAGTAATAATTTATATGGAAACATTGATAATTCAATTGTAAATCCTGGGCAAGTTACAGGCAATACGTTAAACCCTACTTCACTTTCTCCTTTTAGTTCTGTTTTAACCTACACGTCGGACTGTGGAACAGAGACATGTCAAAGTTTCGATGATAACTTTGGTTATGAAAATGCAAACTGGAATTTACATCATGAAGCAGGAATATCTAATCAGGCTTCGGCATTCATTACTCGGAAGATATTGAATGCAAATCCTACATTTAATTGCCCCAGCCTTTGCAATACTACAGACATAGTTCTTAAATCAGATGCTTCACTAATCTGTAATACAACCATGCTTCATCTTACAAGTCTATACCCGCTTGATTACAATTTCAATTGGTCTTTTCCTAATGGCCTATTAACTATTCAAAGTGGACAAGGAACACCGGATGTGCTAGTAAAAGCAATAGGAAGTGGAACAGAAACTGCAACAGTAGTTATTACAAATTCATGTGGACAACAGGCAACATATACATTAAATGTAACAGTTGGTAGTCCCAATTCACTAACTGGAACATATAGTACCAGTACAAATACCTACCCTATTCAAACAGTAAATTTTGTTTCAAGTGGTTATATTACCGGACAATTTCAATGGCCGCAGGTTTCAAACATTACTGTTACGGCAGGAAGTGGTTCGACTGGAACAGGATTTTATTCAGTTGGAAATAGTTTTTCATTTACTTTAGCGAGCGGCCAATCAATGTATTTAAATTTTAATGGAACAGGCCTTTGCGGTCCGGTAAGTGCATCACGCTCTTTTATACAGTCAGGTGGTTATGCAATTGTAGCTTCACCAAATCCCGCAACTTCTGATGTAAATATGAACATAACAGATGTTGCTGATACTACCAGTGCTGAAAATTCTGTAAAAAATAATGTTGCCACAAGTTCCAACACTGCTGGAATAACAAAAATATATCTTTACGATATCACATCTGGTTCATTAATAAAACAATGGACTTATCAGGAAATGAAAAATAATAATTATAAACTCAATGTTTCCGGTGTTAAATCAGGTACATACCTTTTAAAGATGGAAAGAAATAATAAATCGGCAGCAACGAAGATAATAATCAAACAATAATTAAAACAAGTAATATTGACCAAACCTGCCTGAAGAGGCAGGTTTTTTAATTTTTAAAGGATTTCTAAAAAGCGTTTATTATTTAAACAAATTAACCCCTAACCCCCTGCCTTGGTTTTATTTTCGCAGCAACGTCTCGTAGTGGACGTTGCGTTTATTGTTCTATATCATCTATTGTGTATATGCCTGTTACTCCTGCTATATAATGCTTTGCTGAATTATGCATATACTCCACAGGATCGTTACACAAGTTCCATTTCCCTGCATGGATTATTATGTATGTAATTAAGTTTTTGCCGTCCTGGAAACACAAACCAACTTGGTATTGGATGGCAACAGAAGATCACACTATTCCTCCAGATGCTGAACGCTTTTGGGCGAAAAGAATGAATGCCCATACTACTGAGATAGAAGGCAGTCACATGATCTTTATCTCACAGCCCGATAAAGTTGCGGCAGTTATAGAAGATGCAGCAAAAAAGGCAAAATAATTAATTCATTTATGTCATTATATAAAGACTCTGGTATAATGCCGGAGTCTTTTAAATTTTCAATATGAAAAAATAAACCGCTTATTGATGAACCTGTAAATAAACAAACATTATCATTTAAAGAAAAAACAGATTTGTTTAAATTAGTTCTTCGTAACTACGTATCGTTAATCGGTCACAGATAGGAAAGGCCGGTCTTCTTATTCATGTAAACTCTATTATTATTTCTGTGGTTGTTGCTTTTGCTATCAGGCATGTTGAATCAAAATCCTTTTCGATTTTTCCAATATCAATTATTCTTGTAGTTGCAATATTAACAATAGTGTTTTCTATCCTCGCGAGTCGCCCATTGGAGCGCCCTGTAAAAAAAACAGATTTTGATAATGATGAAAATATCTTTTTTGGAAGTTTTGACCGCGTAGATAAACAAATTAATAAAATTAGTTGGAAGCAATTTGAGAAAAGGCTTGATTCAGTATTGAACGAAGACAGAAATGCAGTAATTGATCAAGATAAAACGAGAAATTTTTACTGTAAGAAATGTACTCAGTCAAAAGTTCTTGTATATATCTGTTGCGCTTAAAGTTTTCATGTACGGGCTTTTGTTTTCTATAATTGTTTTCTTGTTTTTTATGCGTTCTCAGAACAAGGTCCGGGTTTATGACAGTGTGGTAAATTTATATAGTAGTACATAATATAAAAGCTCTTGTAAAAAGGTTTCCAATCATTTGAGGCGTATGTGGCAGAAGAATTTGATATGTTATAAGAATTTAAATTATCATTTGAGATCACACTACTTTCATTGCCGGTGTTAATATATAGTTATTTTGAGCGCATTTTTATTTCCCTTTGCATCATGAGTCACTTTAGCCAGCACGAGCTTTTCCAGGAAAGGCAGAATATACATTCCAAACCTGCCCAGCAATCCTTTCTTTAATCCATACCATCCGCCAACCGGGTTATTATCTGATCTTCTCTATGCTTCTACTGTTTCTTCTTTTGCAGGCTTTTGCTCATCTGCGCTGCTAAGTTCCATCCAGTCGCCGTCTTCAGCATAGCATGCAAATGGCTTATGCAATCAATACTATAAAGCAATACTGTTTTACCTACCGTGCATACCAATACTCTTTACCATCTTTTTTGTCAACATGCATAATATATTCCGAAGAGAGCGGTGGTGTTTTCAAAACCATAGGTTTTTCTTTTGTTCCGATTTTTTCTATCATCTCAAATTATTTAAGAATTAAAAATATTTACACCTGAACCAACTAAATTAAGCAGGTCCTGTTTTGGCGGAACATCTAATCCGCTTGCTTTTAGTTGCTCTTGGAAATTCCTGAAAGATGGCAATTCATTCAAGAGCTTTTGGTCTTATCTGTTTTAAAAAATGCTGTGTGAATAAAGGTTTTTTTATCCGGGCATATACATGCATTGTAATTGATGCCCGGATAATTTTGCTGTTGCAAATCATCCATTACCTTTTTAATGTTTTGTTGATTCGTTAACGAGAAGCCGGCATTTGTTGTGTACATTACTTTTACAATTTTCATGTGGTGTCTTTGCTTTATTATGTGTATTAAGTTTTGACGTTTTGCTAAAACAAAACGATAGGATTAAACAGGATTTCTTTCCAGGTAGCTTTCCATTACTTTGCGGTTATGGTCGAGCCGCTGTGGCAATGTCAGGATAAAAAAATAAAAAAACTGCTGACTTAATTTTATACTTACTGCTCCCACTATGCAGCCAACAGAAAAGAAATCTTACGCCACAGTCGTAATATAAATGCTCTATTATATTTCTAAAAGAAATCCTTTAAATTTCATATTGCAAAATGTTGCCCATATGTTATCCGTTAACTCCATTCAATAATTAATGATTACTATTCTGTAATACAGATAATTACTTCATCAATTATAAATCGGTAGAAACCGCAAGATTTTATATTCCGTTTTGCGTATCTTTTCATGCCATAAATTTGTCTTGCACGATTTCAAATTGCTTATGAGCGATATTCAAAATAAAAATATTGTTTCTGAGGAAACCCAAAGAATAATTGACCAGCTATTTTGCAATAAATGTCATCATAATAGTTTTAGAATTTACCGGACCACTGCCGGTGACTATTTTTTTTACTGTATGATCTGCCATACGAATGATACTATTATCCTAAGAAATGCTTACCCTAAAAATATTGCTGAGAAGTAAATTATCTCGCGCCGGGTGGACAATATTCTTCTAAAAAATAGTATATACATCACTTAAATGCTTTCCTGTTCTTTGCCTTCGCTTATCTCATTATTGGTTCATTACCCTTTGCAACGAGGACTTATTTTTGCAGAATAAAAGCAAGAACCTAATTGTTAACCAGAGCCATGACAGAAAAAAAAATTAAACTTAGCATACTTGACCAATCCATCGTTCGAAAAGGGGGCACGGCTACAACAGGCTATAAAGGAAACAATTGAAACAATAAAGTTGGCTGAATATTTAGGCTATACAAGGTTTTGGGTATCGGAGCATCATAACACTACTATGATTGCGGGTTCAGCGCCTGAAGTATTAATCGTAAAGCTTGCTGATGAAACAAAGAATATACGCGTAGGTTCAGGTGGCATTATGCTGCCCAACCACAGTGCTCTGAAGGTGGCTGAAAACTTTCGCATGCTGGAGACGCTTTTTCCCGGCCGGATTGATTTGGGTATGGGGCGTGCACCTGGTGGCGATCAATAACCGCTACCATTTTAAACCCGTCGAATACTTTCAGTGAGGAAAGCTACCTGCGCCAGCTGGAGCATTTACAGGCATACTTTAGCGATACCGCCGAAACACAATACGGGCCGGTAGTAGCCGTACCACAGGCTGCAACCATCCCCTTGCAGTGGATATTAAGCTCAAGTGGCGGCAGTGCCACGATTGCTGCGAAATATGGTCTTGGCCTGGCCATAGCAAAGTTTATTAACGGCTTTGCATCTCCGGATTTAGTTGAAACCTATCGAAGAAATTTTCAACCATCAGAACAAATTCCTGCTCCACAGGAATTGTTGTCGATTTCAGTGCTGTGTGCTGAAACAGAAGAAAAAGCTTTACAGTTGCGAAAACTGGCGGACTATAATTTGCTCAAATTTGAGCAGGGAAGGTTCGAGCCAATGGGCAGTTACGAGGACATAAAAATTATCAATTTTCCAGGCAGGAACTGGAGCGTATCACCTATAATAGCGGCAGAATTATCTCGGGTAGTAAGGAACAGGTGAAAGAACAGCTTACAAAACTTGCAATTGATTTTGATATTGATGAAATTATAGTAACAACAATGACTTATTCACAGGAAGACAGACTTCGCTCCTTTGAATTGTTAGCGAATGCGTTTGACTTACAGCCACGATCCTTTGGCTTGGTGTAATAGCCAGCTTACAGGTACCTGGACCTGACCCTTCGGAGTACAGAAAACAACTGCTATATGTCTGCACATAATGCTCTTTTTACAATGGGATTCATAAACTTAACCAAATATCTTCTAAATACCATCTAGATTCAATAGGAAGTCGGTTTTTGATAAATGTTAATAGGACGGTTATATAATGGAAATTTAATAGTTAAAATCGTTACTATTTGATATGCCGCTTCGTCACTATCTATCCAGATTTTATAAATTGCCGGTATTCAATAGCATTTCGTGGACAATGCTTAAAGCTTTTCTAACGATACATTTTGCTTTTTTTGATTACCATCGGATAAAATAATATTATAAACCCCACGTGCATAATTGTGCATATCTATTTTTATTTTATTAATTCCCTTTACGCACAAGCAATTCATAACTTTAATTGTTTTTCCCGATTGCTCCGTTATGGTTATTACATATTTGCCAGCCAGAGTACTATTTAATTGTAACAAACACTCATTTGTTGTTGGATTGGGATAAACAGAGAACTGGATAGGTGACTCGTTTGCATGCACCAATATAGTATTTGATAATGCAAATTTTCCATCAACATCTGTCATTACGAGGCGGTAAAAATTACTACCGTTTAAAGGGCTTACATCCACAAAATTATAATTTTTGACTCCAGCTAGAGAAGCAGCATTTACTTTTCCTAAAACGTCAAATCTGTTTCCATCGGCGCTTCTCTCAATCGTAAAATCTTTGGTCAACACCTCATTGGTAGTACTCCATTGCAATTCAACAGCATTGTTTTTTAAGTTTCCTTTGAAATCAAGTAATGTAAGAGGCAATGTAAAATTAGCTGTACTTACAAAGAAGCCGCTAAATCCACTAACAGGAAAAGTTACCACCCACCACTTGTCAGTATTATCCCAGCTAACTGCAGGAGTAATGAATACAGTCGTACTATCATGATAATTTCCAGGATCAGGAGTGGCCGTGAATGAGCCATGCAACTGGATGATGCGAAGATTGCCATTATTTATACCTGCCGTTGGTAAAAATGGAATACCAACACTATTAGTGGTTACATAATTATTAAAATTATCAAAATCCTGCTGGGTAAAATATAACGTAACAGTCGCCTGTGCGGCAGCAGGGTTTACTGCGGGTGCTATATCATAATGCCTTTGCACATAGGGCTGATTATGGTAAGTTTCAACTGTCGAATCTATAGCAACTATGGTAATAACATTTCCATTGAGGGGATTAGCTCCGGAAGAGGGTGTAATACTTACTAACTTATAAATTCCATTGTTTATGTCTGTTTGCAAGGTGCCTGCAATGGTTTGTGTAACTATCGTAGTAGTATCTGCTAGTGTAATACCCACAGTTACCATATCACTTTGTAAAGTAAGCTGTGTGGCTATACTATTGGTAATGGTTATGAAATATTTTCCTGTATTGGTTATTGAAAAAACGGAGTCGCCTGTCTGTGTAGCGCTTATTACACCGTCTTTATATAGGCGGAATGTATCATTGGATAAGGTCCCCCCTGCGGAAACGGAAAGCAAATTTTCATGCTTTGATATTGGAATATTGTTTTGAGGGGCATATATGCTTACACTACCATTATGTACCGGAGGCAGACTTTCCAATCCGTTAAATGTAAATTCATTATTACTTATGTCAAAAGCACCGAACGTGATTGTTGCAGGGAAAGTGGGAAATGTTCCACTTAATCGGTTGTTGTTCAATTCAAAATCAAGTAGCTGGGTTAAGGTAACCATTGAATCAGGCACATGACCGGTTAGCTGGTTGTTGCTGAGTACAAAACGGGCCATTTTCTTCAGCAAAGCAAGGGAATCAGGAATAGTTCCTGTTAACTGGTTATTGGATAAATATAGCTGAGTAAGTTGAAGGTCCATACCTAATGACGCGGGAATAGAACCGGTTAACTGGTTATTGTTTGCGTAAAATTCATTGAGAAAAGAAAGCTTGCCTAATGAAGCAGGTATTGTATCACTTAATTGGTTGTTATTAATATATAAATATTGTAATTGCGTCAGATTGCTTAAAGAAACAGGGATACTTCCGGTTAATTGATTGTTCCAAAGATACAAGGCTACCAGACTGGTAATATTACCAAGAACCGAAGGAATATTTCCTGTAAGCATATTTCTGCCTATGTCTAAGCTAGTCAGGTTATGGAGATTACCAAATACCGTGGGAATAGTTCCTGTTAAATTATTACTTCCTAAATTAATACCTGTCAAATTAGTCAAATAACCTAATGAATCAGTAATACTGCCGTACAATTCATTATAACTTAAATCAAGAATGCTTAAGCCTGAAAGTCTTCCTAATGAATTGGGGATAGTAGCATCTATCTTATTATATGTTAATTGCAAAGCTGTCACTCTTCCTGCCCTTACTGTTACTCCATACCACGTGTCTATCGGTGCTGAAGTAAGCCAGTTCGTATTATTAACCCATGTGCTTCCTGCTGTAAGATTATAGAAGTCTACCAGTGCAAGAGAATCCTGTCTGTTAGCAGTATCAATACTGTAAAGAGTTAATTGGTTCGCTAGCGAATTGGTTACTGCAACATTATAATCACCCTCACGGGATATAATCAGCGTAGAATCTCCTGTTTTAGTGGTTATTAGTGTGTTACCGTTATACCACGTATAGGTATTTTTACTTAAAGTACCTCCGGCAGAAACTGAAAGTGTGTTTCCATTTCTATGTAACGGTATATCTGCCTGTGGAAAATAAGTCAAATTATATTGGGAAGACCATATATTTTCTATAGGTGTAAATGTAAACTGATTATAAGATATATTGATTTGCAGAGATAATCCCTTATTACCAAAGCTGGGGATGTTGCCGCTTAGCTGGTTATGGTCAACAATAAAACCAGCTAATGATGTCATATTTATAACAGATGAGGGAATAGAACCCGAAAGCTGGTTAGAGCTTAAAACAATCAAAAACATAGCGGTAAGATTACCTATGGAAGAAGGGATTTTTCCAACCAATTTATTATTAGTTAACATTATATAACTTACTCTTCCCCCACTCACATTCACTCCATACCATGAGCTGACAGGAGAAGAGGTTAACCAATTAGTATGATTGACCCAGTTTGGACCGTCTGTGCTGTCATAAAGGTTAACAAGCGCGAGCGAATCTTGTGTGCTAATCGCCTGTGCGTTGGCTTTGGATGCGGCTAGAGCAATAAATAATAAAAGGAGTACAATTCTTCTCATAAAAATAATTAGCAGTTATAAAAATCCTTTGAGGTGAAGGGAAGATCTTTAGAAGGATGGTTAGTTTAAAGCATTTGCAAAATACAAAAAAAAATGTACCTGCAAAAAAAATTGAACAAATAATATAAACCCTTCAAGTTTGAGCCAGAAAGATCTTGCGTTTGAGCTAAAAAGTAACCCAGCAGTGCGTTTCACTGATTGAGCGGAAGGAAACGATAGATGATAAGCTACTGGAAGAAATCAGTAAAGTGTTAAAAGTACCTGTTGAACCATTGCTTAACTATTCCCCATTGCACCAGCATAGTACTTACGAAAATGCCAGATCAAAGAGAAGTGTAAGTTAAAAAGGGTAATAAGCCTTTTTATTTTTAACTACAATTAGATTGCGGCCTGCTAAACTATCACCTAGAGGCCTGGTACTTAGTTTCACTTCTTTTAAAAGAGTTCCTGTATTGGCATCAAGCATGAACAGCGCATTTAATTGCTGCGACGCCGGTATGTCAAAAGTAAACTCATCATAAAAGTTTTCATAGTAATATACAACTTTACCATCGGTGGTAAGATTTGAAAAATAGCAAAAATTAAAATAGCCCGAATTATATTTTGGACTCAACTGGGCACTATCAAATAATGCTCCAGTAGGGGATACCCATGTCCAGTTCGGATGTGAATAGTTATTTATGGGTCTCGCTGCTAATGTATGTATTCGGTTCGTGTAGCTATTGTAAAAGTCAACAGTATAGGCCATATTGCCCAATATAGTTTCCGTAGCCATTGAATCCTTAAAAACGTTCGCGGGCTGCCGGGTGGCCAGATTAAAATCCATAAAATTAAGGCCATCATATAAGTATAGATGGCCATCGTTAATTATAGGGGTCACATTTCGTGGAGCACCAATTGGAAACTTTGTTGTCCAAAGTTCTGTACCCGTATTCGCATCTAAGGAAATAATATCGGAATGATCTGATATAAATAAAATCTGCGATGTATCCGGTGACACAGGATAACTATTAATATAATACGGTGGACTTGTAAACAAGCTATTATTGTTCCATATTTGCGCCCCTGTATTTTTATCAAAGCAGTAAATAGTGTTTGTTGGAACAATAGGATCACTCCAGTGTCCTATGGCAACAACTTTGTTATTTACAATAACCGGAGTGCTGTAAATCGTCTCAGTTGTATAACTGCCGGCAACAAGGTCGTGTGTCCACCTGACTGCCCCTGTATTTTTATCTAAGCAGCATAAATTAGGATTATCCACTTGCGATGCACCCTGGCCTACCACCACGATATACACCGAGCTATCACTAATCACAGGCTTGTCCTCAATCGCTACCGACGAACCGAACTGGAAGTTAGACGGGTTTAGTGGTGTATTCCAAATGAGTGTCCCTGTTGAAGCGTCCAGGGCTGCCATACCATATACATTCCCGGCATATCAAACTCCGTTGTCATACACCATTCCATCTAAGTCATCGTAGTAGATTGTGGAGGCTGATTTCCATAACCGAACACTATCGTCAAGATCATATGCAAATACATTACCACCTGACTGGTAATAGACTACGCCAAAATTCTGGGGCGATGAAGGAGCAACAGGTGGATTCGATGTAACCGTAGCCGGTTTATTACATGCTATTTGACTTATCAGAATGAAGGGAACTAAATACCACTTCGAAAATAAATTGTTTTGCATAAGAGTACATATTGTTTTGGTCATGCAGTGTATACAGTTGCCTATACACTCATGTTGATGAATTTAATGTAATGCAGAATTTATTACAGGCCTGTTACTAAAAGTAGAAATAAAATCCGGATAATAAAAATATGCTCCGCCGCCTTATGATAGCCTTAAATGTATAAAATCACCATGCTTTGATGGTTGTAAACAATAAAATCTACCGCGAGTGCGTCCGGGCTTTCCTGCAGCCATTTGTTGTAATTAAGAAAGGCTTCAGATATAGTTAATAGATTATTTGGATGCAAGAGATTTTAGAAATAATAGCATAGAAGCCATGCTGGGAACCGGAAATTACAAATATTTCTCTCCCATATTTATACAGAGATGTAATTAAAGAAAAAACACTTACTTTACTTTAGATTTATCATATTTAAAAACTGTTTCATGAAGCCAAAACTACTTATTGCAATATTGCTTTTCTCTTGCGCATCAGCTTACTCACAAGATGATTACATGATCGTAAAAACACTTCCACTAAACGATTCCATTACCTTTACCAGTTTGCGTTATGGAAGAAGAGATTACGGATATGGCATTGTAAACTCAAAAGGAGTAATGATGTGGCAGATCCCCTCGCCTGGTTTTCCAGTTGGCATGGGTAAGTTCAACAAGAATGCGGTTGTCTTTTATTCGCAGGATAACACGGAAGGCGCTAGGTCTGTTAAAGAAATTCATGCGGCAGTTGTAGATGTAAGCACCAGGAAAATAACCACAGATAAAGTGGTTTATACAAATGAAACAAATTACCAGGTAGATCAGCTTGTCCTGGATGATCCTTCCGGGGGTTTTTTCTGCATTTTGCTCCGCACCTCCCCTTTGAAAAAAGGATTTGCTTCTTATGCCAATAACGCTGATGCTAAATTTACTGAAACCACACAATTGACTGCCCTGTTTATAAATGCTGACCTGACACCACAAACTAAAGATCTCAAAAGTATTTCTGTTGGCTCCGCTTTTATATCTGCCTGCACAGGCAGTAACAGCGACCTGTATGTTTGCTCTTACAGCAATGACCAGGTAACTGTTGAAAAATTTGACGACAATGGCAATGCTGTCAGTAAGCTGTCTGCGGAAGCCTCTATAAGAGATAAATCAAAGTTCTATCCACTGATGAAATGTGATGCCATGGAAACCAATACTGCAGACATGGTCGTAGCCTATAAAAATAATCATAAAGATGATGCTATGCGTACTTATCGGTTTGATTTTAATAATCAGAAAGCATACGCATCTCAGGAAACCGTATTAGATAAGAGTTATATACGCACCCTGGAAAAGCCTGAAAATACCAGCTTGTCCAACTTCAAATCCATTGATGATCTGTACCCGGTACAGCTAATGGAAACAGATGACCAGTTAATTATATTTAAAGAGATCCAGTACCAATATACCCCGGCAGGAGACGATGCAAAACAATTTTATAGAACAGGAGCCTTGATTTCCCTATATGCAAAAAAAGATTTGCACCTGCAAATGGATATTACGATTGATAAGACTTTCGGATCATTCATTATGGCTGCAAACGACATTGCAGGTTACGTAAAAAATGGCAAGTTATATACTGCAACGTGTGAGCTTATAGGGTCAGGAAAATATAAAACTTTTTTGTACACCATTAACCTGAAAGACGGCACAACAGAAAAAAAAGCATTGGAAAGGGAAGGTCGTGGAAAAGAATGGGTGACTGATCCCGCCGCCATAGTATGGTTTAGTAACAATTATATCATCCCTTTTCATGAAGCATCGGCATTCATCCATATGAAATTTGAAACGGATCTGCAACCTGAAAAGTATTAACGCGATGCTCATTCGCAATTGCAGTATTAGCGGGTATTCAAGATATAATAGAGACAGCCCGCCGGATGTTACATCAATCATCTGCAAAAACAAGAATAGCAATGTATCTAATTGAACCCCTATTTTTCTATACCTCTCACTTTTATTGAATGGCACGCCTCTATCATTTGCAGCAAACGCTTCTGGGCTTTTAATCGTCACGTGTATCATAGATGTCGGTAATAATTTTTTTTCTTAACGCATTACTTAAAAGCTCTTTTAAAAAAGTTTTCCAATTATGCAGGCGTAGGTGACAGCAGAATCCCTGGATCGCTTGCAGGGATTAAAAAACTGCTTGTAGAATATTAGGAGCTGCTGAAAATAATTTTTTGTGATGAAGAGTTGTTAGGCGTATATTGCATCTGTAATTCCTATCCTAAAAATATCTCAAAACTTCCAAAAATAATCATAACTCCTAATCTTCTGCTATGAAGTATAGAATTGTAATATTTCATTAGTGACTTTTTTATGGATTAACGCCTTCAAAACGTCAGCGCAGGCTATTAATGTTCAGGATTCGCTAGCTCTGATTGATTTCTATAATAGTGCAAATGGACCTCAATGGAAAAATACGCATTGGGATATGAGCACGCCCGTGCATGATTGGGATAACGTTTTTGTAGTTAATAATAGAGTGACAGGTATAAATATACAAGGAGAGTCCAGTTCCGGAATAATTCCTTCATCTTTTGGAAATTTGACCGCCTTAACATTATTAATTTTGGATGGTATCAAACTTACAGATACGTTACCGGCATCTTTTGTCAATTTAAGTAGTCTGACTGATTTAGAATTGACAAACGCCTTCTACAATTTGCCATTTCCGTCAGCTCTTACAGGAATGCCTAATTTAGAAAACCTAATCCTGACTTACTCAAGTTTTACAGATACCATTCCATCGTCTATTGGAAATTTAACCAAATTGAGAAGTTTAGATTTATCATTTTGTAATCTTAGTGGTAAGCTGCCTGCTGAAATGGGTAGTTTAACCAACTTACAAGATCTGGACTTAAATTCCAATAGTCTATCTGGTCCTATTCCAGCGTCGTTTGCAAATTTGACCTCTCTTACAGAAGTATATTTCGACGTAAACCATTTATCTGGCGCTATACCCTTAGGCATTCTAGATATTAGCAAGATTTATGTTTTTTCAATACCAGAGAACGACTTTACTTTCGGAGATATAGAGCCTTTAGCAGAAAGCTATGCTGATCATAACTATACTTACAATTTTTTCTACGACTCTCAGGCAGACATCCCTATTCAAAAAAAAGGTGACAAGTTATGGGTATCTCCAGGCGGCACACTTAGCCATAATACGTTTCAGTGGTATAAAGGAGTTGGCACCTTGGTATCAACAATTGTAGGCGATACTACATTCATACCTTCCTCTACCGGTAATTACTTTGTAACAGTGGATAACTCAGTAGCGACGGGGCTCACTCTTTATAGCGATACAATAAGATATGGCCTATTGTTACCCGACACTACTACAACAGTACTTAAAAATATTTCCGGTACAGATACCGTGCAGATCGATACTGGGATTTATCGGTTGGTTTCACTTGTACCAATTTCCGGTGCAAATGCCCTTGGTGGAATTGTAAGGACTATCGTTGCTATCGATTCTGCAGTAAATACCTTCCACAATCAGCCTTATGTACAAAGGCATTATGATATAACACCTACCGTAAATGCAGCTACCGCCCAGGCAATAGTTACGCTATATTTTACTCAACAGGATTTTGATAACTTCAATAAATATGTTACTACTAATAAATTGGGAATACCGTTATTACCGGCAAATGGAGTTAATAATGGCAATGTGCGTATAATACAGTTGCATGGCTCATTCGCCGCAACCCCTGATCCCCAAAATTATCAGGATAGCACAGCAGTATTTATTACGCCGAATGTGACTTGGGATAGTACCGATAATTGGTGGGCGGTAACGTTTCCGGTTAATGGCTTTAGCGGGTTCTTCTTAAGCACGGCCAACTTTACTTTGCCGCTTACTCTTATAGATTTTCACGGAAAACTACAAAATGGTGTTGTTTCATTGCGATGGCTCACAAGTAATGAAGTTTCTACCAAGGAGTTTACTATTGAACGCAGCAGCGATAGGCATTTATTCAATGCAATAGGGAAGATTGAAGCAGCACCCACCGCGGGAAGTCATAGCTATGCTTTTATAGATGTGGGTGCATTAACAGGAATTAATTTTTACCGTTTGCTGATTACCGATGTTGATGGCAAATCCTCCTTTAGCGCTATAGTTCCTGTACAGATAACTACATCATCACTTTCGTTATCTATATATCCTAACCCAACTAACAATATAAGCATACTTCAATTCAACAACTCGTCCGCAGGCAGGTACGTAATACAAATTTCAGATCGGTCAGGAAAAGTAATTAAGAAAATAAATGGTGTATCTATCGCTGGTATAAATAAAATTAGCCTTGATCTGCATACCTATTCTGCAGGAATGTATTTCATTACACTGTCTGGCGAGGATATAGATATAAATAAATTGAAGCTAGTAAAAGAATAGATTTAAGCTTTGTTGAGCATTTACTTTTGGAATGTTTCCAATCGTCGCGCTACTATAAGCTTACACTAAATTTACCCCTTATTTCTCTATACCCTCACCTCTATCAAATGACACGCCTCTATCATTTGCAGCAGGCGCTTTTCAGCTTTTAATACATCATGTACTTCGTAGGTATCGGTAATGAGCTCTGTGCTTAATGCATAATATAAAAGCTCTTTTAAAAATGTTTTCCAGTCATTGAGGCGCATGTGGCCGAAGAACTTATTAATAGCTTCGTAGGGATTAAAAAACTGCGTTGTTGTAAGGCTGCGGGGAAAGCTGTTCCATGCATTGCTGTTTTTATAATGGTGCACATAAGTATCCGTAAGGGTGATGTCCGGTATGTCGTTATCCGGCTTGCATATTATAGCTGATTCGTCTCTTGTATTTGTTTCATTAATGATAAATGCAGCCTGGCAAAGAAGTGTTAGCTGTTCTGTGAAGTGTATTAAATCTGAGGGTTGCTGTTTATGCCAATAAGCAGGTGAAAGAGAACTGTATATGCTGCTGCGAACAAGTTGCAAAGCATCCGGTAAATAAAAGGCATCAAAAAATGTATGAATTATTTGGTAAGACTCATGGACAAAACTGTCTTGAAGGGTTTCTGTTTCCATTGTAATAATTTTCAAAAACAAAGCAATTAAAAGATTTGCATGTGACCTACAAGCTTACATTTGTGGTTCACAAGTAAACCATATTTATACAGGGAAGTAATTACAAAAAAATCAGTTACTTTACTTTTCAATATTTAAATACTATAGTATGCAATCAACTGAGCGGGATGAAAAAATACACATGGGCAGAAACGTAAAGCGCTTTCGTGAATGGAAAAATATAAGCCAGGAAGACCTTGCGTTTGAGCTTAAAGTTACCCAGCAGTCCGTATCACTGATTGAGCAGAAAGAGACCATTGATGACGCACTGCTGGAACAAATTAGTAAGATACTAAAGGTGCCTGTGGAGTCAATTAAAAATATCCCTGAAGACGCATTCTATAATTTTATAAATAATTTTAATGACAACAGTATAAATCATGGTCCATTAAATAATTATCATTGCACTTTTAATCTTCTTGATAAATTTTTAGAACAGGGAGAAGAAAATAAGAAGCTTTACGAAAGTAAGATTGAGTTGTATGAAAGGATGCTAAAGGACAAGAATGAGATGATTGAAAAGCTTGAAAGGTTGTTGAGGAACTAAGTTGAATAATTTTTAAATGCTCTGTTATTTACGTAGCGTTTCCCGCGTGGGAGGCATCCATTTGGTTGTACAGTAATTCGGAAAATATCATACGTCCCTATTTATCTCTATGTCTGTTATGTCAAAATTTTGTGTGCGAAAATCTGAGTCAATAGTAAAATTAAAATAGGCCTTTACGTAAATAGATTGAACTCCGTAATAATTATGTTTATCGTCACCCGAATCTCTCCCAGCATTGTATTCATATCCTTCAACTTCAACTTCGATAAGTATATAGCCCAAAATAATAGCGCAATCATCTAAAATATCTATTTGCACATCGCTACATGTTGTGCCCCAGCCTTCAATTGAGGGGGAAATATAGCCAGTGAAAAAATATTCAATATTGAAAATTTCTCTTACGTCATATCTCCTTACTTTTACAAGGATTGAATTTTCAATATCTGTTTTATAGGAAAAGACAATTTCATTTATAAAGTCCAAAGTTATTTTCTCTGTTGCGGCTTCTTTAAATTTTGATTGATTTTCAGCCTCAATTTTTTCTACTACCTCAGATATAAAATCTCTTGTAAGGCGAAAAACCGTAAAAGAATCGCAATCTTGTTTTAAATCTGAATGCACCTCTAAAACTTTATCTTCTTTAGTAACGGTTTCGCAAAAATCATTAATATTAGTCGTTAAAAAGTATGGATTTTGTATTTTATTATCGTTAACATGTTTTGAGTAACTAAGCCAAATTATAGCATCCTTAAGCTCTGTCTTAGTTTCTGTAAACGGTTTTTTTTTCCATACTGCTCGTTCTACAATTTCAGGCAAACATTCATTCTCAAATTCAATTATCTTAAACGTTTTACTTGTTATATATTCATCATAAAAATCTTGAAATTGTTTAATAAAACTTTCTTTATCTGGAATTTTAATTTGCATTTTTGTGATGGAAAATCTTTTGTTTAATAAAGAAACCGACTCATTAATCACCTTTAATTGATTGTTAATATGCTGATTATAATTTTTGTGAAGTTCTTTTGTAACAATGTTGGATAAATAAATATTGATTTTCCCCGACTTTGCTCTTTCAAGTAATACTTTATTATAATTATTTTGCCAAAAAGGATCATTAAATAAAATTCCGGTATCAATATAAACGTCAAGCATGATTGCCGATAATTTTGTTAATATAATATCTGGGTTTTACTCGCTCAGTATATAGCTATATATGAATCTAAACTATCATACTTTTCAAGCCCTCTTGAATATTTTCTAACTTACAAGTTTCAGGCAACGTTATTTGATCATCAAAAACAAAAACTTCTTTCCCTTTATAATTTTTGCCAGCGGAGTATTGTAAGTCATAAAGAAAATATCTTCTGTTTTTATAAAGATCTAAAATTTCAGACACCCCATCATAAGACAGTACCCACTTATGTTTTACATTTCTTTGAATTATTTTCGATAGTTGCTGATGATCTTCAGGTTTGTATGAGTTTAAATATAACTCGCTGCCTTTTTCATAATACGGGGGATCAAAATATATCAGGCTATCTTCGGGAACATTAGGTATGTAATTATTGATATAATATTCCGCATCGAGATTTGTGACCGAAATTTGCTCTTTAAATATCGCAATAGTTTCAATTCTTCTGATTAGCTCATTGCGCAAAAACCTTGCATCCATTTTATAATTTCCTGTTTGATTAAGGCCTCCAATTACACCAGCCGATAATACGCCTGAACGATTACAACGGTTTAGGTAAAAAACACTGAACCCCAGTTCCAGCAAATCATTTTTATCTCTTTTTGCGACTATTAATTTTCTTTTTCTCCATTCATCAACGGTAAGGGATGCACTTGAAATCATCCTGCATAATTCTTCGGGTTTATTAATAACGGAATGCCAAAAAGCATAAATAGCACTATCGGAATCATTAAGATGGATATGAGTTACATTATTAGAAAGTAGCAGTTTTATTGCAACACCGGCTTTGCCGCGTAAGGCTCCAAATAATGTCCGCAAATATTGTTTGCTTCTAAAATATTTTGAATGAATGGAGTCAGTTTTTGCTTACCGCCGGGATATCTTAATGGTGTTTTAAACTTACTCATCATTTTAGTTCATTGATTCCAGTAACGGATAAATATTTCCAAATAATGTACATATGTCTTGGGGTACTATTGAAAAAGTTGGGCTATGAATTAATTGATTCATAGATGTTATTGATAATAGCCCATCTACTTTAGCAATTTCTGTAATTGCACCATGTAAGACCTTCACCATTGCAGTATTTGAATTATTATTGGTTAAATCATTGGCAATGTCTCTTAGCAATTCGGCTAATTTCTTCTCTTTGCCGCCTGATTTAGTCAAGCTAATACCTTTTTCATTTGCATACACCTTGGCTGAAATTTCAAAAATGCTTCTTAAAATCAAGCAAAAAGCAATGGGAGTATCCTTAATTTTTAATTTCTTCAATTCATCCCTTAATGAAACCACTTTTTGTCTGTTTTGACCTCTTGGACTAAATCTTTTTAATTGTGCTGTTACATGCTGGGGATCATTGATAGCATACGCTTTTTGTGCAACCAGCTCTCCTGAATTTTGTATTGTTTGTTGTGCTGATTGAGATTGAGTTGTATTTGTTGATGCATTTTGACTTTGGGCATTCGAATTTGCACCAGGCTGTATTGTTTTATTACTATTTTGCGTATTCAAATTGCTTGAATTAGCGGGTTGATTTGCCGATTGAGATTGAGGAATTGGATTAATACTATATCTTACTGCTATAGCATTTACTGTTTCGGCACTTCTGAAGTCTCTTGTTTCCAATTGTTGTAAACCAATATCCCTAACGATTTCTTCAAGGCTAGATAGAAAATTAATTTTAGGATACTTCGTTGCCAACTCTATAGAACTTGTAACACTAAACCAACTGTATATTTTGCCGATGGCCTCATTCAACACTGTAACATTATAATCGCCTCCCCATCTTTCTTTTTGTTGCCCAGTTAAATTTTGTCCGACTTTCAAATATTTTTCCAGTATATCTAAAGCTGGTTCTGACGCATTTTTTATATCTCTGTTATGTCTAGCTCTTGCAACTGAATTCCATGGATCTCTGCTTGCTTTCTCTCCTTTACCATGGGCAAGTGCCACAACTCTATCTGCTTTGTCGGCTTCTGAATTATTAAAAATGGTACAAGGAACTTTAATATTATCTTTTTTCCAAGTTGCATCTAAAGATTTTATTTTATCTGTTATTGACGTTGGGATTCCATAGTCACTTATTCTAAAGTATCCATGAATTAATTTTAACGCTGCAATCCTGCGATTACCTTCTTTTACAACTAACTTCGACCCCTCCTTTAGAAGAATAATATTTTCTGTAGGCAAATAACCGTCCTCAATTATACTCTCCATGATGGCAAAAAACCTATCAGGTTTTATAGAAATCATTGCCTTAACAGCATCTGATTCCTTCTTTTGAGGTGTCGTCCTGAAATTTTTCAGGTCAATACTTAATTTTTTAATTTCAAGTTGATCAGTCGTTGGCATATTTGAAGATAAGTGAATATTTTATTTTAAATCCACACCAAAATAATATTCTTAAGATGTTATGAATCGATTCTTTATTATCAATTGTCAGTTTAACTTAAAATAAATAGCCAGTTGTATATTCTATATAATGTCACTAATTATAAATACTGCAATCTATTAATATATACACAAAAACTTACCGTATTTACCGCAATGTATCAAATGTCTGGCTTATACGGGACATTGCTATATTACAATGCAACATTGCCAGTCAAGATAAGAATAATGTTATTTTATAAGAGCACAAATGCAGTTAACAGCGGCGCATTTCTATTTAATAATGAAGAAAAATCAATGAAAAGTACAAACTCCAACTAACAGCGCACCGTTCTGCATGACATCGCAAATAATCAGTTAACATACAGCGTTGTTAACCGGCAATGCGGAAAATCATGCTGCATCGCAGCATTGCCTACCTGACAGCATAAGAAATGGGCAACATCACGGTATGGTAGAATGACAAAGCAGAAGATCAGTTGATATCATAGCAAGTGATGTGGCAAAGCAAAATAATCAGTTGACATCATAGCAATGTTATATAACAATGCAAAAATTTCAATTAATATCAAAGCTATGTTATATGACAACGCAGAAAAATCAGTTAACATCAGAGCGTTGTTAACCGGTATTGCGAAACATCAAGCTGCATCGCAGCGTTGTTTGACTGACAATGCACAACATCATGTTGCATTCCGGCATTGTTTAACTGGCAACATAAGAAAATGAGGCGGCATCACGGTATTGCCGAATGACAACGCAAAAAAATCAGTTGACTTCCAGGCAATGTTATATGTCATCGCAAAAAAATCAGATGATAGCGGGCAGTAAGATCAAGCCTTGGGGTTATTTGCAAGTCGCCCGAAATATAGCTCTATAAGAATCACTCAATAATAATTAATAGTAATTTTCTTTTTTGCTCCTTATAAAGCAGTTCTTAATTCTTTTATCGTTTTCCAAATCCACTGTAAAAATTTGTTTTCATTATATGCTTTTTTTAAGCAGACGATTAACACGTACAGTTGTTTAAATACAATTGTTTAGGTACACAACATACTTTTCTATAATTTGTATGTTGCCCCCTTTGAATATAATTATGCAATTTCCATTTCCTTTACCAGGAGCGTTAAGTAAATCGGAGCTATGGACACAAAAACGCTGCTAAAATTTATCGAAAAATTTTGCTAAAGTAGTTAGTTATATTAGTTTTGCTTTTCAAAGAGTTCAAACTATGCATACCCCTTCCAAACACATTCGTGTACCTATGCCTGACCATTCCTTTTTTGATGTTACGTTTTATTGTGATGACACTAAACTCTCCGCAAAAGATAAGCAAAGTTCCACACAGCTTTTCATTCAGCACCATGATTGTCTTTGTGTGATACAAATCAAGAAATCCCTAAGCCGTAATATGTTAGCATTGGAAAATGTTGTACATAACAGGGTATTGAATACAAAAGGTCATTTGTGTTAACTTATGTATTACCACCGATGCATTAAAGCACCGCCTTTTGCATACGTATTTCTACGAATTTTCATCACATTTCTTGCTGTATTCTTGCTACCTTCTGGCTATCTCCTTGCTACCACGTTGCTGAAATCAGCAAGCAGCCTGCAAGAAAACAACAGGCATACTGCCATGAATCAACACCCAGGCACGACACAGGGAGCCCATGCTTGACGGCCTGCAACGCACCTTTATTGTCCAGCTTTTCAGTGAATAAGGGGCATTAATATTAGTGTCTATTTCTTCTTCCATACACTTAACATACTTCTCCATCAGATCGTAATACTTCTGCTTCCATTCGTCTCTTTGCTTAACGGCTTCCTGTAAGGCTGGCAGGCTCTGTTACATAAATATGGCCATCTTCTTCTAAAAGAAAGCTATCCAGCTCCGGCAGCTCTTCAGCAAAATTGTGCCCTATGGCTTTAGCCGTATTTCTTAAGAATAAAAACATTTAAATTTGCCTGGATGATGTGCTTGTAGTAAGTGCCTCTCTTATACCCGGCCCTTTTTGTGATTGTCTCAATATTAACCCCCGTTTTCTCTACTGCTGCTTGAAGAATTTTACCTATGTGTACTTTTTCTTTGATGGTTTCTATATTTCTGTAAAGAAAACAACAGTATTGTAGATTAAAATGTATATTTACTGTATAAAAAATAAATTTTATGTAAATAAATAAACAAATTTGTTGATTTGAAATTGTTTATTTTAATTGCGTCTATGATTTGTCTGTGGCTTGGCTCTTGATGAATATTATAAAGGCTTTTTAGGTAAAAAGTCCTGTGGGCTGCATTTTAAAATTTTGCTCAACTGGTTGAGATGTTTAATGTTATAATGGGCAGGGTATTTATTGCTTTCCACCTTGCCGATAAAGCCAACGGATATGTTCAACTCAAAAGCCACATCGGCCTGGGAAAGATTGCTCTCAATCCTTTTGTCTTTGACTTTTTGAATAACATATAAATCTATTGCGCTTTTCACTTGCCTATGAGTAAGCGACAAAATTGAATCATGTGTTGGAACTGTACAATCACTCATAAGTAAGTATTTTTGACTATGGAAAAAAAGCATACATACGAAAGCCTTTTGCAAAAGGGCTATACAAAATCAGAAATACATCATGCTCTGTATGCCCTTATGGCTGCTAAAATAGCTTATGAAAAGGATCTTATCGCACAAAAGAAAGCTTCCGTCCCTCTTACAACGGTTTCGCTTTAAGCCAATAGCCGGAAAGGCTCTCTCACTCCTTAAAACACTCTTTGCTAAAAAGCCAAAGAATCCGGTATAGCTCTTACCGCTGCATCGCACTTTGGCCCTTATTTATTACTTTATTAAATATACAATACTTGCAAAAAAAATATACTCTTTGCCTGCTGGCAATGCTTTGTCCTATCCTCTGCTGCCTGGCTCAAACCAGTAGTGTTATTCATGGCACTGTTACCTCATCCGCCACTCACAAGCCTGTAGAAGGCGCAGTGGTGACCCTGCTGCATAGTCACAGATCCGCGCTTACCCTGTCTGATGGCAGCTTTACTATTAAGCTGCAGGGCGTTAGCTGATTCTTTACTTAATTACGCACGTTGCGTATAACAGTTATGCTACATACGTATATACTGAATCGCTGCATCTTGTTATAACGCTGTCACCTGCATATACCACTATGAGTGATGTGGTAGTAAATACTGGCTACCAAACGCTGCCGAAAGAAAGAGCTACCGGCTCCTTTGTAAAAGTAAATAAAGAGCAATACGATGCGCGCGGTTGGTCCGGATGTAATTAGCAGGCTGGAGGGCATTACGACCGGCCTGGTATTTTTTAAAGGAACCGCCAACCGGCCTGACGAGATAAATATACGGGGGCAAAGCACGCTCTTTGCCAATGCGCAGCCTTTGATAGTAGTGGACAACTTCCCTTATGATGGCGATATCAATACCATAAACCCAAACGATGTGCAAAGCATTACAGTGCTTAAAGATGCCGCAGCAGCCTCCATCTGGGGCGTAAGGGCAGGCAATGGCGTGATAGTAATTACTACAAAAAAAGCTACTTATAACAGGCCTTTACATATATCCCTAAACAGCAATGTTACTATAAGTGAAAAGCCTGATCTCTTTTATGACCCGCGCTTTATCAATAGCCCCGATTTCATAGATATGGAAACCTATCTTTTCAGTCAGGGGGCATATGATGCATCTTTTACAGCTTCTGATGAAAGGCCGCTATCCCCGGTAGTAGATATTCTACACCAGCAACAGCTTGGGCTAATAAGCGGCAGCGATGCTGCATCTCAAATCAATACGCTGAAACAACATGATGTAAGAAATGATTTATCTAAATATTTTTACCGTCCCGGGTTAAGCCAGCAATATAGTATCTCCCTGGACGGTGGAAGCGATAAGGCCAGTTACCTTTTTTCCGCAGGCTACGATGCATCGCTAAGCAGCCAACGCGGCTATAGTAACAACAGGATCACTATCCATTCGTTCAACACCTTTCGGCCGGTGCAAAAGCTGGAACTCTCTGCAGGCGTGGATTACATACCTTCCGTAAGCTATACTGATAACACGCTGGGGCAAATTCTGGTGGGCGGAACACAGGGTCTGCAAATGCTACCTTACACACAACTTGCCGATGCACATGGGAACCCGCTGGTGATAACCAAAGATTATAATACTGCCTTTATAAGCAGCGCGGAAGCCAATGGCTTTTTGAACTGGCAGTTCAACCCATTGCAGGAGCTGCGGAATAAAGACAATACCAGCACCAGCAATGCATACAAAACAAGACTCTTTGCTTCGGCTAAGTATGATCTGTTAGAAGGTTTGTCTGCCATTATTTCGGCACAATTTGAAAAAGGACTTACCAACAGCCAGCGCTTTGCAAAGCCCGAAAGCTATTATGCACGCAATCTTGTAAACATGTTTTCCATTGCCTCCTCCACAGGCCAGTTTGAAAGCTATGTTTTGCAGCCCGGAGGCATACTGGACCTATCCCATACAGAGCTATCTTCTTACAGCCTGCGCGGACAGCTTAATTACAACCGTCACTGGGGAAAAAGTGAGGTAGATGCCATTGCAGGTATAGAGCAAAGGCAGGTAACAACCGCCAGCAACAGCGACAGGCTAAACGGCTATAATGATGACCAGGCTACTTTTGCATTGATAGATCCTACCAAATACTACAGCACATATCCCACGGGCAGGTATTATCAAATACAAAACGGGGAAGATATAGGAGGCACCACAGACCGCTTCCGTTCCTACTTTGCCAACGCTGCTTATACTTACAATGGTAAATATACTGTATCAGCAAGCGGCCGGGTGGATGGATCTAATTATTTTGGTGCAGAGGCTAATAAAAAAAATGTGCCCCTATGGTCATCCGGCATCAAATGGAATATTAATAAAGAAAGCTTTTATAAATCGCACTGGCTACCCACTTTACAGCTCCGCCTTACCTATGGCTACAACGGCAACCTTGATAAGCAGGTTACTGCCTATACAACTGGTGTGTACCAGGGTGCAGACCCTTATACCAACCAGCCTTACCTGAACATTACCAATCCGCCCAATAAGGATTTGCAATGGGAAAAGACAGCCATACTTAACATGGGTATTGATTTCGGAACTATTAATAGCATTGTAACTGGCACCATAGAACACTTTTATAAAAAGGGAACCGACATTATAGGCGATGAACAGATAGCGCCGAGCACCGGCTATATTGATATGAACTCTTATACCAATACGGTAAAGGGCAACTTTGCCAACATGAAAGGCAGCGGTTGGGATGTGCAGCTAAACACCAAAAATATAAACAGAGCTTTTACCTGGGCAACGCAATTTCTTTTCAGCTACGCCACCGATAAGGTAACCAGGTATGATGGCACTATACTTCCACTTGACCTTGTAAATTTTGGCGCAGGGCAGGATGGGTTTACGATACCCTTAAAAGGGAAGCCGGTGTATGGCATCTATTCCTTTCCCTGGGCTGGTCTCGATCCCCAAACAGGAGACCCGAGAGGTTACGTAAATGATACTATCAGCAAGGATTACTTTACACTCGCCAACCCAACCAAAATATCTGATATAAAATATAACGGGCCAGCACGGCCTAAGTTTTACGGGGCTATAGGCAATACATTTTCTTACAGACACTTTTCTCTTTTTATCAACATTAGCTACAAGCTGGATTATTATTTCAGGCGGTTTTCGGTAAACTATTACAACCTGTTTCATTACTACGATCAAAACAAAGACTATTCCCTGCGCTGGCAAAAGCCCGGAGATGAAAAGATAACGCAAGTGCCTTCGATGGTATATCCTGCTAGTTATAGTCGCGACATATTTTACAACGATGCCGCAGTACTAATAGAAAAAGGAGATCACATCCGGCTGCAGGATATAAGCCTCAGTTACAATCTTGATAAAACGGTGTGGCATAAGCTTCCGGTGAACCGGGTGCAATTATATACCTACATCAACAATCTGGGCATCCTGTGGCGGGCAAACGACAAGGGTATTGATCCTGATTACCCATTAGGCACACCACCTGTAAGAACCTATTCTGTAGGCCTCAAGGCAGATTTCTAAAAACCATCACAACCTATACGCAAATGAAAAAAATAATACTCTTTATAATAGCTGGGGCAACACTTGGCTCCTGCAGCAAAGGTTACCTGGATGCAAAGCCCGATAAGAAGCTGGTGGTACCATCGACCCTGCCTGACCTGCAAGCGATGCTGGACAATACTACTTTTGTATTTAACAACAACCAGCCGGCTCTGGGGAGGTAGGTAGCGATGATTATTACCTGCAATATGATGACTGGCTGGCGCAATATACCAATACCGAGCGCAACGCCTATATATGGGCAAAAGAAATCTATAACGGTGAATCTGTATCCGACTGGATGTCACCTTATCAGAGGGTGTTCTACGAAAATTACATTCTTGAAACACTTACCGGTATACCTAAGGATACTACGAACGCAGCCAGCTGGAATAATATAGAGGGTAGCGCGCTCTTTGGCCGTGCATTTGACTTCTTCAGCCTTGCAGATATTTTTACCCTTCCCTTTGATAGCGTCACGGCTGGAAAGGAATTAGGCATACCCTTGCGCCTGCATTCCGACATTAACGAAAAAGTGGGCAGGGCAACCATTGCAGCAACCTACGCCCAAATTATAAGTGATGCAAACGCTTCACTGCAGTATCTTCCTTCTCTTCCTGCCTTTAAAACCAGGCCATCCAAGGCAGCCGCTTATGCGCTTCTTGCGCGGGTATATATGACGATAGGTAATTACAACAAAGCACTGGCTTATGCTGATTCCAGCCTTGGGCTTCAAAGTATATTAATAGATTATAACACGCTTGACCCTACAGCGCCTTTCCCTTTTACCGTACTGAATGATGAAGTGGTGTATCATACAGCTCTTTATTACTTTAATATTTTAAGCCAGGGCTCTGCCATTGTAGATTCTGTTTTATACAGCTCTTACGATGTAAAGGATTTGCGCCGGTATTTATTTGTTGATACTACCAGCGGCCTTCCGCGGTTTAAAGGTGGCTATGACGGATATGTAGGCTTTGGCGGCATAGCTACTGACGAAGTATATCTTATTAGCTCGGAATGTAATGCAAGAATAGGCAAGGTAACAGAAGCTTTGCAACGGCTGAATGATCTGCTGGTAACCAGATGGACGACTGGCACATATGTACCTCTTAGCGCTGCCACGGCAGATGATGCATTACGGCTCATACTTGCAGAAAGAAGAAAAGAACTCTTATTCCGCGGCACAAGGTGGACGGACCTGCGCAGGCTGAATAAGGATTTGCGCTTTGCTGTTAGCCTTACCCGAAACCTGAACGGACAAATCTATACACTACCATCAAATGATAACCGCTATGCATATCCTATACCTGATCAGGAAATACAGGTAACAGGCATTCCACAAAACCCCCGATAACTATAATAAACTAAACAACAATGAAACATAAATCTATCATAACGGCTATTTGCATGTTTTGCTTTGTCATTGCTAACGGGCAGAAAAAAAATCTGCAGGTAGGAGATATTTGCCCTGACATTGCTTTAAATAGCATCACTAATTATAAGACTAGCACGGCTACAATTAGCGATTTCAAAGGCAGGTTGCTTATACTGGATTTCTGGGCTACATGGTGCGCCCCCTGTGTATCTATGCTTCCTTTTGAAGATACGCTTCAGAAAGAGTTTGATGGAAGAATACAGATATTACCTGTTACCGACCAAAGCAGTTCCATCGTAACGGCGTTTCTGAGAAACCTGCAAAAGTATAAACACTTTATGATGCCTTCTGTTACGCAGGATACCGTTTTGGGTCAACTATTTCCGCATGGCGAAATACCCCATTATGTATGGATAGATAAAGACAGCCGCGTGATAGCTATAACGGGAGCAGAACAGATAAAAAAAGAAATCATCAACAGTGTGCTTAACAATACTGTCGCAACCCTGCCTGAGAAAAAAGATAGCTTTAAGGTTATCGATTATGATAAACCGATGTTTGCCACAGGCAATATCCTGTTGACGGATAAAGGGAGTGAGTTCAGCCTGGTTAATAATGAAAATGTTTTGTACCATTCAGTGATTACCAGATATATTGACGGGTTTGGTTCTGAACAGGGAAGTGACTCTTCTAAGATAACCTGTAAGAACAGTTCTATTGGCGATTTGTACCGGATTGCGGCAGGTCATTATACGCTGCTCAACCTGGAGCAAAATAGTACGATTTGGGAAACCTCGAATCCAATTGTTCAGTTGTTTTCAGATTCAGCTGCAGAAAGATATTCCGCAAATAAAACAGCAATATTAAACTGGATGAGCAAGCATACATTTTGTTATGAGCTAAAATTTCCTGTCGAAATGAATGCAAAAAAATATGACATCATGCTTAGGGAGCTTAACAATTATTTTGGCGCACTATATAATATTAACTGTCGCATTGAAAACAGGCATGTGATGTGCCTTGCACTGATGAAAGTGCCGGGGTTTATACAAAGTAACAGTGCAGACAAACATTTGAAGTATTCATTAGATCAGTATCACCTGCAGGTATCAAACGCCACTACAAAGGCGTTACTTGGGATACTTAGTATTAATCTTGATACACTGCCCCCTCTTGTAGATGAAACGGGCTATACAGGCAGAGTGACATTAAACCTAAATTGTAATATGAGCGATGTGCGATCTATAAATCAAAGTATGGGACCTTACGGGTTGCAGCTTATAGAAAAAATGTGTAACAGAGACATGATTGTTATAAAAGATGAGAAGGATGGAATAGTCAATCAATTAAATGCAGGGGATAAAGAATAAACACAAGCTTTTTTAGTGTATAGAGCGGTAAAGCGGTTTGCTGTTATGGAAAAGTCAACAAGCCTGTCATCGTCGCCCTGGGAATTGGAAAACTATACAAATAAATACATTCCGGCAACTTATAAACATCTATAAGAGCATTATTTTCAAATTGTGATTTTGTATCATTATCGGCCTTTATTGCTGAATGGATAAAAAGCTTACCATTACTTGTACTGCTTTCAAAATTAACCTCGCGTTGCGGTGTACTATTCGTTATAATTCGTCTGTTTTGAGCAGCAACCGTTATAGTATGAGCAAAGGTGTCTATGGTATGTGCCTGAGTTATCAGCTGTAACGACGTATCTAAAGCCAAAATAGTATTGCTATAATAGTTAACGTAATAGATGCTATAGCTTGTTTTATCAAATACCAAATTGCCATCCGTAGAAAAACCTGCATCTCCTGCAAGTATAGATGCATTACGTTCAAAAGCGATAGTGTTAGTTATACTATTATACTTGGCAAATATTTGGTTCCATTTTCCATTAATCTTTTTATAAGTTCGGAAAACCATTGTAGCGCTATCAATCATTACAGCTGTTGTAAATAGGCTTTTATTTAGGAAATGAAAACGATAGCCAGTAAATGTTGCCGGTATTTCTACAAGCGCAGGCAGGTTGCCCGCCATTATATAAATTTTGGTATCAGTAATATTTACAAAAAAGAGCGTTTTAATGACAGGTGCTTCAGGCATAGTTAGCTCAATTGGTTGCGCGTTTTTTAGATTAGAATCAGCTACAATTAATTTTTCAGGGTTGGGTGTTGAGAAATAAATTTTACCTGCCGACGTGCCTGCTATACTTGTAAGAACGCTAGTGAAAAGGAAGGTGTCAATACATTTTAAATGTCTTGAAGCATAATGCCTGTTGAATCCATTTTTTTGAAACGTCGTATCATTAGAAATAATTACAAGAAAAGAAATTACAAGAAAAGAACACATCAGTATTGTAAGACATCTTAAAAAAAGTGAAAGTAGTTGAGAATTCACCGGCATAAAAATTTCAGGGCATGTTATGCATGCCCTGTTGTTTCTTTATTAAGGAATAAAATTATGACTGCTTTTGCGGGTAGCTACCACGTTATCATTCATATCTAACTCTACTGCGCAAATATGCTGAGTTGCAGTCGGGCAATCGGCATTTACTTGTGTTGCAGTAAGGGGATATGATTTATCGTAAGGCGGCACAGCATCACTGGTTTGACCGTACCATTGATTGGTTCTCACGGTACTGTTATTGGTAAAAGCTGACATTACGACTCCAATCGATGCTATGAGAACGAGGATGCTTATTTGTATTTTTTTCATATTTATTATTTTTTTTGTAATCGAATATTATTTATGAGTCAATAAAATTTCACTAAGGCGGATGATTGCATCTGCGGATTGATTGTAAAACTTTCATAACGGAAGAGTATCTTTTTTTATAAACATTTTATGATGTCCAATCAAGAACAGCGCCGTAAGAGTGATACCGATAAAAAAGAGATTAAAAACTACGTGCTGCCGCCATGTAAGAAAACCTAATACACCCCCGCAGGAACATGGAATATAGTAACTGAAATGTAACATTGCAATAATGTAACAAGTAAAAAGGCTGAGCAAAAAAAGAGAAACCAATAAGGCGTAATACTTAGAATGATGAAATAGCAAGCCTAAAGAAGTAATTATCTCTATACAAGGTAACAGCCACGAATAGAGATGTGAAAAATTACTAATGAAAGGCGATTGGCTTAACTGTATATTAAAAGTTTGGTAATCGAAAAGCTTGCTTACTCCTGCGTAAGCAAATAAGGCAGCAAGTATGGCGCAGCATGTATCCAGGATGATATTTTGTTTCATTGGGAGTCTTTGAAATGTCAATAATCATAAACCTGAAGTAAGCTATTGCGTTTTAAAATACTAATATTAAAAGAGAGATAAAATAAGGTATTAATACTGCCCTTTTCAGTAATACTACGCTCGGTAGCTGCAGAGCAGAATTATAAATTGATCGCCATAACAAGAAAATTAGTTAAGAATGTGTCTGTCGATGCGATTAAATATAATTTGGGAAGCGTTTTATTTCTACACAGAATCTGAATTATTTACCAGCATATTGTTCCATCAAATGATAACGTTGCTCAAACGGGCTTGGAACAACCTTAGGATGCACATCTATTTGCATTACCGGTACGTTATTGCTGCTATTAGTAGCCGGCCATTCCGGTAAGCCGGAACCATTGGGATTGCTATTTTTGATGAAGTTGGCAAAATAGGCCTGCATCACTTTAGACACTGCATAATCATCTGCACTCCATGCATATACTTTGTTGTAGGGCAAGTTGCCCATGGCATATTCAATTTCTGCTGAATGTACAGCCCCTTTTGGCATTGGCATTTTAGGCATGGTACTATTGCCCTCTTTTTGCACGCCGCCGGCCAGTCCTGCTGTAGCATTGCCCATCTCAGGCGTCATTGCCGGGCGTGCGCGGATATAATAATATCGGTACACCGGCTTGGCACCTGTTTTAGCCTGCAAATCAGCCCAGCGCCAGGTACTAAAAGCAATAAAGCGGTCGCTCGCTAATTCGGTTGCTACACGTTCTACATCAGCATCGGTATTTACGCTATATACCTTTAATACATCGGCTGCACTATCGCCATACAATTTGTGCACTGCTTTTTCGTAATTCTCTTTAGTAGGCTGCTCGCCCCCCATCACCATTCTGTAGTTCATCTCTTCATTGTTCCACCCTACAAGCAAAGGCACGTGCGCCTGCTCGCCTGCCTGAAAAATAGCCAGTGGGTCTTTGGGAAAAAAATAACCATCCACCGTCATCGCAAAGCGGAAAGGACCAAATTTGGTAGAAGCACTCAATAAAGAATCAGCATTCATGGCTCTCAAATCAGCAAGTGAATTTGCACCTACTACTTTAGCAAACTGAACACCTGTTTGCTCGCCCTGGCTTAACGGAACAGCAGATAAGGCTCCTAACAAAGAACCACTTTCTCCAATGGCGCCGGCAATCAAGTCTTTAGCTAAAGGCGATGCCATTTGCGCACTTACCGAAATAGAACCGGCAGATTCGCCTGCTATTGTAATTTTGTTTGGATCGCCGCCAAAAGCAGCAATATTATTTTTTACCCACTGGATGGCAGCAGCCTGGTCCATTAATCCATAATTGCCTGAAGCATGATGTGCTGATTCTTGCGTCAACTCCGGGTGAGACATCAAACCAAATACACCCAAACGGTAATTTACAGTAAGCGCCACAATACCTTTTTGTGCCATGCTCTCACCATCATAGCGCCCTTCTGAACCATCACCGGCAACAAAGCCACCACCGTAAAAATATACCAGCACCGGCAGTTTTTCGTTACCGTCTTTAGCAGGTGTCCACACATTCAAATACAGGCAATCTTCACTCATGCCATTGGAGCGAAATCCCATGTCGCCGAAAATAGGTGCTTGCATGGCCCGTGGGCCAAATGCTTTTGCGGCACGAACAGCATCCCAGTTTTGAACAGGGTGTGGTTCCTTCCAACGTAAATCACCCACCGGCGGCGCAGCAAATGGAATGCCTTTGAACGAACGAATACCTGTTTTTTCCAGTGTTCCTTCTAAAATACCATTGGGTGTTTTAACCTGCAGGTTTGCATTGCCGGATGACATGGCTCCGGATGTTTGATTGTTCTGACTAAAAGCTGCAGCAAGCAATTGCATGCACCATACGGAAAGAAGCAAAAGATTTTTCATCATAATTGTTTAATATTTATCTGGAATTTTATAAAAATTGAAGATAAAAAATGTTAGACACTTCAGCTTATAAAGATTATTACGGGCACACGTACGCATCTTACATTGCTCACTGCATATTTGCTTGAGCAGGAGGTGTTACTGAGAAAAAAAGGACACCAGGAAGGAGATAAAACCGGTGATAGGAAATCCTTTATTGCTGACGAAAATTCGCATACCCGAACAGCCCTTGAAATTTTTGGTAATGAAAAGGACGCTGTGAATCTACAAACAAAAACCCCGCAATGCGGGGTTAAAAATTTTCAATCTCAGTGATAGTTATTACACCAGGATTGTTGGACTTTAGCGGTTAATTTCGGATATTTCAGTTGTTCCCAGGTATTGGATAAAAAACAGAAGTTGACTGATATCAGATTAATGACTTTTCTATCGGATAATTGGATGAAGGCTCTTTTCTAAGGATTTGGATATTTTGATTAATGTTTGTTGAACATCAATCAACTTCTGAATGCAAATATACAGCGCCTGTAAACCCTTTGCAAGAGCAGCTTTACTCTATTATTGGTGTTCTGGATTTACGGTCATGACTAGTAGAAATACGAAGAGGCTATTGCATTTCAGTTAAAAGCAAACCTTTTTTGTGATGCATAATTTCAAGTTATCTATAGCAATGCCTTTGATATTTCTGCAGGCATCCTTGCTGTGTCTTATTTGCCTATTATTATCCTTGCAGTTCTGCAGTGATGCATCTGTAACCAACATCGTACCATGAGCCATGAATATGTTGAAATCAATGCTTGTGCAGAATGCCAGTAGCAACACAAGAAGTGCTAATGGTGTGTAATGCATTACCTGATACAAAGATTGCAACTTACGGGCTGCTACTGATAGTATAAGCCGTACCTGCAATGCTCGCTGTGGTCATTTTGAGCAAGCAAGGTTGTACCGATGGACAGTTACGAGGACATAAAAAATTAGCAATTTTTTTCGGCAGGAACTGCCACTTATCGCTTAGGAAAGCGGTAAAAATTATTTTAGGCAATGTAGAACAGGTAAACGACCAACTTACAAAACTTGCCATTGGTTTTGATATTATGAACTTAATAGTAACAACCATAATTTATTTGCTGCATGAAGGTGGACTTCGTTCTTCCCCAATATCGGCGAATGCATTTGAATTACGACCCTAACTATCGGTTAAATGTTGGACTGCTTTATTAAATCGCAAATATCGCACTAGCAACCTCATTCAAGAAGAGAAATTATCTAGGGACTTTTACTGTTTTCATGTTTACTTGATTAATGGCTGAATGATTTCATTTCTACCCCGCCAAAAACTTATTGGATGAAATGACAGAGAAAGCGTGCTACATAAATGTTTGAGTAATGCACCATTGAATGTATTTGAAGTTCAGAAGAAGCTAACTGCGATAAAATAATTTCCGTGTATTCAATAAAAATGGTGTAAAAAAGCACATTAGTTCTTTACTCTTATATCATAAGCATAATCCCTTACTTCCTTCACGCTTACTTTTTTCATTAGGGCATGATTGGGATTAAGTATATAGATAGACTCTTCTTGTATAATTGCGGAAGGAAATTTTAAAAGAAGATACTCATTTTCCTTTAGCAGCTGGCTTCCTAAATCTCGTGTTTCCCGTGGATGAGGAAAGTCCTTCCAGTTGCCAGGTAAGTCCGCAGTATATAACTCTAATATAGAATCGTCCGGTACCGAGAAAGTAGTAAATGATAATGCCCTTTTGATATTGTCAATTGAAACATGAGCCGAATATTCTAATAAAACTATTGCTCTTGACTCACCGGCATAAATGCACGGAATGCCAACATGATTCCATCTTCCGCCATTTAACTTTGCACCTTCACCTGTTAAATCATTTGCATATTTTGTAGCGCCTACTCTATATACTAACATTGATCATCAAAATTAAAACACACCATATTCAATCCTTCCAATTTCCCTTTTTACCTCGTCAATACCATAAATCGTATCCATAAGTTCGATGGGTGCCTTATCACCAAGCGCTTTGTTGTTTGTTTTGAGCCAATCATTGAATGAATCTTTGTCTTCAAATACAGACTGACCATATCTAATTACATCTGCAAGCCGCATAATGCGCTCACTGGTATTTTGATCAAATTTTTCAGCTCCTTTTTTACTATGGAGTTTTGCCTTTGATACAGAAAGGATACCGCTCAAGGTTTTATAGTCCAGGTTTGATTGATCTTTTATTTCTTCAAGTTCTTCTTTAGAAATACCCTTTTTTATAATTGATATTTTTTCCGAAGTAGGAATAACATGAATTCCGCCTCCATAAAAGTTACCCGCTGCTGCAATAGCATTACCTTTAGTAGTGGAATATTCATGTACTTTACTGACTTTGTTTCTGCTTATTGCCTTACTTCTTTCTATAAGAGCAGACCAAGACTTACCTTTCTCGATTGCACCACCTGTATGCTGGTCTTTGAATGTGCCAGTTTCAGCAACCTTTTTGTCTTTGATGTCCTTTTGCATAGTTTATATTTATACCAAATATAATACAAATTTGGATTTTCATCACTGATACTTATAGGAACAAGTCTTGCCAGTTCAGCCGAATAGAGTCACAAATAATTCTATCTAAATATCAATTATTAAAGCCCTTTTTTAAAAGCCATTATACAAAACACAATCATCCTTCAAAATTACTGTTATATTGGCCACTGTCAATCAGCCATTGCCATCTTTCAATGTTAATACGTCGACGCTTTTTCATTATGAAGTTAACAAGCAAGCCGTCGTCTAATCTTAAAAAAACTTAAAGCTTGCAAATAGATTGCCCATAATTAACTTAGATGTTGCAAACTAGTTGACAAAGCGATTCCAATTTATTTTTTAGTATGTGAACGAACAATCGACTGATTCGGTAATTATCTTTAGTCATATCAAAAGATTGTCTTGGGCTATTAACCCAAGACAATATCTATTCTTTTGATCAAAATATGTCTTAGAATTTATATAAGAAAATACATAAAAACATAAACTCTAAGTTATTTTCGTTTAAGCAAAAGTAAAAGCAACAATAAAATAACTAGAAACCAGAAAATCCAAAGTACAATACAAGGAATACATCTAGCTTTTCCAACAGTTGTATTTGGAGTTTTTGCTTGGTACAAACCTACCTGCCTGGTATCTTCTCTTGGCACTAATTCGCCTCGTTCATTTTGTCCAATTGCATGGAAGAAGAATTTATAACTACCTTCTTCACTCGTTTGAAGAAAATGTCCGGTATATACTCCATCACCCGCGACAGCATCACCGTTTAGTCCATCGTCTTGTAATATAATAGACGGAATAATAGTATGATCAGGCTTCGTTATATCCACGAACACTTTTCCATTTTTTGACGGCCAACCTCTATCTGTCAAAGTCACAGTCAACAATACGTCTGCTCCGGGTTGAAACTGTGAGGGAATAGCACTGACGCTCATATTGTAATCCGATTTTACCGCAGCCATAAATCCGATTGGTGCCTGCCCTATCAAAGGATTAATATTTCCTGGATAAAGACTATCTAGATACTTATTTGAGATTTCCCTTACGCTGTCTCTATTCCACGTTCCGTTCGGCGTAAGCCTGAGAATCCAATCACCTACGTATGAAACCGAATTGCTTATATCGGGGAAAATGATTTTATAAATTTTATAATTCAAGCGTTCTGAATATTGAATAGGTATTCCTGAGATTGCAGAACCAAGCTTCATAATTTGACCAGTAGGGTCTACTAATTCCAAATCATAAAATGGTCGCAATTGTGGATCGTCCAAAACTAAAAATGCTGCAGATCGGTCTGAAGACACCACATGTGCACGGCTAACCTCAATTGGTGCAGTTGAATTTATTTGAACAACTTTAGTTGGGTCAATGGCTAAATTCATTCCATTTGCATTGCTATATATTTTAAAATAGAAATTTTCAAGATCGAATAAGGATGTCCCGGCAAGATTATCTGTCACCTGATGAAATCCGTTTGTCACATTTGTGATTTCCTGCAAGACACTTTTATCTATTTCCCCGTCATTACCAAGCCCTACACTATAAATCTTTAATAGCGGATCAGCTGATTTAATACCTCCAAGGACGGCGCTCACATAAGGTGGGACATTTTCAATCCCGTCGGTCAATAAAATCATGATGTGCTTACGGTTTGATGGAGATCCGCTTACCATACTGGCTCCTTGTTGCATCGCTGCACCAATTCCTGTGGTTCCGTCCGGTTTGAGCCTTGTTATATCTGTCATCGATGCATCTGAAAGTTTATCCTGTGCATTAGCAATAAATGCAGGAGTCTTGAAATCAAGATTTAGATAGATATCAAAAGTATTATTGTATTTGACAAATCCCAGTTTATCTCCCGTTCCGCTTCCGGTTTCATCACGGAGCAGATCAAGATAGAGGCTAGCCGCATCTCGGAGATCATGAATTTTGTCCGTAATTCCTCCCAGGGTTTCGCTCATACTTCCACTTCTATCCATGACCAGAACATTGTCCATTGGAATTGGAGCAATACAACGACCTGTCATGCTAAGATTGATTGGGGTCGATGTTGTCGGGTCATCATGATTCAACGCAAAGTCAACGGTATATGTGGTTCCAGCCGGCGAAAGTATAGTAGGTTGAAATATTTCAACATATAGCTGGGGTGCGGTATCAGGCGCAACAGTTAGCATTCCTGTTTGAAGACTAGACCATTGCATTATATCTGCACTGCTTGTTGAAATAGTAGCCAAATTAATATGGAGGTCCGCATCACCGTCATTGTAGATTGTAAACGCTTTTTTAAATGAAAATCCTATCTCTACGTCACCATAATTCAATGTAGTTTCTTCAATCCTGATTTTTGGTTGTGGATGGTGAGCCCTTGCAGCAAACGTGCACGTAATAGTTGGATGTGCCGGATCATTGGAATTTGTGATCAAACTACCACATGATGAATGTTCGCTCGCAGTCGGAGTGTATCGAATACTAACCGCCCGGTCCGTACCGGGCGCTATCGTACCGGCACCTGCACCGCTTAGTATAGTAAACTCTGAAGAGCCAACGCCGAGAGTAATGGTGGTTATGGAGAGAGGCGCTGTCCCTCCATTATGAACTTTTTTAATAAAATCAACATAACCACCTCCTGTATAATCTGCAGTTCCAAGAATAGTACTGCAATCTCCTGCGCTACACTCTGCCACTGGAATTGGATTAGAGGTAACGCCAGTAACTGTAAACGTAAGTGGTGAATTAACTGTTCCCCCTACAGCAGTTGCAGCTATAGTTATAATGGATGAAAAACTTCCCCCCGTCGATCCAGGATGAAAAGATACATCGAAAGAGCCGGGAACTGTGGTCGGTATAGCCGATACTGAGAAATGTGTGGCATCGCTGGACGTTATTGAACTAATGTGTACAGCTAAAGTGCCGCTGGCTTTCGTTAATGAAAAGGAATGAGTTACTGCCGCACCACCCGGGGGTTGCGTCATAAAATTGGTGTTTACGGGGCTCGTGAGCGAAATAGTTACTGCTGGTGGCATCGAATTAAAGGTAACCGTATAAGAACCTGGGCCCATTAAAAAAGTATTGATGCTGATGTAATAATCGCCTGCGTTTAAAAAAAATGTGCCTGAGTTTGCTGACCCTTGCGTTAAGTTCGTGGCAACTAGTATGTCTGCCATGTTAGGTCCTATTTGGGATAAATAAAATTTGTTACCGCTCGTAGCAGTGCCATTTAGATTGGCGGTCCATGTTATGTTTTGAGCTGATCCGAGGGAGAACATGTAAGTGCCGGTAACAGAACATGTTCCACCTGCAGGACACGTTTTTGTTACACCTATCGAGGTGGGGGTACTATACATTAAGGTAGGGAAAGTCAGAAAGGTAATAACACTGAGAAATTTAAATAAATCAAGAGTTTGTTTCATGATGGTTTAACTTTATGGTTATTAATAGTAAATAATGAAATACCTATATTGAAATATGAAGGAATAAGTCTTTTCGTTTTAATGTATTCACTGATTTGTGATTCTATAAATCAAGGAAACAATGTTTATTGATATTTCAATGTTAAGTTGTTAAGTAATGTTTTATAAACAGTTGCGCATATTTTCAATAAGGAATTGCGGACAAAGTAGATATTAATCGGTCTATCCTATGTAACCAAAAAAGAATAATGATTGAGTATTGCCGAAGGTTTTACGAGGTTTAATACTGCTACATCAATAAATGGTAGTAATTCAATTTTAAGTTAGAAACTCAGCCCTTTGAGGGCTGAGTTGTGATCATTATTTTTATTTATTTCTAACATGTAAGACTTGTAAGTATTCAACGGTCCTGCTTGCATTCTTAGAACCTCTGTAACGAGCGGTTACATTTACGAGTAAAATATCTCCGGCATTCAGAGTTTTTGGAATTTTGCCATTTATATTGAAATTCAGTCCTTTTCCATTGTTAAGGGATAGAGACCGCATACCATTTGCATCAAACTTTGTTACTTCACCTTTCCCAGTTTCAATATTAATTTCAAGGTCAATGTTTTTGAAATTCTTCCGCAAAGGAGATAATAGAAACTCAGGTTTAACTGATTGAATATCTAGACTTTTCAACATCGTGTCAGTTTCTATAAATAGTTGACTTTGTTTCCAATCGCCTGGAACAAATTGAGCATCAACAATGATTTCAACAGGTCCTGGTCCCCAGATATGTGGTACTTTTAATTCCAACCCAACATGCCAAGGCAAACCCGAAATTACCCACATAGAATCGGTGTTACGCCATGCTGAACAGCTGACTTCACCATCTTGACCTGGATTTGGAACATCGGTACTTACCGTCGCATCCGTGGTACAATTTTGTGATTGAGCATTGGAAATACTAACCACAGCGCAACTGTGTTTTGCCGGGGGAGCGCTATGAAAAGGTTTTGTAGCCTTAACAATTACCGACCCACTGGCGGGAATTGTTGCGGTTTGAACGTCAACCAATGTCCCGCTTAATGCAAGGCCTCCTGGGAAATCCCAAAACCTAACAATTGTATTTACTGCTGGTGTGGAGGAAAAATTATGTACACGAGCACTAAATCCATAATCGGTATTTGGTTGCAATAATGTATCCCACGGACCACTTGGCGTTCCGCCTAGAGGAACCGGTAGGCCAGTACTCAGGTCTGTTAGCAAGACATCGGCGCTTTGATAACCTCCAAAAATAAAAGGTGCACATTTCACAAATAATCCTGCAGGAATGGTAGCATCAAAAGTTATAGTAACCTCACCTATATAAGCGCCGGTATTTGCATCTGTACCTACGATATTAAATATATGTTTTTCGTTGATGACAGCTGGAACATTTACTTGTAAATGGCAATTATAGATATTAGCGGGATCAAGTCCATGTAGGGTAACTGGCGAAAGGGTAGGAACTATCGGCCCTATTCCGGTTGGTCCGATAATCAATGGATTCCATGATGCTCCTGCAGGCACGGTTTGAATAACCCCGCCTACATCCGTTTTTTCAGAAAGGGTTAAAATCACATCCGTACTGTCGTGACCAAAAACCAAGAAATCAGTTTGTGATTGCGCGCCTAACCCAGTAGGAATGACCGTAAGATTTTGGTTAAGCGTTTGCCCGTTTGGCAAAATTTGGGCGGTGATACATCCGTGGTTTGCAGCTGGTGTTATAAATGACACATGTCCCGTTGCTTGCCCGTTTAGTCCATATGCCTTTGGCGGCACTTCATCAAATATTATAGGATTTGGCGTAAATAAATCAGTGCCCCCGACTAATCCTATCCCAAAAGCGCTATGTTGAAATTCTACCGAAACATTTACGGCAACAGCATTACTATCATTTTGGACAGTAACATAAATGTCGTAAACATGTTCCGGTAATAAATTATACGGGTCGGCGATTAATCCAGTACTTGTATCAACAAAAGTCATTTGCTGAGGCGGTGTTAAAAAAGTAAGAGACATAATAATTTTTTTATTGCCTACTCTTAAATCCCGTTTTCGGCTTTCCGGTACAACCCTTTATCGATTGAAATGTAACTTCAATCAATGTGTTGTAATGCGAAATTCTTCCATATGCTATGTCGAAACAACAAGAAAAGAATTGTTTATTAAAGAATTTTAGAAGGGAAATGAGCCGGAAAAATAATTATTTTGCTAATTTAATGTACCGAGCCAAAGGGATGAAAAAGGGTTAACAACACCTTATTTCAGGGTGTTAAATTCAGTCATAAAGGGGCATATAGAGGTAGATTGAGTTGAGATCTTTGTTCTATTTCAAATCATTAAAACATATACCATGCAACTACCTACGCAATTTCAAAGGAACACGCTATCCTTATTTATCCTCATACTAATTTGTTTGCTCCAAGCTAATAACGCGATTTGCAGACAAATCGATAAGGGATCAGAGAAAACCTCCGGAAACTTTAAAAGCGAACACAAAATATATGGAGCGATAAAAGTTGGACGATTACACAAAGCAATTGCGAAGACTAAAAATAAAAAAGTAATAATAGATATTTATCCAATTAAACGCAGTAATAATATACATATAGACGATTTTGGGTTACAAAACTTTTTCCAAGATACACAAGGCTCTAAGGTAGATATCGGAGAAAGGATCGACTTAAACACTTTTACTCGTCAATCAACAAACTACATTAATTTTTTAAAGCGCGAACACATTATAAGCAGTGATATTCCAAACGGATATTACATAGAAATTGATGCAGATCGTATTAAAAATATCGATGAAATTGGTTTTTACCTGTCGGTAGAAAAATCACATATGGATTGTTATTTTCTTTCCAAGAAAGTTAATCAACTGCAGGTTAATGGCGCAAAACAGAAGCGGACCCTCCGACTCAACGGGAAAATGTCCACCGTGTTTATTAACAATTACAGCTGAAGACTCAACCGGAAAATGCCCGCCACAGTGTCCAAGTTTGTTATTCAGTTCACGTATACAACAACAAATCAACTCGATTTATTTGAATAATAAAAACATCCGCAAAATTGAGGGAGAGGATAGTTTAATGAAGAAGTGATGATTGCAGTATATATCGCATATTTTGGCTTATTACTCATTACTTTGATCTTATATGGCTCTTTATTGAGAACCAATTATTGGTATAGTATCTCGATCGTATTGCTGATGATCCTGTGGTTGTTGACGTCAGTTACTGCTATCTATCTTTCTGTTGTTGCCAAGCTGAACAATAACCTTTTTGTTTTTCACATTTCTACCCCGTTAGAATATCTACTCCTGGCGATGTTATATGAACAGGCTATAATTAACCGGCATCTTAAAAAACTAATTGGGCTATCCATCCCGGTGTTTATCGGATTGAGTATTTTGTTTGCGGCATTTGTGCAAAAACCTGATGCGAATAATTCGTATATAACTATACTGGAATCCATACTGCTAATATCTATATCGCTTTTTTATTTGAGAGAGATATTGATATTACAACATGTACCAATCTTACACCAATTTCCTATGTTTTGGATAACCGTTGGAATACTTTTGTACTATTCAGGGAATCTTCTTATAGAAGGTCTGCTTAATTATATGATCAATCACTCAATGGAACTAGCACGACGAACGTATAAGTTGGGACATGTCTTTAAATATCTTACATTCATTTTATTTATCATTGGTGCGGTCAGTGGTAAAAACATTGTTCGTATAAAAAAGATATCAGAAGTAAAAAATGAACTCTACTGATAATGATATTTTCATAATGATCATTAGTGTGACAGTAGTGCTTCTCATCTTGGTAATTTTTATTATTTCATTTCTTTTTATGTATAAGAACAGACAAACTCGTTATGGCGCAGAAATGGAATCACTAAAAGAAAAATATGCTCAAGAGATTCTTAAAACGGAGTTAGAAATAAAAGAACAAACACTTAAAAATATAGCAGAAGAAATTCACGATAACGTCGGTCAAGTTTTGTCATTAGCGGTATTGAATTTAAGTGCTATTGAGTCTGAAAATCCTCAGAAAGTAGATAAGATTGAACATATTACCCGGCTAGTTCAAAAGGCACTAAGTGATTTAAGAAACCTTTCTAAAACACTTGATGCTGACAATATAGCTACCTTGGGGCTACTGCCTATTATTAAATTCGAACTCGACTTACTTGAAAAGAGCGGAGTTTATAAAACTGTTTTAGAGCTTTCAGGATCCGAGACGAGATTGAGCGGGCACAAAGAACTTGTTATATATAGAATCATACAGGAATCTTTAAACAATATTGTCAAACATGCCCACGCAAGTTGCGTAATTGTAAAAATCAATTTTTCTACTGATACGCTGGACATCGAAATAAGAGATGATGGAATTGGCTTTGCTGTTAACATTCATTCTGCTACAAATCCTCAAAACATTGGGGCTGGACTTAGGAATATGAAAAAAAGAGCTGTATTAATTGGCGCCGATTTTACCGTAGCTAGTGGACCAACCACTGGTACAGTAATATCACTCATAATACCTTTGACTGACAGAATGCAGCCTAATACCCTTTAGTATGAATAAAATAAAACTTGCCGTTATTGATGACCATAAATTATTCAGAGATGGTTTAACCGAATTAATAAATGGATTTAATGAATATAAGGTCATTATAGAAGCAGACAACGGGAGTGATTTTATCTCACAACTTCAGAAGGAAATACCTGATATTGTTTTGCTAGATATCAACATGAAAAAAATGGATGGATTTGAAACGGCAGGGTGGCTACAAGAACATCATCCAAGTGTAAAAATACTGGTATTATCAATGTATGAAAATGAAAATGCAATAATCAGAATGCTAAAGTTCGGTGTGCGAGGATATGTTTTAAAAGATATTCGGAAGAAAGAACTGCAGGAAGCTTTGGCAGCATTGGTGTCAAAAGGATATTATTATACTGATTTGATAACAGGGAAATTAATCAGTATCATTAGTACTATTGATGAAGTAAAACCAGGGCAATCCTTACGAGAAGTCACTTCAGTGAATTCGAAAGAAATTGAGTTTTTGAAATTAGTTTGTACAGAACTTACCTATAAGGAAATTGCGGAAAAAATGTGTCTTAGTCCCCACACGATTGATGGATACAGAGACAGCTTGTTTGAAAAGTTAAATGTCAGAAGCCGTATTGGACTTGCTGTTTATGCGATAAAAAATAAAATCGTGCATTTGGAATGATGATAGATTAATATGCCTTTGTTACCGTTTTCCCTGCGCATTGCAACAGTAGGTTGTGAAGCACGATTGATGCATGCGACAAAAATGGGTATTTTAATTTCGATTACACGTAACGGGAAGATTTCCTAATTAATTTTTTAAGCTTTCCTTCAGGGCAATGTAGTTGTCATGAATGAGAGTTGTCGATAATGGTAATTTACTCACCTTATCTAGTACTACTTTGCTGACATTTTAATGATTTAAGATATTGTTAGCTTAAAGAAATATGTACAGTAAATCACATAATCGATATGGCCAGACAGTCGCAAAATTAATACTTTGGTGAAAAGAGCTGTCTATACTGGAAGGTACTCCTGAATATCGATCTCACAATATCAACCGTAGATGAAAACCGAATTAATATTGTTGTTTTCAGTTCGGTATTTCACTCTAGTATATAATTCGTGGTTGTGTACACTGTAAAGAAGTTGCTGAATAGATAATCATGATAAGAAAACTAATCCGGAAGAATGCGGAAATAGAATAGGTATAGATCCGAAAATTAGTGTTATTGGGATTGTGATCCATTCGATCTAAAAGACGAAAGCTTAATGCCAATTCCTAATCCAATCCAAATTTTATGCTTCCATGGAGGGATTATATAATACTTTGTCTTGGAAGATTGGAAAATCCGTACCACCGAATATGCCTGCTCCAAATCCAAGGTAATTTAAACTCCATCCGACACCAGCGCTAAGGCCGAATTTGTTTACCGAGGGCCCTGGCTTTCCAGTTGAATTACCAGTTGTATCAGTCAAAATCACAGTTGTTGGTCCGACAAACAGCATAGGCTCGAATACCCATTGATCATAAGTTGATTTAGAATCAATAAGAAAATGAGTTGTCCCATATTTATATCCTATATAAATGGCAAAATTTGCAGAAGCATTAAATCAACGGTGTCTTTATTGCTTATTGTCTTTCCGAATCTATACTTCAAGGGAATAGTCAATAATCCAATATCAAATGTCGAAAACTTTGCCGATATGTAATATTTAGGAATATCCACACCAGTCACTTGCTGTATTTGATAATAGAAATATGCTTGATTAGTATTGGTTATAGGGTTTAAATTAAATACCGTGACATTCGAAGTAGATGGACCCGTAGATACCGAATCAATCACTGTTTTAGCTTTGGTGAGGTCTGCTGAAGGTACTAATGTTAATCTCTCTAATTTTTGTACTCTAAAATCAATAATAATCTTACTCGGATCTAAAGAGTTTTGACTAAGGCTAGCTTTGACTGGCTTACTTAAAGTAAAGGCATTATCATAATTGGCAAAATTATTAGACGTGTGAAAAATTATATACCTCGGACCAATCTTATAAATGTGACCCTTTTGCTGTGCCAGCACTTGCCTATTTTGTAAAACCAGGCTTAAGAAAAGCATTATTGATAAATACTTTTTTAGCATAAAATAGATTAAGGCGTTAAGTTAAATAACCCTTTTTACAAATTCTACCGTATAAACCGCTTGTTTCCGTAATGATGCGACAGAAAGGCTTTTAATCTGCCTCCGTCATTTGTAATGCTTCTGAGTTAATTCAAATTTCAGTTGATATTAATGCTTCGACATTAACAGGGATCAATCAATCGGAATCACGTCAATCAATTTTCGTCAACTAATACTTATGGAAATAAGGCCTACTATTTCAGCCGAAATGCAGGACTTGAAGTCGCCTTGCCCGGCATTGGGCTGACACGCAGTTCGCGATGGAACAGCAACAATGTTACCTTATTTGCAAACAATAGCCCGCTGTGATGAAAATATTTCGAGTACCCAGCCAAAATGAACGAATATTTGAAAAAAGTATAAATAATTTATTTCCTTTACATATACTTACTCATTTATCCGCAGGTCGTAAACTCTATCTCCTGACGTTCTACTGTTAATAGCCTCTGCAATATGGCATGTCTTTTTGCAGTTTAATGAAAAAACCCCGCACTGCGGGGCTTAATAATTTTAAATCTTAGGGTTGGTTGTTTTCACCAAGATAATCGGTTACAGATACTTAAACGGTCTTTTCGGATATTTCAGTTGTTCTCAGGTATTGAATAAAAACAGAAGTTGACTGATATCAGATTTAATGACTTTTCTATCGGATAATTGGATGAAGGTTCTTTTCTAAGGATTTGGATATTTTGATTAATGTTTGTTGAACATCAATCAACTTCTGAATACAAATATACAGCACCTTCAAAACCTTTGCAAGAGCAGCTTTACTCTATTATTGATGTTCTGTAATTACGGTCATTCCTAGTAGAAATACGAACAGGCTATAAGTATCTCAACCAAAGGCAAAACGGTTTTAGTCATATATTTCAACTTATGTATAGCATGCATTCATTAATGGCTGGCTATGCCTCATATGCTTGCCCTTTGTTTATGATACAGTTTTTGCGGTCGCTCCTTTTCGTTATATTACGTTTTGTAGTAGTCGGCTGACTTGCTGAAATTTTATTATTCTGTCTTTATAAACAAAGTGACCAATATTAGATCAATCTGCTATTTTTTTTTCCGATAATTTGAGAAGCTAGATTTTTTATTTCAGGATATAAATCTTGGAAGATTTTTTTCTTTGATTTAGGAACGTCTGTTTCCTCAATGCCCAAAATATATAATACTGCTTCAGGAACATCTAATACAGAACAAATCGTTTTAATCGTCTTTTTGCTTGGCTGTTTTATGCCATTTTCAATTTGCGAAATTGAAGTTTGCGAAAGGCCGCTTTTTATGCTTAATTCTTCCTGGCTTAGTTTATATTGATTCCTTATTGATTTTACCGCAGCGCCAATATTCATTAAAAAAGGTCTTTTATAATTGGAAAAAGCTTTAATATCTCAATGATCCATTTTAATATCTCATCCTTTCTTCGAGCTTTACTTAATTCTGTACGTATATTTTTTAAAGAGCTAAGTTCTTCGTTGGAAAGTTTATGAGTTGCCGAAGCGATAATAATATCCAGCTTAGCAACCAATCTTTTTGTATTAAGCATATATAGAATTGTGAATGAAAAAATGGTTTTACTATTTTTTGGATAGTAAAGGCATCTTCTTCACAGCCTGATATGTCACTTAAATTTTTAGAACGTTTTGTTATTGATCGAATTATTTTTCGAATATCTCTCTTTATTAAACTTTCTAAAACGGGTGGTAAACGTTTAAGATTTTTCTTAAAAATTTTATAGTTTAACTGTAGACAAATATGCAAATCTTGAACTAAGGACTCAATTTCCGAAACTAAATAAGGAGAATAACCATATTTTAATTTGCTATGGAATTGGCGCAGCTTTTCGTTTAATTCAGATATTAGCTTTCTATTCTTGTTACTCAGATGGTAACTGACTTTAAATAGAGCATCAGAAGCCAGAATATTTTTGGATAAAATATTTGACAATTTTAAAACTTCAACAGTACCTACAAATCCATCAAAATTATCAACTGCGCAGAAGTGATCTGATAAAAGAAGTCTTGAATCGCAAAAAGGATCTTTATTAACTAAATTTTCCTCTGCTGTAACAATAAAAAGATTGTTGTAATATTTATCAAAACAATCTTTAGATCGGTCTAAATCATCAAAGAGATTTTTCTGTAATAGTAAATGATCCAGATCATATTTGCCTGAATTGTAAGGTGTATCAGTTATGTAATTTTTGCGATTCATTTAGAAACAAACATACAAATTATTTTGAATTATTAACTGCTAGCAATATTAATTCTTAGTTAATAAAGATAATAGGCCTGCGGCCAAAGAAGCTTAGCTGTGTGGCACACTTGTCCATACCGCAGCGGTGGTGAGTGCTGTAAAAGACAGAGAAGGGCGGCAGGAATGGAACTGGCTGCGTGTGCATGCCGACGTGGTGGTAGGAAAGCCCGTCAGGGCGATCCCAGCAACCTAATACGCAAGGATTTGGCGTGTGTATTTGTTTCATGTCAGGGAATGTGGGCAGCTAATAGAAACAATGACCAACCGAGGCTAAGCAGGCCGCAAGGCACGCCAAATAATATGCAGCGGGTGGCCTGAATGCTACTGAAATGAATGAATGACGAAATGGAGCGAAATGGAACCCAGTGAGTATTGCAGCGATGGCTTGCAAAAGGCATGAGCATTCTGCTTTAATAGCATGATGAGTAACGCAGGATGCCATGCTTTAAAGCAAATGGTTTGGCTGGGCGCTAGGTGTAATGAGACATAACGAGTGAAGAAAAAAAGCGCCATGAAAGTCACAAGTAGCTGCAATGAACGCAGGCTAAAGGAACTGCAAGCAGTATGATAAACTACAAATACCCCAAGGGCATTCAGCTTTGCCTCTCCTAAAAGGATTTCAATGGAGTTATTGGCAGTGCTGCAATGGTTTGGCGCAGCTTCTTGTCGACGAAGATAGAGAGAGACCTAATTACCTAGAAGCCTATGTTTAGTATAGGTTTGAGGATTAGCTAATGTGCAGCAGAAAAGAAAATCTTAAAATAGTAATCAAGCTGTTAATTCAGATCCATAGAAACTTCGTAAGTGTACCGGACAATCTTGGGAAAGTATTCTAAGATTTCGTTTAATAGTTTTCATTGGGTGTGCATCGTTACAGGTATTTCAATAGGGTAACTTTCTTTAAGTAGTTCCTTTAAAGTTATAGATTTTACTAATCAAATCGTTTCTGGAATATGTTATTTTCGTTCCAATCTCTTTATCAAAAGTAGCTTTATTTGTAAGGTTTAAACCATTATTAAAAATTACGTTTGTTATATTATCCGTTAATGTATCTAAGTTTGTTATGACTTCATCATATAGGAGAGGATTAACTCCTAATAACACATCAACAAATGATTTTCTTAATATAGCTTGCTGACCTTTTACAAAATCAATGATTTCAATTTTTTGCTGTTCATCTAAAGTAGTGGTAGTGATTTTAGCATCCAATGTATGAAGCTGATTATAAAACTCATTAATTAAGGAAAGATGAGGCTGAATGATTAACTCTTTAAACCATTGTAAACGGATATTTTGCTCTTGTAATTTAGATGCCTCTATCTTATCCTCTTTTTCTTTTTTCTGACGAACATCCCTTTCTTTTTTGTCTTTATTTTTCTGATATACAAAAACATAATAAGCCAAGCCAAAGCTGGTGGCCGCAATCACTATATTGGCAATGCTGGAAACATCCGTTAACGTAGTGTTATTTGTGACGTATGTACTATCAGTATAGAGAAAGATCATTAGTGTACAAGTGCAGTTTCTTCACGTAATATACGCTCAACAGCTTCCTGCAAGTCATTATTAATCTTATATCTGCCGTTATTCTCGAATTGGAATTTTTCAAAGAAACCTTCTGTTTGTAGTTTATTAACCACATCACATAAAAATTCTTCCAAAAAAGAAGGATTGATAGAGCCTATATCTTGAGGTATTTTAATAATGATCTTATCACTTTCAGCTTCGATGATATTAATATTTGACGCATCACGAACACTAATGCCCCTGTCTCTACCTGTGAAAACCCGACTACCAGGCGTACGGTAATCTTGTAAATCTATGGTTTTAATGTTTTGCATTTTCAGGTATTTCTGTGTTATATTCTTTAATACTAATCTTGGCAGAAATAATTGTGCCTGGAAAGTATGTGTCTGCAAAGGTAACAAATTTTTTATCAGGTTTATCTCCTATATCCCCTGTCTCATTGAATGTCATCATCTTAAACTTTTTTTTGCGTTTACCTTTAACTATTTCTTTTGTTCTATATGTACCGTCAAATGTTATCCTCGTATTCCCTGAAACGATCAAAAGATGTGAAAGATTGTCCTTTTCCTGATCTCCTTTTAATTCAAAAAAGCTTTCGATAAATCTAACTGAGCCATTACCTCTTCGCCAATCTGCCTTACTTGTAACTCCTTCTTGTAATGAATATAAAGACCATAGTGTTTCTTCTTCAAACTCTGCTTTAGAAAAAAGGTTACGTTTAGTATATGTCTTTGATAATTCTTTCATTTGCTGTACAACTTCTTTATTTGGACAAGCTGGATCACTAAACTTCTCATAAATAGTCTGACCAAAATTCAATATAACAAGATTGAAAACACCAATATGCTCACCATTTTCATGAGTATCTTGGAAGTAACCTATGGAGTACCGTAATCTACCTGTGGAATGTTCTTCTGCATTAATAAGTACTTCGCCAATAACTTTAAACAAATTGTCTTCCGCTTCTGGGGTAAGTGCTCTATTCATCTTTCTCATCGATTTTAGAACATATTCTACCATATTCGTTATGTCAACCTCACGAATGGCTGAAGCTTTTGGATGTGCATTGTCAGCAATGCAAAGTGGGTAAGGAATAATGTCTGGAAAATTAATACTGATACCTTTTACTGATGAGTATGCCCCAATGGAAAATAAAATCTTTCGTAGATGCGGTGCAGTGTAATTAATTGGTTTTATTTCTAAAACCTTTACATGATGTCCTCGTGATCTACAGCTTTTATAATACTGGATAAATTCTCTTAATAAGATATCCATACAAACGGAAGCATCTACATCAATATGTTTGCAGTTCGCATAATCCAAAGTAATTTTTGCAACTGACTGATTATATAACGCATTAAAAAGACGTTTAAGAAAGGCATAACTTTTTTCATGTTCTTCTGTAAGAGAAAAAATTTCAGGTACTTCAAATTTGCCATCCTCTATATTCTTATTTGTATTCTTTCCAAACGCATTTTTATTAGAGGATAAGTATTTTATTGTAGTGCTGTATTCTGGTTTGGGCGGCAAGGATTCAATATAGCGTTCTCTGCCAAAATAAGGCTTCATAAACTCAACCTTATTTACTATACTTTTTCTCCTTACATCATCTACATATTTCAGCCAACCGGCTTTTAAGCTGTTGCTGTTTTTTCTTACGCCTTACAAATTTTTTAAAATTTAAAATAGCAAGATGTGAAAGGTAGAGTTGTCTATATCTTTTCTTTTTCGACATTCGTTAGGACCAGTGGCTGCAAATATGAAATATTTATGCAAGCCATACAAATAGCGCGATATAGTTGGCTGTAACTCTTTTAAAAATGTTTACAAGCTACCTCTATTCAATTCTTTTAGATATCCTAGTATGGCGTAAACTTATCCATACAAATTTATGAATTTTTCATTGTGGGGTCTTCCTAAAAGATGTACCATCTCATGAACAATAATGTATTCGAGGCTTTGAATATTTTTTTGCACGTTCAAGATTTAATCAAATAAATTCTTTCTCATTACTGCAAGTACCCCACTTTGTTTTCATTAGTTTGATATCAGATCCATTTAAATTAACGCCCACAACCTTTTACTTCTTGCAACGATAGCTCGCGCATTTTTTTCCAATATTCTTTGTAAAATTTATTTAATACTCTTGCCTTTGCTCCGTGTAGCGGTCTTTTTTATATAAATCAATGTACTTATGGCGAACCTGAAATTTATTAATGACTTTCACCGAAATAAATTTTCTGCCTATTTGTGTTTCCTGCTTTTCTTATTCACTTTAAGATGACTCCTAAA
>CAWGNP010000006.1:0-159762 GCA_963823975.1 uncultured Chitinophagaceae bacterium | reverse complement strand
AAAAAATTTTTGCGTATGCGGATCCGTCATCATTTGTAAAAAAATATAAACAGGATGGCCAAACAATGCAGCCTGGCGAAATTGCATTTGAAGTATCCGCAAAAATTTATACGATCCTTACCTGCGAGCGGCTTGTACTTAACTGCATGCAACGAATGAGTGGTATTGCAACACTTACAAAAAAATATACAGATAAATTAAAAGGTTATCATACAAAGCTGCTTGATACAAGAAAAACAACACCCAACTTCAGGCTACTGGAAAAAGAAGCCGTTCGCATCGGAGGTGGCGTCAATCACAGGTTTGGCCTGTATGATATGATCATGTTAAAAGACAATCATATTGATTATGCAGGTGGCATTGAAACTGCAATAAATAAAGCTTGGCAATATGTTCAGAATAAAAATTTAGATATAAAAATAGAAGTGGAAACAAGAAGTATTGAAGATGTAAATAAAGTAATGAAGGTTGGAAAGGTGCATAGGATTATGCTTGATAACTTTTCTACTGAACAAATTACAGAAGCACTTGCTGTAATAAACGGAGCTTATGAAACTGAAGCCAGTGGCGGAATTGATTATAATAATTTAGAAATGTATGCGGCTACAGGCGTGGATTTTATTTCCAGCGGCGCAATAATTCATCAGGCAAAAAGTTTAGATTTAAGTTTAAAAGCAGAGATCATACAATAATATGCCAAAGAAAAAGTTATATAATACGAATGGCATTGTTTACTCAACCGATGCAGATTTCAAAGCTGAAGAAAAAACTGAAGAAAGAAAAGACTTTACCCGAACATGAGCAGGCGCTGAAAGTGAGGGTGGATGCAAAACACAGAGCTGGTAAGCTGGTAACATTAGTGGAAGGATTTGTTGGTTCAGCAGATGATCTGAATGCTTTGGAAAAAAAATTGAAATCTTATTGTGCTACAGGCGGATCGGTAAAAAACAATAACATCATTATACAGGGCGATAACAAAGAAAAAATTTATCAGTGGCTTACAGGAAATGGTTATAAAAGAACAAAGAATTATTGATAGTATTTATAAATAAATTCATAATCCAATTTCAATAACTTTAAAAATCATCAACGGTTATGATCTCGAAAATTTCAGCAGGCGTTACCATAAGTGTTGAAACATTTTATCAGCCTGAATACAGCAACCCTCTTACTAATGAATTTATGTTTGCTTATCGCATCACTATTGAAAATAACAATTCATTCCAGGTGCAATTATTAAGAAGACATTGGTACATTTTTGACAGCAACTCCGAACACCGCGAAGTAGAAGGAGAAGGCGTTATAGGCATTCAGCCGCATATCAATACAGGTGAAAGATATCAATACGTAAGCGGATGCAATCTAAAAAGTGAAATGGGCAAAATGCATGGAATGTATTTCATGGAAAACACCTGCAACAGGAAAACATTTTTAGTAAACATTCCCACTTTTGAAATGATTGTTCCGTTAAAAATGAATTAAGCCTTCGGCTTATATTTTGACTTCGCATAAATTTCTGCTGCATCTATGTTCATCAGTGCCTGCGGTGAAGAAGGAAATTTTTCCAGGTATTTTCTTACAATTTGCAAACCGGTAAATGTACCAATATTGCCCGGTGAGCCTTCGCCAAGCTCTTGTGTTTTCGGGCTTTCGCCAATGTAATTTTTTATAATGCTTTCCTCAGAATTGTTGAGCAACTCATTGCTTAAAAAAAAATTCCATATCACTGCTTCATTGGTATAACAATCTTTCAATTGCTTTTCGGTATAATTAAAACAAAGATATTCCGGCGTATAAGGCAAAAATTTTGTAAGCAAATACATTCGTTTCCCTTTATCAACCATTTGCTCTATTAAAGGTTTGCCATTCGTTTTATCAGGATATAAATCATCAACAACATTTCGCATGCAGTTCACAGGTATGTGTGCTGCATCAAAATTATTTGCCAGGTAATCTGGATATTGCTCCTGCCCTTCCATACTTTTATATAAAGAAAAGTTTCTGCCAAGATGAAGCTGGAGGCCTATTCCAAAACCTTCAGGTGTAATGATATCGCCTTGAGTTCCAAAGGAAGTTTCAAAATTAGCATTGATAGGCCCGATGAAAGTTATAATCGCTTTGGGCAATTGATAGTTTGGAAAATAATATTTTACAAATTGCAAACCTTGAGCTACTGCGTTAGATTCTTTATCAAAATTTTTATATAGTAAATCTGCGGAATCTTTTACCGGCTTATAATCATGAATAAACAGGCGAATGGCACTATCCTGTGCATTGTTTGTAATCAACAAACTATCTATATCAAGGCCAAGAATATTTTCTACATAATCCGGAGTAAATCTGGGATATTTTTTCAAAAGATTTTGAACAGATGATGCGACATTTAATGTATCGATAGAAAAAAAATCATCGTCAAATCTTTTTGTTTCGAGGCTCACTTTTATGTTAGATACATCAGGAATATTTTTATTATTTCTGCATGAAAAACAACAAACAATACAACTCAATAAAATAAATATTTTTTTCATATACCGACGTTACTTTCAATCATCAAATTTTATTCTGCCTAATTTTGTAAAATGAAAATTGTCCTTTCACAGCAAAATTATCATATTGGTAATTTTGAAAGTAACACTTCTAAAATAATTGATGCAATAAAAATTGCTAAAAATAAATGTGCGGATATTATTGTTTTCAGCGAGCTGTGTATTTGCGGCTATCCTCCAAGAGATTTTCTCGATTTCAATGACTTTATTAATAAATGTTACGCAAGCATTGATGTTATAAAAGAATATACAGACAACATTGCCGTTATCGTTGGTGCGCCCGATCGCAATCCTGTCCGTGAAGGCAAAGATCTTTTTAATGCAGCCTTCTTTTTATATAAAAAAGAAATAAAAAATGTTATTCATAAAACATGCCTTCCTAATTATGATGTGTTTGACGAATACAGGTATTTTGAACCTGCGTATAACTGGGATGTTGTTGAATTCAAAGGAAAAAAAATTGCAGTTACCATTTGCGAAGATATCTGGAACCTTGGCGATAATCCTTTGTACCGCATTTGCCCGATGGATATTTTAATGAATAAGCAACCTGATTTGATGATAAATATTTCTGCATCACCATTTGATTATACACACATTGCAGATAGGAAAGCCATCATTAAATCAAACGTATTAAAATATAAATTACCGCTTGTTTATTGTAATGCAATCGGCAGCCAGACTGAGGTTGTGTTCGATGGTGCTTCTTTGGTGTTTGATAAAGATGCGAATCTTTGCTGCCAGCTTGCCCAGTTTAAAGAAGATTTTGCAGAAGTAATTATTAATGATGATGGAACTATAGCTGCAGATGTTATTGAGCCATCACTTGCCATGCCGAATGAACTTTTAGATCCTTTATATTATACTCCTTCGCTGAATATCACGCAAGTTTATGAAGCCATTATTTTAGGCATAAAAGATTATTTTAAAAAAATGGGATTTTCGAAAGCGATCATTGGAAGCAGTGGTGGCGTGGATAGTGCAGTTACGCTGGTGCTTGCATGTGAAGCATTAGGCAAGGATAATGTAAGAGCCGTTTTGATGCCTTCAGAATTTTCAACTTCTCATTCAGTAAAAGATGCAGAGCAGTTAAGTAAGCATCTCGGAAATCCTTATGATATAATTTCTATAAAAAATATTTACAATCAATTTTTAAACGATCTCAATCCTTTGTTCAAAGATTTACCTTTTAGCCTGGCAGAAGAAAATCTTCAAAGCCGCATAAGAGGAACTCTTGTAATGGCACTTGCAAATAAATTCGGATATATCCTTTTGAATACATCTAATAAAAGTGAACTTGCTACAGGCTATGGAACTTTGTATGGTGACATGGCCGGAGGGCTTGGTGTGCTGGGCGATTGTTATAAAACACAAGTATTTGCACTTGCAAAATTTATTAATTCTGAAAAAGAAATTATCCCATCAAACATACTAACAAAAGCGCCTTCAGCAGAATTGCGGCATGAGCAAAAAGATACTGACAGCCTTCCTGAATACGAAATACTTGATAAAATTTTATACCAATATATTGAAAAAGTAAAGGGGCCAAATGAAATAAAAGAAACAAGGATTTAACTCATCAATTGTTGATAAAATTTTAAAGCTTGTAAATATTAATGAATACAAGCGCAACCAGTTTTGTCCCATCATTCGTGTATCCCCGAAAGCTTTTGGAGTAGGCCGAAGAGTGCCTATTGTTGCAAATTATTTGAGTTAAATATTTGCAACTTTTCAAAGTCGATTAACTTTTAGAACGTTTCTAAATGCGTAACTTTAATTTATATTTAAAACAATGGAAGCATATATAATTGCAGGTTACAGAACGGCTGTTACCAAATCAAAAAAAGGAGGCTTTAGATTTTATCGCCCTGATGATTTGGCTGTTGATGTTATAAAAGGTTTATTGGCAAGTGTGCCTGAACTTGATAGAAAAAGAGTAGACGATCTTATTGTAGGAAACGCTGTACCTGAAGCGGAGCAAGGCTTGCAGGTTGGGCGAATGATAAGCGTAAGAGCTTTAGGAATCGAAGTGCCAGGCCTGACAGTTAACCGTTATTGCGCAAGTGGATTAGAAACAATTGCTATTGCTACTGCGAAAATAAGAGCAGGTATGGCTGATTGCGTTATTGCCGGTGGTACAGAAAGTATGTCGTTGGTGCCTACCTCTGGATGGAAAACAGTTCCCGCATATTCTGTTGCATCGGAAACTCCGGATTATTATTTAAGCATGGGCTTAACAGCGGAAGCTGTAGCCAAAGAGTATGAAGTAACTCGTGAACAACAGGATGAGTTTAGCCTGCACTCTCATCAAAAAGCAATGAACGCCATTGACAATGGTTATTTCAAAAATGGTATTTTGCCTATGCCTGTTGAAGAAGTGTATGTAGATAAAAATAATAAGAAACAAAAACGAACTTTTGTAGTGGATACCGATGAAGGTGTACGTGCCGATACATCTATGGAAGCGCTGTCAAAATTGAAACCTGCTTTTGCAGCAAGTGGAACGGTAACTGCTGGCAACTCTTCGCAAACCAGCGATGGCGCGGCTTTCGTGATTGTAATGAGTGAAAAGATGATGAATGAATTGAATTTAAAACCGATAGCTCGTTTAGTAGATTGTGTGAGCGCAGGGGTTCACCCGCGTGTTATGGGTATAGGACCGGTGGAAGCAGTACCAAAGGTTTTGCACCGTGCCGGCATGAATTTATCTCAAATTGATTTAATAGAATTGAATGAGGCTTTTGCTTCGCAGTCATTAGCTGTTATAAAAACTTTGGATGTTGATCCTGAAAAAGTAAATATTAATGGCGGCGCTATTGCATTAGGGCATCCACTGGGCTGCACAGGAGCAAAGCTTACAATTCAAATTATTAATGATATGAAAAGACTTAATAAAAAATATGGTATTGTAACTGCCTGTGTTGGCGGCGGGCAAGGCATTGCAGGTATTATTGAAAGTTTATAATGTTATTAAAACATATTTCGTTTATAACATAACAGTTATTTATAGCTTAACGCTCAGGCCTACGCCAATTAATGATTTAAGCTGCAACCCTGGAGAATCATGATTGGGGCCAAATAACTTTACATCATCATCATAGATCATATCCAGCTCAAGACTCGCAACAAGTAGTTTGGAAATTTTTGCTGCGAACATATTATTCATTAGCACATCTACATTTTGAGGATTGTGTTCATAATTGGAAAACAGATCAAGCCGTCCATTGTAAGAAATAATCTTGCTTAAATTTTTAATATAAGTAATACTTGCAAAAGCCCCTATTTCATTTCTTATTTTTTTCCCTGGCTCTACACCATATTCACCTTTGGCAGACAAACTATCATTCTCCACAAATGTCCATCTTGAAGTGATAGGCGAAACGAATATCGATAGGCCTTCGCTTGGCTTGTAATCCAGGCCAGCACTGACTAAAATATAGGCTGGCGCAAAAAAAGTAGAAAGCAGTTCCTTTGAAGTAGCGCTTGTATAATTATAACCTCTGGAAAATTGTGTATGAAAATTAACAAGGCCGGCAAGATCTAATTTAGGCCGCAATTCGTATCCGGGTTTTGATAACAAATCAATCCGATCATCATTCTTCCTGGTTCCCAGGCTTGTAGTATTAACCATTCCATAATTCAAGTCAAGTGTATTATCCCAATTGAATCTTTCTTTCTTATGAAACGCATAAAAACCAAGATAAGAAGCTAGAGAAAAAGAAAAATCATCACCACCTGCTGCCCAGTTGCTTTGGCTGCCCTGCGCCTACATTCAAAGTAAACAGGCCTCCTGTTTTCCACGTTTTGCCACTATCAATTTTTTGTTTTTTTATTTCTTTGTTTGCATCTGCCTGCAGTTCTTTAATACTTGGATCTTGAGCAAACACAGCACTGGCAGGCATCATAAGCGCGATTACGTAAATTAAAAATGAAAAGCTTTTAGTCATTGGTATGATATTATTTATAATCAGATGATAACAAAAATAAAAAACAACGAGATATAGCTGTATATAAATAACTACTTTGTGCAACGAAACCTAAATAACTAAAAGATCTATGGAAGAATTACTTCAAAAGTTACAGGATGTTCATGGCCTTACATTGGAACAATCTCATGGAATATTGAATACCATTACTAATTATATAAAAGAAAAATTTCCAATGGTTGCCGGAGCCGTAGATAATATCTTTTCGCCGGGTAATGCTGCAACTACATCTGCAACCCAAGCTACTGACAGCAGTGTAAAAGATGGCGGAAGTTTTTTGGATAAGGTATCAAACTATATTCCTGGTACCGCAGGTGAACATATTGAAGAACTTGCTAAAAATAAGCTTAGCGGTATGTTTGGAGAAGATGTTTAATATTTCAATGTGGAAACTATTTTAATGTTTCTCTTGCAATAACAATCTTTTGTATCTCGCTTGTTCCTTCGCCAATAGTGCAAAGCTTACTATCCCTGTAAAATTTCTCAACCGGAAAATCTTTCGTATATCCATAACCTCCAAAAATCTGCACAGCATCTGTGGCTACTTTTACCGATATTTCACTTGCATAATATTTAGCAATCGCAGCTTCTTTGGTTACGTTTTCACCAGCCATTTTTTTATCACATGCATTGCTGATTAATAATTCAGCAGCCATAATTTCTGTTGCCATATCCGCGAGCTTAAAAGATATTGCCTGGAACTCTGCAATAGGTTTTCCAAACTGATGCCTTTCCTTTGCATATTTTACTGATGCTTCATAAGCGCCTTTGGCAATGCCCAATCCAAGAGATGCAATTGAAATGCGGCCACCATCAAGCACTTTCATGGCTTGCTTAAAACCATCGCCCACATTGCCCATGCGGCATGCATCCGGCACACGACAATCATTAAAAACCATCTCTGCTGTTTCACTTGCACGCATGCCAAGCTTGTTTTCTTTTTTGCCTCCGGCAAATCCTTTTGTTCCTCTTTCAATAATAAACGAGGTTGAATTATCTTTTGCACGAGGTTCGCCTGTTCTGCAAATGACTACGGCTACATCACCACTTTTGCCATGTGTTATCCAGTTCTTTGTTCCGTTTATTATCCATTCGTCGCCATCTTTTACTGCTACACATTTCATGTTGCCTGCGTCGCTTCCCGTTTGCGCTTCTGTTAATCCCCAGGCTCCAATATATTCTGCCGTCGCTAGTTTGGGAAGGTATTTTTGTTTTTGTTCTTCATTTGCAAAAGCAAGTATATGACCGGTGCATAATGAATTGTGTGCAGCTACTGATAAGCCAATTGAACCGCAAACTTTTGATATTTCCTGTATTACAGCACTGTATTCATGATATCCTAAACCCGAACCTCCATATTCCTCTGGAACTAAAACACCCATCATACCAAGCTTGCCCAACTCTTTAAAAATATGAACAGGAAACTCTTGTGCTTCATCCCAGCTCATTACATTGGGTTTTATATATTGCTGCGCAAAATCTTTTGCTGTTTGTGCTACTTGTTCTGTAAGCTCACTGTTTTTAAAATCCATAATAGTAATTGTATTGCAAAGTAGGTTTAATAATTACAAAAGCTAACGCTTGTTAGTTTTATAATAACGTTTAACAATATTTATTATTGAACAGATAAATAAGGCGCAATCTTTTTATATACATCATCTGTTATCAGCATAATATTTTTTATGTTTTCAACGGAAGTAAAATTTCCATGTTGTTGTTTATATTGATAAATAGCATTTGCAAGATTATAACGCATATAAGGATGCGCTTTCATCTCATCAACTGATGCGGTATTAATGTTTATTTTTTTAACATCGTTACTGTTAACAATTAACCGTGATTTTATTTTTTGAAAAGTTGAATCCGGAAGCAGGTAGGTTTCACCAACCTGGTCAACAGAATAAAAGCCACCAAGCTTAGTGCGAAATGCTATAATCCTTTGTGAGAGCTTACTGCCGATACCTGGCAAAGTAATAAATGCAGTGGTGTCTGCAAGATTGATATCTACTATTTGATTCGTTTTAACAGGATGTATAGCAACCGATGGCGTGTATTGTTTTTTATCAAAAGAAACATATTCTTTCTTTTGATTTTTTAAAGAAACATAAGGGATAAGTCTTTGCGCATCTGCCGTTGACAAGCCCCATATTTTACTGATGTCTTCCGGCTTATAAAATCTACCGCCTTTTGAAAGATAATTCTGTATCGTGTGAATAGTTTTATCTCTTATACCAAGTTTTTTCCATTCTTCATAAGACGCAGTGTTCGGATCAAAATAAAAAACTTCTCCTTTTATAATTTCAACATTTTTTGCCGATGAATTATAGTTTCGTATAAAAAGAATTATTACTATTTTTTATTTCAAATGAATCCGTTTTTTCCGATTGCAAGCTTTGCAATATCGGTTTGAAATGCAGTACAATCATAATGTTTTGGCTTGATGAAAAAAGGATATAAAAGCGGACATGTAACAATTAAAACGGTTAACGCAACGATGGTGATTGTACCTATTCTGCCCTTTACTGTAAAACCAAAATAATCGGTCAAAAATTCCTTCCACATCCTGTCTTATTTTAGAAGTAAAATAAACATTTAAGTACAATAAAAAAATTGCTATTAAATGGATTTTATAATTGCTAAAACTGAAGTTGCAAACCATCGTAAGCAAGATGCCTGCCTGCGGCAAGTTCGTTATTTATTTCGGCATGCAATCCAAGCTGGTGGCTGATATGCGTAAAATACACATTAGGGATTTTTAATTCATCTACAAGATCAATAGCCTCCTGCAATGTAAAATGAGAAATATGCGAATCTTTTCGTAGTGCATTGATTACAAGTGTATCACTGCCCATAATTTTTTTCTTTTCTTTATCATCGATCCGGTTTGCATCTGTAATATAAGTGAACTTGCCAAAGCGAAAACCAAGCACCGGCATCTTTAAATGGTAAACTAGGATTGGGATAACAGGTATATCTCCTACTATAAAGGTTTCATCAGTAATTGTATGCATATTTACCTGCGGAATACCAGGATATCTTTTATCTGCAAAAATGTAAGCATATTCTCTTTTTAAGCCTTGCTGTGTAAGTTCATTGGCATATATATCCATTGGCTTTTGCTGAAAAAAATTATATGCTTTTACATCATCAAGGCCTGCAATATGATCTTTATGAGGATGTGTAAAAATTACTGCATCCAGCTTCTTTACATTTGCTCTCAACATCTGGTATCGAAAATCAGGTGTTGTATCGACTACCAAAGTTGTGGTGTTGCTTTCAACCAAAATGCTGCTGCGAAGTCGCTTATCCTTTTTATCACCGGAAGTGCATACATAACAGCCACATGCTATCATCGGAACTCCGCCACTGGTGCCGGTTCCAAGAAACGTAACTTTTATAGAGGGATAATTCACTTTTTAAAAAATCTTGCGAAAAATCTATTGTTTCTTCACTGTTCCATTTTGTTCCGTTAGTTCTTCATACATTTTTTGAGAATCTTTTGTAAGCATGTCATAGTTTATACTTAAAGAAGGTATAAGATCCGAAAGCGTATTTATTCTGCCTTCAGCATTTAAAAACTTATTCAGCACTACTACTTTTTTTTCTTCCAAAATGCAATACCCGCTTTGAAAAGAGCCTCGCTCATAACGAACTATGTAGCCACTTCATCCAGTATAGTTTCTAGTCTTTTTAATGTAGCCTGATTGTATTTCATAATATATTGCTGGCAAAATTACGCTATACTTACATCAACGCTTACACTTTAGTAGTCATTCTTATAACCGGAATTATCATTTCTTCAAGGCTTACGCCGCCATGCTGAAATGTATTTCGATAATAATTTACAAAATGATTGTAGTTGTTGGGATAACATAAATATCCATCTTGCTTTGCAAAAATAAAAGATGAATTTACATTAGGAACGGGCAAACCTGCCTGCCGTCGGATCACGAAATGCCAGCACTTCTTTTGGTTCATAATTCAAATTGCGGCCATGTTTGTAGCGAAGGTTTGCAGTGGTTTGTTTATCACCAACTACTTTTTGGGGTTTTTACTCGCACACTTCCATGATCGGTTGCAACAATAAGATTTATTTTTTTATCAGCAATTTTTTTCAATGCCTGGTGAAGGGCGAATGTTCAAACCATGATGCAGTAATGCTTCTGTAGCTTGTTTCATCAGCTGCCAGTTCTTTCAATACTTCCATTTCTGTGCGGGCATGACTTAGCATATCTACAAAATTGTAAACGATAACATTCAGATCATTTCTCAACAGGTTGTGCATATTATCTACCAGTTTTTGACCATCCTGGTTGATTGGTAACTTTGGTATAAGAATATCTCAGATCTTCTTTGCCTAAGCTGTTTTAACTGTGCTTTAAAAAATTCTTCTTCAAACAAATTTTTACCGCCTTCTTCATCATCATTTTTCCATTCTGCAGGAAATTGTTTTTCAATATCTATAGGAAGCATGCCTGCAAAAATTGCATTGCGGCTGTATTGCGTGGCCGTTGGCAAAATAGTATAAAAAGTTTCTTCTTCCTGATATCCGAAAGCTTTCGGCAAAAATCGGCTGAATGGTTTTCCATTGGTCGAAGCGCAAATTATCAATCAGTACAAAAAATGTGGAGTTCCTTTTTCAACATGAGGAAATACTTTATACTTCATTAAAGTATGGCTCATGATCGGCGCCTTAGCCGCAGGATTGGTTACCCATTGAGAATAATTTTTTGATATAAATTTAAAGAATTCTGTGTTGGCTTCATTTTTCTGGCTTGAAAAACTTCCTGCATTTCGGGGCTGTCGCTTTTCTTCATTTCAAGTTCCCAATACACCAGCTTTTTATAAATATCCATCCATTCATTATAATCCGGATTATTGTTCAACGCCATGAACAAATCGCGGAATTGCTGCTGGTATGCAGAAGTGGTTTTTTCTGCAACCAATCTTCTGTTGTCAATAATCTTTTTAATGAAAGCCATACCTGGTTTGGGTTTACCGGCTTTATCAGATAATCGGTTATCTGCGAGCCTATGGCTTCATCCATCAGATTTTCTGTTTCATTTTTTGTTATTAGAACAACGGAATCTGTGTATTTATTTCTTTTATTTTTTGCAATGTTTCCAAGCCCGTAATGCCGGGCATACTTTCATCAAGCAATACTACATCTACATATTATCTTTTACATAATCTACCGCATCAAATCCATTGGTCAAAGATTTGCACTCATAGCCTTTGTTTTCAAAAACATTATCTGAGATTTCAAGCTTTCCATTTCATCATCCACCCATAAAATTTTTGCTGTATTCATGTTGAATATTTTAGAAGATTAAGAATTGTAAAACCTGGCATTGATAATGCGCTCAAACGTGATGGTACAAATGTAATTTATTCCCTTGCCAAAAATTATCTTTGCAAACACAGCAAGGCTTTTTAACAAATACGGAAAAATGGCGTCTTATAGAAAAATAATCAATGATCCTGTTTATGGTTTTATCACTATTGATGATGAATTGATTTATACAATCATCTCTCATCCTTACTATCAGCGGTTCGGCGCATTCATCAAATGGCGATGGCACACTTGTTTATCCGGGCGCTGTGCATACAAGGCTGCATCATTCTTTAGGCGCTTATCATTTAATGTGCAATGCAATTAATGAATTAAAAGAAAAAGGTTTGATATAACAACGGAAGAAGAACAAGGCTGCAAAGATCGCAATTCTGCTTCATGATATTGGCCATGGGCCTTATTCCATGCCTTGGAAAATATCTTATTAGAAAATGTAAGCCATGAAGAAATTTCGTTGTTGATTATGAAAAAAATGAATGAAGATATTAATGACAGATTACAAATAGCTATTGATATTTTCACCGATCGTTATCATAAAAATTTCTTCATCAACTTGTAAGCGGGCAACTGGATGTGGACAGGATGGATTATCTCACCCGTGATAGTTTTTTTACCGGAGTTAGTGAAGGCGTTATTGGTTATGACCGCATTTTAAAAATGCTTACCGTTCATAACGGTGAATTAATGATTGAAGAAAAAGGCATTTATTCCATTGAAAAATTTCTAGTGTCAAGAAGATTAATGTACTGGCAGGTGTATCTGCATAAAACAGTTTTATGTGCAGAGAAAATGCTGATAAATATTATTCAGAAGGGCCGGGAAATCAAAGCGCTGAAGCACCTTCTGAAACGTTTAATATTTTTTTAAAGAATGATTATTAAGAAGAAAGAATTGAAATCTTACATCTTGATGATTTTGCACACTTGATGATTATGATGTGTTTTCGGCAATAAAAAACTGGGAGATGCATGCCGATAAAATTCTATCATCTCTATGCAAAGGAATTATTAATCGCAAGCTTTTAAAGTTAAATATTTTTGCAAAGACAACTACACATTTAGCTTGAAGAAAAAATGAGATGATGCAATGATGCATTTTAATATTACAACAACATGAGGCATCTTATCTTGTATTTACCGGAGAAACAGATGAACAGAACATATAATGCTGTAGATGAACACATACATATTTTATTTAAAGATGGAAGCAGTAAAAGATATTTCCGATGTTGACAATGCATTTATCAATCAAACTTTATTTGCGCACCGTAAAAAAATTTTACATTTGTTATTCAAAATAGTTGAAATGTCAAATTAACTTTTAAATGTTTTATGTGTCATTTATTGCAGCTAAATAAAATAAAATGGAATTTACCGCAGCGCAAATAGCATCTATCATAAATGGAAAAATTGAAGGCAATGCTGATGCACTGGTTTCATCTTTCGGCAAAATTGAAGAAGCAAAAAAGGGTCAGCTTGCTTTTTTAGCCAATCCAAAATATGAAGAATTTTTATACACCACTAAAGCATCTATTATTATTATTAATGATACACAGGAATTAAAAAAGAATTGTCTGCCACTCTTAATACGTGTGCCCGATGCCTACTCTGCATTTGCAGCTATACTCGCTACTTATGAAAAAATGGCAACAGCTCAATTTAGCGGCATACAAGCAGCCGGTTTATATTGCTGATACTGCATCAATTGGAGAAAATATTTTTATTGGTGCATTTACCTACATAGGAGAAAATGTGATCGTAGGTAATAACGTAAAAATATTTCCGCAGGTTTTTCTTGGTGATAATGTAGTCATAGGACAAGAACACTATTTTATATCCCGGTGTAAAAATTCATCATGATTGTGTCATCGGAAAAAATGTTACCATACATGCCGGCTCGGTTATTGGTGGTGATGGATTTGGGTTTGCTCCACAAGCATGATGGCAGCTTTAAAAAAGTTCCGCAAATTGGAAATGTATTAATTGAAGATAATGTGGAAATTGGCGCCAACGCAACTATCGACAGGGCAACTATCGGATCAACACTTAATAAAATCAGGTGCAAAGCTTGATAATCTTATACAAATTGCACATAATGTAGAAATAGGTAATAATACTGTGATTGCAGCGCAGGCCGGAATTAGCGGAAGTACAAAGATTGGTAACAATGTAATGATTGGCGGACAGGCAGGAATTGTTGGACATTTAAATATTGCAGATGGAAGTAAAATAAATGCACAGAGCGGTGTAAGTAAATCTATTAAAACTTCCCAATACAGCAGTTACCGGTTCGCCTGCCTTTGATTATACAAGCGCTTTAAGAAGCCAGGCTACTTAGCCGCAATCTTACCCGAACTTGAAAAAAGAATTAAAGAGCTGGAACAAATTGTTAGCAACGATTACATGAACGAAATAAGTTCTGATTAAATTTCTGCATTTATTAAGAATCATTCTGATTTCACTTCTCTGTTATCTTGCAAATGCAATAGTTTTCATACTTTCGTGATCTATGGAGCAACTAACTCTAAAGAAGAATCTTTTCAACATACTATTAAGGAAGAGGCTAACTATTTCAGGCGCAGGTATTCATACAGGTCAATCAGTTACCATGCGTTTAAAACCTGCAGAACCCAATACAGGCATTAATTTTCAAAGAATTGATCTTCGCTGGTAAACCTATTGTAAAAGCTGATGTTGATAATGTAATTGAAACCAACCGAAGCACGACTATAGAAGCTAAATGGTGCCAGAATAAGTACTATTGAACATCTTATGGCTGCACTCGTCGGAATGCAGATAGATAATGTTCTGATTGAAATAGATGGCGAAGAAGTTCCTATACTTGATGGCAGCTCCGAACCGTTTATTGAGCACTTGCAAGGGCTGGAACGCAAAAACAAAATGCACAAAAAATTTATTATACCATTGAGCATAACATTACTTTTACTGATGAAGATAAAAAGGTAGAAATGGTAGCACTGCCTTATGAGGGTTATCAGGATCAATACATTAATAGATTTTAATTCACCGGTTTTAGGTACGCAACATGCCGCTCTAGAAAAATTTCATGATTTCAACAAAGAGATAGCATCCAGCGAACATTTTGTTTTTTTCATGAACTGGAATTTTTGATCTGCAAACGATCTTATAAAAGGCGGGGATATTAATAATGCAATTGTAGTTGTTGATAAACCTGTAACAAAAGAGCAAGTCGAGCGTATCTCAAAAGTATTTAATAAAGAAAGATGTGAAGGTAAGTGAATGCAGGCATTTTGAATAATCTTGACTCTTCGTTTTCCCAATGAGCCTGCAAGGCATAAATTGCTTGATGTTGTTGGAGATCTTGCCCTAGTTGGCTATCCTTTCAAAGCTCACATAATTGCCAACAGGCCGGGTCATTCATCAAACATAAAGTTTGCAAAGAAAATAAAAGAGCATATTAAAAAATATAAGCACCGCCAGGATATTCCTAAGATACGATCCTAACCAACCACCTTTGCTGGATATACAGGAAATAGAAAAAACATTACCGCACCGGTATCCCTTTTTATTGGTTGATAAAATAATTGAGCTTACGGATACACATGTTGTCGCCATAAAAAATGTTACTTATAATGAACCTTTCTTTCAGGGGCATTTCCCGGGAAACTCAGTAATGCCAGGCGTTTTGCTGGCCGAAGCGCTTGCCCAGGCAGGAGGCTTTATTGCTATACCAAGAAACACCGAAGATAAGTATGATACCTATTTTTTAAAATTGAGAATTGCAAATTCAAACAAAAAGTAGTGCCTGGCGATACACTCATTTTGAAAATGGAATTGCTGCATCCTATCCGTAGAGGTATTTGTGAAATGAGAGGAACTATGTATGTTGGTGATAAAGTGGTAACAGAAGCTATATTGATTGCTCAAATAGTAAAACGACCAAAAGCTGATTATGATTAGTCCCCTTGCCCATATTCATCCCGCAGCTCAAATTGGTAACAATGTAAAAATTGATCCTTTTGCTGTGATTGAAGAAGGTGTAACTATTGGCGAAGGTACTCATATCATGTCTCATGCTGTTGTAATGAAAAATACTGTCATTGGCAAATCGTGCAATGTATTTCCTGGCGCTGTTATTGGGAGCGATGCCGCAAGATCTGAAATTTGATGGCGAAGAAACGTTTGTAGAAATAGGCGATAACACAACCATAAGAGAATGTGTAACTGTTAACAGGGGCACAAAAGATAAATGGAAAACAATAGTTGGGAGCAATTGTCTATTAATGGCTTATTGTCACATCGCACACGATTGCATTTTAGGTGATCATGTTATTTTAGCCAATTCTGTGCAACTTGCAGGTCATGTAGAAATTGGTGATTATGCAATCATCGGAGGTATGGCCGCTGCCATTCAGTTTTCAAAAATTGGCGCGCATACGTTACATTGCAGGCCGCTCAGAAATTATAAAGGATGTTCCGCCGTTTATTAAAGCTGGCAGATCACCGTTGAGCTATGTTGGTGTAAATTCCGTAGGCTTACAAAGACGAGGTTTTACATTAGAAAAAATAAATAGCATACTGGAAATATACCGCAACATTTATATGAAAGGATTGAATATAACACAGGCGACTGACTATATAGAAAAACAGTTGCCGGAGTCAGAAGAAAAAGAGGTAATTATTCAGTTTATAAAAGAAAGTAAAAGAGGTATTTTAAAGGTTTCTGCCAAAGAAGTTGCAGATGAAAATTAAGCTTACTAACGTTGGTAAGCGATATAATAGCGAATGGATTTTCAGAAACGTACATTTTGAGTTTGACACAAACAAGCATTATGCAATCACAGGACCTAACGGTTCCGGAAAATCAACACTACTGCAGATTATTGGCGGAGCCATTACTTACAACGAAGGCAATATTACTTATACCAGTGATGATTTGACAATAGCCTCCGAAAAAATTTTTACAACAATGTCAATTGCTGCTCCTTATCTTGATCTGATTGAAGAAATGACACTTCATGAGTTTTTTTCTTTTCATTAAAAAATGAAAGGATGGCTTACGAGCATTGATACAAAAGAAATCATTTCGATTACTTCATCTTGAAAAATTTTCATCCATGCTTATCCGCTATTTCAGCAGCGGTATGAAACAAAGGGTAAAACTTGCACAAGCAATTTTTAGCGATGTTCATATTATTTTATTGGATGAACCTGCAACCAATCTTGATGAAGAAGGAATTTTATTATATTATATCTTTAATAGACAATTATTGCAACAACAGAACCGTTATTAAGTAAGTAGCAATGATAAAAATGAATATGATTTTGTAAAGAAAAGATTGATATGATGACTTACAAATAATCCTACCTGCTGCTTGCAATCAATAAATTCAGATCAGTAAATTTCAAGTCAAATCTCTCACTTAAATGAAAGTTAGTAAGTGCTCCTTTAAATAAATAAATCCCACTTCTTATATTTATTTTATACCATACAAGATTCTCAAACCCGCCATCATCGGCCATTTCAAGCATCAGCGGCATTAATACATTGCTTATAGCCTGAGATGCTGTTCGCGCAAAACCACTTGGAATATTAGGCACACAATAATGTATCACATCATATTTTCTGAACACAGGTATCTTTATGAGACGTAAGTGACGATGTTTCAAAACAACCACCGTGATCTATACATACATCTACAATCACACTACCCGGCCGCATCCTGCTTACCATCTCTTCTGTAACTATCAATGGCGTCCTTCCTCCTGAAGATGATAAAGCGCCAACCGCAACATCACATGTTTTTAATTGCTTGGATAAAATACTCGGCTCTATCACTGAAGTGAATAAACGAACACCAATATTATTCTGTAATCTTTTTAAACGATAAATACTGTTATCAAACACTTTTACACTTGCACCCATTGCCAGTGCAGTTCTTGCAGCATGTTCGCCTACAATGCCCGCCCCAATAATAATTACTTTTGTTGGCGGAATGCCGGATATTCCACCCACCAAAACTCCTTTACCATTATTTGCATTACTCAGATACTGGCCGGCAATAAGCATTACAGCACTGCCCGCAATTTCACTCATGCTCCGTACAATAGGATTATGGCCGCTGTCATCTTTTAAATTTTCAAAGCTTAAAGCAGTAATTTTTTTCTCCATCATTTTTTCCAAAATTTCCTGCTTCATTGCAGGCAAATGGATAGGAGAAATAATAAATTGATGATGTTTTAAAAGATCAATTTCGTCTTCACTTACCGGTGCGCTTTTTACAAGAATGTCACATTCAAAAACTATCTTTTTTACTATCCATGATTTTAGCACCTGCGTTCACTGTAATCGTTATCTGAATAACTGGCGCCATCTCCTGCCTTTATTTCCATTATCACCCTATGGCCATTGGCAGTAAGCACGCTTACAGCCTCCGGAGTAAGTGCAATACGATTTTCCTGGAAAGAATTTTCTTTCGGAATACCTATAAAAAGCTCAACACCTCTTGGCTTAACGTCAAGGGTTTCTTCAAGTGTTTCATAAGTAAATGATGGGGAAACGAATGGTTTTGATTTTGCCATTGCAGCTTTTTTAAAGGATATAAATATAATTTTTTATCAGAGAAGTTGGGCAATCAATTTCCTTTCGTCATTGCGTAAACTTTCAAAAGTAACCTTCACATATTTATCGGGAAGCAATGTAGCAGCCACTTCGGGCCATTCTATAAAACAAAGATTGCCACTAACAATGCAATCTTCCACGCCTGCATCTATAGCTTCCCGTTCATTTTTTATTCTATATAAATCCATATGATAAATGGTATCTTTATTAAAATGATATTCGTGAATAAGAGCATAGGTGGGGCTGGTAACTGTTTCCGTTACTCCGTATTGCTTACAAATCGAATTGATGAAAGTGGTTTTTCCTGTTCCCAACTCTCCGCTCAACGTAATAATTTTATATTCTCTTATAAATTGAATAAACTGTTTAGCCACTTCATCGATTTGCTTCAATTTGTAAACAACTTCCATTCTGTTTTTTTTGCAAAATTAATGGCAAAGCTTATGCTTCTTCGTTCAATTTTAAAAAGCAAATCTTACTTTTAGAATTATGGAAAGCGCAGCTGATATATTAAAAAAGTATTGGGGTTATACTTTTTTCCGGCCTTTGCAGGAAGAAATTATTCATTCAGTATTAGAAGGAAATGATACTCTTGCCTTGATGCCAACCGGCGGGGGAAAATCAATATGCTTCCAGGTGCCGGCAATGATAAAGACCGGACTCTGCCTTGTTATCAGCCCGCTGATAGCACTGATGAAAGACCAGGTTTTAATTTAAAAAAAAGAAATATACCAGCGCTTGCTATTTACTCAGGCATGCGATATGATGATGTTAAAAAAACCCTAAAAAATGCCGCCTTATGGCAATTTTAAATTTTTATATGTATCCCCTGAACGGCTGGAAACAGAACTATTTTTGGAATACCTCCCTGCTTTAAATATTAATCTGATAGCAGTTGATGAAGCACATTGTATATCTCAGTGGGGGTACGACTTCAGGCCGCCCTACCTGCGCATTGCAGCCATCAGAAAAGCCGTTAAAGATGTTCCTGTTTTGGCAATTACCGCATCCGCAACACTGGAAGTACAGAAAGATATTTGCGATAAGCTTGATTTAAAACAAAAGAATATTGCTACCAACAATCATTTGAAAGAAGCAATCTTTCATACAGCGTTTTTAATTTATCATCAAAGCAAAATAAACTTCTTGAAATTTTAAATAAAGTAAAAGGCAGCGGCATTGTTTATTGTAAAAGCCGTAAAAGAACCAAGGAAATAGAAGAACTTATTAAACATCAACGGCGTTAATGCGAAGCATTATCATGCAGGGCTTTTAGCTAATGAAAGAAATGAAAGACAGGATGAAGTGGATTAATAACTCAATACAGAATAATCGCTTGCACAAATGCCTTTGGAATGGGAATAGATAAAGCCTGACGTGAGAGTGGTAATTCACTATGATGTGCCGGAAGCACTTGAAAATTATTACCAGGAAGCAGGCCGGGCCGGAAGGGATCAAGAAAAGGCCTATGCTGTTTTGTTATGCAATGAAGAAGAAATTTCAAGCCTGCAAAAAGCTGCTGACATAAAATTTCCTGGTTTGAAAACCATAAAAAATGTATATGCATCACTTGTAAATTATTTTCAGTTACCTTCAGGCAGTGGCGAAGATTTATATTTTGATTTTGATATAAGTGATTTTGCAAAAAAATTTAAGCATGATGCATTTACAATAAATAATGTGCTTAAAATATTGGAGCAGGAAGAATTGCTGACCTTTAATGAACAATCTTTTTTACCATCATCAGCGGTATTTACCACAGATAGAAATGGGTTGGAAATTTTTCAAAAAGATTATCCTGAATATGATGCAATAGTGAAAGGATTACTGCGGCTGTATGAAGGAATTTTTGATTATCCTTCTAATATTAATGAATCAAAACTTGCAAGATTCGTTGGCTCTAAAAAGGAAACGATTACAGATGGCCTTTTAGTAATGCATTCCATGGGAATAATACATTACGTCTTACAAAAAGAAAAACCGCAATTACATTTTTTGCAAAACCGGGTTTCTGTTTCAGATCTTAGTATTAACCAAAAAAATATTCTTAAAAGAAAGCAGGCTTTTGAAAAAAGACTTAATGCAATGCTTGCCTATATAAGAAATGAGAATACCTGCAGAAGCAAAATGATCGGTACTTATTTTAATGATAATAGCATCAAGAAATGTGGAATCTGTGATAATTGCCTTCAGGAAAAAAGCCTCCACATCTCAAAAGAAGAATTTGAAAAAATTTCACAGGAAATAAAAAATATTATCGCCGGTAAACCAGAAAGCATGCTTATCTATTTGAAACACTTAAAACGTTTCAAAGGAAAAAAGTGACGAAGGTCCTGCATTTTTTAAGAGAAGAGAATTTACTATCGATTACAAATGATGGCTTGATACAACCGTACAAATAAAAAAGGGACCAAGATAAAAATCTAGTCCCGCTTTAAAATCCAATATCCTATGAAAAACCAGGACGAAAATATATTTAATCTTTCTACAAAGCAAAAATGGTGGAAAACTTCTTAAGCTGGTTAAATAAAAAAGGGACCAAGATAGAAATCTAGTCCCGCTTTAAAATCCAATATCCTATGAAAAACCGAAACGAAGATAATGTGGAAATTACTATTTAGCAAGATTTTTTATAATATTATTTTAAAAAGCGTGTTTTTACGATGCAGAATATTGTCTGTCTATTGTGAGTACAATTAATGGAATTTTCAGTGTTCGATGTAGCCGATTTCTTCTTACTTCAGGTGAACTTTACAATCATAAGAATGTTTTAACTTTTAAGGCAACGTATTTATGCATAAATAGTAGTCATATTGAAATTGTATAAACATTTAGTTAAAAACTAAATATCTTTAATTAAGAATAAACATAAGATACCATGGAAAGTAAAAAACCAAAAATTTTAATTTGTGAAGATGATCCAAATCTTGGAATGGTTTTAAAAAATTACCTCGAGTTGAATGATTACGATGTAGTGTTAGAGAGGGATGGTCGGCTTGGCCTGGCTGCCTTTCAGCGCGAAAAATTTGATATATGCCTGCTGGACGTGATGATGCCAAATATGGATGGCTTCACCGTTGCAGAAGAAATAAGAGATGTGGATCCTGATATGCCCTTATTTTTTCTTTCTGCAAAAACAATGAAAGATGATATTATAAAGGGTTATAAGCTTGGTGCAGACGATTACATTACTAAGCCTTTTGATAGTGACGTTCTATTGCATAAAATTAAGGCCATTCTTAAGCGCAATGAAGAATTGCATCGCGAAGAAGCAAATGCAGAATATGATTTAGGCAAATATCATTTCAATCCAAGACTGCGCCAGCTGGGCATCGGCAAAGATGTACAGACGTTATCGCCTAAAGAAAATGAACTGCTTAAAATGCTTTGTGAATATAAAAATGATTTACTTCCACGGGAAACAGCACTTAAAAAAATATGGGGTAGCGATACTTATTTTAATGGAAGAAGCATGGACGTATATATTGCAAAGCTTCGCAAATATTTAAAAAACGATAACAATATTGAAATTGTAAATATCCATGGAAACGGCTTTAGGCTTGTAGTTCAGGAATAATTTGCTTTATTTTCTTTTATGTAAAAGCAAGACCGCAGCCACTAAACCTGCGGTCTCTGTTCTTAATCTTGTTTCTCCCAGGCTTACCGGTATAAAATTGTTTTCAATAGCTGCGTCGATTTCATTTTGGGTAAAATCGCCTTCCGGTCCAATTAATATTATCGAATTTTCTTTTTCAAAAACCTCGTCGCTCAATTGCTTTTTTTCATCATTGATACAATGAGCTATATATTTACTTATGTAAGATTTTTGAAAGACTTCTTTTAAACTTATCGGCTCGCAAATTTGAGGTAACCACGCCTGCTGCGATTGCAACATAGCACTTACTAAAATATTTCTAACACGAGAAATACGTAAATGCTGTTTCTCTGTTCTATCGCTAACAAAGGGTATAATGGCTGAAACACCTGTCTCCGTTGCTTTTTCAAGAAACCATTCAAAGCGGTTGATGTTTTTTATTAAAGAAATAGCAATGGTAATTGCGGATGTCTCAGGGTTTATATAAATTGTATCATTTATTCTTATCCTGGTTCCCTTTTTATCAGAAACAATAACAGAGGCCTTTTTTATGTATCCTGCACCATTGGTCAACCGAATGTTGTCACCTTCTTTCATTCGCAAAACCTGTGCTATGTGCCTGGACGTTTCCTCATTAAGTATAAATTCATTTTCAGATGGTAAATTTTCCTCAAAAAAAAATGGCACTTGCATGAAGCTGTAAATTTAAAAGGGCGTATCATCATCAAATTCTCCCTCATTCATTTTGCTTCCTTTTTGTATGTAAAGCTTCGCGCCATCGCTATCAATGTCTTTTACCGGTTTCCAGTTTCCACCTTGGGGCAGGCTGTGGTTGAAATCATCTCCATCTTCTTCTACAAATTTTTGTATGTGAAGCAAGGCTTTTAGCTTAATGGTGTCCAGTTGGCCATTTCTATGCTTTGCAATCCGAACATGAGTTTCCCCTTTATTACTTTCGCCCAATTCGTTTGCAGTAATATCGTAATACTCCGGGCGATAGAGGAACATTACCATATCCGCATCCTGCTCAATAGCTCCTGATTCCCGGAGGTCGCTAAGCTGCGGCATTTTATTACCTTCTTTTCGTTTTTCAACTTCTCGGCTTAATTGGCTTAATGCAATAATCGGTATCTGCAGTTCTTTTGCAAGTCCTTTCAAATCTCTTGAAATTCTGCTGATCTCCTGTTCCCTGTTGCTGTTGCGGTTTTCACCAGCACCGCTCATTAGTTGCAAATAATCTATGATGATGATACCAACATTATGTTTATTTTTTAATCTTCTGCATTTAGCCCTTAATTCAAAAATATTCAGTGCTGCTGTATCATCAATATGAATGGGCGCTGATGCAAGCCTGTCAATACCTTTCCGGTAAAGTTGTTTCATCTCATGATCTTCCAATCTGCCTCTTGCAATTTTTTCCAGCCAAATTTCACTTTCAGCACTTAGGATTCGTTGCACCAACTGCCCGGCACTCATTTCCAACGAAAAAAATCCAACCGAGGTGGGCTTTGTAGGATGCAAAGCTGCGTTGCGAGCCAGGTTTAGTGCGAATGCCGTTTTACCAACAGACGGACGTGCAGCAAGCACAATAAGATCAGCAGGTTGCCAGCCATAAGTAATACGATCAAGAAGTGAAAAGCCGGTAGGCACACCCGTTATTTCATCTTGCCGTGTTCTCAGGTCATCTATGCGTTGAATGGTTTTTACCAAAACGCTATCGATGCTTGCATAATCTTTGCGCAAATGATTATTGGTAATTTCAAAAAGCTTTGTCTCTGCTTCATCTAGAAGATCAAAAACGTCGGTACTATCTTCATAAGCATCGCCGATAATTTCACCGCTAATTCTTATAAGTTCTCTTTGTATAAATTTTTGCAAAATGATTCTTGCATGCGCTTCAATATTTGCAGATGAAACCACTGCATTAGTAAGCTTTATTACATAAAATGCACCACCAACAAAATCTATCTCATTTCTGAATTTTAGTTCTTCAACAACCGTCAATAAGTCTATCGGTGAATTTTTTTGCTGCAGGCCTTGCATAGCTCTGAAAATCCTTTGATTCGCTTCTACATAAAAACATTCTGGCTTTAAGATTTCTATTACGACATCAAATGCATTTTTCTCAATCATAACGGCTCCAAGTACAGCTTCCTCAAGGTCCTTAGCTTGCGGAGGCACTTTTCCAAACATTAAATTTCCAAACTCTGGCGAGCCGCCTTTTCTCCTGATTTTTCGTTCTTTGTCTATATTAGTCAGATCCATTATGAAAAAATTCTTTTTGGTAGTTTTAAAAAGTCATATCAATCATTTCTAAATAAAAAAAATTGAAGGGCGGCTAAGGTAAAGTACATTAACCTATTTAAAGAAATTGTTAAGCACTTATATTTATACCTTAGTTATTAATGCGATTCTAACAAATATAAATCGCTTATCAACACAATAAATTACCTTATCAACAAAACTTATTTTTTTTACCGTTTTTATTAAAAATAATCAACAAACAAAAGTGCATAAAAGTGACTACGACTTCCTTGAAAGTTGTCAGAAAAAATCTTAAAACTGCCACCAAATTTTTCCAGGAAATTGATCATAGCTTCCCGTTAAGTATACCGATATCGTTACCTGTATCTTTCTTATTTTTGATTATCTTAAACGGTAATTTTATATATAATTAATGAAGATCAGCTACAATTGGCTTTTGGATTATCTTCCAAAAGATGCGGTTACTGCAAAAATGATAGAAAATCCGCAACGGATCTCCGCTATATTAACTTCAGTAGGCCTTGAAGTGGAAAATATCGAAAAGTATGAACAAATAAAAGGTTCTTTAAGTGGATTGATAACAGGAGAAGTGCTTACCTGCGAAAAACATCCTGATGCAGATAAGCTAAAAATTACAACGGTTAATGTGGGTGCAGGCGAAATATTAAAGATCGTTTGTGGAGCATCAAACGTAACTGCAACACAAAAAGTAATTGTTGCAACGCCTGGAGCAACTTTGTATTCATCAGCGGGAAAAAGTGTGGAGATAAAAAACTCTAAAATTCGGGGTGAAGAAAGCAATGGCATGTTATGCGCAGAAGATGAAATTGGCGTTGGTGAAAGCCATGATGGTATTATTGTTTTGCCGGATGAAACACCAGTTGGCCTGGCTGCTTTTGATTATTATAACCTTTATAACGACTGGATTTACGAGATTGGCCTTACACCCAATCATATGGATGCGATGAGCCATTTAGGTGTTGCTAAAGATATATGCGCATATCTTTCTCACCATAACAACAGCGATATAAAAGTAGTATCTCCATTAAACGAATCTCTGCAGCCAGATACAATAACTGATACTATCAAAATTGAAATAGAAGATGCCGGGCTCTGTAACAGGTACGCAGGAATAAAAATTTCCGGTATTACAATAGCGCCATCGCCCTTGTGGCTCGCCAATAAATTGAAAAGTATTGGCCAGCGGCCGATTAATAACATAGTCGACATTACTAATTTTATACTCGATGAAACCGGGCAACCGCTTCACGCGTTTGACGCAGATAAAGTGCATGGTAACAAAATAATTGTTACAACGCTTACAGAAGGCACTCCTTTTATCGCGCTTGATGGAAAGGCTTATAAACTTAGTAATGAAGACATCATGATATGCGATGGAAACAAACAGGCAATGTGCCTTGCAGGCGTTTTTGGTGGAATTGGCAGCAGCGTCACGCCTCAAACTGTAAATATTTTTTTGGAAAGCGCATATTTTAACCCTGTCAATATAAGGAAGACATCATTGAGGCATGGCTTAAGAACGGATGCTGCCATACGGTTCGAAAAAGGTGTTGATATAAGCAATACGGTTTCCGTTTTGAAAAGAGCCGCATTGCTTATAAAGGAAATTTGCGGAGGAACAATTTCTTCGCAGTTGAACGATGTATATCCTATGCCAAAAGAAAGAAGTGAGATCACTTTAAAAAATCATTATTTACAAAAATTAAGTGGGAAAAAATATCATACTGATACAGTAAAAAATATTTTGACAAGTCTTAACTTTTCTATTCTTAAAGAGAATATGGATGAAATAAGAGTTGCCGCGCCTTTTAGCAATCCTGATATAACCTTACCAGCAGATGTTGTGGAAGAGATAATGCGAATTGATGGACTTGATAATATTGAAATACCGGAAACTATTAAAATGTTTGCGGCAACAGATCCCGAGTCAAGAAGCGCTGCCGTAAAAGAAAACGTTGCCGGCTGGCTCGCTGCACATGGATTTGCTGAGATCTTCACTAATTCTATTACAAACAGTAAATATTTCGATGAAAAAACTTTAAAGACTACGGTAAAAATAATAAACGGCATTAGTGAAGACCTGGATGTAATGCGACCTTCTATGATGCCAACGGGCCTTGAAAGCATTGCTTACAACATCAACAGGAAAAACAACGATCTGCTCTTATTTGAATTCGGGGAAATTTATTCGATAAAAGAAAGCAGTTATGAAGAAACTGAAAGCCTTGCTTTATATTTTACAGGCAATAAAAGAGATTCTGACTGGAAACATAAACCTGGAAAAGTTGATATTTATTTTGTAAAAGGAGTGTGCGAAACGATTTTTAAGATAGCGGGCATAAGTGAAACACAATTTTCAATACAGCAAGGCGAAATACTGGACGATGCGATTGTTGCTTCAATAAACGGGAAGCAAATCGCAAGAATGGGAAGCGTAAAAAAACAAGAGCTTGATAAATTTTCAATCAAGCAGCCAACACTTTATTTATATATTAACTGGCAATTACTTTTGTCCTTTGCAGTAAAACAGGATGCTTTGTATAAAGAAGTTGCAAAGTTTCCATTAGTGCATAGAGACCTTGCCGTAGTTTTGGATAAAAATATTTCATATGGAGAACTAAAGCAATCCATTGGAAATTTAAAACTACCCAAGCTTGAAGGTTTCAAGCTCTTTGATGTATTTGAAAGCGATAAATTAGGAGTTAGGAAGAAATCTTTAGCCATAGCTTTTACCTTTTCGGACAGAGATAAAACCCTTACTGACACCGAAACTGATAGTATAATGAACAAAATTATTTCTTCCATTACAAAAACTTTTAATGCAGAAATAAGAAACAACTAATGAACACCGCTGAAGAATATATCAAAAGTATTAATACGAAGTTACAGGCACTTATAAAAAATTATATTACTATAAAAAAAGAAAAAGTAATACTTGAAGAAACTATCAAGGAACTGAAGGAAAGCGAAAAAACATTTTTAGAAAAAATTGATCTTCTCGAAACACAAAACAGTGTTCTTAAAGCTTCAGCAGACATAATGAATACCGCTGAAAAAAACGAATTTGAAAAAAGAATTAAGGGCTACATTAAAGATATTGAGGCCTGCATAACCATGCTAAATAACTAAAATGCCTGAAGAATTAATACCTGTAAATATTATAATTGGAGATAGAAACTATCGTATAAAAATATTGCCATCCGATGAAGAAATAGTAAGGAAAACTTTAAAACTGATCAATGATAAAATCGTTGAGTTCCGTAGCCAGTTCGCAGGAAAAGACATGCAGGACTATATTTCGATGGTGCTCATCTGGTTTGCCACGCAGCCCCGGGAAGAAAAAGGATCGACGCTTTCTTCAAATGACTTTCTTGAAGGACTTCAACGAATAAATAAACAGTTTGATGCGTTAACAGCACATGGTTTATAGTATATATGAATTTTAAGGATTTATGGGTACTTGCTTACCCACAATTTTATTAACTTCGTTAATTCGCTTTGTCTTTAATTATTTTTATAATAAATGAGGATGATGAATTGATTATGAAACGATTTAAACTTTTAAAAAACAATGGAACAATTACTCCCGATAATAGTTGGTGCTATCGCATTGATAGTGGGCATCATCCTGGGTAAATTCTTATTTGCAAAAAATACTAACAAGCAAATAGAAGCAGCAGAACAACAAGCTCAAAAAATTATTTCCGATGCGCAATTACAGGCAGAAACAATTAAAAAAGAAAAACAGCTTGAAGCAAAGGAAAAATTTGTTCAGCTAAAATCAGAGCACGACAAAGAAGTTTTTCAACGAAATCAAAAATTAAGTGATGCGGAAAACAGAATTAAACAAAAGGAGCAGGCTGTAAATTTAAAAGATCAGAATGTTGAAAGGCTTATCAAAGAAAATACCGCTATCAAGGAACAACTTAACCGGCAGATAGAAGTTGTAAATATAAAGCGGACAGAGCTGGAAAAACACCAGGAAGAGCACATACGAAGGCTTGAGAAAGTAGCTGAGCTTACAGCAGATCAGGCTAGATCGCAGTTAATAGAATCGCTGCGCAATGAGGCTAATTCACAGGCGTTAATCATTCAACAGGAAATTATTGATGAAGCAAGATTAAAGGCTAATAAAGAAGCGCGCAAAATAATTATTCAAACTATTCAGCGTACTGCCGCTGAACAAGCTATTGAAAATGCGATCACCGTTTTTAATTTGGAAAGTGACGAAATAAAAGGTTCTATTATTGGCCGGGAAGGAAGAAACATCCGGGCTATAGAAGCCGCTACGGGTGTGGATTTGATAGTAGACGATACTCCTGAAGCCATCATACTTTCTTCTTTCGATCCTTTACGGCGGGAAATAGCAAGACTGTCGCTTCAACGTCTTGTTACAGATGGCCGCATTCATCCTGCTCGTATAGAGGAAGTGGTAGAAAAAACAAGAAAACAACTTGAAGAACAAATAATTGAAATTGGCGAAAGAACAGTAATAGAACTGGGCATTCATGGCCTTCATAAAGAACTGGTTAGGATCGTGGGTAAGATGAGATTCCGCTCTTCGTATGGCCAAAATTTATTAATGCATAGCCGTGAAGTTGCCAATCTTTGCGGAGTAATGGCTGCAGAGTTAGGTATGAACGTGAAGTTGGCCAAGCGTGCAGGTTTATTGCATGATATTGGTAAAGTACCTGATGATGAAACAGAATTAAGTCATGCGCTTTTAGGAATGAAGCTGGCAGAAAAATATGGTGAAAATCCTGCTGTTTGCAATGCCATTGGTGCTCATCATGATGAAGTAGAAATGCAATACGTGATATCTCCGGTAATTCAGGCATGCGATTCCATGAGCGGTGCAAGGCCTGGTGCAAGACGAGAAATCATGCAACAATATTTGCAAAGAATAAAAGACCTTGAAAATTTGGCGATGACATACCAGGGTGTGGAAAAGGCCTATGCAATACAGGCTGGACGAGAACTTCGTGTAATTGTTGAATCAGAAAAAGTAACTGATGGAGATAGCGATAAATTAAGTTTCGAAATTGCTCAAAAAATTCAAACGGAAATGACTTATCCCGGCCAGATTAAAGTAACCGTGATACGGGAAAAAAGAGCGGTGAATGTGGCAAGATAAGTTTGCCGCTTTTAAAATTTTTATTATAACTTCGCACTCCTAAAATTTAAGCCATGAATGCAATTGCATTTATTCACGAGCAACTAACGCAAAAGAAAGAGATTCCTCAGTTTAAAGCAGGTGATAATATTACCGTAAACTATAAAATCCAGGAAGGTAATAAAGAGCGCATACAAAGCTTTAAGGGTGATGTGGTTAAGCGCCAGGGCAAAGGCGGTACTGCTACATTTACTGTTCGTAAAATAAGCGATGGTATTGGAGTAGAGCGTTTGTTCCCTCTTTTTTCCCCAAATATTGATAGTATCAAACTTCATAAAACAGGAAAAGTTCGTCGTTCAAAGCTTTATTATCTGCGGGAAAGAAGTGGCAAGAGTGCACGCATACAGGAAAAGAGGATGAAATAAATCGCAAAAAAAACTTATAGAAAAACCGGGAAGTCCTTGCTTTCCGGTTTTTTATTATATATTATTGCAGCTCACCAAATTTTCGGGATGGCATAAATTCTACTTCAACAATTTTTACTACAATGAAGAAAGTTTATGTTTCAGCATTTCTAATTGCTGTTATTTTTTCATCCTGCGCCCGCGGTATAACACCTTACGAAGCTGCAAACGGCAAAGCTAAATGTGGACGTTATATTAGATAACCACTCATTTGTTAAACAATTTTATACAATAATGTATTGCTTCGCATAAGATTATTACTGTATCTTTGAGGCCTAATTTTATAATTATGACAATCATTTTTTCAAGACCGGAATTATTGCTTTCAATGCCCGGTGGTTCAGAGTGGATCCTGATTCTGCTTGTAGTTCTTTTATTTTTTGGTGGCAAAAAAATACCTGACCTGATGAGAGGAATTGGTAAAGGCGTACGAGAATTTAACGATGCCAAAGAACATGTAAAAAATGAAATTGATGCTGGCATGAGAGACAAAGATAATCTTCCCCCTGCAACCCCTCGTCAAGATGTAACAAGGCAGGAAGTTATAAGAGAAACTCCAGCTTCTTAAATAAATATTCTGATTTAATTACGGCTTAGGTGTGTGTTTTCTTAAATGATAACAACATCTTAGCCTTTTTTTATATACTATGTTTTGGTTAAATTTTCTACCATATCTCAATATAAGAAAGAGCTTTTTGACAACATAACTTCATGCACAGATGTGGTTCATTTGTTTCTTGATAACATTAATAGCTTACAACATTTAAATGCATTCACAGAAGTGTATGCACCTGAAAGCCTTGAAAGGGCAAAATATTTAGATGCTAAAAGAAATAATGGCAAATCATGTGGCAAGCTGCATGGCGTCGTAATTGCTATCAAAGATGTTATTTGTTATAAAGATCATCATGTTACTGCTTCATCCCGCATGTTGAAGAATTTTACCTCTGTATATACTGCTACAGCTGTGGAAAATTTATTAGAGGAAGACGCTATTATAATTGGTAGTTGCAATTGTGACGAATTCGCAATGGGAAGCACCAATGAAAACTCAGCATATGGGAGAGTGCTTAACCCATTGGATGAAACTAAAGTGCCAGGTGGTTCATCAGGCGGCTCGGCAGTTGCAGTGCAGGCAGGTCTTTGCATGGCAAGCCTTGGTAGTGATACTGGCGGCTCTGTAAGACAGCCCGCAGATTTTTGCGGCATTACCGGCTTTAAGCCAAGCTACGGAAGTGTTTCACGACATGGATTAATTGCTTATGCCTCATCTTTTGACCAGATTGGGATTTTTTCGAATAATATAGAAGATGCCGCATTGATTCTTGAAGTGATCAATGGCGTTGATACTTTTGATAGTACCGTAGCACAAAAAAAACAATATGATTTTCCCATTAAAAAAAATGAAAGAAAATATAAAATCGCTTTGTTAAAAAATGCGATTGAACATGAAAGCCTCGACCATGAAATAAAAGAAAATATTTATACTGTGTATGAGGAATTACAGCAGCACGGACATGCAACCAAAGAAATTGAATTTAATCTCATAGATTTTATTGTGCCTGCTTATTATGTACTTACCACTGCTGAAGCTTCCAGTAATCTTGCCCGTTATGATGGCGTAAGATATGGTTACAACAGCATGAATAAATCTACTGATCTAACAGATTTTTATAAAACCAACAGAAGTGAAGGTTTTGGTAAAGAAGTAAAAAGAAGAATTATGCTCGGTACATTCGTTTTGAGTGAAGGCTATTACGATGCCTACTTCACCAAAGCGCAGAAAATAAGAAATATGCTTGTGCAACAGACAAGAGAAATGTTTACAAATTCCGATGCATTGATATTGCCCACCGTGCCATCGACTGCTTTTGAAGCGGGTTGTATGGAGAAAGATCCTGTCGCAATGTATTTGGCAGATATTTACACGGTATATGCAAACCTTGTTGGGTGCCCTGCTATTTCTTTACCATTGTTCAAACATAGTAATGGTATGCCTTTTGGCTTGCAGGTAATCACTAAAAGATTTGACGAAGAAATACTGCTCGAAATCTCATCTATGCTTTTAAATAATTACAAAAAATATTAAGCGATGAGAAAACTGCTTATATTATTTTTTTTATTTCAAATACTATCAAATTTTGTATTTGCGGAACCAAATTTTTATAGACAAGCGCATACAGATACGCTAATAAATAAGAGCGAAAAAAAGGAAGAAAAGGTTATTGAAGAAGTAGTAAAATCTGGAACTCCCCCTAAGAAAGAAAAAGTGGAATATGTAAGCCAGGTAACAAAATATGGCTTTAAAAATTTGTTTAAAAATTACTCCTACAACTCAGCAATACCTTATTCTTCACAGGTAAATCCTTATGCTGAAACCTATATGCAGGACTATCTTCACGATCATAGAAAGTACTTGCTGCAGATGAAAAAAACAGCAGTACCTTATTTCAATTTGATTGATGGAATTCTTACGCAGTATGGTTTACCGAGAGAATTAAAATATCTCGCAGTTATAGAAAGCGATCTGAAATCCGATGCGCTTTCTGTTGCCGGTGCCAGAGGTCCATGGCAGTTCATGGTTTATACTGCTAAAGATTATGGATTGCGGGTAAATCAGTTTGAAGATGACAGGGTTGATTATTATAAAAGCACTAATGCAGCAGCAAAATATTTATTAAACCTTTACAAAGATTTTAATGACTGGCTTTTAGTGATTGCTGCCTACAATGGTGGTCCTGGAAAGGTTTATGATGCAATAAAAAAAAGCGGCAGTAAAAATTTCTGGAATCTTCAGTATTTTTTACCTGAAGAATCGCGCAATCATGTAAAAAAATTTATTGCCACACATTATATAATGGAGACGAATGTTAACGATAGCCTTGCGGAAGGATTCGACTACACAACATTAAGTAATTCAGGTAATGCTTTAAAGCCTGCAATTTCTGATTCGGAGGCTTTAAACTCAACAGAGATAGAGATTTCAGGAAGATACATCTCATCAGTAATTGCGAAAAATATAAAAATGGATTTAAAAGATTTTAATCGTTATAATCCAGGCTTTGATAATGCCATGGCCCAGGGAAGTACTTATAATTTAAGATTGCCCAGCCAAAAAATGGACGAATTTGTTGTCAATAAATATCCCATACTTAATGAATGTGTTGAGAAGTTGTTTGGTGACATTAATATGGATTCAAAAACTCTTTATAAAAAAAGGGCTGTTACTAAAAAACATAATTAATTATTCAAGCGCTTTTCTTAGTCCTTCAAGTTTTACGAGGCATTCTTCATATTCTTCTTCAGGAACACTTTTACTCGTAATTGCCGAGCCAGCCTGCATTGATACATATTTATTTTTCTTGTTATAAAGAATACTTCTTATGACAACATTGAAATCAAAATTAAGATCTGGATCTATATATCCCATGGTTCCAGAATACAAGCCACGCTTCGTTCTTTCATATTGCTCAATTAATTGCATTACGCTTTTCTTTGGTGCGCCAGTCATGGATGCCATAGGAAATGTTGCAGCAATTATTTCAGGAAATGAAGCATTTTTTTTAAGCCTTCCTTCAATGGTGGATATCATTTGATGTACCTGCGGAAATGAATATATCTTCAGAAATTCTTTCACTTTCACCGAGCCGTTCTCACAAACCTTTGCAAGATCATTTCTTACCATATCAACGATCATTATATTTTCTGCACGCTCCTTTTCACTGTTCAAAAGTTTGTCTTTTATTTTATTATCATCGCTAAAATCCCCGGCTCTTTTTGCGGTGCCTTTCATAGGCTGAGATATTACAACATCATTTGTTTTTTTTAAAAATCGCTCAGGGCTTGCGCACAGGGCATAAGCATCGTTGATCCTGTAAAATGCTGAAAAAGGATTTGGCGAAAACAAATTCAATCTTTTATACACATGGAAGGGATCGATAAAAATATCTTCAATATAAAATTCCTGGCAAAAATTTATTTCATAGCATTCCCCTCGTTGTATATGCTGTTGTAACTTTTTAACGGTTGAGATATAAGTATCTTTTTCAAATCTTTTTTTAAAATTTACAATGGGCTTGCCAGGCATTCGCACGCGTCATAAGAGTCAATAGCTTCAAAAATTGTTTGAGGATTTTCATTTTCATCAACACCCAAACAAATCTCATTTTCATTTAAAATAAAAACTATTTCAGGTATGAAGAAAAAGAAATCAGGAAATTTTATGCCATCAAAATGAGTAGACTCTAAATCTTCAAATTCATTTTTTACATCGTAAGAAATATGGCCGAAGATCCAGTCGCCGTCTTTATTTTCAAAGAAATCATTATTACTGATTTTGTTTGAAACATCATTAGAAGAAAATATTTTGGTAGCACCACAAGCTGCAATGCACTCATATGATTTATCAAAATGATATTGATGGCTATCGAGGAAACAAAAAATGCCAGACTCTTGTAAGTAGCCCAGCATTTTATTTTTAAAACTCAGAAAATCAGTTATTGAATATGTTGTGAAGTTTCTTTTCAAATTATTAGAACAGCAGCAACATGTTCAGTTATTATGATTTAAAAATCATCTTCGTCATCATCTCCATCGCCACTATCATTGAAAAGATCGAGGTCTTTAAATTCTTCATCGATTTCAAAATCATCATCTTCTTTTTTCTTTCCACCCACAGTTTTTTTATTTTTTGATTTTGGAACGTCGAATTCATCAAAGTCCGGATCATAGTCATCATCATCGGCCTTTTCCCAATCATCTTCTACCTCTACGTCATCATCATCGTCATCATCGTCTGAAGCCTTTTTAGATGCGCTTTTAGCTTTTTTTACAGGCTTATCTTCTTCCGTATCATCGTTGTCATCATCTATTTCCTCTTCACTTTTTTTTGAAGAGCCTTTACCTTTTGCTCCGCTCACAGGTTGTCTTTTTGCAGGAAATTTGTTTTCCTTATCAGATTTTGCTTTCATATTTCTTTAAAGGATTAATGCTGTATTCTTAAACTATTAGTGATGTAAAATTTCAATATGATTTTCGATTTGCCAAAAAAATTATATAGATGTTTTTAGATGTGCAACAATCATGATGCCATAATAAGCTGTTCGCTTGCCGGTCCGTTAGAAATAAAGTTGACTGGCACGCCTAATGTTTCATTTATATATTTAATATAAGCCTTCATTTCGCGGGGCAAATCATCAAAATGTTTTACAGTTGTTATATCTGTTTTCCATCCGTTGAATTTTTTATACAAAGGCTCAATAGTAACTCGTTGCATTTGAAAAGGAATTTCATCCGATTCTTTGCCGTCAATCTTATATTTATTGCATAGTTGCAATGTGTCCAGCGAGTCAAGTACGTCCGCTTTAGTCATCACCAACTGAGTTACCCCATTTATCATACAAGCAAAATTCAATGCTACCAAGATCTATCCATCCGCATCGTCTTGGCCGACCCGTAGTGCTACCAAATTCGTTACCGCTTTTTCTTATAAGTTCTCCTGTCTCATCATTAAGTTCTGTCGGAAAAGGACCGCTGCCCACACGTGTGCAATAAGCTTTGGTAACCCCGAAAACTTCCCTAATTTTTTGTGGAGCAATGCCTAGCCCAGTACATACGCCTGCAGATATTGTATTGGAAGATGTAACAAAAGGAAATGTACCAAAATCAACATCAAGCATGCTGCCCTGAGCACCTTCTGCAAGAACCTTTTTACCTTCCTGCAATGTTTTCATTTATAAAATATTCACCATTAACTATTTGAAGTTTTTTTAAGAATTCAAGTGCTTCAAAAAATTCCTCTTCCCAGGCTGAAATATCTTCATTAAAAGAAAAATTATCCAACAGCTTCTGATGCTTTAGCCGCAGCTTGATATATTGTGATTTAAAATTTTTATCTAAGATATCACCGACACGAAGCCCGTTTCTGTCCGGTTTTATCCATGTAAGCTGGGCTTATGCCTTTTAAGTGTAGAACCAATTTTATCATTTCCTTTTGCAAGTTCACTTGCTTTATCAAGAGCACGGTGTGTAGGCAATATCAAATGTGTGCGTGCGCTTATATATAAATTTTTCTTGTAATCAATGCCCATTGCGGAAACTGATTCACATTCTCTTTTTAGAGTAACAGGATCCAGTACAACGCCATTGCCAATGAGATTGATTTTATTCTCATGAAAAATGCCGGAAGGTATCTGGTGCAAAACAATTTTTTTGCCATTAATATATAAGGTATGTCCGGCATTTGGACCCCCTGAAATCGGGCAATCATGTCATAAGAAGGAGCAAAATAATCTACAATTTTTCCCTTTCCTTCATCACCCCACTGCAACCCCAAAATTACATCAACCATTTGAAAAAAATTTATATAGGATAATCAGTAAGTGAGAAGGTAAAAATAAATGAAAAAAACAAAGAGAGTTATATATTCTTTTTAAGAAAAGTTTGCGGAAAACAAAAACAGTTTTGAAAATAAAACTTATGCAACTTTGAGCATGCTCAATTTACTAACTTTAAATTTATGTTGAGCGTATTCCATTGTAAGATTAAATGTTTTTACTTTTTGAGAAGGCAATTCATACATGGCATCGGTTAAAATGCTTTCGCAAATGCTTCTAAGCCCGCGGGCGCCGAGTTTATATTCCATGGCTTTTTCCACCATAAAATCATACACCTCATCTTCAATTGTAAGCTCTATTCCTTCCAGTTCAAAAAGTTTTTTGTATTGTTTTATCAGCGAATTTTTTGGCTCAGTTAAAATATTTCGCAGTGTTACAGCATCGAGTGGATTTAAATAAGTAACCACAGGCAATCTTCCTAATAATTCAGGGATCAATCCAAAGGATTTAAGATCCTGCGCATTTACAAATTGCAACAAATTTTTGCGTTGAAATTCCTGCAGTTCTTTATTTACATTAAAGCCAATCGCATTGGTATTTATTCTGCGTACCAATAAGCCGATCAACGCCATCAAATGCGCCGCCACAAATGAATAAGATATTGCTTGTATTTAACTTTATTAATTTTTGTTCAGGATGTTTTCGGCCGCCCTGTGGTGGTACTAATACTTCAGTACCTTCCAACAGTTTTAATAAGCCCTGCTGAACACCTTCACCGCTTACATCTCGTGTAATGCTTGGATTATCGCTTTTCGGGCAATCTTATCTATTTCATCAATGTAAACAATGCCTCTTTCTAGCTGCAGCTACATCATAATTGCAAACCTGCAACAAACGGCTTAAAATGCTTTCAACATCTTCACCTACATAACCTGCTTCAGTAAATACAGTTGCATCTACAATTGCAAATGGAACATTCAGAACACGTGCAATTGTTTTTGCAAGCAAGTGTTTTTCCTGTTCCTGTTTCGCCAACCATTATGATATTACTTTTTTCTATCTCAACCTCATTTTCTACCTTTTGATTCATCCTTTTATAATGATTGTATACTGCAACAGCTAATACTTTTTTTGCATCATCCTGGCCGATCACATATTCATCCAAGAAATTTTTTAATTCCATCGGCTTTTTTACAGATAAGCTTATAATTGGAGGAATTGAGCATTTTTATCGGGCTGATGGATAATTTCCTGGCCAATTATTTCCTGTGCATGCTCCACACAATTTTCACAAATATGCCTTCCTGCCCGGCTATAAGAATTTTTACTTCTTCCCGGCTTCTGCCGCAAAATGAACAATGTAATGTTTGTTGTTTAGCCATTATATAATTTTTATAATTAGTAGAACTTATTCTTAAAGGTAGAATAACTAGAACATTATTGCATGTAAAATATGACTAACTATCTATTGTTAGAACGAATTAAGTATGCCTTATAATTTATCTAATATACCATCTACAATTCCATATTTTTTGCTTTCTTTGGCATCCATCCAGTAATCCCTGTCAAAATCTTCCATTACTTTTTCATAAGTCTGGCCACAATTTTCCGCCAAAATCTTGGCGCCCAATTGTTTTGCTTTCTGCATTTGCACAGCCATTATTTCAAGATCAGCGCTTGTTCCCTGACCACCACCACTTGGCTGGTGTATCATTACTTCTCCGTGAGGAAAAATATAATCGTTTCCCTTTTTCTCCGCCGCTTAATAAAATACTACCCATACTTGCCGCCATGCCCATGCACACCGTGCTTACAGGAGATGTGATCATTTTCATCGTATCATAAATAACCATGCCGCTGGTAATACTCCACCGGGGCTATTTATATAAAAAGTAATTTCTTTGCCCGGCTCCATGGCTTCAAGATATAACAACCGGTTAGTAATATCTTTTGCACTTTTATCATCTACCGGACCCCATAAAAATATTTTTCTTTGCTCAATAAATTTTTTATCAAACATCATCCCGCCCATCATTTTTTCCATAGGGTTTTCAGGTAGCTTCTTTTGCAGGTTCTTCTTCCTCTTCAAAACGGGTATAATTATTTTATAAAGATTCATTAGTATTAAATTTTTAATGATTACTATTTTTTTTCTTTCCTGGAATTTATCAGTAATACTTCATCAACCAAGCCATAATCTTTTGCTTCATGCTGCTGTCATCCAATAATCCCTATTACAGTCTTTCGCAACTTTTTCAATTGTTTGCCCTGTATGAGTACTGAAAGATTTCATACAGCTCATGCTTCACTTTTCGCACTTCATTTACAGTGATCTCCACATCTGACGCCTGCCCCATGGCACCTGCACTTGGCTGATGCATCATTATACGGGCATGTTTTAAAGCAGTGCGTTTTCCTGCTGCTCCTGCAGCCATTAATACTGCGCCATACTGGCTGCCATGCCTGTACAAATAGTAGCAATATCAGGTGCTAACAAATTGCATGGTATCATATAAGCCAAGCCCGGCATATACTCCACCTCCGGGAGAATTAATATAAAGCTGTATATCTCTTGTTCGATCTGTACTTTCTAAAAACAATAATTGGGCAGTTATAATATTAGCAACTTCATCAGTTACCGGATAACCAAAAAAATAATCCTGTCCATCATTAAGCGGCTGTAAACATCCATTACTGCTATGTTCATCGGCCTTTCTTCAATAATATTTGGTGTTAGATTAGTTACGTTGTGATTTATATATCCATGAAGTGTATTGCTGCTGATTCCTCTGTGTTTTACAGCATATTTTTCAAATTCTTTTCCTGTGTTCATTATTTAGATTTTAAGAAATAATATCAGGTTGTGAAGTTCCCAAATATTATGCTAACAAAAAAATAGAGACAAAAGGGCAGGTTAATTCAAATTGAAATTAAAATCAAAGAATCTATGGCTACTTATAAGCACAGATCGATCACTCAAACTAGATGGCTGTCATAAATTTAATGGTGATGATGATGTTGCATTGCAGTAAGTTCTTCTGGAGTTACTTCTTTTTCTTCAGGGGTTACCTGGGTTTCGCCCATTTAAATAATTTATCAGTTATAAGCGTTCTGTAACTGCTGTCCACCTGTTTTTCATCTTTCATCATCCTGTCAATATAACTATCCATCCACTTGTATCTTCATCCAATTTCATTTGCCCAAATATTGCATTATCTTCATTTTGCATATGTTCTCTCAGTTCTTCCTGAGTTACTTCAATTTTATTTTCAGTGAATTATTTTATCACTTATTAATGTCCATTTTAACTGGTTTTTAAAAGCGGGAAATTCTGCTTCCACTTCTTCAGTTGATTTTTCTTTTTCACCTCCCCTTTGCAATCCATTTTTTTAAAAATTCTTCAGGAAATTCTATCGGCGTATCTAGTAAGATATGATATATCTGATCATGCAATCTGATTCTTGCTTTGAGCATCCCATGTTGCTGTATCTGCTGTTGATCATCATGGCCTTACGAAATCTTCTTCAGTTTTTATTTCTTTCCGGGAAAAACTTCGTTAAAAAATTCTTCATTCAGTTCTCTTTTTTCAACAAGTCCAATTTTAGTGATTGTCATTTTAAAATATTTTTCCCAGAAGCAGTATCATCTTTTTCTAATCCCAGATCATCATATATCCATTCTCTTTCTTTTTCTTCAAATGCATTTTTTAAGTTGCAATAGCAATACTGTCATCTTTCTTTTTACCCATCAATTGCTACGAAAATCTCTGTAAAATATTTTACCAATAATAGAATTATCTTTTGAAATGCCATCTTCAAAGGATTTCCTTCTTCATCAGCTTTCAGTAAAATGTACATTTAAAACATTATCTTCAGTTGTTACGGTTTCAGGCTCTGTCATTTTACCATGGCGGTTTGAAGCCTTTCAATCTCTTCATTTACCATTTCATCAGTAACTTTTACTTTATAAAAAGTCACTTGGCTTTTGAAAGATCATCAATATTAATTTCCGGCTTTAATCCAATTTCAAAAGGAAAATCATATTCAGCCGGATTATTCATATCCAGGTGCTCAGGTCACTTTTCATAGGCAATGGCTGGGCAAAAATTTCGGGCTTTTCTTTTATCAGATAATCGCTTGAATTTCCTTTTCTACTGCTTTTACACCCATCAAAAATATGAAGCACCATACATTTTTTTTATCATTCCTGCGGAACCATTCCTTTTCTAAAACCTGGAATATTTGCTTTTTTACTATAATCTTTTATTGCTTTTTCAAAAGAAGGATAATAATCTTCTTTACTAACGTTAACAGTTATTTTATCATTTAATAACCAATGTTTTCTCTTGTTACTGTTGCCATTTAATTATTAAGTTTAATATTCAATCGATATAACAGAGATATTGATAATTCTCTTATCAAACATTCTGCTAGTGAAGTGCGCATGGAGGGACTCGAACCCCCACACCTTGCGGCATCAGATCCTAAGTCTGACGTGTCTACCAATTTCACCACATGGGCTTTAAGGGGTGCAAAAGTAATGGATTTGATTGAAAATGATAGACATACAAAGTTTTAATATACAATAAAACATAATGAATATCTATTTTCATGGATAATGTAACATTGCGCAGGATTAATTGCTCTCCATTTTTTTCGTAAATTCGTATACTAATGGAAACCATTGTTGAAATCCCTAAATATAATTTAAACGAAGAAGAGGAAAAAAAAGAAATTCTACGGCATTACCGCCGCTTGTTGCGTATGCTTAAAGCCTAAATTAAAGCCGGGAGATAAGGAATTGATACGGCAGGCATTTGAAATGGCTGCAGATGCACATAAAACCATGCGCCGCAAAAGCGGCGAACCTTATATTTTACATCCATTGGCAGTGGCAATGATTTGTGTTGAAGAAATTGGTCTTGGTGTTCGCTGCACTATTTGTGCTTTGCTGCATGATACGGTAGAAGATACTGATGTTTCACTTGATGATGTTGCAAAGAGAATTTGGAGATGAAATTGCAAGAATTGTTGATGGTCTTACTAAAATTTCAAATGTAATTGATGCTAACAGCATCACAGCAGGCAGAAAATTTCAAAAAAATATTACTAACGCTTACAGATGATCCGCGTGTAATTCTTAATTAAGCTTGCAGACAGGCTGCATAATATGCGCACGCTGGATAGCATGAAGACGGAAAAACAATTAAAATTTCATCCGAAACGGTTTATGTGTATGCACCGCTTGCACATCGGATGGGTTTGTACAATATTAAAACAGAGCTGGAAGATCTTTCAATGAAATATCATGGAGCCGGAAGCTTATAAAGATATTGCCAGAAACTTCATGAAACAAAAAGAGAACGCACACGCTATATAAATGAATTCATCAAACCTATAAAAGAAAAACTTGAAAAAGGCAGATTTCAATTTTGAAATTTATGGCCGGCCAAAAAGCATTCATTCCATCTGGAATAAAATGAAAAAGAAAGGTGTTGCATTTTGAAGAAGTGTATGATTTGTTTGCCATCCGCATTATTGTTGATTCTCCTCCTGAAAAAGAAAAAGAAGATTGCTGGAAAGTTTATCAGCATAATTACAGATGAATATATGCCTTCTCCCGAACGTTTACGAGATTGGCTAAGTAATCCGAAAAGCAATGGCTATGAAGCCCTGCATACAACAGTAATGGGCCCGCAGGGCAAATGGGTTGAAGTGCAGATACGCACCAAGCGCATGAATGAAATTGCAGAAAAAGGTCTGGCTGCACATTGGAAATATAAAGAAGGCACCAATGATGAAAACCGTTTTGATAAATGGTTTCACCAGATACGGGAAGTGCTTAGCAGCCAGGATACTAGACTCAGTTGATTTTTTACAGGATTTTAAAATCATCTTTCTTGCTGAAGAAATTTATGTATATACGCCAAAAGGCGATGTAAAAATGTTGCCTATAGGCGCATCAGCGCTTGATTTTGCATTTGCTGTTCACTACTGCAGTTGGTATCAAATGTATTGGTGCAAAAGTGAATCATAAATTAGTGCCGATCAGTCATAAATTGCGAAGCGGCGACCAGATTGAAATCATTACCAGTCAGTAAACAAAAGCCAACAGTGAAGACTGGCTGAAATTTGTTGTTACTGCAAAAGCAAAAACCAAAATAAAAGATTCGCTTAAAGAAGAAAAAAGAAAAATTGCAGAAGAAGGAAAATATACTGTGCAAAAAAAGCTTGAAGGTATTGGGCGCAGCATTGAATCAGCATAATATTGATGAGCTGGTAGTTTTTATAAACTGCCTTCACCGCTTGATCTTTTTTATGAATATCGCTGTAAAAAAAATTGATCTTAAAGAACTTAAAGAATTTAATGTTGTTGGTGATAAAATAGAATTGCACCAAAGCCTGCAAAAACAATTACAGAAGAAAAAACATGAAACTGAACATCAAAGCCTTTACATAAAAAAGATGCAGAGCTTATCATTTTTGGCGAAAGCAGTGATAAAATAATGTATACACTTGCCAATTGCTGCAAGCCCATTCCCGGCGATGATGTATTTGGATTTGTAACGCAGGGCGAAGGCTTAAAAATTCATCGCACCAATTGCCCGAATGCCGCAAGATTAATGGCGAATTATGGACACCGCGTTGTAAAAACAAAATGGGCAAAAAATAAAGAAATATCTTTCTTAACCGGTTTGAAAATTATTGGGCTGGATGATGTGGGTGTGATAAATAAAATTACCAATATTATCAGCGGCGAACTTAAAATCAATATTACTGCACTTAACTATTGAAGCAAAAGAAGGTTTGTTTGAAGGCAATATAAAAGTATTTGTGCATGATAAAGAAGAACTGGATGAATTAGTAGAAAGCCTTAAATATTTGCCTGGCATTGAAAGTGTTGACAGGTATGATGCAGAGTAGATGCATAAAACATAGCACGTAACATTTACAGATATACAGTGTTCTATCGGCCACAAACCTTATTCAATCTTCAGTTATCTTCGCCGCCAATTATGTATAGGCTGCTGAGAAATATTTTGTTTTTATTCGATGCTGAAAAAGTGCATTATTTCTCCATGAATGTTTTGAATTTTTTTTGCAAAATTTCTTTCATAAAAAACTATATTCAAAAGAAATTTGTTTCAAAAGAAAATGGATTAAAGACAAAAGTTTTTGGAATAACCTTTCCCAATCCTGTTGGCCTTGCAGCTGGCTTTGATAAAAATGCAAATTATCTTAAATGAATTGCAATTATTGGGTTTTGGATTTATTGAAATAGGAACAGTAACGCCTTTACCGCAGCAAGGAAATGATAAACCAAGATTATTCAGGCTGCCAAAAGACAAGGCTCTTATGAACAGGATGGGATTTAATAATGACGGGGCAAACGCAGTGGCGACAAGGCTTTATAAGTACCGACGTCAAAATACAAAACAGTTTTTACCTCATCTCATTATTGGTGGCAACATAGGAAAAAATAAAGCTACTGCCAATGAAGATGCGTGGAAAGATTACGAAATATGCTTTAATTCATTGCATGAAACCGTTGATTATTTTGTAATAAATGTTAGTTCGCCCAACACGCCCGGCTTAAGAGAGTTGCAACAAAAAGATTCTTTAAAAAAGATACTTACTCATTTACAAAGTCTTAATAAAGAAAAGCAAACACAAAAGCCCTTATTATTAAAAATTTCACCTGATCTTTCTATGCAAGAGTTAGACGATATAATTGATCTGGCGCAGGAAATAAAACTGGATGGATTTGTAGCTGTAAACACTACCATAAGCAGAGATGCGTTACTCACTGCAAAAGACACAATAAATGCAATGGGTGATGGAGGAGTGAGCGGAAAAATTTTATCTGTAAAAAGTACTTTTATCACAGGATATATCTTTAAAAAAACTAATGGAAATATTCCTGTTATTAGTTCCGGCGGCATATTTACAGCAGAAGACGCAAAAGAAAAATTCAACGCAGGAGCAAGTCTTGTGCAGGTTTGGACAGGCTTTATTTATGAAGGACCTTCGATAGTAAAAAATTTATGCAGATCATTAGCATAGGTTTTGTGTAAAAGCATTATCATGAATTATTTATTTACCAGCGAAAGCATTATAAGCTTTTTTATTCTGATAATACTTGAGATTGTTTTAGGAATTGATAATGTAATTTTTGTAAGTATTATAATCAGCAGGCTGCCAGATCGGGATCACAGAAAAGCCCGCTTGTTCTGGGTTTTACAAGGTATGGTTGTAAGAAGCATCATGCTGTTGGGATTGGGCTGGCTGCTCGCTCAGAAAGGCAAGCCGGTGTTTACCATTTTGGGAAAAGGATTTGATCTTGCCAGCATTGTTATGATTGCAGGAGGTATTTTTCTTATTTATAAATCTGTTCGGGAAATACATCAAAAAATGGAAGGTAAAGAAGAAGATAATGATGATGGAACAAAAAAAAGATTCAAGATTTCCCACGCTATGCTGCAGATAGTTTTGGTGGATATGGTCTTTTCTTTTGATAGCATAATTACTGCGGGAGGAACCGCAAAGCATGTAGAGATAATGATTGCAGCTGTAGTAATAGCGCTAATTATTATGTTTCTTTTCAGCCCAAAAATTGCAGCTTTTATTAGTAAGCATCCTACATTGAAAATGCTTGCGTTGTCCTTCCTTGTTATGATAGGCCTTAGCCTCGTTATTGAAGGGTGGGATTCAGAAAGAGCGGAAGACCTGCATCTCAAAAATTATATTTATTTCGGTATGGCCTTTTCATTTTTAGTAGAACTGCTAAACATAAGAATGAGAAATAAAAGAATGAAGGCCATCTTACATGTCAATAAATCAACTGCTGATAAAAATAAAAAGGTATAACATAACAGTTACCCTGTAGACGTTTTTACAAAACATTACATACAACTTAATTGAAAAAAATTTATTGTTTGTGCTGCCGGAGATTACAGCAGTAAAGAAGTTGTAATTTGCACAAATTTTAAATGGACACCTGCTCTTCTTTTTAGAAGTTTAAATCTTTATTATGAATATTGGAATTGTATGTTACCCAACCTATGGAGGAAGTGGAGTACTGGCCACAGAACTTGGGAAAGCACTTGCAGATAAAGGACATAACATACATTTTATTACGTACCAGCAGCCAGTTAGGCTTAACTCTTTTCATGCAAATATTTTTTATCATGAAGTACGTGTACCTACATATCCTTTATTCGATTATCCGCCATATGAAACTGCACTTGCAAGTAAAATGGTAGATGTAATTATTAATAATGATGTAGAATTATTACATGTTCATTATGCCATACCTCATGCTTCTGCGGCTTACATGGCAAGGCAAATACTTTTAAAAGAAGGAAAAAAAATTCCTGTGATAACCACTTTACATGGCACAGATATAACGCTGGTGGGCAGGGATAAAACGTATTCACCTGTTGTAACTTTTTCGATGAATGAAAGCGAAGCAATCACTGCTGTATCGGAAAATTTAAGAGACGAAACTTACAGGAATTTTAGAATGGAAAAAGAGATAGAGGTGATTTATAATTTTGTTGACATCAAGCGCTTTGAACGTACGCCCGTACAAGCATTCAGGCAAATAATAGCTCCGAAAAATGAAAAAATTTTATTACATGCCTCCAACTTTAGAAAAGTAAAACGGGTGCAGGATGTAGTAAAAGTTTTTGAAAAAGTAAGTAAACAAATGCCTTCAAAACTTTTGTTTGTAGGTGATGGGCCGGAACGCACTTATATTGAAGGCATGTGCCGGGAATTATGCAATCATGCGGACATAAAATTTCTCGGGAGGCAGGAACAAATGGAAGATATACTTGCAATATCTGATCTTTTTTTATTGCCAAGTGAATATGAAAGCTTTGGGCTTGTTGCCTTGGAAGCAATGGCTGCAGGCGTTCCTGTCATATCAACCAATGCTGGTGGCTTGCCTGAAATAAACATAAATGGAGTAACAGGTTATTTAAGCAATATTGGTGATATAGAAAATATGAGTGATAACATTACTCAAAGTTTTTTCAAATGATGAGGCTTTTAAAGAAATGAAAAGACAAGCGCTCGCAGCAGGCTAAAAAATTTGACATTGATATTATTGTTCCTGATTATGAAAATTTATATAAAAAAGTATTAAATAAATTTTGATACTTTATGCCTCAGCCATTGCTCAGGATTTACATTAGTAGTTTCTTTCATTAATATAAAGTCTACCTGGCCTTGTCCATCATCATTGGCTGCGGCTTTACCAATCACCTGGCCTGTTTTTACATTGTCTCCTCTTTGAACATTGGCAGAAGCAAGGTTGCTATACACAGTAAAATATTTTCCATGTTTTATAAAAACAGCCTGCTTATCTTCTATATAACTTACCAGCGTCACTTCCCCATCAAAAACCGCCTTAACTGATTCACCCGTTTTTACGCCAATAGAAACACCAGGATTATCATAAATAACTCCACCGGGTAATTCATTTCTTCCAAAGTGCGCAATGATGAAGCCTGAAGATGGCCATGGAAGAATTCCCCTGTTCCTTTCAAAGTTTGCATTCAATGCTTTATCGGCTTCCGATGTAACCAACACACTTGGTGATCTTAGCTGGAGCTGTTCTCGTGCTTGCGGTAGAGTTATTGCTTTTTGTATCGGCATTATTCTTTTTTAAATCAGCAAGCCGCGCTCTTTCTCTTTTAGCTGCCTCATTTCTTGCAATTTCCACCTCACGCCTGATCATCGCAGTAATCATATTTTTCAATTTCGCATCCTGTTTTCGTTTTTCATTTACTTGCGCAGTTAATTCTTTTTGCTGACTTTTTAATTTGTCAACAATCGATTTTTTTTCTTCCTGTTGCTTTTCAAGTTGAGTCATTTCTTTATCGTGCTCCTGCAAGCACCGCATTCTTTTTTATTTTTGTCCCGGAAAGCGCTTTTATTTTGTCAGCAAGCATTGCCTGTGTTTTCAAAATGTTTTCTGCCTGCATTTCGCGATAGCTTCTATACGATTTTAAATAAGCAATTCTTTTGATAGCATCATTGAAGCTGGAGGCAGAAAATATAAAATTGAGATAATCATAATTGCTCCTGTTCATGTAAGCATACACCATGCTGTTAGCGTATTCCTGCTTTAGAGTATCGAGCACGCGCGACATTTTATTCACTTCTCGTTGTGCAAGAAAAATATTGCCATTAAGATTTTTTATTTCGCCATTTATATTATCAATCACATTCTCCTGCAGATCCATTTTTTTATTAATAAGCGAAAGCTGCCCTATGTTTACTTTGGCCGTCTTTTTCGTTTCATTTAAAGCCTTTTCTGTCTGCTCTATTTCCCTTCTTAATTGTTCGCGTCTGTTGTTGAAGCGCATCTTTATTATCTGTTTGCTGCGCAAAAACATTTATGATAGTAAAAACATTGCTATCGCAAAAACAAATATTTTATTCATGCAAGAATTTTATAAATGAACACAGGTAAAGATGTATGCTAAAGCGGATAAGATTTTGGTTATGGACTATTATTTAAAATTAACGCTTATTTTGTTTTATAATTTCTTGGAATGCTAAACGGGAAAGATAATTCATTGTTAAAATCATATTGCTTATATTAAGCATTGTAACATCCACTTTTGTTTTTTCGGCAACAGTTATTTCCCGATAAGTCGCAAAATTGAATCCATTCCTTTTTTCATAGTTGCTATAAGTAAGATCTGCAGTTCGGTTCTGGCTTATATTAATATCATCAAGTTTACTTCTTTCTATTAAATTATTATCTGCGGAAATGGTAAGAAGATTTTTAAAAAATTTCCCGGCTAATCCTAATAAAATATGATTGGCCGTTTTTCGATAAGCAACCAGCTATCGCTTATGTACAAAGGGTTTCCAACGATAAGATCCTGCAGCATTGAAAAATTAAGAGGTATTTGCGCTATATTTTCTATGTATTTAAAGTTGTGATATTCCACTTGCTTATCGAGCTTGTTTAAAACGATAATAGAATCTTTTGTGATTAAAATTCTGAAAGCTTCAATGCTTAAGAAAGTGGCATTTATGGAAATCCATATTACACTGTCGTTATACATTCTCACAAATGCATTAAAGTCTGGCTGCTTTCCTTTTTGATCTTCGTACTGCACTTTAATTTTTGCAGAGAAAGTTTTAAAATCTATCTTATTTTTTTTTATTGAATTTATTATTTGCTCTGCTTCTGCAAAAGAATCTGTAACATTTGCCTTAGGCGTTGCTGCCAATGTTGTATCCTTTTTATTTACAGCTGTCTGCAATTTTTTTGTTGATCTGCAACTTGTAATAAAGTATAAAAAAATAATACTAAAAACAATCTTCCATCCAATATTCATAGCAAGCAATTTTATTTTTAATTTTTTCCCGTATGTCCAAAACCGCCTTCACCTCTTGCAGATGTTTCCAACACTGTTACTTCATTCAGCAAAGCTCTTTCAACTTTTGAAATAATCATTTGTGCAATGCGCTCACCATTATGCAATACTTGTTTTTCTGATGATAAATTAATAAGGATAACTTTTAATTCGCCTCGGTAATCGCTATCAATAGTTCCCGGAGAATTCAGGCATGTAATACCATGCTTAAGCGCAAGGCCGCTTCTGGGGCGCATTTGAGCCTCATAGCCATTGGGTACTTCTATAAAAATTCCGGTAGGTATCAGGGCTCTTTCCAAAGGCTCAAGTGTCACGTCATTTGAAAGAAAGGCACGTATATCCATACCTGCAGCACCTGTTGTTGCATACTCAGGTAAGGGATTGCCAGATGTATTAATGATTTTTATAACCACATTGCTCATTGCAACAAAGATACTGATGCAAATAAAACAAGCCGCATATTATAATGAAACAAGCAAGACTGTGGCATATGCTGCAACGCCTTCTTCTCGGCCAATAAAACCCATGCGTTCGGTAGTAGTTGCTTTTATTGAAACAGCATTTATATTTAAAAAAAGTACAGAGGAAATTATTTGCTGCATTTGAGAAATATAAGGTTTTATTTTAGGCACTTCCAGGCAAATAGTTGAATCTATATTTTCTATTTTATATCCTGCATCGGTAATAAGCTTATAAGTTTCTTTTAATAAAACTTTACTGTCAATATTTTTATATTGATTTGATGTATCCGGAAAGTGTACGCCAATATCTCCAAGACATGCGGCTCCTAAGCAGTGCATCACAAATTGCATGAAGCAGCACATCTGCATCGCTATGGCCAAGTGCACCTTTTGTATGAGGCAATTGTACACCACCCATCCAAAATTCCCTGCCGGCAATCAATTGATGAAAGTCAATGCCAAAGCCTGTTCTGAAAGACATGAGTTATAAAAATTTTATCAAAGATAAACTTAACATAAAAGGCTATTAATAAAAAACGCCTTAATTAAAAGGCGCTGTATAAATATCTTTTTTAAATTATTGATTGGTTGTGGTTCCTGTTGCACTTTCCTTATCAAGATTAAAAATTATTCCAAAGCGCAAAGTGTTTGATAAAGGATTTCTATTGATACCACTTCCTGAAGGAATGAGGTATGAAAAATTTAAGCCGAAACATATTATAATTCAATCCTGCACCAATAGTGAAATATTTGCGATCACCTTTTTGTGGGTTTTCATAAAAATATCCTGCGCTAAACATGAACTGGTTATTATAAGAATACTCTGCACCCACTGAAATCTGGTATTCTTTAAGCTCTTCACTAAAGCCACCAGGCGCATCAGTGAATGAATTAAACCAACTGCTTACAACGCCTTTATTGTGATAATTAACAAGGCCCGTGGAATCGCCCAAAGCTGGCGGTGTGGGCACTAATAATTTATTTACATCAAGCCCAAAAGTTACCTTACTGGTTTCATCAAATACTTTTACATAAGCCACACCCAGTCCAAGGTTCGCGGGTATAAAATCTTTTTGCGATGCATCGTTTGTATAAGAAATCTTAGAGCCAAGATTGGAAATAGCTACGCCCCAGTTCCAGCCGGAACCTGTGCTGCTGGTAGAAGCGCCATCATGAAAAAGTGAAATATCTCCTGCAACGGCACTGCCAGTTTTATAAGTAGAACCACTTGCAGATTGACCGCTGGCAAGGTTTGAATTAATATACCTTAAAGCAATGCCTAACCCGATTTTATCTGAAAGCTTGCGTGAGTAACCAATGTCAAAAGCAAATTCTCGTGGACTGATACGTTTGGAGATTATTACCCTGGTTATCCGTAAACTGAATATTGCCTAAACTAAAATATCTTAAAGAAGCTGATAAACACTGCAGCTCATCCAGCTTATAATATCCTGCAAGAGAAGCAAGATATACATCATTAAGATCAAGGCTTTTAAGCCATGGAGTATAAGTAGCTGATATCGCCGATTTGCTAACTGCAAAAGGATATTTTGCCTGGTTCCAAAAAGCGGAATTAGCATCTGGAATTGTTGCAACGCCTACGTCGCCCATGCCGCCCGAACGTGCATCAGGAGAGATTCTTAAAAATGGAACTGCTGTGGTTACAACATTGATAGAGTTTGTAGTGCTTTGTGCGTTAACGACAAATGAACTACATGCCAGCATGGCTAGTGCCGTTAATCTCAAAGTAACTTTTTTCATTAGTGAAATTTGCTTGGTTAGGTAGAGGTAAGCTTATAGCATGTATATTTTTGAGGATGTAAAAATAATTTTTTTATTGAAACAGGCAATTTTTAATAAAAATAATTACGTTATCCATATTAAACATTATGCCTGATGTAATGAACGGTAGCGTGTAATTTTTTATTGTGCATAGCAGAACATCGCATACATAAATCATTCCTGCTTTGCTATCTGATCGTTTGTGAATGCTTTGTAAAAAAAATAAAGTTGGTGTTATAAAATATTTTAGATGAAAACGAGTTTCAAATAAAGTAATTATATTCGCTATTCAGAAAAAAGTACCCTCATACAATATTTGAAGAAAACTCTACGTTAAATAATCTGCTAAACGTATGCACATGCAAAAATTAATATCTGCCGGAACGCTATGCCTGATTATAATGGCGTCATTTACTTTTACCTCCTGTCAAAAGAAGAAAGATAAATCTTCAGTTACCGGATGGAATTATGATGATAAAAAATATGGTAACTTTCATGTATTAAAGGCTAAAGAACAGAAAACTGGCCCTGGCCTTGTCTTTGTTCAGGGAGGCACTTTTGTGATGGGTGCTAAGGAAGAAGATGTAATGGGCGACTGGAATAATATTCCACGTCGTGTTACTGTGAACTCTTTTTATATAGATGAAACAGAAGTAGCCAACGTTCATTACCGGGAATATCTTTATTGGCTTGCGAATACTTTTGATAATGATACAGCTATCATGAGAAAGGCTTTGCCAGATACGCTTGTATGGAGAAGTGAGCTTGCTTATAACGAGCCTTATGTAGAATATTATTTCCGCTATCCGGCTTATAATTATTATCCAGTTGTAGGTGTTACCTGGGAGCAGGCGCATGATTTTTGCATTTGGAGAACTGACAGGGTAAATGAAAAGATATTAATTGATAAAGGATACTTAAATAAAAAAGAGCCATTGGCTGCAATGAAAGGCGGACAAGGCGATCAGACATTTAATACAGATACTTATTTAATGAACCCTGATCTTATCAATAATAAAACTGCTCCCAAAAAAGGTGCATTAAAAGATGTAAGTGGCAGACCAAGAAAAGTAATCACATTTGAAGATGGTATTTTATTGCCAGGCTATCGCTTGCCAACAGAAGCTGAATGGGAATATGCAGCTTATGGTATAGTAGCTCAAAATCCTCAATCCAAGAAAGAAAGGAAAAAAATCATGGAGAAGAAGTTATTTCTAACCAGCAGGTATATTCATGGAGCAAAAATGTAAATGGCTTACGTGATAATCGACGTGGTAGCTGGCAGGGACAGTTTCTCGCTAACTTTAAAAGAGGTAATGGTGATAATATGGGTGTTGCCGGAGGTTTGAATGACCGTGCCGCAATACCTGGACCTATTAAATCATTTTATCCAAATGGATTTGGATTGTATAATATGAGTGGTAATGTTAGTGAGTGGGTTGGCGATGTTTATCAGTCCTCTTACTCCGGTTGATGAAGATGACTTTAACCCATATCGCGGAAATAAATTTGAAAAATTTTATAAAAATTCACAAGGTGAGGTTGAAAGAGATACTATGGGAAGGTTGAAGAAAATGGTAGTTCCTGATTCTGAAGCTGTAAACCGTCGCAATTATCAGAAAGGTGATGTTATCAACTTTCTTGATGGTGATTCTATCTCAAGCGTTACTTATGGATATGGAATTACTTCTTTAATAAGCGATAAATCAAGAGTTATAAAAGGCGGAAGCTGGAATGATATGCCTTACTGGTTATCTCCAGGTGCAAGCCGTTATATTGGAGCAAGACCAGGCAAGCAGCACTGTTGGTTTCCGTTGTGCTATGACAAGGCTTGGAAGCCCTGAAGGCAATGGATTTAAAGAAGGTAACATCTTCGGGAAGCGCAAACAAAACAAAAAGAAGAAGGATAATATTAAATAAACTAAAATAATTTTAAAAGCCTCTTGTATAAAAATGCAAGAGGTTTTTTATTTATATAAATAAACTCATTATACATTTGAAAATGCAGATTGAAGACATTTATAAAATATATCAACAGTATCCATCTGTACAAACAGATACCAGGAAACTTAAAAAAGGTGATATCTTTTTTGCCCTAAAAGGTCCAAATTTTAATGGAAATCTTTTTGCAAAACAGGCACTTGATGCAGGTGCATCTTATATGATTGTAGATGAACAACCACCAAACACTGATGAACGTTTTATAAAAGTAAACGATGTGCTTCAAACACTGCAGCAACTTGCCAAATATCACCGGTTGCAGTTTAATAAAAACAAAATTGACGTCCCTTTTATTGCTATAACGGGAAGTAATGGAAAAACAACGACTAAGGAGCTTTTGCATGAAGTGCTTTCAAAAAAATATAAAACTTATACTACGGAAGGCAACCTAAATAATCATATTGGTGTACCGCTGACTCTGTTGAGAATAAGACCTGATGCACAAATGGCAATCATTGAAATGGGCGCCAATCATTTGAAAGAAATAGCATCCTATTGTGAATATGCAATGCCCACGCATGGATTAATTACAAACATAGGTAAGGCACACCTTGAAGGCTTTGGAGGCGTTGAGGGTGTAAAAAAAGGCAAAGGTGAACTATTTGATTATTTGGCAAAAAACAATGGAATTGCCTTTGTAAATGCAGACGATATAAATGTTACAGAGCAGAGCAATAAAGTAGCAACAAAATTCTTCTTTGGTAAAAATGGTAAGGCCCTTCAGGGAAGCATAATTAAAAGTGATCCTTTTCCTGAAGTAAAAATCGAAGGCCATAATTCTTATACTATTCAAACAAGGCTTGCCGGATCATACAATTTGCCAAATGTTCTTGCAGCAGCCTGCATAGGCCGGTATTTTAATGTGAGTGATACGCAAATAAAACAAGCAATTGAAAATTATACACCATCCAACAGTCGCTCTCAGCTAATGCAAAAAGGTACTAACACATTTATACTTGACGCATACAATGCAAATCCCGGAAGCATGAAAGCGGCCATTGAAAACTTTGCCGAAATGAAAGGAGATAAAAAAATTCTATTGCTTGGATCTATGATGGAGCTGGGGGAAAACAGTAGACAGGAGCATGAAGGACTTATAACCCTTATTGATAAATATGATTGGAAGGCCGTGGCCCTTACAGGTGCTCAGTTCAATAGCTTACCTCATAAATATTTAAATTTTGAAAATGCTTCGCAGGTAAAAGAATGGCTGCATCAGCAAAATTTTGAAAATGCACAAATACTTATCAAGGGCTCAAGAAGCATGCAAATGGAAAAAGTTTTAGATTGATTAATGTACATTTGCAATCTTTTTTTGGAGACTTGTCCGAGTGGCTGAAGGAGCACGCCTGGAAAGTGTGTATACGGGAAACCGTATCAAGAGTTCGAATCTCTTAGTCTCCGCAAATAGCGCTAATAGTTAATATTCAATTGCGGCTTTCATTATAAATCAATACTCCAAAATTCACGTCTTTTAGCTGCCTCGAATAAATCAAGCGATAACAAAATAAATTTTCGCTGTAACCTTTTTCTCATTTCATCCGTATCACTTCTATCTATTTAAAAAAACTTAAACAATTATGAAAAATGTATTAATGGCTCTGTTTGCATTTATAAGTGTAAATGCCTTTGCCCAAAAATGGAAAAACGTAAAAGGTGATGGGCAAATAAAAACAGAATCGCGCCAGGTAAGTGATTTTACTTCGCTCTCCTCTTCAGGTTCTATGAATGTGGAAATTAATTATGGCAATTCAAACGCAGTTCAGGTAGAAGCTGATGAAAATATTTTGCCCTATATCGAAACCGTAGTTACCGATGGAAGACTCAATATCAGAGTTGCAAAAAATATAAATATTAATTCAAGCTCAAAGATGAAAGTAATCGTTTCTATGTCAAAAATTAATTCGTTGCAGCTAAGTGGAAGTGGCAATATAAATGGAGATGGCGCATTTACCAGTGATACAAAAACAGATATAAGTGTTTCGGGATCCGGCAATATCAAGCTCGCATTTGATACATTTAAAGACCTCGAACTTTCTATATCAGGAAGTGGAGACATCAACCTGAAAGGCAACAATACCAACAGTGTTGCTGCTCACATAAGTGGCAGCGGCAACATTGATTGCAGTAACCTGAATAGCAACGATGCTGATGCACACATTAGCGGAAGTGGCAATGTAAAAGTGTATGCAAAGAATAGTATTTCGGCACACATCAGCGGAAGCGGCAACGTGTTTTATAAAGGCGATGCAACTAACATTGACAGCAAAGTGGCTGGCAGTGGCAAAGTGATAAAAATGTAAACATCATTATTTTTATTTTAAATAAGAGCTGCAGTAATGCAGCTTTTGTATTTATATAAAAGAGCATACTTTTAAAATTATTTATAAAACATTAATTAAAATGAAGTATGCATTTCTGATTTTCCTGTTAAGTGTTTTATCATTAAAAAATATTACTGCACAGTCCTATACACCTTCCTCTGAAAATATTGAAGCAAGAAAAACTTTTCGCAATGATAGGTTTGGATTATTTATACACTGGGGAATATTTAGTATTCCGGGCGATGGAGAATGGGTAATGAATAACAGGAACATCACTGTAAAAAATTATAAAAGATTGATGGATTTTTTTAATCCTCTTGACTTTAATGCTCCGCAATGGGTAAGCATGGCTAAGGATGCCGGCATGAAATACATAACGCTTATAACCCGCCACCACGACGGCTTTAGCATGTGGAATAGCAAATACACCGATTACAATATTATGCATACGCCTTTTAAAAAAGATGTTGTAAAGCTTATTGCTGATGAATGCCATAAGCAGGGCATACAGTTATTTTTATATTATTCATTGCTCGATTGGAGCAGAGATGATTACCCGCGAAGCACCGGGAGAACAGGCAAGGGCACGGGCAGAACAGGCAAGGAAGATTATGCAAGCTATCTTCAGTTTATGAAGAATCAACTAACTGAATTGCTCACGAATTATGGAACTATAGGAGGCATTTGGTTCGATGGATATTGGGATCAAACGCCGCCTGAAGGCTCTGCGGACAGGCCATCACGAATCGATTGGCGCCTTACTGAAATCTACGAACTAATTCATAAGCTGCAGCCACAATGTCTTATAGGCAATAACCATCACTTAACTCCTTTTGCCGGAGAAGATTTTCAAATGTTTGAGAAAGATTTGCCGGGTCAAAATAATTCCGGGCTCAGCTACCAGAAAGCATCAGAGGCATTACCATTGGAAACATGTGAGACAATGAACAATTCATGGGGTTTTAATATCACAGACACGACTTATAAATCTGTAAAACAATTAATCCATTACCTGGTAAGCGATGCAGGGCTTAATGCGAATTTTTTATTAAACGTAGGACCAATGCCCAATGGAAAAATTCAACCCGAGTTTATAGATACACTTCATGAAATAGGTAAATGGCTTCGTATGAATGGAGAGAGCATTTATGGAACAAAGGGCAACATAATTCCACATCAGAATTGGGGAACAGTTACTGAAAAAAATAAAATATTATACGTGCACATCTTGAATGCAGATTCAATACAGTCTTATGTTTTCATTCCAGGCATTAAAGAAAAAATATTAAATGCATCAACATTTAATAAAGATGATAAAGTAAAATTCAAACAAACAACTGAGGGCGTATATATTTATCCGGATAAGCAACTTATGAATGACATTGACACTATCATTCAATTAACTATTAAATGAACTTTTTGCGGTAATGAAAGAGCACGAGCAATATTGCTGCGAAAACGATTAGAACTATTAAAACAGTTAAAAACCCTGGTCTTTTTTTTCTGCGATCATTAGATTCTTCCGCATCTGCAAAAGACTTTATGACTTCATGGCGATCGGCGATTTTGTTCTCAACACCTGCAGGCAAAGGTGGAGGAAGTACTTTAAGAAAAGATTGAAGCTCGGGAATGTTTTCGGCTTTTGTCCATTCATCAAGACCCTCATACCAAACAAGTGTTTGTCTTCTTAAAGATTGTTCCTGCAATTGCTCAAAAGTAAAAGGCCCTTCTTTCGAATCACCATCATAAACGTAATATAGCAGCATATTGAGGGTTGGGTCTAAAAGAGAAATTAAAACAAATTCTTACGAGGTAATAAAAATCAACCTGAACAAATTTAAATAAGGTGCGCTTCAAATAAAATTTTTAGTAAAAGATTGCACTATTTTTCTAGCGCTTGTGCAAAATTTGTTTCTTTGCTATTGCATGTGTTTATCTGTTACATCATTAAATTCCGGGAGCAATGGCAATTGCTATTATGTTGGTAACAGCCGTGAAGCAATACTTATAGACGCTGGCTTATCCTGCAGGGAAACGGAAAAAAGAATGAAGCGCCTTGGCTTAAACATGCAAAAAATACAAGCCATTTTTATTTCGCATGAGCATTCAGACCATATAAAAGGTGCAGAGGCACTTAGCAAAAAATACCGGCTGCCTGTTTATGGTACTCAATCTACTTTGCACCACAGTCGTCTTTCATTAAATGAAGAATTTGTAAAATTTATTTATCTGTATGAGCCAATAATCATTGGAGACTTAAAGATCATTCCATTTCCTAAAATGCATGATGCAAGTGATCCTTACAGCTTTATGATAGAATGCAATTCTGTAAAGGTGGGTGTGTTTACTGATACAGGTACTCCTTGTGAACATTTAATAAAACATTTCAAGCAATGTCATGCAGCTTTTCTTGAGGCAAATTATGATGAGCAAATGCTTATGAATGGTAATTATCCTTACTACCTGAAAAAGCGCATCAGCAGTGGATTTGGGCATTTATCCAACACACAGGCCTTGCAGGTTTTCTTACAACATAAGCCTTCTTTCATGAGCCACCTTTTTCTTTCTCATCTTTCTCAAAACAATAACTGCCCTATGCTTGTGCAAGAATTATTTAGCAAAAATGCCGACGGTGTAAAAATTATTGTTGCTTCCAGGCATGAAGAAACACCTTTATATACAATCGAAAAAACTACAAGCAATAAAGATAGTTTTACGATAACAGGCGCACCATTGCGGCAGCTTTCATTTTCATTTAATTTGTAAATATTCTTATTGCCTTTACAAATCTTGTTGCATAATAGCCGCTGAGAGAAGAGATAATTACTCCTACAGATTTGCCTGATGATGAATGAATAAATTTAATTGCTCCGTTATTGTTTTCGGTTATCATGCCCATGTGGCCTACAATCCAGCCTGTAGTATCAGTGCCTGTGAAAAGAATAAGATCGCCTTTTTTGCTATCACTTAAAGGAATTTCTGTACCTGCATTGGTAAAGTCTTTCGACACCCTTGGCACTTTTATATCAAAATGATTAAGCACATAAGTAATAAATCCTGAGCAGTCAAAGCCTTGTTCCTTTATAGCAGAGCCATACTGATATTTTACTCCAATAAGCGTTTTCGCAAAATCAACTACATCATCAGGGTTTACATTTTTCGTATCTATAAAAACCGGTGAAACTTTTACTGATGATCTTTTTGCCGAAGGATTACTATTTGTAATTATTGCAGTATGGTCAGAAGCTTTGTTTTTACGTGAAGCGTTGCAGGCCTGCAACAACGATAGTAAGCCTGCATAAAGAATTATCCCCAAAAAATATCTCATACATAAATGTACCGGATACTGCTTAAAAAAAATATGGATTCATGAGCAAAAATAATAATGCTCTTTTTTTAAAATACTGTAACTGATTTTTTTGTTGTGGTCGTTTTTGTATGCTTGTTGGTAACCTCGGGCTTAATTTCTTTATTTGTAGAATTTGTATTGTTCTGGGTCACATTTTTTTCAGCTTCCTTTGAAAGTATCTCGTGATTAGCTGCAGCATTTGCAACATCGCACCAAAACCTGTTTCCATCAGCAGTTTCAAGAACAACGATGCTATAATTGTCATCCTTTTTGCTGCGTCCGATTTCCTTTTCGAACTTTACTATTTTTGACTTATATCCTTTGTAACGAGGCATCAGCAATCTTTTCTTATGATCTTTTACTAATTTCTGGAGAGCATTCGGTGCTTCGTAAATATAATTATAGCTTCCATCAGGCATGGTGCCATTACCAAATACAAGTTCCTCACTCAACCAAAATTTATCATGACCGCCAAGAACCAGGGTATCGCCATGTAAATTTTGTGCAGATACAGTTGTGGCAAACAAAACTATAATTATTTGTATGATGAATTGTTTGTAGTATGTTTTTGAAAAGCTCATGCCTTTACTGTATTAAATTTTCTAGTTGCTATACCTGGTTGTATTACAAAATAAAGTGCAGCCAATATTAATAATATTCCTACAATATTATTCCATTTAAGATAAGACGTGAAACCTGCACCCGCGTTATATGAAAAAATTGCCTTTCCAAATTCATCTGTAGTTTGTACAACATCACTTGCATTAGATGGAAAATTGATTTTATAAATTTGCTGCACGATCATTTGACCCATAGCGGAATTGCCTGTCATCATGTAAGATTTGTCTGTAAGCTTTGTTACTTGCGGATTTTTAGCATCAATTTTTAAAGACCATTGACCATTACCTTTATATTGTGCGTAGCTTCTTACTTTTACAGTAAGCTTTACAGAGCGGTTCATATCATCAACATCTCTTTTAAAATCATCTACCACATACGCTGACATACTGCGTTCCAGATCACGCTTGCTTATAGAAGGATCACTGTAAATGGGGCTTGATTTAAAATTTTCCCATTGCTGCCCATTCATTTTTTGAGTAAGTTCAAGAGTAGCATTTCCAACCTTATCAATATTTACTACAAATTCCTGTGTAAGACTTGTGGGGTCTTCAGGCGTTACCTGGCTATATGAATTATAGGTTGCAAATACTGCAATTATAATTATTATTTTTTTTGATAAATTACTTATAAACGTTTTCATGTAATTAATTTTTTAGTTAACTGTATTCATTATTTGTTGCAAAGTGGTAGTGAAACCGGAGTTTGGCGGAGCGCCAACCACTACGCATTCTACGCCACCATTAACTGCTCTTGCAAAGCTCATCCAGCGAACACTGATACCATTAGCTACGGACAAGCCGTTATATCTTGACAATCCATTTTGTCCTCCATTTTGCTGGTATTGCACCTGCACTCCTACCCGTTGCAGGTATTGTTGAATGTAGCCCATCGCGTGATCAGTGCTGGAAGCACCTGGAATCTGGTATATTTCAACGGCGCCGTGCTTTAAGCCAGGAGATGCAAACATAGTTGCAAGAATGGGTACTTGTGGTAATGGATGATTTCTTCTCGACCAGTTAGCCGGATATTGAAAATTAATGTTACCGGTGTGTGTCGCCATTGCTGTATTGCTTGGGGCAGGTGTGTTCATGTTTACATTATCATTGTTATCAGCACCGTTATTATCATTTACCTGCTGCTCCTGTTGTGCCTGTTGTGGAGCATTATTTCCACCGCCCGGCTGAAAAGCCTGAGCTAACTGATCTATTTTTTGACGAAGAAAGGGATCATCTTTCATTTCCATTTCTTTGTAACCTTCATCGTTAAGCTCATCAAGATCCAGTAGATAATATCCCGGCATGCCTTTTTGGATGGCTGCAAAAAAATCATTTGCTTCCTTCATGCCTGCCTGCAAGGCCTGATCTGCAGTGCCAATACTACCAAGCCCTTCGCCGCCAATAGCAGTGGCTTCCAGCGCATAATAAGAATTGCCGAGCTTTATCCCGGGATAAGCATGGCCGGGAATAACAAATATTACTGCATGATCTCCTGCAGCCTTCAACACACTTGCATGTAGCAATGCAAGTTCTATACACAAGCCTGTATTTCCTGTAACTACTTCCCGTGGTAATCGGATATGCTCAGTACTGGTAGTGTTGTCACCAAATTTTGAAACACTTGCAGATGTCTCGCTATACACCATTCTTGTAAGTCTTGTAGCATCATAAATTCCTTTCATAACACGCAGGGCCTCGACTACTTCTTTCTCACCAACATTTCCGCCAGTGCCGACGCCCGCTGCTGTTTCACCACCTAATACTTTTTGCTGCACTTGTTGTGCATAATATTTTATGATGGGATCCTGAGAAGCTACCATGCAAGCATACAAAGCAATGTTTGAGGCATAGTCAGAACTATACACTTTGTCTTTATCGGTCATGTCAGAAAAGACCATATCGTTTACTGAAGTCATATCAAAAACGAACGATTCATCTTTTTCAATGGGATTCGATTTGCCGCCATAGGTAAATTTTATCTCCGTTTTTTCTCTTGACGAAGTATTTTTTTCAGTAATGCTTTGCGGAAAAACAGGATAGCAGGTGACTACAGCCGATTGCCCGGGAAGCAAGTCCCCCGGGCATGATAGATCCGTCCATTCATCTATGAATTTAGGCACCCTATATTGCACCTTAAGATTATGAATTTCTGAACTGCCTGTATTTTCTATTATGGCTTTAAACAAATTATATCTTCCCCCTGCCACATCTGGATTTGCATATACTTTGTAAGCAGCTGGCATTATAACAGAGGCAGGTTGAATTTTAAGATCAATGCTGCCCTTTGAAAACAAGTAAGGAAAAGAAATAAAGCAAATGCCTGCAATAAATAATATTCCAGGCAACAAATACTTTCTCATTTGTGTGCGTTTTAGTGATGATTGTTATAAGTTTATTAAAAAAAATAAATTCAATTGCTTGATTTATTTAAAGTAAAGTTGTAACAACACACGATCGCATCAAATACTTAATATGTAGTATTGGAATGCGGGAAGTTTATTAACAGTAAAACAATTTGGAAATAAAATTATCAAGCTCACTAAAGTCCAGCAGGCTTCAGTTTTTCATTTAAAATAACTGTGAGCAGGTTATCAGTATGTTCTTCAGCGTTTAAAAGATCAGCAATAGTAATTCTGTCTAAAACCTGGTCTACCGAAAATTGCACCATTTGCCATAATGAACGGACCGAGCAATCGACTGAATTGGTACAGAATTTAAACGATCCGGAATATTCTCCGCAAAAACTTTTTTCAAATAAGGATCCACCTAACGTTTTAAGCACCTTATTCATATTAATTTCAGAAGGAGGCAATGCTAATACATAACCGCCCTTATTGCCGGGAGTGCTATTGATATAACCTTCCATTCGAAGCTTGCGTGAAAGCTTGGCAACATAAGCACCAGTAAGGCCTTCGGCTGAACTAAGCTGCGGAATACTCATGCCATTTGCATCCCTGCAACGTGCAATCCGCAGCAAAATTCTTAAGCCGTATTCTTCCTGTGCCGTAATTTTCATTATTATTAATCTTGTTCAGCTAAAGGATCTACATTATAGTGTTCTTTAAAATAATTGCGCAAAGAACTTATCTTTTCTTCACCGTTGTCGTTGTTGCAATGTGTATTGTACAAAGAAACCAATTCATCAGCAATAATGCCAGCTGATTTCCCTTCGATCTGATGACGGCGGAGAATTTCTACCAGCTCACCATCTTTGAACAGCGCAATGTTAGGCGATGTCGGAGTTAAACCCGGCAAATAATTTTCCCTGAAATAATTCACTGCCTCTTTTTCCATGCCTGCAAAAACGGTGGCAAGTGCATCAGGAACCTTTTCATTGAATAACGATAAGAGCACGCCTGGCCTTGCTGCGCGGGCAGCACAGCCGCATACAGAATTCAAAACTACCAGCGTAACTGTTCCATCTTTTTTACCTAAAACTTTATCAACATCTTCCTGAGTAAGCATTTGTTGAAATCCGTTTTCAGTTAATTCCTGCCTGAAAGGTGCAGCTATTTCTTCACTGTAAGTGGGTGCTGCTGTGCCCATTAAAGAGCTTAAACTTATTTGTGCCATTTTTATTATTAATTTTTATAAATGAATATTTTATTTGATTTTATTTTTTACATAAATCCTAATTCCAGAGACGCAGCTTCGCTCATCATGCTTTTATCCCATGGCGGATCCCAAACGACTGAAACGTGAACTTCATTTACGCCTTCTATTGCTCGTACTTTTTGATCCACTTCAATGGGTATATCCTGCGCTGCCGGGCAGCTTGGTGCGGTAAGCGTCATTACAATCTGCACATTGTTTATAGGCAAAATATCTATTGAATAAATCAACCCCAATTCGTAAATACTTACAGGTATTTCAGGATCAAATATGGTTTGAAGACAATCAATTACTTTTTGCTTTAATACTGCTTCATCCATCATCGTTCTGCTTTTTCAGTTTGAAGAGATGTATATGCCAAGGCATAATGTTTCATTTGCTTTACCATTGCCAATAAGCCATTTGAGCGGGTTTGAGCCAAATGATTCATCATGCCAATAGCTTTTATAAAATCCAGTTTTGCATTAAAAATATCGTCCGGCGTTTGACCAGATAAAACTTTAACAAGCATGCTGATCAAACCTTTTACAATTATTGCATCACTATCAGCCTTAAAAAATATTTTTCCATTATCATGTTCAGCAACCAGCCATACAGTTGACTGGCATCCTTTGATTATGTTTTCCGGCTGCTTATATTTTTCGTCCAGCTCAGGCAGTTTTTTCCCCAGATCGATTATGTATTCATACTTCTCCTCCCATGTATCAAACAAAGAAAAGTCTTCGATAATTTCCTTTTCAGATTGCGCTATCGTCTTAAATTCATTCATTTTATGCAAGCATTTTTATAGCTTTTTGCAAAGCGTTTATAAGCTTGTCTATTTCTTCTTTTGTATTGTACATAGCAAATGATGCGCGTATTGTTCCACTTACCTTAAAGAAATCCATTACAGGTTGTGTGCAGTGATGGCCAGTTCTTACTGCAATGCCTTGGTTATCTAATAATACGCCTATATCCTGCGCATGAATATTTTTTATAACAAAAGAAACAACACTTACTTTTTCTTTGGCTGTTCCAATAATACGCAGTCCTGGTAAGGATTGTAACCGGTCTGTTGCGTAAGCAAGCAAATCATTTTCATAATCTCTTATCACATCTTTGCCAATATCATTTATAAAATCAAGTGCCATTTTTAGAGCAACTGTATCAGCAATATTGGGCGTACCTGCTTCATATTTATAAGGCAGATTGTTATAGGTTGTCTTTTCAAAAGTTACCTCTTTTATCATTTCGCCGCCACCCATAAACGGAGGCATTGCCTCAAGAATTTCTTTTTTACCATATAGCACACCAACGCCTGTAGGCCCATATACTTTATGACCGGAGAAAACAAAAAAATCACAATTCATTTCCTGTACATCAATATCAAGATGAACCGTAGACTGAGCGCCATCAATTAAAACAATTGCGCCACTGTTATGAGCTGCATCAATAATTTCTTTTACAGGGTTTATAGTGCCTAAAGAATTAGATGCATGCACTACTGCAACAATTTTAGTTTTAGAAGAAAGAAAATTTTTATAAGCATTAATATCCAGTTCTCCATTACTATTTACAGGAATAACCTTTAGAACAGCTTTCTTCTCTTCGCACAGGATCTGCCATGGCACTATGTTTGAATGGTGTTCCATGCCTGAAATAATGATCTCATCCCCAGCCTGAATATTTCTTCTTCCATATGTATAAGCAACCAGGTTAATGCCTTCGGTAGCTCCTCTTGTAAAAATTATTTCTTCTGATGAAGCTGCATTAATGAAATGCTGAACTGTAGCCCGTGTAAGTTCATAAGCTGCTGTAGCTTCTTCAGCAAGCGTGTGAATGCCGCGGTGGATATTGGCATTGTAATGAGAATAATAATCCGTAAGCGCATCTATAACCGCCTGGGGCTTTTGGGAAGTTGCAGCATTATCAAGATATACTAAAGCCTTATCATTTAACCTTCGGTTTAGAATCGGGAATTTCTTTCGTATATCCTGTACATTGTATGATGATATGTTGCTTAACGCTTCCATTAATCTATTGCTAAACGATCTGTTATTAACTGCTCAATGTAATTTTTTAAAGGCTCATATTTCACCTGGTTTACCACATCTTCAGCAAAAGCCTTCAACAGCATGGCTTGTGCATGTTCCCTGGAAATACCTCTTGCTCTTAGGTAAAATAATGCTTCTTCATCCAATTGCCCGACGGTGCAGCCATGAGAACATTTTACATCATCTGCAAAAATTTCCAGTTGTGGTTTTGTATTGATTGTTGCATCATCCGATAACAAAATATTTTTGTTAGATTGGTATGCATTTGTTTTTTGCGCATCAGGCCTTACAAAAATTTTTCCGCTGAAAACACCGCTGGAACTATCATTTAAAATTCCTTTATACAATTCGTTGCTGAAACAATTTGGCTTTGTATTATCAACCAAAGTATGATTGTCAATATGTGTTTTATTATTCAATAAATACAATCCATATAAATGCGCCTCATTTCCTTCTGCCTCCATAATAACATTTGTATTATTTCTTATCATGCCACCGCTCAATGAAATCGTAACCGCATGCGAATAACATTTACCAACATGCCTTATGTGTGTTGTGTTTACCTGGCTTGCATTTGAGCTATCGTTCTGGATCTTATAATATTCAAAAATCGCCCTTTCACTTACTACGACTTCCATTACTTCGTTAGTGAAACTATCCATTGCACCTTGAGTTATGTACGACTCTATCAATTGAAGTTTAGCACCTTCCTCAATAAACACAAGGCTTCTCGGTTGGGCCAGCACATGGTTATTTTCTGTATTAGTATAATGATAAACACAAACGGGATGTTCTAATGTTTTCTTTTTCTTAATTAAAAGAAAAACGCCACCATGAATAAACGATGTGTTCAGTGCATGAATGCCATCCTTTATTACAGCACTGCTTTTACCTAAATGTTTTTTAATTATATAATAAAAATCACTATTAGCTGCATCTTCCAAAGACATAACTTCTGCTTCATCATTTGCAAAACGAATACTGGAAAGATCTTTATTAAATATTCCATTTATAAAAACAAGCTCTGTTGCCTTTTCATGATTGGGCAATTTTGCGGCAGCAATATCTGCAGAAGTAAAGGACAAAATTTCTCCGGTAACACTATATTCCTTGTTAAATAAATTACTAATAGTTGTAAAGCGCCATTCCTCATTCCTGGTTGTAGGTACACCGGTTTTATTAAAAGTTGTGAAGCCTTCCTTGCGCAAATTATTTATAAAATCATTGTCATTATACAATTGCAATGCATTGTATTCTTTAGTAAAATAATCTATGTTTATTTTGTCCATTTCTTTTACAAAAATTATACAGCTTCTGCAATGCTTAGTTCGTCCCTAATAAAATCGTATCCTTTTTCTTCCAATGCCAAAGCAAGTTCCTTTGTGCCTGATTTTACTATGCGGCCATTTACCAAAACATGCACAAAATCGGGCTGCAAATAATCAAGCAACCTTTGATAATGTGTTATCACAATAATTGCACGTTCATCATTGCGCAATTTATTTACGCCATTTGCTACAATGCGCAGTGCATCTATATCCAGGCCGGAATCTGTTTCATCAAGTATAGCAAGTTTAGGTTCCAGCATCGCCATTTGAAAAATTTCATTTCTCTTTTTTTCACCACCGGAAAAACCTTCATTAAGCGAGCGGGTAGTTAAAGATTTATCAATCTCCACCAACTCCATTTTTTGCTTCATCATTTTTAAAAATGATACCGCATCCAAAGGCTCTTGTCCGTTATATTTTCTCTTTTCGTTTAAAGCTGTTTTTATAAAATTAGTAGTACTTACGCCGGGAATTTCAACAGGATATTGAAACGCTAAGAATAATCCTTCCCGCGCTCTATCTTCTGGTGAGAGGTCAAGCATATCTTTTCCAAAAAAATATACAGAACCTTCTGTTACTTCATAATCTTCTTTGCCGGCAAGTATGGATGCAAGTGTACTTTTACCAGAACCGTTCGGCCCCATAATAGCATGCATTTCTCCTGCCTTTACTTCCAGGTCAATCCCTTTTAAAATCTGCTTGCCTTCTACAGATGCATGTAAATTTTTAATTGATAACATTTTTTATTAAGTATATTTTATTAAAATTTTTAAGATCAGCCAACGCTTCCTTCAAGACTTATTGCTAAAAGCTTTTGTGCTTCTACCGCAAATTCCATAGGTAATTGGTTCATTACTTCTTTCGCAAACCCTGTAACAATCAATGCTACGGCGGTTTCCGCATCTATACCTCTTTGCCTGCAATAAAAGAGTTGGTCTTCACCAATTTTTGATGTGGTTGCTTCATGTTCTATTACGGCTGTTTTATTTTTCGATTCAATGTAGGGAAATGTGTGAGCACCGCATGTATCGCCCAAAAGCAATGAATCACATTGCGAATAATTTCTTGCGTTCAAAGCATTCTTTCCTGCACGAACCAAACCGCGATAACTGTTTTGGCTTCTGCCCGCAGAAATACCTTTCGATACGATGCGGCTCCTGGTGTTTTTTCCAAGATGAATCATCTTTGTTCCGGTATCCGCCTGCTGCCTGTGATTCGTTAATGCAACAGAATAAAACTCACCAATTGAATTATCACCTTTTAAAATAACACTTGGATATTTCCATGTGATGGACGAGCCGGTTTCTACCTGTGTCCATGATATCTTTGAATTGATGCCCTGACAAATACCTCGCTTGGTCACGAAATTATAAATACCACCTTTGCCTTCTGCATCGCCCGGATACCAGTTTTGCACCGTTGAATATTTGATCTCTGAATTGTTCAAAGCCACTAACTCTACCACCGCAGCATGCAATTGATTTTCATCACGCATAGGTGCAGTGCAGCCCTCAAGGTAGCTTACATAAGCATTGTCCTCAGCAATAATCAATGTTCTTTCGAACTGGCCGGAACCTTCTGCATTAATTCTAAAATACGTAGATAGCTCCATAGGGCAGCGAACACCCTTTGGAATAAAACAAAATGAGCCATCCGTAAAAACTGCCGCATTCAAGGCAGCAAAAAAATTATCCGTCATTGGCACAACTGAGCCAATATATTTTTTTACAAGATCAGGATGATTTTGTATCGCTTCGCTCATGGAGCAAAAAATTACGCCAATTTCTGATAGTTGCTTTTTGAATGAGGTCGCCACGGAAACACTGTCCATTACTACATCTACGGCCACACCACTGAGTCTTTTTTGTTCATTTAAAGAAATACCGAGTTTATCAAAAGTTCTTTTTAATTCAGGATCTATTTCATCAAGGCCATTTAATTCTTTCTTCTTTTTCGGCGCAGCATAATAAATTATATCCTGGTAATTAATTGGTGGGTAATGAACGTTTGGCCAGGCTGGCTCTTCCATTGTAAGCCAATGTTTATAGGCCTTTAACCGCCATGTAAGCATCCATTCGGGTTCATTTTTTTTTGCTGAAATAATGCGGATTACATCTTCATTCAATCCTTTTGGAACAATATCGGTATCTATTTCAGTAACAAAACCGTACTTGTAATCACTTGAAACCGTTTGCTCCAACACATCTAATTCTTCTTTCATCAGGCTGTATATTTTTAAACCGATACCAATAATTTCGGGCTGCAAAGATAAAACAGTTTCGCCTTTTATACAAAATAGTATAAACAGTTTTCATAACACTTACCCAATATTAAAAAATTGTAAACAACTTATAGGAATCGATTTTTATTATAGGTTTGCGGCAAATGTCACAAGAAACTGCGCCGCGAACTGTATTAATTGCTGACGATGAACAGGATATACTTGAGATTGTACAATTCAATCTGGAGGTTGAAGGATATAAGGTAATTACGGCTAAAAATGGAATTGAAGCAATCGAACTTTCAAAAGATAATAATCCTGATCTTATCATTCTTGATGTAATGATGCCAGGAAAAACGGGATTTGAGGTTTGCAAAATTCTCCGCATGCTGCCTGCCTTTGAGCGAACTATTATTATGTTTTTAACTGCGCTAAACGATGATAGTACCGAAATAAAAGGGCTCGAAACTGGTGGTGATGACTATATAACGAAGCCAATAAGCCCCAAGCTGCTGGTAAGCAGGGTGAACGCACTGTTCAGAAGAATCAATAAAGACACAGGTATTTTGCAAATAGGCAATCTTATCATTGACCGTGAAAGATATATTGTTACCCATAATGATGAAGAAATTATTTTAGCCCGCAAAGAGTTTGAACTGCTTGCGCTGCTTGCATCCAAGCCATCAAAAGTTTTTTTAAGAAATGAAATATTAACCAAAGTATGGGGATCCGAAGTGATTGTAGGTGATCGCACTATTGATGTACACATAAGAAAAATACGCCAAAAACTTGGTAACGATTGCATCATTACAGTAAAAGGTGTTGGTTATAAATTCCAGATGTAGCCACCGAATAACTTTCACATTTGTTTTGTCTTTAACAAGGTAAATTTGATTTTTTTCTTAACTAAATATCTATGAAAAAAATCATTACGTCTTTTGTCTTCCTCTTTGTTTCTCTTTCTTTGATTGCACAAAAAGATTCTTCAGTTGGTGGAATGTTCAAAAAAGCATCTTCGCTTTTTGGTAAAAAATCAAGCAGTAGTTCTGCGTCTAATTTATCCTCAGACCAAATTGTAGCGGGCCTCAAAGAAGCCTTATCAATAGGTGCACAAAAAAGTGGTGACAAGCTTTCAGCAAAAGATGGATTTTTCAAAGATGCAGCAGTAAAAATCCTGTTGCCTGAGCAGGTTCGCGATATTGAAAATAAAATGAGAATGCTTGGCTTTGGCAAGCTGATTGACAATGCAGAATTAAGTCTCAATCGCGCAGCTGAAGATGCATCCAAATCTGCTGCGCCTATATTTTTATCTGCCATAAAAAAGATGACGGTAACTGATGCATTAAATATTCTTAGGGGATCAGACACCGCAGCCACGGCCTATTTGAGAAGAACAACAACACCAGAATTGACCACATCATTTCGACCTGTTATTGATTCATCTTTGAAAAAAGTGGACGCAGGAAAATACTGGAAAGATGTTTTTTCAACGTACAATAATTTTTCATCAAAACCTGTGGATACTGACATTGATAGCTATGTAACCAGCAAGGCGCTTAATGGATTATTTTATTATGTAGCGCAGGAAGAACAAGGAATAAGAAAAGATCCGGCCCAGCGTGTTACCGACATTTTGAAAACTGTTTTCGGAAGCAAATAAGTAATAGAACTATGTGATTAGGAAGTTTATCTATTTTTATTAAAAATGCATAAACTTTTTTTTATCAATTTTCTTCTTATAAGCTCATTCACATTTGCCCAAAACCCTATTGGAACCTGGCAGGGAAATATAAATATTAATAGCCAGCAGATACCTATTGTGTTCCATTTCTATAAGGACACTACAGGAAAATTAACTGGTAAATGGGATAGCCCAACGCAAAACGCAAACAATCTTCCCTGTAGCAACATAACTGTAAATGCCGACAGTATTGTAATTGATTTAAAAATCATATCTGGCTTTTATAATGGAAAATTTATTACTCCTGATTCAATGGCAGGCACATGGCACCAGGGCAATGGCCGGTTACTTCTTAATCTTGTAAGAACCAGTAACAATGCGGCTTTCAACACTCCCAAAAGACCACAAACACCAAAGCCGCCTTTTCCTTATGAAGCAGATAGTATAACTTATGCCAATGCTGACAACACAATGCATTATGGTGCGACATTTACAAAACCGTTTGATAAAACCAATAAAAAATATCCGGCAGTTTTATTAATAACCGGAAGCGGTAAACAGGATCGTGATGAGAATATTTTTGATCATAAACCATTTGCAGTTATTGCAGATTATTTAACTAAAAATGGGATTGCTGTATTAAGGGTTGATGACAGAGGCATGGGTGAAACCACCGGCAGCTTTGACACATCTTCTTCACAGGATTTTGCAAAAGATGTTGAGTGTGGAATCAAATATCTTGAATCAAGAAAAGATGTTGATGTAAAAAATATTGGATTGATTGGCCATAGCGAAGGTGGAATGATAGCACCAATGGTAGCTGCAGAAAATAAGAGTGTTTCGTTTATTATAATGCTTGCTGGTACTGGTGTTCAGGGCAACATTATAAATGACCGCCAAAACATATTGCCAATGAAAACAGCTGGCGTGAACAAAGATATTATAGAAAAATTTTTACAATTGCATCATGTATTAATAGCAGCAGCAATGCTGACAACCACTATAAATGAATTCAAAGACGATGTTCCAAAAATTTATTATGGTTGGAAAAAACAACAAACAGAGGAAACCATAAATACTTTGATAAAGGGAACGGACGAACAAGCCATTGCCGCACTTGAAAATAAGTATATAATATTTCATTCCAAATGGTGGAAGTTTTTCTTAACGCATGATCCTTCAAAAGATATTGAAAGATTGTCAATTCCTGTTCTTGCATTAAATGGTTCAAAAGATATACAGGTGGATCCAAAGACGAATTTGCCTGCAATAGAAAATGCACTTAAAAAAAGTAAATCAAAAAATTATACGACGAGAGAATTGCCTGGTTTAAACCATTTATTTCAGCATTGTAAAAAATGCACAATTGAAGAATACGGAGAGCTTGAAGAAACGTTTGCTCCGGAAGTTTTAGAAATTATGCGTGACTGGATAAAAAACGTTGTAAAGGAATAAAATATTTATTTGCAATCCTTGCAAATGCCCGTCACCACCATCTCTGCATTAGTAAGCTTGTATCCCCTTGGAAGTTTTACTGACGGAATATCAATGGCATCAAGGCAAATAGTTTTGTTACATTCATCGCAAATAAAGTGTATGTGATTATCATGATGGTGGCCTGCGCTGCAATTATTTTTACATAAAGCATACTTCACAGAGTTATCAGTTGTTGGTATTACATGAATAATCCCTTTTTCTGTAAAAGTTTGTAAAGTTCTGTAAACAGTGATCCTATCAAATAAATTGCTAACTTTTTTTTCGACATCAGCATGAGAAAGTGCTTTGCCATTTTTTATGAAAAGATCAAGCACCTTCTGCCGGGCATGGGTTATGCTTAAATGATTTTGCTTTAATATATCAATGGCATCAGCACTCATTAATCAGGATTATTATTGAATGTCGAATGATTAAAAGATTCACCGGTTGAGAGCTTCTCCTTTAGTAATTTTTCTATATCCTTTTGCAATTGCTCGAGGTCATCCTGTTTTAATCCGTCGTATATGCCACGCACCCTGCGGTCTTTATCTATCAATGCAAAAAACTGGGTATGTATAAAATGATCCTGCGCATTCAGGCTGTCATTTTTATCATTGTCCAGCAAGTAACTTTCTCTTGCCATTTTATATAAAGAATCTTTTGTACCCGTAACAAAATACCATTTCGCAACGAAGCCAGTATCGTTTCCTGCCATCATTTTTTCATAGCTCTTTAATTGAGGTACATGATCTGTTTCAGGCATTGAAGTATGAGAGATAATCGCAAAGTCACTTTCCTTTTTAAACTTGTTAAACACTGCGTCCATATTGGCATTCATCTTTGGACAAATACCTTTACACGTTGTAAAAAAATAATTGGCTACATACACTTTACCATCAATAGTATGCTCATTTATTGTTTTATTATTTTGGTCAGTGAAGGAAAAATCCTGCACATAACTTAGTACCGGGAGTTTTACTTTATAATAATCAGTTCCGGAAAAAAGCATGAAATAAAAACCTGCAAGCAACGCAATAAAAAAAATACTGAAGATGATTAATTTCTTTTTCATATTCCCTTTAAACAATGGATCAACAACTTCTGCAAAAATACCGATGTTAAACGAAATAGGTAAAAATTTTTTGCAACACAGTTGCAAATGTATATCTTGCAACAATGTTGCAATTTATTAAAAAACTAAATTGGGATGTAATGGGCATCGTTACATCGGTTGCTTGTGCTATTCATTGTGCTATTCTTCCGCTCGTGCTCACGTCACTTCCTCTATTTGGAATAAATATTATCAATAACTCATTATTTGAATGGACAATGATTGCGATTGCTTTTTCCGTTGGCTGCTTTGCCTTGCTGCATGGCTACAGGCGCCACTACAAAAGCTTTAAACCCATGTTTCTTTTTTCAACAGGATTTATTTTTCTTATTTTAAAACAAATATTTTATGCAAAAGAGTTTATTTTTTTAGCACCGGCTGTGTTCTTTATTCTCTGCGCACATTTCCTGAATTTCAGGTATTGCAGCTTTAATAAAAACATTCAAACAAAGTCTTAGTATAAATTTTATATCGTTGAATGAAAAAGTTATTGTGTGGGCAAGTGGCATTTGCAAAAATGCATTGGTAACCCGGAACGTCATTTCACTTTATTATTTAAAAAAGTTAATAATCGGTGACTGATTAAAGATCAGTCCAGGTAAGAATTCATTGAATTAAAAAGTTTTTGAAGTCTGTGCTGTCTCCTAAAAAGACATTGAAATCTACATTAGTTTTTATTCCATTTACACGGCCGCTTTCACTATGCTGCCAGATGCTCCATGGCCGCTGGATACGAGGCTTTGCTGGTTGTAAATAATGAGCTATCCAAATGGGATAATCATCAAAATAATTTTGCAAATAATTTTTATAAAAATCTATATAAGTATAGATGACCGGTTTAATGCCATATTTATTTTCAATGGTTGCCAACCATTCCGAAACCTCTTTTCTTATCTCAATTGCATCGACTCCATAAGATGCTTCCACATCAAGAACCGGCGGCAAATCTCCTTTGGATAAGTTAACCATTTCAATAAAATTAGCAGCTTGCCTTTTTCCGCTTTTGCCAGCAATAAAAAAATGATAAGCACCTTTGCATATTCTAGCATCAGCAGCATTTTGCCAGTTGCGCCGGAATGCAGGATCAACATCATCAATCCCTTCGGTAGCTTTTATAAATGCAAACCGAACCCTGATGCCACTTACATTCATGTTTTTTACATCCTTCCAGTTTATATTTCCCTGGTACCTGCTCACATCTATGCCATGTATATCATAACCGGATGGAATAGTAATCCCGAAATCCGGATAAAAAACATCCGAAGGTGTAATAAAAAGATTTACCAGGTAATAAATAGTTATACATGCTACAACAAAAGCTGAAAATATTTTAACAAGATACAGAGAGGAAAACCGCTTCTTCTTTTTTGCCACAGCATTTAATAATCATTGCAAAATAATCATTGCTTCAGAATCTTATTTACAATCTTTTATTATCAGGTATAACTGGGCAAAATAAATAGTTTAGTCAGCGAAGCCGAATTGATAATCTTAAAAAAGAGTTATTTGTATTTACATTACATTGAAATTTTCTGAAGCTGCACTTGCATTTTAATACTTATTATTCTTGAATAAGCTTCCATCCCGTCTGCAAAAATATTATTCATTCATTTTATAAAATCGTTATGAATTGGGCTATAAGCTACTGATGGCAAAGTAATTATAAATGACGTAACACACCTCATAAAGGTGCTTTAATAGACAGGCTTTGTAAAATACTTGCACTTTAAGCTTTTCGGTATTACATTTGCTTATATCCCCTGAAAAATTTTTAGTCGTTTATTAAACTTGTAAACCATTACACTTCTTTAAAGCGTTTCGAGAAACGTATAATAAAAATTTGATACTGAAAATCTGATGTAATCTAATAGAACTGAAAAAGCTTTTAGAAAATTATCAGCACACTTAAAAATTATAGTGATGAAAAATGTTCAATCAAAACACTTATTAACGTTAATTATAATTTTTTTTATAATTGGCTTTACTACTTCAGCAAAATCTATTATTGAATCCGGCTATATAAAGGCTTTCAACGAACCGGCAGAGGTTCATGGAGCTATAAACCCGGTCGCTATTACTTATCCTGATTGTTTGAAACAATGCAGGAAACAAACTTTAGATTTTGTAAAGGCTTTCAGTATAGACAAACGTGACTATATTATTCACATTTTTTCTAAGGGAAAAAGATTTTTTCCAAAAGCAATAGATGTATTAACAAAGTATAATGCACCTCTTGAGTTGCAGATGATCCCTGTTCTTGAATCGGAATTTAATGCAAATGCTGTATCGCCCGTTGGTGCTGTTGGTTATTGGCAATTCATGAGCGAGCTTGCCGGTGAGTATGGTTTGCATACGAAAGGGAAATATGATGAGCGTAAAAATTTTTCAAGATCAACTGCTGCCGCTGCAAAATTTTTTAATAACCAGCTCGACGTTTTTAATAATGACATTCTACTCGCAGTAGCAGCTTATAATTGCGGACAAGGAAGGGTTTTAAGCTCTTTGCAAAAATGTAAAAAAGCTGATCCTACTTTTTGGGATATAAAAAAATATTTGCCATCAGAAACAAAAAAGTTTGTGATGAATTTTATAGCATTAAATGTTATTGCTGCTAACTACGATAAATTTATCAACAGGCAAATGGATTTCGAAGCATCACCTTACCTGCCTCTTGGCATTGAAACTAATTGCATTGATTCAGTAAAAAGTATGGATTCATTATGCATAAAGCCGGCATAAGTGCTTGCTTAAATAGTTAATGTATTTTTGCATGCTATGCCTGCGATTAATTATAATGACAGCATCAATTTCTTAAAAAAAATTACCGTTAGAAGGCTCTGGAATGCAGCAAAAGTTTATACCAGCTTTTATGCAAGCCGCTTTCTTAAAAAGCCCATCCAGTGGGGCTTGCCAATGTCTATATCGTTTGAGCCCACAACATCTTGCAATCTACGGTGCCCTGAATGTCCGAGTGGATTACGGGCTTTCTCAAGACCAATCGGTATGTTGGAAAACAGTTTCTTCAGGCAAACGATTGATGATATTTACAAAGACATATTGTACCTGATATTTTACTTCCAGGGCGAACCCTTTCTCAATAAAAACTTTTTAGAGATGGTGCAATATGCTTCATCAAAAGGAATATATACTGCTACGTCTACCAATGCACATTATCTTACAGATGAGGTTGCAAAAAAGACTGTTGAAAGCGGGCTTGACAGGCTTATCATTTCTATTGATGGAACAACACAGGATGTATATAAGCAATACAGAATTGGCGGCAATCTTAGTAAAGTGATCGAAGGTGCGAAGAACATAGTGAAATGGAAAAAAGAGTTAAAAAGCAAGACGCCTTTTGTGTTCTTCCAGTTCCTTGTGGTAAAGCCTAATGAGCACCAGGTGGAAGATATAAAAAGACTTGCTGCTGACATAGGTGTAGATGAAGTTCGCTTTAAAACCGCACAGGTTTATGATTATGAGAATGATCCTAATAATTTGATACCGCTCAATGAAAAATACAGCAGGTATAAAAAAGATAAAGAAGGGAAACATATTGCAAAAAACAAGCTTGCCAATCATTGCTGGAAACTATGGCAGGCCAATGTTATAACGTGGGATGGTCTTGTAGTTCCTTGCTGTTTTGATAAAGATGCTACACATAAACTTGGCAACTTAAAAGAGCAATCGTTTAAGGAAGTATGGAACAATGATAACTATAAAAAATTTCGCAAAGAACTAATGACAAGCCGAAAGAATATTGATATATGTGCCAATTGCAGCGAAGGTATATCTGTCTGGAAAGATTAAAACAAATTACACTCACAAGTTGATTTCACAATAAGGTTTACACATATTTAATGGCTCACCAATGAGCATAGGAAATTTATAAAACGCATTGTGTAAATTAGCTCTCTTTCAATAAAACTTAATGAATCATCTCCGCAACTATTTCTTTATACTTTTTTTATTTTGTTCTTTAAAAATAATAGCCCAGCCCAAGTATGAATTTCGCGGTGTATGGGTTGCAACCGTTGACAACATTGATTTCCCTTCAACAAAATTTTTAAGTTCAGATAAGCAAAAAACAGAATTTATAAACCTGTTGGATATGCATAAGCGCAATGGCATGAATGCAGTGATTGTTCAAATAAGGCCCGCCGCTGACGCTTTGTATCCATCCGTATATGAACCTTGGAGCGAATGGCTTACTGGTGCTCAGGGAAAACCACCTATACCGTATTACGATCCGCTTGAATTTATGATAACCGAAACGCATAAACGCGGCATGGAATTTCATGCGTGGATGAATCCTTATCGTGCAGAATTTATCATTGGCAGATCATCCATTGCTCCCACACATATTACTAAAACACATCCTGAATGGTTTTTAAACTACGGAGATAAAAAATATTTTGATCCGGGAAATAAGGATGTGCAAAGATTTGTAACAAGCATTGTAAGAGATGTTGTTAAACGTTACCCTGTAGACGCTATTCACTTCGATGATTATTTTTATCCTTATCGCATTTCTGGTAAGGAGTTTAATGATACTGCATCTTTCAGAAGATATGGAAATGGCATGGATAAAGAAACCTGGCGCAGAAGCAATGTTGATTCCATCATACTAATGCTAAGCAAAACCATTAAAGAAATTAATCCTTTATGCAAATTTGGGATAAGCCCTTTTGGTGTTTGGCGAAACATTGATAAAGATCCGGAAGGCAGCAATACCAAGGCAGGTCAAACAAATTATGATGATTTGTATGCTGACATTTTATTATGGCTTAAAATGAAATGGATTGATTACGTGGCACCGCAGTTATATTGGGAGTTTGGTCAAAAAGTCGTTGGTTATGAAGTATTGATTGATTGGTGGGCACGTCATACTTATGGCAGACAATTATATATCGGGCAAGGAATCTACAGGTCAATGGAATCAAAATCTTATGCATGGAAAAATAAAAATGAATTGCCCAACCAGATAAAAAAATTGCGGGAATATCCGCAAGTGCAGGGAAGTATTTTCTTTAGCAGCAGTACGTTCAACAGTAATCCTAACGGATGGAGTGACAGTTTAAGAAATAATTATTATAAATATCCGGCAATTGTACCTCCAATAAAATGGATCGATTCTTTAATTCCTCGCTCGCCTGTAATATTGTTTGATAGCTCGAAGCCCAGTGTTTATAAGGATTCCATCGAAATCTATTTTTCTCCCGATACAAGCAATACTGATAACAACCGATATATTATTTATAATTTTCCTGATACATCAGCAATGAATAACGATGATCCTAAGAACATAACAGACATTATTATTTCAGGAAATAATTATTATAAATATAATTTGTCAAATGTGTCTTCACAACAAAATACATTAATAATTGCTGCGGCTTCTCTGACTAAAACCAATAATGAAAGTGCTTTAAGCAAATACATTTATCTACAGCGAAAGCAAGACGGATGGAATGTTGTATTTATTAAACAATAATTATAAAAAGTTATTTAAGGTTATTAATAATACTTTGCTCATCTGCAGAAATTTTTCTCATTACATAGCTTACTTCTTCGGCTATATCACTTTTATGATTCATGATCATCTGGAGTTTTGTATTTTTTGATTCAACAGCGCTATCCTCTGATGCTTTTTTATTATCACGTTTCTTTTCTTCTTTTTCGTGACTGATACCCATAACCATATCTTTAAGATCGGTATCAGCATTTTTAGAAGCCTGCACCATTATTAAGACTATAATACCATCAATATCAGTACTGCTTAATCCATGCATCACAGCCATTGATTTCAACGCACGTGAAAGGCTGTCAACATTGGCTTTCCGGTGTTTCATGCCACTTGCTTCTTTCAGTATTACAGATCTTACTTCCGGTCTTAGCAAAGGCATGGAATTATCGTAAAATTCATTTGCATTCACTGGCATTACAGCAGGTATTTGTGCAGATATTTTTGTTATAGTCAACAAAAAGCAAATCGTTAACAACAATAAATTTTTCATAAAGAAATAATTTTCTTATAAATAATTATCGTTTTTGAATAAGGATGGAAATATTATAACGAAAAAAAACGTGAGATATTGGGTAATTATCGATTCTACTTGTTAACAAATTTTATCCGAACAAAGTAGTTACATTGTCATTATATATTAAAGGTCATAGTCGTGGCATAGTATTTAATAAATTGTTTTAAAATAAAAAATAATGAATAGTAATCCTAAGTTAAAAGGCCAAAGTGCGCTTGTAACCGGTGCCAATAGCGGCATTGGATTGGCAGTGGCCATAGCATTGGCTGATGAAGGTGCTAATGTTGTGGTGAATTATGTTTCTCACCCCGACGCTGCAGATGACGTGGTGAAACAAATTGAAAGCAACGGAGGCAATGCCATTGCTATAAAAGCAGATGTAAGTAAGGAAGATGAGGTTCAATCCATGTTTCAGCAGATGTATGATAAATATGGTACTATTGATATTCTTGTAAACAATGCGGGACTTCAGAAAGATTCACCTTTTGAAAATATGAGTCTTGCAGATTGGCAATTAGTAATCAATGTAAACTTAACGGGGCAATTTCTTTGTCGCGCGAAGCAGTAAGAGAGTTTTTAAAAAGGGGTATTGTGAAAGAAAGAAGCGTCGCTGCAGGAAAAATTATTTGTATGAGCAGTGTTCATGAAGTAATTCCGTGGGGAGGGCATGTGAATTATGCCACAAGCAAAGGAGGCATTAGCATGCTAATGAAAAGTATGGCACAGGAACTCGCACCTAAAAAAATAAGAGTAAACAGCATTGGCCCCGGTGCTATACAAACACCAATAAATAAACAGGCATGGGAAACACCTGAAGCCCTGGAAAGCTTGCTGACATTGATTCCTTATGGCCGTATTGGTCAGCCGGAAGATATAGGCAAAGCTGCAGTATGGCTCGCAAGTGATGAATCGGATTATGTAAACGGAACAACACTTTTCGTAGATGGTGGGATGTTATTATATCCCGGCTTTTCTACTAACGGTTAGTCTACACACGAAAACTTAAAAAGTAATTTTGCAAATAAATGGTGAATACCGCTGAGCATCAAAGATTACAGGATAACAATGCTAAAGAAGTTCCCCTGGAAAAATGGGGCCCTTACATAAGTGAGAGACAATGGGGTACTGTGCGTGAAGACTATAGCAAAAACGGAGACGCATGGAATTATTTTCCGCATGATCATGCAAGAAGCAGAGCCTACAGGTGGGGAGAAGACGGCCTTGCGGGCATTTCAGATTTTTTTCAAAATCTATGTTTTTCTATTGCTTTATGGAACGGTAACGACCCAATATTGAAGGAAAGACTTTTTGGACTAAGCAATCCCGAAGGCAATCACGGAGAAGATGTAAAAGAGTTATATTATTATCTTGATAATATTCCTACGCATTTTTATATGAAGTATTTATATAAATATCCTCATGCCGAATATCCTTACGTTGATCTTGTAGAAAAAAATAAAAGCCTTGGTAAAAATGATCCTGAATATGAACTTCTTGATACAGGAATTTTTAATGAAAACGCTTACTTCGATGTTTTTATTGAGTATGCAAAAAATAACAGTGAAGATATTTTTATAAAAATAGAAATAATAAACAGAGGTGCTGAAAGTGCCGCCATTACTGTACTTCCCACGCTATTATTTTATAATAAGTGGCAATATGCAACAGATGATGATAAGCCAATTATATCTTTTATAAATATTGAAAGCGTAAAAGCAGAGCATAAAACATTAGGTGATTATTATCTATATTTCGAGGGTGCAAAAGAAATTCTATTTACCGAAAATGAAACGAATTTTGAAAAGCTTTATAACGTTAAAAACAAATGTGAATTTGTAAAGGATGCTTTTCATGAAGCTATTATTGACAATAAAAATTATGATAAGCTTCGTGAGAAAAAAGATGGAACAAAGTGCTCTCCCTTATTTCATTTTGAGATAAATGCGCTGCAATCACAAACAATTTTTCTAAGGCTTTCCAATGAAATAACCAACGAGCCTTTTCGCGAAGGATTTTAAAGATATTTTTTTAAAAAGAAAGCAGGAAGCGGATGATTTTTATAAGGCTATAATCCTCTCACAGTACAATGATGATCAAAAGAACGTACAGCGCCAGGCCTTTGCTGGCTTGCTTTGGAGTAAACAATACTATCATTATGATGTAGAGCGATGGCTTTATAATGATGACGGCATTACACCCGATACACAGGAAAGGATTGCAGGAAGAAATCATAATTGGATATACCTGAAAAACCAGGATATAATGGCCATGCCAGACAAATGGGAGTATCCTTGGTATGCATCATGGGATATGGCTTTTCATTGTATTTCACTTTCCATCATTGATCCCACTTTTGCAAAACATCAATTGCTGCTGTTGATGCGTGAATGGTACATGAATCCACAGGGACAATTGCCCGCTTATGAATGGGATTTTAGTGATGTAAATCCGCCGGTGCATGCGTTTGCGGCATTAGAAGTGTATAAAACAGAGCAAAAAATTTATGGAACAAATGATGTAGTTTTTTTGAAAAAAATATTTCAAAAACTGATCATCAATTTTACCTGGTGGATCAATCGTAAAGATGCTGATGGCAACAGCATCTTTGAAGGCGGTTTCCTGGGATTAGATAATATTGGCCTTTTCAACAGAAGCATGATGCTCGGCAATAACACCCTTCTTGAACAAGCCGATGGCACAAGCTGGATGGGTTCTTACGCTTTATTCATGATGGACATTGCTATTGAAATAGCCATGTATGATAATTCTTTTGAAGATACTGCTACGAAATTCTATGAACACTTTGTTATCATCGCCGAAGCCCTGAATGAAATGGGTCTGTGGAATGATGAAGACAAATTTTTCTATGATGTGTTATCTATAAATAAATCAAATGGAATTCCTTTGAAAATACGATCTGTAGTAGGTCTTATCCCTTTATTTGCAACTACCATTATTGAAAAATTTCAACGAGACAAGCTACCTGATTTTACCAAAAGAATGGAGTGGTTTCAGGATTACAGAAAGAACAATAATAAGTACTTACCCAGTGAAGAAAAAGATGTTGACGGATGCATTCTGCTTTCCATGGTTCACAAAGAAAAACTTGGATTTATTTTCGAAAAATTATTAAACGAAAACGAATTTTTATCGCCAGGTGGTATACGTGCTTTATCAAAGTACTATGAAGACAATCCCTATAATTTGAAAATTGGTGGCACTAACTATTCTATTCATTATGATCCGGGAGATTCAACATCCGATATGTTCGGGGGAAATTCTAATTGGCGGGGTCCTGTATGGATGCCTATGAACTATCTCATCATTCATGCAATAAAACGATACGGACATTTTTATGGGGACGATTACAAAGTAGAATGTCCTACTGGCTCAGGAAAATATCTTACGCTCGATGAAGTTGCGAAAGAAATTACTAACAGGCTGCTCCATATTTTTGAAAAAGATAAAAATATGGAGAGGCCAGTATATGGCCCATATAATTGGTTTTATTCAAAAGAAGAAAATAAGGACCTCGTTTTATTTCATGAATATTTCCATGGAGATAATTCAAGAGGCCTTGGTGCAAGCCACCAAACGGGTTGGACAGCGTTAATTGCCAATTTGTTTTATAACGTTACTGATACGATAGCAATGTGATAGTAGCCATTTGATGCAATCTTATTCGTAACATATTACATAACAATTGTTCTTTAATATCTTTGAACAATAGATATTGATGTTTTTTATAAATTACAAGATAACAGTAAGGCACATACGAAATAATGTTGCACAGTCACAATCATCACCACCACCATCATCATGATCATGCAATCAATTCTGCTGATGTTGGATCTGCATTTATTATAGGTATTTGCCTGAATGCTTTGTTTGTAGTGATAGAAGCAGTGACCGGAATTATAAATAATTCCATTTCATTACTCACAGATGCGGGGCACAACTTAAGCGACGTGGCAAGTCTTGTATTGTCGCTTGTTGCATTTCGTTTGGCTAAAAAAAAATCCACAGAAAAATTTACCTATGGCTATAAAAAAACCACAGTGCTTGCTGCACTTTTTAACGCTGTTTTTTTATTGATAACTATTGGTATTCTTGGCTTTGAATCGGTACAACGATTATTACATCCTCAAGTGATAAAAGGAAGTGTAATCGCATGGGTGGCTGCAGCTGGAATAGTTATTAATATTATAACTGCATTATTATTTTTTAAAAACAGGCATGATGATCTAAATATAAAAAGTGCTTATATGCACATGATGAGTGATGCTCTGGTTTCTGCAGGTGTGGTAGTTGGTGGCATTGTAATAGCTTATACGGGCTGGTTTAGGATTGATCCCATTATTGGTATTGCAATTATGATAATAATTTTAATAAGCACATGGTCGTTGCTTGCGGAAAGTTTTCGATTATCAGTAGATGCTGTGCCAACCGATATTGATATGAATGAAATAAAATTACTCATGCTGAAACAAAAAGATATAACTGATGTACATCATATTCATATTTGGGCATTGAGCACTACCGAAAATGCACTTACAGCGCATGTTGCATTGAATGAAGCCTTAAGTTTTGAGAAAAAAATGCAAACGGTGCAAAACTTGAAACATGATCTGATGCATCATAAAATTCATCACAGTACTATTGAAATTGAATCTGTAGAAGCTGATTGTGAACACAAAAACTGTTAATCAAATTACTGATGACTGCTATTAATAACATCAGCAGATTTTTCTGGAAGATTTTTAAATCCATCTTTATAAGAAAGAAAGATTGCTGTAAATAGTTTAATCTATGATGCTTAAGAATCGTCGTAAAGAATTCATTAACTGCCTTTTTGATTCTTTATTCATTCATTGTAACTTTGCATTCCGGGCGGATTTGTTTATTGTTCATCCTGGGTTTGAAAAAAATTAATTTAAAAATTGAACTAATAAACGAAAACATTCTGCATTACTTTCTCCGCATTTTATTTTCGTTTTCAAACTCTTTTAATTGATTTTTTAGAATTAAATTCTTATAGCATTTTATATGAAAAAAACAATACAGAAATGTCTTAACGAACGCATACTTATTATAGATGGTGCCATGGGCACAATGATACAACGTTACCAATTAGACGAAAAAGATTATCGTGGGGAAAAATTTAAAGACTGGCATAAAGATGTAAAAGGAAACAATGATTTGCTCAGCATCACGCAACCACAAATTATTGAAGCCATACATAAAAAATATCTAGAAGCGGGCGCAGATATTATTGAAACAAATACTTTCAGCAGTACATCTATTGCGCAGGCAGATTATGATATGCAATCACTGGCTTACGAATTAAATGTTGCAGCAGCAAGGTGTGCAAGCAATGCGATTGAATAGCTTTGATCAAGACGATGAAGCAGAAGATTTGTTGCCGGCGCCATTGGGCCGCTTGAATAAAACATTATGCCTTTCGCCTGATGTAAATAATCCTGGTTTCGTGCAGTAAATTTTGATGAAGTTGCCAATGCATATTACGAACAAATAAAAGGTCTTGTTGACGGCGGTGTGGATGTGTTATTAATTGAAACCATCTTTGATACGCTAAATGCAAAAGCTGCTATTTATGCAATAAAAAAATATTTCAGGGATAGCAAATAAAAAGGAATTGCCGTCATGATCAGCGGAACAATTACCGATGCAAGTGGAAGAACATTAAGCGGTCAAACTTTGGAAGCATTTTATACTTCTGTATCGCATGCCAAGTCCTTTAAGTGTTGGATTAAATTGTGCTTTTGGCGCAAAAGAAATGCGGCCGCATATTGAAGAACTTAGCGAAATAGCAAGCTGTTATACGTCCGCATATCCAAATGCTGGCTTACCAAATGCATTTGGCGAATATGATGAGCAACCTCATGAAACGGCTCATATCATTGAAGAATGGGCACAGCGAAGGATTTGTAAATATTGTTGGCGGCTGTTGCGGCACTACGCCAGATCATATAAAACATATCGCACAACAGGTGAAGAAATTTAAACCAAGAAGATTGCCTGTCTGGAAGAAGTGTTGGCTTAAATAGTTAATGAGTACAGATATGAAAATAAAACCTTATCTACGCTTATCGGGCCTTGAGCCTTTAGTAGTTCGCCCGGAAACTAATTTTGTAAATGTTGGTGAACGTACAAATGTTACCGGCTCCAAAAAATTTGCACGACTTATAAGGGAAGATAAATATGAAGAAGCATTGTCTGTGGCACGGCAACAGGTAGAAAGCGGTGCACAGGTTCTTGATGTAAATATGGATGATGCATTGCTTGATGGCGAAAAAGCGATGACCACTTTTTTAAATCTGCTGCAGGCTGAACCTGATATTGCAAAGATTCCTGTCATGATCGATTCTTCTAAATTCGAACATTATTGAAGCAGGATTAAAATGTGTGCAGGGAAAATGCATTGTAAATTCTATTTCATTAAAAGAAGGAGAAGAAAAATTTATTAGAGCAGGCATTTATTTGCAAAAGCTTTGGAGCTTCTGTTATCGTAATGGCCTTTGATGAAAAGGGTCAGGCAGATACATAAAGAGCGCAAAGTAAATATTTGCAAACGAGCTTATAATATTCTCACAACAGATGTCGGCTTTCGTTCCACAGGATATCATTTTTGATCCAAACATTTTTGCAATTGCAACAGGCATAGAAGAACATAATAATTATGGAGTTGATTTTATAGAAGCAACAAGAGAAATAAAACAATAAATGCCGCTTACAAAAGTAAGCGGTGGTGTAAGCAATGTATCGTTTTCTTTCCGGGGTAACGATACTGTGAGAGAAGCAATGCATTCTGTGTTTTTATATCATGCAATAAAAGCAGGAATGGATATGGGTATTGTAAATGCAGGCCAGTTGCAGGTTTACGATCGAAATTGAACCGCAATTAAAAGAGTTATGCGAAGATGTTATACTTAACCGAAATGAAATGACGCAACGGATAAATTACTTGCTTTTGCAGAAACAGTAAAAGCAAAAGGCAAAGCAATAGTAAAAGATGAAGCATGGAGAAACGACCCGTAGAAAAGCGTTTAAGCCATGCATTGGTAAATGGTATAACAGATTTTATTGATGAGGATACTGAAGAAGCGCGGTTAAAATATCCAAAGCCACTTGATGTCATTGAAGGCCCTTTAATGGATGGGATGAATATCGTTGGAGATTTGTTTGGAAGTGGTAAAATGTTTTTACCACAGGTAGTGAAAAGTGCAAGGGTAATGAAAAAAGCGTTGGCTATTTAACTCCTTTTATTGAGGCAGAAAAAGAAGAAAGGAAAAAGGCCACATATTACAGCAGGTACCGTTAATGAAGAAAAGGCTGGTGCTGCAAAAATTTTGATGGCAACAGTAAAAGGTGATGTACATGATATTGGTAAAAACATTGTTGGCGTTGTGTTAGGCTGCAATGGCTATGATAGTTATTGACTTGGGCGTAATGGTGCCGACAGATAAAATTTTGGAGACTGCATAAAGAACATAATGTTGACATTGATTGGCTTGAGTGGATTGATCACACCATCGCTTGATGAGATGGTACACGTGGCAAAAGAAATGAAAAGAAGCGATATGGATATTCCGTTGATGATTGGTGGCGCTACAACTTCCCGTACTACATACTGCTGTTAGAATTGCACCTGAATATGATAACGGAGTTGTTCATGTGCTTGATGCCTCAAGAAGTGTAACTGTTGCAGGAAGTTTATTGAATAAAGAGACCAAGCCTGTTTTTCTTTCAGAGATAAAAGCAGAATATGATAAGCTTAAAAAAGACTTTGGAAATAAAAGATCCGCAAAATCTTTATTGCCTTTTGATAAGGCACAACAAAATAAATTAAAAATAGATTGGAAAGATTTTAGTCCGGTTCCGCCAACCTTTATTGGTACCAAAGTTTTTAAAGATTATGATCTAAATCAGATTTATAAATATATAGACTGGCAACCATTCTTCATTGCGTGGGAATTGCATGGAAAGTTCCCGCAAATTTTATCTGATGAAAAAGTAGGTGATGCAGCAACTAAACTTTACAATGATGCTCAAACTTTTTTGAAACAAATCATAAAAGAAAAATGGTTAACTGCAAAAGGAGTCGTTGGTTTCTGGCCCGCAAATGCAATTGCAAATGATACAGTTGAAGTAAAAAATGAAAACAAAAATATTCATCTTGAATTTTTGCGACAGCAAATAGCTAAAGCTCCCGGTCAGCCAAATATTTCTTTAGCAGATTTTATAAAGCCAAGCCCATCCCTTCCAAAATCTTTGCCGGACAATGATTTCACTGAAGCCCTTCCCAAAGGGAAGGGTGGTAAGTTTGGCTATCGGTGGGCTGATCCATCCTCTTATAAATTACTAAAAGAATTTTCTTTATCTAATAGAAACAAACCAACAATTGCAGAGCATAAACTTTGGGGTGAACTTAAAACAAAAAAACTGCAGGGTTATAAATTTAGGAGACAGCATATAATTGGAAATTATATTGCTGATTTTGTTTGCCTCGATAGAAAACTGATTATAGAAATTGATGGCTTGATTCATCAGGTTCCTGAAAATAAGGATAATGATGAAATGAGAACACAGTGGCTAAATGAAATGGGCTTTAAGGTAATCAGGTTTTCAAACGAAGATGTATTGAATGAAACTAATAAAGTTATAAACTCAATATTCTTAACATTAAAAGATCAATTAAGCTTGAAAGAAAGTAATGATCTAAGTTCCCCCGTTGGGGGACAGGGGGCCGATTTCATTGGCGCTTTTGCAGTAAGCATTCATGGGATAGAAGATCATATAAAAAGATTTGAAAAAGAATTTGATGACTATAGTAAAATAATGCTACAAGCGCTTGCTGACAGGCTTGCGGAGGCTTTCGCAGAAGTATTACACGAAAGAACACGGAAAGAATTTTGGGCTTATGCAACGGATGAACATCTGTCTTCTGAAGAATTGATACAAGAAAAATATTTAGGTATTCGGCCGGCCCCTGGTTATCCTGCTTGCCCGGATCATACAGAAAAATATAAACTTTTTGAATTACTAAAAGCAACAGAAAATGCAGGAATTACTTTAACTGAATCACTCGCAATGTATCCTGCATCATCTGTTTGCGGTTGGTATTTTGCCCAGCCGGAAAGTAAATATTTTGGCGTGGGGAAAATTGCGAAAGACCAGGTGGAAAATTATGCAAAGAGAAAAAGTACGCCCGTAGAAGAGATAGAGAAATGGTTACGGCCGCAGCTTGGTTATAACGAATAAACTTTTTGATAGTCTTATTACAATTCAGCATTGCTATAAGAACAAAACCGTAAGTTTATAATTACGGCTTTAAAATTTACTAAACGTATTATTCTCAAAAATTTGTTGTTCGTCTCTTTCCTCAACAGGTATCTTCTTTATAAAATCATCATAGCCGTCATCGTCATGATCGCTATAAACGCCATAAGCATCCATGCTATAACCGATAAGCCCATCTTTGGCCTCTAACAAATAAATGATTGACGAATCTGATGGATCAGATTCTCCTTCAAAGCGATAGGTACGAATGATCTTAAGGTCTTCCGGATTATAATATTTATGATTACCTGGAGTAAAGCCTTCGGGCGTCATGCGGAACTCGTTGTCAAATTTTTTTATGCGGAGTTTTTCCAATACAGCACTAAGAGTTGTCATTGGAATCTTTTCTTCTACCATAGTATAAGTTTTAGATTATGGTCATTAGACAAATTCTATACCTGAAAAGAGATACTAATATTATAAAGACTGATAAATCTTTATTTTATTGTAGAGTGTTTTACGATCTATCTTCAATATTTCTGCGGCACGGGTTTTATTGAAGTTCACTTCTTTAAGTACATTCATTATAGTATCATACTCAGCTTTTGCAGCAGCATCTTTCAAGTCTATGTCTTTTGCAATGAATGGTTGATCATTGGTTTCTTGTTTAGGCTGCTGGGTTTCCGTCATTTTAGGCTGAGTATTTCCACTGGTAATTTCCCACGGCAAAACCTTAGAGTTTATTTTTCCAGATGGAGTAAGCAAAACAGCTCTTCGCACCACATTCCTGAATTCACGCAGATTTCCGGGCCAGTTATAATTTAGGAACATTTCCATTACATCATCATCATATCCTTCTATATTTTTATTGAGCTCTATATTTGTTTTATCTAGAAAAAAATCTGCAAACAAAGGTATATCACCCCTTCTTTCCCTCAGAGGAGGAAGATTGATAGAAAATTCATTAAAGCGATGATAAAGGTCTTCTCTGAATTTTCCCTTTTTATAAGCATCCTGGAGGTTTTCGTTTGATGCAACAATTATCCTCACATCTACGTCCATTTCTTTTGTACCGCCTACTCTTTTATACTTTCTTTCTTGTATTACTCTTAATAAAGCGGCTTGTATTTCGGGCGAAAGATTAGCGACCTCATCCAAAAATAATGTGCCACCGTTGGCAAGTTCAAAGTGGCCTTCTTTATCTGTTGCTGCACCGGTAAAAGCTCCTTTTACATGCCCGAACAATTCACTGCCTGCAAGCTCTTTGGAGAGTGTGCCGCAATCCATAGCTATAAAAGGCTTGCCGCGCCTGTTGCTGGTTTCATGAATTGTTTTTGCTATTACTTCTTTACCTGTACCACTTTCACCATACAGTATTATGCTATAATTAGTTCCTGCAACAATTTCTATTTGGGTATAAACTTTAGCAGTTTCTCCATCCTGGCCTATAAGATATTCTTTATTAGGCGAAATAACATATTGTCTTTTATGCTTCGATACTTTATTTGCAGATGCTGCAGAAGACGCTTGCTCTGTAACAGGTGTATTAAGTGCCTTTTCTATTACATTAATTACCTCATCTGGTATCAGTGGCTTGGTGATGTAATCAAAGGCGCCAAGCTTTATTACATCTACAGCAACTTTTATATCTGAATAACCTGTAATGATAATAACAATTGTTTCTGGGCGTGCTTCCTTTATTTTTGATAAAACTTCTTTACCATCTCTATCTCCAAGCCTAAAATCGCAAAGAACAATATCAAAGTGTTCTTCTGCAAACCTTGCCAGTCCCTTTGCTCCGCTTAAAGCTACTTCAGGCTCATAACCTTTTTTGGAAAGAAAGCGGCTAAGCAGTGAGCACATATCAAGATCGTCATCAATGATCAGAATTTTTTTCTTCATACAGTTTTATAAAAAGTAGAGTGCAAAATTAATTTAAATCTTTGTTTTTCAAATGTGGGTCAGGCACGTGTTTTTCAATAGTTATTACCCATTCGGCATAATCGTTTGGTAATATTTTTCTTCCATAAAGATTTGCGTACACCTTAGTGCATTCAGCACCAAGATACAACATAATGGAACTGTAATATACCCACACCATTATAATTATTATGGAAGCTGCTGCGCCATATAAAGTTGTAAAATTGCTTTTACCTAAATAAAACCCTATACCCAACTTACCTATTGTAAAAAAAACAGCAGTTATAAAACCTCCGAACAAAACATCTTTCCATCTAATTTTTGCATCGGGTAACAGCTTAAACATAAGAGAAAATAAAAAGTTTGCAACAAAGAAAGATATCAACGCTTCCGATACCTGGATGAAATATATACTGAAATGATGCAAATATCTTCCTATAAAATTCCCAAATGCTGAAAGAACTGCATTGAGTAACAGAGACAATATTATTATTAATCCTATACTGATAATAAGTGAAAAAGAAAGTATGCGTGTGAGTAAAAGCTTCCACCAGATTCTCTTTGATTTTACCCTCAATCCCCATATTTTATTTAACGAATCCTGCACTTCTCCAAAAATAGTAGTAGCTGCTACCAACAATATTGCAACGCTTATGACAGTTGCAAAAAAACTATTTCCTGTAAGATGAATGTTCTTAATGATATCCTGTATTTGTATAGCCGCAGCGTCGCCTACAAGTCCTTTCAATTGTCTATAAACTTCACCTGTTACAGCTTCTTTACCAAAAAAAATTCCCGAAAGAGTAGATATAATGACGAGTAGCGGCGCCAACGAAAAAACAGTGTAGTAAGCAAGTGAAGCGCTGTATTTCAAAATATTATCTGCAGCAAACTCCTTAAAAACGTCACTGACATATTCAAAAATCGTATGAAATTTTTTCCCCATTTGCTTAAAGTCAACGAGACAACTTTATTTGCAAAGGTAACAAAACCGCTTGGCATCGACTTTATAATCTGGATAATACAATTCAAAACACAGTCAATTATAAGTCCTAATAAATCTCTACATTAAATAATTGTAAACTGCCTGGCAGGCTAATTGCCGTAGAAATATCATCACGTGAATTGTGTGTTTTAAAACCTTAAAGTGATTAACCATGGAAGAGCCGAACCTGACAGAGACGGAGAAGGTAATGATAGTTGAAGATGAAAAAGATCTCTGCTTTCTATTATCTGCTGCTCTTAAAAAAAACAATGTATATTCTCAATGTGCTTTTTCTATAAATGAGGCGCAAAAGAAAATACGTGATATACGGCCGTCAGTAGTTTTTCTGGACAATCATCTTCCTGATGGTTACGGTTCAGATTTTATTGCAACGGTAAAAAGTTTGTTCCCTTCCACAAAAATTATAATGATTACGGCTTATGATTCCCCCTCTGATATTAAACTTGCATTCAGCAGAGGTGCGGATTACTTTATAGGAAAGCCCTTTAGTACAACTTCAATAAAGACTGCCCTGGATTTGGTGCATACGCATACCTTGAAAAAAGCTGTATAGCCTAAGGCCGTGGAGCCTTTTCCACAGCAATAAACTTATAATTATTATTTTCTAAATCTTATAATTGTTATTAGCTTTAATGCCCTTTACAAATTTTGGCAAAGTTTTGTATAGGTAAACTTTATATTTTTAAACCTTAAAATTTTTAAACATGGGAAATTTATTGTACCTCATCGCTGTAGTATTGATAATAATATGGGCGATTAGTTTTTTTGGAGGCTATTATACAGGGGGCCTTATTCACATTCTTTTAGTAATTGCTATTATAGCAATTTTATTAAGAGTCATAAGAGGTGCAGCTTAATTTATAAGCACTCATGCAAGCTTGGATTAAATTAGCTAATAGAATAGTTCCATGGTCTTTTAAAAAATTGAACCCTCATTATGTATGAGGGTTTTATCTTTATCCTAATGATCATTAATAACCAGTCACCGGCTTATGTAAGATATGGATTCAAATTCCTGATCATCTTTTTTATATGCTTTTTCATTACTGTTGCACAAAACCTTCTTATACCTTTTGCTTTTGCCTGTCTTCTTTCTTTTTTACTTCTACCAATAGTTAACTTTTTCGAAAACCATCATATATCCAAAGTAATATCTATTGCTTTGTCTATCCTGTTTGCTATAAGTTTTATAGCAGGTATTATTTATTTTTTAAGCAGCCAGATAGCAAGTTTTGTACAGGATGTCCCCTCTATTAAACAACATCTTAATGAGCATTTTGTTTCTCTACAAACGTGGGTAAAAAACAAGTTGCACATTTCGTTAGAAGAACAAAATGCTTATCTAAATGAACAAGCCGTCAAGCTTAAGAACAATGGAACGGGATATATTAGCCATACTTTTTTTTCAATCACAGAAACCGTTATTCTGCTTATAATAATGCCTATTTATACATTTCTTCTTTTGTTCTACAGAGATCATATCCGAAGGTTTCTTTTTCTTGTTTTTAAAAATGAACACGCAACACATGTTCAAAGTGTTATCTCGCAAACGAAAATTATGATCAGGAGCTATATGACTGGCCTTATTATAGAAATGGCCATAGTAGCTACTGCAAATTCTACGGGGTTGGCTATATTAGGCATTAAATACGCAATCTTCTTTGGCGTTTTATCAGCAGTGCTTAATCTCATACCGTACATTGGCATGTTCACAGCCACACTTTTCACCGTTCTTGTTACACTTACAACTACCGATAATTCAGGTGATATAGTATGGATCATTATCATTTTTTACAGCATACATATAATTGATGTAAATTTTTTAATGCCTCGCGTGGTAGCATCGCGCCTGCGCATTAATGCGTTAATTTCTATTATGGGTGTAATAATCGGCGGTGCACTAACAGGTATTTCAGGTCTATTCTTGTCAGTTCCCGCCGTGGCCTTTATAAAAATTATTTGTGATGAGGTGGATGATTTAAAACCGTGGGGAATGCTATTAGGTGATGAAACCACCTACTCAAAAAAACCTCTCTATAAACAAATTAAAAATATTTCCTTGGGTAAAAAATTCAGAGGTAAAAAACAGGATAATCTATGATGCAAAAATGAATGTGATGGTAAACATAGTTCCTTCACCTTGTTTCGTTTCTACATTTATTTTCGCCTGATGAGCCAGCAGTATGTTTTGCGTGTTAGTAAGCCCAAGACCTGTTCCTTTTTGCTTTGTGGTAAAATAGGGTTCAAATAATCGCTCCGTATCTTCCTTTGACATGCCTCTTCCGTTATCACTTATTTTCACAACGCACCGATCCCTAAGTGACTGCGTAGTAATATCCAGCGTTCCGTTATCATCCATTGCTTCTATTGCGTTTACAATGATGTTTAAAAAAGCAATCTTAATTTTTTCAACATCTACCATTACAGGGCAAATGTTTTTATCATAATTTTTTACAACACTAATTTGTTTGAGCTCTATCCGATCCATTGCAAACTCAAGGCTACTGTCGAGCACATCATTAATTGATGTTTTTACAAAATTTAATTCAGAAGTTCTTGTAGCGTTTAAAAGATCGCTTATCAGCTGGTTAATGCGGGTACAGTTTCTTGATATCATATCAAAAAGCAAATCTGAATCACCACCGGGAGGTATTTCATTTCGTAGCTGCTCTGCTGCAAGATGAATATTGGTTAAAGGATTTCTTACTTCATGCGCAATAGTTCGTGAGATTCTACCCGTTGCCGCAAACTTCTCAATATTTCTTAATTCAATAAGTTCAAGATTTAAGGAGGCCAGTTCATTAACCCGCATCTCCAACTGTTCGCGATAAAGTGATGCCTTTTGGTCGGCTTCACGCCTTGCATTATTTTCTTTTGTGAAAGTAAGAATAGAGTATATTGTAAGCAATATAGCTACCACAAGAGATATAATAGTAAAGGCTTTAATATTGGCTGAATAATCAAAAACTTCGCTGGTCCTCTGTTTCCATAATTTCCTTTCCTCATCCTGTATATGATGAGTGAAATCTTCAACTCGAATCATCTTAACGATACCTTCATTTCCATAGCCTAAAAAGCTTTTGGTAATAGTATGTGTAGAATCATAAACAGTAAATATATTTTCTACCCATGAAAATTTATCGTTCATAAAATAGCGTAATGAATCCATCTTCTTTTCGAGCACAGGATTATCTCTAAGCAAATATTTGGTATAATTAAAAGTGGAATCTGCTTTACGCCGGCTGCTCTGATAGCGATCAGCAAATTCCTGTCTATCTGTTATAAAATAACCACGTGATGCAGATTCACATTGAGTCACAAAAGATATAATATTATCAAGACTATGAATTACTTCATTCGAATGATTGACAAGATTTGATTGCTTCAATAACCGCTGGGCAGAGACATAAGAAACGATATAGGATATTAGTAAAATAATAAAAGCAAGAAGATAACCCCACCTTGTTCTGTCTGCAATTCTATCTACAATATTTTTAATCATGAAGGGGGTTATAGTTACATACAAAAGTAAACATTGTACTTGTAAACATTTATTCCATGATTCCTTATAATAAAAAAATCTGCTAATTGTTTACATTAAAACAATTAACAGATAAGTATATTATGATATTAGGTAAAGGCTTTAGCTTTTTCCAGATCGGCTAATAAGCCAAAATATAAGTGCTACAATTACAACAACTATAATAATGCCTACCCAAACACCTGCTTTAAAAATGCCTGCAATTGCCTGGCAACTGCTAAGTGTAACAGCTACTACCAGTAACAATGATACAATGGTTGTAAGGTTTAATTTGTTCATATTTGTGTTTTTAGATTAATGACATTTTAAAAAGGGCTAACGAATTAGCCCTTCATCGTTTGTTATAGGTTAAACACTGGCTTACTCTGTCTCTTCCGCAGCTTCTATGTTAATACTGTTCTCAGCAACCTTTGTTAGTGTTTCATCCGCCTCTTTTTCTTCTTGTAAAGTTTTATATAAGATATCTGCAATATCATTTAAATTCAAAGTCTTTGCAAGCGTAGTAAGTCCACCATAAGTTGCTATTTCATAATGCTCTACTTTTTGAGCAGCTAAGATAATACCTACATCCCGGGTTACACTTCCCTTTTCTGTATCGCTCACAATGTCATCTCCTTCTTTAGTAATGCCATTCATCGCTTCGCATTTTTTTGCCTGCGGCGTTTTGTCCAATAAACTAAAAACTTCTTCAATCCTGGATACATGGGTTTTTGTTACTTCCAAATGATCATTGATCGCATCTTTTAATTCCTGTGTAGTAGCGGCTTTTTCCATTTTTGGTAATACCTTTACCAAATGTTTTTCCGCCCAATAAATATCTTTTATTTCGTCAATAAAAAATTCATGAAGTAAAGATTTGTCATCTGCCATTGGCTTATTTTTTTTAGCACTGGATGCTGTAGCTGTTTTTGTGTTTGCCATTTTTTGTTGTTTTTTTCATTATGAATAATCATCTGGAAGATTAAATACTATGCCAAATAAAGAATTTACAAATAAAATATTAATTAAGTATAGACAGGAAACAATGTTTGTTTATGACACCTTATTGCAACACTGTTCTCATTTTTTCTTACACAGGTGGGAAAAAATATACTCGCAGAGAAATAAATTTTTATAAGAATAAAATATAGACTTTTATAGAAGCCTTGCCAGTAAAGAGTTTCAGGCTATAGGTTCGTTATCTGTTATGTTGGCAATATATTTTATTATATAGTAAAAACATTATTAAAAACAAAAATCAATAATTATGAGCTCAGGAAAAGTATTAGCAAGCGTGCTTGCAGGAGCAGCCGCTGGCGTTATTCTTGGAATATTGTTCGCTCCGGAAAAAGGAACTGAAACCCGCAGGAAGATTGCTGAAAAAGGATCTGACCTTGCAGGATCAGTTAAGGATAAGTATAATGAATATGCAGATACCATATCTGATAAGTATGATTCTGCAAAACAAAAACTTTCGGGCTATGTTGCAGAAGGTAAGGAAAAAGGAAGAGATTTAATGAACCAGGCATCCGGAAATGCAAACAACGTAAATTCGGATGTAAGAAGTTCTATGAACTCTTAAGCATCGAATTAATTTTTTATAAGCCCGGTGATAAAGTGAACATCATGGAAAGCAACACTACTAGCGTAGAAGAATTATTTCAGAAAGTAAAAACATACGCAGATGTGCGGTTAAATTTATTAAAGCTACAGGCTATTAATAAAATTTCCGGCTTCATGTCTGCAGCAATAACAATTGTTATTATGTGTGTATTTTTTTTATTTGTATTAATATGCATTACCATTGGCCTTGCCATGCTCATAGGCAACATTGCAGGCAATGGATATGTTGGTTTCTTCGCAGTAGCAGGACTTTATTTTATCATCGGGCTTCTTTTATTTTTTCTCCGCCGAAAGCTGATAAAAGCGCCTATAAGTAATAAACTTATCAAAAGCTTTTTTAATTAAGTAATTGTGTATTATGATAAATGAAGAAGAAACGGCTAAAGAAACGTTAGAAAGGATTGCCAGCACGGATGATCTTTATAAAGCTATAAAAAGACTTGAGCTTAGAAAAGATTTGCTGGAGCAAGATCTCAAAGACGAGTTTCATATTGTCCTTGAAACACTAAAGCCATCAAACATTTTAAAGAATACAATCCACGAAGTTCAAGCTTCTACAGAGCTCAAAAATAATTTATTAAAAGTTGCCTTAGGTCTTGGAGCAGGATATTTCTCAAGAAAACTGGTTATCGGTAAATCTGCAGGTATCGTAAAAAAGGCACTGGGCACAGCTTTGCAATATGGCATTACTAATTTTGTTGCCAAACGAAACAGAAAAAACGACGAAGAGAATGAAAGCCCAGTGAGCTATAGTAAGGGGAAAAGTCTATTGAAAAGAATATTTTCTATTTAAAAAATTATTATCCTTTTTTGCTCTTATTATTTTTTTCCAGCCATTTATTTATTGGTGAAGTCTTAGATGTATCATTTTCACTATTGTAAGGTGCATCTGTTGCATACTCGTCCTTATGTTTGATGAGAAGCCAGCTATTATCATTGTTGTTCTTCAATTTTACTAAAACAAATTCACCCTTTAGCTTTTTACCAAACAATCGAAATTTAAGGTCTCCCTTTTTGAATGCTTCTTTCAGATTCTTTTCAGCTTCTTTCTTTGGAGAATTATCAATATCGGAATATGTTCCTTCATCCCAAATTTCTACAATACCTGCTCCATAATTTCCTTCGGGAATAGTGCCCTCAAAGTTTTTATAATCGTAAGGATGATCTTCTACCATCATGGCAAGCCGCTTATCTTTTGGATTAAGCGAAGGCCCTTTTGGCACCGCCCAGCTTTTTAAAACACCATTCATCTCCAGCCTGAAATCGTAATGCAGGCGCGATGCTTTATGCCTTTGTACTACAAAGGAAAGCTTTGATGCGGACTTCGAAATCTTTCCTCCAGGTTCGGAGGTTTCCTTAAAATTCCTTTTTTTGTTATAAAGAGTAAGTGCCATAAATCAAGATGCTTTTTTTCGTTTCACACTCAGGCTGGCTTTTAATTGCTCCATCAGGTCTTCCGTTTTACTATGCACCACTTTCATTTGAGGCGCTTCGATCTTCTTGCCTCCTGCCTTAGCTTTTATCAGCTTCAGTAACTCCTCGTTGTAAGTATCCTTATATTTTGATATATCGAACTTGCCTGTAAGCTGATCAATAAGTGTTATTGCCATCTTAAGTTCTGCAGGTTTTACTTCAGTATTTTTTGGCAAAGCCAGGTCATCTGTTTTTCTTATTTCTTCTTCAAATCTAATCCGATTCAAAACAATAGCATCCCTGTCAGGCTTAAGTATAGCAAGGCTTTCCTTACTGCGCATTACAAAGCTGGCCACTCCTACTTTACCCGTTTTCATTAATGCTTCCCTGAGCAGTTCATAAGGCCTGGTACCAGACTTATCCGGCTCCAGGTAATAAGGTGTCTCGTAATATAAACTACTGATTTCTTCTTCCTTTACAAAGTCTGATATCTCAATCGTTTTTGTTTTTTTTGCGCTTGCCATCTCGAAATCTTTATCATCGAGCACTACATACTCGCCATTAAGTTTATAACCTTTTACAATATTATCCCATTTTACCTCCTTACCGGTGCTTTCGTTAACACGCTGGTATTTTATATGCGAATGATCTTTTTTATCAAGCATATCAAGATCCAGGTTACTCGTTTGAGTAGCACTGTACATTTTTACAGGTATATTCACAAGGCCAAAACCAATGGCACCTGTCCAGATGGGGCGCATAATTTTAGTATTTAGGTAAAATGAATTAAGAAAAAATTATGCCTTATTGTCTGAATATAACTCTATGTTCTTCTTCAGTATCACGAGGAAATAATTTCCCGCAATCGAAATTTAAATAACTAACTAAAATTTTGTGCAATTAACGCATGTCAATCTCAAAACAGTAATTTTGCAAACCAAATTGGTCCCGTAGTTCAATGGATAGAATAGGAGTTTCCTAAACTTTAGATACAAGTTCGATTCTTGTCGGGACTACTTAACTTTTGGTGAAGGTGTAGCAAACGTGAAAAAAAGCGATGCTTGTTAATTCGGCAATGGAGTAACGTTCAAGTAACGTAAATCTCAAAAATGCTTTGAATAGTGGACAGTCGCTAATTTGAGAAAGCGCCTATCTTTTATATTTATCGAATTGTGTGTTCATTCTTTGTTTTAATTTACCATCTATCTCTGCAAATCAAAGTAGGTTTCTAGTTGATCTTGAAATCTGCTTCGACAACGCATAGGTTTTGTCATTACAACTTTGTCTCGCTTATAGCACAAAGATTGAGAGCTGTAGAAACAGCTCTCGCATTTTTTATTTCTTGATTTAAGAAAATAACAGAGACTAAAAGAAGATCATACAACATTAAATTCTTTATCCCTGGTCAACAATGTATTAATGAATTACAGAAATCTTTTTTGTTTCAGTTGTATTGCCTCTTTCAAGCTTTAATAGGTAAATGCCCGATGATACAGCGCTTTCATTATTATCTGTTACATTCCATATTAGCTGATGATTTCCAGCAGTCATAATTTCATTTGCCAGTTTTTTAATCAATCTTCCGCTCATATCAAATATTTGAAGCGAAACCTGCTGTGATTGCGCGAGAGAGAATGAAATATTAGTAGAGCTTGAAACAGGATTTGGATAAGCTGATAACGATGTGGTATTATCTTTTGAAGCAATTATATTATTTGTATTTGCACCATCTGCAATAGCATCGTCATCTAATGAAAATTTATACTTCCATTTATACATACCTCCACTGGGGTCAGGATCCTGAGAATCAGCTCTGCCACACCAGCCAATAAAGGGATTTAAAAATGCAGCTTTTGTGTGGTCAAATTGGCTGCTTGAATCAATCAAGTTCCATGTAGCACCATAATCATTGCTATAAGAACAACCTGCGACAGGTGTGTAACCATACACAATTGTACTCACAAAAGTGTGTGTATAAGGGATAGCAGTAATATTTAATCCCATCAGGTAGCCCGTAAAATTTTTACTTGACCAGGTTTTGCCACCATCATGCGTTTCCACTTCATGCGGTTGAACACCGTAGTCAAAAAACGCCCAAGCCATTTTGTTTATCCGCAAATGCAAAAGAAAAAATGATACGGTTAAGGGAAACTGTTGCCAGTGCTCACCAAAATCATCAGAGCGATAAATGTAAGTATTGCCATAAGTATCACCTCCTGTAATCCATAACCTGTTTTGAAAAACTGAATAGGAATTAAAGTTTGAGCTAAACGCATAACCCTGTGTTGGTGGTATATTTTGTTTTGGAACACGCCGCCATGTTCTGCCGGCATCGCTGGTTGTAAGTTCTTTAATAATGTTATCCTATAAAATTTTGCTTTCGATCACATAATCACCTGTTAACAAAAATCTGCTAACTGCTGACAATAATTGTGCATATGATTTGATAATTTTCATATTAGCTCTTTCAAAAAAGATAAACAGAAAAGTAAAAACGTTGGGTACAAAAATGACATTATTAAAACTTTATCACTAAACCTGTAACAAATCCAAACGAATTTAGATTTGTTTTTACCGGAGTATTATTATTTATAGCAGTTACCGCAAATCTTGATGTTGGCTCAAAAGATATTCCTAAAAATCTATTCAAATTATATTGTGCAGCAAAGCTAATCATACCACTTACGTAAGAAGATTTTAGCCCCTGAATTTTGTTTGAAGTTTCCGTTTTAGATCCCGCCGGATCGGGTATGGTTGTTTCAATCTGTCCTTTAGTTAAAAAATTTAATGAAGCACCGATCGAAGGAATAAGATTCCATTTACCTGTATTTAAAACATATCTTATTAACAAAGGAATTCCAATATAATTTAAAGTATTTTCTGATGAAAGAGCATGAATGCTATCGCCTGAAACCGGCATGGGAGGAGCATTTACAGTTACAAAAGCATATCCTGCAGAGCAATCAAACTGATAATTTATATGCCCGTTATTATCAGGTCTTGCATAGATGGTTTTCGGTTCGATATTGGTTTTTCTTGTAGAATAGGTAATGCCTGACTCGAGTTTCCATTTACTGCTGATGCTATAATTAAATAACAATCCTGTAGTGGAAGAAAATTGTATGTCTTCATCTTTTTTAATCTCGTCTCTTTCTTCTTCTCTGAATTGTGGATGATCATTTTTTATGTTAGTTGTAACAATATCAGGAGAATAGAAGGCTGTAAAAGAAAATGGAGAACCGGTATTTTTTCTTAAGGAAATTCGAGTTGTTATTAATGCTTTCTTATTGTCTTCCAAATGGTTTTTTAAAAAGAATTTTTTATTAAAAGGCAAGGAAATTTTATTTACAACGAGCGTATTATCATTTTTTAATCCGGGCTCCATTGCTTTAGCATCTATACCTCTTTCAATTGCTATATTTCCGTACTGCCCAGGCATTGGTGATGTAAAGCGATTATGTGTACCTTCTGCATTTATAGAAATATCTGTTGCCAGTGTTTTATTTGTGCTGCTGTGTCCGGGTATGGAACTATTTTTAATAGAAGAATAAATATTACTATTTGTAGCTTTTTCTGCCATTGCTTTCTTATATAAACTATCCTTTAAAACAGACTCATTTTTATTGATATTATCTGCAAACGTATGTCCTTGTTCAGCGGTATCTTTTTTAACTAAAACCTTTGCTGAATCAGCTTTTATGTTTTTATATCCTGGTAATTCAGCAGGAATAATTTTTTGTTTAATCCTATCAGTAAAAGCAGTATTCAATGAATCTGAATTATTGGAATGGGATGGATTGGATTTGTTATTACTCCTGGCTTTTTTAGTTTGATTTACCAATTCACTGTTTTGCTTTTTAACATGTAATGTGTACATGGCCATTCCTAAAGAAAAGAGCAGGAGTATCGCTGCTGTCCATTTAAGTTTATAATATTTTTTTGAAATAGATACTACTTTCCTTTTATCCAGGCTCTTTTCAACATTCTCCCATACCAATGAAGAAGCGTGTTCTGTATTTTCTTCCAAAGCTTTTTTAAATAAGTCATCTATATCATGTAAATCTTTACTCATATTTCATTAATGTTTTGTTTTACTGATTGGAGGCTTTTGTTTACAGCTTTTTGTAAAAATGCTCTTGCATCTGAAAGGTTAGATTTAGATGTACCTTCTGAAATGCCCAGCAGTTCAGCAATTTCACGATGTTTCATTCCTTCAAATACATAAAGGTTGAAAATTGTGCGGTAGGCAGGTGATAATTGCTGTATTATTTTAAGCAATTCTTTAGCTCCTAATTGTGATAAGACGTCTTCATTACTCTGATAGTTAGTGCCAACATTATCCAAAGTAACAACGGCATGCATTTGCCGCTTTGCCCTGTATTTTGCTAATGCACAGTTCACCATAATTTTTCTTACCCAACCCTCAAACGGGCCTGTAAACTTATATTGATGTATAAATTCAAAAACCTTTGTAAATCCTTCCTGAAGTATATCTTCTGCTTCTTCCCTGTTCTTTGAATAGCGCAAACAAATACCAAACATTTTAGGCATAAGCAGAGCGTACAGACGATTTTGGGATTGCCTGTCACCATTAACACACCCTTCGATGAATTGTCTTAAATGTTCCAATGGCCTGATAAAAAAACCTCTAATTAAAAGATGCTATTAAAATAAAATAGTTGGGTTTCACTTGTATTAGTAAAATTAGTATGGTGAGAAATTGTAAAGGATGTGATTAACAATTTTTTTATTTTTTAATCCCAACTTTTCCTTTTTACAAACCATCTAAAAGAATATCAAATATTAAATAAGGCGTATGATACAATTCTAAAAATATCAATCATAAAAACTTAAAACCCATAAATTATAAATTCAAATAACAAAAAAAACACCTGTATGAAAACTATTAAAAGCACCGGCTTTATTTCTTGTTGTCTTTTATCATTTGTTTTACTTTTTTCATCTTGCAAAAAAGATACTTCCTCATTGAACACCGCCTCGGCAACTTCTTCATCCATTCAGGCTACAGAGGCTGTTGGAGTAAGTTTGGACAGTGCTACTAACGATTCAATTTACGTTATTGGAACCTGCGAAAGAAACCATCACCTGGATTCTATAGCAGCGTCTTCATTACCATCTGCCATCTCAGAGTATCTCACTACAAATTATCCTGGTTATACTTTTGAGAAAGCATTTACTGACGAAGATTCTTCAGGAAATGTAAGCGGCTATATAGCAATTATTCAATATAATGGTAAGCCTGTGGGCTTAAAATTCGATGCATCGGGCAATTTTGTGAGTGTATTGGAACAAAGGGAAGGCCGCGACCTTATCGGGAAGGGCTGGCACGATGGAGGTTGCTTCAGCGATAGGGATGGCAGGCATAAAGATACTGTTGCATTGTCTGCTTTACCAGCTTCTATTCTATCATATTACAAAGAGAATTACCCCGGGGATACTTTAGTAAAAGCATATGAAAACAGGGATAGCAGTTATATAATATTTAGCGTTGATAATGGTGTATACGCCACTGCATTCAATGCTCAGGGCACAGTCATTAGTAGAATGCAATTGCATGATAACTCAGGTGATATTGCAGTGTTGCCAGAAAGCGCGTTGCCTTCAGCGATTACTGCTTACCTCACCAGTACTTACCCTGATTATGTTTTTAAAGAGGCCTTTTCCTATAATTATAATGGAACTGTCGCAGGCTATATTATTTGCGTAGATGCCAATGGAACCAAGTATGCCGTGCTGTTTGATGCCACCGGCAATTTTATAAAATCACTTACAATAAGATAATTGGTTGTTTCGGTTTGAGTTATAATTGTGATGATCTATGAAAACTAAAGCAGGCTGATATCTCAGCCTGTTTTTATTTTATAAAATTAAATGCAGGTGATCTCTTGCTCATACCCAAATTATTCATGTGCTGTTTGTCCTACTCGCCATCCTTAGGCTCCCAAAGTTGAATCTTGTTCCCCTCAATGTCCATAATATGAACAAACTTGCCAAATTCGGAATCCTCAATTTTGTCTACAATCGTTACCCCTTCATTTTTAAGTTCCTCTACAAGAGCTCCTAAATTTTCTACTCTGTAATTTATCATAAAGTCCTTTGTTGAAGGATCAAAATATTTTGTTGTTTCAACAAATGGCGACCATTGTGTAAGTTCTTTATTGGTGGTGTCTTCACCTTGTCGCCACTCAAAGGTTGTCCCATATGGTGTTGTGTCGAAACCTAAATGCGTTTTGTACCAATCGTTTAATTTGCCGGGGTCTTTGGATTTAAAGAAGATGCCCCCAATGCCGGTTACCTTTTTCATTCTATTGTTTTTATTTTAATTATATAATTGTTCCGAAAGCTAATGAATAATTTAATTATTTGTTCCATCGAAAAGTGACTAAGTTCATTCTATAATCTATTACTTGAATTAGAAATTAAATGCTTACTTGCAACAAATAATTTATTCATTTGTATTTATTTATATGGAAAAACAGAACTATAAAAACCATATCAGGTATTATTTTCCTCATCATTTTATATTGCTGCCACTGCTTTTTATTATGGTTTGCATTGGAATAGGAAATTATTTTTTTGCTGATCAACATAAAATGAAATGGCTGCTATTTGGTCTTTTGTCTTTTTGTATTTTATACCTTGCCATCATGCTTCGCCAGCATTATGCATTGGGTAACCAGGATCGAATAATCAGGCTTGAATTCCGTTTGCGATATTTTGAGTTATATAACCGTAGTTCGAAGGAAATTGAAAAAGCGTTGTCTTTTAAACAAATTGCGGCTCTGCGTTTTGCAGATGACGATGAATTTAAATTATTGCTGGACCGTGCATTGAAAGAAAATTTAACCGGAGATCAAATAAAACGGGCTATTACAAACTGGCAGGCGGATAATATGAGATTATAACCCTTTGCTGGTAGTCTTTACTTTCTTCCGGTTGCCGCCCAGAATATACCGGCATACACATGATTCAGAAATGCGGGATCACTAAAGTCAGACGGCATATGGCCAAGCGCTGTATAAAAAGCCCTCCCGCCGTCATACGTATGATACCAGGCAATAGGATGAAATTTTCCCATGCCTTCTCCTTTTTTAGTGCCCCAATCAGCCTTCGGATTATAGCTGGTTTCACCTACAGCCAGGATATAATTAAGTCCGCCAACTGTTTCAGGGCTGAATTGGTACCATTCATCTGTCCATAGCTTATTACCGGAAAAACCTTGCAATCCCGGAAATGAAGTATCCAGCACATTTAACCTGGCAGTCTGGACAACGGGATGAATGTAAAACATCCTGCCCACCAGCTTTGTATACCAATCCCAACCATATTCGGTATCAGAGGCGCTATGAATGCCTACATATCCTTTGCCTGACCGGATAAAACGTTCCATTACTTTTTGCTGTGCTGAGTCAAAGATATCCCCGGTCGTATTTAGGAAAATAACCACCTGGAATTGTTCCAGGAATTTATCTGTGAAACCGTTTGGATCTTCGAATAATACCACATCAAAAAAGTTCTTTCTTCCTAAATCCTGCAAGGCTAACACTCCCGCATGTATTGATTCATGATGCCATCCCCTTGTAGTGGTTACCAGTAGGGCTTTGAATTGTTTCTGAGCTACTACTGAAAAGCAACAAGCCTGTATAAACAAAATGAGAACAAAACCTTTTATAACTTTCATAGCTTTAAATTTAGGACGATCAAAAATACGGCAACCGCCTAATATGGATTGTACGTAATGCTCCGACTCCTCACCCCAAGATTATCCTTTTACTTTGCCATTATATTTATCCAGGTTAATAATAAACACGCTCGATAAAATCATTACAAGCGCAAGTATTTGCAGGCCGCCTATCAGCTCGCCTCCGAAAAATACACCCAGCAACACAGCCACTACAGGGTTTACGTAAGTATTTGTGCTTACCTGCGTAGGCGGCCGCACCTGTAGCAGCCATATATAGGCGCTATACCCTGCAAGAGAACCCATCGTTATTAAATATATCACACTCATCCATGCCCGGATATGTACCTGCTGAAATTGAAAATGATTCATTTCGCCTGGTGCAAATCGCCATTATCAAAAATGATAAAGCTGCAAATATCATCTGCCATGCCGCACCCACCACGGTGTTGCCACTTGCATGGTATTTTGAATATAGGGAGCCCACGCTCCAGCAAATACTGCCGAAAACAATTACTATTAAATATATAATCTGAGCAGTACCTGTGGCAGGAGAAACATTGGTGAATATTTTTTCACTAAATAAAAGAACCACTCCTGCAAAACCCATGAATATGCCGGTCAAAATAAGTTTGTTTCTGAAGTTGGCTTTCCTGTTTCTCCCATCAAACAACACAAACCACAGTGGCGATGCAGATACCAATACGGCTACGAAAGAGCTTGGCAGTAACACTTCCGACCATATTATAGATCCAGTGCCTATAAATAATAAAAGGTTGCCCACTATAAATGATGTCTTTAACTGCGGCCAGTCAAACAGCGGGTACTTTTTTACTGCACACCATGCCAGCAGCAAAACGCCAGATGCAGAAAAGCGCAGCCCACCTAATAGAAAAGGCGGGAAATCTCTTTCCGCTGCCTGTATAAAAAAATAAGTGGATCCCCACACAATGTACACGATCGCAAAAGCAATGATTACCGTTAGTATGGATGCAGGTTTCGGTTGAGTATCTGGCATCAGGATGCAAAGATGTATTCTACCTGAATATCTGCAAAAAATGTTTTTATATGCATTATAAAATTATTTAATGCATCATTTTTGCTATCCCTCTTTAAACAGAAATAAATATGCAACTAGGATTTATTGGACTTGGGCATTTGGGAACTCCCACAGCAGAAAACTTACTGGAACATCATGCGGGTATGTGTGTATACAATCGCACTGTACAAAAAACACAGCCCCTCGCTGATAAAGGCGCAAAAGTATGTAAGAGTATCAAAGAGCTCGCAATGGCTTGCGACGTTATCTTTACCATCGTTTCCAATGATGAGGCCATTAAGGAAATAACTGAAGGTGAAGATGGTATTATCCACAATATAAAACCGGGTGGTATTCATGTTTCCATGAGTACTATTTTACCCGCTACCAGCGAAGAATTGCATGATCTTCATGACAAACACGGCAGTCATTATATTGCCTGCCCGGTTGCCGGCCGGCCGGAAGCTGCCAGGGATAAAAAACTAAACTTCATGGTATCCGGCAGGGAGGATATTATTAATAGAGTGAGGCCATTGCTTACTGACGGCGGCGCCATAAACGTTTGGGAGTATGGTAAGGAACCGGGCAATGCCAATATAGCGAAGCTTTGCACGAATTACCTGATACAGGCTGCACTGCAATCGATGTCAGAAACTATTTCACTGGCCCGCAAAAGCGGTATAGATGCAACACAACTTATGAAAATGCTCACTGCTACTCTTTTTAATTGCGGCGTCTATATTAACTACGGTAATCTGCTGCTGAATGAAACGTTTAAGCCAGCAGGCTTTAGCTTAGAGTTAGGCTTAAAGGATGCAACACTTATCAAAAAGCAGGCGGAAACCGTTGCGGCCGCTATGCCACTTGGCCATTTAATTCACCAGGAGTATGAGCAACTAATGAACGAAGGCTATGGCGATTATGACTGGAGCGCATTGGCTCTTAGTGTGAAATAAGATACATCCTGTTGTATGATAGATAAGGTTGATAGCAAATTATTAAAACCTGATCAATTGGCAGCAAGCGGACACTTACACCAACGAAGATGACCGGGAGTTAGGACACGGCTTGGGAAGAAACAAGAGCTTTAAATTGTTTCAAGAATAATTTTTGTCCATTGAAACGGGGTCAAAGTTATCTTTCATAATAAAGAACTTTATACTTGCGGTATTATCAACTCCATATTCTTTGTCAATCGTAAAAGTTTGTCCGGTTTGAAAATTCTCTAATTTGTCTGCAAGAATGTTCTTAAAATCTTTCAAGTTTGCCATGGTACCGGCTATAAAGTTTTTTGTGATAAGCGGTTTGTCCCAAGTCATTATTTTCAAATAATTATAAGGTCCATAATGGTCATGTTCAGAAAGAAAATCGTTAGCGGGATTATTTGTGTAGTCTTCAAGAAGTTTTACAAAATTGTATAGTCCTTTTTTATCGCCATAAAACCTCCAACCTTTATGATTATTGGTTTCTTCTAGGTCATAATAAAAGCCAAGTTTACGCCATTCATATTTATCTCTTTGGTCCATGTCAAACATCGTCTTTGAAGTTACTTGTTTAAAAACATTAATTTTTCAGAAATGTGAAACGGCATGACGCACAACGTTTGTTATTGCCTTTTCTTTTTGTTTTGATACAAAAAGAAACAAAAACATCAAGACAGCCAATTGCTCCGCATGTTTTGTCTGGCCTGTGCTCATCGAAAGACGGATTGCAATAATCAGTTGTACAACAATCCATGCAATCCCTTAATCCTTTAATCCGTGATTAAGACATCACAACCGAACAAGTTTTGAAGCGACGAAGCAATCTCTTTTATACCAAGCCTCCCCTTGCGCTTTATTATAAAACTACTTGAAATATTGTATGATAGATAAGTTTGATAGCAAATAATTTAAAACCTTATTATTGGTAGCACAAGCGGAGTCGAGACACGGGTCAGGAAGAGCTATTCTGTTTTTTCGAGATTTTCATAGTTTAAGTATGGGAACCGATATTTATTATCCAATATGTATTGTCCCCAATTCCAAAATTGTAATGGATCAATTTTAAAAGTTCGGTAGATAAATGCATCACTTGGATGTTCTATTTGTTTATAGTTCCGCCATTGTGCATCCATCATAGCTGCGTTGTCTCCCTTTGCTTCGAGAATATAAAAAGAGAATTTTCCATTTTTTGTAGTAAAGTGCTATCGGTGCCAAGCTCGAAAAATAGGGAACATATTCGTTATTATAACAAGTATAATAAGGCAAATAAGTATTAATTTAATAAAACGCTTCATTTTATATTGAAGTTCTGATTCTTAACCAGTCCTCATTGTAAACGAAGACTATTGTAAACGGCGCACAACATCTGTATATACGCTAATATACGCTACTTAAATACAAGCAACAGTATTAAAAAACCAAAAAACCCATTTGCTTTTTCATTTCCGCAGATTGGTTTTTCACTTCCCCAAATTGGTTTTCCGTTCCCGCAATATGATTTGTAACTCCATCAAATTGATTTGTGGCCTCCGCAAATTGATTTTCCACTTCCGCAAATTGATTTTTCACTTTCTTAGTCTCCGGTTTCACTTTCTTAATCTCCGGTTTCACTTTCTTAGTCTCCGGTTTCACTTTCCTAATATCCTTTTTGCCAGAATGGATCGGATGCAGTGCCGTGAAAAAAGGCCAAATACTTTTTTCTTTGCCTTTTCTGATTATTTTTATGCAAAACCTGTATTGAACAAGTAATGTACAATCTTGTTATACCACTTCATACTAAAATTTTACCCGCACATGGTTAAAGGCACAATGATGCAATACTTCCATTGGTATATACCTGCTGATGGCAATCTCTGGAAACAAATAAAGCAGGAAGCACCGAGACTGAAGTCGCTGGGTATCACATCTATATGGCTGCCGCCAGCTTGTAAGGCCTCTACCGGCGGCTATAGTACCGGTTATGACATTTATGATCTGTACGATTTGGGCGAGTTTGACCAAAAGGGTTCTGTAAGAACAAAGTATGGCAGCAGGCAGGATTACATGGAAGCCATTGAGGCTATACATGCTGCGGGCATGGGGGTGGTAGTGGATATTGTACTGAACCATAAAGCAGGTGGCGATGAGACTGAAAAAATAAAAGTGGTAAGGGTGGATCCGGAAGATCGCAATAAGCCTTTGTCAGAGCCTTTTGATATTGAGGCATATACCAAATTTACTTTTCCCGGCAGGGGAAAAAAGTATTCCGGTTTTGAATGGAACTTTATGTGCTTTACCGGTGTGGATTATGCATACGACCTTAATGAAAGAGGCATTTACAGGATCATCAACAGCTATGGAGATGGCTGGCAGGAAATGATAGATACCGAGAAAGGCAACTATGATTACCTGATGTATAATGATATTGATTTCAGGAATGATTATGTAAGAGCAGAGCTGGACACATGGGGAAAATGGTATTACGAACAGGTAAAGTTCGATGGTGTAAGGCTGGACGCCATAAAGCATATACCCCCTTCCTTTTACAATGAGTGGCTGGCTTGCCTGAGGCAAAATGCCGGTAAGGAAATTTTTGCAGTAGGCGAGTATTGGGCGCCTGGTCAGTTGGATCTTTTACTAAAATATATTGATGCTACGCAGGGTAGCATGAGTCTTTTTGATTCTTCATTACATCACCACCTGCACTATGCATCGCAATCTGGCAGGGATTATGACCTTACTACCATTTTGGATGATACGCTGGTAAAAGTGATGCCGGATAAGGCAGTAACCGTTGTTGCCAATCATGATACGCAGCCCTTGCAGGCGCTGGAAGCTCCGGTGGATCCATGGTTTAAGCCGATAGCCTATGCATTGATCTTGCTTCGCGACGATGGTTACCCTTGTATCTTTTATCCTGACCTTTATGGTGCTAATTATAAAGATCATGGGCAGGACGGGGGAGAATACGATATTTATATGCCGAAAGTAGAACACATAGAAGAACTGCTGCAGGCACGGTGTGATTATGCTCACGGAGTGCAAAGGGATTATTTTGATCATCCGAATTGCATAGGATGGACGAGAGAAGGCGACGAGCAGCACAGTGGCTGCGCCGTAGTGATTTCCAACGGGGATAATGGAAATAAGAAAATGGAAATAAGCGGAAGGTATGCCGGGAAGACTTTTATAGATATGTTGGGTAAATGCGATGCGGAAGTTGGAATAGATGAGAATGGCTGGGGCGAGTTCTTTGCACCTGCCGGAGGCGTTTCTGTGTGGATAGAAAAAATATAATGTTCATTAAAAAATAATAGTTATGCAACCTGGTAAAAACAATGTACCGGAAACCAATCCTGAACAGGATAAGGAAAATAAAAACATATCGGCTGCCGAAAGAGCTGCGGAGCATGATATTGAACTTGACTCTGACTCATCACTGGAGCCTGAGGCAGGTGATGACCTTGACGAAGGCGAACTTGCGAGATTTGAGAGCGACGATGATGATGAAGAAGAATAGAATCCTATTCCTTTTTCCATACATTATTACTCCGGTTACTGTCAGGCAGTTTATTCTCCGGATCAACAATTACAGATTGCAAAGGCTGAGTGGTTGCCACATGAATGGTATGGACAGCACTTTGCAACCATATTTCAACGGGAACTGATGTTAATTGTTTTGATCCATCACTAAGTGTTATTTGGAGCGTAAAAGGCATTGCCATTTCCTGTAGATTGTTCACAGTGATATCTGCTCCTTTTTTATAATCATTGTTAGGATAAGATACTTTTTCAACTGCAAGGTCGAGCTGCATATTACTATGAAACCATTCTTTCCAAAACCAATTCAGGTCTTCTCCTCCCTCATTATTAATCGTTCTGAAAAAGTCATCCGGTGAAGGATGTTTATAGGCCCAGTACTCAATATATTTTTTAAAAGCATAATCAAACCTATCGTGGCCTAAAATAACTTCGCGAAGTAAAACCAGCCCCAGCGCAGGCTTAAAGTACACCATAGGATGCCGGTACTTTTCAGGTATCGCATCTGCTCTTGACATCATTGGGCATGCAAGGGAATCTTTTAACAACGGTATGATCTCATCAGCAGGATTGCCTTTGCCCGGCGCATATTCAGCATCCCGCTTAGGGGCATATTCTCCTTTATTAAATTCGTCTGATGCATACACATCTATAAAGGTATTAAAGCCTTCGTCCATCCAGGGATATCTTCTTTCATCGCTTCCTACCAACATCGGGAACCAATTATGGCCAATCTCGTGCGCAGTTACCCAATACAATTCAGCGCCTTTATCAGTTATACCATCGAATACAATTCCCGGATACTCCATGCCGCCGGCAATACCCGCTTCATTAACAGCTACCGGCCAGGGATATACGAACCATTTTGAAGAGAAATATTCAATTGATTTTTTCAAATACTCGGTTGCCCTTCCCCATGCATCTTTGCCTGCACTTTCCACAGGATATACTGACATGGCAAGTGATGTTTTGCCTTGCGGCAAATTTACCTTTGCAGCATCCCATACATAAGCTTTTGAAGCGCCAAAGGCTACATCTCTTGTGTTATACATTTTAAAATGCCACGTCTTTGTACCGCTGGTAATTCTGTGGGATGCGCTTCGAGTCACTTCGTTTTCAGTCCTTATCATTATGGTTGCATCACTTTGCCTCGCCTGCTGAAGCCTTTGCATCTGCTCATCGGAAAGAACTTCTTTTTCATTTTGCAGTTCGCCACTGCCTGCCACAATCATATCGTTGGGAACTGTAACTGTGTAATCGAAATCACCATACTCGCAATAGAATTCGCCACTACCGAGGAAAGGCAGTGTGCTCCATCCTTCCAGGTCGTCATATACGCACATGCGGGGATACCATTGCGCCGTTTCATATATTTTTCCATTCTTTGTTTGCACATAATCTGTCCTTCCACCAAAGTTGCCGGGTATTAAGTAATGATAGCTGCAATGAATATTTACATGTTGGCCGTTCGATAATTTAAATGGGAGGCGCAATTGCATTCTTGTATCTGTAATGATATAATCAGTTCTTATAGTTTTTGCCATTGTACTCAATAAAAACTGTATCAAACTGATAACCGTTGGTATGTTGATCTGGCTGAAAAGAAGTATAAAAATTCGAGCGTGCATCTGGCTTATATGTATTCTGTTCCAGCGTAGCCATAAAGAAGATAGAGAATCGGGGCTGTTATTGATATAATGGATTGTTTCTGTACAGCTAAGCGTGTTGCTGTTGGTATCAATCGCTAGCCTTTAAGGTATAGTCAGCACGATTTTGCCAGTATTTAGGCCCCGGAGCACCGTTTGCAGAGCGGAACTCATTTCCATTCTTTGTAAAAAAGTTTTGGGCAAATATTTTCTGCGGATTATATAAAGATTTTATATCATTTCCCTGTTGTGAAAAAGTGATAACAAAAGAAAAGCATGATATAACAGCGATGAGAAACTTTTTATAAATCATTAATGAAATTTATTTGTGCATTTAAAAATAAAGCTTCTTGCTTTAATAATTAATTAGTTTCTGCACCATCTCATCCAATCTTGCTTTTGCTAAAAAATTACTTTCGAGTTCTGTATTGAAAGGAACCGGTGTATCTAATGAAGCACAGCGCATAACAGGTGCATCCAAAAACTCAAAACAGTTTTGTGCGATCCATGCAGCCAGCTCGCCGCCGATGCCGCCAGTTAGCGTATCTTCATGCAATAGCAACACTTTACCAGTATTGTTCACACTTTGTCTTATTGCCTTGTAATCCAAGGGAAGCAAGGTTCTCAGGTCAAGTATATCTATTGAAATTTCAGGATGTGTATTGGCATATTCTATTGCCCATATTACTCCCATTCCATACGTGATAATGCTAACATCATTACCTGTTTGTATCTTTTTTGCTTTGCCTATCTCCACTTCATAATATGCTTCAGGCACATGGCCGCTCGCACTTCGGTATAAAGCTTTATGCTCAAAAAACATAACAGGGTTTGGATCATTAATAGCGGCATTCAGCAATCCTTTTGCATCATAAGGCGAGGATGGATACACTACCTTCAAACCTGGAGTATGTACGAACCATGCTTCATTGCTTTGACTGTGAAAAGGCCCTGCGCCAACGCCGGCGCCGGTTGGCATTCTTATAACCACATCCGCATTTTGGCCCCAGCGGTAATGGATCTTCGCAAGATTATTTACTATTTGATTGAACGCTGCGGTTACAAAATCGGCAAACTGCATTTCTATTACAGTTTTGTACCCTTCAAGACTTAACCCCATTGCTGCGCCCGCAATGGCACTTTCGCATAGTGGCGTATTTCGTATTCGTTCTTTTCCAAACTCCTGAACCAGCCCTTCTGTTATTTTGAAAGCACCGCCATATTCTGCAATATCCTGTCCCATCAAAACAAGATTGTCATGCTTTTCCATTGATTGATGCAAGCTCTCTTTAATAGCATCAATGAAACGAATTTCGCGGTTACTTTCATCGCTTTCCTCTTTATAATCTGGTGCTTGATAAGGTGCATATACATCTTTCAATTCCCTTTCAATAGAAAATGATGTTGTGACTTTTTCTTCTGTAAATAAAGAGCTGGCCTGTATCTGTTCTTCAATATATTCTTTTATCTCACTTTTTATTGCTGCATCAGCGAGGTTGTCCAGAATTTTTTCCTGTATAAGATAGTGCTCATAATTTTTAATAGGATCTTTTAATAACCATTGCTCAAACATTTCTTTCGGCACATACTTTACACCGCTTGCTTCCTCGTGACCGCGCATACGAAAGGTCATACATTCTACCAGGTAAGGCCTTTGATTGCTGATGCAATAATCCCGAACACCCTTAATCGTTTCATACACCGTTAAAATATTATTGCCATCTATTTGCACCCCTTCTATACCATAGCCTTTTGCTTTATCAATAAGATGAGTACAACGATATTGTTCATTTACCGGCGTGCTTAATGCATAGCCATTATTTTCAATAATAAAAATAACAGGCAGATCCCATACTGCAGCTACATTCAGTGCTTCATGAAAATCGCCTTCGCTGGTGCCACCGTCCCCAGTAAAAGCAACAGCTACTTTCTCTTCATCCTTTAATTTATATGCAAGCGCCGCACCATCGGCAATGGCTAGCTGCGGCCCAAGATGCGATATCATTCCGCAAATGAAATGTTCTTTACTGCCAAAATGAAAACTACGCTCACGGCCTTTGCTATAGCCATCTTCAGCGCCCTGCCATTGCTGAATTAATTTTTGCAAAGGCATATTGCGCGTGGTAAAAACACCAAGATTTCTATGCATGGGCATGATCCATTCATCCGGCTCGAGCGCGCAGGTAACACCAACCGAAATTGCTTCCTGGCCAATACCACTAAACCATTTTGATACTTTTCCCTGCCTTAATAAAAGCAACATTTTCTCTTCTACCATCCTAGGAAGCAAAAGCTTTTTATAAAGCTCAATCAGCAAATCTTCATCAAGATTATTTCTTTGAAACTGCATGTTGCAAATTTCCTTTATTCATTTGTAAATAAAAAAATGAAGAGTTATTGATTTTTCTTTTCCAGCTTTGATAATAAAGAAGAAAGAACAGACAACAATATGCCGAAGATGAATGCCCAAATAAATCCGTCAATATGAATGCCTGAAACCATGCGGCCTGCAAGCAATATAATTAGCACATTTATTATTATAAGAAAAATGCCCAGCGTAAGAATGGTGATGGGCAGCGTTAATACAATCAGTATAGGCTTTACAATGGCATTTAAAAATGCAAGCACTAAGGCAAATATCAGAGCAGTGCTAAAGGATGCTATAACAATGTGCGGCGCTAATACCATGGATAATCCATATGCTACCACAGCAGTTATAAGAAGCCGGATGATGAAGTTCATTTTTTTATTGAAAGCTAAATCAAATTACAACTAACTCAAAAAATTCTTCCGGCAATAAATATTTGTTTGAAAGCTCTCTTAGTTCTTTAGCAGTTACGGTTTTGATGGCGTTGATAGCATCGTAAAAATAACTTTCATCAAATCCGTTTAGAATAATGTTCTTCCATTTAGCAATAAGATGGAAAGGCCCATCAAGGTCGCCAAGATTGAGACCCATCATATAATTTTTTACCAGTAACAATTCTTCATCATCAACCAGCTCCTCACGAAGTAATTTCATTTCTTTATACACTTCTTCAATGGCCGCTTCGCAAACATCTTTGCCAGCTTCTGTACTTATCATCCAGGCGCTTTCTGCAAAGTGTCGCTCTAGATAACTGTGAATACCGTATGTATAACCTTTATCTTCCCTGATATTACTCATAAGCCGCGAGCCAAAAAAGCCTCCAAGCAAAGTGTTTAGCACCAAAACTTTTTTGTAATCAGGATGATGCCTGTTGAAGAATGGCCTCGCAATGCGAATAGCTCCCTGCACACCTTTTGCATCATTGGTCACTCTTGATTTCTTTTCAGAAGAAGGTTCCACTTTGTAAGTGGGTATGGATATGTTTTCATGAAGCAGCAGGTTTCCAAAATGAGCGTTCAATAACTTTTCAAAGTCTTGCGGAAGCTTTCCCGCAGCAAAAATTTTGCAATTCGCTCTTTGATACAACTCCGCATAAAAAGTAACAAGGTCATCTCTCGTTAAAGCATTAATATCTTCTATACTTGTTATTTTTCCATACGGATGGTGAACACCGTATAAGCTTTGATCAATAAGCCTGCTGGCAACAAAATCACATTTCAATAAATTTACTGCAAGTTTTTGCGCTGTATTTTGCTTAAAAATCTCAAGCTCTTGCTCCGGAAAGATGGAATCAATTATAACTTCTCGTATCACAGGTAGCAATTCCTGCAAATGCCTGGAAAGGCAATGCAAGGTTATCGTTGCTGTTTCATGATGGCTGCTCCTGTTTAAATAAGCGCCATAATATTCAAAATATTCGTTGAGCTGAAAAGCCGTTTTTGACTTAGTTCCGTTCTTTAATAAGTGATTGGTTGCAGATGCAACTAAATTTTTGTTCTCAAATGAATTGCCTGCATAGAATACAAATTCTATCATGGCTACTTCCTCAGCGCCATCGTTGATATAATAAACCGGCGTGCCATTGTCCAGATGCAGGCTGGTGCAGGGCTTTAGCGTAAGATTAAATTCTACCGCATCTTTTATAGGCGGCGCTATTGACCTGTTCAAAATATGTTTGGTCGCGGCTATCAAAAATTATTTTAGTGAATTACTTCTGGGAGTTGTGGAAGGTGTTGCAGAAGCCTCTTTCAAGCCAAGTTTTTTTCTAACCAGCGGGCCGATATCGCCTGCGGGCGGCATATATATTAAAGCTTCTCTTGGAAACACATAAGTATACCCGTTTTCTTTTGCAACCTCTTCAATGGCTGCCTGCAATTTCTTTTGTATAGGTAAAGAAAGCTCTTGTCTCTTTTGCTCGAACTGGTTTTGTATTTTCTGATCCATACCGCTCAAATCCTGAACTTGCTTTTGGAGTTCTGTCCTTTTTACTTCTTTCATGCTGGCGCTCATGGTTGCGGAATCTTTATAAAACCTCTGAACTGCCTCATTCAAAGTACTTTGCTGGTCCTGTGCGTTTTGATATAACGATTTCTGGTATTCATCAAGTTTGGATTGTATATCTGCTGCTTCCGGCATTGCCTGTATTATTTCATCAGCGCTTATATATCCTATTTTTTGCGCAGCTACTTTTTCTGATGTACAAAATATTGCTGCTGAAATTAATACGAGGGTAATAAACTTTTTCATTTGTTTGTTTAGATTTGTTTTTTTAAGTATGTAAAATATATTTCAGGCTGCATATCAACCTTGCTTTTTCAATTATTTAACACCCATTTCTCTAAGCACATCATCGCTTCGGTCCAATTTTGGGTCGGCAAAGATAACAGTAATTCCTTCACTTTTATCCAAAATAAAATCATATAATTTTGCTACTGCGAGCTTTTGTATTGCATTGTAAACCCTGTCCTGTATTGGTTTAACAAGCTCTTCTCTTTTTTTAAAAAGATCACCTTCATATCCGAATCTTTTTCGCTGCAAATCTTTTAAGGCCTTATCTGCGTTGAACAATTCATCTTCTCTTTTCTTTTTAAGATCATCGCTAAGCATTACCTGTTCGGCTTCATAATCTTTATTCATTTTATCAAGCTGCGCAGATTTTGCATCTATCTCCTGCTGCCATTGTTTGCTGAAATCATCAAGCTTTTGCTGGGCAGCTTTATATTCCGGGATCTTGCTTAAAATATATTTTGAATCGATTACTGCATAGCGCTGCGCAAGTAAGCATATATGAAGGAAGAGCAAAAAAGCAACGGTGAAAATTATTCTTTTCATAAAACATAAATTACTTTTTATTCTGGTTCCTGGCCAAGCATAAAGGTGAATTTACCTGCGCCTTTCAAGCCTCCTCCCGGAGTAATCCTGTCTAATCCAATCCCATAATCAAACCCTAACAACCCGAACATAGGCAGGAAGAATCTCATGCCTGCACCCACTGATCTTCGCAACTCGAAAGGATTATATTCTTTAATCGTGTACCATCCGTTTGCCGCTTCGAAAAATGTAAGCCCATAAATGGTACTGCTTGCACTTGTGCTAAAAGGATATCTAAGCTCAAAAGTATATTTATTAAAAATAGTAAAAAAGTTACTTGCAGTTGTAAGATCAGGGTTCACCTTCGGATTAGAATTATCATATACAGGGTAACCGCGGTGGGCAATGATATCATAACCTAAAAGACCATAATTATTGCTTAGCCCGGCATCACCCAATTGAAATCTTTCAAATGGTGAAGTAATTGTTTTATCAGTATAACGGCCAATGAAGCCATATTTTGCCGCAAGGTGGAAAATAAACTGCTTGTTTTTTTCCTCACCGCGCCCTTTGCCAAGAGGCACAAACCACTCAGCGGTGAAACGCTCCTTATGAAATTCAACAAATTTATATTGGTCTGCTGCTTCCTGATTTTTATAAAAGTCAGCGTCTCTGAATAAGGAATAAGGTGGAGTTAACTGCGTGCTTAAAAGGAAGTTAGAGCCTCCTGTTGGAAAGATTGGGTTAGGACCGGCAGAGCTTCTTGCCAAAGTAATTTTAATACTGATATTATTGGATATTCCATTATTCAATTGCGGAAATATATTGTAATTCTTCAGCTTGTACCGTTGATAACTCAATTGATATACCAACGAGAAAAAGTCATCCGGCCATTTTAGTTGTTTACCCAATGCCAGGCTGAAACCGGTTGTTTTAATATAAGATGAATCGGAATAGCTCCTGGTATATAATCCTGCACTATTGTATGAGTTGGAATACTTAGTGTCGTAATAACTCAGCGTAAGAGAGTTTCTTTTTTTGCCACCAAACCATGGCTCGGTAAATGAAAAATTATATGACCTGTATTGCTTACCATTGCTTTGCCCACGCAAGCTAAGCTTTTGGCCATCGCCTGTCGGCAAAGGATCCCAGGCTTTTTTATTAAAGAGATTAAAAATAGAAAAGTTATTAAACGTAACACCTAGCGTACCTGTAAGGCCAATGCCTCCTCCAAAGCCAGCAGAGAGCTCCAGCTGATCTGATGATTTTTCCTCAAGTCCCCAGGTTATATCAACAGTACCGTCTTCCGGATTAGGCACAATGCCCGGGTTTATTTTTTCAGGATTAAAATAACCAAGCTGTGATAGCTCACGTTGTGTTCTTATTACATCTTGCCTGCTAAACTTTTGACCTGGTATGGTTCGCAATTCACGGCGAATTACATAATCTTTTGTTTTATCGTTTCCTGTAATTTCAACTTTACCAATCGTAGCCTGAGGTCCTTCTGTAATGCGGATTTCATGGTCGATCGTATCGTTATAAACGGCGGTTTCAACAGGGTCAATTCTAAAGAATAGATAACCATCATCCTGGTAAAGGCTGCTGATATCTCCGCCTTCGGCAGACGGCGTTTTACCTAATTTTTTATTAAGTATTTCGGCATTATAAATGTCTCCTTTTTTTATCCCTAATAAAATACTTAATATTGAATCGGAATATTTGGTATTGCCTTTCCATGTAATGTTTCCAAAATAATAACGGTGTCCTTCACTGACTTTTATAGCAACGTCCAAATTTGTGTTATCCGGATAAGTTGTATCACTAAGTATTGCTGCATCCCGAAAGCCAAGAGAATTATAATAGTCTAAAATATTTTGTTTGTCTTCTACATATTTTTTATCACTGAATTTTGCTGAACTGAGTTTGAAACGAAAATAAGGATCTAAAAGTTCCTTTGTTTTCGATGGAACTAAATACCCATTGGTATGAAGATATTCAGTAAAAGTAATTCGATTGTTTTTGCCTGAATCGTACACATTACCTGCTCCCGAAGGGAATAAGGTAAACCTGCTTTTTTCCTTTGTGCCCTTCATCTGTTTTTTAAGTTTTGAATCGGGCACAGATTCATTGCCTGCAAAATAAATTTCATTAATGCGAACCTTTGCATTTTTAGATATTATAAATACAATGTTTACAGCGTTGGCAGTGTTAGGATCTTTGGATTGAATCACATTCACATCAACATTCCTGAATCCTTTATCAACGAAAAATTTCTTAATAGTTTGTATAGAAGATCTTTTAAGGTTCTCCGTTACACGTGTCGTTTTTCCTTTTTCAAGACCTATTTTTTTAGTAAGATCATCAGCTTCTCCCTTACTAATTCCTTTAAATTTAAAACCCGTAAGGCTTGGTCTGTCAGTAACATTTATTTCAACAGACAGCTTATTACCAATAAGATTGGTAAAATAAATCTTCACATCAGAAACAAGATTTTGCTTCCATAAATTATTAATGGCCTTAGAAAAATTATCAGCTCCCGGCAGCGTAATCTTATCGCCGACAGCAAGACCTGAAATGGATATAATAAGATTTGGATCAAAAGATTTTGTTCCGGTAACTTTTATATCACCGATCACATATTCTTTTGGTGTTTTTGAATTGAAAATATTTTCAAGATTAACATTTACAGAAGTAGGTGGCAAAGTATCCGTAGCAACCTGGGCGGTAACAGTGGTTTTGGTAGTAAAAGCTATAACTACTAAGAATAAAATCTTGTAGACATCGGGCATTAAAAATCAATTTTTTTATAAGGCGGCAAGATAAAAGCAATTATTAAAAGTATTTGTTAAATCAAACTGTTTAATAGGTTGGAATAAGGTTAGAAATTTGTAAAAAGTTAAGATAGTTGCTCACTTATTTTACCAAAGCGTCTTTCACGATTCTGATAATCTATAATGGCTTCGTACAGATTTTCTTTTCTAAAATCAGGCCATAGGGTATCAGTAAAATAAAGCTCGCTGTAAGCAAGCTGGTAAAGTAAAAAATTGCTGATTCTGTATTCACCGCTGGTACGTATCATCAGCTCAGGATCAGGGAAAGATGCAGTAAACAAATGCTGCTCAAATACACTGTTATCAATACCTTCAATATCGAGTTTTCCTGCGGCAACTTTTTTCGTTATTAGTTTTACTGCTTCTATTATTTCCATTCTGCTGCTGTAACTAAGCGCCATTATAAGATTAAGACCCGTATTAACTGCAGTTGCATCGCAAGCTTCTTCCAATTCGTTTTGTGCCGCAGCTGGAAGCATTTTAGTGTTGCCGATAACATGAAGCTTTATATTGTTTTTGTTAAGTGTTGAAACCTCTTGCTTTATTGTTTGTATCAGCAACTCCATAAGCCCCGTTACCTCATCTTTTGGGCGATCCCAATTTTCTGTGCTGAATGCATACAAGGTTAAATATCCAATGCCCAGCTCAGCGCAACCTTCTACGATATTGCGAACACTTTCAACGCCGCTGAAATGTCCGAAAAGCCTGTCCTTTCCCTTTTCTTTAGCCCACCTGCCATTGCCATCCATGATAATAGCAATGTGACGAGGTAGCTTATCGTTGTTTAATTTTTCTTTCAAACTCATACTATTTAAATAGTCAAGTCAGGCACTATTTGCCTGACTTGCTAAACAAAAATAAGGAAAGAATTACAGTGATTTTTGAAAAGTATTTACTTAGGAAATACTCTATAGCTTCTTAAATAAAATTATCGTGCAGAAGGACAACGGTAAGAAAGAATATTAAAAGATAAGCCAATTTCAGCGATAGCATATGCATCTTTTTGCTTGCTAAAACCACGCTGACGGCCTTCGTCGCCTATAGGTGTACCTGTTTCGTATGAACGATCCTGGAGTAACGATGCAACGGATGGCGATCCATTTACCGAAGGAAATTTATCAGCTCCAACATAAGTTGTGCTTACATCGTCAATATAATCTGTTGTGGTAAAACGATAAGCAATTTCACCGGAGATATTTATTTTACTGGTAATCGCATATTTCACACCGAGCCCAATAGGAACGCAAAGAGCCATAGTACCATAGGCTTTTCTTCCTTTATAAAAGGTTTCGCCTTCGGTGTCTAAAGGTCTTAAATAATATTTTTGGCCGTTTAGGTAAGCATAAGGATCATAACTGAAAACACCTACACCAATAGTAGCATAAGGGGTAAATGCGTGATTAGGATCCGTGGGAATAAATTTGAAAAAATTAAAATCACCTCTTATTGCTATTTCAAAAATATTTGTATTAAAGCTAAGATTTCGTCTTCTCTGGTATTCGTTTTCACTGTATTGATCACTGTATCCTAATTGCGCAAAATGTGCTGTTAATCTTAGTGCAGTATAGTTAGAAAATTGCTTTCTGAAAAATGCACCCAAGGCTATTTTCGGCCTATTGATCGCTCCGCGATTATTCAGATCGCCAAAATAATGGGCAGCACCGCCCGTAATACCATATTCCCCTTCCTGCACTGACTCGTATTGCGCAGAAACGTTTATGATAAACAAAATACTAACGATAATTAGGGCAAATAATTTTTTCATATAGGTGCAAATAAAGAATTAATGCTTTTCTGGTAAACGAAAAAACGATGTTTAAATTATATATTGATAGATTAAAAATATGCCATTAATTTCTTTTGTCAAGGCCCCACGATAATTTATTACGCAATGTTTGCAAAAAATTATTTTCATTCAGCCTTACCAAATTGATACTAAAATTTTCTTTCCGGATGGCAAGTAAAACTTCTTTTGTAACAATTTCCCGGCGGCTGTCGAGCGTGCACAAAAAACCATCTGTTCGGCCCTCTATTTCAAACGAGAGAACCGAACTATCCGGAACAACCAATGGCCTTATGTTCAAGTTGTGTGGTGACACCGGTGTAATAACCAGGCTGCCGGAATCCGGAAAAACAACTGGTCCATTGCAACTAAGTGAATAGCCTGTAGAGCCAGTTGGCGTAGAAACTATAAGACCATCCGCCCAATAAGTATTTAAAAATTCACCATTAAGATACGTGTGAATTTTAACCATTGGCGAAGTATCTTTTTTGTGAATCGTAAATTCATTCAGTGCAAAAGCAACACCGCCAAACAAAGGAATGTTTGCATCCAGATGTATCAGGGAACGCTTATCCAGCATATACGTCTTTTGCGCTAAAGCCTTCACGGCCAAATGCAGTTCATCTTTGCCAATACTTGCTAAAAAGCCAAGCCTCCCATAATTGATGCCTAAAACAGGAATATTTTTTTCGCCTATGAAAGTTATAGCATCCAGCAAAGTGCCATCACCGCCAAGGCTTATCAGGTAGTCAACATCGTCAAGGTCTTCAGTGCAATTGAAAGTGGAATACTTACTGGATATACCTATAGAAGAATAGAATTGATTAAAAAAATTTTGAAAAATTACCGCTTCTGCTTTATAATGTGCAAGTTCTGCGAGCAAAAGTTTCATGCCATCATGGTGAGTAGCTTCAAGGCCTCTGCTATAGATTGCAATGCGCATAGATGTAAAAATAAATCTTTTGAATCAACAGAAACATAGCCGGCCGTTAAAGCCCGAATCTTATCCACATAAAATGATTACGTGTATAAGGTAACATTATCTTATATGTCAAGATAGTTCATAAGGTGCTTGTAGTTGAGCTCAATTTCATTTTCAAAAAGCTCTTCGCCCGAATAGAAAGTAATGGTATAATCATATCTTTCAAAAGCAGCGACAATAACGGATATCTCTTTTTTATTTAAATGAATGGTTACCTGCAATAATGAAGTGTCAGGCTTTATGATCACATTCAAATGAAGAATAACGGAGCCATCGCTCTCAACAATCCTGCTAATTTCAGAAATAGAAAATTTTGCTCTTTCCATTTCAAGCACAATAACGGCGCCTGTTTCATTAGCTCCTGCGAAATTTCCAAGGGCAGATAGTAAACGGAAACTGTCAATGGTTCCTAAAAATTCGTTGGACTCATTTACAACAGGAACCACATTTGTCTGATAATGATTACTTACGGTAACAGCATTTAAAAAATGTTTATCAGAAAAAACAAAAGCATTAATAAAATCCTGCTGAAAAAAGGCCAACTGGCTGTTAGTATCTTCCTGGTTAACGAGATCATCCTCACTTACCAGCCCTAAAAATTTGTCTTCTGTCACCACAGGGAGGTGGGTCGTTTTCAAATCGCTCATAAGCTGCAGCGCTTTGGCTACAGTATCCGTAAGTTCCAGGCTTGGCACTTCATTACTTACAAATTCATGAGCTAACATATTGTTGATTCAATTTGAAAATTAAAAAAAACAATAACTATACTATAATTAAAGACAAAATAAATCAGTGAACTGTTGCAGGCACTTTTAATTTTGTAATAAAGCCGCTAAGTATTTTATTAAACTCATCCGGCACTTCCATCATCGGTGCATGCCCACATTTATCAATAAAGTGGAGCTCACTGTTAGGAATAAGTTTATTAAATTCCTGAGCAACAAATGGCGGTGTGATCGTATCATTGTTGCCCCATATCAGGCAGGTTGGCTGTTGTATCTGGTTAAGTTCTTCGCCAAGATTATTGCGAATAGCAGATTTAGCCAATGCAATTATTTTAATTACTTTAAGCCGGTTGTTCGTTATTTCAAAGCACTCATTTACGAGCTCTTCGGTTGCCATTGCCGGATCGTAAAATGTAAGCTGTGTTTTTTTTCTGATATATTCTTTATCACCGCGCTTTGGATAACTATCGCCCATTCCACTTTCAAATAAACCAGAGCTACCAGTGAGTATCAACGATTTTATTCTTTCAGGATGCTTTAAAATGTAAACCAATGCTACATGGCCGCCAAGCGAGTTGCCCAGCAAATGAATATTTTTATAACCTCTTGTTTCAATAAATTTATAAACAAATTTTTGAAGGCCACTTACTGTAGTATGCAATAGATCCAGCTCAAACAGAGGAAGCATAGGTACAATAATCTTATTAGTATTTTTAAAATAATTAATAAGATGTTCAAAATTGCTGAGTGCTCCAAAAAGCCCGTGCAGCAGCAGCAACGGTTCGCCCTGACCTTCTTCAATAAACTTAAACTTTCCTTCTTGTTGAATTGTATATTCCATGTATGCGATACTGCATGATTATCATGCACCTCTAATCACGCTAAAATAAACGTTTATATGCAAAGAAAGCGAAATAATGTGGGATAGTTTTGACCAGGCATATTTTTTTGCAAATGCTCCAAAAAAGTTTTCCAGGTCTTTAAACATGTCTTTAAAAAAAGGAATGATTTTACCGAGATTATTTATAACATAAGGTCCAATTGGAGCAACATTCTTATACACAACAGACGCAGCAATAACATCTGGTTTTATTAAAAAAATTTTCTCTGCAAAAAATAAAACTATGCTAAAAATGATTGTGTAAATAATCATATAGAGTGCTATCCCACCTAGCCTGTCAAGCCAGCCAAGCATAGCAATATCAAGTGCTTTCTTTATAACTCGTGCGCCAAGCCCTACCAACATTACAACAACAATGAAAACCAGCAAAAAAGAAATAACCGGAAGCCACTTAGCAAAAGATGTAACATGATTTTGAAGATATGCGGCCATCAAAGCAGAAAGCTTTAAAGCGGCTGCCAGTCCAATTATAAAAGCAACCAATGAAAATATGCCAACAATAAAGCCTTTGCTTATACCTTTAAATATCGCAATGATCAATATTAACAAATATGCAATATCTATTATCATATTTCAACTGTATGTAATGCCATTATTTTGCAGCCAGAAGTTCTTTTACAACAGCGGCAATCGTTTTGCCATCGGCTTTTCCGGCGAGTTGCTTATTGGCTATTCCCATTACTTTGCCCATATCTGCCTGCGTGCTGGCTCTTGTTTGTTTTATTACTTCTGCGATAACTCCCTTTAATTCATCTTCACTCATTTGCTTTGGCAAAAATTTTTCTATCACGCCAATCTCTTCCCTTTCTTTTTCAGCAAGGTCGTTCCTGTTTTGCTTTTCGTATATTTCTAAAGATTCCTTACGCTGCTTTACCAGCTTCTGCAGCATCTTTATTTCATCTTCTTCCTTTACCTCGCCGCTAAAGCCTTCAGAAGTCTTTAAATTAATAATAGCAGCTTTGATAGCACGCAAAGAGCGCAAAGATTTTTCATCTTTGGAAAGCATCGCTGTTTTTAGTTCTGTCATTACGTTTTGTTCGAGACTCATATGTAAGTTTTTATATAAATATTTTATGCAAAATTATTTTGCCTTTTCTTTTTCCAATTCGATGAACTTTTTTTGAAATTCAGAGGCAAAAATTTTTATATCCTTGCTAAGCTCTGCATGCTTCGTAGCTCTTTGAAAAGTATCTGCCATGCCAATAAAAACCTGGAAATAAAAATCAGCCATTTCATCAATCATCATCTCCTTTGTCCACAAGTCAATACGTAAAGCAGATTTGTCGGCTGCATCCCAAAAAGCAAGAAACATAGCTTTTGCTTTTTGATCCGAGTCAACAGAACTATCAGAAGCATTCCAGGCAATTTGCTGCGGCACTTTATCATTATCAAGAGCAACGCTAATGTTTATTTTTGACTCCTTCATAAGATGCGCAAATTAATACTATTGCAGTTTGTAAATAATAGAGGCGTTGAATGTTTAGTAAAAAAATCAAAATTCAAATTCTTCTTTCATTGCTTTCCATGTTAGTTCAGCAGTTGTATCCCAGTTATATTTTTCTGCCTGTTGTTTACCTTTTTCAATCAGTTCATTTCGTGTGGTTTCATTTTTAAAAAGAAGCATCATTTGTACTGCAATCGCTTTAAAATTTTCCGGATCGGCATATAACGCAGCATCAGCGCATATTTCAGGCATAGATGAAGTTGGCGATATTATAACAGGAACTCCGCTTTTCATAGCTTCTATTGCCTCTGAAGGAAAACTTTCGTAAGCAGAAGGATAAATAAAAGCATAAGCTGCAGCAATGATTTTTTTTAGTTCCTGATTATTTATTTCGGTTATAATTTTTACCTCATTCTTAAATTTAAACAGCCGGATACTTTCCAAAACCTTTTCATATTTAAAACCAGGTTTGCCAACAATGATTAATTGCATGCTGCTCTTTTGCCGCTTTTTAAACGCAGAAAAAGCCCTTAATAAATTCATCAAATTTTTTTGTAAGCCTATCTCACCTTTATATAAAAAAAATTCGTTGCCGTCAGTGTATTTTGATTTTATTGACTCCGCAGATTCAATAAATGTTGGACTAACAATTTCATCAGTCCCTTTGTAAACAACATCTATCTTTTTATCGCCGGCTTTAAAATATTTTTCTATTTCTGCTTTGCAGAAAGCGGAGACCGTTATGATAAGCTTCGCTTTTTTTAAACACTTTGCTGTATACTTTTTTAAAAAAAATAATTCACTTCGTTTGAAAGTTTCAGGATGATGAATGAAATTAAGATGTGGAATAATAATGCATTGAGGCGTCTTAGCAGATGCTGATCCAACACCATAAGAAATAAAAATATCTGCTTTGTATTTTTTTAAAACTGAAGTAATTTTTATGTTATACCACATAAACCACTGTAGCGGATGCCTTGCCTGTGGCGAGATTACAACACTTGTAACATTAGATAAGTTTTTATAATGCTCGGGGTTTTTTTCGGAAATGATAATGAAGTTGTATTGCGGCTGGTCCTTTATAATTCTTGTAAAAACTTCATACATAAAATTACCAGATTCTTCAGTTTCATTTTCGCCAATAATTTTTGTATTAATTGCAATGATCATTTCTGTTTCATATTATTCGAATATGAACAACTGATTTTAATGAAAATAAAATTATCTAAGCACTTTAAGTTTGACGGTATCAATACGTGTCTCACTGACACTTAAAATATCAAACTGGTAATCGTCAATGATAATGCGGTCTTTCTGCCGTGGAATTGATTCATGCTGATTTATAATATAACCAGAGAGTGTTTCAGTTTCTTCGTTTTTCCTGAATTCCATGTTGTATTTATCTCTGAGATAATCCAGTTCCAGCCTGCCACTAAGAATATATTCATTAGTTGAAATTTGCTTATCTATAAATTGATCACTAAGTTTATCGTACTCATCATTAATATCACCAAATATTTCTTCCAGCAGATCTTCCATGGTTACAATGCCGGACGTGCCGCCAAATTCATCAATAACCCAGGCAATGCTTTTTCTTTCCTTACTAAACTTATCTATAAGGCCTGTAGCGCTCATGCTTTCAGGTATCATTGGTATAGGAAGCAGGATGGATCTGATGTTCTCAGGTTTCTTAAAAAGATCCAGCTGGTGAATATATCCTTTTATATTATCGATACTATCATCAAAAACCACAAGCTTGCTTAGCCCTGTTTCTATAAATTTTTCTTTGGCTTCTTCAATCTGGCGGTTAATATTTATTGATTCAATTTCTTTTCTTGGCACCAGGCATTCACGCACCTTTACATCAGACAGCGACAATACATTTTCAAATAATTCATTGTTCATCTCTTCATCTTCAACATCGTGCATTGTGCTTTGCTGTATGAAATGCTCAAGATCAATTTTAGTAAAAGATTCATTCTTGTTTTGCAGCTTTACATTGAATATATATTTAAGCATCCATTCTGCTATGCTCACAAAAGCCTTTGCAAACGATGCAAATAACGAGTAAGTGAATTTTACAATAAATGTAATAAGGGCGCTGCCTGTAACAGCATTATTCGTTGCACGAAAAAGTGCTTTGAAAATAAATTCAAAAAACAATAATAGTGTTGCTGATATTATTGTTTCAAACGCAAGTTTTATGAAAGGATTTTGAATGGCCCAATATCTCCAGACACTATCGAGCACATTGCTCCATAAAAAGCCATATATCACTATTAATAAATTCAATGCTATTAATGTAGCACCAATAAACCGCGAGGGTTTTTCCATAAATACGGACCAGTTCTTACCTGCATAAGTTCCCTGCTTCTTTCTTAATTCAATAGAAAGCTTGCTTACTGAAATAAAAGCCATCTCTATTCCTGAAAAAAAACCAATAAGGATGAGGGATACAATAATCGCTATAATCGGCGTCCAGTCCATATTTCAAAAGAAGTTACAATAACAAGTTTTTTTAAAATTAATCATTAACAAGAAATGATGAAACTATATTTTCAGCATCATTACATGCTGTGGTAAAATCTTTATTGATGATCACATTTTCAAAATGATTTTTAAAGGTTATTTCAAAAGATGATTTATTAATGCGAGCCTGCAACGTCTCTTCTGTTTCAGAACCTCTGCCCAATAACCTTTTTCTTAATTCCTCTGGTGATGGGGCCTGAATGAAAATAGATATTGTATTTACAGGATACTGGCGCTGCACATGAATAGCGCCCTGCACATCAATATCCAGAACAGGCACTTTGCCCAGCGACCAAAGTTTCTCAATTTCTGACTTTAATGTGCCATAATATTTTCCTTCATACACCATTTCCCATTCCAAAAATTCTTTATGATGAATCTTTTCTTTAAAGTCTTCTTCGGAAATAAAATAATAGTCTTTACCATTTTGCTCGTTATGCCTTGGAGGCCTTGTGGTTGCTGAAACAGAGAAAGCAAGCTGAGGAAATTTGCTCATTAAATGTTTTACAATGGAGGTTTTTCCAGCGCCTGACGGAGCAGTGATCAGAATAAGCTTGTTATATTTTTTTTCCATTAAAAATTATTGCCTTACTATTTGGGCACCAAGTTGTTTCAGCCGCTCATCAATATTCTGATAACCCCTGTCAATCTGTTCAATGTTTTGAATAATACTTTTTCCTTCTGCACTTAATGCAGCAATAAGCAAAGCCACGCCAGCCCTGATATCGGGACTGCTCATTTGAATGCCTTTCAGCTGATGCTTTCTTTCGAGCCCTATTACTACTGCTCTATGAGGATCGCACAATACAATGTGGGCGCCCATTTCAATAATTTTATCTACAAAAAATAATCTGCTCTCGAACATCTTTTGATGCACCAGCACGCTGCCCTTCGCCTGTGTGGCTACCACTAAAATTATACTTAAAAGATCCGGCGTAAATCCCGGCCATGGATGATCAGAAATGGTAAGAACCGATCCATCAAGAAAGGTTTGAACTTTATATAATTCCTGTTCCGGAACGTGTATGTCATCACCGTTATACTGTAAACGAATTCCAAGCTGTTGAAATTTTTCCGGGATAATACCAAGATGGTCAATGCCTGCATTTTTTATAACAATATCGCTTTGCGTCATCGCCGCAAGACCAATGAAAGAGCCTACTTCAATCATATCCGGAAGAATGGAATGAGTAGTACCGGACAGCTCATGTACGCCTTCTATTGTAAGCATATTGCTTGCGATACCTGATATTTTTGCGCCCATACTATTGAGCATTTTACAAAGCTGTTGTATGTATGGCTCGCAGGCTGCATTATAAATGGTCGTAATGCCTTTGGCCATCACAGCTGCCATCAATATGTTTGCAGTGCCTGTTACGCTTGGCTCATCCAGCAACAGTGTTGCACCCTTTAGTTCATTTGATTTTAAAAGAAAAAAAGATGCATCGTTATCATAATCGAATTCAGCACCGAGTTTCTGAAAGCCGATGATGTGCGTATCCAATCTTCTTCTTCCTATTTTATCGCCGCCGGGTTTTGGTACATAAGCTTTCTTAAATCTTGCAAGCATTGGCCCGGCAAGCATTACACTGCCACGTAACCTTCCCGTCATCTGCCGAAAGGCAGGAGAAGCCAGGTAATCAACATTTATGATATCTGCTTGAAAAGTGCAGCTATGTTTATCCAATCGCTCAATGGTTACTCCCAAACCCTGCAATAATTCTATCTGAAGGTTTACATCAATAATGTCGGGTAGATTGTGTATCGTTACTTTTTCCTTGGTAAGCAATACAGCGGAGACTATCTGCAAAGCTTCATTCTTTGCACCCTGCGGTGTGATTTCGCCTTTTAGCTTTTTTCTACCTGTTACTTCAAAAAGACCCATAAAATTTATTTAAACCGGATAGACAAAAATAAAACCCCGGCAGTTTATAAATGCCGGGGCAACGAATATTATTTTTAAAATAAATTAATATCTCTTCTTAGAAAATTTATTTCTATTATTTCTGTTATCCCTTCCTTGCCCGCCCTGGTTGTTGCGGTTGTTATTATTGTTACGGCCACCAAAATTTTTACGATACTTTCCAACATTGCTTACAAATTCTTCGCGGCTGTTATCAACTCTATGTTTTATAAAAGGCTTGTTATTAAATTCAAGCTCGCCTTGTGTAATGGCATTAAGCTCAGTTTGTATATTATCATCATGTACCAGTTCCTTATGCCAGTTGCTGTAAGTAAGCTTCATATAATATGCAATTGCATTTGCAAAACCCTGACGTTTTTCACTGTCTTGTTCATTCAGTGCTTTATCAATAACTATTTCAATATTTTTCCCCAAATGATTATGTCTCGGATGCCTCTTGGGATATGAAAGCCTCTCTGGTCTTGCTTTTAGCGTTTCGCGAGTGGGTTTTGGATAAGGGCTGTCTACATCCAGCTTAAAATCGCTTATCAAAAATAAATGATCCCAAAGCTTGTGACGAAAATCTTCAACGTTCTTTAAATGAGGATTTAAAAAACCCATTAGCTCTATAAGCGCGTAGGCATTTTTTTGGCGTTTTTCTTTGTCTTCAATAGTAATTACATATTCTACCATCTTTTGAATATGCCGTCCATATTCCTTTATTATTAAATGATTGCGCGTGGTATTGTATTCCATGCTATCTACTCTTTCCATATAGCAAATGTATTATTTTAAAATGTTGTGTGCAACTGTATATTTAGCTATTCACGGCTTTTATCATTTTTTATAAAAAATCTGTTACAAAAAATAAAAGCTATCAAACAGCCAACACTATCGGCGGCCCAATCCAGTAAATCATAGGTTCTTCCTGGTATAAAATATTTTTGAATAAACTCAATACATAACCCCCAAATGCTTGATGCAATAGCAATCGCTATAAAATAATACAGGCGCTGTTTTGCATAAATAACTGACTTATAAAAGGGCCAGCAAAACCAAAAGGTAAGCCCACCAAACAGGCCGATATGCACCCATTTATCGAAATAGATTTTATCCAGCCACCCTATTTTGGGGATGTCTTTACCTGGCAGGCAAGTAAGCACCAGCACAATAAAAAACCAGGCAATGCCTGGCAAAAATTTTATTCTTGAAATTTTTTGCATCAGTAGAATTATGCAATTACTTTTTCATAAGCTTCTGCATCCATAAGATTGTTTATATCATCCGGATTATCCACTTTCATTTTTATCATCCATCCATCTCCATAGGGATCAGTATTCACTTTTTCAGGTTCTGACTCAAGCAATGGATTTATTTCTGTTATCGTTCCTGCAACAGGAAGGAACAGGTCACTAACGGTTTTTACTGCTTCCACAGTTCCAAAGATTGTATCTGCGGAAAGTGATTTGCCTTTTGTTTCTATTTCAACATATACAATGTCACCCAACTCGTGCTGCGCAAAATCTGTAATGCCAACAGTAGCTATTTCGCCTTCCAACGATAACCATTCATGGTCTTTTGTATATCTTAAATTATTAGGATAAGTCATTATTTTAATTTATAAATGTTTTGCAAAATACTATTTTACTTAACCACTTTTTTAGGGAAATTGTTAGCTTTTATTTTAAAATTCATTTACTTCTTCAAAATAAAGTAATATATGATCTTTCAAAAAATTTTCCTGATCGGACAGGTTGTATTGCGGCAAACCTTTTAGCTGCCTGAAATGTGGCCATCCTTCATCATCGTGTCTCTCCACCTCATAATAGCCGCTCTGGGCAAGAATAGAGCACACAGCTATATGCATGAGGTCTTGCTTTTGTTCCTTCGTAAAATTTTTTTTAAGATTTCTTATTTCCTGTAAACCTATTAAAAAAAGAACGGCCTCTACATCAGGTTTTTTACCAAACTTTTGCATAAATTTTTCTTCAAGCTTCCACCAGCGCACCTGTAGATCATCATTTATTTGTTGCATGTTGCAAAAATAAAATAAATAATATCCATCATTATTGCAGGCACTTAATATTTATCATTGCATTACATCTTTTTATATTTGCCATATAAGAACTTGAATTTTCAATATGCTGCAGGTAAATTTTATAAAAAATAATAAGGAAGAAGTAATTAAAAAACTTGCAATAAAAAATTTTGCTGGTACTTCAATTATTGAGGATATCATTCAACTGGATGATGATAGGAAAAAAATACAGTTTGAGACGGATGAGACGCAGGCAAAGCTTAACACTGCTTCAAAAGAAATAGGACAGCTAATGGCTGCAGGCAAAAAACACGATGCCGAAGAAAAAAAACTTCAGGTTGCCGCTCTTAAAATATCCCTGCAGCCATTAACTGAAAGGCTTGTCAGTATTGAAAAAGAACTTCATAATGAAATAATAAAATTGCCTAACCTGCCCCACCATTCTGTACCTGAGGGAAAAACTCCTGAAGAAAATGAAATCGTGCGTGAAGGAGGTGACAAGCCAACATTGCATAAGGAAGCAATGCCACATTGGGAGCTGGCAAAAAAATTTGATCTTATTAATTTTGAGTTAGGTAATAAAGTTACAGGAAGTGGCTTTCCATTTTATAAAAATAAAGGCGCAAAACTTCAAAGATCTTTAATACAATATTTCTTGGATTATAATACCAAAGCAGGCTACACCGAATATCAGCCTCCGCTTATGGTAAATGAAGCCAGCGCTTATGGCACAGGGCAACTGCCGGATAAAGAAGGTCAAATGTATTTTGCAAATGCAGATAATTTTTATTTGATACCAACTGCAGAAGTACCTATTACAAATATTTACAGAGATGAAATTGTAAAAGAAATTGACCTCCCAATAAAGATGACAGGCTATACTCCTTGCTTTAGAAGAGAGGCAGGAAGTTATGGAAAAGATGTGCGCGGATTGAACAGGCTTCACCAATTTGATAAAGTAGAAATAGTACAAATTTCGCATCCTGACAACAGTTATGCTGTATTCGAAGGAATGGTAGAACATGTTGAAAAACTGCTGCAAAGCCTTGAATTGCCTTACCGGATTTTGAGATTATGTGGAGGTGATATGAGCTTTGCATCTGCCCTTACTTACGACTTTGAAGTGTACAGTGCTGCGCAGCAAAAGTGGCTGGAAGTTAGTTCCGTAAGCAATTTTGAAACATTTCAAAGCAATAGGATGAAAATCCGTTTTAAAAATAATATGGGCAAAACGCAATTGGTTCATACTTTGAATGGATCATCACTGGCGTTGCCAAGGATAGTTGCCTCTTTATTGGAAAATAAACAAACCGAAGAGGGAATAAATTTACCTGCTGTATTGCACTCTTATTTTGGAAGTGAAGCAATCAGTTAGTCGTGTTTTATCCGCATTTATTAGGGTCATTATTTTTTCTTTATCCAAACCTTTCGACATCAAATGCCTTCATATCCACACCAGGCGTTTGATCATTAATTATTTCGCTTACAAGCTTACCCGTTCCAGCGCCCAGGCTCAACCCCAGCATAGAATGGCCTGTTGCTACAACTACATTTTCATATTTTTTTATTCTGCCAATGTAAGGTAATCCATCTGCAGATGTTGGTCTAAAGCCATACCATATTTGATCATTTGCGGGCATTTCAATTTTAAAATCGGGCAAAAAATCCTTTACAGCTTTTACAATACATTCCACGCGATGATAGCGCGGTGGTGTTCGTATATTCACAATTTCCATTGTACCACCATATCGCATTTTGCAGCCATAATCCATAGGCGTTATAGCTACTCTTCCTTCGGTTAGTATAGCAGGATGATTAAGTTTGTAAGGAGAATTTTCTAATGTAAACGAATAACCTCTGCCGGGCATCAATGCAATTTTAGTATCAAGCATTTTTGCTATTTTACGGCTCCATGCACCCGTCGCAATTATTATTTCGTCTGCAGGATAACTGTTACCATTACAGCGTAAATTAATTATCCTATTTTTTCTTTTTTCAAAATCTGTAACATTCTCTTTTATCAATTGCACTCCTTGCTGTCGCAGGTAATTTTTCAGGCTCAGCATTAGTTTGTCAGGATACAAGTGAGCATCGCACTTGAAATTAATTGCACCCAAAGCAGCGATAGTTGTTTGAGGCTCCATCTCCTGCAACCCATGCCGGTCAAGCAGTTCAACATCAAGCCCTAATTTTTTTCCGGTTTCAACAGTATACTTTGCGTGTTCGCTAACAGCTTTTGTTTTAAAAATTTCAAGTAACCCCTTTCTTTCAAAGGCAAAATTAAAACCTGGTATTTTTTCCCAATCGCTGTAGGCGTTTTGGCTATATACTGCAATTTCTTTTAAAGGAATAGCGGCATTGGCAACGTTTTTTTTGGTGGCACTACGCATAAATTGCAAGCCCCAGTTCATCAAAGAATTATTCAGCGAAGGCTGAATATAGAAAGGACTATTACTGTTAAGCATCCATTTAATTCCTTTCCAAACCATACCCGGCGCAGCCAACGGAATAAAATGACTTGAGCATACGTAGCCCATATTGCCATAGGAACAATTATTTACGAAACCATCTTTATCAAGTACTGTAACCTTATGACCAGATTGATGCAAGTACAAGGCACTGCTCAAGCCTATAATTCCACCACCAACAATAATTATACTTTTCATTTGTGCTATAAAACCTGGAATCCATAAGCATATGGATCATCCTCCGGATCTATAGTGATAGTATTATATCCATAAATTCTTGCCCAGCCCTCAATACCTGGCCGAATAGCTGGCTTATTGCCAACCGTAAGTTCTTCTTCGATCGGTACCTGTAAATTTGGAGCCAATAATACTTTCATGAATAAATATATCTCCTTTTTTTAATTTACCTTTTGCATACCATTGGGCCATACGTGCGGAAGTTCCTGTGCCGCAAGGGCTGCGGTCGATTGCCTTATCTCCATAGAATACTGCGTTGCGGGCTGTTGAAGTTTCATCCATTACATCGCCTGCCCATAAAATATGTGAGCATCCATTTATAGTTACATCATCCGGATGTACAAATGTGTGCAATTCGTTAATTCGCTTTCGCAATGACCGGCTCCATGCAATCAATTGATCAGCATTGTAATACTGCAAGCCTTTAAAATTTTCCTGCGCATCTACAATTGCATAAAAATTGCCGCCATAGCTTACATCCACTTTCAGCATACCTAATTCCGGACATTCCACTTCTATATCTTCTGCTGCCAGGAAGGAAGGAACATTCATCAGCTTTACTGATTTTACCTTTTGGCCATTCTGTTTATAGCTTATCGTAACCAGCCCTGCAGGTACTTCCATTCGAACAATACCTGGGATTTTAGGCTGCAATCAAGCCTTCTTCAATAGCAATTGTAATCGTGCCGATAGTGCCATGTCCACACATGGGCAGGCAGCCACTGGTTTCTATAAATAAAACTGCCACATCATTTTCGGGATCGTGAGGAGGATATAAAATGCTTCCGCTCATCATATCATGGCCGCGGGGCTCAAACATAAGCCCTTTGCGTATCCAATCATATTCTTTTAAAAAATGCTGGCGTTTCTCACTCATGTTATTTCCATTGAATGCAGGCCCACCGCCGGCAACAAGCCTCACAGGATTGCCACATGTATGCGCATCTATACAAAAAAATGTTTTCTTCAATTAATCATATTTAAGCAAAAACTAATAAGATGTGAAATATCTTTCCTTGTTTAAACAGCATATATGATTTTCCTTCAATGACTGATATGTCGGTAACAGCGGACGTGTTGCCAAAGCAGTATTTATTATATTCAAAATAAAATCTCTTTCTTTTCCAACCAATGTTAAGCCGGGGTGCACGAACATACTCTGTGCCAATGCCAACCTGTGCTTCAGCCAGCTTTATATATTGCACCAGCTTGGTATGAATATCGAGTTCAAGCAATGGCATAAACCAACGGTAAATAGCAACTGCTTCATCTATTTTTCCCGACTTAACTAATTTATATATAGCAACCGTTTCTGCAGGAAAAGCGCAAACTAAACCCGGCGACCCACCCATCGGCGCCAAGAACCATTTCTTCCATGGCCAGCGTATCTACACCACACAATATTTTAAATCGTTTACCAAATCGGTTAATCATCCGGCTGACATTGGTAACATCCCGTGTTGATTCTTTTACAGCCTGTATATTTTGCACATCTTTCAACCAGTTCGTCAAACATGGCTTAATGTAATCTCTGTTTTATAATCTACTGGATTGTTGTAAAGGATCATTGGAAGATCGGTAGCCGCCGCCACAGTTTTGAAATATTCGACCGTTTCCCTGTGATCAGCTTTGTATCGCATTGGCGGCAGAAGCATCAGTCCCGTCGCACCCCATTCCTTTGCCAATTTCGCCTGCCGCACCGCTTCCCGTGTGGAGCCTTCCGCAATATTCACTACCACAGGTATCGTATCTGCAACTTTGGATACACAAAACCGTACTAGTGTTTCTTTTTCTGATTCAGTTAGCGTACTGGATTCGCCCAAAGTGCCTCCTAAAATAATTCCATTTACACCAGCATCTAATTGTGCGGATAAATTTATTTCAAACGCAGAAAGATCAAGCTCGTCAACGCTGTCAAATTTTGTTGTAAGTGCAGGGAAAATGCCTTCCCAGTTTATTGACATGTATTAAGTTTTATTCAAAGCTATTTTATTTGTATGAAGCTGTTAGCATCCGATACAAATTTTTCTTACTTAATTTAATTTGGACAACTAAAAGTAAATAGTAAGGTTACCTTACTAATAGGAAAAGGCCTTAGATTATTAATGAATTTTACTTATGTATAGAAAATTTATAGATAGTTTCCGTCTCATATTTCTTACCCGGTTCCAGTATGGTCGAAGGAAAAGAAGGCTGATTGGGTGAATCAGGGAAGTGTTGCGTTTCTAATGCAAAGGCGGTGCGGAAATCATCCTTCTTTCCACCTTTCATGGTATTTTTACTTTGCATAAAGTTGCCACTGTAAAATTGCAATCCCGGCTCTTTAGTATAAATATCCATTTCAATATTAGTTTTATCTCCGATAACCGTTGCAGCATGATTCAACGATGTATTGCTATTTTTATTCAAAACAAAATTGTGATCGTAACCCTTTCCATTTTTCAATTGTGCATTAGCGTTAGTATCAATTCTTTTTCCTATTGCTGTTGGCTTTGTGAAATCAAAAGGAGTTCCCTTTACCGTTTCGATTTTGCCGGTTGGTATTAAAGTAGAGTCAACAGGTGTATAGGTATCTGCATTAATGTAAAGGATATGATTTAATATTGTTCCACTGCCTTCTCCATTCAAATTCCAGAATGCATGATTGGTAAGGTTTACAACTGTTTTTTTATCCGTGGTTGCTTCATAATTTATTTTAAGTTCATCATTGCTGGTAAGCGTATATGTTACCTTTACATTCAGGTTTCCGGGGAATCCTTCTTCACCGTCAGGAGACAAATAACTTAATTCAAGAGAAGTATCATCGATTTGCTTTGCATCAAAAACTTTACTTTGAAATCCATTCTTTCCGCCATGCAAAGTATTCGGCGCATTGTTGATTGAAGATGTATATTCAAGACCGTCAATTTTAAATTTTCCTTTTGCAATGCGGTTTCCGTAACGTCCTATCGTAGCACCAAAATAAGGTTCTGTTGAATGAACATATCCTTCAACACTATCAAACCCTTCGACTACATCCGTCATTGCACCATTTTTATCAGGCACCCAAAGGCTCACCAATCTTCCTCCATAATTGGTAATGGCCGCTTTAATATTTTTATTTTGAAGAATGTATAATTTTGTTTGCTTGCCATTTATGGTCTTCTCAAAAGGGTTATTAGCTGCGGTTGTAACAGTATCCTTAGCAGTATTATTGTTCTCTTTTGTATTACCTGAATTATTACATGCATTCATCATAATAAGTACTATTATAGATGTAGAAAAAATTTTAATCATAAAGGAATATTTTACTTATTCTCCCGAAGGAACTTTTAAATATGTATTTATTGGAGCAGGAGTTCCGAAGTTTGGTGTTCCATCACTGTTCCATGTAAATTTTTGCATACGAGGACTGCGAAGATTGCTACATCCATCGCCTGAAGCAGGATTAGCATGGTAAATAATCCAGTTTTCTTTTCCGTCCCGTGATACAAAAAATCCGTTATGCCCAGGCCCAAATGCACCACCAGACGTGTTTTTAGTAAAAACAGGCTCAGGCAATTTAGTCCAGTCTCCGGCATTCAAAGGATCACCTCCATCTTTTAAAGAAAGTAAGCCCAGGGCATAATCATCGGTCCAGCATCCACTTGCTGAATAAGTAAGAAACAATTTTCCTGAAGGATTTATTAAAGCTTCCGGGCCTTCATTTATCGCCGGAGGTGCTCCATTCGTTTCCCAGGAATACGTTGGAGTCGAAATCATTACGCGGCTGCCCTCTATTGTAATTGGATCTTTAAGTTTAGCGATATAAATATTTTGTTGAACATTCACGGTGCTATCCCAGCCAGACCATACCAGGTAAGCATTACCATTATATTCGAATTCTGAAGGATCAATAGCCCATCTATCATGAATAGTGTCTGCAATTTTCCCATCAAAAGTCCACGTGCCGGATAAAGGATTTAAAGATGAATTTTCAATCACATATATTCGGTGATTATCATTTGTACCATCATCTGCAGCAAAATATGTATACCATTTATTTTGAATAAAATGTATTTCCGGAGCCCATATATCTTTTGAATATGCACCCGTTACAGGTGGAGTCCAGATAGTAGTAAGTGTTGCATTTTTTAATTGCGACATCTTACTTGTTTTGTAAACCGCTATTTTATTTCCAAAGGTATTTGTATAATAATAATTCGTATCCTGCTGTTCTACCCACGGATCAGGGCCGCTTGATAATAAAGGGTTTTCAAAAACAGAATCCGGTGAACTTACTGGAGGAAGAGGAGGAGTAATTGCGCCATTATTAGAGCCTGTGTTTTTTTTACATGATGAATTACTTAGACCGCTAATAATTACAAACAAAAAAAGTATATAATACATTTTTTTTTTACTTATAATAATATTTTCCTTCATAGACACGAATAGGTTAAGCGCGAAAAGAAATAAAATTATGCTCCAATTACTCTGCTGAAATTTTCCTGATTAAATCCGTTTCATCTTTCCGGTATGGAGTTCCATCTTTGTAAAAAATATCATGAAACCATTCTGCCGGTTCACTGCCGTCTGGCATAGGTGTGTCCCATGCATATTTTGTATTGGTTTTGCCGGTTACAAATCCCCAATTAATAGCGCCTACATTTTCCCTTTTCAAAAGTGGTAAAATTGTTGAAAACCTGCTATTTCTCGGTCTTGCCATATACTCAGTGCAAATCAGCGGACGACCATTTGTTTTTAGCAATTGAATTACTCTTTCATGCCAGGGAGCCTCTTCATAATCATGATAGGTGATCACATCAGAATTAGCCACCTGGAAAGCATTCAGCTTTTCATAATCCCATGCCCACAAGCCTGCGCTTACTGGCTGATCTGGATTTACACTTCTTGCCCATTCAAAAACTTTTTTAAGTAAAGGAAGTGATGAATCTCTTTTATCTGAATTGCCGGGTTCATTGTATAAATCCCATAGAAGAATTCTTTTATCATGTGCGAAATATGTGAGCACATCTTTTACATAAAGCTCAAGCTGCGGAAAAATAGTTGAATCTGTTGACATGGGTTGCCCCGGGTCCTGCACCCATCCTGAATTGTGGATGCCGGGTTTGGGATCTGGCTGCTTACCTGCATGAGGGACTTTATTCCAGCAATCATCAAAGAACACAAAAAGAATTTCTATATGATGACGATTGGCAATGTTTAGAAAAGTGTTCACTCTTCTTTTAAACCCATCCTTATCTTCCTTCCATGCAACGCTATGCAAAAAAACACGCATTGTATTAAACCCGATATTTTCCGCATAACCCAGCTCTCTGTCATTGATAGTGCTGTCAAAGGTTGATGCCTGCCACATTTCCAATTGATTAATGGCGTTGCTTGGAATATAATCTGCACCGATGATCCATTTATGATTCGCATACCATGCATTAGCCTTTTCAATAGGCCATTGTTTGCCTGTGTTTTTTTGAGATTCTGCATTTCCTGCTATAATAATTAGGAAACAGAAGGCAAACAGTTTTTTTATACCCATAAGGTTCAAATTTAAGCCATCTGTTTGTATTAATATCCAGGATTTTGTTTAAGGTTAGGATCAGCATCAATATCCTGTTGAGGAATGGGCAATAATTCATCCCTGCCAACTTTAAAATTAGCAAAACCTGGATCACGGCTTGCAAGTTGCGGACCTAGATCTCCCCAGCGTGCAAGATCTTCCCAACGATGTCCTTCACCTGATAATTCAGTTATTCTTTCATGCTTCAATTGATCTAAAAACTGTTGTTGATTAAACCAGGCATTGCTGTTGATAATGGTGCCAATCCTGCTCTTTCTCTAACTCTGTCAACATATTGATAAGCCTGTGCGTTTGTCCTAAGCATTCAATGCTTCAGCATACAATAACAATACATCAGCATAACGTATAAAACGATAATTGTTGCCTGAATGAAAAATTCACATTCATTGGTGAATCGTCTAAAAATTTTCTGAAACAAACTTCTTTGAGTTCTGGTTGATTAGCATCCGGGACATTCTGATAATCCAAGTTAGTCCAGGTTGTTCCATAAACCAGTGTAAATTCAGGACCACGCCATCTGTTGAATCGTAAAGAAAAGATGCTGCAAGCGGGATCACGCTGTCCAGCTATAGTTTTTTCTTTCAGAAATTCCCAAACCACCCAACGTTCGTGCCTGGCCATCTGTAAAGCCAATAGCTGAACGCCGCTGGTGCAAAAAACGGCGGAATAGAAGTGCCATAATTTAAATTATCAGGGTCGCCGGATCATACATCATCATCATGATTATCTGATGGATTGAGTGCATTTTGAAATTCAAAAACTGATTCTGTATTATTTTCTGTAGCTTCAATAAAATTATCTCTGTAAGTCGGCACTAAACTATATAAACTTTTTCCATCGCCGTTACCAACCATGCAAATGCAGTGCAGCTTGCTGATATTTTTTTTGCTGCATATAAGCTTTGCCGAGTAAAGCATAAGCTGCGCCGCGTGTAGCTCGCCCAACATTTGCATCATCATAATTTACAGGCAACATGGTAGCAGCATCAGTTAAATCTTTTTCAACCTGTGCCCAAACTTCATCCCGCGTTGAATTGGCGATATTTTGATCAGAAGTTGTACTTGTATGCAAGCAAGATCGGAACATTGCCCCAGTATTCTGCCAAGTAATAATAAAACAATCCACGCATAAATTTAGCTTCACCAAGTAATTGTGTTTTTAGTAGTTGTGATCCATTGCAATATTCGGAACGTTATCCAACACCTGGTTAGCAGCGGTTAATACCTACATAACAATCCTGGTAAAAACTTCTTCTTTCAAACATATTGTAATCTGTTACATTGAAAGATGTCAAAGTTATTTATCAATCGCGCATTTGGGCTTGCACTAAACCCTTCATCTGAACGAATGATATCTATAAAAAACTGGTTTCGTGATAAGTCCAACTCGATGATAAGTGCTGTAAATAGCTGTTTACACCTTTTTGTGCATAATCAGCTGTTTTCCATATATCTTGGCTGAGGTTGGGACCATTTGGATTTGGAATATCTAATTTTTTCTTGCAAGCTATGTTATAAAAACAATTGCGACATTGCTATAAATGAATATTTTATTTTTCATGATGATAATTAATTTATTAGATGATTAAAATTCACTGGTGATACCAAAAGAAATAATACGGCTTGATGGCCAGTTGCCATTATCAAAACCACGCTGGTTAACACCGCTACCTACAACATCAGGATCTAACCCTTTATATTTTGTAATAGTAAACAAGTTTTGCCCGCTTACAAAAATGCTTGTATTTGTAAAACCGATTTTTTAATTGCTTGTTTGGTAAAGTATAAGACAACTCTACATTACGAAGCCGTAAGTAAGAACCATTTTCTAACCAGCGGTCACTTTCTATACGATTGTTTTCATTAATGCCTGGATCTGTAGTCAAGACCAAGATCGCGGATCGGTACCACCTGTATTAGTTGGTGACCATGGATTTAAATCTTTTCTGAAATTATAAGTGTTGTATAACTATCAAGCACCCTGCGTACATCATCATAAATTTTATAACCAAATACACCTACTAACTGAACGTTGATATGAAAACTGTTTGTATGTGCCATTGAACTGTAATCCACCCTGGAAAGTTGGCCATGGAGAACCAGCAAAAGTTCGGTCATCATTATTAATTTGTCCATCACCATTAAGATCAACATATTTTATATCTCCTGGTTTTGCATTAGGCTGTATCTTATTGCCATTTTTATCTACATAATTATCTATTTCGTCCTGGCTTTGAAAAATACCTGCTGTTTTTATCACATACCATGAATCCATTGGATGACCAACTTCTGAACGTATAAAACTCGTTGACTCGATATAATTAATGCCATACCCTGATTACCTACACTGATCACCGGTTTTGAATTGTAGTTCCATTAACCGATACATCCCATTTAAAAGGACGCTGTTGATGCTTTATAGGTTAACAGCTAAGTTCAATACCTCTGATTTCGGATAGAAGCTGCATTTTCGGTAATAAAAGTATTATAATCTCCATTATCATTGCCAAGAAAAAACGGTAACGGCACATTTACTAACACGCCTTTAGAAACATTATTATAAACATCGGCTGTAATTAAAATGGTTGTTAAGTATTGAAGCATCAAAACCTATATTGGTTTCATTTCGTTGCTTCCCATCTTAAATTGGGATTAGAGATAATAGCCTGAGATTCACCAAGCATTGGTGTTTGATCTACACCATATACTGCACGCTGGTTATGTTAATATATCCAAGCGTTGGCCACGAACCTGCAAGGTCCTGCAATGCACTGCTGATGCCTAACTGTCCATAAGAAGCACGCAGTTTTAAATCATTAATCCCATTTACATGAAAAAAATTTTCTTTACTAATTCTCCATGCGCCTGCAACTGAATAAAAATCTCCGGTTCTGTAATTAGGACCAAATCTTGAATCCTGGTCTATTCTGCCGGAAGCGGTAAAAAGATATCTGTCTTTATAAGTATAATTTATTCTGCCTAAATATCCTTGCAGCCGATAAAATAATGGAACGCTTCCATCTGCAGAAGAAGCACCTGTCGCAGAAGTAATAGTGGAGAAAGTTGTGCCACCTACTGTAGTAAGATTCGAGCCTGCTGCCGGATGTAAATTCTCTCTTTTGCTCCTGGTACGAATATCCAACTACACCATTGATGGCATGATCGCCAAATGTTTTATTAAAATTTAGTGTATGCTCTAATAAGATAATTGGTAAAAGTTTCCCTGTCTTTATAAATACTTGTTGCAGGCAATTGAGTTGCCATACCGCCATATACCTGAATCTCTTTGTTCGGTATTATAATCAAAGCTTGCTTCAACACCGGCATTAAAACGATAAGAAAGCCAGTCTGTAAACTTAAAATCAGCATAAGCATTACCTACTATCTTTGAATAATTATAATGTTGCCTATCAAGCGCAGCCACAGCTACATAATTATTTGAATAGTTGGGAATATCATTGGTACCAAAGCCCCATCCTTTCGGATTTGTTACAGGATCAATATAACTGCTGCTTTGAACAGGAATAACCGGAACAGAAGTGGCACCTTCATAAAATGCATTGATATCACCGCCAGGGTTTTCACCATCCGTATTGCTCATTACATATATTTTCGCCAACAGTTAACCTTCCCTTTCTTGCTTCTGTATTTACACGAAGACTAACTCTTTCGAAATCATTTCCTATTAATACACCTTTGTTTTTGAAATAACTCGCAGAGATCAAATAATTACCATTTTCTGAACCGCCTGATATACCTAAGATTGTAATCCTGTGTATTACCGGTTCGATCAAAAGCATCCTGCCAATCGGTATTTACGGTGGGATTTGCTAATTTGAGCTGCTATACCGGAGGGAAGGGTAGCATTAGAGTTTGCATATTGCGTTTTCACAGTCTTCAGATAATCCGCAGCATCCATGACATCCCATTTTTTAGGGATTTGCTGAATGCCATATTTTGCGGAAAAAGTTATTTTGCTGGGTCCGGATCTTCCTTTTTTTGTAGTAATGATAATAACTCCATTTGCAGCCCGGGAACCGTATATGGCAGCAGCCGAAGCATCCTTCAAAATTTGTATAGTAGCAATATCATCTGTGTTAACAGTTGAATTTGCATCAGCAATCATGCCATCAATAACATAAAGGGGATTGGCATCAGTAAAGCTTGCCACACCACGAATTTCAATCGCTGCATTTTGGCCAGGTGCGCCTGTTTTCTTACGGTAACACCTGGCGTTTGCCCTTGCAATTGCTCTGCCACAGAATTGCCAATAATCTTACTTGAATTTTCTGTATTTACTACGGAAGTCGCTCCCGTTAAATCTTTTCGGCGCACCGTCTGGTAGCCAATTACGACAACATCATTTAAGGTTGAATTGGTCACCTGCAGCACTTCATTGATATCTGCTCCGGTGACAGTAATCTCTTTGGCCTGAAAGCCCACAGAGCTTATTGCTAGTGTACTTCCGACCGGTGCATTAATGGTAAAATTTCCGTTATTGTCGGATACCACCGATTTATTAATCCCCTTTACAGAGATGGTAGCAGCAACAACAGGACCACCTGCTGAAGATGTGAGTCTGCCCTTTACGTTTTGCTGTGCATTTGCGGCTTTACCCGCAAATAAAATAAATAAAAAGAGAATCAGTTTGGGTAAATGTTTACATTTTTTCATGGTATAGTTTTCTTTATATTAATATATAGGTATAGCAATCACTTTTTGATATAAATGAAAAGAAATTAGTATTTATTAGGAGCGCAATGAAGTGTACAGGGGGCTGCATTTATTCATTGGTGCAATCAGTATATAAAATTAGAAGATTTTTCAATTGATTAACAAATATTTTATGAAAAATTAATGAGGAGTGCTAGCAAAAAGATTAAAGAATTCATTTACTATAAGCAAATAATTCGCTAACTGATTTATAATATTATTACAGCCATTTATTATCTTTAAGCCAGTCAGCCAATCTTTGCGGCCAGTTTTGAAGTGTGACTAAAGAAGAATGATAGCCCATATTGAATGCATGAGCTCCCTGTGCATACAAATGAACTTCTAAAGATACTTTTGCTTTTCTGTATAAGGAAAGCAATGCAACAATGGGCGCAGAACAACACGAATCATTGCTGGCAGCAAGGAGGAACGCAGGAGGTAATGCTACCTGGTTATTCGCAGGCACTGCAGCAGGGCCAGGATAAATCAATATTGAAAAATCAGGTTTTGCTGAGAAGGCATCTACGAGATCTGGCTTAAGATAATGCTTTTCATCATATCCGAATGAAACCCACCCTGCCAGTTCACCGCCAGCAGAAAAGCCCATAATACCAATACGTGAAGTATCTATATGAAAATCTTTTGCTTTGCTTCGAATCAGGCGCATTGCACGAAACACATCTTGCCTCGTATTTTCAATCGTGTATACTGCGCTGTCTGATTTATATAACCTATACTTTAAAACAAAAGCTGTTATACCAAGCCCATTAAGAAACTTCGCTGCATCTACACCTTCAGCATTGTAAACAAGGTTAATGTGCCCACCGCCAGGGCATATAAGAACCGCAGCACCATTGGCTTTTCCGACAGGAGGCAAAAAGACCGTCATTGAAGGATTATTTATATTTCTTACCCACCAATCCTTTGCCTGTTCAGGTATATTTTTTCTATCTTCAAAACCTGGAGCGCCATTAGGCCATAAATGAATTAAAATAGTGCTATCCTGGCAATAACTATTTAGTATGACAAGCAATAGCGTGATGCAAAAGGCAATTTTTTTAAGATCCATTTGTGTGTTTTAAAAGAGTAATCATATTGGTCTTACATTAATACCATTTTCCAAATCTCTGCTACGCTTTCCTGTACATAAAAACTTTTCTTCGCTGCTTCTCTTTTAAAATTGATTATTGATTTGCAATTTTCTGTAGTATGATCAGGAAAAATCGTTTCGATAATACTTGTATTAATGAGCAGTTCAACGTTGTCTTTTTGCGTTACCTTAATAAATGTTGCCATATAAAACCTTTCGTTCAAATGTACTGCTCCTAATCTTGTTTACTCTCCCCATGCCGTAATAATTAAGTTTCTCCGGCCTCCGTTATTCCGATGCTCGCATAAATATATTCCTTGCCATGTGCCCAACGCTAGCTTTCCTTTAGTTACAGGCAGCGTTACAGAAGTGCCCAATAGCGCGGCTTTCAGGTGAGCAGGCATGTCGTCGCTGCCTTCGGCGCTATGCATGTAATCAAAATCATTTTCAGGAACAGTTTTATTAAAAAAAATTTCAAAATCTTTTCTAACTGTAGCATCTGCATTTTCATTTATAGCAAGCGAAGCAGATGTATGCCGAATAAAAATATGACAAATGCCAGCGGTGATATTCTGGAGAAATGTTAGTGGACCACTGATCTCATCAGTTATAAGATGAAAGCCTCTTTTCCGCGCTGATAGCGTGATTTGTTGTTGGTATATTTTCATATATAAACGTAAACAAATTTAGCCTGCTAAAATTACTGATTCCTGTATACGTCTAAAATCATTGGTATAACATAGTGAATTCAGACTTAAACAAATTTTGGATAAGCGTATATAACATAACAGTTACGCTATACACGTAATAGGGAAACGATCATTAAACAACACATTACAATCATCACTCCATCCTCAATAATAGTGAGGGTGCTCATGGGTAAATTAAATACGGCACCGAGACAGGCACATTTAATTTTTCTTTTTTGAAGAACGCTTTGTAATACGCCGATAATGCTTACGCTCATCACTACAAACGTTATGATATTTGTAAGTAAAGGCATAAATTTTAAAAGATAAGCAATGCCAAGAGCTACTTCCACAAAGGCATATATATAACCCCAATATGCCCATCTTTTTGCAATTATATCATAACCGGAATAGCTTTCTGCAAAGGCTTTCAAGTCTAACAGCTTAAAAAATGAGAACACTAAAAAAAACGCAGCCATAAAATTTTGCATCCAGTTTTGCCAGTTAAAATATGGGTGAATCGTTTGCGTTAAAAGCGTTACAACAAGTATATAAAAAAATACCATCAATATTGGTTTATAGGTTGCGAGCCATGACTTTTGCTCTTCCTCAACAAGCGTGTTTATTTCATGCGATTGTTCTTTTTTGTGTATTGTATATTTAGGATAATCTCTTAGCGCGGATTCAAATTGAGCAATAGGTATGGGATCTGACATATCGATTGTTGCTTCGTTCAAGGGCAAATTAATGGAAACATTACTTACTCGCGGAATTGCCGATAAAAGCTTTTGCACTTTCGCCTGGCAACCGGTGCATGTCATTCCTTTTATTATATAAGTAGATGTCATAAAAACATTTATAAACAAAATTACAAAGGATAAAAACCCCTTTAATAGACAATTATATAAATGATTTATAACATTTACAGTTCGTCCAAATTCTAACTGTTATTGTTTTTGAGAGATTTATACAACGAAGGTGTGAGCCCCGTCGGATATATATTTTTACCAAAATTCGAAGGGACGAGGATGAAATTTATTAAGCCGGAGTAGTACTATAATTTTATCTCTTCATCGCTTTTATCGTAAAAATGAAATTCAGTAAGATGATAATTACTGTTGGATTTGATACTTATTTTTTGTTTGTATTTCCAGCTCCACCTCAGTCGTTTGGATGGAAACCCTTTGGTGAGATAAGCATATAAGATCGGATGTACTTCAATAGTAAGCCCTGTATGCTTTTGCATAACAAGATAGCTTAGATTTTTTTCTATTTCATCTTCCAGAATAAGTGTAGAAGAAATTTTTCCGGTACCATCGCAGCTTGGGCATACTTCAGATGTGTTAATGTTCATTTCTGGTTTCATGCGTTGCCGTGTAATTTGCATAAGTCCAAATTTGCTGATGGGCAATACTGCATGTTTTGCCCTGTCGGAACGCATAAAATTTTCCATTTGCTCAGCAAGCCTTTTCTTGTTTTCCATCAGCTTCATATCAATAAAATCAACTACTATGATGCCACCAATATCTCTTAACCGTAATCTGCCGTGCAATTTCTGCAGCCGCTTCCAGGTTGGTTTCAAATGCATTTTGTTCCTGGTTATTGCTAACACTTTTATAGCCGCTGTTTACATCAATTACATGAAGGCCTCGGTATGCTCAATAATAAGATAAGCGCCGCTTGGCAGGTTTACCGTTTTGCCAAAAGAAGCTTTTACCTGTCTGGTAATTCCATAACTGTCAAAAATGGGTGAGCCATTGTTGTGAAAAGAAAGTATTTCTGTTTTTTCCGGAGCTATTCTTTGCATATAAGTTTTTGTATCGTTGAAAATATTTTTATCGTTCACAACAATCTTATTAAAATCTTCATTGAGAAGATCACGAAGTATGCTGTTGGTTTTTCCTTCCTCACTCATGATTTTACAGGGAGCTACTGCACCTCTTAAATTTTTCTGAATATTTTTCCAGGTATTTATTAAGGCTGAAGCAGATCTTCATGTAATTCGGCAGTATGTTTTCCTTCTGCAGCGGTACGCACAATAACGCCAAAATTTTTTGGCTTGATAGCTTCAATAATTTTTTGAAGTCGTTTTCTTTCTTCTGATGAATGAATTTTTCGGGAAACAGCAATGATATCATTAAAAGGAGTAAGCACTACAAATCTTCCGGGAAAGAAAGTTCGCAGCTAAGTCGCGGGCCTTTTGCTGCTATCGGTTCTTTTAATATTTGCACAAGAATATTTGGCTTGCCACTTAATACTTCAGCTATTTTTCCTGTTTTTATAATTTCAGGCTCTCTCTCAAATTTTGGAAAATCAAAACCCGGCTCAGGTTTATCATTTATAGCAAATCGGGTAAATTTAAGAATAGAACGAACATAAGGGCTTAGATCTGTATAATGAAGAAATGCATCTTTTTCAAAGCCTACATCTACAAATGCAGCATTTAAGCCCGGGAATAAGTTTTTTTACCTTCCCTAAATACAAATCACCTACTGCAAAACCCGCATCTGCATTTTCATTATGCAATTCAACGAGCTTTTTATCCTCAAGCAAGGCTATTTCTACTGCCTGTGGGGCAGCATTTATAATAAGTTCCTTATTCAACTCAAAATCTTTTAATTTAATTCTTAACTACACAGAAGGAATAATAAGTAAATCCAGCATCATACCAGGTACAAGTAAAAGTAAGATTTTACTTCTTTTTATGGCGATTTTTTCTTAAACGCTTTTTGCGTTTATGAGTAGCAATTTTATGGCGTTTTCTCTTTTTACCACAAGGCATAACTGAGTAATTTTAATAATTTATAATAAAGATTAATTAAATAATGTTTCAATTAACCATGATTTCAATTGATTAAGCCTTGTCTAAGGCCCGGTATTTAATGTTTTTATTCTTTCATCCACCTCTTTACTAAACGCAGGGTTATTGACTAACCTCTTACTGTGTTCATACCATTTTACAGCATTTTGCTTATCTCCGTTGCCGGCATAAGCATCTGCAAGCCACGAAACTGCTTCAAGATTTTTTGGATCAAACGCTACAACTTTATTAAGTCTTTCAATTGCCTTTATCAAACTGCCTTGAAATTACTGCTCCTATTCCCAGCACCATTTGTGCCTGCATATTATTGGAATCTTTTCTGACTACTTCCAATAACTGCTGAATTCCCTTCATCGTTTGCTGCGCATCTCCAATCATTCCCTGTCCATAAACATAACAACTTCCAAGTCCAACTTTTAAATCATCATTATCAGGATCAAGTTTCAGAGCTTTTTCAAATAAGGAGGCTGCCGTTTCTGCTTCCCATGCTTTTAGCTCTACACTATCTTCCCTCCTCATGTTCTCTAAAATCAAGCGGGCAGCAAAGGTGAGTTTTTTTTCCGAATTATCCAATTTGGCTGCTTCACTTAAATAATAGGCATAAGGGACAAATATTCCTACAGAATCTTTCCAAAAATCGGCAAGCTGGGTGAATTGCTTTTCGGCTTGCATGTTTTACATCGCCACGGCTTATACCATTTTCAAGTTTCGATACATAGATAAGTTGTGAAGGAGCTAAGTTTCTGTTTTGCTTTGTAATGGCTGCTTCAATATTAAAAGCAGGTGTCGCATGCTCTGTATGAGGGAAATCTGCTTTTATGGTAGTGGTTTTACCAAACAATAAAAGTACAGTAAAAGCATAAGCCTGCGGCTGCGAGAAAAATTCGTTTAATCAATTGTAATGTAAAAGGAATTTAATTATCCCGGCGCAAAGGTACGACTATTGTGGTTTACGGTCTTTGATTACTGTCTTTTATATCCTGTACAAATTCTTTTGCAGGTTTAAATGCGGGAATATAATGTTCAGGAATTTCAACAGCAACATTCTTTTTAATGTTCCTTCCAATTTTGGCGGCTCTTTTTTTGGTGATAAAACTTCCAAATCCCCTGATGTATATATTTTCTCCATGGGCAAGAGATTCTTTAATTTCTTTAAACAACGTTTCAAGAGTTACCAAAACATCAACCTTTGGAATTCCTGTCTTTTCCGAAATTTGATTAATAATATCTGCTTTTCTCATTTTATAACATTGAATTGAGTGAATAAATTAAGATTCCAAATGAAAAAATGTTTTACCAAGGTTAGAACAAATTTATAATCTTTATTTTAAATTCAATTACTGAATAATTTATAAAGCAACTTAGTACATTTTTGTGAATCAGCATTTTAGCATAATATCATAGACTTAATGAAAAATAAGAAATTTTTTTGTAAAGAGTTTATTAAAATGGAATGAATTCAGAAAATACCAGGACAGATGCCATGGAAAGGTGAAAAAGAATCCTTATAAAATTTGGATAAGCGAAATTATTTTGCAACAAACACGGGTGCAGCAGGGATTGGATTATTATAACCGGTTTATTCAAGAATGTCCTGATATAAAAAGCCTTGCTGCGGCCAATGAGCAGGAGGTGTATAAACTTTGGGAAGGATTGGGTTATTACAGCCGGTGCAGAAATTAATTGCATCAGCAAATTTATTAATGATGAACTTACATGGAAAATTCCCTGAAAATTATGATGACGATTTTATCACTTAAAGGCATCGGCAGTTATACTGCCTCAGCAATTGCATCCTTTGCATTTAATCTGCCTTATGCTGTTGTGGATGGAAATGTTTTCAGGGTGCTCGCCAGATTTTTTGGAATCAGAGATTGCCATTGACAGTCACTGAAGGAAAAAAATTGTTTACGGCACTTGCGCAGCGATTTGATCGATAAAAAAAATCCGGCATCTTATAACCAGGCAATCATGGATTTTGGCGCTGTGATTTGTAAGCCATGCATACCTTTGTGTCATATTTGCCCGCTTCAAAAGAAGTGCGTTGCTTATGCGAAAAAAATATGGTTAATCTTTTGCCCGTAAAGAAAAAAAGTATTAAAAAACGAGAACGTTTTTTTAATTATTTAATAGTTGAATACAATGATAAAATATATGTAAATCAAAGAATAGGTAAAGATATATGGCAAAATTTGTATGAATTTATATTGTAGAAACACAAAGTATAATGCCTCCAAAAGAATTTTTAAAGCTGAAATCATTTACATCTCTTTTTTAAAAACTAATAATTATACTCGTTACAAAAAGTGTCTACAATTTTAAGTCAGAAACTTACTCATCAAACAATTACCGGGAAGGTTTTATCACATTACATTTAAAAGAAGCCATGAAGCAGCTTTAAAAAGACTATACAACTGGTATCAGAAAAGAACTTCAGTTGCTGCCATTTCCTAAATTTATCACTTCATATTTGAAAGATTAAAATGTATCTTTAAATTTGGTATTTGATAGCATAACTTAATATTGAATTGAAATAAGTATTTTATGAGAGGTGTAAACAGAGTTGATACTCATTGGAAACCTGGGAAAAGACCCGGAAATACAATTTCTTGAAGGGAATATTCCCGTTGCAAAATTTCCGCTGGCCACTACTGAAACTTATAAAGATAAAACGGGAAACTTAATTTCACAAACGGAATGGCATAATGTTGTACTATGGCGAGGCCTTGCAGAACTGGCTCAAAAATATCTGCATAAAAGCAGTCTTGTTTATATTGAAGGCAGGCTTAAAAACAAGATATTGGGAAGACAAGGATCATAATAAAAAAGTGGCTACAGAAATTATTGCAGATAATCTTATTATGCTTGATAAACGCTCTGATGCGGGCATAGCACGGGTACAGAAACAGGTAATGAGAATATCCCGGGACAGTGAAATCCCACCCATTGATGAAGGATCAGAAAAATTACCTTTTTAAAATACAACCGGTTAATTGTTCAACGCATTCACCGTATCTTTAATTAAAATTATTTGCTTTGGATTATCATTCGGCTATTCATTACCAATTATCACCTTCTTACTTTCCTGGCAATTACTCCTGCGGCTACAACCATTCTTCTTTTTACTGTCATCATTCTTTTTTTCATTTCATTTTTAGTGGCCGGTTCAGAAGTCGCTTTTTTTTCTCTTACGATGAAGGATATTAATATGCTTAAAACAAGGCAACAGCCTTCTTATAAAAGAATTGTTACGCTGCTGGAAAATCCAAAAACTCTGCTTGCATCGATGCTTGATCGCCAACAGCCTTGTGAATATTGGCATCATCCTTATCTCAAATATTTTAATGAACAACTGGATTGAAAATCTGCATCTGCATGGTCTTCTGGAGTTTTTAATTAAAGTTATTGTAGTTACCCAATGCTTGTTATGTTTGGCGAAGTGTTGCCAAAAGTATGGGCTACTCATCATAAAATCTGGTTTGCATCAACATCTTCACTGATTATTGAAATTTTCAACAGTATTTTTTTCCAGGCTAAGCAACAGGCTTGTAAGCATTGAGTGATGAAATTGAAAGCAGGTTTCATGCCGGCTCTTCACGTATGGATGATACACAACTTGATTATGCCATAGACCTTTTGCCCGATCATGAAGCAACGAGCGAGGAAAAACAAATATTAAAAGGCATCAGGAAATTTGGAAATACAACCGTAAAACAAACCATGCGTACACGCCTGGATGTTAGTGGTATTGAGGTTAGTATTTCTTTTCAGGGATGTAAAAAATAAAGTGGAAGAAATGCATTACTCAAGGTTACCTGTTTATAAAAATAATCTTGATGAAATTGTTGGCATTCTTCATACCAAAGATCTTTTGCCACATCTTAATGAAGATGAAGTATTTGACTGGCATCCGCTGATGCGGCCTGTATTTTATGTTCATGAACAAAAACTGATTGAAGATCTTTTGCAGGATTTCAGAAATAAGCGAATTCATTTTGCAGTGGTGGTCGATGAATTCGGAGGCACTTCCGGTATTGTAACCCTTGAAGATATTATGGAAGAAATTATTGGCGACATACAGGATGAATTTGATGATGAACAAAGTGTTAATAAAAAACTGGATGATTTCAATTATATTTTTGAAGGCAAAACAATGATCAATGATGTTTGTAAAGCATTGCACATACCCGTTGACACTTTTGATAAAATACGTGGCGACAGTGATTCCCTTGCAGGCCTTGTTCTTGAAATTGCCGGAGAATTTCCACAGGTAAATGAAGCTATTGTTAGCCAGGTGATTTTACATTTATTCCCCTGGAAATAAATAAAAACCGGATAGAAAAAGTAAAGCTTAGTTTGAAAACAAAAGCTGATTGGCAAAAATGCATAATAGTGATAAAATATCCATGCTCTTTCATTGTTTTTTATTGATCTTTCTTTTGCGAGACTGCAATTCCACTTATACTTCAAAAAAAAAGGTTATTTTAAAGTTGATTTTCCACAAAAGACAATATGTAAAATTTGATAAGGCCGGTTTCCCTTATTCTTTTGAATATCCTGTATACGCGAATAGTTGTAAGAGATTCATCTTACTTGACAGCAGCCAGAAAATCCTTATTGGGTAAATATTGATTTCCCTTCTTTCAATGGAAAGATATTTATCAGTTATAAAGTAATCGGTGGCACAGTCTATTTATAAAGTAAAAACATGCGAATGGGAAATACAGGGATTCTATTGGCATAAACACTTTTCAAAACATGGTGAATGATTCTTATAATCTTACTTATAAAAATGATGTTAAAGCCAATTCTATTGAAGACAGTGTAATGCATACACCTAATCATATTACAGGTATTTTTTTCAGGCTTTCCGGAAGTGTTGCTACTGCAAAACAATTTTTTTTATCTGATACTACTACATAATTTTTTAAGAGGCGCATTGTATTTTGATGCCACTCCAAATGAAGATTCATTGCGCCCGTAAACGATTTTTTAGAAGAAGATATGAAGCATATTATTAATACACTTCAATGGAAATAATGATAATCATATTGTCAAGCAGTTGAAATATAGCTGAGTCTAAAATAACGAGCTGATCAATGATCCAATATCTGATACCAATTACCAATAACCAATTCGTATCTTTACACATGATAAGCATTGACAATGTTTTAATAAGTGACGAGGTAACTGAAGAACATTTTGTTTGTGATCTTGTAAAATGCAAAGGTGGCTGTTGTGTTGATGGAGATGCAGGTGCACCGCTTGAAGATAATGAGTTGAAAGAATTGAATGATGCTTACCAGTTTGTTGCGCCTTATCTTACAGATGAAGTCAATAACTGTTATTGAAGGACAGGGAAAATATATTTATGATACGAGTTTGGATGGGTTACCCTACCGTTAGTTCAGGTATGTGTGCCTATGGAATTACTGATGCAAAAGGAATTGTAAAATGTGGCATTGAACAGGCTTATAACGATGGAAAAATAAACTGGAGAAAACCAATAAGCTGTCATTTATTTCCAATAAGAATAAAAAAAAGTAAAAGAGATAAAAATGATCTTGTAATTATGAACCCCGGGAAGATCTTTGCAAAGCCGCATGCAGCCTTGGTAAAAAATTAAAAGTACCTGTTCATATTTTTCTTAAAGATGCTCTTATAAGAAAATACGGGAACGAATTTTATGAAGCGTTATGTGCAACTGCAGAACACCAGTCTGCAAAAAATTAAAACATGAATCTTTCTTTTTATTTTATGAAAAAAAATTATCCTGCTTTATGCATGCTTATGCTTGATGATTTTGTCGCTGTTCTGTTAATAAGTCAAAAACAGATAATAGCTTAAAAAAATATTTCGATTCAGCACATGTTGATGGATGTTTTGACTTCTTGGACAATGCCACCGGAGAAATAACCGCTATACAATATGAAACTTGATACACAAAGAGTTTTACCAGCATCAACTTTTAAAATTGTAAATTCACTTGATTGGTTTGGAAACAGGCAAGATAACCGATGAGAACATGGTCATAAAATGGGATGGGATAAAAAGATGGAATCCTGACTGGAACAAGGACCTTACTATGAAAGAAGCTTTCAAAGTTTCCGCAGTACATTATTACCAGGAAGTTGCGCAGAGAATTGGCAGAGATACGATGAAACACTGGATAGACACGCTGCATTATGGCAACATGAATATCAGCGGACCCATTGATTCTTTCTGGCTTAACAATACTCTAAAGATTTCACCTGATGAACAGCTTGGCCTTGTAAACAATTTATATTTTGATAAGCTTCCTTTTATAAAAGATCACAGCAAATTGTAAGGGATGTAATGCTGCAGGAAAATAATACACTGTATAAACTAAGCTATAAAACCGGCTGGGGTTTCGATGAGAAAAATAATGCAATTGGCTGGATCGTCGGGTTGGATAGAAGAAAACAGGCATGTTTATTTTTTTGTTACCCTTGTAAAATCCCCTGATAAAAATATTGATATGCAGGCAGTGAGGATGAGTATTACTAAAGGAATTTTAAGTGAGCTGGGATTTTTTAAAGGAGAAAAATAAATAAATTTAGTCAGTTGCATCATCCTGGCATTCTTGTAATATATTTTTCCATTTGTTTTACCTGATCTACTATCTGGGGTGTGGTAGGCTTCAAAGCTTTTACTTTTCTGAAATATTCTTTAGCGGCACGAAATTCACTCTTATTCATCATTATGGAAGAAAGCTGCAAGTAAGCCGCTGCTTCATTTTCCTTGTCGGGCAGGCCAGCTCTTATTGCCTGACGAATATAATTTTCCGCTTCGCGAATATTTCCTTTTTGCATAGCCAACATCCCTAACTGTAGTTTATTGGCGCCTTCCGCTTCTTTCATTGGCATACCCAGGCTAAGGCTTTTTTTCATATGCGCTTCAGCTGATTCATAATCCTGGTTTACCATCGCCATATTTCCTTTCAAGGTGAAATAAACTGAACGTACCGGCTTTATTAATAATCCAGGAAACCATATTGAGTTCATTACCTTTTGGGCGCCTTCCATATCGCCGCTTTCCATATAACCTTGTATCAGTCGCATTGGACCAAAAAGAAAGTGACCAACTACTAATACCAATGCAATAAAATATAAAATAAAAGAAGGCCAGAATCCTGCAAATACATTCACTGCGATGGCCAGTACGAGAAATGCAATGCCCAAAGCCAAGCGGTATTTTATAACAACATTTAAGAACTTCATGAGAAGAAAGATTATAAAAAAGGACTGCAAATATAGTCAATGTAAAAACCTACCATATTTTTTGTTGAAGACGATGCAGTTATAGACACTATGGATAAGACAAGATAATCGTAATAGATGCGTATGTTCGGAAAGATAAAAGGTATGAAAGGGAAAAATTAACCTGATAATTATTCGGAAAACTAATAAGCACTCGTTCGCACCACCAGGCTCATGTCACTATCGTTTAAATTTTTATACCACCTGCTTACCAGGCTATAGTGAAAGACATAATTCTTAAAATCGCTATACAATGATTGTGGAAACTCATATCTGAATCCGGTCTCTACTATTGAATAGACTTGTTTTTCTTCATTGTATTTCAGGCTTTCCATAATTTCCAGATACATTGGATTTTTATTAAGTTATTGGATAATCGTCTACCCACTGGAACAACTAACGTGATATTTAACGTTCCAGTGAAAATTTAATTGCATTAGAATGAATAATTACGTCATCTTACCTTTGGTAAAAATAAGGCCGATTATTTTACATTAATACAAATCAACTTTCTATAAATCTTACATAACTATTTTGATTTTTAGTTTTATTATATATTTTTATACCTCAATAAAATATATAACTAATGAAAAAATTAATGTTTGCATTAATGTTTGGCAGTTTCGTTATTGGTGCTGCTAATGTTTATTCCCAGGACGATCATAAAGCTGTAGAAAAGGCAGCTAAGGTAGAAAAGAAAGAAGATAAAGGCAAGCACAAAAAAGCAGTGAAGAAAGCTGAAAAGATGGAAAAGAAAGAAGATAAAGGTAAATAATTGCTGCCGATTATGAATTGATGCCTGCTTCTTGCAGGCATTTTTATTTGTGGTTGTTTAATTAAGAAAGTACCACTTCAGTTCCATAAAACAATGCGATAATATTAGATAAGCGAACCTTAATGTATTAACTTATTAATGAAAACTTAAATGGTTTTTATTGTTAAGGTTAGAAGCAAATCTTCGCTGTTCAATTTCATTTTTCCCCTCCCAAACTATTTGAGCTGTGTATATAGCTTAACTACCGGGCAACTTTGCCTGTATCTAAAACCGCCTGCGTACCGGTGTTTCCTGTATCTGCACCGGATGCCTTCTGCATCGTATCACTGGGTGCAGTGGCGTTTGCGGAGCTATTATTCCCCCTTGCAGAAGAAGTATTTTTTTGTCCACAGGATATTAAGGCTATAGCAAACATTGTTACGATGAACATTTTTTTCATGATAAATTTTTATGATGCTGTTTCAAATCGTTTGCCACAATTGGTTATGTCATAGTTGTAATCGAAAAAAAGGCGTCATTGTAGACATTGATGCATTAATGTACTGCTACACTAAACATCCCATTGGTAACAACGATACTATCAGTTCCTGTTCCCTGCAGACTTCTAATCGTTCCGCTGAAAGTGCCCTGAACATTAGAAGCGCTTACTCCGGTTACTACCACATTAAACGATGAATTGGCCGTAGTATCTGCTGACCATGTTTGACCGAGATTATCCAGGTAATTGCTGTAGGCTTTGGCGGAAGTGCTATCTGTATAACTACCCGTCCCTACTAAGCCTGCACTGCTCACTCCGAATTCAAATGTGGAAGCAGAGTTAGCCACAGTATCAAGACCTCGAATATCAAGCCCGGCATAGCCAGAGATACCAGGAATTTCACTATTAGTGGCACCCGTACTGTCGCTAAAATTCCTATACACGCCATTAAGAAAACATGAAAGATAATAATGTGGTGGTATGCCTTGAACCGTTGCTACAGAAAAACTACAACTATCTCCGGACCCTGTAGATCCTGTTACTGTGAAAGTAGCTGTATCTATTGCAACGGGCATACCCGTTCCAACAAGTATCACTTTTTGAAGACCGGTATCAGCAAAGGTACTCTCCTGGCTAAACGAGATGCCATTTACTGTATTGGTGCTGACAAGATAAGGACCGGCTACCGTCACGTTTACGGTTATCGTCACTGTATTTGCGACTGCAAGTGCTGTATCAGCCACATACCTGCCGGATACTAGTGCGTTTGCGCAGCTATCACCGCTACCTATTGTATATACTGCCAGTACAACCGGGACAGGATTGTAAGGAACTTTTTTGCATTCGCAAAATAATATGATGATACCAATAAATGCGAATAGTCTTTTCATGAAATGTACCTAAGAATTATCAATAGTTGCAAAATAAGTGCCTTTAGGGTATTTGCAGATATTAAAG
>CAWGNP010000005.1:0-240627 GCA_963823975.1 uncultured Chitinophagaceae bacterium | reverse complement strand
CAACGAGGTTCAAAACTTAGCTCATGAAAAAATTATTATTACTCTCGTTCATTTTACTGGTAACTCACTTCGCATTTGCGCAGCTTACTGCAGAAACCATGAAACAGATAAGTTCCTTGCTTGATGAAAAAGCTTCAAGAACTCCAGCTCAAAAGAAAATCGACTCCCGTTTGCTGCAAGCAGTAAGAGAAAATCGTGGTGAACAAATGGCAAAAGGTGTACTGTTAGAAAAGGCTGATGTAAAAGCAGATCAAACCGGTAACCTCCTGGTGGATATTGACGGAGATATAACCGACGACTTTCTTGCAAAAATAAAACAAGCTGGCGGCTCAATTATTTTTGCATCTGCGCAATATAATACTGTACGGGTGCGGGTAAATTTAAGAACAGTGGAAGCAATTGCGGGCAATGCTGAAGTGAAATTTATTCAACCTGCTGTACGGTATATGCTGGTAGACCAGGGGTTTAACCCCGTAATAAACAAATCTTTTCAGCAACGGGCTCAACGGGTACGGGCACAAATAGATGCGTATTTACAAAAACTAAACTTTGCAATCGGCAGTGTTACCTCGCAGGGCGATGTTACTCATCGCGCTGCTGATGTACGAACTACCTATGGATACAAGGGTCAAGGCATAAAAATAGGTGTGTTATCTGATAGCTATAATGCCCTTGGTGGTGCTGCGGCAGATGTAGCGAGCGGAGATTTGCCCGGGGCAGGTAACCCCGATGGATATACTACCCCGGTTACAGTTGTTCAGGATTATTCGGGCGGCGATGATGAAGGCCGCGCCATGTTGCAGGTAATACATGATCTGGCTCCAGCCGCCACATTGTATTTTGCCACTGCTGATGTGAGCGAAGCGGGTTTCGCTACAAATATTACTACCCTCAAAAACACGTATGGCTGTAATATTATATTAGATGATGTGGCCTATTTTGATGAGCCTGCCTTTCAGGATGGTATAGTAGCCCGTGCGGTAAATACTGTTACTGCCGCAGGGGCTTTATATTTTTCTGCTGCCGGAAACTCAGGCTCGCTTGCTAAAAATACATCCGGGGTGTTTGAAGGCGATTTTAATGATGCCGGTTCTTTAGCGTTTACCGGGAGCACTAAAGCAGGTACGATCCATAATTTTGGAACAACTGCGTCTCCAGTAAATGGTGACATTGTTAAAACAACAGGCTTCGTGTACAATCTTACCTGGAGCGATCCGTATGGAGCTTCCACAAACGACTACGATCTGTTTCTCATAAGCTCAACAGGCGCTGTAAAAGCATCCTCAACGACCGTTCAAAACGGGACGCAAAATCCGTATGAGCAGATATCTCCCCCAGCTTTAGCTACCGGCAATAGGTTGGTGGTATTTAAAACAACTAGCGCCGCAGTTAGGGCATTTCATCTGAATACCAACAGGGGCACCCTTACAATTGCGACCAATGGGCAGACCACCGGACATGCCTGCGCGGTCAATGCATTTTGCATGGCTGCAACACCTGCGGCGACTGCTTTTGAAACGGGCTATCCCACGGGGCCGTATCCCGGTCCGTTTGTATCTACTGATAAAGTTGAACCCTTTTCTTCAGATGGCCCAAGACGTATATTTTACAATCCTGACGGCTCAGTAATCACACCCGGCAATCTTCTCTTTAAAACTAATGGTGGAACACTATTGGCAAAGCCGGATCTTACGGCTGCTGATGGAGTTTCTACCACATTTCCCTCATACAGCGGACTTAATCCTTTTTTTGGAACATCTTGCGCTGCCCCCCATGCAGGTGCAATAGCAGCGCTCTTACTTTCAGGCAAGCCAACCCTTACTGCTGCCCAGATACGAAGCATGCTTACTTCCACCGCCTTAGATATAGAAGGATCAGGTTACGATTATAATAGCGGGTATGGCATTATCCAGGCATATCAGGCTACGCAACAAATTTGTACAGCGCCTACGCAAACTGCTACTAATCTTACCGGAACCCTTGCATACCAGGGCAGTTATTATGGATATTATTTGAACTTCACCCCTGTAGCAGGCATTACCAGTTATTTACTTGAATGGTTCGATGTAACCACTAATTCGGATTTTACTACAAATTATCCGTTTACTTATAACGGGACAAATAGTTTTTTCTATTATCAATTTTCAGCAGGGCATACCTACAAATATCGGGTGCAAGCAACTAATGCATGCGGTGCCGGACCCTATTCTGCATGGTCTGGCAACCTCTTGCCTCCGGCAGCATCTTGCTCATCTGGTCCCCTGCCATCTACCCTTACTCAGACACGCAGGGTGTGGCTCATCAGGTTCCTGCCAGTATACTAACCTAAGCTGGCCAGCTATCTCGGGTGCTACACAATACAATGTAGATTTTAATGTATTCAATACGTCGACAGGACAATCTTTGCCGGATGGTTCTGTTTCACCATCTGTACCGTCTACTCAAGCTAATTATGGAACTTTAAGTGGTACCGGCTGGTACATCCGGTACAGAGTAAGAGTTAACTGTGGCAGCGGGTATGGTTCTTATTCGGGTTGGTCATCATCATTCTTCTTACAATAAATTTCGTGCAGTAGTTAAAAGCCGCTTCAATATTAAAGCGGCTTTTTTATTGTAAAATTTTCAAATGCAGCCTCTGTAAATAATTCTAAAAAAAAAGTTTCTTGATACAAACAATAAAACGGTGCTCTGTCAATATTAAAGGAGACAATTATTTTTAATTCCAAAGATTTTATCATCTCGTCATGTTTGAAAAATCTTTTGACCAGCCTTTCATTTATCACTTCAATAATTGTAAATATGTCTGAAGTTATGTCTATAAAGTTTGCGAGGGATATAATAGTAAATAAAGATGAACAGATGATGATGCCAATCCTTAAAGTTTTGGCAACGAATAAATAATTATGGTGTCAGTAAAAAGTACAATCAGTTTATTTTGATATACTGTAAAGTCCATTATATAATGCTGCCTGTTTACAGGCACTTGCACGCTAGAAATATAGGTGCCGTTTGAAATATTGTAAACATCCACGTCAGCTTGCTCTGAAAAGCTTTTGACACTTTCATTGTCTGCTTTTATTGCAGAATGAATATACAGTTTGCCATCACTGGTTGCGCTCTCAAGATTAACTTCTTTAAGTGGAGAACCATTGGTGATGCTTTGCGAAGTACGTATGGCTTTTATCGTGCTGGAATGAAATGTATCGATTGTATAGGCCTTTTGTGTCAAATGCAACGCGGTATCCATGCATAGGATTTGATTGCTATAATATTCTACATATAAAATCTTATGAGTTCTACTGTCATACAGCAGGTTACCGTCGGTAGAAAATCCTGCATCATTGGTAGTATCTGATATATGACATTCACTCACTAAAGTTTTATCTGTAAAGCTCCACTTCATAAACACTTGGTTTAGCTTGCCTGCTATTTTTTTATATGCTCTGATAATTCCCGCATTAGTACTTATTGGAACCGAAATTGTAAAAAGATACGGCTGTAAGAAAAGTGATATAGCGCTATCATTCCTCAAACTGACCTTGGTTACTTCGGGAACATTGCCGGCCATTATATAATAATAATCTGCGATCACAGAGGATTGAAAAAGAGATGCCGTGTTTTTGCTAAGCGGAATAGAAAGATGAACAGTATTTATTTTGGATAATGTAACATCGGCTTCTGCTATAACGCCCGGCGTGTCTGTATCAAAATATATTTGATTGTTTCTTATACCACTTATACGTGTGAGGCTATTTAATTTATTTGTAGCATAAAGCAAGGGTAACCTGGTTGCAAAAAACATTCTTTTAAAACCGTGCAATTGGTTATTCGCTGTACGACCGGACATCACTAACATAGTGATTATGCTGCCAGCACTAATTATGCAAACACTAACCGTTACCATAAATTTTGAGAACTTGCTTAGCATGCTAATTAAAATAGGAAAGCATTGGTTTGGCAATGCTTTCCATGAACTTTATTAGGGTATAAAGTTGTGTGTGCTTTTTCTTGTATCCACTAAATTTCCGTTCATATCCAGTAAAACAGCACAAATATGTTGTGTTGCCTGTGGACATTTTGAATTTAACTGAGTAGTAGTTAAGGGATAAGCTGTGCTATATGGAGGAACAGCATCAGTAGTTTGGCCATACCATGTGTTTGTTCTTATGGTATTATTACCCGTAAAAGCCGTTACAGAAGCGCCTATTATAGCTAATACTACAAGCAGGCTTAATTTGATTTTTTTCATATTATTTATTTTTTGTTTGAGATTAAAGTGTGTTTCTGACGAGGATTGAATCTCGCTAAGGCGGATGATTACATCTTTGTATTGCTTTTATAAGCTTCATAATAAATGATTGTGTTTTGTAATAAAAATATTTTGATGCTGAATAATGTAAAGTGCTGTAAGTGAAATACCGATAAAAAATAAATTAAAGACAATATGCTGCTGCCACGTAAGAGAGCTTATAACACCTCCGCAGGAACATGGAATGTAATGGCTGAAATGTAACATTGCAATAATGTAACAAGTAAAAAGGCTGAGCAAAAAAAGAGAAACCAATAAGGCATAATACTTAAAATGATGAAATACCAAGCCTAAAGAAGTAATTATCTCTATACAAGGTAACAGCAACGCATAGAGATATGAAAAATTACTAATGAAAGGCGATTGACTTAATTGTATATTAAATGTCTGATAATCCAAAAGCTTGCTTACTCCTGCATAGGCAAATAAGGCAGCAAGTATGGCGCAACATGTATCCAGGATGATATTTTGTTTCATTGGGAGTCTTTGAAATGTCAATGATCATAAACCTGAAGTAAGCTATTACGTTTTAAAATACTGATAATAAAAAGAGATAAAATAAGGTATTAATACTGCGCTTTTCGGTATTACTACGCTGGCAAATAGGACGTTGTATTGCCAGTTTGATGACAACAATACCTGAAGAATTATAGACACCAAACCATCCTTTTAATTCAAAAAAGATTCAAAAAAATTAATCTTTAAATTCAACTTTATCCTTCGCCATTTTTTTTCTTTAATCTGTAATAAAGTTGACAGCATTACAGTTTTGACGCAAGAAAACCCGGTGATTACATTACTTGCACTCTCAAATAAAATTCAGAAATTTCTGTGGAGATTTTATTACTGCAGGATTTTCATGGAAGATAAAAATTAACATCCGGGAAATTATTATGTATAAGTTAAGTAATTGGATATAAATCCAGGGTACTATGTGGACGATTAGATGATGTTAAGTTTCAGTCTTAATTGACAGCTATAAGCGCAAGAATTGCCAGTTATTCCTGCTGTGCATGGACGAGGATGAACACAAACTTTGAAAATCTTTAAGCAGCAAACGTTTTTAAAGAATTCGATCGTAAAAGCTATTTTAATTAATGAGCACTATGTTTATTTATTCTGCCAATGATCTCTATACACGCCCTGCTGTTATGGTAAGGACATTTCCATATACCCACTTTATCTTCGTTCATTATATCATAATTTTCTGTAACGCCCCAAAACCATTCTCCATTTTTTTTATCAATTATGTGTTGCTTTAATAAATTGCCAACTCTTAATTGAGCGATGCAAATATTTTTTATCATTGTTCAATTGCCATGCGTTATAAAAACCAATTATTGCTTCGGCCTGCGGCCACCAGTGTTTTTCTTTTATTAATGTTTGATGTTGCAGTTTCATACTCATACCACATTCCTCCATCCTTGTTCAAGCCTTCAGATGCTGCATCAGCAATTGCTTACAGCATGTTGCTATAAATTTTGTATCCATGCTTCATCCAGAATAATTTCTGCGCATCGCAGTAATAACCATGCTGCTTCTATATCATGCCCATAAGAAATTACATCCGGTTTTTCATTCCATGTTTCATCAAAAAATAATTTTAAATGAAATGTTTTTTTGTTGATGAAATACCCATCAAATAATTCAAGCAATTCACTTATTTTATTTTTTAAAATCGATGCCGCCTGGACTTTATAAAGTTTGCATACGCTTCAATAATATGCAAATGCGTATTCATTGTTTTTTTTTGTTCGCATCCTTTGCACTTAAACACAAGTCATCTGCATTGCTCCATTCTCGTTTAAATGCTTCGAAATAACCTTTCATTTGCTATATCATAACTATGTTCTTCAATTGCATCAAATAACTGCAAAGCTATCGTTAATGCCTCACTTTTTTTTTGTTGCTTTATGATATTCACTCAAACCATAAATACAAAATGCAGTGCATACATTTGTTTTTTATCATCTAACAAATTACCTTCAAAATCTACTGTCCAATACACACCACCGTATTCTTTATCAATAAATTTATCTTTAATAAAATTAAAAGCTCTTGAGGCTGCCTGCAAGTAAATATCATTGTTCGTAAGATTATAAGCAGCAGAAAAAGCCCACAGTATCCGGCAGTTCAATACTGATCCCTTTGGCGCAGTTTCCGGCTTCTATAAAGCTATTTCGTGGCCTTGTATAAAATGCATATTTACCCTTATAGAATTCAGGGTGAAGCACAACATTTTTTTGCTGCGGTGATGGCGTTTTAAGATCGGGAAGCCGTTCCCAAATCAATAAGTCTTTTGTTCTTACAATGCCACATTGTGCTATCGCTGATGACTGATCACCGTCTTGTGCAGATGCATCTCTTCTTTCAGTGCAGAACAATCCATAGATCCATCCATCTTCATGCTGCACCAGGCGTATATCATAAATATTTACTTCGCCTTTTATTGATGGTATGGTAACAGGATATTCCCAAAAAATAAAGTTATCTATACCGTTATCACTTTCTGCTATTGCAAAAAAAGATTTCCTGTCTGCACCTTCTACTCTTGGAACAAGTATGTACTTATCATTAAATTTTATTGCTCCTGAATTAAACACTGCATTAATGCCAAACCGTTCCATAAGATATGGATTGGCAGATTCATTAAAATCATATTTCCATTGCAACGGTGCATGACCGGCAGTAAGAACGGGATATTCATACCGTTCATAAACACCGTTTGAATACTGAACAACATTGTTTTTACGGGTAATAAGGTCATTGTAGAATATCTGTAAAAACTTTAATCTTTGTTGAAAATATTTATGCATAAACAATTCAGTCTTTATTTAATTTTCTAATTTATTCCACCATGTTTTTTTAAGAATAATGATAATAACCGCGAGTAATAAAACAGTAATTAATAGCGGGAGTTTCATCCATAAAACTATATACATCGGTAAAATGGTGAGACATAGTTGTGCAACAGTTCCAAGGACAACATTAAACATATCCAACTTAAACCTTTTATTGCCAACAAAGAGAAATCCTCATTTACAACTATTACATGAATGGGTTTCCAAATTGGGAATAAGAAAGAAGGCGGCGTTTGATAAATTAATCACTTCTTCCCAAAAGTCTTCTTTTGCTTTTTTATCCTATAAAACCAAAGCAAACCGGAAGAGGAATGCCGTAAATAATAAACTGGATTCGATTTTAAACTACTTCGCTATTAATAATTATTGGAAGCTAAAAAGAAGCTCGAAGAATTTTTCGGATTAAATAAGTAGCTGTCATTCATTACCCTTCCATATGTTCAAGGAGTGCTTGCGCAAATGGATTGCCTTGACAAGGCCAATACCTTATAGCCTTCATAATAATTCTCCTTAGAATTAATAATGTGTAATATGTTACTCAAAATGCCTATATTTGTGTAATATTTCACTGGTTATGAAAAATACAATGCTACTTCCATCCATTCAGAAAATACTGGATGGATTTGGAGAAAATATAAAACTGGCGCGGTTACGCAGAAAACTTAGTGCTGAACAGGTAGCTGAGAGAGCTAATATCAGTCGCAAAACATTGTGGGCAGTAGAAACCGGGTCACCAGGTGTAGGTATTGGAACCTATGCCCAGGTTCTTTTTGTATTAGGCTTAGAGAAAGATTTATTAGAAGTTGCCAAAGATGATGTATTGGGAAGAAAGCTTCAGGATGCAGAATTGGTAGTAAAGGAAAGATCCCTAAAAAATTAAAGTAAGGTGGCAGCAAAAAAGGAGATATTGGTATATGCTGATTGGCAGGGCCTTGCTGAGCCAACTAAAATGGGCGTTCTTACAGCAACACCAGCAAGAGGCAAAGAAGCATTTTCATTTGAATATTCTGCAGAGTGGTTAAAGTCGGGGTTTTCGCAAATGCTTGACCCGGACTTGCAATTATATTCCGGAGCATATTATCCAAGAGACGAAAAAATAAACTTTGGAGTTTTTCTTGATTCCTGCCCGGACAGATGGGGCAGGGTATTAATGCAAAGAAGAGAAGCGATACTTGCTAAAAAAGAAGACCGGAAACCAAAAACTCTTTTAGAATCAGATTATTTATTAGGTGTATTCGACGAACACAGGATGGGCGCATTACGGTTTAAATTAAATGACGATGGCCCTTTTCTAAATGATAATAAAGAAATGGCATCACCACCATGGACATCATTAAGAGAATTGGAACAAGCAAGCTTAAAATTCGAAGAAGATGATATTGATGATCCTGAGTATTTAAAATGGATAAACTTGTTAATAGCACCGGGATCTTCATTGGGAGGAGCCAGACCTAAGGCAAGCGTTATAGATACTGCTAATAATTTATGGATTGCAAAATTTCCAAGCAGGAATGATGAAAAAAATGTAGCAGCTTGGGAAATGGTGGTAAATATATTGGCGAATCGAGCAGGGATAAATGTTGCTGAAGCAAAAGTGGAACATTTTAATAATAAGTATTATACTTATTTAACGAAGAGGTTTGACAGGACTGAAAATGGAGAGAGAATTCATTTTGCCTCTGCAATGACGTTGCTCGGACATAAAGACGGTGAAGATTCCAGTGGAGCAAGTTACTTAGAGCTGGCAGAGTTTATAACAAAACATAACGCTATAGTAGATAAAGATTTGGAAGAATTATGGCGCAGAATAGTATTTAGTATATGTGTTAAAAATACGGATGATCATTTGAGAAATCATGGGTTTCTTTTAACAGAATCCGGATGGATACTTTCGCCGGCTTATGATATTAATCCAAACGAATATGGGAAAGGATTATGTCTGAATATATCCGATAAAGACAATTCCCTTGATACAGAATTAGCTTTAGAAGTAGCAGGTTATTTCCGTATAGATAATAGAAAAGCAACCCAAATAATCGAGCAGATAAAAGGCGTTGTGAGTTCCTGGAGAGAATTAGCAGTAAAATATAAAATACCAAAATCTGAGCAAGATAGAATGGCCATAGCCTTCAAAACATAATTCATTTGTTTCCCTTCAAAATTTCCTGCATAAGATCAAATAAAGAAATGACAACATTTTTCTATTCTGCGCTTATATCATCTTGTGCTGTTACAATTGCAGAGATAATCTGGGACAATTACCCAAATTGGGTAAGGTTCACTGTTCTTCGCGTTATTTAAATTTCAAAACTTGGTCCTGCGGTTGTGCCGTCGTTTAATCCTGATGGAGTTCTCACTAACTGCAAGGCAGTCGTTTCCATTGAAAACATTACACCAATAGCGTCACGAATATATGCCGGATCTCCATTAAAAGTCTTACGCAATGCACCTAATAACGCACGATATGTTTCGTTAAACTGACGATTCAAGATCGCCGCCCGTGAATCTTATCTCTGCCTGTTTGTGTTCCTGTTTTTCTGTAATCACTCTGGGATGACTCCTAATTTAGTAAGTTGCTCTCAAGGCTTTAATAAGTTCGAGAAAAAAATTATACCCGGGAAGTTAACTATAAAAAAGTTATGTAAATTTGAATACTATAGTTATTTTAATAATAAAGACTTAGGAGTAATTCGTGGAGTTAAAGAATTTGGTAAGTCAACTGTCTAAAAATCAATAGGTTGGTAAGCCGGTTCGAGTCCCGTCCGGTCCGCTTCGATAAATTACAACCCGTTCTCGTTGGCGGGTTTTTCTATTTTGTATTTGTTGCGTATAAATTTTTAAGCGCAGGAATTTAAGATAGACATTGAGGCTTTATAATAGTTCAATTGCGTTTTGGTTTTAGAGCTAATTCTTTTTTTAATAAATAATTAAAAAGCTTTCACATTACAGAGCATGATGGTTACCTTTTCGGTTTGATAAGTTGTACGTCATTATTATAAAACAATTATAGCGCATGCAGGTAATTGTTGGAATTATCTTTCATTTCATCGGTGGCTTTGCATCAGGGAGCTTTTATGTGCCCTATAAAAAAGTCAAAGGTTGGCACTGGGAAAATTACTGGTTGATTGGTGGTCTATTTTCATGGCTGATTGTTCCTCCAATTGCCGCATGGTTAACCATTCCAAACTTTACATCCATCATTTCACAAACAGGCGCATCCACCTTTTGGTGGACATATTTCTGGGGTTTGCTTTGGGGGATCGGCGGGTTAATGTACGGATTAGGCATGCGCTATCTTGGAATGAGTTTGGGCAATTCTGTATTGCTTGGTTTCACCTCTGCATTTGGTGCACTGGTTCCATCAATTTATTATAACTTTCATCCGCAAGCAGGCAAAACAACTTTCAATGATCTGCTTGCAACTTCGTGGGGCCGCATTGTACTTATTGGGATTGTATTGTGCCTGATAGGAATTTACATCTGCGGAAGAGCCGGCGTATTAAAAGAGAGAGAATTATCCGAAGAAAAAAAGAAAGAAAGTATAAAAGAATTTAGTCTCACAAAAGGGTTAATTGTTTGTATCATTTCAGGAATTCTCAGCGCCTGTTTTAATTACGGAATTGAAGCGGGCTCATCGATGGCGGAAACGGCTAACAATTTATGGAAAGCAGCGCATCCCACAGAAACAATAAATTTTTTATATCGTAACAACGTAATTTATGTAGTGCTTTTATGGGGCGGACTTACGACAAATTTTGTTTGGTGCATGTATCTGAATGCGCGCAACAAAACTTTTGGTGATTATACAAACAAAAAATTTCCTTTGGCAAGAAATGTTTTATTCTGTGCGCTCGCAGGCACAACATGGTTCTTACAATTTTTCTTTTATGGCATGGGCGAGAGTAAATTAGGCAATGGCGCAAGCAGTTGGATATTGCACATGGCCTTTATTATTTTGGTTGCAAACATGTGGGGCTTTGCCTTAAAGGAATGGAAAGGTGTTACCTCAACAACAAAAACAACAATCATTCTTGGCGTAATTACAATTATATTGTCAGTGGCATTGGTGGGTATCGGAAATGCGATGAAGTAATTGAATTAATTATTTATTGAATAAGAATAATACAACATGAATACAGCTTTAAAAAAATTTAAACACGTTTCATATTTATGGGATGAAAAGAAAGCTGAAGAATTCACAGGTGATGAAGTTGCATTACTTGTTTATCGTTCAAACTTGTTAGGAGCAGATTTGCGTTTAACAAATTATGGTGGCGGCAACACTTCATGCAAGGTATTTGCAAAAGATCCGCTTACAAATAAAGATCTTAAAGTAATGTGGGTGAAAGGCAGTGGTGGTGATTTAGGAACGATGAAACGCAGCGAACTTGCTGCTTTATATGTTGATTGCTTACGCAGCTTAATAAATGTGTATCGTGGCATTGAGCATGAAGATGAAATGGTAGAGTTGTTTAATCATTGTATCTATGATTTGAATTCAAAAGCGCCATCAATAGATACGCCGTTGCATGGCTTTCTTCCATATAAACATATTGATCATTTGCATCCTGATGCTGCCATTGCAATTGCTGCTGCAAAAGATGGAAAGAAGATCACTAAAGAATTATTTAATGGCACAATTGGCTGGGTTGAATGGCAACGTCCGGGCTTTGATTTAGGTTTAAAATTAAAAGCTGCTGTTGATGAAAATCCAAACCTGCGTGGTATTATGTTGGGCTCACATGGTTTATTTACATGGGGTGATACTGCTTATGAAAGCTATATAAATACATTGGAAGTAATTGAAACTTGTGCACAATATCTTGAAAATAATTATCGAAGGAAAGGACCAATATTTGGCGGACAAAAAATTCAATCGTTACCTAAAGAAAAACGATTACAAAAAGCAGCAGCATTAGCGCCAATACTTCGTGGTTTTTGTTCATCAAAACAAAAAATGATTGGTCATTTTACAGATGATGAAAGAGTGTTAGAATACACTAATTCAAATGATTTGAAAAAATTAGCGCCGATGGGTACAAGTTGCCCTGATCATTTTCTGCGCACAAAAAATTCTCCGCTTGTTTTAAATTTAAGTGTTGATGAAGATGTAACAAATACTGAAGCCATCAAGCAAAAATTGCAACCACAATTTGACGAGTATAGAAAGATGTATGCGGAATATTATGACACTTGCAAACATGCAAATAGCCCTGCCATGAGGGATGCAAATCCTGTGATTATTTTATATCCTGGTGTTGGCATGTTCAGCTTTGCAAAAGATAAACAAACTGCAAGAGTGGCTGCAGAATTTTATATCAATGCAATTAACGTAATGAAGGGTGCAGAAGCAATTTCTGAATACACATCATTGCCAAGACAGGAAGCATTCAACATAGAATATTGGTTATTGGAAGAAGCAAAACTGCAACGCATGCCAAAGCGTAAAGCATTAAGCGGACGCATTGCATTAATAACCGGAAGTGCCGGCGGCATTGGCAAAGCCATCGCAAAAAAATTTGCCGAAGAAGGCGCATGTGTCATCATTAATGATATTAATGAAGAACGTTTGAACAACGCAAAACAAGAATTTATAAAAATGTTTGGTAAAGATGCAGTGGCATCGACAACATTAGATGTAACTGATGAAATAACTATTGCCAAAGCTTTTGATGATACAATACTTGCTTTTGGTGGTGTTGATATTATTGTAAACAATGCAGGCATTAGCATTTCAAAATCTATAACTGATCATTCAATCGAAGACTGGAATAAGTTATATGATATTTTAGTGAAGGGCCAATTTCTTGTCTCAAAGATTGGAATTGAGATCATGCGCAAACAAAATATTGGTGGAGATATCATCAACATTGTTTCAAAAAATGCTGTTGTTGCTGGTCCAAATAATGCTGCATATGGAAGTGCAAAGGCAGCACAGGCACATCTTTCACGATTACTAGCAGCCGAACTAGGTGCAGATAAAATTCGTGTAAACAATGTTAATCCCGATGCAGTGATTTCAGACAGTAATATTTGGGCTGGTGGTTGGGCTGAAGGCAGAGCAAAAGCTTATGGAATTAAAGTAGAAGAATTGCCTGCGTACTATGCAAAGCGCACATTGTTGAATGAAACAATTTTGCCTGAAGATATTGCCAATGCATGCTTTGCTTTTGTTGGTGGGTTATTAAATAAATCAACAGGTAATACTTTAAATGTTGATGGTGGTATAGCCGCTGCCTTCCTGAGATAATGACCAGGTCTTGATTTGAAAATTGTATGATTGGATGTATAGAAAGTTTGAACTTGACGATTGTTTAATTCTTGTTCTATTATAATGTTCTCAGAAGCTGTGGCTAGTTACTATCATAACGCATTAAAGACATAACAAAATGAATTGTTGATTTTACCGAATCAAATCTCTTTATGAAAAGTATTATACCTCTTTTTATTCTAGCATTTTTTTCTTCCGATTTGTATTCACAATACTTGCCTGACACATTGATGCAAAAACCCTGGAAAGCGCAGTGGATAACGGCTCCGGGCGTTGCGCCAATGAATGAATGGATTGCAGCAAATGATGCTTCATTAAAGGAATTTGGTGTTTATAAATTTAGAAAAAGTTTTGTGCTTAATGCAAAACCTGCAACATACGTTGTGCATGTTTCAGCAGATAACCGTTACAAACTTTTTGTAAATGAAAAGCTCGTTTCGATAGGACCGGCAAGAGGTGACTTATACTTTTGGAACTTTGAAACGGTTGATATTGCTCCTTATTTAAATGATGGTAAAAACACAGTGGCAGCAATCGTTTGGAACGCAGGAAAATATAAACCGGAAGCACAGATTACTTATTTGACGGGATTTATTTTACAAGGTGAAGGTGCTTCGCAAATGCTAAATACAAATAACACCTGGAAGTGCATTAAAGATAGTAGTTATCATGAAATGCAGCCGGAATTACCAAGATATGTTTACTACGTTGCAGGCTGGGGAGAAATGGTAAACATGCAGTACAATGCGAAGGGATGGACTCAAATAAACTACAATGACATCAACTGGCATAATGCAAGAATGATTGGCAATGGCTTAACCAAAGATGCAGCAATTGATGCCCGTGGTTGGATGCTGGTACCTTCTCCGTTACCACAAATGGAGATGACAAGACAACGCCTGGTAAAGCTTCGGAAAGCAACAGGAGTAAGAATTTCAGGAAATTTTCCTGCAACAAAAAATCCTTTTACCATTGCTGCTAATACCAAAGCAACTTTATTGCTTGATCAAACTTTTCTTACCAATGCATATCCATCTGTTATTTTCAGCAAGGGAAAAAATGCAAGCATTACACTTACGTATGCGGAAGCACCGTATCAATCGAATGATGGAACGATTGATAGCATAAATGGCAAAGGCAATCGCAATGACATTGATGGAAAAATAATCATTGGAAAGAAAGACAGTATTATTTCTGATGGCTCAAATGACCAGGAGTTTACTTCGCTTTGGTGGCGAACTTATCGTTACATAAAAATTTCCATACAGACTAAAAATGAACCCTTAACGATAGAAGATATTTATGGCACATTTACAGGTTATCCTTTTATAAAAAAATCTGTTTATGAAACAACTGATACAACAGATGTTTCCATATTGAATATTGGATGGCGCACTGCAAGATTGTGTGCTTTTGAAACCTATATGGATTGCCCTTATTACGAGCAATTGCAATACATTGGTGATGCACGCATACAAGCTTTAATTACTTTATATAATACTTCGGATGACAGGCTGGTGCGCAATGCGCTTACATTAATGGATCACTCACGCATTGCAGAAGGCATCACGCTTAGCCGCTATCCAACTGATTTGCAGCAACAGATCTCCACATTTTCTCTATGGTGGATTTGTATGTTACATGATTACTGGATGTATCGCCCTGATACATCTTTTATAAAAGATAAACTGCCCGGTGAAAGAGAAGTGCTAAGCTTTTTTCAGCGTTATCAGCAGCCAGATGGTTCTTTAAAAAATGTGCCTTACTGGTTGTTCACAGATTGGGTTGATTCCGACGGATGGAAGGGAGGTGCTGCGCCTGTAAGCCCTGCAGGTTATTCTGCTGTTCTTGATTTGCAACTGATGATCACTTACCAGTTTGCCGCAGAAATGGAACACACGTTAGGATATCAAGACATAGCTGCATGTTATAACGAAAAGGCTATGTTATTAAAAGAAACTATTCAAAAAAAATACTGGGACAGTACTAAAAAATTGTATGCTGATACAGAAGAAAGAAAATTATTCTCACAACATACTAACTCACTTGCGATACTTGCGGGAATGGTTAGTAGTGATGATGCAAAAGCACTTGGTGAAAAAATATTATATGATACAGCATTAACGCAGGCATCAATCTACTTTAAATTTTATGTTTACCAGGCACTCGTGAAAGCCGGTCTGGGCAATGGCTACAAGGAATGGCTCAGCATTTGGAAACAAAATATAAAGATGGGCATGACAACATGGGCGGAGATATCAGATATCAACAACACGCGCTCTGACTGCCATGCATGGGGCAGCAGCCCGAACATAGAATATTATAGAACAGTTCTCGGCATAGACACTGATGCACCAGGTTTCAGCAAAGTAAAAATAGAGCCGCATCTTGGCAACCTGCAACACGCTGTTGGAACGGTGCCGCATCCAGACGGCAACATTATAGTTAATTATAAAAAGCAAAATGATAACTGGATCATTCATATCAGCTTGCCTGATAAGATAACAGGACGATTCATATGGAACGGTAAAGAATATGCATTGCAGAGCGGCGATAACCGATTCAAGTTATGATGCTTTAAATAAAACATTTAGTATGCAACGAGTAGCATTTAAAATGAAACTGAAAAAAGGCTTTGAAGATGAATATCAAAAACGCCATTATGAAATCAAATGAAGACAATTCGCCCGCAAACATTCTTTAAAAGAAGTTTTTTATTTACCATAATTATTTTCGATGCATATTGAAAAATCTAAAATTGAAGAACACAATCATTCTTTATTGCAACAGCACAAACGCAACTTCGATTTCATCGTTGCAGACATAAATGATGTCGAAAATATTTTACAAAATTTAATCGCTTTTCAAATCGCCATTCCTTCGTGGGCTTTAGGAACAGGTGGCACACGATTCGGAAGATTTGTTGGTGGCGGCGAACCAAGAAATCTTGAAGAAAAAATTGAAGACATTGGTTTATTGCATGCATTAAATAAATCTAGCGGAGCCATATCCTTACACATTCCATGGGATATTCCTAAAAATGCTTCACATATAAAATCACTTGCAGCACAATACGATTTGAAATTTGATGCAATGAATTCAAACACTTTTCAGGATCAACCGGATCAAAAATTAAGTTACAAGTTTGGCTCAATGCAACATGTAGATAGAGCAGTGCGCAAACAAGCAATTGAACACAACATTGATGTAATAAAATATGGAATAGAACTTGGCTCAAATACGCTCTCAGTATGGCTTTCAGATGGCTCAAACTTTCCAGGTCAATTAAATTTTAGAAAAGCATTTCAAAACACATTAAAAAGCTTGCAGGAAGTGTATGCGTCTCTGCCAGGTGATTGGAAAATGTTTGTTGAATACAAAGCGTATGAACCAAACTTTTATTCAACAACGATTGGTGATTGGGGGCAATCGTTATTATATGCAACAAAGCTTGGTGATAAAGCATACACGTTGGTTGACCTTGGTCATCATTTGCCCAATGCAAACATTGAACAAATTGTTTCTTTGTTATTGATGGAAGGAAAGCTTGGTGGCTTTCATTTTAATGATTCAAAATATGGCGATGATGATTTAACTGTTGGCAGCATCAAGCCTTATCAATTGTTTCTAATTTTTAATGAATTGATTGAAGGAATGGATGCAAAGAAAATGGATCATGCAAATGATTTAGCATGGATGATTGATGCAAGCCATAACGTAAAAGATCCGCTCGAAGATCTATTGCAATCTGTTGAAGCGATCATGATTTCTTATGCTCAGGCTTTATTAGTGAACAAAGAAAAATTATTAGAAGCACAAAGCAATAACGACGTTGTTAGTGCACAGGAAATATTGCAACATGCATTTCGTACAGACGTAAGAGCATTGGTCGCAGAAGCAAGATTGAGAAGTGGTGCCGCATTAGATCCTTTATCTGTTTATCGCAATGAAAAAGTAAGAGAATGTTTGATTAAACAACGTGGCACTAAAACAGTTTCAACCGGATTGTAAACTTTGAAAAATTATACGTTCCGAAAATTTATTATCAATTATCCGCAGCTCATGATATGAGTAAAACCAATGTAGTAGCAATTTTTGATGTTGGCAAAACTAATAAAAAATTATTTCTCTTTGATAAAGGATATAAAATTATTTATGAAGAATCAAGAAACTTTGAAGAAATAAAAGATGAAGATGGTTTTCCCTGTGAAGACTTGTCAGCATTATCAAAATGGATACATGAAAGAATTACAAGCATCTCTTTAAGTGCTGACTACAATTTAATTGCTGTAAATTTTGCTGCGTACGGAGCAAGCTTTGTGCATATTGATGAAATGCATAAACCGCTCACACCTTTATACAATTATTTAAAACCTTATCCTGAAAATTTAAAGCAGCAATTTTATAACACTTATGGTGATGAAAGTTTAATTGCCAGGCAAACAGCATCGCCTACGCTCGGTAATTTAAATTCCGGAATGCAGTTGTATCGTTTAAAATATGAACAGCCCGAAATTTTTTCAAGAGTAAAATATTCACTTGCATCTTCCCCAATATTTAAGCTTTATTGTTTCTTCAAAATCATTGTTCTGATCTTACAAGCATCGGTTGCCATACAATCTTATGGGATTTTCAAAAAAATAATTATCATGAGTGGGTGTTTAAAGAAAAAGCAGATTTAAAGTTTCCTGCTAATTGTCGGTCTAATGAAAAAACGAACATTATAATACATGATAAAGAAATTTTTATTGGGACTGGTTTGCATGATAGCTCAGCAGCCTTGATACCTTATCTTAAAACATTTAATGAACCATTTGTTTTAATTTCAACAGGCACCTGGTGTATTAGCTTAAATCCTTTTAATAACACTTTACTTACAGATCATGAATTGCACAACGATTGTCTATGTTATTTAAGTTATGAAGGCAAGCCGGTGAAAGCTTCTCGCTTGTTCGCAGGGCATGAGCATGAAGAACAAGTGAAAAGAATTGCGTCTTATTTCAATCAATCAAAGGAGAAGTATCTTTCTTTAAAATTTGATAAAAATATTTTCATCTCATTAAACAACTCTATAACAGAAAGGGGCTTTGTGGATGTTCAAAAATTTAAATTAAAGAGCTTTGAGCAAAGAGACTTAAGTGAATTTAAAAATGATATCGAGGCTTATTACCAGTTAATAATGGATTTAGTAGCACTTCAATTTATTACAACCGGCTTAATCTTGAAAGGAAGTCCAATAAAAAGAATTTTTGTTGATGGTGGCTTTAGTAATAATGAAATTTACATGCACTTACTTTCATTTGCTTTCAAGGATTTTAAAGTTTATGCTGCTGCAGTATCGCAGTCATCTGCATTAGGAGCAGCGCTGGTGATACATGATCATTGGAATAAGAATTTGCTTCCAGATAAACTTATTACTTTAAAAAAATTCAAGGTTACTAAACCTTAATTTTTTTTAATATTCCAGATAAGCAAAGCATGTAATTACTTTAAACTTGCATACAACAGTTGCTCAAATTTTGTTTCAATTTCTGCGTGTGAATTCGGAGTTTGCTGCGTCATAAATAACACAATAAGATGTTCTTTCGGATCTGCAAAATATGTAGTACCAAAGAATCCGCCCCAGTCAAAGGTGCCGGCATTTCTCGGTGCATCGGCACTGCCTTTGTCAGTCACTATTTCAAATCCTAATCCAAAATTGTTTGTGCCATTAAATGTGAAATCAAGCTGTGGATGCAACATCATTTCAACCGTCCTTTTTGATAAAATTCTTTTGCCATTGTAACTACCACCATTCATAATCATTTGCAAGAAAACAGCATAGTCCCATGCAGTAGATGAAAGCCCTGCTCCGCCGGAAAAATAATGCTTATTCATCTCAGGATAATCAGCGTTGATGTCCATTTTATTTTGCCAGGGAATCACATGACCCAATGAGTCTTCTGTATAAACTGTTGTAAGACGGCTAGCTTTGTCTGACGGTAAATTAAACCAGGTATCATTCATGCCAAGCGGTTCGAATATATTTTGACGTAAAAAATCTTCAAGGGTTTTGCCAGTTATAGTTTCAATAATTGCCCCAAGCACATCTATGCTTAAACCATATCTCCACTGCTTGCCCGGCTGAAATGCCAAAGGCAATTTTCCCAAAGTTTGCATGGCATTCAAAAGATTTTGATTAATGACACCAAGGCCAGCAGGTATTTTTGCTTTTGCATAAATAGCTTTCATATTATCACTTCCAATAAGCGGGTAATCCAAACCGGAGGTATGCGTAAGTAAGTCTTTAATCGTTATATCTCTATTTGCCGGAACTGTTGTGTAGCTTGTATCTGCCGCATTATATTTATCAATAACAGTCTCATGTGCGAATGCAGGAATATATTTTGATACATGATCAGTTAGTGAGAGTTTTCCTTCATCATATAAGATTAGAATACCTGTACTTACAATCGCTTTTGTTTGCGAAGCAATGCGAAAAATACTATTCGTTTTCATTGGTTGTTTTGCGGCAGCATTACTATACCCATAAGTTTTATTCTGAACTATGTGACCATCTTTTATGATCAACGTTACTACGCCTTTAACCCAATCTCTTTGTATGTAGCCACCAATAAGTGTATCAATATTGGCAAGTTTTTTATAGTCTACTGATGCAAGCGCATTAGATGAAGTAGTAATTATTTGGCCTTTAGCGATAAAAAAATTAAATGCTAAAATGATAAGCGATGTAACTCTACAGAAAATTCTCATATTTTTTGTTTGAAGAAAATTTAGCAATTACTTTTTATCTATTTATGTTCATATGCCGCGTTATACATTTATAGAATTGGATATTCCAATATAATTCCATACTCTTTTCAACTTTCATCATTGACTTTATTTTTATCGTCATCATTAAATTTTTTTGCTTCTGAAATTTCATACTCAAGTTCTACATCTATATTTTGTTGTTCCACTTTTTTCGCTTTTTCCATCAATTCTTCATGATGCTCCTGCAGCCATGCCAATTCTTTTTTACCATAAGATAAACGTGTAAATAATACAAAAAGAACCGGAACAATAAATATGGATATGGTTGAAGATGCAAGCATACCACCCAAAACAGTTATACCAATTGTGTTGCGAGAAGCAGCGCCTGCACCAGTTGCAAAAACCAATGGCAGCACGCCGAGTATGAACGCTAAAGATGTCATAATAATAGGACGTATCCTAAGGCGAACTGCTTCCATCGTAGATTTTATAAGCTCCTCACCGCGGTCAACTCTTATTTTGGCAAACTCAACAATAAGTATAGAATTTTTTGCTGAAAGCCCAATAAGTGTTATCAATCCTATTTGAGCATATACATTATTAGTTAATGCAGGAATGCAGGTAAGCGCTAACACGGCACCAAAGGCACTAATGGGAACAGCCAGCAATACTGAAAACGGAACAGACCAGCTTTCATATAATGCGGCCAGGAAAAGAAATACGAACAGGATGCTAAAAATAAAAATATAAATAGTTACTGAACCTGCTTTAATTTCTTCATAACTAAGTCCTGAAAATTCGTATGTATAACCGCGTGGTAATGTTCTTGCAGCCGCTTGCCTTAATGCATCCAAAGATTGGCCACTGCTATATCCTGCAGGAATGGAACCATCTACTTCTGCCGAACGGAAAATATTGAAATGCGAAATAAGAGGCGCAGCAATAGTAGGTTTATAAGTTACCAAAGCACTAAGAGGCACCATTACACTATCCCTGTTCCTGACATAATATTTATTAACGTCAGAAACAAGCGCACGATAAGCGGTATCAGCTTGCATAACGACATGATAGGTGCGATTATACAAAGTGAAATTATTCACAAACAGGCTACCCATATACGCCTGCATGGTAGAAAAAACATCAGAAATATTTACCCCCATTTTTTCGCACTTTTCTCTGTCAACTGTAAGATCATAACTAGGAGTATGTGCAGAAAAATAGCAGAATGCGGTAGACGATGCAGGCATTTTTTTAGCAACCGCAACAAATTTATTAACTGCTTTTTCAAAAGCGTATATATCATCGGTAGAATTGCCTTCTTCAATCTGCATGCTAAACCCTGCAGCGATTCCAATGCCCCTGATAGGCGGCGGTTGAATTACTACTACATTAGCATTTTTTATTCCCGCTTTTGCAGCACCTTTCTTTAGCGCTTCCATTATCCCCGGCATCTCGGTTTCCTTTGTATTGCGCTCACTCCATGGCTTAAGCATTATAAACATGGATCCGCTGTTGGATGTGGCGCCACCATTGAGAATATTATAACCAGAAGATGCTGTATAATGAAGGATGCCAGGCGTTGAGTTTACCATTTTCATCAGCTTCTCCATCACATTTACTGATTGGGTGGTAGATGATGCATCTGGTAATTGATATGTAATAAATAACCTCCCTCCGTCCTCAGGCGGCACAAAGCCCGATGGCTTATTTTTAAATAGTAAATAAGCGCCAGCGCAAATACAAACTAATATAATTATTACAAATTTTGAATGGTTAATACTTCTTCTTACACCATTCGCATATTTACCTGTAAACTTATCAAATCCTGTATTAAACCATACAAAGAACCTATCGAACCAATTTGATTTTTTATGGTGAGATGGCCTCAATAACAGCGTGCATAAAGCGGGCGTTAAAGAAAGCGCGACAAATGCTGAGATGACAACCGAAATAGCAATTGTAATAGCAAACTGCTGATATAAGCGGCCAACAATACCGGGTATAAAGCCCACAGGAACGAATACAGAAGCGAGAATCAACGCAATAGCAACCACTGGCGCCGATATTTCTTTCATTGCCTGGTAAGTAGCTTCCTTGGGGGACATCTTTTGCTCATCAATAAAATGTTGTACGGCTTCTACAACTATTATAGCATCATCTACGACGATACCTATTGCCAGCACAAAACCAAACATTGTGAGTGTATTGATAGTAAAACCAAGTGGTATAAAAAAACAAAAAGTTGCAATAATGGATACAGGTATGGCAACTAATGGGATTATGGTTGAACGCCAGTTTTGAAGAAACAACAATACCACCAAAGCTACTAGCGCTAATGCTTTTAATAAAGTATCCAACACCTCATGCATGGAGACTTTTATGATGGTTACCGATTCAAAAGGAACCATATAATCTACATCGGCAGGAAAAGATTTTTTTAATAAAGCAAGTTCGTTATAAACATTATCCGCAGTTTGAAGTGCATTGCTTCCGGGAGATTGGAAAACCTGTAGAATAGAGCAACGATGACCATCCACAAATGAATTACTTGAAAAGGTAAACTTGCCTAACTCTACCCTTGCAACGTCTTTTAGATAAACTAATTCGCCGGTTGAAGGAATTGTTTTTATCACGATTTTTTGATATTGCTCTGCGGTGTTAAGCATACCATTTACAAGAATACCAGTTTCATGTGTTTGTGAAGAAAGCTGTGGCGGTGCGCCCACAGCACCCGCGGCAACATATACATTTTGAGCATTCAAAGCGGCTGTTATATCGGCTGGCGTTAATCGGTAAGAAGCCATCTTTTCCGGATTTAACCAAATACGCATACTGAAATTATCAGCGCGCACACTAACATCGCCTACACCAGGAACACGAAGAATAGCATCTTCAATGAAGGTGTTTGTATAGTTATCGAGAAAGGTGATATTATGAGAAGCGTTTGGAGAATAAATCGCTACCAACATCAGCATATCCGGATTGCTTGCACGCACTGTTAAGCCTAGCTTACTAACTACTGCCGGCAAAGACGGTTGTGCGATGCCCAATCGGTTTTGAACATTCAGAGCAGCAATATGTACATTAGTTCCAATATTAAAAGTGCCTCTTATACTGATGCCTCCGCTGTTAGTGCTCGTACTTTGCATGTATTCCATGCCAGGGGTACCATTTACCTGTTCTTCTATTGGAGTAGCAACTGTTTGTTCAACTGTTTGGGCATCGGCTCCTGTGTAAGAACCATAAATAGATACACTTGGTGGAGAAATATTAGGATATTGATCAACTGCAAGATTGTTCATGCAAATGAGTCCCGAAATTATTAGAACTATAGAAATAACAATTGCGGTAACCGGCCTTTTAATAAAGGTATTTGCAATCATGCACTTTGTGGTTTATTCAATTCACGCGATTTACTAATTTCATATTCCAGCTCGGGGTCAATATTTTTTTCTTCCACTTTCTTAGCCTTTTCCATCAGCTCATTGTGATGCGATTTCAGATATTCCAATCTTTCTTTTCCATAGGATACCCGTGTTATTAATACGTAAAGGACCGGAACTATAAATATTGCCAATGTAGTTGCAGCCAGCATTCCACCTAGCACAGTAAAGCCAATAGTTCTGCGGGCTACAGCGCCTGCACCAGTCGCAAAAACCAATGGCAACACGCCTAAGATAAATGCAAGGGAAGTCATCACAATAGGCCGCAATCTCAGGCTTACAGCATCAAGTGTAGATTTAATAAGATCTTCACCCCTATCGACTCGTACTTTGGCAAACTCAACAATAAGAATAGCATTTTTAGCCGCAAGGCCAATTAAAGTTATTAAACCAATTTGCGCATAAACATTATCTGTTAGGCTTGGCACAAGAAGCAAGACAAGTATGGCACCAAAAGCTCCAATAGGTACTGCAAGCAAAACAGAAAATGGCACAGACCAGCTTTCATATAGGGCTGCAAGGAAAAGAAATACAAATGTTATAGAGAACATGAATATATAAATAGTTGCAGAACCTGCCTTTATTTCCTCGTAACTTAAGCCCGAAAATTCATAAGTATATCCCTGAGGCAATGATTTTGCAGCAACTTCCTGCATTGCCTTTAATGCAGATGTACTGCTATAGCCAGGCGCAGATGATCCATCTACTTCGGCAGTGCGGAAAATATTGAAATGTGATATTAAAGGAGCAGCATCTGTTGGCGCATAACTGATGACTGTGCCTAATGGAATCATTGTGCCTGCCTGGTTTCGTACATAATATTTATTCATATCGGACACCATCGTACGGAAAGCAGTATCAGCCTGCACGACAACATGAAAGGTTCGGTTATAAGTAGTAAAATCGTTGATATATAAACTGCCCATGAAAGCTTGTATGGTTGTAAATACATCACCAACATTGATTCCAAGCTTCTCACACTTTTCCCTGTCAACAGTCAGTTTATAATTTGGGGTATGAGCTGTAAAAAATGAAAACGCTTTTGTAATTGCAGGATTTTTATTTGCATCGGCAATAAAGTTATCTACTACCTTTTCAAATGTTTGCAAATTATCAGTAGAGCTGCGTTGCTCTATCTGCATGCTAAAGCCGCTGTTGATTCCTACACCTGGCAATGGCGATGGCTGAATCACTTCTACATTGGCATTGTTGATTCCTGCATCCCTGATACGTTGCTGCATTTCGTTTATAATACCGGGAACCCGTTCACTAGGATTTGTCGCGTTTATCCCATGGAGCTAAGCTGGCAATAAATTGTTCCATTATTTGAGTTGCTTGCATTGGTTAATACGTTTAATCCTGATAAAGCTGCATAATGCGCTACACCCGGTGTGGAACTTACTACCTGCATGAGCCTGCTCATTACATCAACCGAAGCGGCTGTGGAGGATGCAGGAGGCAATTGAAAAGTTACATATAAATTTCCATCATCTTCTGAGGGAATAAAGCCTGTTGGCTTTTTTTGAAACATAAAATATGCGCCTGCACAAATACATACCAACAGAATAATAATGTATTTTGACCTGGCTATACTTTTCTTAACACCATTTGTATATTTCGCTGTAACTTTTTCAAACCATGTATTAAACTTACAAAAAATTTATTGATGCCTTTTTGCTGCTTTTCTTTATTGGTAGGCTTCAATAAAAGCGTACAAAAGCAGGTGTTAATGATAAAGCAATAAATGCTGATATAATAACTGAGATGGCAATGGTAATTGCAAACTGCTGATACAAACGTCCAACTATACCCGGAATAAAACCAACAGGCACAAACACGGCGGCAATATCAATGCAATGGCAACAACAGGGGCTGAAATATCTTTCATTGCCTGGTATGTTGCTTCCTTCGCAGACATGCCTTGCTCATCAATATAATGCTGAACGGCTTCCACCACTATAATGGCATCGTCTACAACAATACCAATTGCCAATACAAAACCAAACATGGTTAATGTATTAATGGTAAAACCTAATGGAATAAAAAAACAAAATGTACCAAAAATTGATACCGGGATTGCAAGAACAGGAATTAAGTGTGGAGCGCCAGTTTTGTAAAAACAAGAAAACAACAATGCAACAAGTCCCAGCGTTTTTAATAAAGTGCCTACCACATCCTGCATAGAAACCTTTACTACAGTAACCGATTCAAAGGGAACACTGTAATCCACATCCAGCAGGAAAAGTTTGTTTTAGCTTTGCTAATTCTGTCATAAACGCCTTTTGCTGTTTGCAAGGCATTGCTTCCGGGAGCCTGGTAAATCTGTAAGTAAGAAGCGCGTTTGCCGTCAACAAAAGAATTGCTGGAAAAAGTAAATTTGCCCAACTCTACTCTTGCAACATCTTTAAGGTAAACGAGTTCCCCAGTTGTCGGAATTGTTTTTACAATAATATTTTCAAATTCAGGAACCTTGCTTAAGCCTTCCGTTTACCAGAATGCCTAATTCAAAAGTTTGTGTTTTTTTCTGTGGCGGAACACCTGCTGTACCTGCCGCCACCTGCACATTTTGCGCATTAAGCGCATTGATAACGTCGGTCGGGGTCAGGCTATAAGCAGCCATCTTATCAGGATTCATCCATATACGCATACTAAAATCATCCGTAAACCTGCTGATGCTGCCGACACCCGGTACCCGCAACAATGCATCCTGTATAAATATATTTGTATAATTATCTAGAAAGGTAATGTTGTGCGAACCCTTTGGCGAATAAATAGCCACCATCATCAAGCATGCTCGGATTAACAGCACGAACAGTAAGGCCAAGCCTGCTAACAACCGCAGGCAGTAAAGGAGTTGCAATGCTAACGCGGTTTTGTACATCAAGTGCTGCTACATCAATGTTAGTCCCGATCTGAAAGGTTACATTCATTGACATCAATCCATTGTTGCTGCTGTTGCTCTGCATGTATTCCATACCTGGCGTGCCATTCACTTGTTCTTCAATAGGCGTGGCAACTGTTTGCTCCACCGTTTGCGCATCAGCACCAGTAAATTGCCCGTTTACCTGAACAACAGGCGGAGTGATATCCGGATACTGATCTATAGGTAAAACAAGAATGCTTACAACACCGGTAATTACCAAAACGATGGAAATAACAATAGCAGTTACGGGCCTTTTAATAAATGTATTAGCTATCATACGTTATTCATCGTCAGGAATAAAAATGTATTTGATTTATAACTAATCATTTTTACTGCTATCTGAGCCTTTAGTATTGTTATCAGAATTATTATTATTCATTGTGTTGCCAGATCGCTGAGGCTTTCCACTTGTGGTTATAGCTGTTCCATCGTGCAATTGCTGCACACCATCTACTACTATTTTATCACCTTTTTCAAGTCCCTTCATCACTATTATGTTTGGGCCTATTGTGCGTCCTATTTGAATTTTCTTTTCAAAAGCTAAAAGCTGCGGACCTTTGTCAACCGCCGTATCAGTCTTAGCTTTATTTGAAGAAGAAACATTTTTAGCCGAATCGTTTCTTATGATTGTATCTTTTACAGTAAATACAAAGTATTCGCCCATTTGCTCTACAACAGCCCGATTTGGAATTAGTAATTGCGGTGCACTATCCTGATTGTGAACATGCACAACACAACTCATACCTGCCTTTAAATCGTCATGAGGATTGGGAAACACAAGCCTTACTCTTATAGTTCCTGATTGCTGATCAACAGCCCTGTCAATAATAGAAATTTTACCTGTATATTGATAAATATTATTATTAGGCAACACAATCGTAAATAAAGAATCAGGCTCATTATTTTTACTACTTTTCAGTTTCTCAAAAGCCGGCAACAATTTTTCATTTATATAAAAATCGACTGCAACCGGATCATCGGTTGAAATGGTATTAAGTATCGTTTGACCTACTACTACAAGGTTCCCCAATTTCACCTGGCTAAAGCCTATAGTACCATCAAAAGGTGCATATATGATTGAGTAATCAAGATTGGTTTTTGCCGATTTAACCGATTGCTCAGAGGCTTGTACCTGGCTTTTTGAAGTAGCCAGCGTGATCATTGCATGATCATATAATTGTTTTGCAACAGCATGAAATTTGTTTAAATAATCATACCGGTCGGCATCCTGTTGCGCTTGTTGCAGCGTGCCTTGCGACACTTTGAGATTAGCAATCGCCTGATCATATGCATCCTGATAAAGCCGTCTGTCTATCTCATATAATTTTTGTCCTTTTTTTACATGGGTGCCTTCCGTAAAAAATATTCCTGTGACATAACCCTGCACTTGTGGAACAAGGTTTACCTGATTTAGCGCTTCAGTGTTTGCAGGATATTCATCGTAATAATAAACATGCTGCTCTGTTACGGTATAAAGATTTACAGGCACTTTGGTAGGCGGCGGTGTTTTCTTTTCCTTACACGAAAAAAGAAAGATAAAGCTTATCAATATTATTACCAACCAGTTTCTGTACATAACTTTTTTTTATAATGCTCAATACGAAATAATTCCCATTGCTTCCTGCAAATCTGTTTTGCTAGATAATACTTGGAACAAGGCATTTATATAATTTATTTGTGACGTTATTAAACTTGATTCTGCAGTAATCACGTTTAAGTAAGCAACAAGCCCTTCTTTATATTGCAGCGATACAATAAAATAAACTTTTTGGGCTAATGCTACATTATCCTGTGATACTTTCAGATTATATAAATTTCCTCTATAAGTAGCCAATGCCGTTGTGTATTGAGTATATATCTGAGACTTGATATCCACCTCATCCCAATCATACAGGCGTTCCTGTAGCTTCGATCTTCGCAGATTATTCAGCCGCGCCAACCCTGTAAATATGGGAAGATCTATAGATAAGCCAACTAACGAGTTAGGGTAAACATTGCTATAAAGTTTTGTAAATGAATTGTTTTCAAATTCAAAATTATTATCGTAAAAAGCAGATAAAGTAGGCAACCAGCTATACTTATAATATTTAGTTACTTCATGCTGCAAGTCTTTTGATGTTGCAAGCTGCTGCAGTTCGATACGCCTTTCAAACTGCAATTGCTGTGTAGTATCAAAAGCTATATCCCTTATCATTTGCAACGTGTCAAAGCTTACATTAAATTGCTGCAGTGGTGGATACCCCATCGATTGTTTCAAAGTAGCATACTGCGGAACAACATTTTCAACTTGTTGTCTTAATTGCGCTTTGGAATTATTTAAAGAAATAACAGCCTGGTCATAATCTGTTTCATCCACTATGCCGCCAACATATTGATGATAAGTGTCATTAACATTTTGACTAAGGCGAACCGTATCCTCTGCTAAAATAGTAATCTGCTCCAGCGTAAGCAAAAGATTATAAAACGATTTTGTAACCGACACTACCACATTTATTTTCGTGCTATCAGTAATTTGCTGTGCTTGCTTTACATACAACGGAGCAGCTTTTAACAGCGTATAAAAGACTCGGGCTGAAGATAGCCTGCGTTATATATAATTCAGGAGTAAAAGTATTTACAACACCTACGCGCTGTTTTACAGGCGTAGTGGAAGAACTCGCAGAATCTGAAAAAAAACTTACTGGCAGTTCAAGATAATGCGAAAGGCTGCCGGTGATACCTATCTGGGGATACCAGCCTGCTTCATTAATAGCATTGGTTACCCTGGCAATCGATGTGTTTATTAATGAGCGGTTAAGGTTAGGCTGATGAATTAGTGCATAATCTACGCACTGTTTTAGCGTTAAAAATTGGCTTGTATCTCTAACATTATTTTGCTGGGCAGTTGCTTCCTGAAAAATAAAAAGAAAAAAAAGATATAGGATTACCGAAATAAATTTCAACACGTTCATTTTTTTTGAAAACATAATTCCTTTTCAGATATAGTTTGACGTCATAAAAAAAAATTTCCGGTATCAGTCTTTAAACATGGATAATTTAGAATTGTTTTCGAATCAAAATTTATTCCACAATATTAATGGATGTATACTCTATAGTATTAGCAGAAAAGAAAATAATTATTAGTAAACAAATAGGCTTGAGAACAAAATGTTTAATGCTTTCTGTTTTTCTTTACATCTAAAGCATGAAACGCAAAAGGGAAAATTGCATCAATGGTATCAGCGGCACCGTTTTCAGAGCCGGGTGTTGTAAGCACTAGAGTATCTTTTATAAAGCCTGCAACACCTCGTGAAAACATAGCATAAGGCATTCGCTGCTGACCATAATTTCGTCGCTTGTTCCATGTAATTCCCGGAATTTCTTTTTCTATCAATGGTGACAATTGCATCAGGTGTTTATCTCTTTCTGATAAACCGGTGCCGCCGGTAAAAATTATCATATCAAAGTTTTCGGCAACCATATTTTTTAGCCAGTTGATTGAATTATATCCAACATCATCAGGAACAATTGTATAATCACTTGTTTGAATATTATATTGCTGTAAGCTTTCAATAATTTTTTTGCCTGATGTGTCTTCTTTTTCACCTTTTGAAACAGTATCAGAACAAACAACCACAGCAGCTTTCAAATTGCTTACATCAAATTTCAAATCCGTTTTACCGCCGCTTTTACTTATCAAGTTTTATCGTTGAAATTTCAATTGCTTTATCAATCGGTTTCAGCATATCATACATCACCAAAGCAACAACAGATGCGCCATGCATCGCTTCCACTTCAACGCCTGTTTTATAAATTGTATGCACTTCAACTTTAATAAAAATCTGCAAGCCATCAATTGAATAAGTTATCGCAGCAAACTCAACCGGCAATGGATGACAATCAGGAATTACATCACTTGTTTTTTTAATTGCCAGCAAACCTGCAGCTCTTGAAAACTCAAACACATCACCTTTCGGCACTTGTTTATTTTGTATCGCATCAATTGTTTCCGCTTTGAAACTTTTACAATTGCAGTTGCAATTGCTTTGCGCAAACTGTTTTGTTTATGTGTGATGTTGACCATTATGTATTTACTTTCCACGTGATAAGTTTCATCTTCAAAAATTTCTTTTCCCCAAACCGGCAATTCATTTTTTATCCGCTCAACAACTTCATTGCATGCATCAATCGCAGCTCTTCGTGTGCCGATGAAGTAAATACAAACAAACTTATTTCACCAGCTTTCACAACGCCCAAACTATGATACACATGCATGCATGTCAATCATATTTTTTAAAAATTGCTTCACGTATTTCATGCATTTTTTCAAGCGCCATTGCTTTATATGTCGTGTATTCAATTGCTGAAACTTTCTTCTCATCAATCACATCAGCACGCACTTGTCCAAGAAAAATTTCATGCGCACCAATATTTGTTTTCGTGCTGTGCTTTTGTATTTGCTCAGCAATAAATGATGCAGCTGATTGCACCTTCAACAAAAATATTTTTTACTTCTTTCGTCATAATATTTTACTGGCGTGCCGGCAAGCTGCGCAAGCCGTCGGGCTATTCGCTACAAGTCCGGCGCAAAGCCAACGCACAAAGCTTCACCGGGCTTTTCACTTCTATCCCTCACGCAACTTCAATGTTAAAATTATTTCATCGCTTGTAATGCATGTTGTCTTTTTCCATTCAACAATTCCGCCTTTCAAACTATATATTTTTTTATCGACTGAACAATTCATTCAACAATTTTGCAGCCTGCAAACTTCTTTTTCCTGTTTGACAAAATACAACAACATTATTTTTTTCAATCAGCGATTGATGATTCATTAATTCACTTAAAGGAATTTGTAGGTGTTCAAACTCATCAACAAAAGGTTGCTCATCTTTTTCACGCACATCAATAACAATTGTATTATCATCATTCAATTAAATCATTAAATGTTGTCACATCAATTTCAAATTCATTATTTATTTGCGATGAACAAAGCCATTCATAATCCATTTTTAAAAATGCATCTTCATCTTTCTGGAATAAATGCTTGCGCTTTTTCATTCAACGATAAATTAAATTCATACACACTATTATCAAGTGCATTATAGGTAAGCAATGTATTGATTAACGGCTTGCCAATTCCTGTTATTAATTTTATTGTTTCATTTGCCATCATCGTTCCGATAATGCCTGGCAAAACGCCTAACACGCCTGCTTCTGCGCAATTCAATACTTCATCATCTTTTGGCGGATCCGGAAATAAATCACGATAATTTATAGTTCTTTATCTGAATTTTATCTTTTACATTAAATACCGCAACTTGTCCTTCAAACTTTGAAATCGCTCCATAAATTAAATGGCTTGTTCAACAGCACACAAGCATCATTTATCATGTAACGCGATGAAAAATTATCTGTGCCATCAATTACAATATCATAGTCATTAATAATGGCTAAAGCATTTTTATTTGTCAATCTTACATTGTATGCAATGATATTTATTTCATCATTCAATGCTTTCAATTTTTCAGCAGCAACTTCGGCTTTTGATAAACCAATATCATTCATATTATACAAAACCTGGCGATGTAAATTGGTAAGTGAAACAACATCATCATCAACAATACCAATTGTTCCAACACCTGCCGCAACAAGATATTGCAAGACCGGGCAACCCAATCCACCGGCACCAACAACCAACACTTTTGCCTGCAATAATTTTTGTTGCGCAGCAACGCCAAATTCTTTTAAAAGAATTTGTCGCTGGTAACGTTCATATGATTTATTGCTTATTCATTATCCTCCTGAAAATGGTGGCAGCAAAGCAACTTCTGCATCTTGCTGCAATGCTGCGTTTGATTGAATAATATTTCTGTTTACCGCAATTTTATATTTTGCATTTTTAATGCAGGATATTTTCATTTGCAACTTGTTTAATAAGTTCATCTGTATTTTCAACATTATTAATTTCAATTGAATTACTTCCAATAATATCTTTCAATTGTCCAAAGATTTTATTGTCATTCTCAATTATTCATTATTAATTGTTAATTGTAAAACATGCACTTCAACTATTTCACCTTGCTTTATATTCTGTTCTTTCTTCTTCCAATCGTATCAAACAATTTGCTTTTGCATAAGAACTTAACCGATAACTTTCCTGCGCATCAATGCAATTACTTTATCATCTTGCAAAATCCCTTTCAAGAAAAAATGTAAGCCCTGCAATTTTTTTATAATCATTATCTAATGATGCTTGCTTCACTTCGATAAAACTTTTTCTCTTGTCATTATTGCTAATGCTTCAACAACATATTCATAAAAACAAGTGAGCACAGAAGATGGATTACCGGGCAAACCAAACACAATTTTGTTTTCTTTCTTTCCAAAATATAAAGGCTTGCCTGGACGTTGTTTTACTTTATGAAATAATTGCTGAACACCACAATCAGTTGCTGCCTGCAATACAAAATCATAATCACCAACACTAATTCCGCCACACAATAAAATAATATCATTTTTATTTAAAGCATTATTTAAAATTGATGTTAGTCTTTCTAAATTATCATCAGCATGAACAACTTCAACTTCATTAAAATGCAATTGCTGCAACGCAGCTTTTAACATGAATGAATTTGCTTCATACACTTGTCCATATTGCAAATCTTTACCAGGCTGTTGCAATTCATTGCCTGTAATAATAATACTGATAGAAGGTTTTTTATAAACATTCACTTCTGTAACACCAAGCGCAGTTAAAAAACCAATTGCACCTGCAGTTAAATATTCATCTTTGTGCAAAGCCAATGCACCTTGTTGTATATCTTTTCGCTTTTGCACGAAAATTTAATCCTTGTTGCAGCTTATCATCTTCAATAATTAATGAATTATTTTCAAGAACAACTTTTTCCTGCATTACAACTGTATCAGCATTTTCAGGAACAGGCGCGCCTGTAAAAATGCGCATTGCATGTTTGGGTTGTAATGAAATATTTTTATTGTTGCCTGCAGCAGATTCACCATTTATAATCAATCTTTCTTTTGCATCTTTAAACGCAATTGCATAACCATCAACATTGGATTGATTGAATGGCGGAAAATCAATCTTTGAATAAACATTTTCTGCCAACACATAACCAACTGCATCTGCAAGCGCCATCTTTATTGAAGGCAGCACTTCAACATTATCTTTAATTATTTTTTTTGCTTCATCAACTGAAATCATCATCCGCCAATTGTTATCATACTTCTGTTTTCAATATGTATTTGCATTCACTTCATCAACCGCTAAATTGTCCACCCAATTCTTTTGCTTTCATCATGATATTTTCATGAATCAGTTTCACTAACATTTTCACCATTTCTTAATGCACTTAATAAATCTGTTTCACTGTTTGAAAACAAACAATTCTTCATCTTGCCATCTGCTGTTAAACGCATACGATTGCAACCACTGCAAAACGGAGAACTCATTGTACTGATAACCGCAAATGAACCAGCATGACCCGGCACCATAAAATGTTTTGCTGTATCATGCTTATCATTTTGCAAAGGAAAAAAGAATATTGTTGATTGATGGTTGATAATATTTCATGCAGTTCAACAACTTTATTGCTCGTCCATCGGTTGCCGCTGAAACGGCATGAATTCTATAAATCGAACTTCAATGGGATTGTGCATTGTCCATGCAATAAAATCATTGATCTCATCATCATTAAAACCCTTCATCACCACCATATTTATTTTTACTTTAAACTGGTGATGCAGCAACAATTCAATATTACTTCTTACACGATGAAACAAATCTCGTCTTGTTACCAATAAAAATTTTTCAGGTTGTAATGTATCAAGACTAACATTAATTGATTTAATATTTGCTTCTTTCAACACATCAATAAAATCATGCAAACGTGTTGCGTTGGTTGTAAGCGTTAATTCAACAGGCAACTTTGATAAACTTAAAATAATTTTTGCTGCATCTTTTCTTACCAATGGTTCGCCACCGGTTAATCGAATTTTAGTTACACCTTCATCAACAAAAATTTTCGCCAGTGTTTCAATTTCATCAGCCTGCATTAAACGTGAAGCCGGCGTAAAATCATATTCTTCTTCAGGCATGCAATAAAAACAACGCAGGTTGCAATTATCGGTTAGCGATATGCGCAAATAATTATGTTCTCTATTAAACTTATCTTTAATCATTCATCACAATTTACGAATTACAGGCACAGCATTTCTATAAACAATCTCAACTTTCTCTCCAACTTTGAAATTAACATCATGTTCAGTTGAATTAATTTTCATCATGCGGTTATTCAGCAACACAATTGTAAAAGTTTGCGTTTCATTTTCTTCAATTGAAACAATATTTCCTGTTAACGCTGATGTATTAATACTATTCATAAAAAATGCAGCAGGCGTTGTGTTTTGCTGAACTGTTCCATGTTCCAAATGAATAATTGTATCAGCTAATTTTATTATCTCATCCATATCATGACTTACCAAAATCGTTGTCAATCCAAAACGTTTATGTACTTCTAATAAAGTGGTTTGCAGTTGCGTTCGCATTGTGTTATCAATCGCTGATAAAGGTTCATCCAACAATAACAACAAAGGTTTTTTTGCAATGGCTCTTGCCAATGCAACACGTTGTTTTTGTCCGCCGGAAAGTGTTTCAATTTTTCGTTGATGCTAACATGGTTAAACCTGTTAACTCAAGCAATTCATCAACAATATTTTTATCATCATTTTTATTTAAAGCAAACGCAATATTTTCATACACATTCATGTTCGGAAACAATGCATAATCCTGGAAAACAAAACCAATTTTTCTTTGCTGCGGCTGCAATATTTATTTTTCTTTTCGCATCAAACCAAACAAATCATTCATTATAATTTTTCCGTTATCAGGTTTCATAAAACCAGCCAGCATGCGCAATACACTTGTTTTGCCTGCACCAGATGAACCATATAAACTTATAAACTTACCGCTTTCAATTTGCACGTCAATATGCAATTGCATTTCGCCATCTGCCGTGTGTAATTTTTTTTGTAAAGCGAAATCCAACATAAAAAGTCATTTATTTATTGTGCTATCCACCGATGCAAATATCGCAGTTCTTAAGGCTGTTTACACTGGCTTATTTTTTGGATAAATTTTTAAAAATGTATATCTATGACACAACATGAAACAAAGCTCAGGCAAATCCTCTGCAAGGCAATAAGGAATCACAATACACTCCGGTTTTATTATGAAAGCAGCAGCGGTAAGTATTGGCGAAAGGTTGATCCATATATTCTTGCAATAAAAGATAAAGGAGCTGGAAATACGTTTTTTACCGGTTATGTACATCCTTCAAGTAAAAATGAAAATAAAAACGACAACCAAGGACAATATTTACTCAACAAAATTGATACGAATAGATTTAAGGTGTTAGATAAAAAATTTAATAAGCTTAAGCTTGATTACGATAAAATATTTGGCGAATTGCCAACAATAAAAATGATTTCCAGAGTTGCGTTTAATCAACAAAAAAAGGGTAAAAGTTAAGGAACTATAAAATCTCTACGTGCTCTACTCTTCTGTTGTTTAAATACATTATAAATAAAATTGTAAACGATAATATTAGTAATATACCTGCATACACATTTGCATTGTGATAATTGAAAGCTTCCACTTCATCATAAATAGCAACGGATGCAGTGCGTGTTTTACCGGGAATATTTCCGCCAATCATTAACACTACACCAAACTCGCCAACTGTATGCGCAAAGGTTAATACAATGCCGGTTAATAAAGATGATTTAATATTTGGCAGTAAAACTTTGATGAGTGTTTGCCATTTTGTTTTGCCTAAAGAATAAGATGCTTCTTTTAAACTTGGTGATAAAGATGATAAGCCCGCTTGAATTGGATGCACCATAAATGGCAAGCTGTAAATGATAGATGCAACAAGTAATCCTTCAAATGAAAATACCAATTGAAGATTGAAATATTTTTGAAGAAACTCACCAAACTCATTGCCTGGGCTAAATGCCAGCAACATGTAAAAACCGATCACACTTGGAGGTAATACGAGCGGCATGCTTACAATAACTTCTGCAATGGTTTTAAAAATAGTTTTTTTATGCAGCAAGCCAGTTGGCTAATGGAATTGCGATTAAAAACAAAATAAGCGTTGTAAAAAATGCCAGCTTTAAATGTGAGCCATAAAGGTGATAATTCAATCATTGTACAATGTATCCAAACTTTTTATAAATAGATTTTTGCTTTTGCTGAAAATAAAAAATCATAAAACTTTTTTGCTTCTGCTGCATGATTTTGTTGACCATATTTTAATAATACTGCCGCTTGTTTTATCGGCGGATAATCTTTTTGATTTAGTTCAATCCACTTTGCCTTTCCCTTTCATTTCATTTGATATCACAATTGATTTTGCAGTGAAACCAATGTCTGCGGCTCTGCGTTGCAATAAACTGGCTTGTTTGTGTGATGCTTTCGCCTGTTACCAATTTCGATGAAACCCTATCATACAAATTATATTTCTTCAAAATAAATTCTGCCGAAGCTCCGTAAGGTGCAGTTTTAGGATTCGCAATTGCAATGTGCTGTATCTTATCATTCAGCAACAATTTTAAATCTGCTGTTGGTTGCACATCATCTTTGGCGCTCCATAAAACCAATAACCCTTGTGCATAAACTTTTGGTGGTTCAGCAGCAAAATTATTGTCTGCTAGTTTCTTTGGAAAAGCAGTATCAGCCGAAATAAAAATATCAAATGGTGCACGCTGCATTATTTGCTGTGTCAAATTACCTGATGCACCCAATACAACGATCAATTTCTGCTTTATCTGTTTTGTTGAATTCAGCTTTCAAGGCCTCCATTGTGTATTGCATGTTGGCTGCAACAGCAACCGTAATTTTTTTTTGACAAAGAGCTTTATTTAAAAATAACCCGAAAAACACAAGCCATATAAATAAAAATTTGCTCATCAAATACTTAACGATTAATAATATTGTTGCTTTGTAACTTTCAAATGTAAGAATGAAAAGACGGATAAAAACCCGCGCAAGTTCCGTGATTGATATTGCATGAATTAATCTATAATTTATCAATAAAAAACAAGTGGCGCACAATAAAGAAGATACAAAAATCAGATATCAGCGAAAGCAGGAAAATCAATATGCGATTGAAATGGATTATTTCATTGTTTTCATAAAGCAATAAATTTCATAAATATTTCAATAAATTTTGTGATGGGAAACTAGAAGTACGAATTAATTTTATATTAAATAATAAAAAAATGAAAACTGAAATAAATCCACGTGATCCTGGCTGCAGTAATCCTCAATGCAACTGCGAAGTATGTACTTGTGAAAACTGCACTTGCGGACAATAAAACTTAAAAAGCTTCAGCAAGTATTGTTGAAGCTTTTTATAAAATCCATTGAAACTTTTTATCCGTGCTTAACCTTCATTCCTCCATTGTTCGGCATCCTTTTCCTGGTCTTTTGTTTTTTTATCCTCAGGCTTATTTTTATTAAATATCTTTTCATGAGCTTTTATAGCATCCTCGCCACGGCTTTTGGATTTTTTGCTTTCTTCATTAGCTGAGCTGTTGTTTGTGTCGTTTTTCATAATTTCTTTTTTAAATAATACAGAAAATAAAAAATTTTATTTAGAACAAATAAAGCGCCCTGCGATTAATAAGTCACAAGGCGCCTAAACAAATGAAAAAAACCACTGTTGCTTTAGATATTCCCTGACCTCAACTTATCTGCAAGCGTTCCGGTATTATTTCCAATAAAAACTATTCCAGATTAATTACAAATTAATAATTGGGAGTGTACAAAAAAAGCGTAGTAAAGTTTCAACAGAAAGCTTGGTTCTGATATATCGTCAATACCTAACCGTGTTATGAGTTACATATAAACGCAGCAATTACAAATGTATTTAGGTGCCGGAGTACACCCACAGTGCAGAAAGTAAAGCGATAGCAAACAGTAAGATGCTTGCGAATATTTTTTTTACGGTTTCCGATTTTTTTAACAGGTTCATAGGCTAAAAGATGCAAAATTGCAATCAATACATCTTTAACGCATAAAGAACAAAATTTATTTTAAAAACTTAAAAAAAATTATAGAATAAAAAGTGGGCATTTATGCGTGATCTTTAGGCTTAATTACTTATTATATTCATAAATAGCACCATCATCAAACTGCTTTATGAGCTTCATCTTTTTTTCATTCTCAATAAAATTCATATCAACAAGATCTGGGTTATCGCCATCGGCGAACCAGATCATATAACAATGCTGATCATTCATAAATTTGCGAACATCGTCTGTAAATTCTTTATGCGGCAAAAATTTTCCCTTTCTTCCGGTAAAAAAGTTAACGGCATCATAAGCATTTGAATAAATAGTATAACCTGGTTTAAAATGCAAAGAATCTTTTTCAATAAAATTTACTGTTCTTGACAATCTCCATTGATCTTCCGTATAGCCGGGTATTCCTGCATCTTTAACTCCATCCCATGTTTCATAGTCTGCATTGAGTTGGCTCCATTGCAGGCATACAAACAACATGACGCCAAAAGCGACAACCCATTTTCTTTTATTAAAATCAACCTTTTGATAAAGAAAAAAAACAAAACTTCCTGCACATAAAAGCAACGGAATAAAAACCGGAGAAAGCAGCCTGCTGTCCATCTGCTCAAACCTTGAAACGCTGGCTGAAACAAGCATAAATACAAAAAATATTAAAGAAAACACCGCTGCAATGATTTCATAGGTGGCAGAATGTTTTTTCTTACTCATGCTATACACGCAGAAAAAGAAAAGAAATAGGACAATGATGTATACAAGCCAGGGAGCTTTGTTATCAGTTGCATTTGAAAAAGAAAGCCAGCTATATATTACAGAACCTGCATCTGCAGCCACATTTGCAAGATTATTTACGGATTTTTCCCGCAAGCCTGTTAAAGTACCGCTTTGAGAAAAGTTTCTCCATAAGTTTATGATTAATAAGGACGTGCTAATGATGGTAAAAAGGGCAATATGAGATATTTTTCGTTTTATGGTTATTCTTTGGTCAAGCAATAATAAGACACCGCCTGTTGCAATCATTGTTACTCCTGCATATCTTGTTACAGATGCAAGCGAAGCAAATATTGCAGCCATTATCAAATCCTTTAGATAATGCATTAATAAATACCTGCGAATACTTATGATGAACAATAATAAAAACAAAAGAAAAATGGTTTCGGACCACATCATTGAATATACTTCCAACAGGCATGGGCTGCCAACAATAATAATTAAAATAGCAAGCTTTATCCATTTAGACCTAATGCCTGATTGCTCAACAATGCTACCACAAAGAAAAATAAGCAAACCAAAAAGCAATGCATTTATAATGGGTGCATAGATAAGCGGCTGCATGCCTGTAAGCAAGCTAATTATTCCCAAAAAAACCGGATACAGCAACGGAAAATCAACCAAAGAGTTTCGCGTGAAATCTATGCATTTACCTAGACTAGCAAAATTTTGGGATGTAGATACGTAAGCCACACCATCCGGGCAAACACCAATACCACTGTGCCTTGTGAATAATAAAATAATCGCAGCGCCTGCAAAACCTGCAACAATGCTATCTATACTATTTTTTAAATTTAAATGCAGGTACATTCTTTTTTAAAAGATATTATTTTAAGAAAATTGATTTAAAGATATCAGACTTGAATTTTAATTTATCAGTTGCGTGCTTTTTTAAAAAACAAGCATTCATTTACAATAATTATACTTATAAGCTACAAAGACAAAATTTAAACAAAATTTAAACGTTTAATATCTAGCTATTAATTTTTTATTATAAAAAACACAAAAATGAAAGCCATACCAAAGTACTTACAAGAACCATTACAAAAAGGCAATGATTACGAGGCTATGATCATAATGAATAAAACATTCATAGAAGAACATCCCGAAGACAGGGAATGCCTTGTTGCATGGCAAACTTCATTTTTATATTCAGCCGGTCATTATGAAGAGTGTATTGCATTCGCAAACGAAGTTTTACCATCCATTAACGATAAAGATTATTATGAAACTATTCAAAGGCTGATAGGATTTGCGTTTGAAAAAATGGGGAAATGGGAAGACGCTGTAAAAGCTTACAAAGCCTTGTGCAAAGACGGTGAAGAGCATCCTTTTGAGTATGAATACTTAGCAAAGGCTTATGAAAAACTTGGCAACGAAGAAATGGTATTGCATTACGAACAGCTGATGGCTGCGTCGGACAATGATGTTGAGCTTTACGAAAAGATTGCTATAAAATATGAGAAAAAAAAGGATTTTGAAAAAGCGATTTCTTATATGACCATGTGTGGCAGAACCATTTCGGCCGAATCAGCTTATCACTGGTCTTACGTGGGCAGGTTGTACATGTTCGAGGACAATTTTGACGAGGCAATTTTTTATTTTAAAATGGTTAATAAAATTGACCCGGAATATCCGGATGCCTATTTTTTAGCAGGGAGATGTTACCAGGAAAAAAATGATCTGTACCGGGCTCTTGATAATTACTATAAAGCATTGGAGCGAAAGCCTGACTATCCGGAAGTAATTACAAATCTCGGAGCAATGAAACTTAATGAGGAAGGCGACGTGAAGCGGGCTATAGAATTTATGAAAATGGCGTTAAACAAAAATCCTTCAGAACAATTGAAAACAACAATTTATGTGAATTTGGTAAGGCTTCACAAGCAAATATCAGATTATGATATGGAAGAATTTTTTCTTCAAAAAACGATGCAGACAATAGGATTTCCTGTGCCTCTGGATGATGAAGATGAAAGCGAATTTTATGACGGTGATGAAAATATTGGAGATGATGTTCGCTGGTAATATTACATTGTCAAGCAAGGGATTAAATCAACTTTTATATAAGAAAATAAAATTTGTAAAATATGTATTTTATATAAATGTAAATTAGGTTTGCACGATTTAATTTTTTTAAAACCTTGAAAAAAATCGCAACCTTACCAGCTATTCTGCTTTTTGTTTTCGTAACAAAATCACAAACAAAAATCAAGCAAGCTGCTGCCTATGCTATTATTGGAAAAGTAATAGACTCCATAACTCAAAAGCCTCTGGAATATGCAACTATTTCTGTATTTACAAAAGGTAACACCAAACCAATTCGTGGAGCCGCTGCAGACAGCAAAGGAAATTTTTTTATCAATAATGTTGCATCAGGAAGCTATAGAGTTGTAGTTGGGTTTGTAAATTATTCTTCTAATACTTATAATGCAGTTGTAAGCAGGCAAAACTCAGTTGCCAATCTTAAGACGGTTTATCTCAAGAAAAAATCCGGATTGCTGGAAACGGTTAAAATAACCGGGCCACCACCAAAATTAATAGAGAATAAAATTGATAAGATTGTTTTTTATGCAGATCAGGATATTACTTCACAAGGCGGAGTAGCGCTGGATTTACTTAAGAAGGTACCCATGGTATCAGTAGACATAGATGGAAACGTAGAACTCGCAGGCAGTTCAGGCATTCGCTTTCTTATAGATGGCAAGCCATCTACGGCTTTTGGAAATAATATTACTGATGTGTTGCAGTCTATGCCTGCAAGCCAGGTAAAAAGCATCGAAGTGATTACGAACCCGAGTGCCAAATATGATGCGCAAGGTTTCGGGGGGATTATTAATATTGTATTAAAAAAGAATACGGCAAGCGGTATTAATGGCAATTTATCTTTAACCGTTGGAAGCATTATAGAAAATAGTGCTTTCAATTTTAATGCACGTAAAAATAATTTTGGATTTAATGCATTTATAAATGCCAATGCAAGACGTGGTATACAATCTTCAAACACTTACAACCGCACATCGAATGATGCAAAAGATAGTCTTATAGAATCATTAAATCAAAACGGCAATTCCACTTTCAGACGTCATGGAATAGAGGCGGGGCTTGGCTTCGATTGGTCTTATAACAAAAAAAATAATTTTTCAGGAAATATTAATTACAATATTTATGCTGATTCAACTGAGGGTCTTTACAATCAGTCTCAGGTGGTTACATCTTACCCTGCAGGCAATATTTTAAGCGTTAACAATTCCAACAATTTTTATAATAACAGGTCATCTTATCATGGCGTTGATGCAAGCCTTGATTACAAAAGAACCTTTAATAAAGAAGGTCGAAGCCTTGACCTTGCCATAAATTCGAGCTTTGGGAAAGATGCTTACAGGGAGAATAACTCGGAGTTTCAATTGCCTGCTGACAAATTAAATTATGGAACAAACAATAATAATCCTGGTAAAGAAAGTGAGGTGGAATATAAAGTTGATTACGAGGAGCCCGTTTCAAAAAACGTAATATTAAATGCCGGCGGCAAGTTTACTGTAAGTGACCTAAACACATCATCAAAAGTTTTTGTATACACCAATCAAACAGGTAATTATTTATATGACACGGCGTTGTCCAATTCATTGCAATATCACCAGGTTATTTCAGCGGCTTATGCCGAAATTAGTTTCTCGGCTGGCAAGTTGTTTGATGCGACAATCGGAGGTCGTTTTGAACGAACTGACATACGTTCTTCTTACTTAAATCTTCAACAACCATCATATAAGCCAGGATATAACACTTTTGTTCCATCTATATTTTTTTTAAAAAATCTGAGTGAAAAACAAACTCTTAAATTAAGTTTTACAAGAAGGATCGAAAGGCCAGAATATAGTGATCTGAATCCATTTATAAATACAAGTGATCCTAATAATGTTATTAGTGGAAATCCGTTTCTTATGCCCGAAATAGGTAATCGTATTGAGCTTAGCTATAATCGCGATTTTCATTCAAAGGGATCCTTCAATCTAACAGCTTTTTATCGTACGAGTAATGATAATATACAAAGCTACGTTGTTTATCATCCGACATTAAAAATTGGTGATTCGATTTATAGTAATGTTGCGGTAAGCACACGAGAAAATATAGGCCTGGAAAAAAATACAGGTCTTAGTTTGTTTGGAAACATCAATTTTACAAAGCATTTTTCCGTACGGTTAAATACGTTCGCTTTTTATAGACATACTATTAACCAGCTTGATACAAATTATAATTCAAAAAGCTTTAATTATCGGTTTAACATTAATACCAGTTACGAATTCACCAAAAATTTTGCTGCAGAATTTTTTGGAAACTTTAATTCCGCAAGGCATGAGGTGCAAGGTTCCTATCCTTCATTTGTATCGTACAGTATTGCATTAAGAAAACAATTTTGGAAAAAGACCGGAAGCTTGGCAATAACCGCAACTAATCCTTTCAATAAGTACACTAATAAGCAAACGTTACTTGAAGGCCCTTCTTTTAAAGTAAACGCATTGCAAAAAGTTTATTTCCGATCCATAGGGATAAATTTTACCTGGAAATTCGGCAATCTTGACTTTAAAAAAACAAAAGATGAAAATCCTATCAACCTGGGCACGAACGACAAAGAGTAGTATCGCAAATATTTACATCCATAATAAAATATAAATTGATTTTTACAAATGTGTGAAGCGGATAAAGTGTCCAGTCTCTTACTTTGTATCTTGTTATGAAAATTAAGATGAATCTTAATTTTTCTATAGTTAGTTTAGTAATATCAAGCCCTTGTTTTTACAAGGGCTTTTGCTTTATATAGCTTACAATAATTTACAAGTAGACAGGTTGCTTTCGAAAAAAAATATATTTATATTTAAGAAGTTTATAAAGATTAATGCTTATTGATATATGGAAGGAATATTTACAGTAAATGTTGACAATGAAATATATGATATTCGTCCATTAAATCTTCCACCCAATGGGATACATTATGGTGTTTGCAAAGACGGTGTATTGCAGTTTATTGTTCAGCGCAGCATAAGTTATCGTGGTGATAACTGGGACGTTGCTTATCCGGATCTGAATTTACACACACCTATTGAACTCGTTGATTCTATTATAAAAAAAATACACGCTTACTTTGCCTGATATTTCGTGTATAGGATAACCGTTACCCTGCACACTAATTTACACATAACAAAGCTGAGTCTTACCGAAAATTTTCGGGATATGTTTTGTTATTCAAAACCTTTTATTTACTTTCAAGTTGTTACAAGGGACTAAATTTTATCTTCGATAAAAGTTAGTTTTTCAAAAAATAGTTAGTTTGGTAACATAAGGCCCCTGTTTCTACAGGGGCCTTTGCAATTAAAAATTATGACTCTTTCATAGCTTCTGCATCCCAATGAATTATTTTTTTATCAAAATAACTTTTATTGCATGCAAGGCTGGGCGCTGCGGCTCTAAAACCAAACACAGCATCTTCTACAGGCTTTTTCCCCGTTCGTATACTTTCAAAAAAATTGATATGATGCTCAAGATGTTCATCATAATTTTCTGGAGCATTATAAATAATGTCCTTTTTCTCCGGCCTTTTTTGTTGCGAAGCCGTATATTTTTCGTTATATTTTTTAATCAAATTCTCTTGCATTGCTTTTGGATAAGTTGCCAGAGAATCCCACCCTCCTATACCAGGCGCTTCTGACATGATACTGTGACGAACGTGTAGGCCGCCTGAATTAATAGCGATAGTGCCTTCGCTTCCAACAAAATTTGTATATTCTTCTTCACCATTACCGCTTACAAAATTTACCTGTAGGGTTAGCTGAAAAGGAGCGTGCTGTTGTGTTTGCCCGTATTGCATGATACCGGTCATTACATCAGGCACATCCCGCCATCCTTCCAGTAACAAAGCTGGCCAGATGCATAAATGCTTTCTGGGCCTTTGGAGTTGGTGATAAAATGCGTACCTGAAAGCAAATGAACAAAGAGATCACCGGCCACCCCTGTACCAAAGTCTTTATAGTTCCGCCACCAAAAAAATTTCTTTGCATCATAAGGAATTTTCTTCATGTTTTTTATATACATGTCCCAGTCCACCGTTTCAGGCGATTCGTCTGTCGGCATAGTATATTCCCACGCACCTAAAGCATCCTGTCTGTCAAATTTTGCATTTACCATATTTAAAGTTCCTATCTCACCAGCTTGCAATAGCTCTTTAGCTTTTGCAAATACGATGCTACTAACTCTTTGACTGCCCACCTGCATTATTTTATTGCTCGCATTTTGCGCATCTATCACCCCATGTCCTTCTTCTATATAATGAACCATTGGTTTCTCGCAGTACACGTGTTTACCACTGGCAAGTGCCTCCTTTGTAATTTGTGCGTGCCAGTGATCATCTGTAGCTATCAATACGGCATCTATATCTTTTCTACTTAGAATTTTTCGATAATCATTGGTCACAAAAAGATCGCTGCCATGCAACTCCCGGGCTCTGTCCAGCCTGCCCTTATAAAGATCACAAACGGCTACAAGCTTTACACCAGGCACCTTGATGGCTGAATCTACATCATGATTTCCCATAATGCCCAGGCCAATTGCAGCAATACTGATAGTATCATTTGCTGTTATTTTTCTATGATAGCTGATCATGCGCTCTTCCACTTTTTCATTAAGAGCAAAAGAGCTGAGGGAACCTGCTCCCAGTGCAAGTGATGTTGCTGTAATGTGTTTTAAAAATTTTCTTCTTGATGATTCGTTTTTTTCGTTTCTCATAAAAATTAACCGTTTGTATGTAAGATTAAAAGGCTGCTTCAACAGCCTGGCATAAATGTAAATAATTTACCTGAAAAGTATTGCGGAAATAACGAAGTTATCAAAATTATAGGCGGTAACAGTTACCCTATAAACGAAGGGGAAAAAGAGAATAAAAAAATAAGGAGTAGGATTTATAAAAATAGAAGTTGACTGATATCAGATTTTGAGCTTTTCACTGAAATAATTGGATAAAGATTTTAAATGGATTTTTGGATTTTTGATTAATGTGCTTTGAACATCAATCAACTTCTGAGATAAAGATATACACAATAAATACACAAGGGAATAGCAATATTGCCTAATTTTTATCATAATAAATTTACGGCAATATTGGGAAAAACACGAAGTGGTGCTTCGTAAAAAAACGTAATTTTTTCTTTGTAAGTCAATGTGGACGGTCATTTTCAAAAACATCTTTTGAATAATCGCTAAATTGATTGCTGCCGAGAATTATGCTAAAAGATCTGGACTTCTACTTCCTAACTTAAAAGACGCAACCACCAGTTTGTTTGTAAATAAAAAATTTACCGATTTTCGCCAAAACTTTTTATGACTTATAACGTACTATCCCAGGTATTCGGAGCAACAGGATCAAGAATAATTGAAACTGAAAAAGATTTAATAAGTCTTATAGAAGAATCGAAAACCGGCCTTATTCCGTTAAAAGATGGAAGTTTTATTGGCATTGATCTTTTAAGAAACTCTTTTATTAAACCGCAGTCTGTGATTAACGAAGCTGATGCAATAAAGAAACGCCGCACATTATTAAGTAACGCCTGACCGCTTTTTACCCGGTCCGTTTCGTTTGTCAACTAACTGTTATCCTATAAACGAAAAATTCCTTTTCACTTATTAGCATATTTCAGTAAATAGTAATGATATTTGTTATGACTGTTCAAACTTGCCCGCATGACATTCATAACAATTTTTTCCGGCATCCTAATACTGATCCTTTTAATATCATGGCTAAAGCTGAATCCCTTACTGGCGTTTATCATAGTTTCCATTTGTACAGGATTGGCGCTTGGCATAGCATTCAATAAAATCATCGGATCTGTTGAAAAGGGTTTTGGTGATACGCTAGGTTCGCTTGCTTTTATAATTATATTCGGTGCAATGCTTGGTAAACTGGTTGCTGAAAGCGGCGCTGCACAAAGGATTGCCTCTGCTCTCATGAAATTGTTTGGAAGAAAATATATTCAGTGGGCAATGGTAATTACAGGCTTCATTATTGGTATACCCTTGTTTTATGGAGTTGGCTTTGTATTAATGGTGCCATTGATTTTTTCCGTTGCATATCAATATAAAATGAATGCGATATATATCGGGCTTCCGCTACTGGCCGCCCTTTCTGTTACTTTTGGTTTTTTGCCCCCACATCCATCGCCCACTGCACTTGTAGTTCAGTTTCATGCCAGTCTTGGAATTACATTATTGTATGGATTAATCATTGCAATACCTGCAATAGTTATTGCAGGACCTGTGTTCACCACCACCTTAAAAAAAATTCAATCAAACCCTTTACAAACTTTTCAACCCGTTATAATCGAAGAGAACAAATTGCCCGGAATTTTTATAAGTTTTTTTTGCGCATTACTTCCCGTTATTTTATTAATCATTACAACTGCTATTCCTTTTGTGATGCCTGTTAAACCTGCACTTCAGCAGCCAATTGATTTTTTTGCGGATCCTTCAGTCGTTATGCTTATTTCTCTTGGCGTAGCAACTATATTACTGGGTATAAAGCAGGGAAATAATTTAAAAAATATTATGAATATATATGGCGATTCAGTAAAAGATGTTGCAATGATTTTGCTGATCATCGGAAGCGCCGGATCACTAAAGCAAGTGCTGGTTGATAGCGGAGTGAGTGACCAGATTGCAAGGCAATTAAATGGCTTAAATATGCAACCGCTGGTACTTGCGTGGCTCATGGCAGCCATTATTCGTATATGCGTAGGATCGGCCACTGTAGCTGGCTTAACTACTGCTGGCATCCTTTCTCCAATAGTTTTACATCACAATGTTGATGCTAATTTAATGGTGCTATCCATCGGCGCTGGCAGCCTTGCATGCTCGCATGTAAATGACTCAGGATTCTGGCTTTTCAAAGAATACTTTAACCTTAGCATAAAAGATACCGTCCGTTCCTGGACTATGATGGAATCAATCATATCAGTTGTAGGGCTTGCAGGAGTATTGTTTTTAAATTTTATTATAAAATAAAAAAGATGGATAATATAAACGCTGAAGAAAATTTTATTGCTACATCATTAATGCTTCCCCCTGCACCCAAGCCACTCGGTGTGTATAAACCGTTTTTTATTGATGGAAAATATTTGTATGTATCCGGACATGGTCCTATGCAAAATGATGGAACACTTATCATTGGACGCATTGGAGAAAATATAGATATTGAAGCTGGAAAGCAGGCTGCGCAACAGGTTGGGCTCACCATTCTTTCAACAATTAAAAATAATATTGGAAGTCTTAATAAAATAAAGCGTGTGATAAAAGTACTTGGTATGGTAAACTGTACTCCTGATTTTACAAAACATCCTTATGTGATCAATGGATGCAGTGAACTGTTCAAAAATATTTGGGGAAGTGAAAACGGTGTTGGTGTAAGAAGTGCAGTAGGTATGGGTTCTTTACCGGATAATATACCTGTGGAAATAGAAGCAATGTTTGAATTATATTAAGTCATTTTGAATGCAAGAAAAGGAAAACTGGTTTAGCATAAATAATATTGAAGCAATTGACTCACCTGCGTTAGTTGTATATCCTGAAAGAGTGCAACGAAATATAGACACAGCTATATCAATGGTTGACAATGTGGAAAGACTGCGTCCTCATGTCAAAACAAATAAATGTAAAGAAGCCACCGCACTGATGATCGATAAGGGCATTAGCAAATTTAAATGTGCAACTATAGCAGAAGCAGAGATGCTGGCTATGTGCGGTGCGAAGGATGTATTGCTCGCTTATCAGCCAAATAATGTAAAGCTTGATCGGTTCATCTCTTTAATGGAAAAATATTCGGCTACACATTTTTCTTGTTTGGCAGACAATGAAAAATGTGCTGAAAGTATTGCTGCTGCTGCATCCGATAACAATACGATTATTTCAATTTACATAGATGTAAATGTTGGAATGAATCGCACCGGTATTGTTCCAGGCAAGCATGCAGTTGATTTATTTTTATTTCTTAATAAGAAAAAAAACATTTGCGCTGAAGGCTTCCATGTGTATGATGGACATCTGCATGCAAAAGATATTGAGCAAAGAACAAAAGATTGCAACAATGCTTATAAACCATTTGAAAAAATGATAGCCGATCTGTCCCAACTTGGTTATAACGATATAAAAATTATTGCAGGAGGATCTCCTACTTTTCCTATTCATGCAAAAAGAAAAAATATAGAATGCAGTCCTGGAACTTTTATTTATTGGGATAAAGAATACGAAATTATTTGCCCTGAGCAGCGCTTTATACCCGCTGCGTTGCTGATTGCAAGAGTTATTTCATTACCTTCTGAAACACTTATCTGTATTGACCTTGGACATAAATCTGTTGCTTCAGAAAAAGATTTGCAGCATCGTGTTTATTTCTTAAACGCACCTGAATTAATATTTATAAGTCAAAGCGAAGAACATTTGGTTGCACAAACAACTATTCGTCATTCATATAAAATTGGGGATGTTTTATACGGTATTCCTTATCATATTTGTCCTACAGTTGCTCTTTACGAATATGCCGTAACTGTTACTGATTATACGGCGGCCGGTGAATGGAAAACCATAGCGCGTAACAGAAAAATTACTATTTAAACAATGTTTACAATAGACGCACATCTTGATCTGAGCATGAATGCAATGGAATGGAATCGTGATCTTACCAAAATTACTGATGCAATAAACCTTAGAGAACAAGGCCTTATGGATAAGCCTGATCGCGGCCATGCAACCGTCTCTCTTCCAGAGTTAAGAAAAGGAAATATTGGTTTGGTAGTTGCAACACAAATAGCCCGTTATGTTTCTTCTGAAAATATTTTAGCCGGCTGGCATTCTCCTGAGCAGGCATGGGCTCAGACACAAGGCCAACTTGCATGGTACATGGCAATGGAAGCAAAAGGTGAAATGATTCAAATCAATGATCTCATCACTTTAGACAACCATCTTAATTTATGGATGAATGATGATGAGAATAAAAAAAATACAAAACCGATTGGCTACATTTTAAGTCTTGAAGGAGCGGATTCTTTAATAACAATTGATCATTTGCACAAAGCATACGCTTATGGATTAAGAGCCGTTGGACCGGCGCATTATGGGCCGGGAAGATATGCAAATGGTACTGATGCAATCGGCAAAATGAATGCAAATGGACTTGCTTTGCTTAAAGAAATGGAGCGTCTCAATATCATTCTTGATGCTACACATTTGTGTGATGATGCATTCTGGCAAGCGCTTGATTATTTTCATGGAAATATATGGGCAAGCCATAATAATGTAAGAGCTTTGGTGCCTCATAACAGGCAATACAGTGATGAACAAATAAAGGCACTGATAGAAAGAAATGCGGTTATCGGAGCAGCGTTCGATGCATGGATGCTCGTTCCTGGCTGGATCAGGGGGGTATCTAAGCCATATGAAATGCAATGCAATCTTGAAAAAGTATTTAACCATATTGATCACATTTGCCAAATTGCAGGCAACACATTGCATGTTGGCGTAGGCTCAGACCTCGATGGAGCATTTGGGACAGAACAATGTCCTTATGATCTGAAAACAATTGCCGATCTGCAGAAACTAATTCCTTTATTTTATAAAAAAGGGTATAACAAGGAAGACGTTTTAAATGTTATGCATAAAAACTGGATCAGATTTTTACGCAATGCCTGGAAGCGTAGCGAACAGTGAATTAAGCTTCTTCGCAAAGATGGCCTTTAGTTGTTATCACTTTATTGTGAACAATTTTTTCAAGTTCGCTTGCATCTTTGCATACAGACTTTCTAACCTTTACAATGCAAATACAATCATCCAGCTGAATATGAAGCTTTGTAAAGATCGATTTTTCTGTTTCTTTCATAGCTGCATCTGAACAATAATAACTTACATCGGCAGGCTTGTTGTTAGGAAGCTCTACCATTATATGCCTGGTTTTAGTATGCATGAATGAGCGATTATTTTTTGCTATCTATTCCTTTCAAAATTTCTGTTGCAAAAGAAGAAAAAATAAAGTCAGCGTTTACATTTTTATACATTGCATGCATGCCATTAAAAGACCGTTGAAGATTGCATGTCTGTTGATGAATACCGTTCTCGGGCATTCTAATTTTTATTATTTCTTGTTTCGAAGTGTTAGTTGAAATGTTTTTCATATTAGGGGTTTATGATATGCTTTTCAACAATCGTACCAGTCGCATATTAAAACAACGAACAGTTGAAAAGCCATTTGAGAGCAAATCACTTTTTGTGATAAGTAGTATCAGAGCCGGGATTAGTCGCATTTCCCGAATCTGAAACCGTGCCTGTTCCGGTTGTTCCTGTTGCTCCTTTTGCATTGGACACCGTATCAGGTGCAGATCCCGATGCTGGACTATTCATAATACTACTATCATTCGAACCGGAGTTTGTGTTTTTATTATTATTGTTGCAGGCAACAAATAAGAAAGTCAAAGCTATAATCATTACCCGTTTCATAAAGTTTCTTTTAAGGTTTTCAAATCTCTTGCCATAATATATCCGATTTATTAAAATCCAATTGTCTAATTCAAATGTTTAAAAACATCATTCTTCTAAATCCATTCACCTCTTTCATTTTATCATTCGTCGCAATTTTCTTACCATTTATCTCAAAACGCTTTCTTCCAAACATTCACCACTGTACTTTAGCGCAAAAATTACCTAATGAGAAAATTTGTATTATTTATTTCTGCACTGTTTCTTACAGCATTTACAATAGCGCAAAGGCCTGGCGGCCTGCCTCCTGGAAGCGGCGGTGGTGGCATGATGGCACACATTTATGGAAAAGTAGTGGACAGCGCAGGCAAACCGTTAGCAAGTGCTTCAGTAGTTTTATTAAAATCTATAAAAGACAGCAGCGGTAAAAAAAGAAACACGCTTGTAAAATCGATAGTTGCGGCAGCAAACGGAGATTTCAGCTTTGAAGATGTAAGTGCAAATGCACAGCTACTTCTAAAGATATCTGCAGTTGGCTATGAGCCTTTTGATTTGCAGGTTTCACCTTCACCCGACAAAGATTTAGGAAATATAAAATTGAAGTCATCATCCAAATATCTTCAGGCTGTTGTTGTAACAGCATCCGCACCTAATTTGAAAATGGATATTGATAAAAAAACCTTTAACGTAGAAAAAAATATAGTAACGGAAGGCGGTACAGCGGTAGACGTAATGCGCAACGTACCTTCTGTGCAGGTGGATATAGATGGCAATGTAAAACTCAGGAATGCAGCGCCACAAATATATGTTGACGGAAGACCTACTACGCTTACTCTTGATGAAATACCAGCCGATGCCATACAGAGCGTTGAGGTGATTACCAATCCATCGGCAAAGTATGATGCAAGTGGCGGCAATGCGGGCATATTGAATATTGTTTTAAAGAAAAATAAAAAATCCGGCTATAATGGAAGCGTAATGACAGGCGCTGACAGCAGGGGCGGCTATAACTTTGGAGGCAACTTTAATGTAAGGCAAGGCAAGGTAAACTTTACTGCCGCTGCTATGGCCAATCATAATGTTAGTCATGCTACAGGCACAACTGATCGTTATACTTATGGCACAGATGCATCTCATGTATATCAAACCAATCTCGACAAATCACCGGGCACTTTTGTTTTCGGCCGATTAGGAATGGATTATTATATCACTAACCGAACCACATTATCCTTAGCAGGTGTTCATGTGCAGGGTAAGTTTGACCAGGTGGCTTCTATCAAAAGTGATAGCCTGAACCTTACCGATAACAGCCTGCTGAATTATAATACAAGAAATACTTCTGGCAACAGGTCATTCAATGCATGGGGGTTGCAGGGAGGTTTTGTACACAACTTTAAAAAAGATGGCGAGCAACTAACGGGTGATGGAAATTATTTTACCGGGATTCATAAATCGAATTCTTTTTACACCACTGATTACTACGATAATACTAATGCTTATACAGGTAACTTTTTGCAAACTCAAATATCCAATGGAGACATTAGCTTTCTTACCCTGCAAACAGATTATGTGAATCCGTTTTCTGCTACAACCAAGCTTGAAGCAGGTTTAAGAGCACAGATACACACACTCACGAATTATACTAATAATTACAACGGCGACTCTACAGGTACTATAAGTAAAGTACCAAGCGTAACCAACGATTATAAAAATAATGACAATGTTTACGCAGCTTATGCAAGCTTTACCAGTGCTATAAAAAAGTTTGGATACCAGGTAGGGCTCCGTGCTGAAAGCAGCAACTACAAAGGTTCTATAACCAATACCGGCGAGGAATTTAAAAATAATTATCCAATCAGTTTGTTTCCTTCTGTATTCTTAAGTGAAAAGCTGAATCATGACCAGGAGTTGCAATTGAATTATTCAAGACGCATCAACAGGCCCAACTTTTTCCAGTTAATTCCTTTTACCGATTCAACGGATCTTACCAATATTACACGAGGTAATCCTAATCTGGTACCAGAATTTACCAACTCATTTGAAGCTTCCTATTCCAAATCCTTTAAAAAAGCAAACTCTTTATTGTTCTCTGTTTATTACAAACATACCGACAACCTGATCACAAGATTTTTAGATTCATCTTACGATGCTTATGGAAATTTATATCTTATCAATACTTATGTAAATGCGACTTCAAGTTATAATTATGGTGCAGAGCTTACCAGCATAAATAATATAGCAAAGTGGTGGGATATGACAACTAATTTGAATTTATATCAATCGCATATTAATGTAAGCAATTTGAATACAGAATCGCAGCCTGCTTTAGTAAGCTGGTTCGGTAAACTGAACAACAATTTTAAAATACCAAAGAATTTTGTAATTCAATTATCAGCAGATTATCAAAGCAAAGCAAACGTGCCAGTGACGCAACAGCAACAACAGATGGGACCTCCCGGAATGCAGGCCCAAAGCTCTTCACAGGGATATATAAAGTCTTTCTGGGGTGTAGATATAGCTTTTAGAAAAAGCTTCCTCAAGCAAAATAAAGCGTCTGTAACGCTCAGCATGAATGATATATTCAGAACAAGATATAATGAACAGATATCTAAAAGCTCTTTCTTTTACCAGGATTATTACAGGCTAAACAATCCACAAATGGTAAGATTAAATTTCACCTATCGCTTTGGAAAAATGGATGCATCACTTTTCAAAAGACAGAATACTAAAAGCAACGCGGGAGGAGATGCATTGCAGTTAGCTCAATAATTTTATTAAAAGAATATCATATGAATGGTGTGCAATTAAAGCACACCATTTTTCATTAGTACATTTATCAAATGAAAAGTAAAATAACAACTTCTGAGATCATTGACAGGCTTGGCATTGACGAATTAAATTCGATGCAACTGGCATCAATAGAGGCAAATAAAACGAATGATGATCTTATAATTTTATCTGCAACAGGCTCGGGCAAAACATTGGCTTTCTTATTACAAGTTCTGGAAAGACTTGACGATAATGATAAAAAAACGCAAGCATTGATTATCGTGCCATCGCGTGAACTTGCTATGCAAATTGAAAAAGTTTTCAGGCAAATGGGAACAGGCTTTAAAATTACTTCCTGCTATGGTGGCCATAAAAGAGAAATTGAAGAAAATAATTTAATAGAAGCACCCGCTGTAATTGTAGGTACTCCCGGCAGGCTTTGTGATCACATAAGAAGAAACAATATTAATACCGATGCAATAACGACTTTGGTTTTGGATGAATTTGATAAAACGCTGGAAGCCGGCTTCACTGATGAAATTTCATTTATTATTCTTTCTTTAAAAAATTTAAAAAAGAAAATATTTACTTCTGCCACAGGAGCCATAGACATACCTGATTTTATAGAAATTAATAATCTGCAAAAACTTAATTTTTTATCCGATCAAAAGGAAAAAGCAATAGCGTATCAATGCGTTATTTCTCCTGAAAAAGATAAAACAGAAACGTTATTCAATCTAATTTGCTATCTCGGAAATCGCTCTGCTATTGTGTTTTGTAATCATCGCGAAGCAGCAGAGCGCACGAGTAAGTATCTTTCTGAAAAAGGAATTGTGAATGAATTTTATCATGGCGCTATGGAACAACAACAACGAGATAGTGCTTTAAGCAAATTCAGGAATGGAACTGTAAACGTGCTGGTAACAACAGACCTTGCGTCACGCGGGCTTGATATACCTAACATACGGTACATCATCCATTATCATTTGCCTGCTACAGAAGAAATTTTTATTCATCGCAATGGAAGAACCGCAAGAATGGATGCAAGTGGCACTATTATTATGATCTTATCGGATGAAGAAAAGATACCTGATTATGTTCATGAGCCTATAGAAGAAATTGATTTACCAGAAGACAATAGTTTGCCTGAAAAACCAAAGTGGTCAACGCTTTTCATTGCCGCAGGCAAAAAAGATAAAGTGAATAAAACGGATGTAGTTGGCTTTTTAACTAATAAAGCCCAATTAAAGAAAGAAGACATCGGCCTTATAGATGTGAAAGATTTTTTTTCTTTTGTTGCCATAAGAAAAACAAAAATGAATACAACAATTCATTTAATAAAAAATGAAAAAATAAAAAATAGGAAAGTTAAAATGGAGATAGCTAAATGAACTACAAATGAAATGTTTGCTTCATTGCCCTGAACATTCCTGGCGTTGACCATTGTCCCGGAACAATCATTCTTCTTATTGTATATAATGGCTCCGTTGTATCTCTTTTAGTAGATAAAATAAAAGCCATTTTAAAACCCGCCTTTTTCAATTCAGGTATAGCAGCTTCATTCCATATACCAAAAGGATAAGCAAAATATTCCGCTGTTTTTCCTGTGATATTTTCGATCGTTTTACGAGGTTTTACAAATTGTTTGTTCCAGTCATCACCCTGGTATTTGGTAACCATGTGATGATCCCACGTGTGCGATTCTACTGCGTTCCCGTTGTCAGCAAGCTGCTTCAACTGATCTTTACTCATGTAGCGCGGCCGATTAATAGAAATGGTCATTATAAAATAAACTCCTTTAAAACCGTACTTCTGCATTTCTGTTTCACCAATAGAAAACTGTTCTTCATCAGTATCGTCAAACGTAAGCATGACGGGCTTTGCAGGTAATTTACCACCATATACAAGATAGTTATACAAATCATCCGGAAGTATAGTTTGATAGCCACTGTCTTTTAAGGCTTTCATTTGCTGCGCAAATGATTCAGGCGATACTGAATAGCTTTTCATTGTTTCGCTTTGGCCGGGTTTTGCTTCACGAATGTGATGATAACATAACACCGGAACTTCCTTCCTGGCAAGCATTTCACTAAGGCTTGCTTGTTTCTTATTTGCAGTTAAAGAAGAATCATTTGCCTTTTCAGATGGCGATAAAGATTTCACATCATCGCCTTTTTTATTTTGTGTTGAACATGATGCAACAATGATCATAGCAATTATTGCAATGCAGATTTTTTTCATTTTTTGAAATAAATATTATTGATATTGAATATAAATGGGCTTCGGAATAAACTTTAATAATTCCTCAGGTGTATACATTAAATGGTTGCCATTCTTTATATCGTTTTTATAAAATAACTTAAAGCCAGTGAACTCAACAGGCTCTCTATAAATGTATCTCAGGTAAGTAGATTTCTTCAATGTTTTGTCGCCCCAACCATCCATATCCATCACAACCTGAACTTCGGGCACCTTCTTTATTTTTTCATAACCGGTTATCATTCCCTGCGTAAAGCGATGAACTATGAGAATCTTTGGAGCTAAATTATTTTTCCTTACAAGAGCAGCTAAATAATCAATTGCATCGTTTACATCCTGGTAATTGAATGTTCCTATTTTAGTTCCCGGCACTTCTCCGTTTTTCAATGAAAACTCGGGATCAATACCCAAATAAACACTATCCATTTTTAGAAATTTTTCGAGCATAGGCACTTCATCTTTTACGCTGCTATGGCCCACCTGTATATCAATAAAAACCAGTCCTTTAATTTCCCTTGCCCAATTTACAATTGTATCCACCTGGCTCAAAGGCATACGCATCCTGTAGTTGCCATCTTTACCAGGGCTGCCCTGGGCGCTTACCGCAATGTAATGCAATGCAGGTATTACGTGCATCGAAGTATCTGCGGCTTGCCATTTGGCAACTTCACCACGAAGCTTTGCAAACATTTCATACTTGGGAATTTCACCAAGAATTCCCATTTTTTTAGAATATAAATTTCCATAAAAAGCCACTACTCTATTGAACGGAAGAATAGCGCCCGGCAATGGATATGGAAACTTTGCGGGCCATCTTCCAGTCGTGTCATGATTGGCAAGTTCTGTAAGCTTTTTGTTATAAAGTGAAGTATCTAAAGCCTTAATTTCTTTCTTATTTTCTGCATTGTTTTCGCTGGATGAATCGGCTTTGGCTGTTTTTGCCGAAGCAGTATCATGGCAGCTAGTATGAGTAATGAAAATGGCTGCACATAATATTATAAAAGTAATATAGTTAGATTTTTTCATAGTATATAAACAAGTTTTACAATGGTATTTAACGATATATTTTTGAAATTATTTCAGTGAAATCAACTTTGTTATCAGCTTATTATTGTTATAATAATTGCTTATAAAAAAAGCTATGAAAAATGATATTGAGTCTTTTTTGTGAAATGAAATAGCATAAAGAATTTGAGACTTCTCCGCTGGCGGATGAGACATGTTAGAATGAAATTGTAATCTAAAAGTAAGTACTGCCGTAAGGTGTTTCCAAATTAACTTATAAACAGAATTGTTAAATAAATTTTCTGTTTGATATCAATTTTTTTAGTAAAGAAAACTATCGTTACTAAGAATTGATGTAACTATCAAGGTGCCTTATAGTTTGTTGTTGCTTCAAAATTGTTTCTTTAACCACATCTGTAATAGAAATAATTCCCTCAAGCTGGTTATGCTTAAATACAGGCAGGTACCGGATATTACTATTAGTCATAAGCTCCATGCAATGTTCTATAGTATCTGAAGGATTGATATGAGGAAAATCGGAAGACATGATTTCGGACACTTTTGTATCAGTGGAATTTTTACCCTTTAAAATCACTTTCCTTGAATAATCTCTTTCGGTAATGATTCCTGAGAAATTCATTATTATTCATCACTACTACGGATCCAATGTTATTATCAGCCATAACCTGTAAGGCATTTAAAACTGTAGTATCGGGCACAACAGAGATCGTATTTTTGCCTTTTCTGAGCAAGATGTCGGAAACATGATTCATATCAAGAGTTTCGTGAAATTTACAAAAACAAATACTTTAAAACAAAAAAAGTTTTGAATTTAAACTTTATTAAGTAATTTTAAGTCATATACCCATTAATCCCCTACCCCCTGATAAATAAAAATTCAATTCTTAGAAATTCCTGGTTTTATAAATTAATCTTTAAAATTTAAAAAACAGGTTATGAAAAAAGTTTACTCAGCTGAATTTAAAGACACACTTGTGGCTATAGGCATCATTGTTGGTTTCTATGGTTTAATGACAATTGTGGCCTTGCTTACTGGCCTCTGATCTCTGATCATATTTAGTTAACCTTCTTAATACTATTATTGTATCAAGAAGGTTATTTTTTTAATATTACTTACTTATAAAAGTGTTATTACTTTCATCAGCATCCAGATAAATATCAGTAACAAGCTTAGCTGATTGAATCGCTTTTTTATTATTAATTGTTATAGTTGCCTGCTTTTGCGATGATGCCCAGATTTCAGGCGTCTTATGAATCGTTTCTGTGCTTCCATCTTTATAGGTTAGTAACAGATTAACAGGTACAGGAAAACCACCGATATTACTGATAATTACTTGCGTTGAATTATTAACTATTTGTAAAGTATCCAAAGAAAGATCAATATAATTATTGCTAAAGAACCATGCATTCCAAAACCAATTCAGATTTTTACCGGAAATATTATTGAACGAATAGAAAAAATCCCATGGTAAAGGATGCTTACCATGCCAGCGATCCATAAAGCCGTGCAGGCATTTGCGAAACATATCATCTCCCAAAAGATCTTTTACGGAAAGATATGCCAGTGAAGGTTTTCCATATTCATTATTGCCAAGTCCCCGCCCCGTATTAGTATCACCCGGAGTTATTATTGGCAAATCTTCATCAGCATTGTTATCATGTATCCAGCGATTTACGCGAAATTTTTTATAAAAATTATCTGCAGAATCTTTAGACATTTGAGTCCTGTTGTATAAAAGCTCAAAAGTAGTAGCCCAGCCTTCATCCATAAAACCATATCGGGTTTCATTTATGCCCATATAAAAAGGAAACCAGGTATGCGAAATTTCATGCTCTTCCACAAACCTTGAAAAATTAAAATCCTGATAAGTTTCATCATTAGCCATCATTGGATACTCCATACCGGCATACCCCTGGAAAACCGTCATTTTAGGAAAAGGATAGGCTACTCCGGGCCATATTTTGATAAAAAACTTAAAGCACTTTGGCCAAACTCAACAGCATGATGAAAATCTTTAGCTGTATCATTAAATGCAGACTGGATGCTGGCCCGGCGCTTTGTGGCATCATCTACCACCACGCTTGACGCATCCCAAACATAATGATCGCTAAGACACAAAGCCATATCTGAAACATCATTATAAGCAAAAGTCCATGTGTTCACATCATTTGGCTTTGTAATATCTTTTGCATGAATATCAGTGGCATCAGCAATATGAATAATTGTATTCGCCTTCATAGATTCATTAAGCCGCTGTAAATATTTCGGCTGCAATACATCACTTGCATTTTGCAAATAGCCCGTTGCCCAAACTATATAATTTTTAGGCACTTTTACGTTCATAACATAATTATTAAAGTCGTTGTAAAACTCAAGTGCTTCATTGTGTTCAATGTCATCCCATCCGCTCACATCATCATACACAGCCACACGTGGATAGAAATAAGCGAGGTAATATGTTGTAGAATCAATCATGCCTTCACGGCCGCTTTGCAAGGAGATTTGATAGTGCCATTCAAAAGAAAGTTTCATGGAATCATGCGGCAGCAGCGGCCTGGTAAGCTGCATATATTGTACAGTGCCCCCATTTGCATGCCCCCAATTCTTTGCTTCACCATTTTCCGTATAATTATCTACATGTACGCCATCGGTTAAAAAATCGTTGCCTGCATGGCCAAGCCTTGTTACACCCGGTTTGTGTATATTTTGAATAAATTTAAAACACAATTCGTGCAACGTATCCGGGCTGTTGTTGATGTAAGAAATTTGTTCGCTTCCCTTGATGTTTCTATCTGGCGGTAAAGCACTAACAGTAATATTGTAAGATGCTGTATTCTGCCAGTACTTCTTTCCGGGCCAGCCATCATTTGACCGGGTTTCATTTTTATAAGCTTTCTTTAAATCTCTTGGCCAGTAAAGGTTTTGAGAAAATGCTGCCGTGGTTATAACCACCTGCAACAGCAGCATAATTATTTTTTTCATTATTATTTTTTTTTAAATGTAAAATAGAACTATTGGACTTTTTTATTAAAAATATTTGATAAATGATGAAATTCATTTTTCAATTAAACCATCCCGCAAAATAAGATTAGTGTATTTTTATTTTTTATAAACTTAAACATGGAACACACAAAAGAATTTGAGGAACTTAACCGCAAGTCGCTTGAAAAATATGAAGAATATCTTAAAACAAAAGCAAATCTTGATAAGCAGCATCAGGAAAAGCTTAGTGAGGCAAGGAGAAATGGCAAAGTTCCTGGACAAGTTTTATGGATATGCTTATGTATCTCGAAACGCTTGAAATATAATTATCATCTTTGTTTAATCACGCTAATTTTATCATTCCCCAAAATTTAATACATGCCAATTGAAGCCGGCTCTCCTATACTTGAAGTAGAAGATTTGAACGTTTTCTATGGCACCTTTCAGGCAGTAAATAGTGTTTCTTTGGAAGTAAATTCTGGAGAAATATTTGGTCTTCTCGGGCCAAACGGCGCTGGCAAAACGAGCATACTTAGTGCTGTAGAAGGCTTGCTGGTGCCGCACTCCGGCGAAATTTATGTTGCCGGCTTTAATATCGCAAAACAACCCATATTTGCTAAAGCCAATATGGGCGTGCAATTGCAGGCTACCAGTTTTCAGCCCGAGCTTACTATCACGGAAATCATTAAATTATATGGCGGCATTTATGGAGTGCCTCTTTCTAACGAAAAAATCAATGCACTTTTAGCGGATATAAAGCTCGAAGACGATGCTTCCAAAAGATTTGGACAATTGTCCGGAGGCCAGCAACAGCGTGTTTCACTGATTATTGCTACTATCCACGATCCTGTTCTTGTAATGCTTGATGAGCCAACAACAGGGCTAGATCCGCAATCGCGCAGGCAACTTTGGGAGCGCATTGAAGCTATAAAAGAAAAAGGCCATGGGGTTGTTTTAACCACGCATTCTATGGAAGAAGCCGAAGCAGTTTGTGACCGCATTGCTATTATTGATCATGGCCGCATCATCGCTACGGACACGCCTGAAGCGCTGATTGAAAAGCATCGCAATGATCCCAATGTTATCAGCGCTTCCCGGAAAGGAAAGATAACTCTTGAAGACGTATTTATAGGCCTTACAGGCAAAACTGTTCGTTCATAAAAACTTTTTTTTAAATGGAAACCAAAATACCGAAACCTTCTGAAGCCTTGCTGTCATTGTTACGCGCAGACTTCACCACTCAATGGCGCAATAGGCGGGCGGTCGTAATGTCTTTGCTGGTACCAGTTATGATTTTAATATCATGGAAAGGAATAATTGACAAGCTTGGAGGCGCCTTTGCTCTTTCTATTTCAATGACAATTGGTCTTACTTCCATTGGTATCATGGGTTATGCAATTTCGATTGCCCGTGACCGTGATAAAGGAATTTTCCAAAGTTTAAGAGTTACACCTGTGCCGTCACTTTTCATAATGCTTAGCAGGCTGCTTGTTCAGCTTGCTATGATTTTTTTGCTCACATTGTTTGTTTTTATTGTAGGTTACGAATATGATAAAATACAGCTTTCTCCTGCAGGTTATGCTCTTACATTTCTCACTTCCGTTGTCGGTGGCGCTTTATACCTTGGGCTCGGACAAATGATTGTGGGCCTTGTGAAAAATGCTGAAACTGTCAACTCCACAAGCAGGCTTGTTTACATTGCATTCATTATGCTCGGCATGTTTGGTGAGCTGGGCATGTTTGGCGATCAATTAAAAAATGCGATTCACTGGTCTCCTTTTGGCACAGTAAAAACTATTCTTGCGGCCGGAATGGAACCAGCCAAATGGAATTCTCAAACTTCTATTGCCTTATTATTAACCTTTGGCTACGCAATTATTTTTTCTTTCTTAGGAATTAAATGGTTTAGGTGGAAATAACAAATATGCTCTATTTCCCGTAAAATTTTTTATGATTTTTTGTAATCATTATTAAATGTATATTTAAAAAATAAATACGATTTGCTTACTATTAAATAAACCCTGATGGCTAAAACTCTTGCCCCTGCTTCTTTACAGCAAAGAAATCTTGCACTTGATGTTTTCCGCGGAATGACCGTTTGCTTTATGATTATTGTAAATACTCCTGGAAGCGATACATCTTTTTCTCCTTTGCAACATGCAAAGTGGAACGGCTTTACCCCTACTGACTTAGTCTTCCCATCTTTTTTATTTGCCGTAGGCAATGCGAACAGCTTTGTTTCCCGCAAATGGGAAACTTTAAAGCAATCAGAAGTTGTGTGGAAAATATTAAAGCGAACGATCATCATTTTTTTACTCGGCTTTCTTTTATACTGGTTTCCTTTTTTTAAAATTGATAAGGCACACAATGTCGTGTTTGCGCCCATTACCGATACAAGAATTATGGGTGTTTTACAAAGGATTGCCTTGTGTTATGGTATTGCTTCATTGCTAATTTATTTTTTTAAAATAAGAGCGGCGGTTATTATTTCTGTGGTGCTGCTTTTCGCTTATTGGATAATATTATATTGGTTTGGCGATGCTAATGATCCGTTGAGCATGACTGGGAATGCGGGTTATAAACTTGATGTATATCTTATGGGGCAAAATCACATGTATCATGGCGAGGGTATTGCTTTCGATCCTGAAGGTTGGTTAAGCACCTTGCCTGCAATTGGCAATGTAGTTGCGGGTTATGTGGTTGGAAAATTTATACAGGAAAAAGGCAACACGTATGAAGGATTGACCAAGTTGTTATTATCTGGCGCAGCCTTAATTGTATGTGGTTATTTCTGGGATTTATTATTGCCTATCAACAAAAAACTATGGACGAGCAGCTTCGTAGTATATACAGTCGGTATTGATTGCGTAATTATTGGTGCACTTAATTACATAATTCAAATGAGGCAAAAGTCAGACTGGACGCGCTTTTTTCAAATCTTTGGAAAAAATACTTTATTCATTTATCTCCTTTCAGAATTGCTGGTAGTGGTTTTCTATGTTATTCCTGTTGGTCATTCAACTTTGTTTGCCTGGCTGTATAATAACATCTTCAGCTATGCGGGCGGCTACGTTGGCTCCTTTTTATTTGCCGTTTGCTACATGCTGCTTTGCTGGAGTGTAGGCTACTGGCTTAATAAAAGAAAAATTTATATAAGAGTGTAACAGATTTTGTATAAATAATACGATGTTTTTTTCTTTTATTACTCGGCAAAATCAAGATATTATCCGGCGCAGCCGGCATAGGTACTTTACCACCTTCAATTGTAAAAGCCTTATCAAAGAAAGCATTAGTGATCCGGCGATAGGGTGATGCCAAGCGTACAAAATTGAGTGAATAGTATCATAACTATTATTTTATAGAATAAGGCTATACTGTCATCCATGCGGAGAAGATTTTATAGGCGTTCCTTTTTATAAGTTACACCATCAATATGCCTGGCAAGCAAAATATCTTACGAAATGAAAGCAAATCTTTGGACTTTATTTGAAACAAAGTAAGTTTATCGATAACATTATTGATTAAACATTCTAAATAACATATACTAACTAACAGTTATACTATAAACGAAGCAAAATAAGTATTTAAGTTTTCTTAAGACATATCCTCCGGATTAAAAATCTATCAGCTTTTCAATTTTTTAAAAACTAAATAATGGTTCAATTCATTTTATACTTTCATATAAAATATTGAAAATCAATTTGAAGTAAGCGTAAATTTTGTTTGAAAAAGAATCAAAAGAAAATTGGCACGATTATGGAAAATTGTATGGCGATTAAAAATTTGTTCGATTGCTTGGATCCACATACGAACAGATTTATACAATCATATAGATTTTAAACTTAAAAATTTACGTCATGAATAATACAAACTTTCCTTCCGCAACAACTGAGGAAATACAACCGAAAAAAAATTTTAAAAACGTTATTATAGCCATACTTTCTATTGCGCTCGTTGGTACAGGAGCCGCTTTAATTATTGGTAAAAACAAATCAGGAGAAACTATACAGCAACAACAAACGCAGATAGCTGCAGTTACTGATCAAAAGAGCGAGATCCAAAAAAGCTTTGATGCATCTCTTGCTCGTCTTGATTCTATGTCAACTTTGAATACCAGTCTCCAAAGCAAACTGGATGCAACCAATAAAGACATTGCAAAAAGAAAAGCTGAAATACGCAGTATTTTAAATAAGAAAAATGCAACGGCTGCTGAGTTATCAAGAGCAAAGACTTTAATAGCAAGCCTCAATGATAAGATATCCGGAATGGAGCAGCAAATTGCATCTCTTACACAGGATAATCAAACATTAACTCAGGATAAAGCAACATTGACACAGGAAAAAGAAGTGCTGAATCAAAACCTTACAACAACAACAGCTACCAAAGATAGCCTTGCACAAAAGGTAGATGTTGCTTCAACATTAAATGCTTATAATATCAATATTACTCCTATCGATATCAGAAATAATGGCAAAGAAAAGGTGACAACGAAAGCAAAAAAAGTTAATGAGTTCATGATTACTTTTGATGTAAATAATCGCATTGCAGCGCCTGGTTCTACTGATGTTTATGTAGTAGTGACAGGCCCCGATGGAAAACCTATAACCCAGGATGGCGCTTCAACTTTTAATACACGCAATGATGGCGACAAGCCATATACTGCAAAGCTTCCTGTAGAAATTCAAACAGATACAAAGAAAAGTGTACAGTTTGCCTTTAAGCCTTCAAATAATTTCCAGCAAGGAAGTTATAAGATACAGATTTATCAGAATGGATTCTTAATTGGCGAAGGCAATCGTGATCTTAGAAAAGGTGGCTTATTCAGCTAACTTATAAATAATAATTGTCTTAATATCCGCAGGAAAGCAACTTCTATGAAGTTGCTTTCTTTATTTATAAAAATCTCTGTAATGTAGCTGAAGGGAGTAATTTGCATAAAAATAAATTCGATTACATGAGACGTGCTTTGCTTTTTATAGTGCTTTTAAACTGCAGCATTTTTATAGCTGCTCAAACCAAGGGGAGAAACAACATTGCTGTTATTGCTTACTATGCGGGCAGAACAACAATGATAGATAGTTTCGAAGTTGAGAAGCTAACACATCTTATTTTCAGCTTCTGCCATTTAAAAGGAGATTCACTTTTTGTAAGCAATGCCCGGGATAGCGCTACCATCGAAAGGATGGTCGCTCTCAAAAAAAGAAATCCTGCCTTGAAAATCATTTTATCACTAGGTGGTTGGGGAGGTTGTAAAACATGCTCTATGGAATTCTCAACAAAAAAAGGCAGAAGGATTTTTGCTAAAACAACAAAAAGCTTAATCAATTATTTTAAAGCCGATGGAATAGATTTAGACTGGGAGTATCCTGTTATTGAAGGTTTTCCCGGACACGCATTCAGCATAAATGACAAAGCTAATTTTACAGCTCTCGTTAAAAAATTAAGAAAAAAATTAGGAGATAAAAACGAAATAAGCTTTGCTGCAGGCGGTTTTGATGCTTTTATTGATTCTTCTATCGACTGGAGAAAAGTGATGCCATTGGTGAATAGGGTAAACCTAATGAGCTATGATCTTACCTCCGGCTTCAGTACTACATCCGGACATCATACACCGTTATATTCAAATTCTAAACAAAAGGAATCGGTTGATAACGGTGTAAAAAAACTGATCGCTGCAGGCGTATCACCTGATAAAATCGTCATCGGTGCTGCATTCTATGCAAGGCTTTTCCTCGTCAACGATACAACTAATAATGGCCTTTACCTTCCAGCCCAATTTTATCATGGATTATCTTTCAGCCATTTCGCAGATACTATTAATGTAAAAAACGGCTTTATAAGATATTGGGATACCACTGCGAAAGCACCGTACGCTTTTAATATGCAACGAAAGCTGCTTGCAACTTATGATGATACGGAATCAATAAAATTAAAAACCGAATACGTCTTACAAAATCATTTGAATGGCATTATGTTCTGGCAACTTGCTGATGACAGCTTTACAGCGGGCTTGCTTGACGTAATTAACAATATAAAAAAAGAGGAAGAAAGCAAATTTTAGTTTACCGTTTAATAGATAACAGTTATTCTGTAAGTGTTTTATTTATGGTTAAAAGGCTATTGACTTACATTAAATTCTAACAAAGTTGCCAAGTGCTTTTAAGAGGATATAGGTTGTTATAGTTTTTTCATTGCAGTCACCTTTACAAAATTTTACGCCTATCTTAGCGCAATCAAATTTTTCAAAAAGCCTAATGAAGGTTTTAATAAAAAAAGCAAAAATATTTTCTCCCTCTTCTCCTTTTCACGGAAAATCTCAGGATATTTTAATTGAAAATGGAATTATTTCTGAAATTGGAAATGAGATAAATAGTGCTGCAGATACAACTATTGAAATTGACGGCCTGCATGATTTCCTGCGGATGGATGGATTGCTTTGCAAACTTTTGCGATCCCGGACAGGAATTTAAAGAAACGCTTGAAAGTGGCTCAAATGCTGCAGCAGCGGGTGGTTTTACACAGGTAATGCTGATACCAAATACCCAGCCCGTGGTTTATAATAAAAGCCAGGTAGAATATCTTGTTCAAAAAAGTAAAGAACTGCCGGTACAAATTTTTCCTATTGGAGCTATTACAAAAAATGCAGAAGGCAAAGAACTAAGCGAAATGTATGATATGTACCATACAGGCGCAAAAGCATTTTCTGATGGGCTAACGCCTGTACAATCTTCAGGAATGTTACAAAAAGCTTTGGAATATATCCTTGCCATTGATGCAACAATTATTCAATTGCCCGATGATAAAAGTATTGGTTCAGGCGGCCTTATGAATGAAGGAGAAATATCAACGAAACTGGGTTTGCCCGGCAAACCTGCGTTGTCAGAAGAACTGATGATTGCAAGAGATATTGAATTGGTAAGATATACCGGTTCTAAAATTCATTTTACCGGAGTATCAACAAAAAAGTCAATTGAGCTGATTTCAAATGCCAAAAAAGAGAAAATCTTAATGTTTCCTGTTCCGTTACTCCTTATCATTTATTTTTTTGTGATGAAGACCTTGTGATTATGATACCAATCTGAAAGTGAATCCACCTTTAAGAACAAAGAAAGACAGGGACGCTTTGCGAAAAGGAATCAAAAATGGCGTAGTGGATTTTATTGCATCACATCACCAGCCACAGGATTGGGATAATAAAGTCTGTGAATTTGAATATGCCAAAAATGGAATGGAAGGTTTGGAAAGTGTGTTTGGTGTAGCACGGACCTGTGGTGTTGACAACAGAAGATTTTGTAAAAATGCAAACTGAAAATATCCGGAGTATTTTTAATATACCTATTCCTTCAATAGACAATAATGAAAGGAGCCAACATTACGTTATTCTTACCCGATGAGGAATATATATTTGAAGAAAAAGATATTTTTTCTAAATGCAAAAACAATGCTTTTATTGGAAAAAAATTAAAAGGAAAAGTGATTGGAATTATTAATGGAGATAAACTATTTTTGAAATAAACTAAAACTTTTATATGGAACAAAATATTACTACAACAACAACCAAAGGATTGGTTATTGGCCTTATTCTTATAATTATTTCACTAGCTACGTATTTTGCCAACCTGGATGTCAAATGGCCCTGTACAATGGATTGGCTTATGTAGTTTTTATTGGCGGCATTATATGGTCGGTGTATTCTTATGGCAAACAAATTGATTACAATTCCACTTTGGAAATTATTTTGCACATGGTTTTAAAGTGTCGGCAGTTAGTAACCGTAATCATGATTATTTACTTTGCAGTTATTTTTATATTTTGTTTCCTGATTTTAAAGAAAAAGCATTGGAGCAAGCAAGAAGCAGACATGCGGCAAAAAAATAATATGACCGAAGAACAAATGACACAAGCATGGAAATGTACGAGAAAATTTTTCATGGTATTTCTTATTGGTGGCACTTTGTTAGTTTATCTTATTTTTGGTGCAATTGCTGCATTAATTGGCGCTGGCAATCACTAAAAAACATCCTAACCAATTTGCTGGCGATATCAATCAAATAAGTAAGTAATGGATATTTCAGTCGTCATACCTCTTCTTGATGAAGCTGAATCTTTACCCGAACTTGAAGCATGGATAAAGCGTGTAATGGAGCAAAATCATTTTAGCTATGAAATAATTATGGTGGATGATGGAAGCACCGATAATTCATGGAATGTAATTCAACAGCTTCGTAATAAAAACCCTTGTATCAAAGGGAATAAAATTTCAACGCAATTATGGTAAAAGTGCAGCATTGAATGAAGGTTTTAAAATTGCAAAAGGTGATGTTGTTATTACCATGGATGCAGATCTGCAGGATAGCCCTGATGAAATACCTGAATTGAGAAAAATGGTTTTGTGTGAAGGATTTGATATTGTAAGCGGCTGGAAGAAAAAAAGATTTGATAATAAGCTTTTAAAAAATCTTCCTTCAAAATTTTATAATGCCGCAACAAGAAAAGTAAGTGGCATTTACCTGCACGATTTTAATTGCGGATTAAAAGCATATAAAAAAAAAGTTGTAAAAAGCATCGAAGTATATGGTGAAATGCACCGGTATATTCCACTGATTGCAAAATGGGCAGGCTTTAAAAAATTTGGTGAGAAAGTAGTGGAGCACCGGCCAAGAAAATATGGCGTTACAAAATTTGGCTGGAACCGTTTTATAAATGGTTTCCTTGACCTTGCATCAATAATTTTTGTAGGAAAATTTAGAAAAAATCCTATGCATTTTTTTGGCTTGTGGGGAACGTTTTTCTTTTTATTCGGGTTTATTGTTGTCATTTATCTCATCATTACAAAATTATTTTTTGATCAAACAGGGTATGACTCAAAGACCTTATTCTTCTTTGCCATACTTGCGATGATTATTGGTACCCAATTATTTCTTGCAGGTTTTCTTGGAGAACTTATTTCAAGAAATGGAGCTGAAAGAAATAATTATCTTAATCGAAGATAAAATAATTTGAAAACATAACAGTTACCATGCTAATAGCAATCGAATAATTTGAACCTTGGATGAGAATAACACAAAATCTAAGTCATTATCATTGGCCCTGCATATCCGTTACGTGGCGGCCTTGCATCGTATGATGAACGGCTTGCAAAAGAATTTATCGATACAGGGTTTAATACAACCATTTATACATTTTCATTTCAATATCCTTCATTTCTGTTTCCCGGAACCACGCAATATTCAACAGAACCTGCACCTGAAAATATTTCTATTAAAGTAAAAATTAATTCTATTAATCCTTTTAACTGGATTATAGTTGGAAATGAATTAAAAAAATTAAAGCCTGATATTATTGTGGTGCGATACTGGCTTCCTTTTATGGGGCCTTGCCTCGGAACAATTTTAAGAAGAGTAAAAAAAAACAATCATACGAAAATTGTTTGCATTGCAGATAATATTTTTCCTCATGAAAAACGAGCCGGTGATAAAGCATTTACAAAATATTTTTTAAAGCCGATTGATGCTTTTATAACTATGAGTGAAAAAGTACTTGGCAGATCTGAATCAATTTGCAAAAGACAAACCTGCCCAATTTGTACCACATCCTTTGTATGATAATTTTGGGGAAAAAATTAATAAAGATGAAGCAAGAAAAAAATTAAATATTAATCGTGATGATAAAGTAATTTTATTTTTTGGTTTATAAGAAAATATAAAGGTTTAGATATTTTATTGGAAGCTATGAAAATTTTAAAACAAAATCATGCTGTTCAAAATATAAATTGTATCGCCGGCGAATTTTATGAAGATGAAAAAAATTATGATGCAATTATTAAATGATCCTGATATAAAAAATAACTTAATCATACATACTAATTTTATTACAGATAGCATGGTAAAATATTATTTATGCGCTGCAGATTGTGTGGTTCAGCCTTATCAGAAATGCAACGCAAAGTGGCGTTACGCCCCTTGCCTTATCATTTTGAAAAACCAATGATCGTAACCAATGTAGGTGGCTTGCCTGTCACTTGTTCCTGATAAAAAAGTTGGCTTAGTTGCAGAACCAAATGCGGAAAGTATTGCAAAAAAAATTTTAGAATATTTTCAATTAGGAGAAGAATTATTTTTTGCCTCATCTTCGCGAAGAGAAAAAAAAATATAGCTGGAGTAATATGGTTAGTTGATAAATTAAACAACTTACTAAATAATTAAAAGTCGAAATTAATAATTGAAATATTGATCATTTATTATTTGAATTGTTATTCTGTATTCATTATGATTTACAGAAGTAAAGCTCCATTACGTATTGGCCTCGCCGGCGGCGGCACAGATGTAAGCCCGTATAGTGATCAGTTTGGCGGCGCTATTTTAAATGCAACAATTTCGCTTTTTGCTTATGCTAATATTGAGCCTATTAAAGAAAAAGAAATCATTGTTCAGGCACTTGACAGGAAAGAAGAACAGCGATTTGAATTGGCGAAGTCATTACCTATTGATGGAACACTTGATTTGCTGAAAGGCGTTTATAACCGCATTCAAAAAGATTTTGGCATTGCCATCTGACAGGTTTTCGGTTATCAACTTTTGTAGATGCACCTGCAGGCTCCGGCCTTGGAACTTCTTCAACTTTGGTTGTTGCCATCATTGGTGCATTTGTTGAAATGCTTAAACTGCCTTTGGGTGATTATGATATTGCACATTATGCTTATCAAATAGAAAGAGAAGATCTTAAACTCGCAGGTGGAAAGCAAGATCAATATGCTGCCATGTTTGGCGGAGTAAATTTTATGGAATTTTATGAAGATGATAAAGTAATCGTAAATCCTTTGCGCATTAAGTCATGAATATTTGCATGAGCTTGAAAATAATCTTGTTTTATATTTTACAGCAACAGCCGCGAAAGTGCATCTATTATTAATGAACAGGTAAAAAATGTGAATGAATAAAAATGAAAAAAGTATTGAAGCAATGCACCAGTTAAAAGAACAGGCACAGAATGATGAAAGAAGCATTGTTAAAGGGCAGGCTTAATGAATTTGGTGAAATACTCGATTTTGGATTTCAGCAAAAACGAAAAATGGCGCATAATATAAGTAACAATCGTATTGAAGAAATTTATGAAGCAGCAAAAAAAGCAGGTGCAACCGGTGGTAAAATAAGCGGAGCAGGCGGTGGTGGCTTTATGATATTTTATTGCCCGGGAAACACACGTCATACAGTAATAGAAACATTTAAATAAATTTGGCGGTGAAGTAAAAAATTATACATTTACTAAACATGGCTTAACCACCTGGTGTGACCTAAGTTAAATTATACACATGAGAGAAAAAATAAAAAATATTATACAGGCATCAATTGATGTAAAAACAAAATTGCTTGCAGATGATGAGGCATTGATACAAACAACTATGAGAATGCTGTTATACATTATCGTAAATGCTTTTGAGAAAGGCAATAAAGTTTTGTTTTGCGGCAATGGCGGCAGTGCTGCAGATGCACAACATCTTGCTGCAGAATTTACCGGCAGGTTTTATAAAGACCGTGATGCCTTGCCTGCAGAGGCTTTGCATTGCAACACTTCTTATTTAACCGCAGTTGGCAACGATTACAGTTATGATGTTATTTATTCAAGACTTATAAAAGGCATTGGTAAAGCAGGTGATGTGCTTGTTGGACTTAAGCACTTCTGGCAACAGCAAAAATATTATTAAAGCATTTGAAGTTGCTAAAGATAAAAATTTGATCACGATTGGGTTTACAGGCTCAGGTGGTGGCAAGCTAAAAGATAAAGCTGATTATCTGTTAAATATTCCTTCAACTGATACCCCAAGAATACAGGAAAGCCACATTACTATTGGCCATATTATTTGCCAGTTTGTTGAAGAAATCTACTTTGCAGAAACCAATGATTAATGAAGCCATAATCCTGGCTGGTGGCCTTGGTACAAGATTGCGTTCAGTTGTCTCCGATCTTCCGAAATGTATGGCGCCAGTTGCCGGAAAACCTTTCCTGCATTACGTTATAGAGCATCTAAAAAAAGGAGGTGTTCAAAATTTTATCTTTTCTGTTGGCTACAAAAGTGAAAGCATCATAAGTTTTATTCAAAAAAATTATCACGATATTAAATACGATTTTTCTATCGAAGAAGAACCATTGGGAACAGGTGGTGCCATACAACTTTCGTTACTAAAATCAATCCATGAAAACTGTATCATTTGTAATGGCGATACACTTTTCAATGTTAACTTAAATAAGTTAAGTGATTTTCATTTTCACAAAAATTCCATGTGTTCATTATGCTTAAAGCCAATGAGTAATTTTAATCGTTATGGCGTACTGCAGCTAAACGAAATTGATATTGTTATCTCTTTTAAAGAAAAACAATTCTATAGCAAAGGACTTATTAATGGTGGAGTATATGCTTTAAATAAAAATTATTTTTTACAAAAAAAGCATACTGATAAATTTTCTTTTGAAAAAGATTTTCTGGAAAAATATGTAGATGAAAAAAAAATGTACGGGCTTATTCAGGATGAATATTTTATTGATATCGGCATACCTGAAGATTATGAAAAAGCTCAGACTGAAATAGCTCATAAATAAAATCATATATATCATAACAGTTACCTTGTAAACGAAATGAGCAATTTTCCTTCTATAGATAAATCATGGACCTTATTTCTCGACAGGGACGGTGTAATCAATAATGAAAAGCATGAGGCATATGTTAATAAATGGGAAGAATTTAGCTTCTACGATGGAGTAAAAGAAGCACTAAAAATATTTGCGAAAATATTTGGAAAAATATTTATTGTAACCAACCAAAGAGGTGTTGCGAAAGGATTAACGAAGCTGGAAGATCTTGAATTTATTCATAAAAATATGTTACAGGAAATTGAAGATGCAGCAGGAAGAATTGATAAGATTTATTATGCCATTGAGCTTGAAGATGAAAGCCCCAACAGAAAACCTAATACTGGCATGGGTTTGCAAGCAAAAAAAGATTTTCCGGAAATAGATTTTTCAAAAAGTATTATGATAGGAAATACTTTAAGCGATATGAAATTTGGAAGGAACCTTAATGTTGCTGCTACTATTTTTTTACCCACTACGCGTAAAGATGTTCCTCATGATCATAAGGACATTGACTTTGTTTTTGATGATCTTATCACCATAGCACGGGCTTTATAGCTTAGTTAAAAGTGTATTACACAAATATTTATTTCACCAATTTCAATTTTCTTTGTTTAAATTTTTTAAATGAAAAAAGGAATTTTTTTCTTTATTGGGTTCTTATGTATTCACTTGTTTTGTTATTCACAGCTCTCATTTAGTAATAGAAAAATATTACAGGAAAAAGAAGATTCCCTTAAAGCGTTGTCGGTTGCTATAATACAAGGAAGGACAGCATCAGAAAGGCTTTCAGCCGATAGTGCGTTTACAAAAATATTTGTGAGGGCGCTAAAAACGACTAATTCTTTTTATTATCCATTCGATTCATTGATTACCATTTCAAAATTAGTTCCAAGTGATAGCTCATTTAAAATCTTTACATGGCAAATGGTTGTTAATGATGAAGTGGTGCGCCAGCACGGAGCTATACAAATGAAAACTACCGATGGTTCATTGCTGTTATTTCCATTGATAGATAAATCAGATGTTATAAAAGATGAGGAGGATACCATAGGTAATAATTTTGGATGGATTGGCGCTGTTTATTACAAAATCATTGAGAAAATTGCTTTTGGGAAAAACTATTACACTCTTCTTGGCTATGATGAAAATACCATTAGCAGCACTAAAAAAATAATTGAAGTGCTTCGGTTTGATAACGGGAAGCCTGTATTCGGCGGTTCCTATTTCAGCTTTGAAGATAATAGCATTGTAAAAAAAGGCATGGCAAGATATATAATGGAATATAAAAAAGATGCAAGTCCGAGGCTGACTTATGATCCTGATCAGGACATGATTATTTACGAACATTTAATTTCAGAAACGGGCGAGCCGCAGAAAAAATATACTTACATACCAGACGGCGATTATGAAGGGCTTGTATGGAAAGACGGTAAGTGGGTGCACATACAAAAAGTGTTTACACAGAAAACGCCAGAAGGCCAGGAACCAATGCCACAGCCAATCAGAGACGCACAAGGCAACATTGATGAAACAAAATTAAGTAATCGCATGCCAGACAATGCAGAGCAAACTGATAGCATTCCGCCCGCACCAACAACTCGAAAAAAATTTGGTGATAATAATTAAAAAAAAATTTTTTATTCATCCAGCTTTAGCACAGCGAGAAAGGCTTCCTGTGGCACTTCTACATTGCCGATTTGCTTCATTCTTTTTTTACCTTCTTTCTGCTTTTCAAGCAGTTTTCTTTTCCGGCTGATATCACCGCCATAACATTTTGCAGTCACATCTTTGCGCATAGCGCTTATGTTTTCTCTTGCAACCACTTTAGCGCCAATGGCAGCTTGTATAGCTATTTGAAACTGTTGCCTTGGCACCAACTCTTTTAATTTTTCGCAAAGTTTTCTTCCAAAATCCTGGGAACGCATGCGATGTATCAATGAGCTTAATGCATCTACTTTATCTCCATTCAATAAAATATCCATTTTCACTATATCACTTTCACGATAGCCGATAGGATGATAATCAAATGATGCATAACCACGCGTAACACTTTTAAGCCTGTCATAAAAATCAAAAACAATTTCAGTAAGAGGCATCTCAAATGTAAGCTCCACGCGGGTTGGCGTAAGATAGCCCTGATTAGTAAGTAAGCCGCGTTTGCCAATACATAATGTCATAATATTACCAATATACTCAGGCTTTGTTATAATCTGAGCCTTTATATAAGGCTCCTCAATCCTCTCAATCCTGCTAGGATCAGGCATTTGAGCAGGATTGTTTACAATTATTTTTTCACCTCTTGTTGTATAAGCAATAAAGCTTACGTTAGGTACCGTAGTGATAACCGTTTGATTAAATTCTCTTTCAAGACGCTCCTGGATTATCTCCATGTGAAGCATGCCGAGAAATCCGCAACGAAAGCCGAAACCCAATGCCTGCGAGGTTTCCAGCTCAAAGGTCAGTGATGCATCATTCAACTGAAGCTTTTCCATGCAATCGCGCAATTCTTCAAACTCATCTGTATTTACCGGAAAAATTCCTGCAAAAACCATTGGCTTCACTTCTTCAAATCCTTTGATTGACTCATTACATGGATTAACAATTGAAGTAATTGTATCACCTACTTTTACCTCTCTTGCATTTTTAATTCCTGTAATTACGTAACCAACATCGCCTGCTCTCACTTCTTGTTTTGGCATTAAACTTATTTTTAAAATGCCCACTTCATCTGCCTCATATTCTTTACCGGTGTTTGAAAATTTAATGCGTTCTCCTTTTTTTAAAGTGCCATTAAAAATGCGGTAATAAACAATGATTCCTCTGAAACTGTTAAATACGCTATCAAAAATTAAAGCCTGCAAAGGCGCATCAACATTGCCTTTTGGAGCAGGGATGCGTTTGATAATTGCAAACAGTATTGCTTCGATTCCAATGCCGGTTTTGCCGCTTGCGAGTAAAATATCTTCGTGTTTGCAGCCAATTAGTTCAATGATCTGATCTTCTACTTCAGGTATCATTGCACCATCCATATCGATCTTATTAATAATAGGAATTATTTCGAGATTATTTTCGATGGCAAGATATAAATTGGAAATAGTTTGTGCCTGTATGCCTTGTGTTGCATCCACTAAAAGCAATGCGCCTTCGCAGGCTGCAAGAGCCCGGCTTACTTCATAACTGAAATCAACATGTCCCGGTGTATCAATAAGATTAAGAACATACTGTGTTCTTTCGTGTTCATAATTAATTTGAATTGCATGGCTTTTTATGGTGATTCCTTTTTCTCTTTCAAGATCCATATCATCCAGCACCTGCGCCTGCATTTCACGGTCGGAAATAGTATGAGTAAATTCCAGCAAACGGTCTGCCAGCGTGCTTTTCCCATGATCAATATGAGCAATGATACAAAAATTTCTAATGTTCTTCATAATAGTGGGCGAAGATATGAAAAAGCATCAAGCCTATGTTTTTGATTAGCTTTGAAGCGATGTGAGAAGCGATTTTTATCAAATAATTTTAATAAAACTTATTATTACACAATAGAATAAAGCAGCTTATTGAATGAAAAAGTTTTTATCAGATATACTTATTGATCCCGAAACCTTTACTGATCTTGCTTTTGATAAAGAGAAAAAAATTTTATTTACACAAAACAACAATTCCCAATTCCCGGTAATAAATGATGTACCTGTAATTTTATGTGAGCACCAAAATATTACTACAACTTCACTCCACAGCCAGCTACATACAAATTTTAACTATAAAGATCATTATGAAAAAGATGCAGAAGTATATGATTACTTCGGTAATAATGAAGTCAACGCAACAAAACAAGAGATAAAAAGATTGCATGAAGAAATCATCAACAAGGTTCCTTCAGGTGCGCAACTCTTGCTGGATGTGGGCTGTGGCAATGGATGGCTGGCACATTATTTTTTAAAGAAAAACAAGCAAGTAATTTCTATGGACATTTCTACCATTAATCCTTTAAAGGCTTTACAAAATGATCCACATGGAAACCACGCTGCGTTGGTTGCAGATGCTTTTAATCTTCCTTTAAAAAGTGATTCCATTGATTGCATTATCGCATCAGAAATTATGGAGCATGTTCATGATCCGAAAGTTTTCGTAGACACAGCTTTTGGACAAACTTAAATCGGGCGGAAAACTTATCATTACTACACCTTACAATGAAAAAATAGAATATTTTTTATGTGTTCATTGCAATATGCCAACACCAAAAAATGCTCACTTGCATTCATTTAATAAGACAAATATTAAAAGCATTTTTAATGATACGAACGCCAAATGGAATGCAAAAACATTCGCTAACAAGTATCTTATAAAAACAAGAATAAATGTGTTGCTTGATTTTCTTCCTTATAGTTTCTGGAAATTTTTTGATGCGACTATTGATCTCATCTTTCACTCACCAACGAGATTTATAATTGAAGTAACTAAAAAGTAATTTCATTTTAATGAACCAGTTACCAGGTTATAAAAGAAATCTTCTGCAAAAAAGCCTGTGGCTTTTTGCAGGAAGAGCTTTGCCGGTAATCATACTTTTTATCATAACAATTATTTATTCGAGGAGGCTGAGTTATAATGATTACGGCACTTTTCAAAGTGTATGGATGTATGCGAACATCGTCAGTATCATTATCAGTTATGGCTTCTCGTCAGTGATTTTTTCAACTAATCTCTCTTATTTATTTTCTTTTATAAAAAAGCATAAAGTATCGATATCCCTTTTCTATATTGTCTTATCGCTTATAAGCCTAACTGTATTTTTTTTTGTTGCAAAAAATTTTGATGCTCCGGAAAAATTTGTAGTGATCGCTTTTATAATTATTCAAAACATAATCACTGTAGCTGAAACAATGCTTGTAAAAAGAGGTAAAGAAAGAACCTCCTTTATAATTAATATTTTTTATTCTCTTGCATTTTTTGCATGTCACCTATTCATATTATTCACTCATTATTCATTATTCAATCTTATAACAGGCATAACCATTATATCACTTGCCAAGCTTGCTGTCATCTTTTTAATACCAATAAAAAAGATAGTGCCAGCGATTACAAATGAATCACTAGATTTTTTACATCATTGGAATTATTTGGGATTGAATGAAATTTTTGGCGTTATATCCCGATGGCTTGACAAAGTTTTTTTATTATACCTTTTAACTGCTTCAGATTTTGCAATTTTTTTCAATGGCTCTTTCGAAATTCCTTTATTCGGATTGTTTATAAGTGTAGCCGGAAGCCTTATGCTTATTGAGTTTTCAGCTAAAGAAGCCGATAAAAATAATGTAAAAATACTTTTCAAAGAAACCTTTAATATACTTTCATCAATAGTGTTTCCCTTATTCTTTTTTCTACTTTTCTTTCGTGAAGAATTATTTTCTTTTGTTTTTAAAAACAAGTATAATGCTTCCATTCCTATTTTTACCATCAGCATTTTTATCATTCTTATTCGCATAAATAACTACAGCACTATTCTGCAAACGTTTTCACAAGGAAAAAAAATCATGGCAGGTTCTATAATTGATATCATAATAGGATTAGCACTTATGTTTTGTTTATATCCTCTAATGGGCAGCAAAGGAATCGCTTTATCAATGGTTGTCTCCACTTATTGCCAGGTGATATATTATCTTTTCCATTCGGCCAAAGTACTTGGTGTAAAGATGTATGAGTTAGTACCATTGCAAAAACTATCTACAAAGTTTCTAATTTTGTTACCGGCTTATTTTATATTATTTATGGCTCTGCAAAATGCTCCGGATCTTATAAAACTATTTGCTGCTGCTGCTTTGAGCATAGTTGCGTCAGTAGCAGGCATGTGGAATTATATTATCGTTTTTTTCAAAAAAAGTTATGTCTAAAGTTTATAGAATAAATACCAAGGCTACTCCGGAAATGAATACCGGCTTTGGCAACAATCCATCAAATTATGGTGGAAGGTTTGTAAATAAAGATGGAAGACCCAACGTAGAAAAAAGTGGTTTAGGCCTTCTGGAAAGAATAAGCATTTTTCACACAATGCTTATTATGCCAAGATGGAAATTCTTTTTAATTATATTGATCTTTTACATCGCAATGAACGTTGGCTTTGCATGTATTTACTTCTTAATCGGTGTGGAGCATTTAGGTGTGATGCCATCAACATCAATGCTATCTAATTTCGAAGAAGCTTTCTTTTTTAGTACGCAAACATTTACAACAGTAGGTTATGGCCGTATAAGTCCCATTGACTTTTTATCAAGCTCTGTGGCGGCTTTCGAGGCATTGCTTGGGCTGCTTAGTTTTGCTTTGGCAACAGGACTTTTGTATGGAAGATTTGCAAAACCTGTGGCATATTTGCGTTTTAGTCACAATGCAATTATAGCGCCTTACAAAAATATTAATGCGCTAATGCTTCGTGTAGCCCCTTATAAAAATACTATTCTTGTAGATGCGTCTACAAATGTTACACTTGGCATGACGGTGGAAGAAAATGGAATTAACGTAAATAAATTTTATCAACTCGACCTTGAATTCAGTACTGTAAACTCCCTTACACTTAGCTGGACGATTGTTCATCCCATTACAGAAAAAAGTCCTTTATACAATTTTACAGAAAACGATTATAAAAATATGAAAGGGGAAGTACTTGTTTTTATAAGAGCCTTTGATGATATGTTTTCAAACCTTGTTGTTACCAGAACTTCATATCTCTTTAATGAAGTTCGCTATGGTGCTAAGTTTGAGCCCATGTATGAACGTGCATCGAGTGGCGATAAAACCATCTTATACCTTGATAAATTAAATGATATTACTGAAGTATCATTGAATAAAATGGATGCCGAGGAAGCATTTGCGTTGAATGATATTAAAATATAAAGCATCCCTTTTGAGGATGCCTTGTATTTTTTTAATAGAATTTATTTTGCTTTTTTATTAGCCTTATAGCGCATATCAGCGGTACCATCTTTTTTGGTTGGTCCAGGCGTAGCAGTTTTAGCAGCAGCTATTTTGTTTTCCTTCATGCGCATATCCGGCGTTCCATCTTTTTTACTCAGTTTTTTTGTAGTTGCAGCTGATGTAGTAGTGGTTGCGGCAGATTTTTTATCAGCAGGTTTTGCTTGTGCATTTGCACTAAACATACCTAAAGAGCCAGCAACAAAAAGCAACGTAATAATGATTTTTTTCATAAATGATTTTTTAAGAATTGAAATACAATTTAGCAATTAAGTGTATTAATAACATAAAGAAGGCGTAATTGTTTTAAAAAAATAATTGCCTAATGCTTACTTCAGGCTCTTTATGATTGTTGCAAAATCCTTTGCAATTAATGAAGCGCCACCAACTAATCCTCCATCCACATCAGGCTTTTCAAAGATGTCTTTAGCATTATTCGCTTTCACACTTCCACCATATAATATAGAAATGCTTTCAGCTATTTCTTTACCGTATTTACTTTCAAAAACGCCTCTGATAAACTTATGCATATCCTGCGCCTGGTCTGATGAAGCAGTTTTGCCTGTACCTATTGCCCATATTGGTTCGTAGGCAATCACAAACCCTGATAGCCTGTCACTTTCAAGGTGGAAAAGGCTCTCTTTTATTTGCGTTTCAACATAACTATTTTGTGTGTTCTCTTCTCTTATTTGCAAAGGCTCGCCACAACAAAATATTGATTTTAATCCAACATTTAAGCATGCGTCTGTTTTTTGCATAATCATTTTATTATCCTCATTAAAAATTTCTCTTCTTTCGCTATGCCCGATGATTACATACTCTGTACCTACAGATTGTAACATTCCTACACTTACTTCGCCCGTGTAAGCTCCGGCTGCCTGTGTGTAACAATTTTGCGCAGCAACTTTAAAACCTTCGATATTTTTCAATTTTTCCTTTGCTAAAAGAAGATATGGAAAGGGCACAGCGAATAGGACTTCGCAGTTGTTAACACACGAAATTTTTTCATTTATTATAGCATCAAGCAACTCATCTGCCTGTTGCAATGTGCAATTCATTTTCCAGTTGGCTGCCGCAATTTGTTTTCTCATTTTAATTCGATTGATAAATTTTTCGTAATGCTTCGATCTCTTCTGCAGATATTTGATGTCCCTTCATTTTTTTCCAATTATTAATATCAGCAATAGCTTTTTCAAAAATATATTTTTCGTTACCCCATGCAAAATCATCAATATATTTCGCAGGTTGTGTATCACCAAAAATATTACAACTTATGCCGACTATTGTGCCTGTATTAAAAGATGTGTTGATTGCACAACGGCTGTAATCACCCATTAATAAACCACACTTGAAGCCGGCATTCAAAAACGCATTCTTTTCTTTACTCCACATTTTTACAATGCCACCAGTATTTTTTAAATTAGAGTTACTGGAACCTGCGCCTATATTGCACCACGAGCCAATTACGGAATCGCCAAGATACCCATCATGCGCTTTGTTACTATAGGTCATTAATATTGAATTTTTTATTTCACCGCTAGCTAAACAATACGGGCCAATAGTAGTTCCACCATAAATTTTCGCGCCCATTTTTATCCTGCTTCCTTCACCAAGTGCGAAAGGCCCGCGTATTAATGAGCCTTCAAATATTTCTGCATTTTTTCCAATGTATATGGGGCCATCATTTGCATTTAATATAGAATATTTTACATCTGCCCCTTCTTCAACAAAAATATTTTCTGAGTTTACTAATTGATTTGTTGAAAAAATATCTTTTGAAATTTTTTCATGAGTAAGCAATTGGAAATCCTGGCGCAGCGCCCAATCGTTGTATTCGAAAATTTGCCAGGGATAATTCAGGGTTTTGCAATCGTTTACCGCAGGTAAGGTTTCGCTTTTGGCAAGTTGTTTTAAAAAAGTTGCAGAGGGAACGATGTTCGCAGGAACTTTTACAAATTTTATATCGTTCGCTTCATCAGATGTTTTTGAGCTTATAAAAATTTTATGGCCTGAAAATCTTTGCCATTTTTCAAAAATTGTGATAATACCTATTCGTATATGAACCAAGGAGCGCAGGGCAGCAAAGGGATACAGGCTATTGTTATAAGGAATATCGTCAAGAAGAATATTCATCTATTTAAAAAAAATCCCCCGTAAAAGGGGGACAAAAAATCCAAATTAAATAATTATTTATCTCTCTTTTCGTAACGCTTTTTAAACTTATCAATACGACCTGCAGTATCAACCAATACATTTTTTCCTGTGTAAAAAGGATGCGAAGTATTTGAAATTTCGAGCTTAACAACTGGATATTCCTTGCCATCTTCCCATTGCACCATTTCCTTTGATGAAGCGGTTGAGCGGCTAAGAAAGGTATGTCCGTTACTCATATCTTTAAATACTACAAACTTGTAATTAGCGGGATGGATTCCTTTTTTCATATTCTTTAATTTTTAAACATGCCAGTTTAAGTAAAGCCTACATATTTTTGAGTGTGCAAAGCTAACTGATTTTTATTTATGTGCAAAACAGAAGATCAGTTTTTCATATTTATATATTGGAGAGCAAGTCCAAGGTCCCACCCTTTGGAAGCCTGGATAACAGATTGAAGATCATCTATTTTCTTCCCGGTAATCCTAATGATGTCATCCATTATTGCGGCCTGAACTTTAAAACCTGAATCTTTTATAAGCTTCACAATTTTCTTCGCATCTTCCTGTTTTATTCCGTTTCTTACGGGCACTTCTTTTTTTACTACTTTGCCGCTTTGATAAGGCTCTTTACTTAAATCATAAATCTCTGCTGCAAGGCCCTGCTTCATACTTTTGCTTATAAGGACATCAACAATCTGATCTAATTTCATCTCACTCTCAGCTTCCAGGTTCAGCTTAAATTCTTTTTTATTTAAATCTATTACCACATGATTTCCTTTAAAATCATACCGGTTTTTAATTTCTTTTTCTACTGTATTTACAGCATTATCTAAAGTTTGCAAATCAACTTTGCTTACAAGGTCAAATGAAGGCATTGTAAAATCTTTTATAAAAGCAAAGTTAAAGCATGAAAATAAAACTAAGTAAAATAGTGTGCAGAGTAACTGTTACCCTTTAAACGTGATGATCATGCTTCCTCTACAATTTTTTCAGATAAAGCTTTTTTCTTTTTCGCTCTTCTGCTCCATATCTGCCCCTTATGATAGGTGGGTACTTCATCACCTAACAACTTGCCCCATGGCCTTAGCTCATCTATTCTATCGAAAATTATTTTTAAAACAGCAACAAAAGGAATAGCTAAAAACATACCCGAAACGCCCCAGACTGCACCACCAAGCAAAACAATTACCAGTGATACCAAAGCATTTATTCTCACTTTAGAAGAAACTATTCTGGGTACTAAAAAGTTATTATCAATGAACTGGATAATGCTGTAAGCTATGATAACACCGAGCTGCGCAGAATAACCATCTTTCGTAATTGTCGCAATAAGAATAGGCAAAGCAATGGCAATTATACCGCCGATATAAGGAAGCATGTTGAGCAGAGCTCCGATGACTCCCAATAAAACCGCATACTGTACTCCAAGAATGAGCAATGCAGCAGAGTTCATAATAGCTACAATCAACGCTTCCAGAAGCAGGCCGATCATATAACTTTGAATAGCGCCTTTCGTTTGTCTTAATACATCACCCACATGGCTTGAATTTTTTTCAGCAAAGATTTCGTACAAAAAATTAAGGATGAGTGTTTTATAAAAAAGCATTAAGAAAATATAAACAGGAATAAGAAAAATTACACTTAACGTGCCAAGAAGAGTACCTAAAGTTTGCGCCAGGTAAGGCTTTAAGTTATTGATTGCTTCATTGAGCATCGCTTTTTGTTTCGCTATAGAAACACTATAATTATCCTGAAGCCATGCTTGCAATTCATGAAAGATTTCATTAAATTTTTGCTCAAGCATAGCCAGGTTGGCGGACAATTTAACTACCTGTGACGATATAAAAAACATGATACCAGCAACAATAAGAATTGCCGTTAACAACGCAATGATGATAGAAAAAATCTTTGGAATTTTTCTTTTTTCGAGCCTGTTAACCAAAGGGTTTAAAAGTATAGAAATGATAAGTGCAAAAGCAAGCGGGATCAATATTCCCTTTGCCATAAACAACATGTAAACAAACAGAATAATGCCGAAAAGCGTAACCGTTGTCCTGAAATAGAAAGGATATTTTTTTTCCATAATTTAATTATAAGCGTTGTTTAAATAAACAACTGTTAGCAATGCAATTTAGAAATTAATATATGCGCTACCGCTTATTAACTAAAGTATAGTAATTTTTGATAGGTGCAAAGGGACCGTATTTATGATCTTTCTCTGAAAACTTGTCTAAATATGGACCAAAAGGATAGTCATAAGGTTTCGTTGAAAGTTTCGGCCAATCTTTTAAAACATCTTTATAAGGATGAGGCATAGAATTTATATACGCAGCAAGATCCCACGCTTCTTCGTTAGTAACTCCGGGTCTGTTGTAAGTGGCAGCCAAGGGCATGTTATATTTAATGAAGCCGGCAAGCTTGGACACGCGGTAAATACTTGCGCCTGTATTATAAGATTGATTGCCCCACAATGAAGGAAAAACGAATGAGCCAATTGCTGAATCATATTTTCCTCCACCATTATTTCCGTGGCAGACCAAACATTTATTTATATAAACGCCTCTGCCCTTTGCAGAATCAGCTAGCCTGTTCATAAATTGGAGCTCGGCTATTCCGCTACCGGAAATCTTTATATTTTTTGTAACTGATTTACCTACCCAATTAAGATAGGCAACCAATGCTCGCATTTCTGTACTGTTTGAATCAATTGCAATTCCATTCATACTTCGTTCAAAACAATCTTCTACTTTCTTTGTAATTGTTTCAATGGTGCCACTTCGTTCTTTATATCTTGGGTAACCAGATGCTACCAAAGCAAAATTATTTCCATAGAATTTAGTGCCGGCATCTAAATGACAATTGCCGCAATTCAATCCATTAGTATGATGGGAAATTTTCCCCTGAATTCCATAATAATAAGATGTATTAGTAATCAGTTTTCGGCCATAGCGTATTAAATTTCCCTGGTCATTCAGGGGTATGGCGTTAGTGTCGGGAGGCGTCCAAACGGACAAAGAATAATAACGATTCGATTGATTTATATGCCGCTTTAAATTATAAATAAGTTCTGCTGATGCTATAACTATAATGACTACCAATGCTGATATAAAAAACTTACGTTTCAACAGTTAATTTTTTATAATTATAACGGTCAAAGGTTACGAATGCTGTAAAATTATTTTTATAAATCACTTAGCCTGCAAAGCAATAAGAGCAACCATGTTCCTGTGCCCGGCCTAGCGCCCACACACCTGACGGCACTACCTGTATGCCTGGTAACAAACCTGCCACCCATTCTTTTTTTAAGGCAGCTCCATCCATATTCAGTTTCATAGCAGCAACAGCACTATTCACTGTAAGCGCCACATCGCATACACAAACCATAACACCGCTTGCCTGTAAATCATTAATGCCTATTTGAACTTCGCCAATACCCGGAATTTTAAAATCTCCCGGCTTTGCTTGCCAGAACATATTGCGCACAGAACGTGCTTTAGTTTTTGGATCATCAATTTTATACACTTCCCCAAATTTATATTTCTCCCAAAGATTGCTTTGCATGGCAAAAGGTATTGCTTCATGTCTCAATACTACTACTACTCCGCAATCATTTTCCGGAGAACCTGTTGAAGCATTAGTTAATAAAAAAACTTTTGACCAGGCAAAAGCCATTCCTTCATTGGGTGCAGGTACGTCATACACGATACGGTGTTTGCCCTTCACTTTATTGAACCATGCATCAGCATCGTTGTCATCATTGCTTATTGTAAAAGGCGCTGCAGATAAAGCAGCAGGCGTTGCCATCATTGCCAAACCAACAGTAGCTCCGGTTGCAATAGTTTTTAAAAAACCCCTGCGCTCATTTACAGAGAGGGAATCATTTTTTTTCATTGTTGTAAGTTTTAAATTTATAAATTGATCCTAGTTGTGTTTTTTAAACAGACACGTAAGAATTAAAACTCAAATGATTTTTACAGGTTAGTTTTCCAGCGCAGTGTAATCAAGGATGCAACAAGGTAAAAATATTTCCAGAAAGATAAGGTTTCTAAAGAAAAAATATTGCCCAATAAAAAAAGGAGATATTAATCTCCTTTTAAAAATAAATAAAAGTTTCCTGATCAGTTTATCTTGCCACCACAAATAAAGCGCCTGGCATAATATGCTTCTTCAAGGTTGCTGATGGTAACTCCGTGGCTGGAAGATGCATGCACAAAATAGTTGTTAGCTATGTACACACCCACATGAGATACTCCGCCATGCGTATTAAAAAAAACAAGATCGCCTTGCTGTAAATCTTTTTTTCCTATATGCTCTGTTGCCTTGTATTGTTGTATTGCAGTGCGAGGCAGCGATAGCCCATATATTGTTAATAAAAAACTACTGGTTAAAGCACTGCAATCAATGCCCTTCTTAGTAGTGCCGCCCATTTTATAACGGGTGCCAAACCAGTTGTCAATAAGCCCAAGCAGTGAAAGATTTTTTAAAGATTCAACATCCACATTGAGCATCATTGCATATTTAAACTGCAGGCCAGTAAGCTTTTCAATAAGAGCATTTGAACTTTCAATAACGCTGTTTATGATAATTGCACTTTTTGTTGCAACGGGTGCAGCATCATCTTTTACAGCTTTGCTGGCGCCGCCTTCCGGCGTTTCCGTTATTGCTAATGGAATAAAAGAGATTTTACCTGCTAGGCTTGCGTTATCGGCTGCTACTGTGTTTTGAGATTGATTTATGCTTATTTGTGCAAAAGAACTTTGTACACAACAAGCAAAAAATATAAAGCAACCTATTGCAATAAGTTTGTTCATATTTCAATATTGGTTTTCGTTTAAAAAAATACTTACACTATAAAAAAATCAAAGTAAGTTTTACTTCAAACGAAAAAAGTTTAAAAATTATTTTCTCAGGTGCGTGCGAAGGTAGGTTTCACACTGAGAAAACCAAAAAAAGTTTTGCCAAAATTTAAACCGTATTTAAAAAAGTTTTACCAATTCTGTTAGTAAGTCAAAAGACATCTTGCCTCGCTTTTGCGATATTTGCAGACAGATATTTTCTATCTCATGAAGTTTTCACATTTACATGTTCACACGCAGTTTTCCTTATTAGATGGTGCAGCATCTATAAAAGCTTTGTATGAAAAAGCAATAGCAGATGGCATGCCTGCACTCGCTATTTCTGATCATGGAAATATGTTTGGTGTGTTTGAATTCGTAAAACATGCACATACATTAAAGAATGATGACGGATCGCTGAAAGTAAAGCCAATAGTGGGCTGTGAGTTTTATATAACGGAAAACAGGCTTCAAAAACAATTCACTAAAGAACAAAGAGATCCGAGACATCACCAGATTTTATTAGCAAAAAATAATATTGGTTATAAAAATTTAGTAAAGCTTACTTCTCTTGGATATATTGAAGGAATGTATTCAAAATATCCACGTATCGATAAAGAACTGATTCATAAATATCATGAAGGGCTGATTGCCACTACATGTTGTCTTGGTGCATTGGTGCCTCAAACTATTTTAAAGAAAGGAGAAGCAGAAGCTGAGAATGAGTTCAAATGGTGGCTAAATATTTTTCAAAAAGATTATTATGTAGAGTTACAGCGTCATGGCATTCCTGAGCAGGATAAGGTAAATAAGGTGTTATTAAAATTTGCAAAAAAATATAATGTAAACGTTATCGCCAGCAATGATTCGCATTATGTAGATGAAAAAGATTTTAATGCGCATGATATTTTGCTTTGCATTAATACCGGGGAAAAGCAGTCCACACCTGCATTGCGTGAGTTTACTGACGATGATGTAGCGGTGAAGAATAAACGTTTTGCTTTTCCCAATAACCAGTTTTATCTGAAGAATACTTCGGAGATGTGTTCAACTTTTAATGATCTGCACGAAGCTTTGGATAATACCAATGAAGTGATTGACAAAATAGAAGTGCTCGATCTTAAAAGAGATATTTTATTGCCGCATTTTACAGTGCCGAAAGAATTCGCATCTCAGGAGGCTTATCTTGAACATCTGACATGGACAGGCGCAAAAGAAAGATATAAAAATCTAACTCCGGAAATAGAAGAGCGCATCAGCTTTGAATTGTTTACGATAAAAACAATGGGCTTCGCAGGATATTTTCTTATTGTAAGTGATTTCATCATTGAAGGAAAAAGAATGGGTGTGTTTGTTGGACCTGGAAGAGGCTCTGCTGCTGGTTCTGTGGTTGCTTATTGCATTGGCATTACTAACATTGATCCTATAAAATACAACTTACTTTTTGAAAGATTTTTGAATCCCGATCGCAAAACGATGCCCGATATTGATACTGATTTTGATGATGAAGGAAGGCAAAAAGTATTGAATTATGTAGTAGAAAAATATGGAAAGAACCAGGTAGCACAAATTATTACTTATGGCACCATGGCTGCAAAAATGAGTATTAAAGATGTTGCCCGTGTTATGGATTTGCCGTTGATTGAAAGTAATGCATTAGCAAAATTAATTCCCGAAAGACCGGGAACTTCTTTACGAAAAATATTAAAAAGTTCGGGTAAAATAAGCACAGAAGAAGACTGCATGGCCTGATGAAGTTGTAAACTTAAAAATGCTCCGTGAAATTTATAGCGGTGACGACATGAGAAGCAGAGTGCTTGCGGGAAGCAGAAATTCTTGAAGGCTCTGTGCGAAATACGGGTATTCATGCATCTGCTATCATTATTGCTCCAAATGATCTTACTGGAATTCATACCTGTAGCCACTTCCAAAGATTCTGATTTATGGCTTACGCAAATTGACGGAAATAATATTGAAAGCGCAGGTGTTTTGAAAATGGATTTTTTAGGACTGAAAACCTTAAGCATTTTAAAAACTGCGTTGTTTTTAATAAAACAAAATCATGATTTAACCATTGATCTTGATACATTGCCACTGGATGATGAAGAAACCTATAAATTATACCAAAGGGCAGATACTAACGCCACCTTTCAATTTGAAAGCAATGGCATGCAAAAATATTTAAGAGATCTTAAGCCGGATACATTTGATGACCTTATCGCTATGAATGCCCTTTTCAGGCCGGGGCCAATGGCTTACATTCCTGATTACATTGAGCGAAAACACGGCAGGCAGCAAATATATTACGACCTGCCGGAGATGGAAGAATTTTTAAAAGATACTTATGGAATTACTGTTTACCAGGAACAGGTAATGTTGCTTTCGCAAAAGCTTGCCAGCTTCAGTAAAGGTGATGCCGATGTGTTTCGTAGTGCCATGGGTAAAAAGACAGCGGGCTGTTCTTGACAAAATGAAAGAACAATTTATACACGGGGGCGTAACAAACGGTCATGCTTCAGAAAAATTGAAAAAAATTTGGACAGACTGGGAATCCTTTGCCCAATATGCTTTCAATAAATCTCACTCTACCTGCTATGCATTGGTAGCTTATCAAACGGCTTATTTAAAGGCACATTACCCGAGTGAGTATATGGCTGCCGTTTTAAATCATGCAGGCTCCATTGAAAAGATTACTTTTTACATGGAAGAATGTAAACGAATGGGATTAAAAGTTCTTGGACCTGATATAAATGAATCTCAAAAAGGATTTGCTGTAAATAAAAAAGGAGAGATACGTTTTGGGTTTAGCGGCATGAAAGGTGTTGGTGAAGCGGCTTTGGAAAACATTATTGAAGAGCGTGAAAAGCGCGGCGCTTTTAAGTCCATTTATGATCTTATTAAAAGAGTCAATCAAAGAACGGTAAATAAAAAATCTTTGGAAAGCCTTGCATATGCAGGTGCGTTTGATTGTTTTAAAAATATTCACAGGGCACAATATTTTCATACTCTTCCGGGCGATACTGTTAATGGACTTGAAAAGATTATTCGCTTTGGAAACCTTTACCAGGCGCAGCTTTCAAGCAGCACTAATACTTTATTTGGCGATCTGCAGATGACTGAAGTTGTTCCACCATCTATGATGGAATGCGAACCCTGGCCATTGATAAAATTGCTTGACTTTGAAAAAGAAGTAACTGGCATGTATCTTAGCGGCCATCCGCTTGATAATTTTTCCTTCCAGTTAAAACATTATGGACTTACGCCAATTGCAGAATTTAATGAATTTAAAGAAGCGGTTCACTTGCATCCCAATCCCGGCAAGACCTTCAGGATAGCAGGACTCGTAAGTGAAGCTCAGCACAAGATTGCAAAATCAGGAAATAAATATGGCGTGTTCCACATAGAAGATTACACATCAAAAATGGAGTTGATGCTTTTTAGCGATGATTATGTAAAATTCAATAATTATTTGGAGGCTGGAATGCTTGTATTTATAACAGGCACTTTCAGACAACGTTACAATAAATCGGAATTTGAATTTAAAGTAAATGGCGTTACGCTTCTTGAAACTTTAATGAGATCATGCACCAAAAAGCTGCAAATAGATACTGAGCCGAAATATATTACCGGCGAATTCATTGACTTTATTACGGAAAATGTGAATCTTCATCCGGGAAGTACATCTTTGAAATTTTGTATTAATGATGTATCATCAAAAATAAAATTTAGCATGTATTCCTTAGAACATGGTTTTGAAATGAATGACGAAATGGCGAATTACCTGCAACAAAAGCCCGAGTTGGAGGTGCAGGTGGAATTAACATAGTGTGGAAATGCCAATTCATCATCATTAAAAAATTGGAAGTAATTTTGCAACTACACATAGATTTTTAATTAAAATAAATCAATAAATTATGGCAGTAGAATATACAGATTCAAATTTTCAAGAAAAGGTTTTAGATTCAGATAAACTTACCATGATAGATTTTTGGGCTGAATGGTGCGGGCCTTGCAGAGCTATAGGGCCTGTTGTTGAGGAGCTTTCCAAAGAATATGATGGCAAAGTAAACATTGGAAAAGTAAATGTAGATCAGAACCCTCAGCTAAGCATAAATTATGGCATTACAAGCATACCTGCCATACTTTTTGTGAAAGGTGGTAAGGTTGTAGATAAACTGGTAGGTGCACAACCAAAATCAAATTTTGTAAAGAAGATAGAATCATTAAAATAATCATCTCTGTTTCCCCTAAACCCGGTTCTGTGAACCGGGTTTTTTTATTCGATCAAGTGGACAAATCTTTTATAAGTAAATCCGGTTGTGCACATCAGTTAGCCTGCTCATCCATGTTCTTTTTTGGCCTGCTTGCCTTTCTTCTCAATATGACTGCTATTATAATTACAAAAAACATGACACCGCAAATGCCAAGAAATATAAGTGTACCCATTTTATAATTTTTTATATTAAATGAAGCCCAAACAAAAATCATGCGGAATAATCTGCAGCTTAAATATCAAGCGTAAGATCAATGGCTTTTATTAATCGACCAATGTGCATTGCGAAGTTTCCAGCCATTCAAGGTGTTATGTGCAAGCGCTGTAAAATATCCGTCGTAGTGGCTTATAGAATCTTTAGCATCTGTGATGTCTTCATGAAACGCAGCGCTTAGTTGAGCAAGTGAGTCGTTGAGAGGTTGAATATTTTGAGCCTTCCACTGCAAGGATATTCTCGTTATGTATTTATCAAAACGTTATTGATAAAAATTTTTGCAGAATCATATCCGTTTAAAGCGAGCGTTCCATCCGATGCCATAAAAAACTCGGGCGTATCTTCAAAAAGACTAAGCCATGCAGAAGGGCCTTGTGCTGTAACTTTAGCAGCAATTGAATTCATAAAATTTGTTGCACTGTCTTTTACTGATGAATAAGAAAAAATCTTTTGAGAATTATTATTGCAGGAAGTACAGGCTTCAATCGCAAGTATTAATAAAAAAGCAGGTAATTTTTTAAACATAAATAATTTATTCAATCGATGGAAGATCGTATTGTTTTGTAAGCTCCAAATAATTCTCCTTTGTAAACTGCACCAGCAAAGGATGTTGCCCTTTATCAATAAAGTGAAGCAGGCGTAGCATATTATCTTCCTGCATGGCCGTGCATCCGGCAGTGCCTGAATGTTCACCACCCCAGATATGTATAAAAATGCATGAACCATTTCCTTCAATAGTTGGGTTATAATTGTACTCAACCACAAGTCCCCATTTGTAATATATTTTTTGTAACAGCATTTCTTCGTGGCTGTTGTAATCCTTTGTAGCAGTGTCTTTTTGCACAATCTTATTATAGTTAACAGAATGCAGATCATCAACACAAATCAGCGTATCAGTGCATTTAACATAGTTGGTGCGTATCCATGATGCAGCACTGTAATCTGCATAACCAAATGCAGTACCTATAGGAAACACTCCGGCAGGTGATTTGCCATCACCTTCATGCTTTACCGGTGCATTACCAAGTGAAAAAGGAACCATGCTTGCAGCGGCTCCAAGCCCTTTTTCTCCTATTACAATCGGATTATTGAATTGCTGAATCCATTTGCCGTTAGTTTTACTATAAGCATACAAAGTGCCTTCAACGTTATTCCATCCGTTTGCTATCACTATAATCAATTGTTCGGATGATAATGTATCCGGCCGGCGTGCTGTTGTTTTTATTTTGGTTATATGTTTTGTTGAACACTGGATTAAGAGAATGCAAACAAAAAAAACAGGTATGATTGATTTTAAATTCATTTAAAAAAATAATTTTTATAAGACATGATTTAAAAAATTGATCCACAACATTAAATAAATATTTACAATCTTAAATTGTTATTAGTAGTTTAAACACAAATCAATTTGAAACATGAATTGGATGAAAACATTTAGCGGATAACAGTTATGTTACAAACGAAATTAAACTTTCTGTTTCTTAAATTGTATTTCAATAAATATAAATTATAATAAATCTTATGAATGATTTAAAAGATAAAGTCGCTTACATAACCGGCGGATCCAAAGGCATTGGCTATGGCGTTGCAAAGTATTTACTGCATTGCGGAATGAGAGTCGCTATTACGAGCCGTGATCTTAATGCAGCAAAGGAAGCTGCTGCAACATTAAGTAACGATGATGCAAAAGTATTAGCATTACAATCCGATGTAAGCTCATTTGGATCTGAAGAGAAAGCAGTAAATGACGTTATTAATCATTTTGGAAATCTAGATGTACTTATAGCCAACGCTGGTATCGGGCATTTTGCTTCCATAGAATCACTGACGGAAGATGAATGGAAAAGCACCATTGATACTAACCTTACAGGTGTTTTTAATAGTGTGAAGGCAAGCATTAATGCACTAAAGAAAACGGAAGGATACATTATAACCATTGCAAGCCTTGCGGGCACTAATTTTTTTGCAAACGGATCTGCTTATAATGCAAGCAAGTTTGGAGTCGTTGGCTTCTCCCAAGCTATCATGCTTGACTTAAGACAATATGGTATTAAAGTTACCACCATCATGCCTGGCTCTGTTGCCACTCATTTTGATAATCACACGCCTACTGAAGCAGATAAATGGAAAATACAGCCGGAAGACATTGGACAAATTGTTGGTAATCTTTTACAAATGAATCCACGCACCTTACCAAGTAAAATTGAAGTAAGACCAACAAAGCCCGGTAAGTAACTGCTGTTTTTATAAACAGAAGATTCAAATCGTTTAATTTAATGATATAAATTCGTTTTAATAAATTAAACCCTTTGTAACCGAATGCATGTAACGGCTTCAACTCCTACAAAAACAAGATTGTTATCACTTGACTTTTTCCGCGGTCTTACTGTTGCTACAATGATATTAGTTAATAATCCTGGTGACTGGGGTCATATTTATGCGCCGCTGGAGCATTCTGTGTGGAATGGCTGCACACCTACAGATCTGGTGTTTCCTTTCTTTTTATTTATGGTAGGCGTTTCCATTAACTATGCAATCGGCCCAAAAAAAGATAACAAGCTTCAGCATCGAAAAATTATTATGGTTGCACTTAGGCGAGCAGTTATCATATACATCATTTTTGCTGCAATGGCTCTTATGTGGAATTTCGACTTCAGCCATTTCCGGATATTGGGAGTATTACCGCGTATAGCAGTTGTATTTTTTATAAGTGCTATTGTATTTTTAAAAACAACCAGGAAAACTCAAATCATACTTTTTTTTAGCATACTTGTATTGTATTATATCATCATGAATTTCATTGATGTGCCAGGCTTTGGGCGCTCCAATCTTGAACCAGGAACTAATCTTGCTGCATGGCTTGACAGGATAGTTTTAACCGAAAGGCACATGTGGAGCGGAACAAAAACATGGGATCCGGAAGGGATACTTAGTACATTTCCATCAATTGCAACATGCCTGTTTGGAATATTGATTGGCGGCCTCCTCAGAGATACTGGCAAAAGTGATAGTGAAAAAACTTCCTGGATGTTTGTTATTTCTTTGTTTTCCATTATTGCGGGATTAATATGGGGATCATTTTTCCCTGTAAATAAAGCGCTTTGGACCAGTTCGTTTGTTTTATATACAGGAGGGCTAGCTACTGCAGGCCTCGCAGCGTCTTATTGGTTAATTGATGTTCAAAAAAGAAAAAAATTTATTACTGCTTTTGTTGCCTTCGGCTCAAATGCAATAGCCGCCTACGTTCTAGCAGATCTTGTACTACTTATATTTGGACTTATCCGTTTTAATTATGATGGTCATCTTATAAATATTCAACAATATTATTATAACAATTTAATAGCTCCATCCTTCTCGCCTGTTAATGCTTCTGTTGTAGGAGCAATTGTTTATGTACTTATTTTACTTATACCCATCTGGATTTTATACAAAAGAAAAATTTTTATAAAAGTATAGTCCGCGTAACGCCTAACTGTGATTCTATAAACTCTATGAATTATTGGGGAGGCGTAGCAGGTGCAGCTATAGCATTACTTTTTTTCTTTTTTTGTCCAAAAGGAATTATCACCTGGGAATTAGGATTAACGTTTGAATTTAATGTGCCGGTTGTTGTTGAGGGAATAGCAGTACCAGCATTTGTATTTAACACTGCGTGTGCTTTATTATTATCTTTTATCACTTTAGCAGAATCTTTGGCATCGGTAGCACCATTCAATGTTTCCACGCTATCGTGTTTTGCGCTTTGCCCAAATGATACGGACACATTGCATACGAGTAATAAGAACAATAAATTCGTTTTTGTAGACATTTTTAAATAAGTTTTACAATTAAAATGCCAATAAACATCCAGCAGCTATTGATACATCAACATATATATGATACCCTATTTTTTATCATTTTCTATTGATGGAATAACTTTTGATTCTAAATGATAAACAATTTCGTAAACCATTTATTTTAATACAATGAAAAAGCTAATAATTGCATCATTCTTATTTGCAGGAACATATATTTTTTCGGCCTGCAATGGCAACTCATCATCAACAACATCTACAGCCGATTCCTCAACAGCAACAACCGCATCTTCTGGCGACACAATGAATAAAATGCAGAAGGATTCAGCCAGCATGAAAAACACGCCTACTATGCCGGTTGACCAGGCCACAACAGACTTTATGAACAAGGCTGCAGCAGGAGGCATGATGGAAGTAGAATTAGGCAAGCTGGCGCAGGACAAGGCCAGCAGCCAACAAGTTAAAGATTTCGGTAAGATGATGGTGGACGATCACACTCTTGCTAATAATAATCTTATGGCTGTTGCAAAGAGTAAAAATGTTACACTGCCCACAACGATAACAGATGCGCAAAGAAAAGACATGGATGATCTAAGTAAAAAGACAGGAAAAGATTTTGATAAAGCTTACGTGAAAATGATGGTGGACGATCATAAGGATGATATAAAGGACTTCAAAGATGCGCAAGGTAAAGTGGCAGATAATGATGTAAAAAATTTCATTATAAATACATTGCCTGTTCTGCAAAAGCATTTGAACGCTATTGAAGCAATTAAATCAAAAATGTAGTCTCTAGTAGACACTAAGTAATTGAGGAGATGATTTAATCGTCTCCTTTTTTATTAGTATAAATAAAAAACCACCCCTTTCGAGGGTGGGTGTAAAACTTAACTTAAACTATAACACAATATATAAACGCAGCAATGCTTTTAAAATTGTGCAGGATTTATATTTTTATAAGAATTGATTTTATTCTTTTACTATTTATCATTTATGTATTAATTGTTTCTCAAGCTCTTCTAGCGAAACACCTTTGGTTTCAGGCACTTTGGTAAGTATCCATATTAACTGAAGTATCATCATAAACGCAAAAAAGGCAAAAATTGGCCATGGATTTTTACCAAAAATGCCTTGTTCTTTATCGAGAAAAACAGGGGTTAAAAAGGTGATGATGGCAGCAAATATCCAATGCACGCTTGCACCGAATGACTGCCCCAATGCCCGAATATTATTAGGAAAAATTTCCGAAATAAATACCCATATTACAGCTCCCTGACCTATGGCATGAGCCGCAATAAACACAATAAGAGAAGTAAGAAGCACCATACCTGATGCCTGAAACTTGAAACATAATGCTACTGATACAAGGCTTAGAATATAGCCGAATGCTCCAATAATTAGCAATTGCTTCCGTCCAATACGATCAATAAAATAAAGACCAGCAAAGGTAAAAACAAGGTTAGTGCCTCCCAAAGCGATAGAGCTTGCGAGTGAGTCTTTAGCTGCAATACCGGCACTTTGTAATATTTCCGGAGCATAATATAGAATAAAATTTATACCGCTCCATTGATTAAAAAAAGCCACGAAAAATGCCAGCCATAATACCTTATTATATTTTGATAAAAATAAACTCTGATTATTTCCAATCGCTTTTATCGCATTATTAGCAGCTATGATGTTTTCAATCTCTGCATCAGGATCCTCCGCTCCTATAAGCACAAGAGTTTCCCTTGCGCGAACCAAATTATTTTTTATTGTAATTAACCAACGGGGACTTTCGGGAACAATAAACACCATTAAGGTATAGACTAAAGCAGGAACGGCCATAACGCCTAGCATCCAGCGCCAATCATTGGTTCCACCAACACCCTTCAACAGATAATTTGAGAAATAAGCAATCAAAATTCCAAATACGATATTAAACTGATAAAGGCCTACAAGCCTGCCTCGTGTTTTGGCGGTTGAGATTTCTGATATGTAGGTAGGCGCTGCAACCGACGATACGCCAATACCGATGCCACCTATAAATCTAAAGAATGAAAAAATGTAAGGGCCCGGAGATAATGCAGAGCCAATAGCTGAAACACTAAATAGAATTCCTACCCAAAGCAATATTTTTTTTCTTCCAAATTTTTCGGTAGGCAACCCGCCGAAGATAGCTCCCACCACCGTACCCCATAAGGCCATTGACATGATAAAAAATCCATGAAATAAAGGAGTGGTATGCCAAAGCTGTTTTATAGGCAGGTTAGCGCCTGAGATCACAACAGTATCAAAGCCAAAGATAAAGCCTGCAAGCGCAGCAACAACCGACCATAAAATCAGCTTATTAGTATTCATAATAAAATCGATTTATAGATAATTAGAGCAATATAAACGTAAACCGCTGATGTTTATAATTTATTTGATTTGAAATATTTTATTGAGCAGAAGTAACAATTGTGCTAGACATTTAAAAAATACATCATTTTTTTTATGGCAAATTTATTGCTCAAAGTATAGTATCGTAAACCTTAAATTTATATAATGAGCGTAAGCAATAAACATCTTGCCACCATACTTTTAGGAGCTGCAGCTGCATACGGAGCTTACAAATACAGCAAAATGACTGAGGAAGAAAAACAGGAAATGGCAGACTCTCTGAAAGAAAAATTTCACAAACTTAAAGATGAAGCTGAAGGTGCTGCAGACACTGCAAAAAATTATTTTAGTGATCTGAAATCAAAAGCAACTGATCTGTTTAAAGAGCATTTCCCTGGGGCTGAAAAACATTTTGAAGATTTCTTTTCTTCTAAGTCGTCCTGTGAAGGAGCCACTGCTGCCGGTGACAGCGCTTAGGCTTAAACGTATGCAGCATAACAGTTAGGTAGTAATCGCAATTTCTTTGGGCATTTAAATTTATTGAATCAATTTATTAATAATTAATTTGGTAAATCATTTTAAAATTTTGATGCATGAAAAAATTAATTGCTTTTATTTTTACTGTCACGGTTATTTTTCTTTTATCATCATTTATCAATAAAAACATTCCTGGCTTTCCTCCTAACTCTCCTGCAATTGAAGGCAGATGGGATATTACAATAGATATGAATGGCAAAAAGGCTCCGTCATGGCTTGAGGTTACTCATTCAGGATTACGGACTTTGATAGGACAGTTTGTTGGCACAGGTGGCAGTGCGAGGCCAATATCAAAAGTTTATTTTTCGAATGGAAATTTTAATTTTTCTATACCACCTCAATGGGAAAATAGCGACAGCAACCTGATAGTTAGTGGCACAGTTAGTGGTGACAATCTTCAGGGTATCATGAAATTTCCAAATGGGAAAACTTATAACTATACTGGTGTGAGGGCACCATCATTAAAGCGGTCATCAATGCCTGTTTGGGGGAAATCCATTCAACTTTTAAATGGGAAAAACCTTGATGGATGGCATGCAATGGGAAACAATCAATGGATAGTTGATTCAGGATTCTTAAAAAGCCCTCACTCGGGAGCCAACCTGGTTACTGATCAAACGTTTAACGATTTTAAGCTTCACGTAGAATTTCGATATCCCGCTGGCAGCAACAGTGGAGTATACCTTCGCGGCCGCTACGAAGTGCAAATTGAAGCATCGGAAGGTGAGGAGCCGATAAAAAATGAATTGGGCTCTATTTATGGATTTCTTGCGCCTACTGAACTCGCTGCAAAAGGGCCTGGGGAATGGCAATCATACGATATAACATTAGTTGGAAGGATGGTCACAATTATAGTAAATGGAAAAACCGTTATATGCAACCAGGAAATACCTGGCGTCACCGGTGGTGCAATCAATAGCAATGAATCTGAACCGGGCCCATTGTTAATTCAAGGAGATCATGGTCCAATTGATTTCAGAAATATTGTTATTACTTCTGCCGATTAATCTTTGAAAATCTCAACTAAATTTGTAAATATTTATGCAATAGCGTATTGAATACTTTATATTACAATGGAATGGTCTTTACACTTTGGCAGATATAGCAACCCATCATCTTACGGGAAGATATTTCAGCCCATCAAAGAATAATTAACTTGACGGAAGAAGTTAAATTGCCGGAGCATGCTGGCCTTGATGTATTTTGCTTTGGGTAACGTGATAGCGCCTGAAGTGCGTAAACATACAACCCAATAAATTGCAATTAAGTTATCTACTTGCATTTTAGGAAAGGAGCTTAGCACTGGGGAAATCACGCAACAACGGATTTTACAATCGATCAAACGTGATGGTAAATCGTCAATTGGAATACCAGCAGAGACTCAAACAAATTGCATTAACAAAATCAGGAATAGTTTTTACTGCTTATTACTTATCGTTAACATTAAAACAACTATTTTATGAAACACAACCAACAAAAAGATCGTCATCAGGATGAGCATAACAAATCAGATTACAAGAATCGACGGCTGGATTCCAGGTCAGATGAAAACGAAAATCAACATGAAAATAATAATGGCGATGCAGAAAAATTTTATCAAGTAAATGACAGCAGTTCATCCAATGGATCTAATCAAAATTATCAAAGAAGATCAGATGATCAATTTAGAAGAAGAAACGATGATAGGACAAGAATGAGTGATAACGATTACAATTCCAATTGGAACAATACCTTGAAGCAATAAACGTAAGGCGATTTTAATTCAAATTGCAATAAGAATGCATTGAAGAATATATTTTCATCTTAATCGCAAAAAGATATAACGTTTATATTAATCAGCGATTGCAGGCCCAAAAATTGGAAACCCCGGATAAGCCGGGGTTTTGTTTAAAATTAATTGCTTATTTGTAACAGCTACCTTGTAAAAGAAATAAATAATTACTTAACTAAACTATTTATAAATACATAATCATTAAGAACCGATTATAGAAACAGAACTGGTTAACCTGTCATAGCCTTCTTTGTTAGGCTCTTCCGAGTCGATAGCAACCTCAGCTTCTGCATTTATTTCTCCTACAGCAATTCGGGTTAAACTGTCATTTGCATCATGCTCTTCTTTTAAAGTAGTACCAAGCTGCTCTGCAACAGATGTAAGATTCAGCTCATTTGCCCATGCCTTTGCCGTGCCATAGCCCGCAATTTCATAATGTTCTATTTTCTGCGCTGCACCTATTATTGCAGCATCCATTGCCTGTTCAGAAATATTTTCATTCATTATTCGTTTCGCTTCTTTTATTAAACCCTCAATACCGCGGCTGTTAACGCTATCACTTCCTCCAAATACATCAGAGAAAAATCCACTTTCGCCCGCACCTTCTACATCAATGGTTTCCTTAATAGCATCAAGCCTTTTCTTATGCTCTTTGGTTACTAACAAATGCTCATTCAATGCAGCTTTTAATTGAGGCTTAGTTGCATTTTCAATCATATCGGGCAACGCTTCAATAATTTGTTCTTCTGCAGAATACAAATCTAATATCTCATATTTTAGAAGATCATTTAAATTAATTATTTTGTCCATAATATTTTTTTAACAACAGCTGCAAATTGATTGCCGAAAAAATTAAAAATTCTTATTCTTTTTATCAGCATCTTTTTTTGTGACTTTATCATCAAAATTCTGTGCTGCTTTATGCATTAAAGAAGAGATTGGACCTTCCATATGTTCCTGCGGATCCGTAGTATTTATGGTCTCAGGATCACCCTTTTTTTCAGAACCGTTTTTATTTACCTTCTTTTTATCATTCGATTTTCTTGGCATAGAAAAGTTTTTTATCGGTTATTTTAACAATTATAATTTATAGTTCGTTTAATGTGGTTAGCGAAAATACGTAATGCAAACAATAGCGGATTATTCTTGTCAATGATTTTTTGATACCGCTTTTTTCAAATCTGCCCAACCCCATTTATTTATTACAACGGGGCCACTCATTAAATATAATTCAGGATTGGTGCGTGCCGCCGTCTTGAACGCAGTGGCATCGAGGCTTAAAATAGTTAGATCATAATTATTTCTTACATTAAAAAATTGCTGCGCTTTCGGTGCCTGTGGTGTTATGATGAACAAAGGTGCATTAACCTTTTTAGCAAATGTATAAATGCTTGTAAAGTTGTTTAACCAGTAATCAGTTCCGGCCGCAATATTTTTTACATAAAATAAGTAATACTTACCCGATGTATTAAGTATGGCATCCGTCGTATCTGTTCCGTCAATTGTCGTTAAATAGAAATCTTTAACCGGTGGTTCATTGTTTTTACCCCTTTCGATAATTACATCCTCTCTTCTTAGAAATTGCCATGTAGAATCAGGAAGATTGTTGGCAGTAACCTCTTTTTCTTTGCCATCCTTTGAATAAAAAAATCGATATTCTTTTTTATCAAGAGTAGCATCCGCAGGCATTTTTCTTAACTCGATAATATTATTTCCTTTTTTATAAGGAAGACAATCTGCAAAAGGCATATGCCTTAAAACGTACCATTGAAGTACTAATACGGCGATGACAGAAATTAAAAGAATAAAATAACTCAACACTTTCGGAAGCAAGGGAGATATATAATTTCTTCCAAAAAAAATAAACAAAATGAGTATAAATAAAACAATATCCTTTATAAAAGACTGCAAGGCAGTTAATGGTATGCAATCACCAAAACAGCCGCAGGCCGCTATCTTACCTGATAGCACCGCATACCCGGTGAGAAAACCGAAGAAAATTATAAGCAATAACAAAAGTGTGCTGAAAAATTTTTGCCATATGCCTAATAATATGCCAACGCCCACAATAATTTCCAGGGTAATCATTAATATGGAAAACGGCAATGCATAATTACTCAGCCAGTTCATAAAAGTTGTAAGAGATGGATCAACCGCCCACACTTCAAAAAACTCTTGCATTTTATAAGAAAGCCCGAGTGGATCGTTTGCTTTTATAAGTCCTGAAAAAATAAATAAGATGCCCACCAGAATTCTTGCTGTATTAACAACACATTTCATTTTTAAAATTTATTTTTCTATAAAAATCATTCACGCAGCATGATAAGTGCAAATACTGCATAATTGATAATATCAAAGTAATTGGCATCAATGCCTTCACTTATCAGTGTTTCGCCGTTGTTTTGAACAATTTGTTTTATACGAAGAACCTTCGAAAGTATAAGATCAGTAAGGCTTTGCTGGCTCATATCCCGCCACGCTTCACCATAATCATGGTTTTTATTTTGCATCAATCTTTTTGCAGCCGCCACATTTTTATCATACAACGACGAAACAATATCCAATGGCAACTCTTCTACATCATCATTATTTATATGAAGCTGTATCAAACCAATAATTGCATAGTTTACAATTCCTGTAAACTCTTCTGCGATATCATCGGTAATTTTTTGAACACCGTTTTCCTGTATATTTCTTATGCGTTTTGCTTTTATATATAGTTGGTCTGCAACAGAAATGGTTCTGTACACTCGCCAGGACGTTCCATAATCTTTTGTTTTTTTTATAAAAATCTCCCTGCAGCTGCTGATGACGTTATCGTATTGAGTATCGGTGGTAACTTGCATTATATGGTTATCAAAAATAATCATTAAACAATAATGTTTTCATGGAATTGTAAAGGCAAATTACTGGTGTTTGAAAAGCCGTTAGTGATGGGAATTGTCAACATTACTAACGATTCATTTTATGAAGCAAGCCGCCGCGGAGGCGTTGATGAAGTCGCATTTAAAGTTGAACAAATGCTTACTGAAGGTGCTGACATTATTGATATTGGCGCACAAAGCACCCGCCCTGAAAGTAAAAGAATTTCTGCGGAAGAGGAATTAAAAAGAATAATGCCTGTAATGGAAATGCTTGCAAAAAGATTTGACGATATATTGATCTCAACAGATACCTACCAGTCACGGGTTGCAAAAGAAACAGTGCTTGCAGGCGCTTCAATTATAAATGACATAAGCGGAGGGCAAATGGACGAAAGTATGATTGAAACTGTTGCCAAGCTTCATGTTCCTTATATCTGCATGCATCTAAAAGGTGTGCCTGAAACTATGCATAAAAATATTTTTTATGAAAACGTTGTAGTAGAAATTCTAGACTTTTTTATAAAAAAAATCAATGACTGTAAAGCAGCAGGTATACACGATATGGCGATCGATCCGGGATTTGGATTTGGGAAAAATATAAGGCACAATTTTCAGCTATTACAAAATCTTTCAGTATTTAAGATGCTTGGAAAACCAATAATGGCAGGACTTTCAAGAAAATCAACCATTTATAAAACGCTCGATATAACTGCTGAGGAATCGCTGAACGGGACTACAGTTTTAAATACAATAGCATTACAAAATGGTGCAAATATTGTGCGGGTTCATGATGTAAAACAGGCAAAGGAAATTGTAAAACTAATGTATAATAACAGTTATGCTATAAACGAAACGCCGGATTGCAATAATCCGGCGTCGTTCATTTGATAAAATTTATTTAGCTCTGGCAGAATCCTTTTTCATTTGCTGTTGCCTGCTCTTCATAGCGTCCTGCATGCCTTTTCTTTTTTCCTGCATCTTCTGCATATATTGTTCTCTCGTTTGAACATCTTTTATTGCTACATCAAACATGATAGATGTGTTTGGCTTTATATCTGCGCCTGCGCCCCTTGAGCCATAAGCAAGATATGATGGTATAAATAATTTTCCATTACCGCCATTTTTAAACAGTTTTAAACCATCTGACCAGCCTTCTATTGGACCGCGTTGATCAACTACAAAAGTATATGGCTTTACCGATTTCCCTGATGAATCATAGCTTTGATCAAATACTTTGCCTTCCAACGTCATACCTTTATAATCGACCGTAATAGCCTTTCCGCTATCAACTTGTTCACCTGTTCCCGGGTTGTCAATTTCTACATAAGTTCCTTTGGCTGTTTTAGTCGCTTTAATATTATTTTTTGCTAAATAATCACTTAATACTTTATCATCAATTACTTTTTGCTTCATCGTATTCATTGAGTCAATTTTTTTCATGCTATTCATTGATTGTTCTTTTAACATAGTGACTCTTGTCGGATTTGTTATCACATCAACTATTTTAAAATGATAACCAACATAATTACCTTTTTTTGGAACTGCATAAGGTGGAAGCTGTGTAAACTTTAGCAGCGAATCAACGGGCGTACGTGTGATAACACTATCTCCTTTTTTACAAGAAGTAAAAATCTGCACATATTCTTTTGGAAGCTTTGTAGAATCAATTTCAATTACCTGGGAAACTGAGTCAAATGGTGTAGAAAGCAAAGAATCATTATAATAATTGGCAGCTTTAAATTGAATGGCATTTCCATATTTAATGTTATCGCCACTGCCGCCAAAAGCTTTATATTCCAAAGCCAGCCTTGCCGGTTTTACCTTTTTAAAATTCCGATCCTGGCAGCTTATAGCGAATATCATCAACGTGGATATGGCCAAGGTAATTGATTTGTTCATTGTTTTATTTTTAATAATTGTTAACTCGTTAATTGTTCTTTGCATTCGTTAATTGCTTTTTTAAATTTCGATATTACTTCTTCCAAAGGCTCGTCGTTTCTGCCTCCGGCAGCATTGAAATGTCCACCGCCATTGAAATATTTTCTTGCAAAAGTGTTTACATCGAAGCCACCCTTGCTGCGAAAAGAACTTTTACGCTCATCGCCGCGGTCAATAATAACAGCAGCCAACTTAATACCTTTTATGCTTAAAGGAAAATTTACAAGGCCTTCTGTGTCGCCGGTTTTTACATTATATCTTATAAGATCAGCTTGCGGAATTGCAATCAATGCTGAATTAAATTCATAAAAAATTTCCATCCTGTTCAGCAAAATATTTCCAAAGAACCTAAAGCGGTTCTCAAGGAAATTATCAAAAAGATTTTCATGAATTATGCTATGCTCGAGCCCGTTATCTTTTAAGTCAGCAATCATCCTGTGAACGCTTGCTGTAGTCGAGTTGAAGCGGAACGACCCAGTATCCGTCATCACACCAGCATACAAGCATTCAGCAACATATTTATCTATTTTATTTTTATTACCGCTATTAACAATAAAATCATATATCATTTCGGATGTGGAACTCTTATTCACATCGCTGATTCCATAATCGAATGCTTCAATTTGCGGTTGCTGATGATGATCAATTAATATTTTTATCCCCTTAAAATTTTGCAATACCGGTTCCATTTTTTTCGTCCGGTTCAGCACATTAAAATCCAGGCAAAATATCCAATCAGCACTATTAATTAATGTCAACGCTTTATCATTATGCATTTCAAAGTCAACGACTTTTTTTGCGCCCGGCATCCAGTTTAAAAATGCAGCCCAGTTTGTTGGTGAAATAACAGAAACAATGTTGCCAAATTGTAAAAGAAAATGATACAACCCAAGCGCAGAGCCCATTGCATCAGCATCAGGCTTTTGGTGAAAGGTGATCACAATACTCTTTGGTTGTTCCAGTAAAGGAAATATATCGCTAACGGGCTTCATGAAAAGGGTGCAAAAGTAGATTAAAAAAATTTAAACGGAAAAGGCTGTGTTATAAATTAACTATGTTATAAACATAGTAACCTAACACAGCCTTCAATAAAAAATTAAATATCATTTAATCATGTTTCCAGGTATTATTATCCATATTAATATCCGGAAAAATATGATCCGGATCTATGGTAACAGATTTCAATGCTTCAGTAGTATTAAGCTTTTGAATCCACCTGGAACCGTTTTGCCAAACTTCCACAGGTATCTTCATCGAATCTGTTTTACCACTTACGGTTTCATAAGAAAGATAAACAGGCATTGCCATTCTATCAAGATTATCAATCGTTACCAAAGCACCTTGTGTGGAATCTCCTTTTACATATTTCACATCAGTTATTGCCTGATCAAGTTTGTAGTTTTCAATGAACATCCCTTTCCAAAACCAGCCAAGATCTTCTCCTCCTGCATTTTCCATCGTTCTAAAAAAATCCCATGGTGTTGGATGTTTATACGCCCATCTTTTTATATAAGTTTGAAAAGCATAATCGAATATTTTTGGTCCAAGAATTTCGTCTCTCAATAATGGTCAAAGCATAGCCAGGCTTGACATATAAAGCAATACCAATATTTGCTTCTTTTAAAGCATCTGGCTCACTCATTATCGTTTCGCTTTTATCGCTGAAAATATATTTATATAAAAAAGTTTTGTTCTGTTGTCTTGGCTTGTATTCACCATTATTAAAATCTTCTGCTGCCAATGTGTTTATAAACGTATTGAAGCCTTCATCCATCCATCCATATTTTCTTTCGTTGCTTCCTACAACCATTGGAAACCAAGTATGTCCAAACTCATGATCTGTTACGCCGAAAAGGCCTGCCCTTCTTGATTTGTATCCGCAAAACACAATGCTTGGATATTCCATTCCACCGATGTTAGCCGCTACATTCGTTGCAGTGTTATAAGGGTATTCGTACCATCTTTTCGAATAATTTTCAATGCTTCCTTTTACATATTCTGTTGCTCTTCCCCAAGCACTGTCACCGGCAGATTCTTCAGGATAAACACTCATTGCCAAAGCTTTTCTACCACTAGGCAAATTCATTCTTGCTGCATCCCAGATGAATGCCGTCGAAGCTGCCCATGCTACATCTCTTGCATTCTTTAATTTAAAATGCCAGGTAAGTGTTTTTTTGTCCGGCCTTGATGATGGATCTTTTACTTCATCGGCAGTACGTATCATCACCGTTTTATCGCTTTGCCTTGCCTGCTCCAATCTTTTTATTTGTGTTGCAGTTAAAACATCTTGCTGGATTTTGTAACTCACCGGAACCAACAACAATCTGGTTTGCAGGGGTTGTAATGGTATAATCAAAATCACCATAATCTAAATAAAATTCGCCAGCACCAAGATAGGGCAACGTGTTCCATCCTTCCACATCATCATACACACACATACGGGGATACCATTGCGCAATGGCATAAATCTTCCCGTTTTTTGTATTTAAAATTCCGGTTCTGTCTGAGCCATATTTTGGAACGGTATAAGAATAACTTATTCTGAATCTTACCGTTCCGCCATTAGCTGCCAGCGGCGTTGGTAAGCGAAGCTGCATTCTTGTATCGGATACTATATAATCAACACTGGTTTCCTTTGAAACGCCTTTCGTATCAGTAATTACTTTCACTGATGCAATTTTATCTCCGCCTTCAAATCTGGAATTAACATCTCCATACCTGCTTCTTCCGGTTGCCGGGGTTTTAGCCTGCCCGCGTGAAGAAAGATCATACAGGTTTTGATCAAGATAAAGCCATACAAAGGGCAATGCCTGAGGACTATTATTAGTATAAGTTATCAGCACAGTTCCGGTTATAAGATCTTTGGAAGTATCAAGTGACGCTTCAATTTTATAACTCGCTTTGTTCACCCAATATTTGGGGCCAGGCTCGCCATCACCAGCTCTGTATTCATTTACGGAAGATGGATAAAAATTGGGGGTGAATAGATCATGTGGGTCATACGTTGATGACGTAGTTGTGTTCGTCGTTTGTGCCATAGCCGTTATGCAACATACGAAGGACAGTCCTGTAAGAATTTTTTTTGCATTCATGTAATAAAATAATTTTGGCGAAGATAATTTTCTTTGCTTTTACATTAGCCTAATTTATAGCACCGGCAATGAAATAGCACAAGGATTTATTTAAATTATTTGCAGATTTAAAATTGTTTTTCCCAAATTACGCCTACACTGCCTTCAATGCCTTCAATTGGTGGATGCAATTTTACTATAGAAATTTTGATATAATTTATAAATTTAAAATGGTTATAAATTTCATTTCCTATTGCCATTATCACTGTCTCAAGTAAAGATGTGGGAATACTCATAACTGCTTTAATAATATTATAAACAGAAGTATAATTAATCGTATCCTGAATAGATGAAATGATATTTTGCGCCTCATCAAATGCTACAAAAGCATTAATTACAAATTCATTTCCTAAAATTTTTTCCTCTTCATATACACCATGAAAAGCATAAAACCGCAGATCATTCAAATGAATAGTGATCATTAAAGTAAACAGTATTAATTAATATTCATTTAAATGTGGCACATGATCGGAGGGCACAGGATGCTCCATCATAGCTAAATATCTTTCTGCGTCAAGAGCAGCCATACATCCGCTTCCGGCAGCAGTTACAGCCTGTCGGTATATTTTATCCTGAACATCACCTGCGGCAAAAACGCCGCCGATATTGGTTTTCGTGCTTCCGGGTTGTGTTTTTATATATCCGTTTTCATCCATTTCCAGCCAGCCTTTCAGTATTTCTGAATTGGGCTTGTGGCCGATGGCAACGAAATAAGCGCTTACAGGTATAGTTTGATTTTCCCTCGTTTTGTTATTTTTTATTCTAACGGCTTCTACTTTTTTATCGCCTAAAATTTCTTCTACTTCTGTATTCCAGTAAACTTCTATGTTCGGCGTTTCAAGTACACGTTGTTGCATTATCTTGCTTGCTCTCATTGTATCTCTTCTCACAAATGCATGAACCTTGCTGCATATTTTACTCAAGTATAGTGCTTCCTCTGCAGCAGTATCACCGCCGCCAACTATACAAACTTCTTTTCCTTTAAAGAAAAAACCATCGCATACGGCACATGCGCTAACACCATGTCCATTTAGCCTATGCTCACTTTCAAGTCCCAACCATTGCGCACTTGCACCAGTTGCAAGAATTACGGTATCCGCATGTATCCACATTTCTTCATCAATTTTTACCTTCAACGGGGAAGCTGAAAAATCAACTTCAGTTGCAAGACCATACCGTATGTCAGCACCCATTCTTTTCGACTGATTTTCAAAATCAACCATCATATCGGGTCCTTGTATTCCATTTGCATAACCAGGATAATTTTCAACTTCTGTTGTTATTGTCAACTGGCCACCAGGCTGTATTCCTTGATAAAGGACAGGTTTCAAATTCGCCCTTGCTGCATATATCGCTGCTGTATAACCTGCAGGCCCTGAACCAATAATTAAACACTGAACGTGCTCAACATTTTTATCCATAAATTTTTTTATAATTTTTCAAAAATAAACTTTTTGATAATGAAACTAATGTATTGAAATGCTTTCTACTTAGGAATGACAAGGGTTTTAAAGCTTGCAGCATAACCACAAAACGCTCCGAGAGCTCCATTTGAAATATTCCCAATTACGCTATTAGGCGATGCAAAAGGATTGCCTATACTTTGATATGCAAACTCCATGGTAAGCCAAAACTCATAAGTATTCCTATCGATGTTGCTAAGCTTTATTGCAACTGTATCGCCTTTATGAAAAAAATTTTTATCAAACGAAACAGGATTATTACGATCAATGCCAGGTTCTATTTGCCATGAATAAGTTGTTCCATCAATAAATTCATCGTCATAAACTGACTGAGCGCCCGGAAGAAAATTGCCATTGTTTACTTTCGTGTAATACCTGATGTAATTGCCAAGGCCTTTAGGGTCCGTTGATTGAGCCACAACATCAACCTCTGTAGTATCTTTTGTAAAGGCTACTGGTTTCCACCACAAAGAATCAATTTTTTTTGCCAACGGTGGCACGGTGGTTTCAGATGTATATGCATTACCATTAGTAACAATTTTTAAACTATAAGAAGTATTAAACTGGCCGACAAAGCTATTGGTTAAATCAGATGTATCAACAGAATAGAAATATACTTTATAATTACCTGATGAATCGATTGAGTACTCTTTTAGCTTTTGCGTTTGCATTCCATTTGAAATGGTAACCTCTGCATTATGAACAAAAGATGAATCCAGTTCTGAAGGGTTAATCTCACTGAAATAATTAAAACTTTTGGAAAGCACAACAACCGGCGGTTGATTACTTTCAATACTTGCATCTACTACTAAAACATCGGAAACATTATGCAATTTAAAACTGATCTTTTTTTCACACGACACGAATACCAAAAGGCACAATAATACAGGTACGAACTTCATTTTGCAAAGATATTGTAATAATACAGCGATAAAAAAAGCCGCTACAGGAGCGGCTTTTACAACGAGTAATTTTTTTTATCCTAAATAAGCTTTTAAAGCGCTGCTGTAACGTGCTTTCTGTAAACGTTTGATAGCTCTTTCTTTTATCTGGCGAATGCGCTCTTTTGTAAGATCATATTTCTTGCCCGATCTGCTCAATGGTAACACCATTTTCGCCATCAAGGCCAAAGTAAGCATTTACAATTTCTGCTTCACGCGGACTAAGTGATTTCAATACCCGCGTAATTTCATTCTCTCAATGAATCTTTCATTACATCTTCATCGGTTTCATCGCTCCTTTCAAGCAAATCGCCCATAGCTACATCTTCCGCTTCGTGCACAGGTGCATCCAGTGAAGTGTGCCTTGTGTTGCTTTGAAAAATGTTGTTGATTTCCGTTTCACTCATTTCAAGAATTTCAGCTCAATTCTTCTGTTGAAGGTTCTCGTTCATGTTCCTGCTCAAAAGCCATGTAAGCTTTATTTGCTTTGTTATAAGTGCCAATTTTGTTTTGAGGCAAGCGGACTAATCTGCCCTGCTCTGCCAACGCCTGTAAGATGGACTGGCGAATCCACCAAACGGCGTAAGAAATAAATTTAAAACCCTTTGGTTTCATCAAAGCGTTGGGCCGCTTTTATCAAACCGAGGTTGCCCTCGTTGATTAGATCACTAAGTGAAAGACCCTGGTGCTGGTACTGCTTTGCAACAGATACCACGAAACGTAGGTTGGCCTGTTGCGAGTCGATCCAGTGCTCTCTGGTCACCCATCTTAATTTGCTGTGCAAGTTAGTTTCCTCTTCCGGAGTTATCATTCCGAATCTTAGAGATTTCCTGCAGATATTTTTCAACTGCCTGCGAATCACGGTTGGTGATCTGGGTAGCAATTTTAAGTTGCCTCATGTGTATAAGTTTGATATATGTTTAGAACGAAATTTAGACACTAAAAGTTGGAGAAATGCTGCAAAAGATTTGTTAATCCGATTCATCTGTATGAAACATTTGGCAAATTTACAACGCAAATTTTGCATTTCATAATCATTATAAAAATAACTTGGACTATTTTTATGAATTAAAAAAGATCAGCGTCTTCTATGGGTAAATGCTGATCAATTATTCATTAACATATTTTTAAATGATTGATTATAGATCTGATACTTTTACTAAACCTTCACCTCGCATGCTGGAGGCTATGTTCAGGGCAAAGGTTGGCGATGATGTATTTGGAGAAGACCCAACGGTAAATGAACTTGAAGGCCTTTGCTGCGGAGCTGTTTGGAATGGAAGCTGCTATATTTTGCCCAAGCGGCACTATGACAAATCAAATAGCAATAAAATGCCACACACAGCCCGGTGATGAAGTGATATGCGATAAACTTAGCCATGTTTATATTTATGAAGGCGGCGGCATAGCATTTAATTCAGGATGCCAGACGAAACCCGTTGAAGGTAATCGGGGTAGTATCACTGCTGAGCAAGTAAAGGATTCCATAAATAATAATGATGTTCATAAGGCAAGGACAAGGCTTGTAAGCCTTGAAAATACAGCGAACAGAGGTGGTGGAAGTTGTTATGAAATAACTGATATAGAGAAAATAAAAGCGATTTGTTTACACAATGATCTTTAATTGCATTTGGATGGCGCAAGGTTATTTAATGCAATTGTAGAGCATGGACAAACGCCTGAAACTTATGGAAAAATATTTGACAGTATCTCATTATGCCTGAGCAAAGGACTTGGTGCTCCAGTAGGAAGCGTACTCATTGGAAGTAAAGATTTAATAAAAAAAGCAAGAAGAGTAAGAAAGGTTTTTGGTGGCGGAATGAGGCAGGCAGGATACTTAGCTGCTGCTGGCATCTATGCTTTGGAAAATAATATAGACAGATTGCATACTGATCATGCGCATGCAAAGCTGATTGCAGAAGCATTATTAAAAAAATCTTTTACCGGGAAGATGATGCCTGTGGAAACGAACATTATTATCTATGAAGTACAAAATAATTACACAGCTTCATCTCTTGCAGAAGCTTTTAAGGAAGAAAATATACTTGTAATGCCTATTTCTCCTACTCAAATAAGAATGGTGTTGCATCTTGATGTTACCAAAGAAATGGTTCAGGAGACCATTGAAGTCATAGAGTTTTTATAATTCTTATTTCGTTTATTACTAACTGTTATGCTACAAACTTTTTTAACTATAATTTGCATTTAAGTCATTCAGCATATAGAATTCTATCTCATTTAAAAACTACAATAATATAATTGCCCTCTACATTAAATTTCGATCAGCCACGCGTAATTTTACAAACTAATTTAATATCATAACGTAATGTTGCCAAAAATTAATCCCACTGAAACACAAGCCTGGAAAGAGCTACAGGAACACTTTAAAGAAATGAAGCATACCTCTATGAAAGATCTTTTTGCAGAAGATGCGAATAGGTTTGATAAATTTTCTTTAGCTGTTCCTGATATCATCTATGATTTTTCTAAAAATATTATTAACGATAAAACGCTGCATTTATTACTTCAACTCGCTGAAGAATGTAAGCTGCAAGATGCAATTGACGCAATGTTTTCATGGAGAAAAGATTAACGAGAACGAAGAACCGAGCTGTATTGCATACGGCTTTAAGAAATTTTTCTGGTAAGCCTGTTATGAGTGAAGGGAAAGATGTAATGCCTGAAGTGAAAAGGGTGCTGGAACAAATGAAAAATTTTGCAGTAAAAATTCACAGTGGAGAATGGAAAGGATATACCGGAAAAAAAATAAAATACATTGTAAATATTGGCATCGGCGGCAGCGATCTTGGTCCGGTGATGGTTACCGAAGCATTAAAACCTTATTGGATAGAAGATATGCAGCCTTATTTTGTAAGCAATATTGATGGAACGGATATGGCTGAAATGCTTAAAAAAATTACACCTGATGAAACTATATTTTTAGTTGCTTCTAAAACTTTTACAACGCAGGAAACCATGACCAATGCTCATTCAGCAAGAGATTGGTTTTTGAAATCTGCACAAGATGAAAAAGCATGTTGCAAAACATTTTGTTGCATTAAGTACCAATGAAAAAGAAGTTATTGAGTTTGGGATAGATAAAGAAAATATGTTCGTTTTTTGGGATTGGGTTGGCGGCACGGTATAGCCTTTGGAGTGCCATTGGATTATCAATTGCTTTGACTATTGGCTATGATAATTTTGAAAGTCTGCTGAAAGGTGCTTATGAAATTGACAAGCATTTTCGGGAAAATTCTTTTGAAAAAAATTACCTGTTTTTATGGGACTGATTAGTCTTTGGTATATTAATTTTTTTGGTGCTCAGACAGAAGCCATTCTTCCTTATGATCAATATATGCACCGGTTCCCCGCCTATTTTCAACAAGGGAATATGGAAAGCAATGGAAAGCATGTAGATAGAAATGGGAATCCAGTCACTTATTCAACAGGACCCGTAATTTGGGGAGAGCCCGGAACCAACGGCCAGCATGCATTCTATCAATTAATTCACCAGGGAACGCCTTTGATACCCTGCGATTTTATTGCACCTGCTATTACACATAATCCGATGGGCGAGCATCACAAAATTTTATTATCTAATTTTTTTGCACAGACCGAAGCTTTGATGAATGGAAAAACAATAGAAGAACTTAAGCAGAAAAGGTAAGATGAAAAAGTTAATTCCATTTAAAGAATTTGAAGGAAATAAACCAACTAATTCTTTTTTAATAACTAGAAATAACACCTACAACTTTGGGTGAATTGATTGCCTTGTATGAACATAAAATTTTTGTTCAGGGAATTATCTGGAATATTTACAGCTTTGATCAATGGGGTGTAGAACTTGGTAAGCAACTTGGCCAAAAATTTTTACCTGAACTAAGGATGATGCAGAAATAAACTCTCATGATTCATCTACCAATGGACTGATAAATACTTTTAAAAAGTTAAGGCAATAATTACGTATATAGCATAACTGTTATGTTATAAACGTCTTTATGAACGTAAAGAAATACATCTTTGCATTTTATTAATGGATAACCTATAAACAAAAAAAACTTTTCATTGCTGAAAAGTTCAAAGTCATTTTAAAAAACAAGCTTACCACTTGTCTACTTCTTCATCATGAAGGGATGAAGAAGTATCGGATTCAGAATTTGTCTCTACTTCTGGTGTAGCCGCGGATGCAATACCAGTAGGCGCTTCTTCAGTTGATGATTCTTTTTCTATCTCTTGTTTTTTATCTGAAGCATTTTTTCTGTCTTCAAAATTTCCCTCATCTCCTTCATGTATTTTCATGATTAAATGCATCAAAATCAAAGTCAGGCATTAGATCTGTTTTCACATAATCAATTGCTTCAGTCAATCCCTTTAAAAATTTATTGAAATCTTCTTTGTATAAAAATATTTTATGCCTGTCGTAACCATCCTCATTAAATCGTTTCCGGCTTTCTGTAATCGTTAAATAATAATCATTGCCACGTGTTTCCCGTACATCAAAGAAATAAGTTCTTCTTTTGCCAGCCTTATTCGCTGGCTGTAAACACTCTCCATTTTTTTATCATTATTTTCGTACGCCACTTTATTTTTTAAGTTATTTGTTGATAATTTTATTGTAAGAAACAAAGATAAAATTGTTTTTCAATTGGCAAAATAATTACAATCTATAAGTGTTATGCAGGTGCATTGCTTTGCTGCCTTTGCTGGTTGTAATACATTTCCGCGTATAAGCCACCAATTTCAAGCAATTGCTTATGAGTGCCGCTTTCGGCAACAGCATCCATCATACAATACAATTATTTTATCAAAATTAAAAAGAGAAAAAATCCGATGAGTAATAATAATAGCAGTTTTAGATTGCAAGTAATTGTATAAGATTGTATAAAATTTCGTTTTCTGTTCTGGCATCTACTGCACTTAGGCAATCATCAAATACCACGATCTCATGATTTTTTATTAATGCACGCGCTATTGAAATTCGTTGCTTTTGACCGCCGCTTAATGTAACGCCGCTCTCTCCTATCATCGTTTCATATCCATTGGCAAACTGCTGAATTTCATTTGCCAACTACTACTGCATTAGCTGCAGCTTTATAAATTATTTCAGAGCTTATATTTTCTCTTGCAAAACCAATATTATTTTCTACAGTATCGCTGAATAAAAAAACATCCTGAGGCACATAACTTATTTGCGAACGCAATGTTTTGAGATCAATATTTTTTATGTCAACATCATCATATAAAATCTTTCCATGTTGCGGATCATACATGCGCAACATCAATTGAGCAATGGTTGATTTACCAGAACCTGTTTTACCAACAATAGCAATCTTTTCTCCTTTATTTATGGAAAGATTAAAATTCTTTATTGCGTGTATTCCTGTGTCAGGGTAAGTAAAATCAACATGCTTAAATTCTATATTTCCTTTTAAAATTACTTTCTCCGGGTGAACGCCATTTTTTATAGATGGCTCTGTATGCAAAAATTCATTAATGCGCCTTTGCGAAGTAGATGCTCGCTGGATCATGCTGGCTGTCCATCCGATTGCCATTACGGGAAATGTGAGCATAAGAATGTACATAACAAATTCTCCGATCACACCAATATTTATGCTGCCATCTATTACATACAAACCTCCGATGAGTATGGTAAGCAAAGTGCTGATGCCGATAATTAATCCCATCGCTGGGAAATAAATGGCTTCGGTTTTTGCAAGTGATATGGCATTTTTTCTATACATCTCGCTGTTTCTTTCAAAAAAGCCAAGCATTGATTTATCCTGCACAAACGATTTTATAACTCTTATTCCTGAATAAGATTCCTGTGCATTAGTAGTAAGATCGCTTAACAAGGATTGTATTTTATCAGCCTTTCGGTTAATGATACTGTTGACATAATAAATAGCGATTGCCAGAATAGGCAAAGGCGCAAGAACATACAAAGTAAGCTCTTTATTTTCCTTAAACATATAATACAATGAAAAGCCTATAGTGGCGGCAAGATTAATAAGATACATTAGTGCAGGACCTGTGTACATGCGCACCCGGCTTACATCTTCGGAGATTCGATTCATCAGATCACCCGTATTATGACTTTTATAAAAGCGCATATCCAACTGCTGATAGTGATTAAATATTTCATTTTTCTGTTCATATTCTATATGCCGGCTCATTACAATAATCGTTTGCCGCATAAGAAACATAAAGAATCCACTAATCAATGCAAGCACCAGAAGAACAATGCCTGAATACAAAATTTTTGTTTTTATAGAACTGTCTCTTTCGTTCAGGCCACCTATAAATAATTTTACCAAAGGATCATAATTGCTTTTTACATGAGAAGCAGTACCAGTATGCGTTTTGCTTAATGTAAACTCAATGATGTTTAAAACATATTTCGTAATCTGCGGAGCAAGAATTTTAAAATAATTTGACAGTATAATAAAAATTATACCTGTAAAAAAATGCCATTTATATTTCCAGAGATATTTGTTGAGAGAGGCTAACGGCATGCTTGGATATAGATTTATTAAATGATTTTTTATAAAGTTACGAATACAATCTGCAAGAATATATTACGCAAGTCAGAACTGATTTAAAGATTTGAATAAGTTAAAAGCTACGTCGTATATTTACCATTCAATTCCACATCTCCTTTCAGAATAATCCGCCCCATTTAGTTTAAATTTTAGTACATCAAAAAGTAATTGCTGTTTACTATGTTGAGAATCTGCTGCTCTATTGTTATGCTTATGTGGTTTTCGCAATGTTTATGTCAGTCATCTCCTAATTTTTATATTAGCAACCAGGGTAGAGACTATTATCCTGGCACTTCATCGCTTCTTGCAAAAAAAACAATAGCTTCTGCTACACCATTGATTTCTGCTTTTGCTTCTTCGCATGATTCTGTAAGTATAGCATTAAAAAGCGGTAGCATATTTAATGAAAATCTAATTACATCTTATCCAATAACTGTTAACACTTATGCAGATCAATTTGATAGCGCAGCCCCTGCAATAATGAATGGAACAAAAGAATTTGACACAGGATGGAATACTGATTCAGGAAGAACTTATACCTACAAACAAGGTATTCCATATTCCGGATTTGAGGGTTATGGTATTGGCGGAATAGGCAGTTATAGTTATATGTACGTATTTGAAATTGACCGATCTCTTGAAAAAGTTGCTCCTCTTACCGCAAGAAAAATTCTCCAATTTGTTACATCAGAAGCGGCAGTAGAAAATACGCCTGGCTCATTTTATTCACCGGTAAACACCACTGAGAATCCAAAGCAGATGTATATACATACAAGTGATGGAAAATCTCCGAATAATCACTCGAGATACAGGTACGAGGTAACCGTTATGGATTGGGCTATAAATGCTACTTATCAAAATGGAAATTCATTTGAAAACCTTTGGATAAGAGGCTTTGGCGCAGGCAATGGCATGTTGCCAAGTGGTGATCATTCGTATTATAACAAAGTCATTTTTGGCCCTGGCGCTGGTATTCATCATGTAGTTGTTCGTGGTGGAATTATAGATCATTCACTTTTTTTACCAGCTGCAAAAAACACAAATGATTTTGCAGTTGTTTTTTATGATGTTGAAGGCTTACAAAAACATTGCACCATCAAAAATTCAATGTTTTTAAATCTCAGAGCACCTCTGTATGCGCACACAAGCGAGGGAACAAATTATGGAGCAATTGAGATGGATAATATCGTTGGCTTTGCTGATAGTACAGAGAAAGATGGTTTTATGTTTACTTCGAATACAGATTCAGTTTTCTTAAATAATATTTATGCGGATGGCTATTCAATTGGATATAATTATGGCTCAGCAAAATTTGCTTCAATTACAAATGTCTATTTTAAAGATAATAATAATGGGATAGCATTTAGTGCAAAAAACCCTGTAAATGCTATTGTAAAGAATACTTTTATAAAAACTAAGGGAACTTATTCTACCGGAATTATTATGCAGGCAAATACTTCTTTAAATTTATCTAACTCCATTATTCATATTAAATCTTTAAAGAATGGCGCATTTATTAGTGGAAGCGGTTCAACGGGAAGTTTTATAAATGCAGCCGGAAACATCTTTATTTGTGATATTGATTCAGGAAATTCTTTAGCAGCTGCAAGAGCTAATACAGATAAAGGAATTGGTACTGCCAAAGACAAGTGGGATAATAATGTTTACATTCTTTTAAAGGGAAAAAGCGTTGTATGGGATGTAACTAATGCAACTACCAATAATGGAAAAACGCTTATTTATAATTTTGATGATTGGAAATATCAATCAGGACAGGATGTGCATTCATTATTTTTTGATCTTAGAAATGATCCGAGAGGGTTAAAAGCAATATTTGCTGATCCTGATAATGGAAATTACGAATTGGCAAATACGCCGGAAGGCAAGCAGGTAGCTGCCTTGCATGCAGGCATGATAGATCCTGTTACTTGTTTTTTACCTGAACCAACTTATGAAGAAGCTGCTGAAATAATTAAGACTGGTCAATCACTTTCTGTAAATACCTGCAGAAATCCATGCAGCCAAAACTCTATTAAAGTAAACAATTCATTAAATGTTACAATAGTTAACACTAACCAGGTTAAGATACAATGGACTTTAGGGGAGCAACAAAATATTAATTATTATGAGTTGCAAAGGGCAGCAGGTAATTTACTTTTTGAAAGAGTAGCAATTGTACAAACCGGGCAGGATTCGGTCTATAATTTTGTTGACAATATATTGCCTGGTATAATTTATCAGTATCGCTTGCTTTTGGTTGCAAAGGCAGGAAATGTTTGTTATTCGGTTCCCAAACAAATAAAGATTGCTCCAACAAAAAAATTCACTTTGTACCCTAATCCAACTAAAGAGAAATTGTTCATCTCTATGAATGGATATGTAGGGAAAGTGAAGTTGCGAATATTAAATGCTGCTGGTCGAAGTGTTTTACAAAAAGAATTTTTTAGTCTTTATTCAAATCAACTAATAGATATTTCAAACGAACCAAAGGGAATTTATTTTACGGAAATTGAAACAAATGAGGGAATGAGTACGCAGAAATTTGTCCTGGAATAGCAGCAATAAAGTAACGGCCTAGAGCTTTTCAAAATTATTAAATACAGTATCCTTCAATGCTTTTCTAAATGTCGAAGTATGCTGAGGATCTGTAAGAATATTAAAGTGTTTCATATTGTGAAGATCAGTACCTACAAAACTTGCCAGGCCATTATCTAAAATATAATGTGCGGCTTTTGCAGCGGACTTACCGTAATAACCAATAAGAGATAATAAATTTACCTGTAGTAAAAAACCAAGCTCCTTCATTCTGTAATACGCATCATAGTTTTTATGATAATAAATATATCTTTCCGGGTGTGCCATTAAAGGCTGATAGTTCTGTACATTCAGCTCAAAAGATATTTTTTCAAGATTTTCGGGTGATGTTGAAAAGGATAATTCTGTAAGAATATAATTATGAGCTAAGGTAAGTAACGGAGCTTTTTTGCGAAGCAATTCCATGAAATAATCATCAAGCATATACTCGGCAGCAGCACTAAGATTTACATTTATATTTTGCCTGCGGCATTCCTCTTTTAATGTATCCAGCGCAAAATGAATTGTCTCCGGCGTATTGCGATACATATCCCCAATGACATGGGGTGTACAAATAAATGTATGAATACCGGCTGCTGTAAGCGCTTTAATTAACTCAATAGACGTTTCAATATCTGGTGAACCATCGTCTATACCGGGCAGTATGTGGGAATGTATATCCTGATGAAAGTTTGAAAAATCGTAGGCTAAAGAATTTGTATTTTTTTTTCTAAAAAAACTCATTAAAGTTATAAGGTCTATTGTATCTCGGCTTTTGCATCTGCGGGAAAAAATGATATAGAAGGTGTAAGAAATTTGTGGGCTTTATGTTTTGGCTTAATAATACCATTACCAAATTTACTTTTATATTGGGGAAGCTTTATAAGAGGTTTCATAATTGACACGAAAAATGCCAGGGGAATTTTATTTTTTTTCATGGCAAGAAAATCACGCCTGTTAGCTCTGAGCCTCCGATATAAGTTCCCGTTACTTACACCACCGCTTCTCATTTTAACTATCATTTTAGGTAGATAATATGAGGAAACCTTGTGTGCATAAAGATATCGTGACATGAACTCATAATCTGCTGCAGTATGATAATGATTTTCATAATCGCCATATTGATCAATTACTTTCTTCCTGATATAGAATGTCGGGTGCGCAGGCATCCATCCATAATTAAATCTAGAGCGCTTGTAAGAAATACCCTTCCAGTAACGCATTACTTTTTCTGGCATTTCAGGAGCTACATACACCAAATCACCATACAGAGAATCCTTGCCTGTTTCATCAAAACATGCAACAATATCCATAATTACATCGGCAGATGCAAGCATATCATCGCTGTTAAGAATACCAATTATATCGCCGGTTGCCAATGCAATACCCTTGTTAATAGCATCATACATTCCCCTGTCTGTTTCAGATATCCACCTGGAGATGTCTTTTTCATTTTTACGTATAATCTTAATAGTGCCATCGGTTGATTTACCATCAACAATAATGTGCTCGATGTTATTGTAAGTTTGCTTTTTTACAGATTGAATGCAATCTGCCAAATACTTTTCAGAGTTGTAGGTTACAGTTATGATAGAAACTTTCACGGGTAGATTAATTAAGCGTTTAAAATAAGTAAATCTTTATTACATAATTTATTTTTTTAATAATGGATTTTATATACAACGTTTTTATTTTACAAATATTCTGTCCTTTACTTTTATTGCCGGATTTCCTTTATATATAGCCATTGCATCAAGCTTTCCTGTGACTACTGACCCAACGCTTACTACAGAATGAGAATGGCATACAGATCCACCGCAGATAACAGATCTTGCACCAATCCAAACTCCGTCTTCAAGCACGATATCTTTTACTACCAAGTCAAAAGTTGATTTGCTATAATTATGATTACCACTTAGCAACATACATCCCTGACTTAAACAAACATTATTACCAATTAAAACTTTGCCCAGATTATCAATCCATACTTCTTCGCCTATCCATACGTTATTTCCGATTTCAAGAAACCATGGATATTTGATATTTACATTAGGCTTTATTAAAATATTTTTACCAACACTGGCACCGAAAAGAGCTAAAAAAAAAACTTTTATTTTATAAAACGGGAAAAGAGAACTTTTAAAAACTAGTTGCATTTACGACATACCATAATAGCCTTTTAAAAGCAGAACCGGGTTTATACAAGGAATTGTTATAAGAAGCCAGATTTGTTGTCATAAATTTACTTCTTTTCCCGGAAATTCAAAATTTTATTATGAAAAGATTTATCATAAATAATTATGAGTATAAAAATTGCGAAGTATGCTGCAATGGTAAACCATGTATGATGATCTATTCCAAATGGCATTGGCCAACCTTTGTTGATGGCTATCAGCAACAAGGTAATACGAATTACGTTAATTAACCAAAGGATAAAAATTCCTGTAATAAGCCACACACATTTTTTTTTAAAGCCGCCATTATTAGCTATCACGAAAGCAGCCCAAAAGCTGTATACACCATAGCCAACGCAATCCATAGCTATTATAATTCCTCTTCCATTAGTAACTCTCAAGATAAATCCCGGTTTAGAATAGGTGGGAATTCCAAACAAGCTACATATGAAGCAGACGCTTTTATCATGGAAAGTTTTAGGGCGCTTACATAGTCTAAATATCTTGCCACAAAAGGGCTATAATAACCGCCAGGTGACGACAGACCAATTACTGCTAATGTAATTCCATAGCAAAAACAAAAAACAAGAATGAACTTAATAAGGTACCAAAGAAATGGATAAAGTTGCTTAACTGCACTTAATTGCATAAAGTATCTAAATAAAGAAGAAAAGAACCATCATTGTTTAACCGACTTAACTACTTTTTTCGCAGGAACTCCAACAACCGTAATACCAGGTGCAACATCTTTTGTAACAACAGCTCCTGCTCCAATTATTGCTCTCTCTCCTATTGATACATTCCGCATTATGACTGCATTGGAACCGACAGAAACAAATGATTCCATAAACACACCACCTAATATTCTGCAGCCGGGAGACAACTCACAATATTCGCCTATGATAGTATTATGATGAATACTGCAATTGATATGCACTAAACTGCCGCGACCTATTTGCGTCATGGAAGTAATAACCGCTCCCTGCATTATATTGAGGCCTTCGCCTAATACCACTTCGTTCTCACCTATGAGTGCGTCATTACTTATCAATGAAACCAGCTTTCCACCAATGCTTAGCATCTTCTCTTCGAGACTCTTGCGTAATTGCGAATTTCCCACTCCTATGCAGAAATCAGCATCCGTTTCAAAGTAGTTGGATGCTTCCTCTAAAGATTGTAAAACAGGATACCTGGAAAACAGTAGCCCGCTCTTACGCTTATTTACATCATCAAATAATACTATCTTTTTTCGGTACTGGTTTGACCGTAACACTTCCAGCAATTCAACTGCATGCCCCCCTGCTCCTGCTATCAGCATCCTTCGTTATTTATTGGTGATATAAAAACAATATTGTTTTTAACCTGAATATAGCAATTAACTCCCAGAAGTAACTGCGGTTCATTATGTAACAGCATTACTTAGACTATGGATTGTCACCGGTTGTGTAGAGAACATCCTTCTATACTGGTTTTTTATCTTGCTTGTATCAATAGCTTTTTCAGCATATGATATTGCACCGCATTGCCATTGCTGCAAAGACTCTTTATTCATGCCTGCAAAAAAACGAATGGCGTCTTCAATACCTGAATTGTTTTCAACTGACACGTTTATTCCTGCCAGAGCACGTTCGAGATGATTCCATGGGGTATTGGTGCTCGTTATAACAGGCCTGCCCGCAGATAGAGCTTCGAAAATTGAGTGACCAAAATTCTCGCTTTTACTTGGAAGAATAAAGACATGAGCTTTCTCCAGCACTTCTTTTACCTTTTCGGGATGCACCTCTTTGTGTATGGTTACCTCAATGTTTCCAGGCAAATCGTTTATGAGCCTTCTACATTCATCATAGTATGCGCTGTCCTTAACAGGACCAAAAATATCATACAGCACTCTCTCCTTTATTTGTTGCAGTGCCTGCAATACCAACAGAAGATTTTTCATTGGGCTTATCAATGCAATGCTTACCATTTGCAACGTACCAGACTGTTTAGGAAGGCAGAGGCAGGCATCCCATATAATTGGGGAAATTACCTGCGACCAGCACTGTTGTATCTTTTCCAAGATATTGTTTTATATACTCTTTTTCTGTCTCATCTGTTGCATGAAAAACAACTCTTTGAGGAAACTTCAATAACCTGAATAACTGCAGGTAAAGTTTCTTTTTCCATCTCTTTTGTGATAACGCGCCCGGGTGTAACATGCCTCTTACAGATACAATCTTTTTAGGAGCCTTACAAAACAGCAATGGCACCATATTAAAATGCCAGTCGTACAAACCTACTATCAATAAAACATCAGGTTTTATGATTTCTGTTTGCTTCACCAGGTGGTCACTTACAGAAGTACGCACCGCATACCAAACTTTTGTGTAACTATTATAGTTTGTCCATTTGCCTGTAACCACATTTTCCAATTCACTTCCATCCAGGTCGGTGTCGGCACAGTAGATATAATATTCCACCTCTTCATTGTATTCCCTCACAAGGTTTGCAACAGATTGAATGGGACCCCCGGCACGAAAAGCTGGCAGAAACCATGGTATGGAAATAAAGATTTTAGTCAACTTCCAGCAACTATTTGTAGTAAATTTCCCATTATATTTTTCATACACTATCTATACCTAAGCTATACTTAAGCCATACCTAAGCTATAGCGATACAAATTTGTATTTATACCTGCAAAACGAGCTTTTTATTTGGCACGTAAAATTCATACTTCCAGATGTTGATGATGACGAAAATAAGGAAGACTGATTTGAAAAGGTGCCCCAAAATTGTCTGTAATTCACAATCGGGACGGATGGGATAATAGAACACCAGAGCAGTAAATAAAACGAGTACAGGATATTTAAGGCTGTTCCTATAAAAAACATTTAATACGGCACAATACAGTAATCCCAGCAAGAACATAAAAATACATCCTCCGAAGATGCCATAATTTATGTAGGCATCTCCAAGAGAACCCAAACCCATGGATGTACCCCGGCTTAACTTGATACGTGAATACCTGTAAACTATATCCCTGTCACCTGCATTTAATTTGTTAGGGGCTAATATCCTGGGTAATAGTGCTGCCTGCAACACCCTGCCCATTTCTTCACCATTGGAAAAAGGCTCTTTATCCGGGATGGTAAGCATAATATTGGTTTGAATAAATCCCTGGTTGATACGGACGTTTGATTCCGCTATCTTCTCATAACTGAATAAACCTTTCTCAGTTTGATTTTGCTCTTTCACCAGGTTGCCAAAGGCTTCTACCCCATTCTCTCCTCCTGAGTGACCAAGAGAGTTGCGAAATGCGCCTTTTAAAATTTGAAGTGTCAATGCAAACAGGACAAACCCAGCTGCTCCTATTATTTTTGTTTGAAAGGAAATCTTATATTTTATTGCGAAAACCGATCCTGTAAAGATGACCCAGGTTAGCAAATCATGGAACATGCCTTCACCAAAAGAAGATGATACGATAGAACCTATTACAATTACTACAGGCAACACTTTCAACTGTTTGCTTCCCAACACCAGCAAAAACAAGCCAATAAATTTAAAACTGCCCAATAAATAAAAAACGAATGCCAGTTCTGTAGAAAAATAGGAGGAAGCGACACTGGCAAATAGCCCCATTACAATAAAAGTATAGGGCAGCTTAGGGTTTTTCTGCACGAAAGCCATTATACCCTGTTCATTAACCTTTTCTCCTTTCAAATTACCCGCAAACAAATGTACACCCGTTATAAAGGCTAGCACCGCAGGTATCGCATACAAGAAATAATCTACCTCCGGGATTGCCATGCGGTATTCAAAATACTGGTATTGATCCAATCCATTGTAAGCAAACGTGGGCCCCAGTAAATATTGCACACACATAAAAGAACCCAGCAGATACCTTACAGAAATAAAATGACTTATAGAATCGAAGAGTAACATGAACTGGTGCAACGATATCATAATTGCAATAAAACCGATACCGCTCAAGTCAATAAAAAGAAAGCGAATTGCTAATCCTATTATAAGAAAAACGGCCCAATTAAAATTTGGTGGAAATAGTGATTTCAAAATAAGTATTAATTACGCTAAGTTATTATTAGTCATGTACGATTTGTTCAACCGCTTCACAAATATTTGCAAAAGACCATGGCTGTATGATTTTCAGCGACTGCTGTCCCATTGATGCCAGCTGTTTCTTATTACTGCAAAGCCTTATTATCTTTTCTTTCAGATCCTGAACATCGCCACTTTTGAACATATATCCGTTTAACCCCTCTACGACCAGATCCTGAGCACATCCGCATTTATCACTCACCAATACCGCTTTTCCTGCGGCCATCGCTTCATTGACTGACAGCCCCCACGTTTCTCCCGGCCCTTGCGACGGCAACACAAAAACATCGCAGGTATGGTATAGTGCAGGCATTGTGCTTTGGTTCTGAAAATTGCAAAAATGAATGCGCTTTTTTATGGAATCAGTGAGTTTCTTACAGCTTTGTTTTATTTCGTTCTCCAGCTCGCCATCGCCTGCTATAACCAGATGAACACTTTCAAGTTCAAGCTCGGCAAAGGCTTTTAGAAGCAAGAGCGGGTTTTTTTTATGTTCCAGCTTGCCTGCAAAAAGTATCACAATATCTTCGGACGGTATTTTGAATTGTTCACGGAAATCAGGGCCATCTTCCTGAGCGAACCTTTCGTTATCTATTGCATGGGGCGCAAAAACCAACTGTGTTGGTGTAAGACCGAATTGTAAATAATAACTTTTATTAGCACTTCCTACATACAACGCTTTGTCAACGCTTGCATAAATCTTTTTTAAATAGTATTTTTTCAACATCTTTTTCAAAGACAACCCCTTGCTTTCATCCATACAATTAGAATCGCCCCTAAACAGAACTAATCTTTTATTTTTGAAATGCCTAATTGCCTTTAAATGGCTTTTAAAATTCCAACCAAATACCAGTGTTGCATCCGAATTCCATTCTTCTATTTCTTTAATCAGAGTGGGATTATCAATACCCCCATAATGGTGAGAGCCCGGGTGTTTTGAAATATTTTTTACAAAAGTATAGTCATACCCTTCGAGTAAAGGAATGTCCCACTGTATATTTTTTCCAAAGCCAGGGTCAAATTTATTTCCATCTTTAAGCTGTCCCCAAGTATAAAATACCTTGATCTGTATTTTATCTCTTTCTGCCAAAAGCCTGAACCAAGGTGCATTGTATTGAATTGGATGTGTGGTAATTATAGCAAGACGCTTCAAAACAGACCTCATTATGTTATTTGAGCAAAAAGTTGCGTAAGCCGTGACGTAGCCGCTCTTGCTGAATATGCCTCAAAAAGATCGTAATTTATTCCTGAATCGTAATAGCTCTCATTAAGTATTAAAAACGTCTTCATAATTGCACCAAATTTATTTTTAATTACATCTAATTCACTTTCTCCATCAAAATCCAAAACAACACCAGCTCCGGATTCCCTGATCATTTTTACTGCTGTACTTTCTTTATGCAATACAGCTATAATAGGTTTGCCGGAAAGTACTCCCTGGTACGCTTTACTTGGTGTGTAATGCGGCTCTGTACTTCCCAGTATAAATATGCCATCAGCATTATTTAAGTGTACCAACACATCCAGGTAAGGAATTCTTTTCGGGTATTCATACACGCTTGTATTCCATAAATTGTATTTTTCTGCTAACGATTTGATAGTAAAGCTTTCTGCATCATTTGCCCTGCTTCCTGTTCCTATAAAGTGAATTTCAATGTTCTTAAAATCTTCCCTGTTCTCAGTAATTGACTTGAATATCGCCTCCAGCGGTTTATATGCTTTGGGCAACATAGCCCCGGCATATACCAATTGCAGCACTTCTTTTTTTTTATGAAACAGGTAAGGCTTTAGATCCAATTGCTGCAGTATTGAAGCATCTCCTTGTTCGCCACCATAAGGCATTGCACCACTCACTGCTCTGTTTTTTAATGACGGATTTCTTTGCAGCACCGGTAAGTAATATCCTTCTGCCACTCCTGTAATTAAGGAAGCCTTTTTAACGGCAACGGGCTCCAGAATCTTTGCAATTTGTTTACTAAACCAATGCCTCGAAAACTTTTTGTTGCTGCCCGGGAAATCGTGCACCCACGGATCAATATAATCTATTCCATATTTGATACCCGTTGTTGAATGCAACCACCTGCCCAGCAACGCACAGTAAAAAGATGGAACAGGGATGTATAAGAAATCAATTTTTTCTTGTTTTATTAATTGCCTGGCTTTTTTATATAACTGAAAGAATGCACGTAGTCCTATATCGCCAATCAACCGCGGACGGGTAATTTTGAATGCGTTTACTTTTTCAATCCTTAAATTTTCGGGGAGCAGCTTTACCAAGTTATAATCCGGTTCTTCCTCGTAGTATTTTTCATGAACGGTAAGGATGATGGGCTCCCAACCAAACGAAGAAAGGTGTTGTGCAAATAACCTTGGACGATGCACCCCTGCAAGGTTAGACGGTGGGAAATGCGGATAAATGATTAAAATTTTTTTGCTCAATTTCCCGCTATGTAATGGCATATTTCCGGTGCGCCGAAAGACGGATGCTTACCTGTTTCAAAAACTATTACAGATGCATAGATTTTTTCAAGTATTGACAGGCAACACTGACCAAGTTGCGTTGAATGGATTTCTATCATTAACAAGGGCTTTTTATTTTTAAGAAGCTCACTTCCGCCTTTCAATACAAATTCCTCTGCGCCCTCCACGTCTATTTTTATAAAATCCGGTTCGGGATATCCCTGTGCCACCAGTGCATCAAGTGTCGTGCACTGTACCTTTAATTCGGATGCCTCTTTTTCATTTTGCTGAAAAGAGCTTTTTGTAAGCTTGCCCATTGTTTCCTCAGGCATTAACTTAAAGGATACCATGCCTTCTACATCAGATACCGCTTTTTCTTCCAGCACTAATGGCAATTTATCATTGAGTGCAACCAGCTGTTTTATTTTTTTAGCATTAGATGGCATGGGTTCAAATACATATACTTTCGATGCCCCCTTTAAAGCCATCACTCCTGCATAATAGCCTTTGTATCCGCCAATATCATAACATATCCAGCCCGGCTGAACATTATTCTGAAGGCTATTTGCAAATTCCAGTTCCCATGTTCCAATCCACATGAGCTTATCCTGCGGCATCCGTACAGGAAACACTAAGCCCATTGCAGGCCCACCAGAAATGGTTGCTACAAACTCCCTGTTATCTATAAATTTTTTCAGAAGAAATGACTGCAGTTGTTTAACAACCGGTACATTTTTTATTTTATTCCGAAAGGAGAATGGTACACTGTCAACCAGTTTTATAAAAAAGCTTTTAAAATTCATAATGGTGCTGCAATAACTTTTCTAATTTTTTTTCCTGCGCTTCACACGAATACTTTCTTTTAAAAATTTCTCGTTCGTCCTGTCTACTAAAATCTTTTTTCCTTAAAGCCTCCAATCCATTAACTATTTCATCCGACTTCGTAATATCAACAATTATCACAGAAGAAAAGTCTGATGCAACTTCCCGTTGTCCCTTGGTATCGGATGCCAACACAGGTATGCCTGCCTGTATGTATTGCAGAATCTTATTCGAGATCGTGAGCGATTTATTATCATTAATGTTTTCTTCAATGGCAAGGCCAATGTCAAACTGCGAAATAAACTGATCCAACTCCGAATGTGGAATAAACGAATGCGTTTTTAAACTATGCTTATTAAATGGGAATTTAAGATCCAGATAATCCTTGTAACCGTGCTCCATATTTCCAAGCAAATTCAATTCGACAGGATGGTCATATTCCTGCAAGGCATTTATAAAAAACTCAAGGCCACGGCCACTTCCTATCGTCCTGGAAAACCACAACAATTTTATTTTTCCAGCACCTGCATCTTTTGAAGATGCATTGTTATTCTCCTGAATTGAAAATCCATTATAAATAACTGTTATATCATTTTTTGAAGAATGATCCGCTTTTAAAGCCTCTGCCATACATTGGGACGTAGTGGTACAAAACAATCCATTATGCAATGCAAACTCTTCTAGTGAAGATAATAGTTTTACAGGCCTTGATGGCATCAAATAATCTCTAGAGTACCAGTCTTCAAAATCGAACGAAACGTTTTTGCCATTTTTAATTAATCTTCTCCCTGCATAAAACGCACATTCCAGATGGGCAGAATATAAATCAGCACTTTCTTTTATCGCTGCCTTGTACATTTTTATCGGTGCATGACTTATAGCCCAAGGATTACTCACATTAAATACACGCTGTAAGTCGGTGCCCGCGCGCTTTATAATACGATAGACTGTTTTATAAAAGAACCCGGAAGCAGAGGTTAAGTCCAAATAGCTTTTATAAGAGATTTTATGTCCTTCAAGCAGCTCCATATCTTTTTTTAGCAACTGATTGGACTGCCACATGTTTATGATGCTCACTTCACAACCCAGCTTTTCATAGAAGAAAGCCTCTTTCCAGAGGCGGGGGTTTATACAAATATGGTGATCTGATAAAAGGCAAACTTTTTTTAAACGTGCTTTACCAGTTGCTGCTTCAGGCATGCACTTTTTTAGGAGTATATCCGTGCTCATAGAACCATGCCTGTATGCGTCTTGCTGCCTGCCACCCCATCAGCGACGAAAGGATCTTAAACAGTTTACCTCCGTCCGGCTTTGCAGTTCCTTCCTTATATTTTGCAATTTCCTTTTCATGCTTAAGGATGAGATCGGGGAAATAGGGATACATCCTATAATATTGATTCAGATAAGTATTGGATATTAAATTCCGGATGCGAAACGAATCCTCAACGGCAAGCAGTTGCTCCGCAATAAGCTGCGTTGCAAGAAACGTGGATTGGAAGAACCTGCGGCTGCGACCTGCTGAAATGCTTCCATTCATACCTGAACGGTAATATAGCCTTGCGCCTTTTGAGAATTTTATCCCTTTTGATTGTAACAATATTCTTGTATAAAATTCTGTATCATTATATAAGATCAACCTCTCATCCCAAAGGCCCGCTTTTTCTATAAGCTTCCGTGGAACCAGCATAATACCGCATTGCAGCATTACGCCTTCCGGTCTTGCTGTTAAGAAATCAAGCGGCTCTGCATCCTTCCAATAATCCAGTGAAGTAAAATTGGCAAGTTCAGGTTTATCATTGTAAAATCTTGCCCATTCACCATACGCCACGTGCTCATCGGACCCGTTCAAACAATTCATTTGCTTTTCAATCATGTCAGCATTCAACAAATCATCCGCATCCATAAACTTTACATAGTTGCCTGAAGAATGTTTATAACCATTGTTTATAGCAGCATCCTGGCCTTTATTGGTTTGCGATATAACTTGCACGCCATTGATTTTGTACGATTCTGCGATTGATAACGTACCGTCTGTTGAACCGTCATTTACTATAATAATTTCTAGTTCCTGCCAGGTTTGCTTTAACAGTGAATTGATGGTATCAGCAATATATTCTTTTGCATTGTAAGCAGGAATTATTACTGATACAAGTTTAGGCTGCATTTGACTTTAGATAACTTAAGCTGATTTACTGCGTAATTTGATTATCATCTCTGCTACTAAAATTTTTAATCTACGCATTCCCTTAAATTCTATCCAAACATCTTTATACATTTTTAAAAATGAGAATTGAAATAAAGAAGGTCGTTTTAAATAATAAAAAAAATGGTTTACAATCATTTTAAATCCTTGCTGAGCCAATATAGAATTATTTACAGGTATTCCAAGCTTTTTATGAAAGTCTTTAAATAGCAAGTAATTCTTTTCAAGTCTTTCAATACCAGTGTTAACACTCCAAACTCCAGATTCCGATTGCCTGTAGGCAGCAGTGATGGTCTTTAAACGATAGATATCCCCGAATAATGCACAATAATAGGTTAAGAATCTGTCGCAGGAAAATACCGTATTAAATTTTGCAAAAAAGTCATTTATACCCGGATAATTTCGCAGCATTACCGTTTGAGTTCCAGGTATAAATCCCTCAATTACGTCCGAAGGAACATAAACTTCTTTTTCATAAAAATTATCGGTCAGCTTAACTCCGGACCCATCTACAATTACCCTGTTAGTGCAAACCATTGAATATTGCGAATTGTTTTCGAGTACTTGTAATTGGTTACTCATTTTGCATGGATCAACCCAAAAATCATCTCCTTCACATAAAGCTATATACTTGCCTTTACAACAATTAAGCGCATTTGCAAAATTTAAATTCACTCCCAGATTTTCAGGCTGATTGACATATGTAATATTATTTCTAAATGGATGATCTTTTATATATTCCCGAACGACTGTATCAGTGCTGTCCGGCGAACAATCATTAGCAATTATTAATTCGTATTCAAAATTCACCCGTTGTTCTAAAATACTGTCTATAGCTGCACGAATATATTTTTCGTGTCCATAGGTTATCATACATACACTAACCAACATCTATAATTCAAGTTTAATGAAACACCCCTTCCAAAAAATCTTTAAAAGTAAATTCCGACATTTTATAGGTTTTATAAGTTTGTTTAATATTAAATGTTGTAAAAAAAAACCTGGCAACATTTATTATAAATCTCCTCTTGTTTTTTTTTCTGAGCCAGTCTCTTTGACTATCAGAAATCTGCAAAGCCAGCGTATCTAAGGCATCGCGTAAATATCTAAAGTTATTATACAAATAGTTCCTTTTGTTATTTATTTCCTGACCGGAATGCTTTCGATAGTACATGAACTCAAAAGGCAGCAGAACGATTGAAGTATTACAAGCTGCTTTTAAATTATAAAACATATCATTTGCAGGGCCATATTTTTGGGGATAACCTCCCATCAACTTAAAAACGAGCGCCGCTGGATCGTTCCCCCAGGACCAACAGTTAAGAAATTGTTTTTAAAAAAATGATTATGAATTGCTTCGCCGGAATTAATTATTATTGGCTTATCAGGTTTCCATGGCCACGGGTAATATATTCCAAAAGAAGATTCAGGAAATAACGCCATGCTATATATCAGCTTTTCAACCCCATCTTTTAGGATAGTATCATCTGAATCAACGTACATTATGTACTCCCCATTAGCATAAGAAGCTGCCTTGTTCCTGTTAGGGTAATCGCCAAGATTCTTTTCATTTATATAAACTTTAATTCTTGCATCGCTTAGAGCATAATGATTGGCAATTGTAACCGTGTTATCCTTTGAACAATCATCAACTATTACCAGTTCAAAGTTAGTAAACGTTGACCTCAATACGCTTTCTATTGCTACTGCAATATAATTTTCTTGTTATATGCAGTCATTAATATACTAACCAAAGGGAAACTAACGTTACTGTTGCTCAAATTACTTTAGCAGTGTGTGTATTGATGTATTCATTTTTTCTCCAATTACCTTCCAGTCGTAATTTTCTTCCACCAGTTTTCTTGCGTCCACCCTCTGCGAATTAAAACGGTAGTTATTTTGAAGAAGGGAAGTAATTGCGGAGGCAAACAGCTCAGGCATATCTGCAACCTGTAAATGTTTGCCTTTCTCGTACCCTATGCCTTCGGCGCCAATTATGGTAGAAACCACCGGGTTTCCAAAGCTCATTGCTTCCAGTATTTTCAATCGTGTACCGCTTCCGGTTAGAAGTGGTGCTATGCACACTGACGCCCGATGATAAAAAGGTTGTACATTAGGGACAATTCCTTCAAACATTACTCATTTCATTAAACTGAAAGCAGCTTGTAAGTTTTGTTTTGTTTTGAAGTGCCTACAATTGTCAGTTTAATGCCAGGCATCTTGGCTTTAACTATTGGAAATATTTCGTTGAAAAACCACATCAATCCTTCTTCGTTTGGATAATAATCCAAATTACCGCAGAAAAGAATTTCATTGAACAGGTGCTTTTCAGGCCCGTTATAGAACATTTTACCTTCAGTATCTACTCCATTCGGAACGTCATACGCTTTTAATTTCCCATTATTTAACCGTTCCAATTCTTTTTTGTCAATTTCACTGCAGCAAAAAACCGCATTTACTGTTTTGTACAGGTTCTTTTCTACCTGCAAAGCATTTTCCGCATACTTTTGAAACTCCTTTTTATTTTGTGCTTTTGCCAATTTCGTCCACAAGATTGAGTCAACGTTATGCGCATCATATAATTGCTTTGCTTTCGGCAACTTATTTTTTACAATACCAGAAAAAAAAATTACGGTTTCTAGTTTTCATAATACACAATATCTGGTTTAATTTCCTGCAAAGCTTTTATTAACGGGTAATATGTTGCAGAAAATAACTGTTAGTTCTTTCTGTTAACTTTCTTCTAATAAGCCGGTAATTAATTGCATTGGCAAGCTTGAGAGGCAGTGTATTATGCACATTATGATAAAGTTTCGACTTAGCAGAGGTTATGATTTGTACATTATTGGGAAACGGCGGATTTCCATTTCTATAAAAATCTTCTTTCGGCTGTACTGATACTACGGAAACCTGATGTTCTTTTGCCATTTCTCTTAAGATATAAAAACACCGTAATGAACCGCCATTAATCGGTGGATAGAAAGGATATGGAATAATTGAAAGGATTTTTGCCAACTTAATTCTGGGTCCGTTTTATATTGGCCAGGTACTTTTTTAGTTGCTCGTCATCACCATTATAAAAATGCGGGTAATGACTTATGAAATTATCAAACACCTTTAGGGGAGTTTCTATAGTATTAAAATTTGCCTTAAATTCCATTAACTTTTGGAATAGATTATCGGCATCGCTATACACTGTAAAACATTCTGGTAATGTGCCCGGCCCATGTACTTCCGGTTCATCATCTAATCGCCAACTCATAGGCCAAGAGGAATCAGGTGTAAAAATCTGAGCGCCCGCACATAGGCATTCAAGAATAGGCAAACCGAACGCCTCAGGGAATTGTACAAAGAAAATAGAAGATAGCTGGTAAATGTCTCTTATTTCTGACACTGTATATTTTTTCTCCAATGAGATGTAGGATATGCCAGTTTTTTGCAAAGCTTTTATCTGCATTTCCCTGTATTTTTCATATCCTGGTTGCGCAAAATCCACGAGGGCGATTAAATCTTTCTTTGGCGCTGAGCGTAAATTCCATGTGGTGGATAGAAGCCCAATGCAATATCCATTAGAAGGATGATTTTTTCTTATTTCAGTTACCGGCGATACATACAGATGACCATTATAACGGTTGGTCAACGCATCATTATTCCTTTCTAATGCTTTTATAATTGACGGTGAGTTTTCAAGATGATAAACTTCATATAAAAAAATTGGCTTTTTAAGAATTTTCCTAAATTTTTCTATATTATACACTTTCCTTAAGTAAGCATTTGGGATACACTCGGAAACGGTAACCGCATCAAAATTTTTTAATTCATCCAAAAGTCTTTTGTCTGAGAAGTAACTTGCTATTTTTCTTCGTAACCAGAAATGAAAATTCAAGCCGCTATCTTTAAACCCTACCATTCTCGTTAGAAGATTAATACCAGTAAATAATTTTACCTGTACACCTTCTTTTTCCAATTGAATCTTTAGGGTATCTGCCAATATCCGCGGACTTCTGAAATCTTCCCTTGTAAGAATGGCGATTTTCATACTGATTTTTTAAATAAACGCCCCTTCTTGAGAGAGACATAACTTCCGATGATTGTATATTTTTCTTATTTTGAAAAGAACTGAAAAAAAGGAATACTGTAATACATACAATTCCGATTTGTTCAAATCCATTAGAGCGGTAATCGTTTTCTTTATATGCATCCAAATAATGCCAAGTAGGAGTGGTACAAACTTCTTTGTCGAACTTTTAAGAATTAATATCATGTTACCATAGGTATGCCATATTCTCCTTTTAATAGTAAACCGACTTTCCTTTGTGGTATGATGGTAAACAATTGCTTTTGGGAAAAAACCTGTTTTCCATCCTCTATAATTCCCTTCCCCACAAATCATCATCCTCCTTATACATAAAAAATAATGGATCAAACCCACCTGCAAGGCGAATAACTTCACTTTTTATAAGCCACATGGCTGCGGGTATTGGTAAAGGAACCTCGTAAACAGTCTTTTCTCTCCGAAAAAAAATATCAGAGGCTAACTCAAGATTATAATAATAAACCGACTTAATTAAGAATTGATCCAATTCCTTTCCATCATAAGAATAAAACATCGGAGCCACAATCCCATAATCCTGATTTTGCTTCAAAAATATTTAAGAGTTGTTCCAAAGCCTGCGGGTGCAATCTGGCATCCTGATTTAATAAGGCAATATAATCCGCTCCATTTTCCAACGCATATCGCATACCAATATTATTAGCAAATCCAAAGCCCCTGTTGATTTCTTCTTTTAGAACTGATACAACAGGAAGTTTTATCTTTCAAGATGACAACCGTATTGCAGTGAACAATTATCTATTATAACAACTGTTGATTGAATGGTGCTTCCATGATGCTCTTAATACAATCCTCAATCCATTGTTCTGCGTTATAGGTAACTATAATAACATACATCTTTGAATCAGATAAATTCATAAAGTTATTAGTAATAATAAAATCCTAATTATAAAGTGCCGTTTTATGTACTTTCATAGCTTATGCACTAATGTTTACTTTTTTTTACAAATTAAAACCTGGTATCCATCAAAAATTTTATCGATTTGATATTTCCGGTCCATTTTTCAATGGCAGGATTTTGAGGTGAGGTTATTTCACTTTTTTTAAGAAAATCCCGTTTTATTTTCCGTATTGCCCTGTATATGAAACTATTGTTTTCCCCTTTTTTTAAAGTAATATGTTGTACATAAATCTCTTCAATTGAAAAATACCCTGCAATTAGCTTTTGAAAATCATAAAAACTCCATTCAATCATATGATGAGGATTATCACACTCTGTTCTGGTTTTCTGAACAATAGGAGTTGAAACCAGAAACAACCCACTTTGTTTTAGTGTCTGTTTGACATTTTGCAAAAAAAGGGGAACATTTGCAAAGTGTTCAATGGTTTCAAAGGATATAATCACATCAAATTTATATCGTCTTTAAAGGTCAGTGCATTACCTTTTACCAGATGAACCTTATTGTGAAAAAATCTGTATTTACCATAATGTATTGAATCAGAATCAATATCAACACCCAATACGGATTCGGCCTTGCCTGCATTTGCTATCATAAAACATCCAAATCCAGTTCCACAGGCTATATCTAAAACATTTTTAAGTTCTGTATACCTACAAGCTAAATCGTATCTATTCTTATGATGATAACTAAGCGCATTAGGCACATATCCGGGTACCCATCTTTCAAGAGCGTTCCCTGTTAACCACGTGGCAAGGGTATTGCTCTCATATTTTACACAAAACAACTCCTCTAAAATATTATCTACACTATCCATAAAAATTATTTAAAAAAAATTATAAATCCTCCTAAAAGATTAAGAGTGTACACAGTAACAACCTGTAATTCTATTCCCATTTAAGGTAATAATTGCTCATTGTTTTATAATGTTTAGCAAATATTTGAGAAATTTTTACGATAATTGCTATATCACCGACTCGATAAATGGCAAGTTTCAGTCAATAACCGCTGGTCTTAAAATCTTTGCGGTGAGAATAGCGATTTTCATAATTTAGTTCCTGGAACCGTGCACTTCATTCAAAAAAGCGTCAATATCAAAGAAATTTTTTTCAACGACCTGCAATTTCTCGTCGTTCCAATTCCACCACTTAAGTGTTAACAATTGCTCAATCTTATTTTCATTGAAGCGATATTTTATCACTTTTGCAGGGACGCCGCCAACTATAGCGTAAGCGGGAACATCTTTTACAACAACTGCGCCGGCGGCCACAATTGCCCCATCGTTTATTTGTACACCATCTAAAACACAAACATTAGCGCCTATAAAAACGTCATTGCCAATTACAATTTTTTTGCGTTCTGTTACTTTATCAAATTCCGTCAAACTGTAACCATTTTGTTTTGCTTTAGAATAAAACATCGGACTGGTAGAAATGCCATTAGTTGGGTCAATACCATAACCACAAAAGAAGTTTGGCCCTATTGAGCAAAACTTTCCAATGGATGTGTTCATAATCATCGCATTTTCAGCAATGTAAGTGTATGCATCAATTTCAGAGTAAGAAATGGAATACGGGGGATTTAATTTTGATTTTGGCTTGGTAGCAACCTGATATAATTTTGCCTGCAACTGCTGCACTCGTTTTGAAATAATTTTGGAAAAAGGTTCTTCGATTATATTATATGCAGAATGTATAATCGTTATTATTTTTTTTCTAAACCTGTCACTTATAGTTAGCCTTTTTTTATTTGTGATGTTTTCCCTGAAAAATTTATCCAATTGTTTCCTGATCACCTTATTTTCAAAGATTGGTTCCTTTTTTAACTCAAGTAAGGCAGTAGTTGCTGATTCATATATATCACTCTCATAGCAATGTTCGCCGGAACCATCCATGCCGATATTTTCAACCAAACTTTTCGAAGGGAACAAAGACTGCCCTTTTTTTATTAGCCAGGATGAATACCACCTTACCGCCCAGGTATATTGATTCTGATCATGATTAGATTTCAGCTGGTCGAAAAAATAAGCACCACCTTCTATATCAAATTTTTTTATTTTCTTTTTACTATTCCAGTACGAGAAATGGTAGTCAATGTCATGCACATAATTTTTCCAGGCGCGCTTCCAGGTCGCCCATCCCCAGCATGACATAACCTGTAAAAAGAAACTTGTGCTCTTTGCAGTATAGTTACCCGGGTACATGTACCCACTATTTGCATTACCCGCTCTTGATCTGCATATAAGACCAAAGCATCGTTCATAAATTGTAAGAACCCTGGTTGAGTAATAATATCATCTTCCAAAACAATTGCCCTACCATGCGCTTCTGTCACGTCGCTAATTCCGGCAATAATGGAATCTACCAACCCTCGATTTTTTCTCTTTTCGTTAATGACCACTTCGCCACACCATTTTTTACTTTTTATAACATTTCGGGTTGCCTCTATATTAATCAATTCGCTGCTGCTCGCATTCTCTTTAGGACCGTCTGAAAAAATATACAAAAGGCTTTTAGCAGCAAGGTTGTTTGCTGATAAAGCCTCGAGCGTTCTACGCGTATGCGCGGGACGGTTGTATACGAATAATATTATGGGAGAAAGTTCCATTGACAAGTGAAGAGTCTAGGTGTGTGGAAACATCAGGAAATTTTCGGCCGCAATCTTGTTTGTAAAAAATAAGCGAGAACAAGATTGATAAACCCGATACTATAGGTGTGTTTAAAGTTTTTTAGCATAATCTTGAAAGCGCTTTTAAATTCACCCCGGTCGATGAGGTAACGACAATATATGTTGAGACTTCCATACACTTCTTTTTTGCTTAAGAGAGGCCTGAAATTATTTAAGATTATGCCATCCCAGTTTTTCCAAAATAATTCATCACCTCTATTACTGCTAAAACCACCTGAATTATAATTTGCCACATCAAGCTTCACATATTTTTTATTTACCGCTTTATTGCAAAATAACCGAATATTTACAATCCAGTTTGCATATAAATATTCAATGTTATAAAAGCCGTAATTTGCAAACAAAGTTTTGCGGTAAAATATTCTTTGATGATTTATATTTCTTTTAATTAAAATAGCAGGCAGCCACTCCCCTTCTTCTTTTACCTGCTCAGGCATCCAGTATGAGTCACCGTACACAACGTCGTTTTCCGACACAAGATAGGCACTGACAGCGTCCAAAACTCTGTTATTTGCTAACGTATCATCAGCACCCATAAAATAAAGCCAGTCACCGGCTGCGTAGCCCACACCTTTATTCATGGCGTCATAAATCCCTTTATCTTTCGATTGTACGAGCGTTAATCTTTTATCACCGTCGCAGGATTTGTTTATTATGCTGATGGTACCATCGCTGGACATAGCGTCCATGATCACTAGCTGAAAGTTTGTAAAGCTTTGGCTAAAGATTGAATCAAGTGCTTTAGCTATATCGTGTTCAGCATTAAAAGTGGCGATAATTATAGAAAGCAAAGGGTGTTGCCTAAAATCGCTGTCACTTTTCATGTCCATCAGCGTTGCCAAGTTACATTATCTTTTATTTTTCTTGCCGGAACTCCGGCGAATATTGAATTCTGCGGAACATCACTAGTTACTACCGCACCTGTTCCTATAATACTGTTTCTGCCAATAGTAACGCCTTTTAGTATTGAAGCCCTGGAACCGATCCACACATGATCTTCAATTATTACATCTTTCGCAAGATTTATACGTTGCATAGTATGTATGTCAGTTATCGGATGTGAATCGCCGGTGCGGATTTCAATATCAGTAGAAAACATACAATCCTTTCCAATTGCTATGCGCGTGTTATTTTCCGTAGCTGCCAGATGGCCTTTCTCCAACGAACATTTTTCACCAAAAGCAATCTTGCAAGCATTTCCATAAAGCCAGAAATCTCCATCGCCCACGATGCAAAATTCAGATATGCTCAACTTGTTGTTATCTCCAACAATATTTATGAAACCTTTATTTATGGTACTATTGTCGGCTATAAAAATGCTATTATGATCGCCCTGGCATCGGATATCAATGTTTTTCAAGTTCGCATTCTTACCAAAGAAAATTGTATTGTGATTACCTGTTACCAGCATAGAACAATCTTTCGTTAACGAGCATACGGTTATACTGTTTTCGGCTCCGATAATATTTAACTTAAAATTTTTAGGAGCTCTTTTAAATACCAGCTTATTCTTTCCCGAAAACTTGTATAGGTAAATTGAATAAAAAACGGACCTTCGACTCCCTATAAAATTTTTAATTAGAGTTTTAATTGAAGGTATAAGCAAGATTTGGACTTTATTATGAATGTTCAATTTAAATACTTAATAAACTCCGAATTTCATTGATACTTCGCTCTCAACTATAGTTTAGATTCTGAGTTTAACTTATTCAGATGCATTTTCTTAATAAAAAAGGTGGTAAAAATTAAACTCGGTTTTTTGTTTACCTGCTTCTTTAAAAATACCAAAGGCGACATTTGAGGCATTCTAACATTTTCATAAAATGCATTGAATAATAAATTTTTAACCTCAAACGAAAATGGTTTATGTAATCCCCAATAAAATAATTTTTCGTATAATTCCCTATAGGCGGGTGCAAACCTGCCAATATCGTGAATTGTGTTCCTTTCATGAACCCATCTTATTGAAACAGGATTACAAATACTGCCTGCCATCAAATTGCCAACCAAACTTATCTTATACCACAATTCGGTATCTTCTGCATAATGCAAGTTTTCATCAAATAATCCAGACTTTTTGAATATTGACTTTTTTAAGGTAATTCCACTAATGTGAAAACGACCATAACCACCTAAAATGAGGGCTTTGAAAAGTTCTGAGGGCTCTACGACCTTCGAAAAAGTAGTTTGTTCGTCCACATTTAACTTTGAAAATAATTGCCGCTACCTGTCAGATTCAAAACTCGCTTGTGTACAACCATAAACACCGTCAGCGGAGGGCATTGTTTCGAAAATTTTCTTTTCACAGTCAAATCTATTTGGTAAATAGTAATCATCAGCATCAAGAAAAGAAACAAACTCGCAGCTTGCATTTTTAATGCCTATATTTCTTGAGGCCGATGGACCGTGGTTTCCTTTATCGGCATGCTCAAAAAATGAAACTTTTTTATATTGTTCAGATAGCTTTCTGCAAATTTCTTTAGAGCCATCTGCATATTCATCATCAATCAGAATAATTTCCCCCGCATCCTGCAGACTGACAGCCGATTCTACTGCCCGGGTTACGTAAGCAGCAGTATTATAAACAGGTATTATTACTGAAACTCTATACTGCAACGGTGTTTTTTTGAAATTGAACAAGCTCTTCTCCAAACTTTTGGAGATACTGCAAACCAAATCTACTATCGGGTTCCAAATAATTACCTTCTGCCCATTCGTTCCATGATTTTATAATAACAAATTTTTCATTCGGATTTTTGTTACTTGTTTCTCTAAATGCCTTTAGAGATAACTTCGCAAATAATTCCGGTGATGTGCCCTCAAACAGCCACCCGTTTTTTCCTGTCCTGGGTGTGTTGTCCCAGTCAGCATATATCATCGGATATTCGTTTGAAGCAATTGGATGCTCGGGGTAGGCGGCAACGTACCTTTCATATGAATCTATCAGGAACTAATTTTTCTTTGTTTGAAAAAGATAATCTTTGGGAAAATAGTCTCCCTTTTATCCTGTCACTTAAGGTTCTAATCTTATACCAATCTCTTGTAAACCAATTTTGCACCATTGCATCATATCCGTTTAATTCAGGCTTCCACCCTGAGGGCATGTGCATACCTACAAAATGAAACCCTTTTAATCCTTCTTTTACCGCAAGATTTTGCCATACATCAATAAACGTTTTAGGATCAGGTATATCCATTGGCCTGAAAACAAAAAAAACCTTTCTCCCTGAAACTTCAATGTAACGCTTGTCCTGGAAAGCAGGGAGTAATTTATAAAAATGAGCCTTATAATCATCCTCGCCGGGATAGGTTTGCTCCATTAATATTTTATTAGTAGACAATCCGTGCCACGTTCCCTGCCATGTTTGATTTGCCCAGGCTACACAAAAAGGAAAATCAGGCCTGCCCAACTTTATAACTTCCTGTAATGGCCTTTCTATGATCTGTCGGCCGGCAAACCAATAGTGCCAATAGCAAAAACCGTAAATACCATATTGCTTTGCCAGCGAAGCCTGCGCCTCCCTCACTTCCGGAAGCCTCAGATCATAAAAACCTAAATCGGCTGGCAGTCTTGGCTGCCAGTGATTTTTAAAAAGCGGTTTTGCCTTCGCTACATTTGTCCACTCGGTAAAACCATTCCCCCACCATACATCGTTTTCAGGTACCGGATGAAATTGAGGAAGGTAATATGCTAAAGTCTTGATAGACGGGGTGCCTGTTAAATTTTCGGTCAAGGCTAGGTTTTTGTTTAATTGAAATAAATCTTTCTGCCCAGCAAAAACTTCAGCAGATTTTTAAGTGATCTTTTAGGAACGTAATTCTTACGACGTGTTACCTCATTTTTCAGTTGCCGGTTCTCATCTATCAACTGCATCCAGTCGCCATGGTACTTAATAAGCATATCTGCATGTAATTCGTATATTTTCCTTCTTATACTATCAAAACGGTCAGCTCTTTTCTTCCAATTTTCATGGTGAGATTCCTTTTTAATGCGGTAATGAAAAAGAATTTCATTTAGCCTAACTACTTTAGAATTTTCATTTAAAAGCCGCAATAAAAATTCCCAGTCTTCTACACCTGTTTTTAAGTTCTCATCATAAAGCCCAATAGCGAGTGCATCTTTCAACCTGAAAATACAACTGCAAAAAATAGGATTTTGCAATAAAAGACCTGAATAGGAATATTCCGGTAATTGCCACTGCCCGGATTTTTTCCCCGAAAAAAGCTGCCTGGCAATATACCAGCGTTGTAGATGGATCACTAGTGAAAGTATCGATCGCTTTTTCAATATAGGTAACGTCAATAATGTCATCTGCATCCAGCGGTAAAACAAATGTGCCTTTGGCAGCAAGCATTCCTGCATTTCGCGCAGAACTTGGCCCCCATTTTGCTTGCGAAAATATTTGATGCGGCCATCTTTTGTACACCATATTCCCGCTATTTCATCGGTATCGTCTTCCGAACCATCATTTACAATAATGCATTCCCAATTGGAATAGGTTTGCAGTAGACATATTCCAGCGCCTCAGGAAGATATTGCGCCTGGTTGTACATGGCATAATTATAGAAACTAAATTGTTCTCCAATCGATGTGAAAAAAAAACAACCTTTTAAAAAAGCAGATTAGCATGCTATCTCGTTTTTTCCAGCCAAAGACTTGAGCCGGTACTTTCCATGCATAAGGGCATGTTTGCCATGAACCACTCCGGAATTCCTGATATTGTAAAAATGTATTAAAACTTATAATCTTAAAATCGGCATTATACATCAGGAATGCCCGAATTAAATATATTTCATTCCAATTTCTCTTATCATCAACTACCCATACTTTTGGATACTCAAAGGGATAAAAAATGTCATGAACATGAATTTTTACGCCTTTATTTAACAAGGGTAATATCTCAAATATTTCAAACAAAACATCGCTATTCGTTTTTACGATATGCGACGTATCTATAAACAGGATATCGTTTTCACTTAGGGTTTTGAACAATGTTATATCAACGCTTTGAATATTTTTATCGATCAGGATATACCTATCGCCCGGTCTAACTAATTTGTTTAACGTTTTGGGATAAGGTTCAACGAAAGTGAGATCAATTGCATTGGAAAAAAATTGTTCATTGATATCCAGCATCGCTGCAGACGAAAAGCCAGAACCTACTTCGATAATCTTTTTTGGCCTAAAATGCATATCATAGAAAATAAAAAAATGACATCAGACTGCCCGTAAGCATTATTGTCGTAATAATACCTTTGACAACTGGCTTATGTGTGAAGGGAATCTTTTTATAATACTGTTTGATCTCGTGCAGAATTCGAATCGCTCCTTTTCGTTCAATTCAATCCCATACAGCACTTTTGAAGTCTTAAAAATTTTCTCAGCATTACTTTCTATCTCGGCAATATTTACATAGGGGCTATAATAATGGCCCGGGCCTACAAAAAACGCTTTTTCCTGTTTGTCCAATTTTCTTTTTAAAGACCTTACATACGGTAACTTATCTATTCGTCTTTGTACTCGTTCTTTTAAAGTCATTAATATCTATAATAGTTGGAGGGAGAAAAAGATTTTGTTAAGGATTCTTCCAGGCCACTGTGCGTAATTTTTTAATTTAAACCGATAAATAAATAAGAAACGATCTAATAGTTTTAAGTGCCCATATTTTTCTTGCTTAAAAAAATAACTTTCAATAACCGCTTGTTCTTTTCTTTTGCAAAAATCTTCCAGCTTTTGCTGGTCAAAAAATAAACTTTGTTTGTTTAACTCAAGCATATTTTTTAATTCCCTAGGTAGCTCCGGAACAGCCGCTTCTCTTTGCGAAATGAATTTTCATTAAATACAGGCAACTCCAGGATATTTATGGCTGGCGTTACTCCTTTGTAAAACATTTGCAAATATTTTTCTTTCGCAATTAGCGCATTACGAATTTGCAAATCGTTCTTAATAACTGATACCTGTTGATTATGCTGCCGGTAATAAAGTAACACCTCCGGAATATTATGTATAGTTCCGAATGAACAAAACTCCGCCCACAAATTATAATCCTCGGCGGGCTCCATTGCTATATCATAGACCAGGTTATGCACCGTCGCAATGTCTCTTCGAAACATCACTGTGGGATGACCTACTGCGCAATAATCTAACATTTTTAAAAAGTAAATATCCTTGTGATGTTCAGGATGGCGTATAACATTGGATGATCCTAAAATCTGAAACCATGTGCCGCATAAAACACAACCAGGATTTTCTTCTAAAAAGCTTACCTGTCTTTCAAATCTAGTATTTACGCTTATATTATCAGCATCCATCCTTGCAATATATTTGCCCCTGCCTATTTTCAATCCATAGTTGAGGCTATCAGGATAACCCTTATTTTCATTTTTCCTTACCAGCACAATTCTTTGTCCTGTATGTTCTCCACTATTTCAACACTGTTATCGGCAGAACAATCGTCTATGATTATCAATTCAAAAAAAGGAAAAGTTTGATGTAATATACTTTGCACGGCCTCATTAATATAGGCTGAAGCATTGTACATGGGAAGCAATACTGATATTACAATTTTATCCATTCCGCCGGTATTATATCCTTTGCCTGTTCATTAAGTTTGTCATCCCCATACCAGCGCCGGGGAGCTATAACAACTTTTCCGGGCTTTTGATTAAGCCATGCGCCCCACCAGCTGAAGCTGCTGTTTGCGATTATATGATGATTGCACAGGCTCATCAGGTACATATCTTTCCAGCTATTGTCTTCGTTATTATTTTTAACTACTGTACAATTGGGGTTATCCTTTACAAAAGTATAATTCACCCACTCCACATCATCTGAAAAAAAAATAAATTTCACACCGGGTATTTGCTGCTGAATATATTCAAACGCATTTAGATAATATGCTTCCCCTATGTATCCATGAACGGCACTAGTCTTCAGGTCCTTTACATAATCGCCACGACGAACGTGCACAGAGACAGTGTTATTTTTCTGTATAAATTCTTTAACTGAAATGTTACTGTCTTCTTCATGTAAAGCATCGAAAGAAAAATTATCTCTTATAACAGCACTAATCGAAGAAAAGTAGTTTTCACTTTGAAAATATCCTTTCAATAGCACAGGGGGCTTTTGCAAAAAAAAATTAGGATTAAATAAATACGATTTTTCCTTAAATATTTTTTTATAAGGCAAGCCCAGGTATTTAGATATCGGATTTTTATTTTCTGTTTTTAAAAAACTTTTAACCATTTTTTCCGGAGCAAATACAGTATGTATATTTTTAAATATCCCCAACGCAAATTTCCGCGAAGAAACCTGCCCGCCTGGCTGCGTTCTTAATTAGCAGCGACTCATCGAGCAATAAACTGTCATTATTTTTTTTTACTAAGGCATTTGCTGCTGCATACTGAAACATTTGATTGCCAAGGCCGCCTTGTAACTGAATGATGACCATAAAGGTTACCTTTCCCAGATATCTTTACGTACGAATATTGTATTGATATTAGTGTCGGCATAAACCAAATAGCCATTATTGACTAGCATATTTATAAGTTTATTATTTTTTACTCCTTTGCCAGATGTTGAAAAAGAAATTGTTTCAATGCAAATGACAATTGGATAATTTCGTTCAAATTCTATCTGCTTAATAATGATTTCATCAATACCTTCTGCGTCTACAGTTAAGTCAGGGAACTTGCCATTACAATAATTACCTATGATAGATGATAAAGTTGTTACTGTTATCTTTTCAACTTTGCTAATTGTATAGTCGCCTTCTTTAGCATAATTTTCAGCCTCAGTTTTCGAAAATGTATTTAATGTTGGAGTAGACATAATGTAAAAATCAAGCTGACCTTCTTTATCACTTATACCAATGTTTAAGTTAGTATCATTACTTCTTGTATACTTGAATTTTTTGAATAATTCTGGATCGGGTTCTATATTTATACCAGTGCTACCAGCTTTGTAAAATAAGGCTGTGTTATTTAAGTATAAAGGGTGATGAGCACCAATGTCGAGGTAAGAAGGTTTTGAAACTTTTAAATTATCGAGAATATATTTTACGATCAAATCTTCGCCGCATTGGGCAAACGATTCTTTTTTAAAAGTCTCATATTCAATTATTTTTTTTGGACCAAAATGCATGGTTATCTAGAAGTTGTTAGATTATCGCTTATTTCATTTATTCTAACATTCATTGGATTTAAAAATACGCCAGCCCCTGATTTTCTAACTATTGTCTTATCAAGACTATTATCCGAAACTTCAGATATAACAAAGGATGCTACATTTTCTATATAATGAAATGACCGTTCATAAGAAGACAGGCCCAGAGTCATGTGATAAATTCCTGAGGCGAGCATCAATTGATCTTCTTTAAATACAACTTCATATTTTCCCGGCTCTATCTCCATTTCCTTACTCCATGTTGTTCTTATATTTATTTCAATCGCATTTGCTATACCAAGAGCAATTATAAAATGGGCAACATTTTTATTGATTCTAAAGCTTACGCGTACCTGCCAGGGCATGCCTACGGGATTTTCATTCAATAAGTTGCCTGCAATATCTTCCACCTGTAAGCGATATGCAAACCCGGCGATTTCAGTCGAATTTTCAGGGGCGGCTATTTGTAAAGTGATTTCGAAACGCCTTCCGTTGCTAAATATTTATTTATGATAGTTTGTATATCCCCTGCTATAGTCATATGCCCCTGCCTTAGCAGAAAGCCTGTATTGCATAAATTTTTACCGCCGCCATGTTATGGCTCACAAATAAAACCGTCCTTCCCTCTTTTCCACTTACATCTTTCATTTTCCCCAAGCCTTTTTTTGAAACTCTGCATCACCTACTGCCAGTACCTCATCTACAATTAAAATTTCGGGTTCCAAATGTGCGGCTACGCCGAAAGCCAAACGCACATACATACCCGAAGAATATCTCTTTACGGGCGTATCAATGTAGCGTTCTACGCCCTGCGAAGTCTACGATCTCATCAAACTTTAGATTTATTTCGTTTTTAGCATTCCCAATATGGCGCCGTTTAAAAAAATATTTTCCCTGCCACTGTAAGTTCGGATGAAAGCCGGTACCTACTTCTAATAAAGCTAGCCACGCGGCCTTTTATTTTTGATCTAGCCGGTGGTGGGTGAGTAGTGCGGCTGAGTATTTTTAAAAGGTTGCTTTTGCCTGCGCCGTTACGGCCAATGATTCCCAGCACTTCACCCTGTTTTACTTCAAAATTAATATCGCTTAGCGCCCACACATAATCACTGCTACCTTTTTTGGAACCCGGTCATTTTCCTCTCCTATTTTTAAATAAGGATCTTCTTTACCACGTACACGGTGCCAAAAACGGTTAAGGTCATGGCTAATAGTGCCCGTGCCTACATTGCCCAATCGGTATTGTTTACTTAGGTTTTCTACTTTAATAATGGTGCTCAATTATTAATTATTTAACTATTTCCCTTACTAATTGTATACTTGCGAGCATTCCTGTCTGACTTGAGAGCATTCCTGTCTGACTTGAGAACATTCCTGTCTGACTTGAGAACATTCCTGTCTGACTTGAGAACATTCCTGTCTGACTTGTAAGCATTCCTATGTGACTTGCGAGCATTCCTGTTTGACTTGTGAGCATTCCTGCTTGACTTGTGAACATTCCAGGATAACATGCGGGCATTCCTGTTTGATTTCTCTGCATTCCTACGGGATATGCACTTAATCTTATCTGCTTTTGAGTGAGTTTATGACTTAACATACTCTCTTTATCTAAACTGTATCCATAAAGCTCCTTTCCACTTTGCTGAAGACCAGCAACCCGGTAAATAGAACCACCACAATAATCCCTGTACTGTACAATAGCGAGCCAGGTGTCCAGTCGCCATGCCCAAACAATGCATACCGCCACGCTTCCACTATAGGTGTGAGCGGGTTCCACTCTATCCAGCTGGCGTACGATTTATTTTTAAAAAAGAAAAGGGGTACACAATTGGTGTAGCATACATTAATAATTGGACAGCAAAACCTATTAATACGGTAAGGTCCCGGTACTTTGTAGTCAATGAAGAAATGATGATGCCGAGACCCAACCCAAGGCCGGCCATCATTAACAACAGTAACCGGTATCCATAGCCATGAAATACCGAAATGAAATCCCTGACCTCTGAAGGCATAAAACGCCATCACTGCAATCAAGCAGCCCGAATTGTATTCCAAACTTTACAATGTTGGAAAATACAGTTGCCAAAGGGATTACGAGCCTTGGGAAATATACTTTGCCAAATATGCCTGCATTTGCTACAAAAGTATTTGACGTGGCAGTCAGGCAACTTGAAAAATAATTCCAGATGGTGATGCCGCTCATGTAAAAAAGCACTGCATTGATCCCATCCGTAGGTATGTTGGCAATACGGCCGAATACCAGCAAGAACATAATGGTGGTAAAAACAGGCTGAATGACATGCCACAACGGCCCCAAAATGGTTTGCTTGTACTGGGCAACAAAATCCCTCTTTACGAATAATACCAGCAGGTCACGGTATTTCCATACCTCTTTGAGATTCAGATCCAGCAAATGAGCTTTGGGCTCAATTACCAAGTCCCATTTTTCTTCAGTGCCAGGTAGTGTTGTTTCCAGTTTTGTTTCTTTATATTAAGAGCCTGCCAAGGCAATATCCAGCTTATGCTTATACGCCTCATAGCTAAAATGCTGCATCAGCAGCTTTTTTAAGGGCATGTATAACTTTTTGTTTTCAATAATGTTGGCTATAGCAAGTGAAATGTCTCTTACATTATCAGGATTGACCAATTGCCCCAACTCACCATCCAATACTGCATCAGAAGAGCCATCCAAGTTGCCTGCGATTACCGGAAGCCCATAATACATTGCCTCAATGAACACAATTCCAAACCCTTCCTTCCTGCTGGGCATCACATACATATCACTTATGGCAAAGTGATCTTCCAGTTCTTCATTTGCAATGAAACCGGGCATTATTACGGTGTCTTCGGCACCAAGATCCTTAATAATCGTATCCAGATATTTCTTTTCAACGGCATCATATTTTCCCGCAATTAAATACTTAATACCTTTATACTGCTTCGACAGGCTGGCTATTGCCTCAATCACTTTTTCATATCCCTTATATCTTTCCTTCGAGGATATCCTCGTGAGGCTCATGGCAATAATATCTGTTGGCGCAAGACCATATTTTTTCAAAAGATGTATGTTCTTTTGTTGTACAGATGGAACCGGCAATAACGGGTCCAGACAGTTGTTTAGTATGGTACATTTTCCGGGTGCGATTCCATGAACCCTTACTACCTGTTGCTTTGTATGGTTACTCACACATACAATACTGTCACAGGACTGAAGCATTCTTTTTTTCCTTTTTGCTATTGGGTACCATATTTCAATTCCATGAGCCAGCAGGATAAGCTGTGCAGAAGGCCTGAGCTTTTTTATCATCCAGCCGACGGGTAATAAATTAATATGGCTTAGAACGATGGTATCCGCAGCAGCACCTTCCACCATCATGTCTTTTGTAAACAACAGCTTATTAATTCCATATCCCCTGAAGTATTCGGAAGGAAAGTATTTATTGCCGGATGCGTCTTTCTGATGGTCATACATGCTGCAAACCTGCAGACTGCTATTATCCGCAATGCTTTTTTCATACAAGGCTTTTCCCAAAATCCTGCAAACTTTTTCAATTCCCCCAGTGGCGGAAAAGGTTCTTAAAGTAAGCAGAAGCGTTTTCAAGCTATGCCCCGTTTTTGTAAAATGACCAATGACATCAGGCTGCTCCAGTGTAATTTTCCTTCGAGAAACTTCTGGTAGTTTTTTTTGGATGCAGTATTACTTTCTGCGATGGTTTCTTTCACGAAAACACTATCGGAAAGCCATTGCGTAAAGGGAAAACTGAAACCCATTTTTTTCCGGTTCCATATGGTGGCTGGTATGCTGTCTTTAAAGGCATCGATCAACAGCTGCTTTGCGAGAATACCCTGGTATTTTATTCCAGGGCTAATGCACGAGACTTTAGCGATGAGCTCGTCATCCAAAAGGGGAACTCTTATTTCAATGCCGTGCGCCATGCTCATGACATCTGCGTCTCTCAAGAGCTGGTTTTGCATGTACAGGTTTGTTTCAATCCAGCTTGCCTCGTTTTTAGCAGAGAGGCTGTTCAGTTCAGAATAGACCGGTTCATCTTCGAGTACTGACCAAATTTCCTTTTCAGATGCGTTAAGCTGTTTTGCAATCTCACGAGGTATGAATTGCCCGCGTAAAAACAAATACAAGCCTTTAACACCATCAAGCTTAAGGTACTGCAACCTATTAACCTGTTTCCTGCTACTTTTACCTGATATGGTTTGGATAAAGGGCGGCATTCTTTGCAATGAGAGGGCAGCGTTTATTCTGCCAAAAGATGGATAACCCCCAAAGAGCTCATCCCCGCCAATACCGGATAGTACGGCCTTTAGGCCATTTTCACGGGCATACTTGCTTATAAACCATGTATTGATTCCATCACAACTGGGCATGTCCATCGCTTCTAATATAGAAGAAAAAGAATTCTCGAATTCTTCATTTTGTAATAAATGCTGGTAATGCTTACACTTCAATTGATCAATTACCTGATCCTGGTATGTTTTTTCAGAAAACAGCGGCTCATTGAAATACAAAGAAAGCGTTTGTAAATGCCGGTGCCGGTATTTTGCAGCAACCGTTGTGATGATACTGGAATCTACGCCGCCGCTTAAGAAAACGCCTATAGACGCATCGGCAACCAGGTGACGGCACACTGCATTTTGTATTGCCGTGCCAATTTCTTTTACAGCTAAACCCCGGTCCGTGATATCACTGCTGAAGCTATAATGTTTAAAAGACTGCAGGCTGTTTTCACCCGTCAACAGGTTGTACTTATAAAAACATCCTTTATGAAGCGGCTGCACCTTCTCCAGCGTTGTAACCGGCTCAGGAATATGGCCATAGGCAAGCTGGTACACCGGCCAGTTTCTATTTTCTTTTTTTTTCAGATAATTAAAAGCGCGCATTTCAGAAGCAAACTCGAGAGAAGTGCTGGTTTCACTATAATATAAGGGCTTGATGCCTGAAGCATCCCTGACCAGGTAGAGCTGGCTGCCGGCTATATCATACAGTGCAAATGCAAACATCCCGGAAAGCTTTTCAAAACTTTGGGTACCCCATGTATCGAAAGCAGCTAATATCACTTCAGTATCGGAGTTGGTTTGAAATGCGGACCCTGATTGCAACAGCCGATTTTTAAGATCCTTATAATTATAGATTTCACCGTTAAAGGAGATAATATATTTATTCTGATAACACATGGGCTGGTGCCCTCCAGCGGAAAGATCAATCAGCGCCAGCCTGCGATGGCCCAAAACAAGGCTGGTTTTTTCACAACTGTATAGCCCTGAATCATCAGGACCTCCATGCTTCTGCGCATCACACATGGCGGTTACCAAGGTTTGTATTTCCGGTAAGCGGAGCGTACGGTTTGCTATGCCGGCGATTCTACACAAGGGAATTGAAAATTAAAATCACTTTAAGTTTTATTAAGATTGCTTCGACTTGCGTGTGTTTATGTTGCAATTTTTTTGCCCTCCCAGTGATTTAACTGAATGAGATTGCTTCGGCTTTTAAAATTTACTTTCCAAGAACGCTTTCATGAAGCCTCGCAATGACGTGACACCAGGCTTCGCCAATTGTATTTTTCTTTTGCCTTGATGCAAAAAGAAACAAAAAGATCAAGGCAAACCCGATCACTCCGTGCGTTTTGCCGAGCCGCGCTTCCAGAGTTCACGAGTACGGGTAGATTTTTAAGGTTTTTGCGGGTGGGCTGTTTCTGTTTATTGATTACCTGGTTATGGTCTTACCTATTATTGGCTTCGCCAATTGTATTTTTCTTTTTGCCTTGATGCAAAAAGAAACAAAAAGATCAAGGCAAACCCGATCACTCCGTGCGTTTTGCCGAGCCGCGCTTCCAGAGTTCACGAGTACGGGTAGATTTTTAAGGTTTTTGCGGGTGGGCTGTTTCTGTTTATTGATTACCTGGTTATGGTCTTACCTATTATTGGCTTCGCCAATTGTATTTTTCTTTTTGCCTTGATGCAAAAAGAAACAAAAAGATCAAGGCAAACCCGATCACTCCGTGCGTTTTGCCGAGCCGCGCTTCCAGAGTTCACGAGTACGGGCATATTTTTAAGGTTTTTTGCACATGGGTTGCCAACTTGCCGAGCTATGCATTTAACCAGCGGAAACGAGTTCAAGGTGCTTCTTATCAAAATGGGCGCTGAGCTGGATGTCTAAGGTATCAATCTTTACAATTGCACGGTTGCCCCAAACCTCCAGCACCATCCCTTTATAGTTCATGAATATTCCCTGTGAAATTCGAACAGTGCCGCCTGGAGCAACCTTCCTGTTTTCAACCGAAACTTCTTCAAACTCATTCAGGAATTTTTTGACCAGGGAAATCTCCTCTTCCCGTATGATAGCCGGTTTGCCCAGCCAGAACACATAGTTCAATACACCGTTTATCTTTCGTACTTCCCACTTTTTATTCTCACTGATGCTTACGAATACATATCCTCTAAACACGGGCTCCAGTATCGTTTTTTTCCTGTCGCTCCATTGCCTGATGACCTTATTCACGGGGCAATAATTTTCGATACCCTGGTCAGTAAGCAGGCAGGCCACTTTTTTCTCCCATCTTGGGCGCGTGCATACAGCGTACCAGTGCTGCTTATCGTATATGTTTAGCGGTTCAGTCAAAATATTACTAATGGGATAAAGCTTCGCTGTTCCTCACTCCCACCGAAATGAAGACCTATAAGAAAGCGGCAATTCGGCTGATCCCAGATCAGGTACTCACTACCTTTTTTTTGCCGAATAATTTTTTAAAGACGGAGGTGATACCAAATTTTTCTTCCATATAATAACCGCCGCCATATTCTCCTCCATAACCATAGCCATAACCATAGCCATAGCCATAGCCATTTCCATAACCACCAAACCCATAACCATAAATGCGAAATCCTCTTGGTTTTAAGCCATTGAAGACATGCACACATATTTTTAAATTTCTTCTGTTTATTAAGGCATCTATCATCGTAAGAAAAACACGGGGAGTTACTGCATGCCTTACGACAAACAAGATTGATATCGGCAAACTTCCTGCAGCAATTGTGCATCAGTAACCGGGGATACCGGCGCTGTATCCATAATTACATAATCAAATTTCTCTTTTAAGTTCTGCCAATTAATTCACGAAATTTTTCACCTTGTATCAATTCTGTAGGATTTGGTGGAATGGGCCCGGCAGAAACGACAAACAAGTTGGGTATTTCTGTTTGCTTGATAATTTCATCCATAGGCGCCTTACCTAACAAGGTAACTCGATATTCCCGGTGTTTTCTTAACATTCAGTATCTTGCTCAGCTTGGGCTTGCGAAGATCCATTTCCATTAATGGCTACTCTTTTACCAGTAAGTGTGAGGCTTATTGCAAGGTTAATGGCAATAAAGCTTTTTCCTTCACCTGAAACGCTGGAAGTGATCATTAAAGTATTGTTCTTCATTAAGACCCATAAAATCAAGATTCGTTCTGATAGAGCGAAATTGTTCAGCAATCACTGTACTTTTCCCATCTAATATTACAATGGGATCTTTGCCTTTACCTGCACAATTTCTCCCATTACAGGAATATTGATTTTTCTTCAATTTCTGCGCGGAATAAAACTTTTCGACTAAACATTTCTTTTAGTAAAACAATAAGGCGCCTGACAGTAAACCGATCACCAAGCCCTGCAAGATAAAAGTTGTTGGCAACCGGCCTGATAGGGCCATAGAGGTAGGTGATTCAATCACCCGTAAATCGGCAGATAGTGGATGCGGATGACAATGCGGTCTCTTCCCTTTTCTGCAAAGGAATGTATAAATATTATTCTTGATTTCCTGCTGGCGGCTGATATTTAAAAAAGCCTCTTTCCTTTTGCGGAATACCCTGCAGCAAGGTAATTGTTTTGTGCAATTTGACCATTCACCTGGTTCTTTGCCATTTGCAGGTGCTTTTAATATTGGCCATATTTTCCAGGATATCGCCTTTGATACTGGCTACCTCTCATTTGCGCAAGTATCAATGGCATCATTTTTTTCACCAGTAATATTTTGTAAGGAAGCGGCCTGGGTTTCCGCTGTATATAATTTATCTAACAAGCCTGCTAGGGTTGGATCGGTAAACAATAATAATGAAGGAACTGTACCGGACTTTTTTCCCTTGCTACGGACATAAGCATTGAGATCACTCAAGGCATCCAATTTTAAGTTCAATATCAGCTATTTTGCTTGTCCAGGTCTTTCACTTTATCCAGGTATGCTGACGCCTGCGCGCTCAGGTCAACTACCGATTCCCGGGATTTGTAAGCCGGCAATATTTTTTTCCACGCTATCCAATTGCTGGGTTACCAAGCCCAGCCGGTCATCAATAAAGCCAATGTTTTTTCGGCAATCTGGTTCTTATCATCTACCGCATCCTGGTTATAAATTTCAAATAATTTTGCCAGAATATCTTTTCCTTTTTCAGGAACATTTATCTCCATGCTGACATTCAATATGGTAGAAGAAAAAGAGTAAGGGGAAATTTTAAGACTGCCCGATAAACCGGCAGCAGCGCCTGCCGGAGACGAAAATTTTACAAAATAATTTTTCCCCGTTACATTCGGATTGTACCGGTCATCAATTTTTGTAATAAGAGGTACATTGTTTAATACCACCGTATCATTGAAAGGAACATTTTTATTATCAATTGCTATGACTTTTTTCTGCCAGTCAATCTTAAAAAAATAAGTACTCCACAGATTGAAGCTGTCTTTATTAACAGCAATGAATTGCACGGGTGAATTGTCTCCATATAATTCTTCCGTTCGCACATTGCCCTTATTGTAAACGGTTGCATAGAGGTTTAGCTGCTTTACCACTTCAGTCATCACGTCTGCTGACTTTAATACAACAATTTCATTATCTACAATCTTCTTTTCACTGAAAATATTAAGCGCATCCAGCACTTTCGAGTCACCGCCATCTTTCTGGGGATCTTTCAATAATACCTTTGCTGCTGCTACATACACAGGTACCTGTATGCGCAACAAATAAAAAGATACGGCTAAGGCGATCGCAGTTGTTATAACAAATAACGGCCAGAAGGGCAAATATTTAAAGATAATTTGCTTAAATATATTTGTTTCTGAGCGCTCTTTAAAAAACTGATCTTCTTCCATTCTTTATAATCACCTTATTTAAAAAAATTATTAAGAATCAAAAAAACCAATGATATACCTGCGGTGACGTAAGAAATAATTTGCGCAGTACTAATAGGTGCCTTTACTACTTTAGGCTCAATATAAATAATATCATCAGGCTGCAGGTAAAAATACGGCGAGTAGAATATAGAGTTATCCTTTAGACTGATTCTTTTGAAAACTTTATCATTATCCTTTTCCCTTATTACCAGAATATTATCAATTTTTCCTTTTTCTCCAATATCACCTCCCGCAGCCAATGCATCCAGCAAGGTCATGTTGTCTGCAACGAGCGGAACCTGGCTGCTGATAGCGCCGAGCATCGTAACATGCCGGTTCAAAAAGCTGACACTTACCACTACATCTTTGAGATAAGGAATCAGCCCCCTTTCCAACGTGTCCTTTACTTCCTTTCTCGTTTTACCTTCCACATGCAATGTTCCTAATTTTATAAAATTAATATTGCCGTCCTTATCGACATTGTAGGATGTTCCGGAAGAAGCGGCAGGCGCAGCATTACCGCCCGATGCAGCCGAAGCGGTGGCCTGAGAAGCATTATAAAAAGCCACATCGGGGCTAAGGCTTGCAACAGAAATACCCAGGATATCATTTTTTTGAATTTTGATATCATAATCTTTTGATATAACATTCCGCAGGGTAGTATCTTTTTTTAAGTTCTCAAAATATACCTGATTTTTAACCGGCGCACAGGAAAGCATGTAGCTGCAAAATATAGCAGAAACAACTATCTTAAAATGATGTGTAGCATTTGACAGGTCTATCTTAACAACAGTTTTTGAATAAAAATTACTTTTCTTTTGGGAGATATTCGGGGGCTGTAAGTTTTGCATACGATCAGTATAAGCTAATAACAATCAATTATTATCTTATATTGCAAATTACCTAAATTTATTTTAAACAATAGCATTGCACAACCGATATGCTATGCTCTTCGCTTCTGAAGCCTTTTTATCCTTATAAATCCATACACCAAGGCAAAAATCAATAAAATCCACACACCGCTATCCACAGGACAATACACGTCAGGATTTTGATAATCGCATGGATTACCTATCTGCGCATTTACAGTAAGATGACCAAAAAAAACAAGAAACAGGATAACGAGGTATTTATAACTAAAGGCCTTTTTCATGTATAGTTTGTAAGATATAAAAATAATCAAATTATTTCTTGTTTAAAAATTTACGACAATAAATTTATAATGGTTTTAATAAATCTATTGTCGTAATGAGAAACCGAAGCTATTTATAAATTATTCCCCCATTAGCTATTATAGAATAAGGGGTATGACATTAGTAGTTCCATTACCGGTTATCTGCAACTGATACACACCCTTTCCTACAAGTGAAGGCACCTGCAAAGCCTGAGAGACACTACCGCCGACATGAGTAATTCTTTTTACTAATAATACCTGGCCAAAATTGTTTACCAATTTTATCGTATAAATACCGGAAGGCTTATTATTTATTACCAGGTTTATGGTATTACCTGTTACCGGATTCGGCGCTACTTTAAAGACTGAAGCTATAACGCCAGCGTCCACTTTTAAGATATCACTATATTTTGCCTGGCCATTTGCGCTTATGCTTTGTATACGATAATAATTTAAATTTTCAGAAGGATTATTGTCCGTCCAGGTGTAATTATTTTCTGACTGATCCATTGCAGGTAAACTATCAATAGTATTATAGTTAACTCCGTTCACTGATCTTTCGATGCTATATTTTTTTAAACCGTTTTCATGAGCAGTTGCCCAATCTATCTGTATTCCGTTGTCCTTCTTAATGCCCTTAATATTTGTAAAAGTTAAAGGCACTTCGTCGGCCTGGGCAGTAGAGAATATAATCCGGAACCGTGATGGGTCGTAAGATTTCGGATCTGCAGTCACATTAAATTTGACTTCATTGGTGCCATTCAAATCAAGAGGTGTATGCGAGTTTAGATAATTATCTTCGAGATACCCGCTGAGCCCCGGCTGGTCCATATTGCTCATTACAAATTCCAGCTGGTATGTTAGCTGATGTAAATTCCATATTTTATAAAATATGGAATCATTTAAAACAATTGTATGTCTTCTTTCAATTACGAGCACTGTTGTACCTCTTAACATTCCGATGTTCTCCGAAAAATTACTCATCTTTCTTGCGTCCATTCCGTCAACAGCATTTGAATAAGAAGGATCATACTGGGTAAGATCGCCATCCAGCAAAATATTATTTCCATTGCTTTGCGCTTCATATAAATTGGTTCGCACCGATTGAACTGAATTGGGACTACTTTTTAAAGAGGGAAGACAATAAACGGTTGCATTTATTATGCAAACTGTGATCAGCAATAATAAAGATTTTTTCATGGATGGGTTCTTTTGGATTTCGGCGGCCCGTGATTTCATGCATTTCTTATAGCTTGTTTACACCTGTTTATAACGCCATATAACCTGCATGCCGTAGGTATAAAACGAAGGATTGTAAAAAATATTATCCAAAAAGATAAATTCAGAAATATTTACCGAAATATGTATTATGCAAAAAGCCCGGTAATTGCCGGGCCTGTTAATCATAGAAAAATATTAGTTATTGCATGGGTCAATAGAGGACGTTAATGATCTTTATATTCCACCTGGTTTGGTCACTTCAAGCTTGTACATGCCATGGGCAAGGTTGAAGTCCCAGCGGATCAGTTCTGTTCCGTCTGCGTCTGTCCGGGTTACTTGTTTTTGCATGATGATCTGTCCCAGGTTGTTCAGTAATCTCAGTCCATACTTGCCTGCAGGCTCATTAATGAACTGCAAATGTATCTGTCCGTCTGTGATCGGATTTGGATTGATGTTGATTTCCTGCCTGATATCTGCTATGCTTACTTTTACGATAGTGGTATAGCTGATAGCGCCATTCATGTCCACACTCCTGATGCGGTAGTAATTGTCTCCGGTTACCGGTTTGGTATCTGGCTGTACATACACTGCTGAGCCGCCCTGGTTGTTGGTGGGCTTCACGGTTGCCAGTGTGGTGAAGTCTCTGCCATTGACTGATTTTTCTGCCTGGTATTCTTTGATGTTATTTTCATTGCTTACTCTCCATTCTACATTGATGTTCTTATCCTGCTTGTAAGCTTTAATAGGGTGAAGGTTACCGGCAATACTCTCAGTGGGCTGAACACGATCATGAACCTGTCGGCCGCATACGAGCCGGCTACATTGGCTATGCTGAAGTTATAGTCTGTCGTTCCATTCAGGTTCAGTGGTGTGCTGGTTTGTAAATATTTATCTATCAGAAATCCTTCAGAAACACTATCCATACTTTGAACATCTATACTAAGCTCATATTGCTGTTGCTTCAATCCTGAAGTAGTGAAGAAAATAGTATCGACGCTTGTTATAATATTTCTTCTTTCGACTGAAAAGCAGTTTTTGATGGGTATTTATTGCAATATTCTCACTAAAATTTGCTAGCTTAAAGAGCATCCATCCCATCAACTTCGTTTTTATAAGTTACATCAAACTGCTGCAAAGTTCCATCTAGCAGTATTTTGCTGCTATCTGTAATACTATACAAATTAGTGATTATGTGTTCATCTCTTCCGGCAACACTTCCAGGCCTGAAAATAGGGGCACCGGTATATGCAGATGTTTTTACACTTTCTTTAAAAGTGACATTGGGTACGGAAGCGCCGCTTGCCCAAAATGCTTGTCCGCTCTGAATAAGATTAGGATTTGGTGTTGGCGATAAAGAAAAACTTCCGCCACCCGGAGTAGGCACATAATTATAACCATTCCAGGAAAGTGTTTGAAAAGCTCCATAGCTTGTTCCCAGATTGGGATCATAAACGTAAAAGAATAATGTGTGCGATGGATCGAGTTGGGTTAAATCAACAGGAGCGGCATAAGGATTGGCAATTGGTGTGAAACCTACAGGGTAAATAGTTACAGGCGACTGCGTTCCCTGATAAAGCGTTCCTGTCAGCCGTAAAGTAGTAGATGAAGCAGGAGATGTTATGGTTGTAGCACTCCTGTCTCCTCTTACAAAAAGAAGGTAACCTTGTTTAGTATGATCAAATGCAGCATTTGTAGTAGTAATACCGGTGTAAGTATTGGTAGAATTGTTATAGTATTTCATAGAGGGGTATACGGATTGCCTATCAAATCCCAATGTGGACCATGCAGAAGTCTCACTGGTGATCTGGGTGCCATAATACGGATTAGGGTTATCACTTTCAGCAGCGGCGCCTTCCTGCCATGCCTGTTTTATGGTCAATGATGGATTATTAACCGGTACTGATAAAAACCTCCATGCTTTGTGAGCAGGTATAAATCTGTGAACAGTTACATTACCCTTTATGGTACCGTTGGAAAGACCTATACTCGCAGTGCCATTTGCATCTGATTTCAATACCAAATAACCAGAAGTATTCAGAGATCCGTTGCATGTAAGTAGACCCGGGCTGGGTTCCAGCAGTGAGATATAATGTGTCACCCAAGGCAGTGCTGCCGGCTGAATTAATCACGAGATTTTGTAACACGTTTGTGAAGCCGCCTGGAGTAAAATAAACTGTACCGGCATTACTGCCAATGGTAAGAGCAGATGTGGCATTCCCGGTAATTGTTCCCGTTCCTACATATGGACCATTTAATGTAAGAGTATTACCATTAAGGGTAAGTGTATTCGCTGATGAATTGAAAGTAAGACTGCCTGAGATGGTACGATTCCCCCCTAAAACAACCTGATCAAAATTTTGTATTGTAACATTTTTAGGCACTCCTGCGCCAGGTATAGCGGAGGTGCCACTCCACTCAAGACCTGTATTGTACGGTGTTAAAGAAGTATTATAAATCAAGGTGGCTGCGCTTCCATAAACTGGCGCATTATTGATAATCGAACCATTTTTATTAATAGTGAGACCGGTATTGATTGTTGATATTGTACTTCCAAAATCAATTGAAGTTTTGAGCGTACTTAAAGGAGTGCTCACCTGCACGTTCGCAAAAGAAGCTGATGTGCCATTAACAGAGCTACTGTTTCTTACAGAATCTATTCCGGAAGCCGTTAACGCAAAAGTAACTGTACCTGAAGAAGTAAATGCTGAACCACTATGATCGAATTGCAAGTGACTGCCGCTTATAGTGAAATTTGAAGAGCCCGTGTTTAAAGAAGTTGGAGAACCAAATCCAGCAACACCGATTGTAAGATTTCCGAAAGTTGTTGCGCCAGAGCCTGACATTGTTTCTGCACTGCCTGCCTGATCAAAGAAAAAAGTATAGGAAGGGCCTTCTGATAAAATTCCGCTATTAATAAAACTATTCGCTATGTGAATATTACCGCCACCACTATTGTGAGTTACTGATGCCCCTAAGTTTATTTGAAGGTTGTAAAAATTCTTTGCTGATGAGCCGATCATGGAGCAGGCGTTTCCTGTGAATGTTACGGTTGAAGTACCTCCGTTCATTGTTCCTGTAGAGTTACTGAAATGTATTGGCTATAGTTGTTCTGGAAGTTCCAAGTGAAACAGAATTCCGAAAGTGATGTTGTAAAAAGTAGTACTTCCTGCTATAGTTTGCAGGCTAGCATTGCCACCATTAATAGTTACCGTTCTTCCATTGCACTAAATGTTCCATGCATTGGTCCAATTACCAAATATAAATATCCCGGCTTGCTGACTGAAGTTATCTGCAGGATGGCACCAGAGTTGATACTAAGGCCTCCTGCAATGCCCGTTGGCACCTCCTGATTAGGTATTGTTACTGTTCCGGTTTGAATATTTATATTTTGCGGAATACCTAGCCAGAGCAGCTACGGTACCTGAGCCACCATGGTACCATTCATTTCCTGTTGTAAGTTGTGGTATAATAACTTAATGTGGACGACGGACCATAAGTTATCAAATTTGATCCATAAGTTCCTCCGAACCTTCCGCCGGCATTAATTGTCAGATTGCTATTGACCGTTGATACACCTGTTGGCCAAAATCCACTGTACCATTTATTGTTACATTATTAAAGCTCACAGTTCCAGACACAGTACCTGTTCCTGCAAACACTACGGCTCCAGTGCTTGCTGTTGCACTAAAAGCACCGCTATTAGCAAATGTACCTCCGGAAGCAATATTTAAATTGCCACTACCATTCATGGTAAGACTGGCGCCGCTTGAAATATTGACTGATGCTGCGTTTGCATCTGTATTAGAGATTATAGGATAGTTTGTGAGGCCGGAAGGAATGGTGACAACTGTAGATGAAATTGGAACAGTTCCTACACCAATTAGCTGCGGTATTCCAATCCGTGCTTAATGCGCCAGTCCATTGCGGAGAAAAGACCTGTTTGAAATGTTGGGGAGATATACCCATCATTGGCGGTATTGCCATCGGAAACTCCGTTTGGCAAACTTGTACTTGTTGTTATAGTATAATTAGTTGCAGTAGCAAAATTAAATGTACCAATATTTACATTGATAGTACTATTACTTGCAAGACTTCCTGTCCATATGTATGGCAATTGACTAACACCATTTACGCTCCAGTTAATAGTTACCGAAGAAAGAGTGGATGTGCCATAGTTTTTTAATGTAGCTGATACAATCTGATTTCCTGAGCACACAGGAGGAAAAAGGGTTGATATACCTGCATCATTAGGAAAGGTCAAGGTTGTTGCTGTAAGATTAATTGTCGAACCGTTCGTCCACTTAACTGTTGTAGTGCCGGCTCCAGTACCAGAAGGCACAAGATAAATTTGTATTGATGTTCCAGATGCTACCGTTACACTCCCATTAAATATATTAGATGTAGTATTGGTCTGCGCCATTGCTCCAAAAGAAGTTATTATTCCACCATTATTACTGTAAAAAATATCAAAGGAACAACCACCACTACTAGTTCCGGTGAGCCAGGTGATAGAATTTAAAGTAAATGTGTGCGAAGCATCCGCAGTTATAGTTACACTATAATATTTATTTGCGGAGTATGAAGCGTTTGCATTTGCCGTGTTGAAGCCACTACCACTTAAGGCATTGGAAAATGAAGCACAGGAAACTCCACTACCCCTTGACCAGTTGGAAAAACTAATGCCACTTGGAGGAGTTGCCCAAGTAGCAGTCGGAGTAAATGGACATACTCCGGAACTTCCTCCACCAATAGTTACAGTTGTTTGTGCCGATCCCTCTCGGGATAACAAGATCAATAAAAAACATAGCGTAAAAATTCTTTTCATAGAATAGTTGGTTAATTATTTCAATAATGTTAACTGGCCTTTACTAATAAGTATTTATGATGTTTTTAATCGTCAAATGACGTAAACGCTGTTCTCAGGGCAAAGCAATGAATGCTTTCAAAGGGGGTGAATGATTTCTAGAGGGTGGAAAGGTAAAGTAAAAACTCACACTTTCGTTTGTCACTGTATTATTATTCCATCAACTTACCCACATTTTCTATTTGAGACGTGTGGATATAAACGTCTTATTCTTGCATTAAAAAAGCCCGGGGGATTATGCCCGGGCTTTCAAGTTGATCATAGAAACTAACAGGTTACTGTCAATAGAGTACGTTGATGATCTTTATAGTTCCATCTGGTTTGGTTACTTCCAGCTTGTACATGCCATGGGCAAGGTTGAAGTCCCAGCGGATCAGTTCTGTTCCGTCTGTATTTGTACGGGTTACTTGTTTTTGCATGATGATCTGTCCCAGGTTGTTCAGCAATCTCAGTCCATACTTGCCTGCAGGCTCATTAATGAACTGCAAATGTATCTGTCCATCTGTGATCGGATTTGGATGGATGTTGATTTCCTGCCTGATGTCTGCTATGCTTACTTTTACGATAGTGGTATAGCTGATAGCGCCATTCATGTCCACACTCCTGATGCGGTAATAATTGTCTCCGGTTACCGGTTTGGTATCCGGCTGTACATACACTGCTGAGCCGCCCTGGTTGTTGGTGGGTTTCACGCTTGCCAGTGTAGTGAAGTCTTTACCGTTCACTGATTTTTCTGCCTGGTATTCTTTGATGTTATTTTCATTGCTTACTCTCCATTCTACATTGATGTTCTTATCCTGTTTGTAAGCTTTAATCGAAGTAAAGGTTACCGGCAATACTCTCAGCGGGCTGAACACAATCATAAATCTGTCTGCTGCATAGGAGCCGGCTATATTGGCTATGCTGAAGTTATAGTCTGTTGACCCATTCAAGTTCAATGGTGTGCTGGTTTGTAAATATTTATCGATGATGAAACCTGCTTCCACACTGTTCATGTTTTGGGCATCAAAGTGGAATTGGTAGTTCTGCACTCTTTCTCCTGTAAGATTCAGGAAGATGGTATCATTATCTGTAACTGTATGCCTTCTTTCTATGGCGAGCAGTTTGCCGCCTGTTTTAATGGATAAGTTCTCGGCCGTGTTGCCTGCTGTTTTTAGCATCCATTGCATCTACATCACTACTATAATTATCTCCAAATTTGTTAAACACCCCGTCCGCAACCTTTTGGTGACATCCGCATTTACCACATTTAGGGTTGTACGGAAAGAACCGAATTGTGACTGTACTGATGACCTGATGCTCTTCGCACCTGTGCGTTGATGGAAACGAGCCCTCCGTTGCCTTGCCTGTGTAACTACTCATGAAGGGCTGCTGTTGTCTTTATCCTTTCATTCGAAGCTTACGGTTCCGATTGCCTAGTGCTTGATGAACAAAGAATGCCTGGCCGCTCTGGATGTAGTTATAGGTGTACTTGCATCGCCATAGCTTCCTCCGCCTGGCGTCACGTATAATTGTTGTCGGTAGACCTCCGAATGAACCCAATGTCTGGAATGCTCCATATCCATAAGTGCTGCCCACTCCCAATTTCGGATCATAGAGGTAGAAGAATTCCTGTACTCCTCCTGTTTCACCTGCTCCTGATCTTTCTCATATCTATCTGAGAAGCATATGGATTGCCTACCGACTGGAAGGTAGCTACTACTGCACTTGCTTAGCGGCAGATTTGGCGCAGTCGCAGTAAACAACTGGCCTTTCGATCTTAGGGTTGTCGGTAGTGACTGAAGATAGAGCCTGGTAGTACTGACCTGTCACCTCTTACAAATACCAGGTAGCCTTTCTTATCATACAATTGCTGGAAGGTAGATGCAGGGCTGAAAGTATGTATTAGCACTGGAATCGTATATCTTAATGGATGGTGCAAATGATGCTGCATCAAAACCATTGGTTACCGCATTGGCAATATTGCTGGTGAGCTGCGTGCCATACCCAGGTGTGATTAATGCAGCTGATGCTGCTCTTTCCTGCCATGAGTTCCTGATACGTTTGGCCTACTGTTGGGACTGCCAGCAAATCCCATGTTTACCGGTTGCTATATACCTTTCTACGGTTACATTTCCATTTATGGTATGATTGGTCATATCTCCTATATAGGCTGTACCCGTTGCGTTTGATTTTAAGGTAAGGTTTCCGTTGGTGTTTAAGATAGCTCCATTCTTATTATAAGTTAAAGAAGTATAGACATCTACTGCACCGTTCAATGTTACACCCGACAGAATTGCTGATAATCAGATTACCTACATCATTGCCTGTGAAAGTACCAGCAGCTATGATTGTGATGCAGTTCCATTAAATTCTATCGTACCACTAGCTGCATCAAATGTTCCGCATTGTTAATCGTTCCACCTACCTGAAGTATTCCTGCACCATTGATGGTTAAAGAAGCACCTGCCAGGATGTGCAAGTTAGTGATGGTCGCAATTGGCGTACTGCTTAATACCGGTTTATTTGTGGCATTCGGGATATACACATCGGGACATGTGGCAGTTGAAGGCACTGTGCCATCTGACCAGTTTGAAGCTGTGTTCCAATCTGTGTTTGTATTACCTACCCAATAGTTATGAATGCTTACCTGCGCAATACTTGAGTACACTCCCACACAACTTCCGCTCTTTACCAATACCTTGTATTGTGTAGGTACTGTAACAGCGGTATAATTCAGAGTTGTGGTGGTATTGGCAATATTCGTCCAGGTAGTGCCCCCGTCAATAGAACTTTCCCAATGCACCACGTTACCAGTTTGGCCAACCAAATTAAGGATCCACCACCCCCACTGCAAATTGCAGGAACTGAAGGTGTTAGTGTTCCTCCCACTGAACCATTATTTACGGTAATCGTTCCGGTTACTGAAGCAGCAGGCGTACAACCATCAGTAGTTGTAATGGTATAATTATAAGTACCTAATGCACCCGGTGTGCCGCTAATTGTGAAAGTATTACCACTCGTTGGAACAGCACTGATACCTGAAGGCGTACTTGGCGACCAACTTATGGAAGCGTTTGCACTTGTTGCGCCTCCACCAACTGTATATACAATATTAGTTAATGTAGAGCCGAGACATAAAGTCGGCGATGCAGTACCGGACGTAAGCACAATAGTGTCTGACTGTACCGTTATTGTTCCTGATATGGTTATTGATGCACACATACCTGTGGCTGTTATGGTATAATTAAATATGCCTGTAACGGTTGGTGTTCCGTTTATTGTAAATGTCTTTGTACCTGTATTATAAGTTCCGCTAACTCCTGTTGGAAGTGAGCCTGATGTAATAGATGCGCCTGTTCCACTGCCTGTAATACTATACGTTATTGGAGTTAATCCAGCTATTAGCACAAACTGTTTGAGCATCTGTACCCGCTGCAGAAGAAAGTGTAATTCTTGCACTATCGTTAACGGTTATGGTACCTGTTGTGGTGGCACCAGGGCTGCACGAACCCGTTGTTGTAATTGTATAGTGGAAAGTACCTGCAACAGTTGGTGCCCCACTTATTATATAAGACGTGCCACTTACGAAGCCTAATACACCAGAAGGCAAACCAGTTACACTTGCGCCTGTTGCTGTTCCGGTCAAGCTATAAGTAATGCCGGTTATACCATTATTAATACATACTGTTTGAACTGTATCTGTCGGGTTAACCGCAACTATACTTTGATTTTGTACAGTTATAGTACCGTAAGCTGTATCAGCTTTACAGGTTCCTGTAGTGATAACGGTATCTTTAAATACACCTGCTACGTTTGGAGTACCGTTTAAAGTGTAATTGGTTCCCAATAAGGTGCCCGCCAGCCATGATGGACCTTTTATTATTGCATTGGTCGCAGTACCACTAAGTTTATATACTATTGGAGAAATTGCATTGTTTACGCATACTGTTTGTGAAGCACTTCCTGAAGCAAGCGTTATTTTCTGACCTTGAACTGTTATGGTTCCTGTTGCGGTTGCTGGCTGGCAGCTACCGGTAGTAGTAACAGTATAGCTATAATTACCAGCAACGGTTGGAGTACCACTGATAGTAAGATATACTCCGTTCCATGACGAATCAACACCGGGAGGTAATCCAGTAACTGTAGGTGCAGATACACTGCTACCGGCAGAATATACTATATTGGTAATTGGCGTATTTACACATACGGTTTGCGCATCGGTGCCTGGTTGTGATATAAGGTCTACAAATGTTGAAAGGGTACTGAAAGAAATATCATCCAGTCCAAAGTCGTTACCACCTGTAGCGGTTTGCAAATCGGTAATGGAAATAACTGCTGAAGTGGTAGTAGGCCTGATGTCCAGTTACCATAAAATCTGCTCCATCCATTATTAGAGTTACTGTTTACACCTGCAGCAAGAAGATCTGTGGTTCCTACCTGGGCCCCATTGATATTAAATTGAAGATTGGCAAATGGAGGCACATTATTCATGCTCAGTCCCCATGCGGAGAAATAGTAAGTAGTGTTCGGAAGAACATTTACCGTTTCCTGCCAAACTTTCTTTGTGCGCCTGCGCCATTAACCATCATGTAATTACCATGACCTGTGGTGTGATCCTTTCCCTAAAATGCAGGGTGATAACCTATTCCATTGGTCGGATAGTCAGCAACAGAATCTACCGCATAATCACCCTCCGGCCATAAACCTGTGAGTGCAGGGTTAGATGCAGAAGGATTGTAATAATTACCCGTATGGTCTGTATAAGCTGTTGTAAATCCACCATTACCTGATTCAAAATTACCATTAACAACTAATTCATTAGCAACGCTAATAGTAGCACTTCCCGGACAGGTTAAAGAAGTGTAGGCCGTTACTGTATAATTGCCAGACTCATCTACAGTATCTTTTTGTGTGGTTGTGGTTCCACCAGTCCATACATAACTGGTTGCAGCAGGTATTGAATTTGCTGTTAATACTACCTTTCCTGATACTGCACAATAATCTGCCGTAATAGTTACTACTGGTGAAGGATTAACTGTTAATGTAGCAGTTTCCGATGTAGAGCACCCACCAATGGTTTCAGTTGCCATATATGTTTTCACACCGGTAGTTGATGGCTTTGCATATACCGTAGAAACCGCAGTCCCTGTGTAAGCCGTGGTTGCCCCCGCATCTGTATATAAATCAGTATTCGGAGACCATACAACGCTGAGAGAAGCCGCTGGCACCGTATAGTTTATAGTTATTGACCAGTTATTTAAAGTTCCTAGGAAAACTCCTTTAGAACAAAAATTTCCTTCACAAAATACTTCATCAGCAGCATCAAAGATCCAGCTTCCGTTTGGTGTGCCAGTAAGCGAAGAGAAAGAAGTGACATTTGAAGTACTCGGGCCTCCTACTCCAATGGCGGCATCAGCTGAATATGTGTTTGTAAATGCTGCAGTACCTCCACTTACGGGATTCGTACTTGTGCTGCTTATAATTGTGTTGGTAAAATTACTTCCATTTGCGCCTTCCTCGTTAACCAGGTTTAATACATTGCCATTGGGTGCTTTTAAGTTAAATACAAATTCATCATCCCAATTATCTGTAACATTAAAATTGACACTTACACTATTAATTATAGCGCCTGCCGGAACACCCGAAACCACAATAGTGCTTGTTGTAGTTCCTGCGCCTCCAAATATTCCTGCATTAGGAATTGAATAACCAGTATTATTCGAGAAAGTAACCGAGCCGGTCGTTGGAGCACTCGCGGAAGCATATAATGACTGAATGTTTCCAAGACACACTGGCGCACTGGAAGGTGTAACAATAAATGCTGCAGGAGGTGCAAGTACATTGACTGTTGCGCTTCCGCTTTGTGCCTGAGAGCAACCATTATTATCAGAAACACTAACAAGAGTATAAGTATAGCTGGTCACAGTTCCTAACGGTATATTAACCGTTGCAGTATTACCTGTTGATGTTATTGTCTGATTAGTCCCGGAATTTATTTTATAAGTAAAAGTATAAGGCGCAGTTCCATTAGCTCCTGTAAAAGTAACAACCGGATTCGGCGAAGCATTTTGACATACAGTAGCCGGCGCACTTATAGTAGCTGCTGGTAATGGGTTCACCGTAATAGTTACAGAAGAGGAATACACTACAGAGCAAGGACTATTCTGCACCACTGCCCTGAAATAAGTGGTAGCAGTTAATGCGCCAATAGTTGCACCTGTTAATGTAGTAGAGGTATTGGCTATATCCGTTGGAGTTGTGAACGCAGCATCAGATGCTTTCTGCCATTTCACCACACTGCCGGTGTTTCCGCTTAATGTGAGATTTGCCGGTGTGCTGCCACTGCATATAGCCTGATTGGAAGCTACAGCGCCGCCCACAGAAACTGCACTTACTGTAATAGTTGCTGCTGACGAATTCGCACTTGAGCAATTTCCACTTTGCACAACAGCCCTGAAATAGGTTGTAGCAGTTAAGGATCCAATAGCTGTTCCGCTAAGGGTAGCAGAAGTATTAGCTATATCAACAGGCGTAGTGAATGCTGCATCTGATGCCTTTTGCCATTTAACAATATTTCCCGTGTAGCCGCTTAGTGTAAGGTCAGCTGGTGTGCTGCCACTGCATATGGTCTGATTTGCAGTTACAGAATCCGCCAACAGAGGCAGCCGTAACAGTAACGGTTGCAGAACCGGAAGCCGAACCTGAACATAAAGTAGTGCTGCCATCCTGAACACTTACGAGGTTATAAATATATGTACCTGGTGTAACAGTTGACGCAGCAACCAATGCCACACCTGTCATATCAGAAGGAGGTGTGGTCAATGTTGGTCCACCATTGATGTTATAAGTAAAGATATATGGAGCAGTACCACCAGTACCTGTAAAAGTTACATTTGCTGTTCCATTAATACATACAGAGGTTGTACCGCTGACAGTAGCTGTAGGCACAGGGTTTATAGTAACATCAGCGCTTCCTGATTGAAATTGCGAACATCCTATACCATCTGAAACGCTTACCAGGCTGTAAGTAAACGTACCTGCTATACCTGTAGGTGCAGATACTGATCACTGAATTTCCTGATGTGGTTGTAATAGTCTGGCTTGTACCACTACCTTATTTTATAAGTAAATGTATAAGGAGCCGTGCCATTTGCACCTGTAAAGGTCACAGTTGGCGAAGATGTGCTTCCCGCACAAACAGGAGTACCGCTGCTGATTATTGTTGCGATTGGCAATGCATGAACGGTAAATACCTGTGAGCTGAAACTGTGCCCACCGAACAGTTAGTGGTTATAGTATAGCTAATGTTAGCAGTACCTGCAGTATGCCCGGATATTATACCTGTAGAATCTACTGTTGCTACCGTGGCATTGTCACTGCTCCAGGCTTCCGCCCGAAGTGGCATCATTTGCCTGCACAGAGCTTTGTGCACAAATATCAGAAGAAGACGCAGTAATGGCTGCTACCATAGGAGAAGCGCTTACCGTAACGGTTACTGAATCTATTGTAGTACATCCGCTGGCGTTTGTTACCGCATAGGTGATATTAGCAGTTCCGTCTGAAACGCCTGTTACCAGTCCGGTATTATCAACTGTAGCTACTGAAGTATTATCACTGCTCCAGGTACCGCCTGAGGTAGCATTGCTAACTTAGAGGTTGTTGACCTACAAACGTTAGGATTACCCGCTATAGGAGATACTACCGGAGGATCATTTACAGTGATTGGTATTGTACAACAGCACTGCAGCCATTCGCATTGGTGACTGTGTAAGAAATATTAGCCGGTGCAAATCCTGAAGATACACCAGTAACCACTCCAGTAGAGGCATTTACTGTTGCAACAGCGGTATTGTCACTGCTCCATACGCCCCCTGGTTGGCGTCGGTAAGCGTTATGGTGCTACCTGCACATACACTCGAACTACCAGATATTGTTCCGGCATCAGGCAAAGTATTTACTGTAATCGTATTGGTAAATGAAGCCACACAGTTGGTTGAGTTGGTAACTTCCACGCTGATCACATCGCCATTATGTAAAGTATCACTTGTGTAAGTATTCCCAGCACCGTACTGAACAGTTATTCCATTCAATTTAAAATTATAATTGGTAAAACCGGAAGTAGCAGTAAATACTACTGCTGCACCTGTACAAATAATACCATCATTAGGAGTATTACCAGAATGTTTCCTTAACAGGTTATCCTTGACCAGTTGTAATGGATTTACTGTGATATTGCTGCAGGGCCAAAGGTTGATGCACATGTTTGTGAATTAGAAACATCTACGGTTACAGTAGCATTCGCTGTAAATCCTGAATAGCTTGCTGTGTTGGAAGCACCATTCTGGATGGAAACCCCATTTACTTTGAAATTATAATTACTAAAACCGGCAGTTGCAGTGAAATCAACATTATCACCAGCACATATAGTTGTTGCCGATGGAGTTATTGTTCCGCTTGGTGGCTGAACCACTGTTATAGCCGGAGAAGTAAAGGTAGCTGTGCAAGTGCTGCCATTAGTAACTACTACCGTTAAATAATTACCAGTGGCTAATGATGAAGTTGAATAGGTATTTACTGAACTATTTTGCAAGGCTGTACCTGTTCCGTTCAAATAAAATGCATAATTAGAGTATCCTGAAGTGGCAGTAAAGGTTACGTTTGAACCTGCACAGATGGTATTATCATTCGGTGTACCTGAATTTTCTGTTGCAGTAAGTGTTCCTGTTGGAACAGGGTTTACAGTTACTGTTATTGCGGGTGTGAATGATGCAGTACAACCACTGCTATTGGTAACATCCACCGTAACTACCTGGCCATTAGTTAAAGTCGTAGTAGTATAAGTAGGTGAGTTGCTGCTTTGAACAGAACCGCCATTTACTTTAAAATTATAAGTGTATGTGCCACCTACTGATGGTGTTGCAGTAAAAGTTACACTTGTGCCTGCGCAGAAAGTTTTGCCCGGGCTTACTGTCAGTGTTCCTGAGGGTGGTGCATTTACTGTTACAGTGACAGGAGAAGATGTAGCTATACAGCCATTTGCATTGGTAACATCTACCGTTACCACATCTCCATTGTTAAATGCAGTACTTGTGTAGGTAGTACTGCTGCCACTTTGAACAGAAGAACCGTTCACTTTAAAATTATAACTTGTTCCGCCGCCTGCTGTAAACAGTTATACTAGTGCCTGTGCAAACAGGAGTTGACGGATTTGCAGATAAGGTTGGAGCTGGCAAAGTATTTACCGTAACAGTAGGCGCAGTGAATGTAGCACCGCAATTATTACTATTTGCTATATCTACGGTTACCGTTTGCCCGTTAGCAAGAGTAGTTGTACTATATGTTTGGTCTGTACTTGGCCCTTGCACTACTGTTCCATTCACCTTCAGTGTAAGATGCACCTGTGCCTCCATTAGGAGCCGTAAAGGTTACTGCGTCTCCTGAGCAAATGGTATTATCGTTAGGGGTGGTGCCTGAGTTTTCTGTTACTGTAACTGATCCTGTAGGTATTGCTAAAACAGTAATACTATTTGAAGTAGGTGTTACTGCTGTACATGTATTACCATTGGTATAGTTTACAGTAACCGTTTTAGTACCCGTAGTTAGCCAGGTTACTACAGCAGTATTACTGGTATTGTTGCCACCTGAAACTAATGTGTAATCAGTGCCGGCTGTACCACTAAATGTCCATACATAATTCGATTGACTGGCATCAGTTGTATAAGTAACAGTTGTGTTTTGACAAACAGGGCTTGCAGGACTATTAGTTAAAGTGGGAACTGGTAATGCATTTATCGTTATACTTACCGGTACGCCATTACTTGTACAACCGTTTCCGTTTGTTACAGTTAGCGTGCCGTTGTAAGTATTCGGTGCCAAACCAGCAGGTATAGGAATAGTTATCGGGCTGCCAGGAAGCGTTGCATTTACATCAGTAAGCCCTGATGCCCAATTAATACTATAAGTCGTTGGTGCTTGAGTGGTAGCTGTATAAGCTAAAGTGGAAGTTTGTGCGCTTGCACTAAAACATTTAGGAGCCGCTATTCCCGTTGTAGTAATTGTTGGTAAAGGATTTACCGTTACCTGACGGCAACTATTTGCCCATGTTGCAACACCGCATTGTGAAGGAGTTACTATTACAGCATAGGTTGTTGTGGTAGCTAAACCTGCAGGAGGATTATATGTGGCTGTTTTTGCACCATTGCCACTTAAAGCAGTCCATCCTGCCGTACTTGTGCCGGTGGGACATGCTATACTTCCGGCCTGAGAATACCATTGATATGTAAATGTTGCACCACCGCCCGATGGAGCTGTTGAAAACGTAATGCTATTTGGGTCGCCACCATAACATATAGCCTGGTTGCCACTTGCAACCGTACCATAGTCAACATTCGGATTCACTATAATCTTTATCGAATTGGAACTAGCGGTAGTTCCACATGTAGGAGCGGTTGCATTTCTGCGGAAATATGTAGTCACAGTTAAGGCACCTGATGTATACGCAATTGACGTGGCGCCACTAATGTTCGTCCAGGTTGTATTATCGGGAGATGATTGCCATTGATACGTATAAGTGCCATCAGCTCCTGTTGGAGATACACTATTAGTGAAAGCTGCAGGTGCGGTATTGTAACAAATAGTCTGTGCTGCTGCTATTGTTCCCCCTGCAATATTAGCGTAAACAGTAACGGTTATCACATTTGAACTAACTGTGCCGCACGTTCCGGAGGTTTCATTTCTGCGATAATAAGTTGTTGCAGTAAGTGCTCCCGGAGCATAAGTTGTAGACGTCGCACCTGTAATATTTGCATACGGACCTGCAAGTGCAGATGCTGATTGCCACTGGTATGTATATGTGCCTGTTCCACCCGTTGGAAGTGTGCTGCTCATAAAGGCTGCCGGTGCTGTATTATAACAAATAGTTTGTGATGCTGCTACCGTTCCTGCCACAAGATTTGCATCCACCGTAACGGTAATAACGTTGGAACTAACCGTTCCGCAAGTTCCTGATGTTTCATTCCTGCGGAAGTATGTAGTTGCAGTTAAAGCTCCTGAAGTATAAGTAGTAGCTGTCGCTCCCGAAATATTTGTAAATGTAATATTATCGGGTGATGACTGCCATTGATATGTATAAGTACCTGTTCCGCCTGTTGGAAGGGCTGTACTGGTAAATGCAGCAGGTGAAGTATTATAACAAATCGTTTGATTTGAACCTACGGTTCCAGCTACAAGGTTGGCATCTACATTAATAGTTATAACATTAGAACTTGCGGTAGTACCGCATGTAGTTGAAGTTGCGTTACGTCTGAAATATGTAGTTGCAGTTAAAGCTCCTGAGGTATAAGTAGTTGATGTCGCTCCTGAAATATCTGCATATGGACCTGCAGATGCAGATGCTGACTGCCACTGATAGGTATAAATTCCATCAGCTCCTGTTGGAAGTGCTGAACTAGTAAATGCCGAAGGTGCAGTATTGTAACAAATGGTTTGTGGTGTTGTTGCCACTGTTCCACCGGTGAGAGCAGCGTAAACAGTAACGGTTATTACATTTGAACTAACTGTACCGCACGTTCCTGATGTTTCATTTCTGCGATAATAAGTAGTTGCAGTAAGTGCTCCCGGAGCATAAGTTGTAGACGTTGCACTTGTAATATTTGCATACGGACCTGCAAGTGCAGATGCTGATTGCCACTGATACGTATATGAACCTGTTCCACCCGTTGGAAGTGTGCTGCTTGTAAAGGCTGCCGGTGCTGTATTATAACAAATGGTTTGTGACGCGGCTACTGTTCCTGCAACAAGATTTGCATCTACTGTAACAGTAATAACATTAGACATAACATTTCCACACGTTCCTGAAGTTGCTGTTCTGCGGAAATAAGTAGTTGCCGTTAAAGCACCCGATGTATAAGTTGTACCGGTGCCACCTGAAGCAACGTTTGTAAAAGTTATATTATCAGGTGATGATTGCCACTGATAAGTATAAGTACCGGTACCTCCTGTTGGAAGTGCAGTACTGGTAAACGCTGCTGGTGCTGTATTATAACAAATCGTTTGATCTGAACCTACTGTTCCTCCAACAAGGTTTGCATATACGGTTATAGTTATTACATTAGAACTAACTGTTCCACAAGTTCCTGATGTTTCATTTCTTCTGAAATAAGTAGTTGCTGTTAAAACTCCTGAGGTATAAGTAGTAGCTGTTGCGCCCGTAATATCTGCATATGGACCTGCAAGTGCAGATGCTGACTGCCATTGGTAAGTATATGAACCTGTTCCGCCGTTGGAAGTGCTGTACTGGTAAATGCAGCAGGCGAAGTATTATAACAAATCGTTTGATTTGAACCTACTGTTCCAGCTACGAGGTTGGCATCTACAGTAATAGTTATAACATTAGAACTAACTGTTCCACAAGTTCCTGATGTTTCATTTCTTCTGAAATAAGTAGTTGCTGTTAAAGCGCCCGGTGTATAGGTTGTACTGGTTGCGCCCGTAATATTTGCATATGGACCTGCAAGTGCAGATGCTGACTGCCATTGGTAAGTATAGGTTCCTGTACCTCCGGTTGGAGATGCAATATTAGTAAAGGCTGCCGGTGCTGTATTATAACAAATAGTTTGATCTGAACCAACAGTTCCTGCAACAAGATTAGCATTAACCGTAATTGTTGCGGGTGTGGAATTATCAGATGGACAAACCCCGCTTTGTACAACTGCCCTATATAATGTAGTTTGAGTTAAGTTAGTATAAGTCTGAGAAGTTGTTGTGTTAGAAATAGGTGTCCATGTAGTGCCCCCATCTGTTGAAGATTCCCATCTTACAACGTTACCCGTTTGTCCGCTTAAAGTTAACGTGCCGCTGTTGGTACCATAACAAACGGTTGCATCAGAAGTTACCGAACCGCCAACTGAAGTGGGATTTACATTTAATACAGCAATATTGGAATTAGCAGAGTGGCATCCCCCGCCAAATCCGTCATCAAGTAATAAACGATATGAACCTGCATCGGAAACAGCCACTGCCGGAATAGTTAACGTATAAGTGTTTGACCCATCAAAACTTCCCGCTGAATAGGGATTACCATTATAATACCATTCCCAGGTTGCAACAGTTCCAGAAGTGCTCGCAGATATAATATAAGATTGCCCCTGACAGATAGTTTGAGGAGTAACAGGTTGAGACGTAAAAGTAATAGACTGGTTTACAACTAATGTATCATTAACCGATGTAACAGAAGCGCATGGAGATGAACCAGACACAACTACAGTATATATACCATTATCTGCAAGCGTTGTACCCGTTATAGCCAATGTTGCGGAGGTTGCGCCGGTTATTCTGCCTGCATTAATTAATGCGGTAGTACCTCTGTACCATTGGTACGTCAAACCGGTGCCTGTTGCAACAACACTATAAGAAATATTACTTGCTGCACAAATAGTATCGTTGACCGGACTTGGCTGGGTTGTTATGATGGGTTGCTGATAAACAGTTAAGGTTTTGCTATCTGTTACTGTTCCGCATGAGCCGCCGCTTGTGGTTAACGTTAAGGTAACTGATACAGGTGCAGTTGCAAATGCGGTATAAGTTGCAGTTCCGGGTGTACTGCCTCCGTTATTTGTAAATGTACCTCCGGCTCCGCCATCATCCCAAATAGCAGAAGTAGCGCCGCCGCTAAATGATCCACCTAATGCTGACGTTGTTCCACCCTGGCATATTGCAGCAATGGCTCCGCCTGCACTTACTATTGGTGATGGATTTACAGTTAATGTTTTAGTCGCAAACACGGTTCCACAAGAACCACCACTCGTAGTTAATGTTAAGGTAACTGTTGCAGGTGCTGTGGCGGATGCTGTATATGTGGTTGTGCCTGGCGTACTGCCCGTGTTATTAGTAAATATTCCTCCTGCTCCTCCATCAGTCCATACTGCTGCTGTTGCTCCTCCTCCAAATGATCCTCCTAATGCTGATGTTGTTCCACCCTGGCATATTGCTGTTACTGCGCTTCCAGCATTTACAGTTGGGTTTGCGTTTATGGTTAATGTTTTGCTGGCTGATGTTATTCCGCAGGAACCACCACTTGTTGTAAGCGTTAAAGTAACTGTTGCAGGCGCTGTCGCTGATGCGCTATAGGTTGTGGTACCTGGTGTTGTTCCTGTATTGTTTGTGAATGTACCGCCTGCTCCTCCGTCACTCCATACTGCTGCGGTTGCTCCGCCACCAAATGATCCTCCTAATGCTGATGTTGTTCCACCCTGGCATATTGCTGTTACTGCGCTTCCAGCATTTACAATTGGGTTTGCGTTTATGGTTAATGTTTTGCTGGCTGATGTTGCTCCGCAGGAACCACCACTTGTTGTAAGCGTTAAAGTAACTGTTGCAGGCGCTGTGGCTGATGCGCCATAGGTTGTGGTACCTGGTGTTGTTCCTGTATTGTTTGTGAATGTACCGCCTGCTCCTCCGTCACTCCATACTGCTGCGGTTGCTCCGCCACCAAATGATCCTCCTAATGCTGATGTTGTTCCGCCCTGGCATATTGCTGTAATCGCTCCACCTGCATTTACTGTAGGTTTAGGATTTACAGTTAATGTTTTACTTGCTGATGTCGTTCCGCAAGAACCACCGCTCGTGGTTAATGTTAAGGTAATGGATGTTGGCGCCGTTGCTGATGCGGTGTAAGTGGTTGTATTTGGTGTTGTTCCTCCATTGTTTGTAAATGTACCCCCCGCCCCACCGTCTGACCAAACAGCTGAGGTGGCACTTCCTCCGTAAGAACCTCCTAAAGCTGCTGTTGTTGCTCCTTGACATATTGCAGCAAGACCGCTACCAGCACTTACAGTAGGTGATGTTACTGTAATAGAAGTAGAATTAATAGAATTACCAGGCCCTGAACAGCCGGAAACATTATCACTGAACCAACAAGAGCCTTCTTTTACTAAATCAAAATTAAGTGTATAAGTTCCGTTAGTTGAGGGGGCAGTTATTGAAGTTGTAACAGTTTGCGAAGCACCCGGTGCTAAACTTGCAAAGGGCAAAATTCTCGGGTTCGCATCATGACCTGATTGATTACTCCACCAATAAGAAAAATTCACGCCGGTGCTGGCATTACTTGTCCATGTTGCTGAGCCAATATTCTTTACGGTGATTGAAACAGATCTCGTTTCTCCGGCACACCACGGTGAAGTGGCGTTAGTTAAATTACTAAACTGATCTTTATAAGTAGTAGTATAATTGATGACTAGTTGAGGCTGTGAGGCAGCCCGGCAGCGGGATAGCCTGCTATATTAAAGAGCGATGAACCGTTTCCTCTCCAAAATCCAATGTTACAATTTGCTCCAAGGTTAGCACTGATAAAAGCAATTCCAGTAGCATTAAAAGCTATTGGATTAACAGCATTCTGAGTCCAAGTAGTTGTACTAAATGCAGTTCCATTTCGTGCATTTGTATAAAGAGTAGCGCCAGACATACTTGATGGCGTTCCCGTGAAACCATGAATTTCATTATTGACTCCAGATGCCGTATTATTTGAAGTAACAGTAAATTTTAAGGTAACAGAGTTAACGACATATCCAGCAGGGATAGACGAAAGATCAAAATATGCCCAGCCTCTTACTGTTGTAGCGGAAGCACCATCTAATCCTATTATGTTACCATCTGTTCTTACTCCAGAACTATTAGCCGTTCCAGAATTATAAGAACCTGTGGTTCCGGTACAGTTAATTGTTACAGTTGTCTGTCCAAAATCAACTTCAGTTTTCAACACTAAACAAAAAAGTAGAGCTGCAAAGGCTATTAAAGATTTCCTAACTGTAGCGGCGTAAGTAAAAATTTTCTTCATGATGAATTCTTTTTTTGTTAAAAGCGGCATCAATAGTCACATTGGGGAATATTATTCAACAGCAGTTCTTTAATAGGTTTGAATAATAAATATAATATCTTGAAGGATTAGAGAAAGTGAGAATTCAAAGGAGGATGGAGAAAAATAGTCTTAACGAGGACGCAATATAATTGCAATTTTAATTATTTCAAAACATTTGGTTAAAAAAAATTTCAATTTCTCTTGTTGCAACGAAAAATACTTTACTTTCATTTATAATTACCCCCTTTTCATTACCTCTTTAAAATATATTACCAGTAAAATTATCTAACGGCTGTCTGCTTTTTAGAGTTGCCAGTATTAGAAAGAATGTTTCGAAAAAAGCTGCAGCAGCTTTATAAAATGAGTTCTAATAGACGAAGAAGGATTTTGAGAATCCTTCTTTATTTTTTAATGAAGCTATATAATTACAATAATGTTTTGGCTTTTTGCAGACTTCGCAGATTAATATTATAAAGGTAGCTGCTGCATTACGTACTCATTATTAATCCATTTCCTCCCTTACCTCATCGGAAATATTTACCAGCACTTTATCTATACGCTGTCCATCCATGTCCATTATTTCAAAGGTGAACCCGCGCCATTCAAACTTATCTTTTTCATTGGGTATGCGCTTGAGCTCGTGAAGTATAAAGCCTGCAAGGGTATCAAATTCATTTTCGCCTTCATTGATCCATATCGTTTTGTCAAAGCGGGTAAGGAAATCGTAAAACTGTATCTGCGCATCTACCAAAAAGCTGCCATCACTCCTTTCTACAATTGTGTATTCATCATCTTCTGCCTCAGGCATCTCCCCTACTATGGCGCTGAGTATATCCCTCACGGTGATCATGCCCAGCAGGCTGCCATACTCATCTACGATAAATGCATAATGTATCTTGGAAGCTTTTATCTTTTCCAGCACCTGGTATGCAGAATTATTTTCCGGTACAAACAGTGCCTTGTGAAGCAATGCAGAGAGTGGTGCCTCGGGTTGGAGATACATTTCTTTTACATACACCACACCTTCTATGTTATCAATATTATCCTTGCAAACAGGATATACGGAATGCTGGCACTCTTTGATTTTTTCTTTAGCGGTTGCCTGGTCTTCATTTATGTTTAACCATACTACGTCCGTGCGATGCGTCATCAGGGAAGTAATGTTTCTATCGCCAAGATGAAACACCCGTTGTATAATATCCTTTTCTTCTTCTTCGATAGTGCCCAGCTCGCTTCCCTCGTTGATCATGGCTTTAATTTCATCTTCCGTTACCTGTGTTTCGTTCTGTTGCTTAATATTGAGTATGTTAAAAATGCCGGTACTAAAAAAACTAAGCAGCCATACTATGGGGAAAGATATTTTGCTGAGTACCTTTACGGGGCGAGCTACCAGCCGCGCAATCTTCTCCGGTTGCATAATGGCAATTCTTTTAGGCACCAGTTCCCCAAATAAAATGGATAAAAAAGTTACTACTATTACAATGAGAACGGTGGCAATGGTATTGGCGTAAGGCCTTAAAAAGCTTATCTGCTCTATATAAGGCTGCAGGTTGCTCGCGAACTTTTCGCCGGAATAAACACCTGTTAATATCGCCACCAATGTTACATATATCTGCGTGGTGGATATGAATATGTCAGGATTATCTTTAAGCTCTATAACGGTCTTTGAGCGTATGTCTCCTCTGGCAGCGCTCGCTTCCAGCCGGTTCTTCTTTGCAGAAACCAATGCCATCTCGCACATTACCAGCAATGCGTTGAGAAGAATAAGAAAAAATAAAATAACGATTCCCGTCATGCTTTATAAGTTTCGACTGCAGGCAGCAGGCCCGTTGTTCTGTTAAAAATTGTAGCCGGTATATAACCAAGTATTACACCAGTTATTGCTCCGCAAAAAACATCCAACGGAAAATGAACGCCTACATACACCTGCGCATACGCCACAGAAAATGCCCACACAAAAAGCCATGCCCACCGGCGGCTGATTGCTTTTTTAAAAGTTGTAAATATAAACATTGCTGCCGCAAAATGGTTGGTGGCATGCGATGAGGTGAAGCTGGAGCTCTCGGGGCAATAGCTTACGAGGAACCTTATTGTATTAGCAAACATCGGATCATGGCATGGGCGCAATCTTTCAAAGTTTCCTTTAATAACCGTGGAGCTTATATAATCACTCAGCATTGCATTCATTATAAAAAACAAAGACCATAGCCATCCCTTAATTTTAAAATTTATGGTAGTGAAAAAAACAAGGAACAGATAAAAGGGCAACCATACAAATGGCTCGCGTACAAAAGGCATCAGCACATCAAAGAAGGCATTGTGCCACTGGCCATTCATTTTAGAGAATAAATAATCATCAGCCTGTAATATTCTTTGAGGAATGTACATTCCTAAATCAATTATAGAAACATTCATTGGTCACAAAAATAGCCATTGCATAAAAACCTTTGGTAAATATTTACTTTTGCCCAACTATGCTTACGATTATTCTTTATCAATCTTTCTTCATGAAAAAGAAGCTCTTTGCCCCGCCTGGTGCTGTGGATGCTTGCAACGGGAGTGTTATACCTGCTGTGCATGACGCTTATGCGCCTCGTGTTCTTTTATCATTTCACTTATGCGTCTTATACATTTGCTAACTGTTTTAAAGCCTTTCATGCTTGGCCTTCATTTCGACGTAAGAATTGTTTGCGGCATCATACTTTTTCCTTTCCTGGTAGGCAGCCTGCACATCAATTTTAATAATAAAAAAAGAATTACTGCAGGCAGCATGATACAAGTGTTTGCTACTATTATCATAATGGTGCTGCTGATTATTTTTATGAAAAAAGGTCATACACCTTTGAGCACATTGATTTATATAAGCGTCCTCTTTGCACTGATATTATCATGGCTGCTCATCACAAAAAATTGCAATCCTTTTGAAAATACTGCTTCGCAAAAAATATTTAAGATGTATTTTTTTATTGTCAGTATTGTTATGGCTTTGCTTTATGCTGTTGACTTTGAACACTTCGATTATTTACATCAAAGGCTCAATGCAAGTGTACTCAATTATCTTGCAGGATGCAAAAATCTCCATGAGCATGGTAAGGCAAACTTATCCTGTTATTACATTAGTGCTGCTGATACTTATAAGTGCTGTAATATTATTTGCACTAATAAACTATTCTTTTAATAAAATAAAAAGAGTCGCTTACGCAAAAAGTAAAACGGCTACATTCCTTTACGGCCTTGTGTTTGCGTCGCTTGTTGGGCTTGGTATTTTCGGAAGACTCAATCAATATCCTCTTCGGTGGAGCGACGCTTTTTCGTTTGATGATGATTTTAAGGCCAACCTTTCTTTAAATCCTATACAAAGTTTTTTAAGCACGTTGCAATTTATCAATTCAAAATATGATATAAAAAAAGTAAAGGCTTATTATCCTTTGATGGTGCAATATCTTGGTGTAAAAAATCCAGATAGCACTGACTCTTAATTATAAAAGATTTTTCACTCCTTCGCCTTCGGCAAATACACCCAATGTGGTTATCGTTATCTGCGAAAGCTTCAGCGCTTATAAAAGCAGCATGTGGGGCAATCCTTTAAACACCACTCCATATTTTAATGAAATGTGCAAGAATGGTATCTTCTTCGATCGTTGTTTTACGCCCGCATATGGCACGGCAAGAGGCGTATGGGCGGTGCTCACGGGCATCCCGGATGTAGAGTATCCGAACACGGCAAGCCGCAATCCTGCAGCCGTAGATGAGCACATTATCATCAATGATTATAATGGTTATGAAAAATATTACTTCATCGGCGGAAGCTCAAGCTGGGCAAATATCCGCGGGCTTTTAACCAATAATATTACAGGTCTTCATTTGTATGAGGAAGGAAGCTATAAAGAAAAAGTCTGTGGATGTTTGGGGCATCAGTGATAAGCAACTTTTTTTAGAAGCGAATGATGTTTTCAAAATGCAAACCAACCCTTTTGTTGCGGTAATTCAAACAGCAGATAATCACAGGCCTTACACCATTCCTGCTGAAGACAAAAAAGCTTTCCAGGTAAAGAAATATGCAACTGATTCATTAAAAAAATATGGCTTTGAAAGTAATGATGAACTGAATGCTTTTCGGTATACTGACTTTAGTTTTCAAACATTTATTGAAGCCGCTAAAAAGGAAAAATATTTCAATAATACCATTTTTGTTTTTGTTGGAGATCATGGAATTCGCGGTGATGTAGGCAATATGTTTCCGCAGGCATGGAATGCGGATGGATTGACCACGCAACATGTGCCTTTACTTTTTTATTCGCCTGCAAATGCTTGCTCCGCAAAGGATTCACAGAACATGCTCACAGATTGATCTTGTTGCCATCTGTCACTTCTCTTACGCATACATCTTATGTAAACACCACATTGGGCAGAAATTTATTTGATACGTCATTCAATACAAGTGACGCTCGTTTTAAAAATATTGCCTTCCTTTTTGACCCAACTATAAAACAAATTGGAATAGTAACAGATGAGTATTGTTATGTTCACAATCTTATCAGCGGTACAGAAGATTTCAGGTCTTCAACAAACAATGATCCTTTGCCAAATAACTGCGCAAACAATTGAAGACAGGAAAACTGATAAAGAATCTTATCGCAGGCATATTATGAAACAGCAAAATATATGATGCTGAACAATTCTAAAAGAAATGTTACAAGATAAAATTGCAATGATGTATATGTTATTTTTATTTTTTTAATAATGATTGTAAAAGCAAAACTCATACGTTCTATTCCGCTTACCATACAGTGGTTATTGTTTTATGGATCATCTATGCCATCATATTTACTTTCTTCAGACTGGCAACTGTTTTTTTATTTAAGCCTGCAAACATAACACTGGCTTCACTTTTACCTTCATTCTGGCTTGGCTTCCGCTTCGATGCCAAATGGATCTCCATGCTATTGCTTCCTATTGCAATGCTATCCTGCATCAAAAAATTATCTCCTTTTTTTTCTGAGAAAAATAAAAAGATGTGGTCTTATTATCTTGCAGTAACCACATTTATTGTATTATTTTTCTTTGGCGCTGACTTTGGAAATTTCAGTTACAATCATACCCGCATCAATGCAAGCGCTTTGAATTTTGCTGAAGATCCCATAATATCTTTTAAAATGCTTTGGCAGAGTTATCCTATGTTCTGGATACTTACAGGGCTTGCGCTTACTGTGTTTTTAATGGCAAAAGTTTTTAAGAAAACACACGTACAAACGATGAAACGAAATGCATCCATGAACAATATATACAGAAAGCGATGGCATGTTGCTGCCATCATTTTTTTATGCTGGTGTATATATGGTTTGTTTTCTTTAAAGCCTATAAAATGGAAAGATGCTTTTGAACTGAATGATAATTTTAAATCTTATGTGGCATTAAATCCTTTGCAAAATTTCTTTACCACCTTACAATTCCGTAAGCCATCTTTTGAAGATGCAAAAGCAAAAATTTACTATCCACTTATATCAGATTTTTTGCAAATAAATAATAATGATTATAGTTATACAAGAGAGGTGCAGCCAGATAGCAAAGCGCTGGAAAGCAGGCCCAACGTGGTTTTGGTAATTTGCGAAAGCTTTAGCATGTATAAAAGCAGCATGAGTGGCAATCCTTTAAACACTACTCCATACTTTAAATCTCTATGCGATAGCGGGTTGTTTTTTGACCGTTGTTTTACGCCCAACTTTTGGTACTGCACGCGGTGTATTTGCAGTGATTACGGGCACGCCGGATGTACAACTTTCAGAATTTTCTACGCGTAATCCTGAAGCCATACACCAGCATACGATCATTAATGATTTTTATGATTATAATAAATTATACTTCATCGGTGGCAGCAGTGATTTCAACAACTTTGAAGGTCTTGTAAAAAACATTGATAATGTTCAGTTGTTCCAGGAAGGTTCTTACCATTCCCAACCTTTGAATGTGTGGGGCATCAGTGATAAAAATCTTTTTACAGAAGCAGAGAACGTTTTTTCGAGGCAGCAAAAGCCTTTCTTTGCTATCATTCAAACAGCCGATAACCATCGTCCCTACAGCATTCCGGTAGAGGATAGCGACTTTGAAAAAAAGATAATAAATGAAGACACATTAACTAAGTATGGCTTTGAATCTTTAAAAGAATACCAATCTTTTTGTTATACCGATTATTGTTATAAAAAATTGATTGAGCAGGCAAAAAAACAGCGCTGGTTCAGCAATACGATTTTTGTTTTTGTAGGCGATCATGGTATAGAAGGCGATGCATCATCAGTATATCCTGATGCGTGGACATCCGGCAGGCTAAGTGATGAGCATGTGCCTTTATTGTTTTATGCCCCCGAGCTTATTAATCCACAGTTGCATAAAGAAGTAGTATCCCAGATAGATATACTGCCAACACTTGCAGGCATGCTGCATATTTCTTATACTAATACAACGCTTGGCAGGGATGTACTTCACCCTAAAAAAAATAAAACAAACGCCGCATTTATCATTCACCATGACGAAGGAAATATTGGTGTTGTAACTGACGATTATTTTTTTACAAAGAACTTAAGAATTAACCAGCAAGAGCTAATGCCGTTGAGAACTGACCAATCTCCGCTTACTCCGAAACAAAAGGATTCAGTAGAGACGCAACTTTCAGCGCTTACATCGGCGATGTACGAAACTGCAAAATGGATGCTGGTAAACAATAAAAAATAACGTGTGTACAATAACAGTTATGTTATACCTGTTTCTCATGACACCGATTTCTTTTTGGCAATTAAAATAATTCTTGGAGATCTTTTTTCATCGTATTCATTTAGCTCATAATCACCAAAAGCCTGCTGCACTTCCATTTGCTGGCGGTGCAGCATTTGCGTAAAATCTTCCCTTGAAAATTTTGTAATCATCTCATTGAACACAACAGGTTCATCTTTTTCTTCATCCTCAATGATAATTTTTTTATAAAAATGCTTTTCATCAAACGACTTTGTGATGCGAAATTTTATACCATCTTTAATTATTTCGCCTGAAGAAACAAAGTGATCAACTGCATAGGCGGCATTGAGGTAATCTATAACAAAACATCCTCCCGGCTTCAATGATTGTGCAACAGTTCTTAATGTATTTTCATGCTCTCTTTTCGTATTAAAATAACCGAAGCTTGTAAAAAAATTAAACGCATAATCGAAGTAGTTGATCCAGAACGGCAGCCGCATGTCATGAACAAAAAAATGGAGATTTGCAGTCTCATATTTTTTAGCGAAAGCAATACTATTTTCTGAAAGATCAATACCTGTAACATCAAAGCCATGAGATGCTAAAACCTTTGCGTGCCGGCCCTTTCCGCATGCAACATCTATCATATAAGCGTTTGCCGGAGGCGAAAGAAAAGAGATAAGTTTATTAATAAACTTCGCCGCTTCATCATCATCCCGGCCGGAATATAATTTATGATAATAGGGCGAATTAAACCATTCCCTGAACCATTCACTTTTATCAGACATTAAACAAATGTAGTTAATAAGTTAATGTATAAAAGCCGGTAAAAGTTGTAGCTGGTCTTGTAAATTTTCTTTAAAAAAACGTTCAAATTTTATTACCGAAAAACAATATGGACTTATTCCGCTTTGATTGCATCATGATAACTTTTCAACTTATCTTTTTTACTTTTGCACACTAAACAAGAAGAGTGGCACTGATAAAAAGCATTTCCGGGATAAGGGGAACAATTGGAGGAAAGCCCGGCGATAACCTTACTCCTTTAGACATTGTAAAATTTACCGCAGCCTTCGCAGGTATTCTTCTTTCTGAAAGCGATAACAAAAAAATTGTAATTGGTCGCGATGGCAGAATGAGCGGAGAGATGGTTAGCAGCTTTGTGCTCAAACGCTTGTTGCATGCGGCTTTCATGTCGTCGATCTTGGAATTACTACCACACCAACTGTTGAAATAGCTGTTATAAACGAAGGCGCAGGTGGGGGAATTATTTTAACCGCAAGTCATAATGCCAAAGAATGGAATGCGTTGAAATTGCTGAATAATAATGGTGAATTCATAAATGCAGAAGATGGAGAAACAGTTTTGGATTGAGCCGAAAAAAAAGCATTCAGCTTTGTAAGCGTTGATAAAATTGGCTCATATAAACAAGATGATTCTTATTTGCAAAAACATATTGATGCTGTAATAAATTATGAGCTGGTGGATGTTGCAGCGATTAAAAAATGCAAAATATAAAATAGTTGTTGATGCAATCAATAGCTCCGGCGCTATTTACATTCCTGCTTTACTAAAAGCTTTGGGAGTGAAAGAAGTAATAGTTTTAAATGAAGAAATGAATGGAAAGTTTGCACATAATCCTGAGCCGTTGCCGTCTCATTTAACAAGCCTTAGCAATGAAGTAAAAAAACAAAATGCAGATCTTGGAATAGCTGTAGACCCTGATGTGGACAGGCTTTGCTTTGTTTGTGAAGATGGAAGTATGTTTGGCGAAGAATATACATTGGTAGCAGTTGCAGATTATGTTTTAAGTAAAAGAAAAGGCAATACGGTTAGCAATATGTCTTCTACAAAAGCACTAAAAGATATAACACAAAAACATGGCGGTGAATATTTTCCTTCTGCTGTTGGTGAAGTGAATGTGGTAAATAAAATGAAAGAAGTGAATGCGGTTATTGGTGGCGAAGGCAATGGTGGCATCATCGTTCCTGATTTTCATTATGGCAGGGATGCCTTGATTGGTATTGGATTGTTTCTTACTCATCTTGCCCATTCTAAAAAAAGCATTAAGCAATTACGAGGCATTTATCCCGGATTATTTTATTTCTAAAAATAAAATTGCCCTGGAAAAGAATGTTGATGTAAAAGAAGTTTTTAAAAAATAAAAGAAAAGTATAAGAACAATCCTATTAATACTGAAGATGGATTAAAAATAGAATTTGATAATGATTGGGTGCACCTGCGAACCAGCAATACAGAACCCATCATTAGAATTTATTCTGAAAGTAATTTTGAAACCACTGCTGAAAATATTGCCAAAAGAATTATGAAAGATATAAGAGAAGTTATCTGATAAGTCAATGTAATGACTGAAATGAATGCTTGATTATTAACGATACAATGGAACAGGAATTTATTTTGATAATGCCGCCACTACTCCTCTTGATAAGGAAGTGCTTGAATGCATGATGCCTTATCTTACAGAAAAATTTGGCAACCCATCTTCTATTTATTCTTATGGAAGAGAAACCCGCATGGCCATTGAAATTGCAAGAAAATCAGTTGCAAAAATTCTAAATGCTCATCCTGCAGAAATATTTTTTACCAGCGGCGGAACAGAAAGCAGTAACACCGCTATCAATGCTGCCGTACGAGATCTGGGCTGTAAAAATATTATTACTTCACCTTTGGAACATCATGCAACATTGCATACCGTGGAGCATCTTGCAATAAAGCTAATGAAGCAAAAGTAAGCTTTGTAAAATTGTTACAAGACGGGCATATTGATATTGAATGATCTGGAAAAATTATTAACAGAAAGCGAAGAGAAATGCCTGGTAACCCTGATGCATGCAAATAATGAAATTGGTAACATATACCTGATATAGAATGCAGTAGGAAATCTTTGCAAAAAATACAATGCGATTTTTCATTCCGATACTGTGCAAACGGTAGGTCATTTGCATTTCGATCTGAGGAATACTACCTGTGCATTTTATTACAGGCTCTGGCGCATAAATTTCATGGGCCAAAAGGGATTGGTATTTTATATATCAATGAAAATGTTAAAATCAAGCCATTTATTTATGGCGGCAGCCAGGAACGTAATATGCGTGCAGGCACGGAAAATATTTATGGAATTGTAGGCTTTGCAAAAGCATTGGAAATAGCAACAAATAATTATGAAGATGAAAGAATACATCATTGCACTTAAAAATTATATGATAGAGCAATTGATAGAAAGTATTGCCGGTGTTGACTTTTAATGGTGATCCTGATGGGAAAAGCTTATATACCGTTTTAAGTGCTGCGTTTCCCAAAATCAGAAAAATCTGAAATGCTTTTGTTTAATCTTGATATCAATAATATTTGTGCAAGCGGTGGTAGTGCATGTACTTCGGGTGCTGATACAGGAAGCCATGTTATAAGAGCGATTAATGGTAATCCAATCGGGTAACTGTACGTTTTTCTTTTAGTAAGTATAATAATAAAGAAGAGATAGATACAGTAGTAAAGAAATTAAAGGATATAGTTTGATAGGTTGTAAGTAAGCTTCAATAATCGTTTCAATCAATTAAGAAAATAGATACTTATTATTTCTAACTATAACTAAGTTTTTTTATCAATTCCGCGGGAAGCTTGGGCAACTTTTTTCTTTCAATTAAAAAAGTAGAAAGCCTGGCGATGTCTTTGAAAATATAATGACTATTGAGAGCGCCTTCAAGATAATTTCTTCCGGTAGTGTTTCCGGTTCCTGTGCGCATCCCAATCATTCGCCTTACCATATCAATGTGTTTGTGTCGCCAATTAGAAAGTTGCTGATCGATTTCAATTAATGAATCCAATACCTGGTAAGAAGTTTGAAATACGGGAAAATCCCTGTAAAGCATTATGAACAAAGCGGCACGCATCGCAGGTGCAGTAAAGACGGGCTTTTCAGCCAACTGATCGCCAGGGATATTATTTCTGTTTCAAAAAAAACATACTCAAAATCATATATCCTGTTTGCTTCTTTTTCATTTAATGAGCTTGCATAAATATTTTTATAATCGTTCCAAAAAGGATGTACCTGGTTATCCGATATGAGTTGTTTGCTATAATTTTCCCAAAGATCATTTTCAAAAAAAGGCATTCTTTCCAGCCATTTATTTATTAAAAATAAAAGTGATGTTGTGTCCTCGTTTTTATTAATTGTATTAAAATCTTTTTCATTAAAGCCGCCATCATTGGTGCGCTTATAATAATCAGCAGCAAAGCGCTGGTTCATTTGCAACCCAAGCGTAGCCTCTATGATCCTGAATTGCACACTTTGAAAACCTGAAGCGGGAACAAGCAAATTTCTGAACTCCAGAAAATCCAAAGGAGTCATTGTATCCAAAACATTGATTTGTTGCGTAAGCAACTCAAGAATTTTTATAATCCTTTTCATACGATGTCTCACCAGGTTCAGGTCTTCGGAATTGTCATCTATTACATTTTTTTTAAAAACATTTATTATAAAATCAAGCTCAAATAAGATTTGCTTAAACCATAATTCATAAGCCTGGTGCACAATAATGAAAAGCATTTCATCATGCGCAGGTTCGTTGCCATTTTTAAAACTTTCAGGAGACTGCGCATCAAGAATTTTATTGAGCTGCAGGTAATCACTATAATATATCGAACGATGATCGGGCATGTGATGAAATTTGTATCAAAAATAAAATGAATACATCTTTATATAAAAAGAGTAAATTTATAAGCTCTAATTATTAACTTATGGCGCCTTCAAAATCAAAGAATTTTCTCGTATTTCATGCACCTACTATTGTGCTCACTATTTATTTTACGGCCATCATAATTTCTTTTACTCCCAAAAAATTTGATATACAAAAACCTGCCGAAACCACTGGCCATCCTGCATGGAGTGAGCAAAGCAATATATATGAAGTAAATGTGCGGCAATACACGCCAGAAGGCACTTTCAAGGCTTTTGAGCCCAACCTTGAAAGGCTAAAAAAAATGGGGGTTGATATTCTCTGGTTTATGCCAATAACACCGATTGGCATTGAAGGAAGAAAAGCAAATGAAACACAATTGGGAAGCTATTATGCAGTGCGGGATTATAAAGCGATTAATCCTGAATTTGGGACGATGAGTGATTGGAAAGAGCTGGTAAAACATGCGCACAGTATGGGTTTTAAAGTTATTACGGACTGGGTACCTAATCATACTTCACCCGATAATCGTTGGATAAAAGACCATCCTGATTTTTATGCAAAAGACAGCGCAGGACATTTTATTTCACCTTTTGACTGGACAGATACAAGGAAGCTCAACTATGCAAATAACGAACTAAGAGACAGCATGATTGATGCAATGAAATACTGGATGAAAGAAAGCGATATTGATGGTTTTCGTTGCGATGTTGCATCAGGGCCACCGGCTGATTTCTGGAAACAATGTATCGATTCATTAAAAAAGATAAAAGATGTGTTCATGCTTGCAGAAGGCGAAAAGGCTGAGTTGCATACAGCAGGATTTGATGAAACCTATGCCTGGAGCGTGATGGAAGGCTTTGTACATTACTGCGCAGGAAAAATAACCTTAAAGCAGGTAGATTCTATCATCAATCATGACATCAATATTTACCCAAAAAATTCTTATCGCATGTACTTTACTACTAACCATGATTGGAACAGTTGGGAAGGTACAGAATTCGAAAGGTTTGGTGAAGCTTACAAGCCATTAACGGTGTTCGCACAAACAATGTATCAAAGCGTTCCGCTTATTTATAGCGGTCAGGAAATACCAAATAAGAAGCGTATACAATTTTTTGTAAAAGACACTATTGCATGGAACGGATATGATATGGCGCCAATGTACAGCACATTGCTGCACCTGCGCCAAAGTGATCCTGCACTTGCTGCAAATGCAGCTTATAAAAAGCTGGCAACGGGAAACGACAATGCGATATTTCGCCTATGAAAGAGATAAAGAAGGACACAAGATTGTTGTAATATTAAATCTATCGAATCAGCCACAACGCTTTACTATCAATGAATCCTTCGATTGCAGGAAATCCTTTAAATATTTTTTCAGGAGCAAAAGAAAAAGTGAATACCACACACGTTTTCAGCATGGAGAAGTGGGGTTATGATGTGTATGAGTATTGAGAAGATAAACCAGACTTCCGATTACATATCTAACAAGAATGTGTCAGTAAATAAGAAATTAATATCTTGTATTTGCTTCATTGCGTTATGTATCCTTGCACCTTGTTACAGCCGTGCTCAATTCAGGTATTCCCATTTTAAAAATAAAGAAGACAGTCTTGTATTAATAGAAAAACATCTTGAGCGATGGCATCCTTATGGCGGGCTGCATTTAACAAGTGATGCAGAATTATATTACGGCGGTCCATCTTTCCAGGCTGGTGTTGATTATAACATAAAAAGAAATTTGTCAATTGGCTCTTATATACATTATTTCTATGGTAGTGTAGCCAGCGTGCGTAATAATGGAATAAGTGAAGAAGGGCGTTTCAGAACATTTACCGTTGCCACTATTTTGCAGCTATATGCGGGAAAAGGCTGGTACAAAGGATTTTTCTTCGGGGCAGGTTTAGCTATTCAGGATTATGCAGATAGGTTCAGGGGAATATTTGGCTATTATGATGAAAATCACACTACACTTATGGGTGCGTTCCGGTTAGGATATACCTTTCCGGCAGGTCTGCGCGCTATTTCCTTTGAGTTCAATGCAACGGGCCCATATTCGACAAGCTATGAACCAAATGAGGTTTACATGGAAATATTTACACAGGTATCGCTTGGTGTGCGTTTTATTTTTTAAAACAAATAATGAAATATGAAGTCAGGCTTTACTTCACCATACTTTTTATCTCTTGTAATTTTAATAAAGCCTCAACAGGCGTTAAGCGATTAATATCGACTGCTTCCAAAATCTTTCTTATGTCTTCAAATGCCTGTGAATGCGCATCAAATATACTTAGCTGTAACTGGGGTACAGCAAGCTTTTCAAGGCTATCTTTAATATTTCTCTTACCTTTTTTTGTGGAACTTTCCGCAGCTCCATCTTCAACATTCTTTGCCTCAAGCTGCTTTAAAATTTCGTTGGCCCGATCAATTAAAGAAGGAGGCATACCCGCCATCTTCGCTACGTGAATACCAAAACTGTGTGTGCTTCCGCCAGGTGCCAGCTTTCTTAAAAAGATAATTTTATTGCCTGCTTCTTTATGCGTAATGTGAAAATTTTTTATTCGCTCAAATTTATTTTCGAGTTCATTAAGCTCATGATAATGTGTAGCAAATAATGTTTTCGGCATGCATGAAGATTTTTGCAAATGCTCTACAATACTCCATGCTATTGAAATGCCATCATAAGTGGAAGTGCCTCTCCCTATTTCATCCAGCAGTATCAGGCTTTTTGATGTAATGTTATTAAGGATGCTTGCAGTTTCATTCATCTCCACCATGAAGGTGCTTTCACCACTGCTCAGGTTATCATTCGCTCCTACTCTTGTAAAAATTTTATCTGTCAAGGGAATTTTTGCTTCATCTGCAGGTACAAAGCTCCCTGTGTGTGCCATCAACGTTATTAAAGCAGTTTGCCGCAGTATCGCACTTTTACCGCTCATGTTCGGCCCGGTCAAAATAATGATCTGCTGAGATTGCGGATCTAAAAAAATATCATTAGGAATATATGTTTCGCCTTGTGGCAAATTCCTCTCAATTACAGGATGGCGGCTGTTTGCAAGCGATAGCTCATATCCTTCATGCAGCAAAGGTCTTTTATATTTATATTGTAAAGCATTATTGGCAAAGCAAGTAATACAATCAAGTATTGCCAACACATGGGCATTCATTTGCATAGGCGCAATGTAATCCTGCAACTCGTTTAAAAGGCTCTCAAAAATCTGCAATTCCATTTGCAAAATTTTATCTTCTGCACCAACAATTTTTTCTTCATATTCTTTTAATTCAGGAGTAATATATCTTTCAGCGTTGGTAAGCGTTTGCTTGCGCATCCACGTTGGCGGCACTTTTTCTTTATGTGTATGCGTTACTTCAAGGTAATAACCAAACACATTATTGAACCCGATTTTTAAAGAAGATATGCCTGTTGCTTCACTTTCCTTTTGCTGCAAATGAACAAGATAAGCCTTGCCATTGGAAACAATATTTTTTAAATCATCTAAAGAATCCCTTACACCTTGTGCAATTATATTTCCCCTGGAAGCCGCAATAGGCGGGTTGTCTACAATTTCTTTATCAATCTTATCGCAGATATATTTACATGGATTTAATGAATCGCCGAGCCTTTTTAAATATTCATTATTGGATGTTTCACATGCATCTTTTATGATTGAAACAAGCTTTAGTCCTTTACTTATTTGTAAAACTTCACGCGGGTTTATTTTTTTCAACGGCACTTTGCTAACAAGTCTTTCTATGTCGCCTGCCTGCTTTATACATTGAACAATTTTACTTTTTTCGTCAGGAGATGTAATAAAATATTCAACAAGATTTTGTCTTTCCTGGATCCTTGGAATATCTGTAAGAGGCATGAGCAGCCAGCGCTTCAGCAACCTTGCTCCCATAGATGACTGGGTATTATCCAAAACTTTTAATAAAGAATTATTGCCTTCAATGCCTCCTATAAGCTCAAGATTTTTTATGGTAAACTTATCCATCCATAAATGACCAGCTTTGTCAATCCTTTGCAAAGAAGTTATATGCTGAAGGTTTGGATGTTCGGTGTCTTTTAAATAGTGCAATATTGCGCCGGCAGCAATGATACCTGCAGTAAAATTCTCAACACCAAAACCTTTCAAACTCTGCGTGGCAAAGTGTTTCAGAAGGCTTTCTTTTGCATATTGTTCCGTGAATATCCATTCATCCAAAGCATAGGTATAAAATTTATTTCCAAAAAAATGCTTGAATTCTTTTTGATGATTTCTTTGAAAAATCACTTCTGCAGGCTGCAGGCTTTGCAATAGTTTATCTGCATATTCTTTATCGCCTTCGGCGACAAAAAATTCGCCTGTTGAAATATCAAGAAATGAAATGCCCGTTTCATTTTCATTAAAATAAATCCCACATAAAAAGTTGTTATTATTATGCTCAAGCAATTTATCATTGGTAGCAACGCCAGGTGTTATTAATTCTGTAACCCCGCGCTTTACAATGCCTTTTACCATCTTCGGATCTTCAAGCTGGTCGCAAATGGCCACACGATATCCCGCTTTTACCAGTTTGTGCAAATAGGTATCCAGCGCATGATGCGGAAAGCCCGCAAGCTCCAATGCCGTTGGCGATGCATTATTTCTTTTGGTTAATGTGATACCCAAAACCCGGGAAGCAGTAATAGCATCCTGCCCAAAAGTTTCATAAAAGTCTCCTACGCGAAACAATAAAACTGCATCGGGATACTTTGCCTTGATAGCAGCATGTTGTTTCATTAAAGGTGTATCCGCTGAAGCCATATTAACTTAAAAAAAATCAAAATTAAAAATTAAGAATTTGGTTACGGTTACAAGTATCAAATTGGCTTTGTTATTATTTATAACAATAGCATTTAAGTAATTTTGCAAATTAATATTCTTTTGATGAGAAAGCTGAGCATGGACGAGCTGAACAGGAAAACAGTGGATGAATTTAAAATAGCTAAAAAAGTTCCTGTTATTGCCGTGCTGGAAAATATAAGAAGTGCCTACAATGTTGGTAGTGTGTTTCGCACAGCAGATGCTTTTTTAATTGAAGCAGTTTATATATGCGGATATACCGCAAAACCGCCGCATAAAGAAATAACAAAAACCGCGCTGGGTGCGCAGGAAACTGTGGAATGGAAATATTTTGAGAACACAATTGCAGCCCTTGATGAATTAAAAAAAAATGGTTATCATATTTACGCTGTAGAGCAGGTTGCAGAAAGCATTTCAGTGGAAAAATTATCACTGCTGCAATCAGATAAAACTGCTTTCATTTTTGGAAATGAAGTAAGCGGAGTGGAACAAAAGATTATTCCCTTATGCGATGGAAGCATTGAAATTCCACAGTTTGGAATGAAGCATTCGCTGAACATTTCTGTTGCTGCAGGCATTGTGTTGTGGGAAGCTGTAAGAATAAAAATGAATGATATTAATAAGGTAAATGATCTGATATATAACGATACAACTTTTTTAAATAATACGATTTGATACATTCCATAAAAAAATATTTATCACTTGTAACCTTTGCCCACACTGTGTTTGCCATGCCTTTTGCTTTAATAGGCTTTGCATTAGGCTTAAAGGCAATGAATTTTCAAACCCCACATCCATGGTGGGAGTTATTAATACTCGTAGTATTATGCATGGTGTTTGCGCGCAGCGCTGCTATGGCATTTAACCGCTGGCTCGATGCTGAATATGATGCCTTAAACCCGAGGACAGCTATAAGAGAAATACCTGCCGATATTATCACCAAAAGAAATGCAATGCTCTTCGTAATTGTAAATTGTGTTGCATTTATTGCAGCTACTTATTTTATCAATCCGTTGTGTATGGCATTGTCGCCTGTTGCATTATTTGTTGTTTTATTTTATAGCTATACAAAAAGATTTACCTCGCTTTGCCATTTGGTGCTGGGCGTGGGTTTGAGCCTGGCTCCTATTGGCGCTTACATAGCAGTTACCGGAGTGTTTAGCATTGTACCATTACTCTTTTCGGTATCCGTTATTTGCTGGGTCAGCGGCTTTGATATTATTTATGCGTTGCAGGATATTGAGTTCGATAAATCAAATAATTTATATTCAATTCCCTCATGGTTGGGCATTAAAAAATCATTGCACATAAGTGAGCTGCTTCACTTTTTTTCTTTTGCATGCATCTGCATAGCCGGACTGGCCGGGCATTTCAACTATTTATATTGGGCAGGCGTTTTCATCTTTGCTTATTTTTTAATAAGGCAACATACGCTTGTAAAAGCAGATGATCTTAGCAAAGTGAACCGTGCATTTTTTACTTCTAATGGTATTGCATCGGTTGTATTTTCCTTATTTGTTCTCACTGATATTTTAATAAAATATTTTTAAATAATTAATGGCAAGACTGCTTTGTATTGATTATGGATTGAAGCGCACGGGCATTGCAGTAAGTGATCCTTTACAAATCATTGCAACAGGATTAACAACCATACCTTCACATGAAGCGATTTCTTTTTTAAAAAAATATTTTATGCAGGAAGATGTAGAATTAATCATTATCGGCGAGCCAAAGAACCTCGATGATTCTGACACGCATGCAACACCATTAGTAGCAGCTTTCATAAAAAAAATAAAAAAAGAATTTCCGCAAATGCCTTTGCAAACAGTGGACGAGCGCTATACTTCAAAAATGGCAAGTCAGGCAATGGTTGACATGGGCATGAAAAAAAGTGATCGTCGCAATAAAAAAAACATTGATGAAATAGCCGCCACCATTATGTTACAACAATATATGCAACATTGCTAGACTAATAAATTTTAATAAGTATCACTTAATTTTGCTGCGCAAAAAATTAATTTAATATCATTTTTATATAAAAAAAACATTCATGGTTCTTCCGATAGTGGCTTATGGTAATCCAGTTTTAAGAAAAATGGGAATGGAGATTTCGCCTTCTTATCCCGAGCTTTCTAAGCTGATTGAAGACATGTGGGAAACAATGTATAACAGCAAAGGTGTTGGCCTCGCCGCACCACAGGTTAATAAGGATATCCGCCTTTTTGTGATGGATAGTTTACAAATTTTAGCAAACCTGGAAGAAGACGACAAAAACGCTTATCCAAATGATGAGGGCTATAAAGGTGTTTTTATAAATGCAAAAATGAACAGCATAGATGGAAGTGAATGGCCTTATAACGAAGGATGCCTAAGCATACCTAAAATAAGAGAAGATGTCTTAAGAAAAGAAAACATCAACATTACTTTTTATGATGAAAATTTTGTGATGCATACAAAAGATTTTAATGGCATTACGGCGCGTGTTATTCTTCATGAATACGATCATATTGATGGAAAATTATTTATTGATTATTTAAAGCCATTGAAAAAGAAACTGCTGAAACGCAAGCTGGACGACATTTCCAAGGGAAAGATATCGGTTGATTATAAGATGAGCTTTATTAAATGATGCAGTTTCGGCTTACACTATATTTTCTCCATTTTTCAATAACCGCTTTCATATCCGCAGGCAATTCACTCTCAAAGTGCATCTGCTTTTTTGTTGTTGGATGAACAAAGCCAAGCTGCTGTGCATGCAGCGCATGGCGCGGGCAAATTGCAAAACAATTTTCTACAAATTGTTTATACTTTGTAAACACTGTGCCCTTTACAATCCTGTTGCCACCATATAGGTCATCATTAAAAAGAGGGTGGCCAATCATCTGCAAATGTACTCGTATCTGGTGCGTACGGCCCGTTTCCAACCTGCACTCTATAAGCGTTACATAGTTGAAATTTTCCAAAACTTTATAATGCGTAATTGCATCTTTACCATATTCTCCATCAGGATATGCAGTAAACAATTTCCTGAAACGCTGGTGCCTTCCTACATGCGCATTAATGGTTCCTTCATTTTCTTCAAAGTTACCCCAGGCAAGTGCGACATACCTTCTGTGAACGGTATGATCAAAAAATTGTTTGGCAAGATGTGTCATTGCTTTAGGCGTTTTAGCCATAACGAGCAACCCGGTTGTGTTTTTATCAATGCGATGAACAAGCCCGAAGCGATTTAATAATGCTTCATTAATACCCGGATCTTTTTGCTGTAAATAAAATGCAACCGCATTCACCAAAGTGCCGCCCGGATTACCACTCCCGGGATGCACAACCATTCCTGCTTCCTTATTTATCACCAGAACATCTTCATCCTCATACACAATTGTAAAAGGAATATTTTCCGGAATTATCTCCGTGCTTTCGGGCACATAAGTATCATAAATAATTATAGAATCGCCCGGCTTTACTTTATAATTTGATTTTATTATTTGCTCATTTACCAACACTCTCTGCGCTTCTATTGCCTGCTGAATTTTATTTCTTGTGGCGCCTTCAATGCGGTTCATTAAAAATTTATCAATGCGCACAGGCTCCTGTCCTTTGGCACAAACAACAGCAAGTCTTTCGAAAAGCTCTTCTGTTTCTTCATGAATTTCTTTATCATCCATTCAGCAAAAATAATTGTAATGAGATGAGCAGGAAAGAGTATTCTATAATGTGCCTTCAGCCTTTTATAAGCCTTATAATCATGATGATGATTGCAACCAGAAAAAGTAAAATAGATATACGGTTCATGCCATGCATATAACTGATCCACTTGGAATGTGGCGCATTCGGATCTCTTTTTTTCAGCCACAGGTATTCTGCTATTTGACTCCATACACCCATAAAACTTTAATTTTAATTGAGAAAATTGTCGGAACTTATTACAAAGTTAAAAACGAAACTGTTTACATTTTACAAGATAAAATTTATTACCTTTTTCATTCAGATAGATAACCTACATTCACTTCTTAAGTTAAAACGATACTTTATTTCCAGCAATGAAAAAAGTTATTAAAAAGCATCCGCTTGCTATCCGTTGGTTTCACTGGATTAATTTTCCGGTGCTGGGTGTAATGATCTGGAGTGGTACTTTAATATATTGGGCCAACGATGTATACCGTGTAGGTTGGCACGATACAACCATTTTAAAATTTTATCCAGATTCTGTGTATAAGGCGCTGCACCTGGGTTTCAGGCTTGCAGAAGGAATGGATTATCATTTCTTTTTCATGTGGTTTTTTGCCATTAATGGATTTGTTTATGTACTGTATTTAGTTTTTTCAGGAGAGTGGAAATTGATCGTTCCGAATAAAAAATCTTTAAAGGAATCGTTACTTGTTGTGCTGCATGATCTTCATTTAAGGAAAGGGGCTCCGGCACAAAAAAAATATAATGCTGCGCAACGCATTGCTTACACTGCCGTCATCATTATGGGTTTTGGCTCGTTGATAACAGGCCTTTCTATTTATAAGCCTGTTCAGTTTCATACATTGTGCGCAATGCTTGGCGGTTATGAATGGGCAAGGGCTGAACATTTCATTTTGACGATACTCTTTTTATTATTTTTTATTGTGCATATTATCCAGGTTATTATTGCGGGATGGAATAATTTCCGGAGTATGGTTACCGGTCTCGATGTGTTACCCGTTGATAAAAATCTTGCGCTGAAGCCTGTTGTGGCGAATGCTGCGATTTCTTTGAAACCATTGCCTGTCAATGATCCTATAGAACCACCTGCAATTATAAAAAATGAAAATGACCTTTATGAAAATGATAATAAAAAACTTGATACTATAAAAAAAGATGATGATGAAATAACTAATCTTGAGAAGAATAACGATAAGCCTTCAAACGAAAACATAAAAGATAAAAACGAACCGAATGAAATATAAAGAGGAGATATTGATATCTGAAAAAAAGTTGAGAACGCGCACCATTATTTCCTTTGCAATATTTTTCGTATTCCTTGCGGGTTCTGTATTCGCATGGAAACTTTTGCGCAGACAACCAACGGTTGCAGCTGTTTCAAAACCTGTGCGTTTTGTTTTAAACACTAATGAAAATGTATTTACCAACTTTTTCAGCGACAACCATTTTGCAACATCTTACCCTGCCTCCCAGGCTGCAAAGAATGTCAGAGTGAACGGAAACGTAGGAATGGGAAATAATTTTGATCCATCAACCTGGAAGCTAAAAGTGGTTAGAAATGCAGGTGATACTTTGTTTATAACGCTTGACGAGATAAAGGCTTTGCCTAAAACGGACATTACTTTTGATTTTAAATGCATTGAAGGCTGGAGCCAGGTTACGCACTGGGCGGGTGTTACAGTGAACGACTTTATGAAAGCGTATCATCTTACAACACAATCTCAAATGAAGTATGCAGGCCTTGTAACACCTGATAAGCGATATTATGTTGGTATTGATATGCCAAGTTTTTTGCACCCGCAAACCATCTTATGTTATGAAATGAATGACAAACCACTTCCCATGAATCAAGGATATCCATTGCGTTTAATCATTCCTGTGAAGTATGGCATTAAACATCTAAAAAGAATCAGCACCATTTCTTTCAGCAACGAAAGACCGCCTGATTATTGGTATGAGCAAGGCTACGATTATTATTCGGGATTGTAGTATTAATATTATTGCTCTTAATTTCTTTCGGCAATGCTTGTAAGTGCAGATAAATAATTTTTCAATCGTTTAAATCGTGTGTTTATTTTTGAATAAGTAAACAAAGCTAATGGCCTCAAAAGAAAAACATCTTGTTGTAAAAAAATCAAATATACCTGGCGCAGGAAAAGGATTATTTACCACTAAATTTATTGCTAAAGGTTCTAAGATTGTAGAATACAAAGGAAAAGTAACCACATGGAAACAGGTAGAACATAATGATGGCTTGAACCCATATATTTATTATGTAAATAAAAATCATGTGATAGACGGCTTTGCAACTAAAGACAATCTTGCCCGCTATATTAATGACGGTAAAGGATGTGAAAGTAAAGACAGGCCTGTAAACAATTGCTATTTTGAAAACGAAAAATTACGGGTTTTTGTAAAAGCAAAAAAAGATATAGAAGCAGGCTCAGAACTGCTTGTAAGCTATGGCAAAGAATATTGGGATACTTTAAGAATTAATATTGGTTTGGCAAAAAAAGCAAAGAAGAAAAAAAGAAAGAAGAAAAAAACTGCTGCAAAAAAGTAAATTACTCTTATACCTTTTTAATGAAATACTATAAACAGATTGGCTTTATTGCATGTGCGTTTTTATTCATCACTTGTTTTTTACCATGGACATATTATGCTGACCTGCATAAAAATTTTACAGGCTTTTTTTCGGAACAAAATCAATACGGCAAACCAGGAATGTTCTTCACATTTTCGGCCGTGGCATCAGCTATTTTAATTTATCTTGATAAGATATGGGCCAAGCGCACCCACATTTTTTTAGCAGCAGTTACAATAGGTTATTTAATAAAAACTTTTGTGCTTTACGCATCGTGCTATAATGCATATTGCCCTGAAAAAAAATTGGGAATTTATTTACTTATCGTTAGCTGTGTTGTGTTGCTTGTTGTATCTATATTTCCTGATCTTGCGCTTGATGAAAATAAAAAAGCATGATCATTCAAAAAGTTCCAGCTTGTTTTTCGGACGCTTGTCATCAAGCCATATAAAACCTTTCAAAAATTTATCATCCACCGGTATCTTTCTCATAGGATAAAACTTGCCTGAAATTTCATTTACATACAACACTTTTATCAGGTCATTCTTTTTAAAATACAAGTCAATCACATCCCCGCTGGCGCGGTTCATACCCACATAAGCACTATCATTGTCCTGTGCATAGTACACACTTTCTGCCTGCGATCCACGCACCCGCATATAATCAATATTGCCATTTTTAAAATAACCGTTGATTGTTTTACCGGCTATCTGGTTATAAAATCCCTGGGTGGTTTTATTTACCATCATGCTTTTATCAAATGCAAAGAGCCTGTCTGCTTTTTTATTTTTTGTATATAAAAAAATAGTATCGCCTGTTATCTGTGAATGATTGCCCCAGATGACAGGATTATAATATAACCTGAAGATGGAATCTTTTGCAGAAAAGAAAAGGCTATCGCAAATACTTTGCAATGAATCACTGAAAATTCTTACATGATGAAAAGCAAGAAAATATCTTGATGTGTCAGGCTTTGGAAGGCTGTCTTTATTGAAAGGCAAAGGAACAGGTTTATCAATTTTATTTTTAAAAAAAACTGAATCCATCACGGCAAGATCTTTTTTAAGCGCATTCATTTTTAATGAATCATGCAAAGGCACAGTGTCTTTTAATAACTCTGTTTTTTTAGTTTGAATTTCTTTTTTTAAAATATTTAATGAATCGGAGGCTTTCAAATGCTTGCCTGAAGTGTCAGTGGCCAAAGGCTGAAGATGAGCAGGAGCAGGCATTGTAAGGCTATCAGCATGAGGTATATTTTGCTTTTTTATTTGTTCAAATCGTTTCCTGTCTGCTTGTATCTTTTGTTGCTTCATCGAATCAGTTTTCGATGCAGCGAGTTTTACAGAATCGTGTGTAAGGTAACTGTTAGCTGTATCCGTAATTTGCAAAGAATCATTGGCTGCATGTATGGAATCTGTTATTACAGAATCGCTTTTTAAAATATTTACCTGGCTTGTAACCATTGATGTGAAGCCGGAAAAAATAGTATCTGCAGCAACAAAAATGCTGTCTTTATCCTGCTTAATAATAAGCACGGGTTTTCTTGTAGCAAGAAACGAATTAATTTTTTTATTTAAAAAAATCTGATTGGCAAGAACAATGTAACCACCTGCGGAATCTTTTACAATGGCATTTCCTTCCATCTGCGCATTACCTGTATTTTCATCAAGCGCCATTGTATTGGCAATGTAAAACCTGCCGCTGCTATCTTTCACTGATGTGCGCGTAGTGAACAATGCATTGCCTGTTTTAAGATCATAAGTCCCTTGTGTGGTATAAATATCAACTTCTTTATTTTTTATATTGGTGTTCCCATAAAAGTTAGAAGCCTGCGATACCATGTTATACAAAAGCGAATCTGCAGTCATGTGATTCTTAGCATCAATTTCAACAACATTATTTTTAAAAAATAAATCTTTTGTGTCCGCATAATACCTTCCATCATCACTTGTGATGGTTGTCTTTCCATTTACCACCTTTCCGCCATTGTGATAATTACCTATTCCTGTTCCTAAGTTATAATCCAGCGCTTGTGTAAACAAAGTTCCTTTCTTATCATTGAGGCGCACATCTTTTTGAAGAAAGGCAGTTTTATCGGTGCCAATATATTTTAGGTATTGAGAATACGTCTGGGTGCTATCTGCCTGGTTAATATGTACATTCCCAAAGGCTTCTACTACATGCGTGGCCGGGTTTATAGCAATGCTATCAGCCGTAAATATAGTAGTACCTTGCTTTACCACGCCGCCACCAGCAATGGTTTGCAGCGTTGTTACTGAATCCACATGTATGCTGCGCATGCTTGGCCCGCGAATGATTTCAAACTCTTTTACAGTATCTTTTGCAGGCGGACGCACCTGTGCAAGCGAAGTAAAACATAAGAGAAAAAGAATGGATGATAAAAAAGATTTTGCGAAAGTGATCATGGATTATTAACCACTTTTTTAACGGTATCATCAATTAAAGGCGCTGTTATGTAATTACCCTTGTCCTTTTTACCAAAAATAGAAATACCAACATACCGCTTTGGATGCACGCGTATATCATCAATAAGGATATTCATTTTGTTCGTTGCCGAAGTAAGATTATCATACAATTGCTTATCATTTAAAAGAAGCCCAACAGAGCCATCCTTACTATTTATTTTTTCAGAACCTTTCTTAAAATTATTTACGGCAATGTTTAAGGAATCTAGTGTTTTATTAAGATCAATATCGGCAAATTTCGCAGATGCGGTTTTGGCATCGGTGAGAATACCATTAAGCTTGTCATTGTTAGAATTCAGGTTAGCGGTAAATTTATTGACATTGTTTAAAGTGCCAGCCAGCGCACCATTTTGCACATTAAGAAGTTGCTGCAAAGATTTGGCTGATAAAGCGAAAGAAGCGGTTGTTGCATTTAAATTAGCCAGGACCTCTTTTACATCGTTTTTGGTGCTGGTATCAAAAACACTAGTGACTACATGCAATACAGAATCTAAAGATTTTACAGCGCCGCGAACTTCATACAAAACAGGATTAATTATTTTCAAAGCCTCGTCAAAGGCACCACCACTAAGAGTTGTAAGAAGTGTATCATTACTCTTTAAATAATTAGTTGAGCTTCCAAGTTGTATTTCCAATGAGGGACTTCCAAGCAGGTTAGGGTTGATAACAGCAAGCGAATTATCAGGAATATTTACATCCTTAGTAAGAGTAACCGTAACGACAATAACGCGCATGTCTTTACCGCCATCAATATTTTCTATTCTTCCAATTTGTACACCATTGATAACAACAGGATTTGACTTGGCCAGATTTTGTACATCCTGATATTTGGCATAAATATGTTTTTCTTTTTTAAATAGATTCTTGCCTTTTAGATACGTAAAGCCAAACACCATCAGCAAGATGCCCATAACAGCCATTATACCAATCTTAGTTTCATTACTGATTTTCATAGAAATTTTTTAATAATCTGCTTAACGAAAATATGAAATCTTAGCCGCTATACGGTTTTGATTTGGCATATATATCAAAACATTATCTACAGCTTCTAATGCATGTTGTTCATTTTCAACAAAGTTGTTATAAAAAAAAGTTGTTGGCTTATTGTGGATTACATTGATGAACCTACATTAAACTAATCATTTATGGAAAAAATTGAACAAATAAACAAACACTAAAAATAATGGCTAATTAGAAAACAGAATAGTGTGCAAAAATTTCCAGAAAAATAAGATCGGAAATGTAGTTCTGTTTACAGAAAGTTGTAGGTCAAGCAAATACAGTTTTAACAGTTAGTATGGAATAGGTTTTGTGAACGCTTTTATATTCTTCATAGTTTTTAAAAAAAAGCACCATGACAAAAATTTTATTTTCACCTAACCTTAAAAAAACTATATTGTTTTTTGTGATAGCCTGCTATGTGTCTATGTCGGCAAATGCGCAGCAAAGACGTATCTCGCTTACAGGATTTAACCAGGATGTAATTGCAGATCCGGATCTTAATGCCAGTCCTGATACACTTACCACCTCTGGTGTAGATACGACTACAGGTAATGTATTGTTTGTAAATGGATACAGTAACGGCGGCACCGCTGATGCGGGTGGGCTTCCTACAAACGGATCTTTCGTCTCTCCAGCCGGACATTACTTTCAACTGAAACGATACAATACAAACAATTCGTTAGAATTAAATTTAACATCAAATCCAACCGGCACGCTTACATTTAATAATACCGATCAAATGTCTTATGATTCTTTATTCGTTCTTACCACAAGTGGCAGCGGAAATAGTTCATTGTCATACCAGGTTAATTTCACTGATAATACTTCTGCCTCAGGGGTCATTGCAATAAATGACTGGTTCTGCAACGGGTGCACTACCTATGCTATTAATAACCTTACCAGAGCGGACAGGACTACTGGTGCCCTGACGGACGCAGGCCTGTTTGCACTTTATGAATATTCTATACCGATTGCTCCTGCGAATCAAACTAAAAATGTGCGGAGTATCACTTTTACAGTTCAAAACATTGGGAATAGCAGCTATGCAAATATTTTTGCTATTACAGGATTTTCACTTGGCTTGTTACCAGTATCGCTAAATTCGTTTAATGCGTCTGTAAGAAATGGAGAAGCATTTTTGCAATGGCAAACGGGCGCAGAACAAAACAATATCGAATTTATAGTTGAAAGAGCACCTTCAATATCTCCGAATGCCTTTACAAAGGTGGGAACAGTAACCGGAAGTTCGTCGTCGACAGGTTCTGTTTATTCATTTACCAATACACCTGGCATTCAAGGCACCTATTTATACCGGCTTAGCCAGCAAGATGCGGACGGTAATGTAAAAGTGCTTGGCATTAAATCTCTTACTTTTGACGGCAATGTAAAATGGGTTGTGCAAGATCTTGGTACACAGTGGAGATTGATAACAGATGGTGCGTACCGCTACAGGATAACTGATATGAGCGGAAAGATTTTGCAAGGCAATGAAGGCAGTGGCACCACTACTATTTCGAAGCCTTTTGCTCATGGAATTTATTTATTACAAGTATGGCAAAATGGTACTGTACGCACAGAAAAGCTAATTAATTAGCCAACCCGCGTATCATTTGTTCTCTCATTATACGCTATTAATAAGAAAAGCCTGCAATGCAGGCCTTTCTTATTAAAACATAGAAGTGCACTAATAAAAAAGCTTTTAAATCTTTATTGTATCTGAAACAACGGTGATATAAGATGCAGTATGTAAACACCACCTGATATAAGTTTGGGCACCTTCAAGCAATGTGTTATAACCACTTTTGTCTCGTACGGTTCTATCATAAGCAGCAAACATCCCGGCCTTCCAAAAAAGATCCGTACCGTTTAATTCCTTTGAAATGTTAGCAGAATTGTATCCTACAAACAGCGCTTGCTTAAACTCCGTAATGTCAGGTAGATTTTGAATAGCTTTTCCAGTAGCAATATGATCAGCATGATCATCCGGATTTCTTGCTTTATCCGGATTGATATAATTGATCCATCTTTCCGCAATACCTTCACTTTGTCTGGTGATTATTGTTTCGAGTGTAGTATGAAAATTCTCCAGGCTGTTATAAGTAATTGATTTATCTACAGTAGTAATGGAATGTATTTCTCCGCTTTCAAATTTTAAAAGGCTTTGAAAGTTACTCGATTGAAATCCGCTTCCATCCAGGTTTCCATCCGGCAAGCGAAGAAAGTAAAACAGTGCATCGCCTATAGCAAAGTAATAAATAGAATGTCCGTTATATTTTTCGTATCCGGTGGATTCAGCGAAACTGCCTAAAGAACTCAGATAAAAGCGAAGTGAGCTTTTGGAACCTTCTTCTCTTGCAGTCCAGTATTTTTCATCCTTCCCTGCATCACCGGCAGTAGTTATTATGAAAACTATTTTACGGTCAGCTGTTGAAAGATCATTACAGATATTGGGGCACATAAAAAGCTGCCAGTCATCTGCATGGGCAACTATATAAAAAGAAATGGCAGTAAATGTATTGCGGCACATTCAGGTAGTTGTATTATCCTGCCTCTGTTTTGGAACTTGCTTTTACAACCGCACTATTTTTCTTTGATATCAGGGAACTGTTTGGAGCAAACTGTTTTTCAACTATGCCGGCACATGCAATACTTTCCATGATCTCTGCTGTACGCATCGTATTCACTTCCACATCAAACAACTTTTTTACACGAAGCCGTCCTGCTTTGCCCAATGCTTTCATAAGCTCCGGTTGCTCCAACAGCTCAATGATGCGTATTCCCACACCTTCCCAATCGCCGGCGCCCGCTAACAAACCAGTGCTGCCATGCTCCACAACATCACGAACGCCGCCGACAGTAAGTGCTACAGTAGGGCATTCGCAAGCCATCGCTTCCAATAGCACCAGTGAAGTGCCATCACTGCGGGAAGTGTGTGCAAGCACATCCAATTCTGGATAAATAACAGAAGTATCCTTGCACCATTGTACAAAGTGAACATGATTTTGCAAACCGAGGCGTCTGCTCAATTTAATAAGTTCTTTCCGCATGCTGCCATCGCCTGCAACTACAAAATGCACCGCAGGTTTTTGCTGATGAATAAACTCAGCCACACGTAAAAACAAATCAGGCCCTTTTTCATGATCAAGACGACCAACAAAACCTATCAAGGGAACATTCAATGGTATATTAAGGGAGCTTCTAAAATCATTATCTTTTTCAGATGGTGCAAAAACTTTTGTATCTACCCCATTGCGAATCATATTTACACGGCTGGGAGGAACACCCATTGCCAATGCCTGCGTGTAAGCTTCCTGGCAATTTGTTATCAGGTGAGAATTTACAGCTCTTGTGATGCCAAGCTCGTGAGCAGTTACATGCATTCCATGCAATGTGGCAACTACCGGCTTATTAATAAGACAACCTACCAAACCTGCGAGCACATGAGCTTTGGGCATGTGCGCATGTAACAGATCTATCTCATACAAACGAGCTACTTCCATTACAAGTTGTATGGAATGCCATTGTGGATCATCTTCTATCGGAGTTATAAAAACATTCTTTACGCCAAGCTCACGAAGAGAATTGGTAAAAGCACTTTCATAAGGACAGATGCAACTTATCTCAAACTGATCCGCAGGCAAATGAGCAAGAAAACTTTTTATATAATTTTCCATTCCACCGACGCTTGCATTTCCAATTATTTCAAGAATGTGAATCCGGCTGTTATTGTGACCAGGAGTTACAGGTAACAGGTGCATAATGTGTGGGCTTTCATAAAAGATTGCAAAGCCATAATAATTATGCCATCTTCATGCTAAGAAAAATGTATTGTTTTATTTTGACTAATCAATCCGATGAATAAAATAAATAAACCGGTATTTGCTTTGCAAAGCAAAAAACATTTGCAAAACAACAGCATAAAGTATGAGTAAAGAGTGAATAAAATTTTATGTAAATCAGTATTTTTAAAATCGCATTGCAGAATTTCTTACACGCATTGCCATTCATTTCGTGTAAAGCATATCATAACTCGTGGGTTGTTCCACTTGAAGGCTCTCTAGTTTTCTTAACAGAAAATAAAGTATAAATTTCTAAGAGATTAATGCTAAGTATATAAAAGCAGCGTTAATGAACATTTCATTTTATCTTTCTAATTTCCATTTTGTTTTTATTTCCTCAAGCATTTGCCCCTGCATCTTCAACGCATCATAATGTCCTTTCAAATTCTTTTGACGAAAAGCCTCATAGAGAGTGACCGCACAAGCCACTGATATATTCAGCGATTTGATAATACCCACCTGCGGTATCATAAAATTGCCATCAGAATATTTAAGAATATGATCGCTTACGCCAAAAGTTTCATTGCCAAAAACCAATGCACACGACTGCGTAAGGTCCAGATTAAAAACATTAGCAGCATCATTACTCAAATGAGTGGTATATATTTTATCAAAACCGTTTCTTATTTCAGCAAAGCACTTTTCAGCATCATCAAACTGGTGAATGGTAAGCCATTCTGCAGCAGTAGAAGAACTTCTATAACCCCACTTTCTGTGCGGTGGAATCCGGTCGTTTAAAATATATACATCCTGTATACCCACAGCATCGCACGTTCTCATCACTGCTGAAACATTGTGCGGATCAAAAACATTTTCCAAAACAACGGTAAGATCGGGCTGCCTTTTATTAAGCACGGCAGTAAGGCGATTATATCTTTCAGGAGTCATTAATTCAAAAGTAAAAGCTTTGCAGTACATCTTTATAATAAAGGCAATTGCTTTTGAATTTATTTTTCAAAATAAAATCTATTTAAACAAGATATACTCAACTCGCAACTTCTCTATATTTTTGCGAAGCGAAACTTTACGGATTTGTTTTATTCTAATGCAGAGCCATCTCCCCTCGCTGTCCATTTAAAAGCAATCCCATGTCAGTTGCAATAAACAAAGAAGTAAAAAAGATTACCACCAACACATTATTAAAAATGAAACAGGTTGGTGAAAAGATCTCAATGATCACTGCATATGATTTTTCATTTGCAAAAATTTTTGATGCTGCAGGCGTTGATATTATTCTGGTAGGCGATAGTGCAAGCAATGTAATGGCAGGCCATGAAACCACATTGCCTATTACGCTTGACCAAATGATCTATCATGCAGCCTCGGTGGTAAGAGGCAGCGACCGTTCACTTATCGTGGTTGACCTTCCCTTTGGAAGTTACCAGGGCAATAGCAAAGAAGCATTGCACTCCACCATAAGAATCATGAAGGAAACCGGCGCACATGCAATAAAGCTGGAAGGTGGTGAGGAAGTACTGGAATCAGTAAAGCGAATTATTAAGTGCAGGAGTTCCGGTGATGGGGCATCTTGGACTTACGCCACAATCTATTTATAAGTTTGGTACGTACACCGTAAGAGCAAAAGAAGAAGAAGAAGCAGAAAAATTAAAGCGGGATGCTTTGCTATTGCAGGAAGCAGGTTGCTTTGGAATAGTGCTGGAAAAGATACCTGCTATACTTGCCAACGAAGTAACGCAAAGCCTTACCGTTCCCACTATTGGCATTGGTGCCGGCAATGATTGCGATGGCCAGGTATTGGTAATGCATGATATGCTTGGCATCAACACAGAGTTTAAGCCGCGCTTCCTGCGAACGTATCTCAACCTTCATGAAGAAATTACTGACGCCGTGCATCAATATATTAAAGATGTAAAGACAAGGGATTTCCCTAATGAGAGCGAGCAGTATTGATCATTCTGTAATTACCGTTATCTCTTTTTCGTTTATAGCATCACTGTTATCCCATGTTCTTTTTTGAAAAAAATGAATAACCGCTGTTCCAGTTTTGTTTGCAGTGATGGTGAAGGTTACATCCGCATTGCTGCCAGGCAGTACTGTATTGTTGTTTGCGAAAGCATAAGTTTTATCGATAGCAATAATTGATGCATCGCCTTTAATCGTATAATCCCATTTATAACCGGCAGTGGATAAGCCTTTCAGTGTTATCGCTGTTGAGTTTCCATTCTTTAGATGGATGGTTTCATTGTTCAGGTTGCTCATGTAATTTTTATAAATAAACCAAAACTTGCACCAACATTATAAACCCCGTCTTCAGTTAATGAGCAAACATATATAGCTTTGCAAAAAATTTTTGATTATGGATTTTTTACAAAGCCTTGGCATTGCTAAAGAAAATAAAGGAGTATCAACAGGAACACAACAATTTGACTCAAATGGAGAAAACATTATATCATCATCGCCCGTAGATGGAAAGGTAATTGCATCAGTAAAAGCATGCGATAGAGAAAACTATGATGCTGTAGTAAATACAGCGCTCGAAGCCTTTACAAAATGGCGCCTGTGGCCTGCCCCGAAACGCGGTGATATAGTAAGGCAAATAGGCAATGAGCTTAGAAGAAACAAAACAGATTTAGGAAAACTCGTTAGCTATGAAATGGGTAAAAGCCTGCAGGAAGGCATGGGCGAAGTGCAGGAAATGATAGACATCTGCGATTTTGCTGTTGGCCTTTCCAGGCAATTGTATGGCTTAACCATGCACAGCGAAAGGCCGGGCCATCGAATGTATGAGCAATACCATCCTTTGGGAGTTGTAGGAATTATTTCAGCATTTAATTTTCCGGTGGCAGTATGGAGCTGGAATGCTATGCTGGCATTGGTTTGCGGAGATGTGTGTGTATGGAAGCCATCAGAAAAAACACCGTTGTGCGCAGTTGCCTGTCAAAACATTATTGCCAAAGTGTTTGAAAAAAATGAAGTGCCCGAAGGCGTTTGCTGCCTTGATAAGCGGCGGAAGAACTGTGGGCGAATGGATGAGCAGATGACACGAGAATTCCGCTTGGTTTCTGCTACAGGCTCCACCAGGATGGGTAAAGCCGTAGGCGCAGCCGTCGGCGCAAGGCTTGGCAAATGCTTGCTGGAACTCGGAGGCAATAATGCCATTATTATTTCGCAACATGCAGACCTGGATATGGCATTGATCGGCTGCTTTTTGGCGCAGTGGGCACAGCCGGGCAACGATGTACTACCACAAGAAGACTGATCATTCATGAAGAGTGTTTATGAAAATTTCAAAAACAAATTGGTGAAAGCATATAAGCAATTAAAAATTGGCGATCCGCTGGATGCAGAAAACCATGTAGGCCCGCTGATCGATAAAGATGCGGTGCAAATGTATCTAGCAACGCCATTGAAGCATGCAAACAAGCAAGGCGGCAAATTTCTTAGTAGAAGGCGGAATGCTTTAAGGGAAAGGCTTATGAAAGCGGGTGCTATGTAAAGCCATGCATTGCGGAAGTTACCAATGAAATGGATATTGTGCAGCACGAAACTTTTGCGCCGATTTTATATCTTATGAAATATGCAACTATTGATGAAGCAATTGCTATGCAAAATCGATGTACCGCAGGGCTTATCCAGCGCCATTTTGACCCTGAACCTGCGGGAAGCAGAATTGTTTTTATCTCAGGCGGGGAGCGATTGCGGCATTGCCAATGTGAACATCGGAACTTCCGGGGCGGAGATTGGCGGCGCATTTGGCGGCGAAAAAGAAACCGGCGGCGGCAGGGAAAGCGGCAGCGATGCATGGAAAGTATATATGCGCAGGCAAACCAATACCATTAATTATACGGATAAACTGCCACTGGCGCAGGGCATTAAGTTTACCGTGTAACGATGCGAAGCCCTTGAGATGCGGTATATCCCGCAGATGCAACGAATGCAGCCGAAACGACAGCATAACGTGAAATGAGTAAGCCATCCTGGAGCATTCATAAACACATTACAATCCTGCTAAAGGCAATATCATTAAAGAGAAAAGTACCAGCATTCTGAGAAGAAGCAAATAGCTATACATAAAGGTGTAATCGCTATAAGAAAGAATGTATATGCGCGTCAGTAAGATGAAATAATAAAATTGTTAAATGAGTTTGTTCCTTTCGATAACATCACCTTTTAACAACACTGGGTTTCTTCGCTTCAACAAAAAACAATCGTTGCCCGCCCACCAGCCTGAAACTATAGTCAGGAGCAGTAGTAGTGCCACCTGCTGTTAGTTTATCTTCATGTATCACTTCACGGTAAGCTTTCCACGCACCCGCTTTATTATTCATATCCCAGCCCAATGCCTCAAAGAAAGGATTTATAAAATCCTGCCTTGTTTGTGTTTCGTTATAGTTCTTTTTGTAATTATCTATTTGTTCTTCAAACCTTCCTGTTAACTATGCAATCGTGGCAAAGGCTTCTTCTTTTGTGGGCATTCTGTGGTTGTGTAACCAAATATATTAATTCTTTTTAAGCCAATGCCCTTGGATGGTGTCCTCACCATCCATAACTAATGTCCGGTGAGGACACCGGCCAGGGTAGTGGTGTCCTCTTTAGCTCGGCAATCAAAAAATAACAGGCAACCTGCTCTTTATAATTTGCGTTTTCATATTAGTTACGCTTAATCATACCGGTTACATTAGGATAGCTAAAAATACTTATTACAGATAATCGAGCTGGCTCTTCCATGAGTAAGGCCGCATTGTACACTATTACTTTATTTCAAAAAATTAATTTATATGCAATCAACAAAAATATTTACGAAGATCACCGTTATGTTTCTTATTATAGTATTTCTTAGCGCCTGCGGTAAATCGGGCAGCAGCACAACCACACCGCCGCCTGCTGCAGCTGCAGGGAATGTAAGTATCGCAAATTTTGCTTTTGTACCCAGTACCCTTACTGTGAAACCGGGAGAGGTTATTACCTGGAAAAATAATGATGGTGTTGCTCACACTGTTACTTCTAACGACGGATCCACATTCAATAGCGGCAATTTGGCTGCAGGAGCCAGCTTTTCATTTACCGCCATTACCCCCGGCACTTATTCATACCATTGCAGCATTCACTCTAACATGACAGCCACTATAACCGTAGCGCAATAGCGCCTGCAGCTGGTTCAGCGAAAGTCGTGTGACTTGTTTGCTTCCCTGAGTAGTAATAAGATGATTTATTGATATGTATATCATTCTTCCGGGCAGGCTTTTATCATAACATTTATGAACGAAGTGAAAGATAAAATAAATTAAAAGTGAAAAAGAAGTGGCGCATAAGGTTGTTTGTATTTATTGTGTTGGCGATTACCGGCTTTATTTGGGGATACCTGGAATGGAATACGCCACACATAAATATAAAAGACTCGGATGCTATAAAGATAAGCTCAATAAGACTTTACAAGGTCTTTACTGAAGATTCCGCAAAGGCAAGATCAACTTACGTGAATACGATACTGTTGGTGAACGGTAAAGTAAAGCAGGTACTGGTTAACCAGCAAAGTCAACAAGTGATTTTATTGAACACGAATGTAACAGGTTCATCTGTTAACTGTACACTTGAACAAAATGCGAAAGGCATACAGGCAGGCGATTCCATTTTAATAAAGGGCGTTTGCAGCGGTTACCTGGCAGGTGATAAAGAAATGGATCTGCCTGGCGATGTTTTCATGATCAGGTGTTATTGTCTTCAATCAAAATAATTGTATGAAGGCAAAAATCATTTTAATGTTCATTGGACTGGTAACACTTGCACCTAAAGGCATTGCGCAGGTTTATTTTACAAAGAACGGCCACGTTTCCTTTTTTTCAAAAGCACCGCTGGAGAATATATCTGCTGATAATAACCAGGTAGTTAGTGTATTAAATATCCAAACCGGTATCCTACAGTTCTCCGTGCTTAATAACGCTTTTCATTTTCCGAAAGCAATGATGGAAGAGCATTTCAATAGTGACTACATGCAAAGCGATATCTATTCTTCATCAACATTTAAAGGAACTGTTGCAGATATGAACAAAGTTGATATAAATAAAGACGACTCCTATAACGTGCAGATAAATGGGGAGCTCACTGTTCATGGCGTAACAAAAAGAGTGACTGTTCCGGCTGAGATAAGCATAAAGAATGGGTTGATTTACGGCAAGGCGACATTCAAGATTTTACTAAAAGATTATAATATAAAAATACCTTCAATAGTGGTTAATAACATTTCAGAAATGATTGATATAACTGTCTCATGCGAGTACATTAAAAAGTAAAACAGTGCTTATGAACTTTAAAACCTTATTGACAGGTCTTGCATCTCTATGCATTCCAATCATCGTAAATGCGCAGGATTCTTCGAAGGTAAAAACTGCGGAAGCACGGGATACAACTAAAAGTGAAAATGATTTAATGAGCCAGCTCGAAAACAGTGGGCATAAAAAAAATAAAAAGGTGAATGCAACCTTCAAATACACAAGAATTATTAATGGTCATTCTATCGAAAACCTTCGTGCACATGTATTGGATTTAAGAATATCGCACCGGTTTGGCCCTATCAGCAGCGGACCTTATAACTTCTTTGGGCTCGATAATGCGACCATGCGTTTAGGGTTTGACTATGGCATTTCCAATAACATCATGATAGGCATAGGCCACAGTACGTATCAAAAAACATATGATGCATTTCTTAAAATAAAAATAGCAAATCAATCGTCAGGCATTGGAAATATGCCAGTCACCATATCATTTGTGCCAACAATTGCTTTGAACTCTTTAAGGCCGGATGCTTACCCGGTAAAGCTGGATTCCGGTACACAAGCAAGGCAACTATCTTATGTCTTTCAATTGCTTATTGCACGAAAATTTTCCCAGGGATTTTCTTTGCAGCTAATGCCAACTTATATTCATGCTGATAATATTTCGTTTTTTCATAGTAAGCCCAATGTGTTTGCACTGGGTATTGCCGCAAGCCAAAAGCTTTCCAGGCATATGAGCATTAGCGCAGAATATTATTATCAGCTACCAAAAGATCAGGCGCCGCTTTCGCATAACGTACTTTCATTTGGTATTGATATCGGAACTGGCGGACATGTGTTTCAATTACATTTTACTAATTCCAACGGGCTTACTGAAAAGTCTTTCATAACAGAAACGACCGGAAGATGGGATAAAAGCGATATTCTGTTCGGCTTTAATATTTCAAGAGTATTTCAGTTGAAGAAGAAACATTCAAAAATGTCTTTACCAAAATCGTGAATATCTAACTCCTCAAGTTATTTAAACTGTTATACTTCAAGCTTCAAGAATTTCAATTGCAATTGACTGTACCTGTTATATAGTGCGCTGCAAGGCAACCGCAGTGCAATTGGCGCCGTTCTGCCATCATATAATGTAACATTCTGCTCTATTTAAAACCGTTCAAAAACTTATCATGAAAAAATTATTACTTCCCTTACTCTTAACTGTTTTTGTGAATGCTAAAGCCACTACATGGAATGTAAGCGTTGAAAACTTTCAAATTGTTCCTTCCACTCTCAATGTAAAAGTTGGTGACATTATTCATTGGGTATGGGTAAATGGTACGCATACCACTTCCTCATTAACTGTACCGGCCGGAGCTTCGGCATGGAATAGCCCAATGACCAATTCCTCACCTACTTTCGACTACACAGTTACCCGATCGGGTACCTACACTTATCAGTGCAACATTCACCCTTCAGTCATGCAGGCATCTTTTACCGCCAGCGCAGTATTGCCCGTTACGCTTTCTTCATTTTCTATTACGCCTTTGAACGGTAAACCGGTTCTTAGGTGGAGCACGTCAAGCGAAGACAATACAGATCATTTTTCCATACGTAAGAGCATTAATGGAATTGACTTAAAAGAAATTGCACAAGTTCCCGCAGCCGGAAACTCTTCCATTAAAAGAAATTACTCGTTTACCGATGATAATATCACCAATTCAGTTCAATATGTGTATTACGCTTTGGGCATTGTAAATAAAGATGGAAAAACCCAATTGTTTCCCATCAAGGTTTATAAAAACGGTGAAGCCTCAGTAAAGCTTATTACTTCAATATCACCCAATCCGGTTAGCGGCATGGGACATGTAATGATTCAGTTTAATGCAAATAAACCAGGGATGATGAACGTAAGAGTAAGTGACATGCAAGGTCGAATTTTACTGCAGACACAGTTAACTGCAGTGCAGGGCCTGAACAATGGACATATTCATCTGGGTGATATGCCGGCAGGAATGTATATCATAGACTTTAGCCTTGACGGAGTTAAGGAATCTTATAAGATCACCAAGGAGTAATATCTTTCCATAGCACTAGCTGATATTTGCATGATATTGAAAGAAAAAAGCTTTCGTTGTGAAAGCTTTTTTTTATTTTCAAAGGGATAATAATGTGGTGTTATTTTCTACCAAAAGGTTTTACGGCAAGAGTAAACAAAACACCGCCGCTATTTAATTTTACTTTGCCAGCGCCCACCCCGCTGAAAGGCATTTTTATATAAGGTTCTATAAGCAACGACGCTTTTTTATTAAATGAGTAAACATATCCCGCTGAAACATCCAGGATAGAAACATAATGTTGATTTTTATTGGAAATTGACCATGATTTGTAATCGCTATAACCAGATGGATATTTGTAATAGTAATCGTAAGATTCCTTTTTCATAAGGTATGAAGAAAGCCCGGCTGATGCAAACCATTGATGATTTGCTGACTTACTGAAATTGTAACTGAATATGAGAGGTATTTCAAATACCTTGCAATTAGCATCGATATTATACAAATAATCAAGATCAGGTGAACCGTTTGATTGAGTATGATATTCTCCTTTATCTGCTGAATATATTTTATCAGAGATGTAAAAACCTGACCGCAGCGTAAACCTTGAAGATAACGCATAGCCTAACCCTATTCCGTAATTAATGGCTATTCTGCCTGTTTGAGTAAGTTTTATGCCACTTACATCCGGGCCTGCAGAGAAATCAATTGAAAAATTATTATCAAAGCTCTTATTATAAGTTGTTGATCTTTTCGTTACCGGTAAATCCTTTGCAGTCTTCGTTTTATTATGAGTTTCCGAAGCAGATGTATCTTTTATCAAGGCAATCACCTGCGGCTTTCTAATCGTATTATCGCTGGTTACATCTTTTGCATTGTCTGGCTCATCTTTACTCTTTATTTCCTTCGAATTTTGTATTGCATACTCGTCACTGCTTATTGTGGCCGCAGAAATAGATACACCAGTTTTTCCCGAAAGCTTTTTGCCAGTTTTTTTTGATATTGTACTGCTCAGTGTCCCGTTTATTTCACTTTCATTTTCAGTAGTTGCATTTGAGTTATGATTTTCTGCTACTGCCAGCCTGCTGAATGATTGCTTATTAACTGGCGTAGCCAAAGCAGTATTGATATTTTTATCATGTTGATGCTTTTGTTGAATTGGCAAAGCTTCGGTATCATTATTTTTTAAAGGCTTAATATTATTTTTTACCAGGGTTGAAATAGAGTTATTTGCAATAGAATGACCTTGTTTCCTATATATAAGATATAAAGAACCGCAAAGAAGCACGGTGAAAAAAGGTATTAAAAAATATTTTCGTTTCCTCTTTTTGCCGACAGGTAACTGTTTGTCAAGCATCAATTCCATCTTATCCCATGCATCCTCGTAATAAGAAGGATGATACTGTTCTGCAGCATCTTTAATTTTCTTATCTATGTTATCATCCAACATTTTGTGATTTTAATATTTGATTATCCTTTTCTAAAATTTTTTTCAGCTGCAGGCGTGCCTTAAAGAGATTTGACTTGGAAGTGCCTACGGCTATATTTAATTGCGAAGCAATTTCCTCATGGCTTAGCCCATCAATTATGAACATGTTTACAACAGTGCGATAGGCCGGAGATAATTCGCGGATAGCGTTGATTATTTCGTCACACGATATTCTATCGAAAACATCTGGTTCATCAACCGGCAAATAAATAATCGATTTATCAAGGTCACTATTAAAATTATGCTTACTGTATTTTCTGTTATGATCTATTGCTGTGTAAATCATAATTTTTCTGATCCAGCCCTTGAAAGAATTTATCTCGTCGGCATACGAAGGGGAATAGCGATGGATTTCTTTAAATATTTTGAGAAAGCTATCATTAAAAATTTCGATGGAGTCCTCTTTCCGCTTTGTGTAGCGATCACAAATGGACATACCATAGCTGTAGAAAGAGTTGTATAATTTCTTTTGACTCTCCCTTTGGTTTAGAGTGCAACCACTTATAAGTGTATTTAGTTCTTCTGCAGATATCAATTGCATTGCTTTCTGCTATATAATCGGAAATATATATCAATAAGTTGCCTGGAGCAAGTAATATTTCAAATGTTGCATTTCAATTACTCTTGTTCCGGCAGGCGAATCCATAGTACCTTTATAATAAGATCTTGGAAAACACTATGACAAAGCAACTTTCAGAAATACCTATATCTATACTTGACCTGGCCTCCGTAAACCAGGGTGAAACGCCGGAACATGCATTTCGCAAAAGTCTTACGCTTGCACGCCTGGCAGAGCAACGGGGTTATCATCGGTACTGGATGGCGGAGCACCACAATTTAGTTAGCGTAGCCAGCTCGGCTACGGCAGTGCTTATTGGTTACATTGCAGGGGGCACAAGTACGATACGTGTCGGCTCAGGCGGCATTATGTTACCTAATCATTCACCCCTCGTGATTGCCGAACAATTCGGTACGCTGGCAAGCTTGTATCCCGGCAGGATTGATCTCGGGTTGGGGCGGGCTCCGGGCACTGACCAGCTTACAGCAATGGTTTTGAGAAGAAGCGCTGAGCCCGGGGCAGACGATTTTCCTCAGCAGCTCCAGGACCTTACAAGATACTTTTCCGCAGCAAACCGCGAAAGCAAGGTAAGGGCAATCCCCGGTGAAGGCATCGACGTACCAATGTGGATACTTGGGTCCAGTACGGACAGTGCTTTTCTTGCAGGATACCTGGGTATGCCCTATGCATTTGCAGGCCATTTTGCCCCGCAGCAAATGGAGGCTGCATTTACTATTTATCGCAGGGAATTTAAGCCTTCGCAAAAATTAAGTAAGCCCTATATGATGGCTTGTGTGAATGTAATAGCAGCCGATACAGACCGTGAAGCGCAATATATTGCCACTTCAGGATACCAGGCATTCCTGGGAATCATAAGAAATAAACGGGAGCTGCTGCAACCGCCGGTAGAGAACATGGATGCTTTATGGAGCGCATCCGAGGCCGCACAGATAAGGGAGCGTTTTTCAAGTTCATTTACAGGAAGTACTGAAACAATACGAAGTGGCATTCAAAGCTTTGTAGACCGCACAGGAGTAAATGAGTTAATGATAACGGCGCACATATTCAACTTTGAGGCAAAGCTGCATTCCTATAAGTTGTTAGGAGATCTGATGAAAAAAGATCTGTAGCCGTCGCCTTGATTCGGCATACACGAACATAACCTACTTCAGTCCTTACTTCTCAGGGAGGTCTCATGCAATGAACCTTCCGGATACAGTTTTGGCAAATGCAATGTCCCTTTCACCAGACCTTACTAGAAGGAGTTTTGGGCCTTTTAAACGCTCCGTCAGCATCGTGCACCTTGGTTTGTGGCTGTGAAAGAGCATTATACTTAGCTAAATATTCTGATATTTGTTATCAAATAAGCTCATATGCCTGAATTACCAGATTTAGAAGTATTTGCAGCTAACTTAAATAAGATCTTTGCCGGCAAAAAGTTAACTCAGATAAAAGTTATCAATGGCAAAAAACTAAAAGACAGCCCTAAGGAACTTTCTAAAAATTTAGATGGAAAAACATTGAAGCACTTATACAGGTCAGGAAAGGAAATGCGGTTTCTTTTTACAGATGATACATTGCTTGGCCTGCACCTGATGCTTACCGGTGACATCTTTGTATTTAATAAAACCAATGAGTACAAGTTTACGCTGGTTGAAATGTATTTCAGCAATGGCAAGGGTTTGGCGCTCACTGATAGAATGAGAAATGCAAATGTGAAGCTGAACCCTGTAGATAAAAAAGGCGTGGATGCCATTGCTAAAGAACTCGATTTTAAATATCTGAAAGAAGCTTTTCAAACTAAAAGAAAGGTGAAAGACCTGTTGCTGGACCAGGATGTGATCAGGGGAATTGGCAACAGTTATTCTGACGAGATTTTATGGCAGGCAAGAATATCGCCTTACTCTGTTGCACAAAATATACCTGATGATAAACTGAAGGAATTAGCCACTATTATTAAGAAACTGCTGAAGGCAGAAATAAAAAGAATAGATAAAGCACACCCGGGCATTACGGCCGATGAACCCAAAGAGTTCCTGCAAATTCATACAAAAGAACATACAGAAAGTCCTACAGGTTACACCATTCATATTGATGCGAAAGGAATGAGGAAGACGTATTATACGGATGAACAAATATTGTATTAGTTTTTATTTCAACCGCTCCTATTGCAAGTGCTACCTTTCTTCCCTTCTCGATGTTTTCACCAATCAGGTCCTTAAGGAAAATTGTTAGCAACAAAACAAACAACGGCGTTCAAAAGCACAATCCTAAGGAAGAAGAGCTTTTTAAAATAAGCATTATTGGTACCCAAGGTATCGATGATAAACCTTTACGCCTATCTTTAAATCCATCTGTTAAAAGTATGGGAGGCGGATATATGGGAATGTTATTTATGAATGGTTTTTTTTATTTCATTAATCTAGAGCCAAAATCTGATTTTAAAATTTTTGAAAAGATATTTCTTAAAAAGATTGGGGAAATAGAGATTCCGCTATTAAGAGGGAACATTTTAAAGGATTTTTTAAAATCCTTTGGTTTACCAGATAATTTTGTAGATAACTCCTTTTAGCTTAAAATTTAATTGAATTATTTGGTGCAATCGCCCCGCTCTCCTAAGTTGCCCGTTTTCCTTGGCCGGTATCTCCCCCCTCATTCCTCCATCACAATTTATCATTAAATGTATAAGCATTTTGAGTTCATCTTGCTTGTTACTTAAGAATATTTGGATGCGTATGGAATCACATCTAAATTCATATCTGTATCTTTCCATAACCAACTTCCTAACTGCGTTAGTCGTGATTTTTTTTATCAGATCACCGTACAAATAATATTCTAATGAACAGATACTTCTGTTTTGCTATTTTGGTTTCGTTTGTTGCGGGCTGCAAAGTGCTTTCTAAGGAAGAGACAAAAAGTGTTCAGGCTTTGAGTAAAGCTATGACAACCGGCTCCAGCCTTCCCTCTGATTATACAAGACAATACTATGATGTGGCCCTGGAGTCTGATCAGCTACTGGCCTCTATAATAACAAACCCACCTGATAAAATACTAAAGCTGAAAGAGCTTATTGAAGACCGTGCGGAAGCGGATAAAATTGTAAAGGGATATAGTGCGGGCTATGGAATTTTGAATAAATATGCTGAATTGTTATTGGCCTTAACGGATGACACTACTTATCAAAATGGGCTCAGCAAACAAAAAGACGCTTTCATTCCATCCTTTGACACTTTGGTATCAAAATACGACACTTTCAATGCTGCTAATAAACTTCCGGTCACCTCTATGGGTAGCCTGCTTTCAAATATTATCCAGGAAATTGGCAGCAGGCGTATAAAATATTTGCAAAGAAAATATTTAAAAGACCTGGTTACAACTGCTGATACAATTGTGGCTGAAATATGTGACCAGTACAAGGCTATGGATTTTTATAAAAACGATAAACAGCTGGCATCTTTAGGTAAAATATTAGATGAGAGCTATAAAACGTTTATGAATTTTGTAAATCTTGATAGCAGCAGTGCAGGGCCCTACCAGTACTATAAGCAGTATGATCCCATTTACCTTGATTGGAAGAACAAAGAAGTGCTGTTAAAAGAACTAAATGAAAAAAATCTAAAGGCAATAGTTGCTATAAAAGCATCGCACCACGCTTTGAAACAGTTACTCGACAAAAAAGCTACTGATAAAGAGCTGGCAAGCAATTTACAAGGCCTGTATGCTTCTGTTAACTCCTTAAAAGAGAGTTATCAAAAGTTCAATAAAGATTTAACCCCTTCAAAATAAAAAGATGAAAACTAATTTTTACAAAATTGGATTTTTCGTATTACTGGCTATTTTAATTGTTGGAGGATTTTATGTATTCATTATTACGCATCAGTTTAATGCGCATTTTAAAGGAAATGTGAAAGACACCACGGCGCCTGCAACATCGGTAAATACACAGCAAGAAGAATACTTTCGCCTTTTGGACTCTGTTCAGAGGGTAAAGGACTCCATCAATTCATTGTTTCTTTTATGAATGACAGTATTGATCTAAAGGAATTACCGGCAGCGCAACGCAATGTGTACGCAGAAACATTCAATACGCTGGCCCGCCTTAATTTGCATATGGACTTTAGATTAGACAACGAACGGCTGGCACTTCTTAAAACGGAGTCAGGAAAGTTGGAACCGATAATTGCGAAATACGATAAAAAGAAAGAAAAGCTGAACAGCCTGTGTAATAAACTGAAAAGATTAACTGCTTTTATAAAAACCACGATAGATGTGCTGGTGTTTGCTGCCTCCAAAGGCATAATTGTAGCGCCGCCAAAAGGTTAACGGTATCCCTGGCGGGTGTCTTAATCACAATTGCTCCATTGGATGTGTAAGTATTTCGAATTTATTTTGGTAGTTAGTAAAGAATGGTTTGGGAGGCAGGAACTAAGGAGATGGAAGGGTTGGGACAAAATTAATTATCGAAAATTGAAAGCATAACAACAGTAATAACAAAGCTGATATAAAAGGCGTATAAAATATTGTTAGCCTTTTTCTTAAGGTCTCTTATCCTGACATCGTCTTTGAATTTAATACTAATCGGGAAGAATACCTTTGTTGCAATAGAGAAGTCAATCAATCCACGCCCGTAATAACCTCTTTCAATAACTTTACTGCCCTTTACACTCAATTTATAATACCATATGCCGAAGGCGGCAGAATTGGTGGGAAGTAAAAAGGTTCGTGAGCCACGAACCAAGGGGGCCGAGTGGTCGGTGGAGAGCAAAGCAGCTTAATTATCAGACTTGTGCGCTTTTTTAAGCACTTCTAAATCTAGCACCTTCTTTTCAGCTACAATATTTACCGTATCAGAAATATATTGATCTCTATGTTGTAATTTTTCAATATACACGCTGTTCCCATCACAATAAAACCTATAATTCCCATTTTCGGGATCAAATTTTCCTACCAAAATTCGGAAGTGTAGAGAATCCGTTAAATAGCATGCATCACCTCCTGCAAAATTAACGTCATAAATTTCTACGTACAAATTTTTGCAGATCGTTCTTGCCCCTATATATCTTTTATAACAGCTAGCAGATATTACACAAACAAGTAGTAATATTAGATTCTTCATATGGCGATTTATGATTCGATCTAGCCCTGATTACAACGAGCAGTATCTCTACCATTCATAAAAATAATATATTTTATATAGCAATGTCCACTGCACAATACCCAACCGCACAAGGCGATGCTGCATATCTGCGCAAGTGTACAGATCAGAGGCCTGCGCCAGACGTGTGGAAGAATCTTTAAATTTTTATATCCTTGTGAATACTTATTTTAATTTTTTTATTATACTAATACTTGCCACGATTTTAATAGGTATCTATATATTAAAAGGAATGAGAAAAAAATTAGCTGATATTTCTCTAATAAATACCTTAGTTCTTATTTTGATTGTAACATTTATCTTTTTTGCTTTTATTCTTTTGGTATCTAATATCAAGTTTCAAAAATGATAAATTGAATTCTACGTATTTTCGATGACATACCACCTAGCTCATTGCAACAATCACTATCCCCACCATTCATAAAAATAATATATTTATACCAGCAATGTCCACTGCGGGGGAGGTTGGTGGAGTAAGTTAGCCGAAATTATAAACGCTTATGTTTAAGTTCACATTTTTCCTGATAGCTGTTTTTGTGACAAATTCGGACATGTTCGGGCAACAACTTTCTTCGGAGGATTATAAAGTTATGCAGCAATAATTAAAACAGAAATTTCAGACTGCACTAAGTCTGTAGCCATAATAAAAAACGGAATTGATAGCAGGGAAACTACTCAAAACATATACAGCACAGCAGGCAATCTACTTTCAAAAGATTTAAGCTATAAATATCAGACCTATAACTGGACAGAGAATTATAAGAAGGAAAGACCGTCAATAATCGACAGCAATAGCGCTCACCTTATTATTGACTATTGTAAAAGCAAGGCAAACAAATTTGTATTGACAAACAATTTCAATGAGACTTATGAAACAGTACTTATAAAAAGATTTCCTGTCAGACAAGAATCTATTCAACACGATTGGGAATTTTTTTGTAAAAAATATCCTGGCTCTGGTGGTATATTTTCCTTTTCAAAAATTAAATATTATACCGGGGACAATACAACAGCCATTGCTTATTATTGGGTTAGGCGAAATGGTTTAAATGGACATGGAGCATTAGCAGTTATGACAAAAATTGATGGCAATTGGCAAACGAAATATAAGACTTACTTGTGGTGGAACTGATCCCGCACCTCTCTATCCTTTCCACCGCCCACCACCTCTACCCTCCATAAAAATAATATATTTATATAAGCAATGTCCACTCGGTAATGCTAGTGAGAAATGAATAGATTTAATTTTATAGATAATAAGTTACTACGGCTTGCAAGTAAGCTCAATGCCACACTAAGAAAAGACCGACCAAACTTTCCTCAAACATTAAGAACATTTGAAGAAAGAAGATTAGACTGGAGGGACATTGAAATAAGGAAAGCAATAATCATTCAGCCAACTTTTGAAGCAACAGGCGTTAATTCAGCAATTTGGAACTTCATCAATATTGCCTGGCATCATGATGCACTTTCCAGAAAAACGCTAAAATGGAAAAAGATTCTCGTTGACAAAAGTGACTTTGAGGTGATTGAAAAAAACATTGATGAACTGCTCCGTCAATCAGAAGAAAACTTAAAGAAAATAGTATATCAAGATTTAAAGTGAACGCACCCGCTATAACCGCAACCAGCCCTCCTTAGCAACCCGCACTATCCCCACCATTCATAAAAATAATATATTTACGCACGCAATGCCCACTGAGAGAGGTTCGTGGGAAGTAAGTCATTCCTAAAGCAATTTGCTAATCAGATATTAGAGCCAAAAGCCTATCATGTTTCTTAACTTCTAAAGGTAGATGTGTTGCTAAATTATCTTCGATATTCGGCACTAGCATGCACGTAATTATAAATTGATTGTTGTCTTTAAAAATGATTTTATAATATCGATATTCACCAAAAGAATGCCATCCCGTTGGCCTCAAAAAAGATAAAAAGTACTCTATTGAAACAACATCATAAAAGAGATATTCTCTATTAATATCATTATTGCTAAGTGATACAAATTTTCTTTCTAAATCTATTGTAAATAGATCGGCTTTATTTTTTAGAAGGTATTGGCAATGGATGATAATAGTTGGAAGTATATCTATAATTATAACAATTATCAAAACTATATACAACGCATCGGTATAACCTAATATAAACATTAGAATCATTATTGCTAAGTTCTTAATGAACATAGGTGATAACAATTTTAGTTGCTGCGATATTTTAATTTTATAAGTATATGTCAAACCGTAAGAGTTAATTACGTAATTTCCAACTAGCCTCATTTGCACCGAGGACCATCTCTACCGTCATAAAAATAATATATTTATATAATGTCCAATGCGGGAGAGTTGGGATAATTGGACGCTACTGAATGGAATGAGAAAAATCACAACCCTACTTTTTTGCCTTTGGGCGCTTGCCTCTTGCTCACAAAAGCAGTTAGACTATGGTTCTGTAATAGCCAATCCCAACTTTACATGTAAGGAAACCATATTAGAAACCTATTGTAAGCTTCGCAACATATGCAACTCAAAAAATAAAGTAGAAATACGGCTTGAAGTTTCATATGAGCCTACAATAGACTTTGCTTTGTATGTATTGGTTAACAATGATAGTGGTTGGAGCGCCACGAAGTATTCAAGAAGTTTGCATCATTCCAGTAATAATACGTCCTTATCTATTGATACTCACAATATGGGTAATCCTCAAGTTGCGGAAAAATTATTCGATACATTGAAAGAAAATAATGTATTTGGTTTACCAGAACAGGATGACCTTAAGATAAATGGATTTGTTGATGATGGCAGCGTTTATACCTTGACCTTTAAAGTAGGGCAAAACTTCCGAACTTACCATTTTAATAATCCGGAAACTTATGAGGAAATTTACGGAAAGGTTAAGCAGTTCAAAAATTACTTAAATATTGCTAATGCTTTTCATCATGCTTTCGACAAAAATAAAATCAATTAATCTCCAACTCATCCTCATTTCCACCGCCCACCACCCCCACCATTTAGAAATAAGCGCAAAGGATATAATCAATATTGAACCCATATTACTTTTCTTAGCTTTTATATTTTCTACTCATAAGTAAATATATAATCTCTTTTCACTTAACGGCACAAGCTGATGCTTGCGCTAATGGGGGGAGAAAGGCAAAATTTACAGAAAAGATGTCAGAATAAATTTATATATCTTTAAGTAATTATGAAAACAGTTATAACAAAAGAAGTAATTATTGGCTTTGTGTGGGGAATAGTCGGGGGCCTGTTTCTAATCTTACTAACAATGTTGACCTCGAAAGGCATTTTACAAATTTCCCCCTATCCAGTTATTCTTATTGCTGCTATTATAACAGTGAAGTATATTGAGGTAACATCTAACATTTTTAAAAAATTATTTATTACTGGTTTCCTCACCTTTGTCATAATGTCTATCATTTTATATATTTATATAGTAACATTTATTAATCCCGATTCAGGAATTGATTTTGTTGGACATTTATGGAGATTTGGAATAATAATAGGATTAGGAATTATTAGCAGTGCACTTTTATCTATTATTGCAAAGCCTATAAGATAGACTTAAATATCTCTGCCGTTGTCAGTCTCGGTCTTGTGCCCTCTTTTTGGCGCAAGCATCAGCTTGTGCCTTATTATTTATGCTAATGTAATCAATATTACATACCCTTGGTCCTTACAATATATAACTTTGTGTATTGAAATCTTATAAGTGGCACAAGCTGATGCTTGCGCTAATGGGGGTTGGTGGAGTAAGTTGTTAAGCCTTCAAGTTAACGCCAGCTTTAAATGGAATCACGTTTAATATACATAGCGAATGAAAAGATGAGAGCAAATATTGAATTTGCTGAAACATCCGATTATGGATGGTTATATTTTGGAGCTCAACCAGAAGTTAATATTGAGATAGTAAAACAGAAAATCAATGACCATTTTGAAGAAGAAAATTTACATATAGCTCATACAAGAAATGACTCAACTGCAACTACCAAGAAAACGATTATAGAAGATATAAAGGATATTTTAGGTGTTGATGATTTTTCTATTTGGAACTCTGCTTTTACGAGGGTTATTGACTTTAATAAAATAGGCGTACTTCGTTGCGGCAAAAAGGTAACAGCTAATAAAAACATATGATAGAGATTTAACTACGTCCCTCTTTTGGCGCAAGCATCAGCTTGTGGATGCTGCATATCTGCGCCAGTGTGGGCAGCTCATTATCTTTGTTATACCAAGTGAACAGCATTTGCAAAAAACGTTGGCACCAAATAGTATTTTTTCTTTTTAGTTACTAGTATAAATTTTTCGCATTGATTCGGTGTCAAATGTATAGTGCCTATAGTAGGACTAAAAAGTCGATTTAAATAATAATCTGGCTGTCTTGACAAAGAATCTGTTATTGGTTTATAGACAGTAATAACAGATTTATTATAAGTAGTAAATATATAATGCGATGACTCATCTATAATTTCAATTATTAATCTTGCTTTAATTTTTAACGAACTATCAAATTTTATAATAAAAAAAAGGAACAACGCAAACGATGCAATTAAAGACTTTGCAATTGATAGATTAAAAAAAATAAAAGAATTATTTGAAAAACGGTTGATTAGATAGTAAAAAATAAAAAGAACAGAAATAGACAATATTACCCAATCAATGGTAAAAAATAATTTTATCTTACTCATATACTTTTGTGCAACCTGATTATCAATAGCCATAAAATTAAAATCTAATCTCGCATCAGCCCTCGTTTCCCACAAGCACCACCTCCGCCATTCATAAAAATAATATATTTATATAAGCAATGTCCATTGCACAGAGGGTTCGTGGAAAGTTGTAATGAATATGAAATTACCTATAGCCTTAATAGTAATTGTTCTTTTGATTCACATTGAAGTTAGTTGTCAAAGAGCCTCTGACGATCAATTTGTCTTTTCTGAATATAAAAGATCAGACACATTTCAATCAACCAAAAAATCTAGGCCAGATTCCATTCGGTACAGCAAAGGCTATGAAGCCTTTTTAAAATATGACAACAATGGCAACTTACAAAAGGTTTATGGGTATGTTACTACATTAGATACACCGCAACTCTATGGGCATATCTTTTATATTGACACCACCAAAAGAAGTGATCTAAATAATGAAAGAGGGACATTGATTTCTTATTTATATATTGGAACGAATAGTCCGCATTATAGTTACGCAGTGAGTTTAAATCCGGTGACCAAGAAATATCGAGAGATATTTAGCCCGTTTGTTGACTATTTCGTATATCAATTTGCAAAAAAAGATTCAATATTAAAATACACCTTCCATTTTTCTGACTTTCCAAGAAATATTATAAAAGCATCCTTTTCCTACGACAATAAAACTTTTATGAGTTTACCTATTCATAGAAGTAATTTAATGCCCTTCTTAGACGAGGGAGACGTAAGAATTAGGAAAAACATAGACCATCTTTTTATGAAAACAGAAACGAAGGGTTTTCACCTTGACTTACCAGGCTTAGAAAATAACCGGACTTTTTTAGACACTGTAACATTATATAAAGCGAGTTTATATGAATAGCTCAACCATTTGTGTTGCCACCGACCACCATCTCTACCATTCATAAAAATAATATATTTATACAAGCGATATCCCTGCGGGAGTGGTGGGTGGGAAGGAACATAATGTTAAGACATGAAATCGATTAATCGCATAAACTTTAATAAGTATCTTATTATATACTTTGCATTATTAACTTCCTGTGTCAATACTCATAGCAAACAGAAAAGTGCGACAAACGAGATGGATGGTAACAGCATTTCAAGCGAAAGAGTGCAGTTAAAAAAATATGCAATTTGTAAGTGTTTATTACAAAAATTTAATTCTGATACAATGTTGCGTAATGATGGCAGTATAGATGGTTATGTAGAAACAAGTTCTTATTCAAATTTAGCGTATAAAATAGTCGATTCATTTCTAACTGTTTACGAATCATCTAAATATGAAAGCAAAAATCAAAAAAATCTTTACTTAATGCAGTGTATCGATTTAATGAATAATGCAAAATTGGATAGTGTAATAAAAAAGCAAAATACTTATATAAATAAATGAGCATATCGGTGGCAAACATATTTCCCCGCTCATATACAGTTAACTTATCCAAACATTTCCTATCGATTGAATGAATGTCCACTTGCCGTTTACTTTTTTATAAACATTTGTTCCGCCATGTCCACATAAACCGCCGCACCGCCCTGATTTATAGACTATGCAGATATTTTTATCAACTGTAAATAAAGGAATGGAAAATGTTGCAAAACCGTTCTTATACTTTTTATTAAATGCTATCCAACCTTTGTCTATACCATGTTTGAAAAACTTTTTAATCTTTTTGCTACTTATAATCCGGGCGTCTGCAATTTTATCTGATTGCCATTTAAAAATTTGTCTATGCTTAAGTTGATATTTTAGAAAGTCAATGTCGGCAGGTGAAAATAAAGTTGTATCACTAAAAATTTCCGCTGTGTCTTTAAGTAGGTTGCTAAAGTCAGGATCACTTTCCAAATTAAATTGTTGGACGCTGTCAGTATTAACAAATGAATTAAAGAAGTCGTAATACTCTTTTACAGAAATATCTTTGGAAAAGGTTTGCCCATAAATATTTTGTTTAAGTGCAAAAGGTAGAAGTATAATAAGCAGTCTCAAAAAGTACCATCTCATAAATTGCATGCAATTTTTGTATTCATGTAACCTGTACTCCTTCCTCAACTAGCCCACATTTGAAAACGAGCACCATCTCCACCATTCATAAAAATAATATATTTATATAAGCAAACCCCACTGCGAGAGAAGCAAAGACCTTCTGCGAAGTAGGATCACAAAATCACTAAACTTAAATAACATGAACCGGATTCGACATTATTGGTTTATAGCTATTGTTCTATTATCCAGTTTTGGCTATGGACAGTCCAACGAAAACATCACTGAAACTTTTTTTAAAACGTATAAAGAAAATCCCACAAAAGCCTACGGAAATCTATTTGACAATAATAAGTGGATGAAAGATAAGAAAGGTGATATTGAAACAGTAAAGATTAAATTGGCTGACTTCATAAGTGGCCTTGGGGAATATTACGGTTATGAGCCTATCACTGAAAAGTCAGTTGGAGAAAGTTATGTTTTGAAAAGCTTCCTGATCAAATATGAAAGGCAGCCTGTAAGGTTTACATTTTTACTATACAAACCGAATGACAGTTGGCAAATTCAAAATTTCACATATGACACCAACATAGATGATGAAATGGAAGAAGCCGCGAAAGCATACAGGTTAAAATCCAATTGGTAAACGTGCCCTCTTTTTGGCGCAAGCATCAGCTTGTGCTTTATTATTTATGCTAATGTAATCAATATTACATACCCTTGGTCCTTACAATATATAACTTTGTGTATTGAAATCTTATAAGTAGCACAAGCTGATGCTTGCGCTAATGGAGGGTAAATAACTCGCAATATTAAAATGACTGGAATTATAAAATTTTGGAACTTTATATATTTTTGCTTCTTTTTATTTCAACTGAATTTTCGCAAAATAGTTAATACAATCAATCCATTTATTTATTTTCTTAGACTTCCATACATAAAACAAAAATTCAAAGAAAAAGAGGAATAGAAAATATTTCTGAATATTTAGATACAGGTGTACTAAATAATAATCTATCTAGTACATCTATAGGTTGGGCGGGTATACATATTGGTGTTGTATTAATGAGTGTAGAAATTTTATGCTTTAATGCATTCCAAGTAATAATCAATAAAAACATTTTAAATTCTGTATTGGATAATCCCAAATATAAAATTATTGCAATTGTAATTTTGATTATACCACAGATGATTTTTAATCAGTTTGTATTATTTAAAAATAAAAGATACTTAAATTATTTCACTAAATTCTCCGAAATCCCAAAACTTAAATTGGAAATTTATAGTTCTATTTGCTTCATTATTTATTTGGTTTTAATAGCATTTTGCTTTTATAGTGTTACCTGGCTTAAACATGTCGGCTAAGTGTACAGGAAATTATTTACCGCAAACCTCATATGTCAGAGAACCTGTGTTGAGTCTACCTCTTTTTAGCGCAAGCATGAGCTGGTGCCTTATTATTTATGAAACTTTTATATGGTTGATTGTTTAATTTTTCCTAAAACATATTTATTTTTTCTTTTAAAAGCTTCTACTTCACATGCATAGCTGGAGCTACCTTGCTGGATAAAAAAAGTTATTATTCCATTTTCCTCATTAGAAAGTAAAACATAATATTTAGGTCTACCTCTTAATACATAATAGGGATTAAACTTTGCCAAGCTATCTCTCAAAGAACCTTTATTTACAATTGAAAGCTTAAAGCCTCTCCATTCAGAAAAAGGACATTGATTCAAATTATTTTGCACATCAACTATCACTACATCAGGATCTTTGGGATTGTTTCTGCCAAACCAGCTATTTACTTCGCGGGAGTTTAGAAATACTTTAAGAGCCTCGCAACGTGAATTGTATTTCGTTTCTTGTCCGAAACTTAAACTTGTTGAAAAGAGTACCATCAAACCTATCAAGAAGAACTGTGCTGTTAATCTCATTCTTAAAATTTGTTGCTAGAGCTATCCCTCATTTCCCACCACACCATCGCCACCATTCATAAAAATAATATATTTATACAAGCAATCCCCACCGCGGGAGAGGTTGGTGGGAAGTAACAATGGTTCGGGGATAAAAAGTTGTTGGTGACAAGACGAACAATGGCGTAATCCAATTTTACTAATAAATTAAAATTAATATTCACATACATCATTGCTTTTCCATTACAATACTGGCGACCACCGACTCTATGGAGTGATAATGTATGCCGCTATCTTCAAAAGAAGAATCTTTAGCTTCGTTCTCGGTGAGCGTTAGCAGCTTGCCGTTTATTACATTTTTGCCCCCGCTTGCTTCTGTAATCATACCGCCAGCCATGGAGCCGCCGGGAAAGTAAATAGAATCTGAACCTATAAGCTTATATGCATTTGCAGAAGTGGTAGGCGGGTAAGTATATGTAAGGGGATAGCTTGAAGAATCCTGTAATATGTTATCCTGGTAAGTATAATCATAAGCAATCGTATCCACCGTATAGCCTACGCTTGTAGCAGTAAGATTAGTATTGTCAAATGTAAAAGCTGCCCTGGTTACCAGTGGTAGTATAGGCGGAAATTGCCACAGCTTTACCTCCTCCATCATCGGTAACGGTGGCGTTTGTTTTAGCCGTTATATACAAGAACTTGTAGGTGCCTTGTATGACTGAGCTACCGGAGTTGTTGTTATGGTCTTTTTTACAGGAAGCAAAAATAATAACGGCTGCAACTGAAGCAGTAATAAAGAATTTTTTCATTTGTTTTGGTTTAAAGCACTAAGGGTAGAGTGCTGCGGGTTTTGGCTTAATTGTACTATTGCGTTTCAAATATAGAAAAAGGTTATTAAAAATTCAAATAATAAAATCTCTGGGGAACTTCCCTAAATTTTCTCCTCATGGAGAGAACTTTAAGCCTCTTCTTCCTGGCGGCTGTCCCACCCGACATTCCTTAATCAGTGATGCCCGAAAGTAATCTCCTTAAATGATTGATGGCTTTTTCTTTAACCTGAATATTTATAAGCCCTTAACATGCGATTGTAAGATACGGATTTTCGTTATATGGCGGGTGCGGACCCCCGCCATGGAATGGGAACTTATTAAAAAATGGTTCGTGAGCCACGAACCATGAAAATAGTAATGGCCTATGACACTCAGCCAGTATGGCGAATACAGCACATAAACACATCCAATATTTAAATAAAGATTTTTAGTGTAACCAATAAAATATCTTAAAAAAAGTTGCGTTATATAAGACCTAAAAATCTTACAATAACCATGAAATCCTTACGCCCCCTGCTATCATTAGTAATAGTATACTTTACTACCGTTTCGTTATCATTTTCGCAAATCACGATGACCTTTCCCAAGAGTACCTCTTACATTAATAGTATACCGGTTGGCTGGTCTACTGCGAGTCCTCCAGCAAGCATTCAAATGGTATGGACCTATAAATCCGGCACGGATACTACAGTAGGTGCTCAATGGGTTTTAAACTTCTCAACTTATCACACGGTTAGCAGTGGGAGCTTTAGCTTCAGTCCTTCCAGGGTTGCCACCGATACAAACTTTTCATCCGTGTCGCCAAGTGTACCCATGGCAGATGGATCATACACTGTTTATCTTACTTATAAAAGAGCTACAGACGGAAACGTATTCACCTCATCCAGTGTAATCTTATCATCCAGTACGCACACCTTAAAGCCTACGTTAACAGCACCTGCGTCGAACAGCTTTGTAGGGAATAACTTTTTATTCAGGAGCTATTTAAATAGTGTGCCCACCCTTTTAGCTGGTGCTAATCCTACTTTAAAGTTTGCGCAGGGAAGTGATACTACGCTTATTAACTTAACTACAACACGCCTCGACTCCTTTTATATAAACATCAATAATATAGCTTCTTCCAGTGCCAATATTACTTCAGCCGTTCCCAATACTCTTGCTGAAGGCACGTATGATGTTGTACTTACCTATACCGATGCAAGCGGCCATGCGCCTGCATCTGCGATAAATTATAGTGTTACGATCGATACATCTGTAACACCCGCTGTGATTACATCGCCTGTTAATGATTCCATGGTAAGGGTTTCCGCTCTATGTTAATTTCAGCCTGCCTGAAATTGCGAAAGACAGCAGCGTAAAGCTTGTATTTGAAAAGGGTTCTTTTAGCGATACAATGTTGCTATCAGCTACTGCGGCACAAAATTATTCGCTGAGTATTAATAGTTCGGATTTATCGGCAACAAATTATTTTATAAAAAGTAATGTAACCAGCTTAAGCCAGGGAAACTATACTTTAAAGGTATTGTACAGCGACGTGCAGGCAATGCTGCAATAAGCCAAAGCAGTTTTTACCTTATTACCGATTCTGTAACTTTAGCACCCGTGCTTACTTCGCCTGTATCGGGCAGCAACAGCGTAGGCACTGTAAGTGTTGCTTTACCTTGCCGGAAAGTGCATTGCCCAATAGCTGTTTCTCTTACTTTTTCAGGATGCGATAATAATGTAATCAGGCTTAACGCAAGTGCGGCAGGCAATTATAATTATGTTCTTAATGCCAGTAACATTAATCTTTCATCAGGCGTAGTAAGTGCTAGTTCTAATACATTGGCATCCTGTGCATATACCCTTGTGCTTTCATACCAGGATAGTTTGGGAAATCCTGCTGCATCTGCATTGGCAAGCAATTATTCCTTTTTAAAATCAATTGCTTTAGATCCTGTGCTTACGGCACCTGTTGCCGGTGGTAATAGCATCAGTACTATAAATGTTGCTTTTACATTGCCTGCGGATGCATTGGCTAACAGTGTAGTACTTGATTTTTTAGGGTGCAGCAACAACAGCATTACAGTAGATGCACAGGCGGCAGGCAATTATAATTTCACGCTTGATGGCACTAACCTTACCACCTCTACAGGAGTTGTAAGCGCTACTTCTAATACGCTCCCTTCAGGAGTATATGCTATAGCACTTTCTTACCAGGATACCTTTGGAAACCCGAGGATGTTCACACTTATAAAGAATTATACTTTTATGAATTCAGTAACAGGCCTCCAGTTTCAACAACTGAAGGGTTATATGATGCAAATGAAAACACATCTGCAATGGGAAACTGACCTCTGAACAGGACCTTGCACGCTTTAATGTGGAGTACAGTAAAGATTCAAAAACATTTACCAAAATAGGGGAAGTAAAAGCAGCCGGCAACAGCTTCATAAAACAGGATTATAGCTTTATACATAATGACCCTGTAATGGCAAAGAATTTTTATCGCCTGCGTATGATTGATGATGATGGCGCTTTCCGGTACTCACCAGTAATCACCGTATATGCAGAAAGTGGGGCTGCGGAGTTTAAGGTGTATCCGAATCCCACGCAGGACCAGCTAAATGTGCTGATTGTTACCAGTGATGCTGAAAAAATACATGTGATCAATGTTTGGGGCATGGATGGTAAACTTGTAAAAACTTTCCAGGTAAGGGCAGGTAATGGCAGCAGTCTTTTTACTTTTTCTATGAAAGAGCTTGGTACCGGAAACTATGTAATGCAGGACGGTAATAATGTTACCCTGTTTGCGAAGCAATAGACTAGTTAGAAAATAAAGAGATTTCTTCTTGTTGATATGCACCAACAACAGCGTTCAAGTTTATGCACACAACATCTGCTGCTCAAAACTTTGTCACAGTGCAATCCTTCATAAAGATCCCTTCGCTTTCCAAATATAATTGGCAAGCACGAGCTACTCAATCAATAGTTATTTAAGGATCAGTACGGGCTGTTGGGCATCCTTGTAAATAGCTTGTGAAATGCTTTTGTGCGTTAATGAATAAAGAAAGCTTTGCCTGCCGCGCAACGCAATGATCAGTTGAACCGCATGAGATTTTGTAAAATTAATAAATTCCATCAATGATGTTTTTATCGTTGGAATAATACAACTCATGTTGAAAATTTTTTAGATACGAATGGAGATTATTCTCTTCTCGTTGCAGGCCCGGTCATTATAATTCTTATACCGCTCTTTAGGATCAACATTTAAAATTAATAATCTTGTGCTCTCCCATTGGGGAAACGGTTGCGGTCCGTTTAATTTGTCAAGAGATTCCATCGCATTATAATCGCAGGGTCGGTCAGCCTGTATCGGCTGGTAGATATATTTTAGCAGGCACTACCAAAACGCGCACGGGGCTGGTTTTTGCAATACTTATTACCTGTGCTGAAATAAAACTGCCACTGGATTGGCGGTAATTATCACTTCCAACAATTATCAGTGCAGGCTGCTCAAGTTTAATGATCTCATTTATTCCGCGTAGCAAAGGATATTCACTTACAGCTGTCATTACTTTAATGCCATCGCCAACTCTTGCTGCAAGGCGCTTGCACAAAGCATCCAAATGCTCTTTAGCTTCTTCCCGCAAGGATTTAACATTATGCTGGTTTACATTAGAGTATTCCGCCGATACAATAATGTTTTCAAACATGGAATCGTAAAAAGTTTTTAAGAGAATAATGCGCTCATAATTATATTGTTTCGCCCATTCGGCAAAAAATATATCCATTTTCAGAGGTTGCAGTGAAGTCTACGGCACAAGCAACGTTTTCATAATAGAAAATTAAAGTTTTAAATTGTCATTCATTTTTTTGACTAACGAAATAGCTCTATAGTGTCAGGGCTACGTCAATATCCTTATTGTAGCTTTTTTATACATCAGTTTAATCCATGGATAAATTTTTCCGCGAACTGGATTCCTTTTTCGTCAGAAAAATAAGTTTACTCCTGCGGTCATTTTGTCTGTCAGCTACTCTCTTCACCAGCCTCCGCTTTACGAGGTTATCAATGAGGTACGTCATGCTGGATTTATCCTTAATAGTTATATCGGCAAGTTCCTGCTGGTTGACGCCATCTTTACGCCATAGAAAAACATGATTTCAAGAAGCTCGAATGTGATATTGATCCCCTGCTCTTTTATTTTTTCCTGGATATGATGACGCAGGTAATTTCTTATCTCGGCTGTTGACCGGCCAAATGCAAGAGCAATTTCTGCTGTGTTCACCTTAGCCATAGTTAAAGCAATTATATACAATCTTACATCTAATGTGCAGCATCGGCAAGGCTCACCTTCTTTCGACGTTTTAATAAACCAAATACAAATGGCACACATACCAGGAACATAACACCCACCCACAAAAAAACATCCATATAGGATAATACGGTTGCCTGCTTCATAACGGAAGCATCAAGTAATGCATATGCCTTGCCTTGCGCAGTATTGATCGTAGCCATTACTTTTCATACCGGCGGTAAGCTGCAACCCTTTGCTGCACATCCGGGTTATTTATATCAAGATGGCTTACCAGCGTACTACTGTGAATATCTGTTTGCCGGGTAACAAATGTCGATATCAGTGCAACGCCAAATGCACCTCCCAGTTGCCGCATCATTCCGGAAAAGGCCGCCCCTGGCCAATTTGCTGGCCCCGCAATGTAGAAAGAGCCATTGTGCTTATAGGTACCGAAAGCAAGCCAAGCCCAAATCCTCTTATAATAAGTATCCAGAAAAAATCGCCGCTGCTGGTATCGGGCGTTATGATTTTATAAGAAAGATAGCTGTAAATAAAAAAGACGGTCATGCCCATGGCTATCAGGTATTTTTGTGGTACTCCACGCTGAATTAACTGGGCAACGACCGGCATCATTACAGCAACGAAAAGCGTACTTGGCAATTGCAACAGCCCCGATTGTGGCAGTCCAGCCTAATAAAGATTGAGTATAAAGCGGTATCACGAATGTAGATCCAAATAAACCAAAACCCATGATAAATGAAAGTATAACGCCAATACGCAAGTTACCGTTTTTTAAAACACTTAGCTCCACTATCGGATATTTATACACCACTGCCGCCAGATAAAAAAGAAAATCCCGAAGATCGCCGTAACCGTTAAAGCTATTATCAGCGTGAACTGTTGTACCAGTCATCTTCCTGGCCTTTTTCCAACACATATTGTAGCGAAGAAATACCTACGGTAAGTAAAGCAATACCCAGCCAGTCCACCTGGCTCGGCGTTCTTTTCTCCGCATAATGCGGGCTTCGTCACAAATTGCAACGTAAGCAGTGTAGCAATAACGCCTACAGGAATATTGATGTAAAATATATAACGCCAGTTAAAGTTATCGACTATGTAACCGCCGAGCGGAGGACCCAATGTAGGGCCGACGATTACCCCCAATGTATATATGGCCTGGGCCATTGCCCTTTTTTCAGCTGGCCAGCTTTCAGTAATAATTGTTTGTGAAGTAACCAGCAAGGCGCCGCCGCCAAGCCCCTGCAAAAACCTGAATACAACCAGCTCCCAGATACCCGGTTGCATTACCGCATAAAAATGAACACGTAGGTAAAAAGTATTATGGAAGCCGCGAAATAATTACTTCTGCCAAACTGCTGCGAAAGCCAGCTCGTCATAGGAACTATGATTACATTGGCAAGAGAATAAGCAGTAATGACCCAGCTTACTTCGTTAAGCGTGGCGCCGAAGTTCCCCGCATTTGCGGCAGCGCAACGTTTACAATAGTAGTATCGATAATTTCAAGTAAGGCGCAAATAACGGCTGTAACAGTTATAATCGCCCTGCGCGGCTCCATACTCAACTAATGAAGAAGGCTGTTGCATAAACCCAGTTCATTACGGTAGATGCAAAATTTAAGAAATTAGTTTGAATTCAAACTAATTATTCTTGATACTGGTAATAAAAAGATAAAATCTGTATAGGGCGATAAGATAGCGCCCATACATTCAAGCCTGCCGAATTAACTAATCATATAATGAATGGCG
>CAWGNP010000004.1:0-363800 GCA_963823975.1 uncultured Chitinophagaceae bacterium | reverse complement strand
TTGAAAGCAAGATATTTTAAATTTAATCTTGAATGCGGATTGCTATTAAAAATGATATGAATTCGAAATCCTTTGCAATGATTATGTTTTAGATAAATAAAAGGCCTGCATTAATTTAACCTCAACACTCATCAATGTTGAATGCCTTCTTCCTTCTTAAAAGCATACGATGTATTGAGTATGTATTGATAAAAATCGGTAAGCGAGCTGCTGACAACAAACTCGTAAGTAGGCATATAAAGCTTACGGTATCTGGCAAGTGTATCGCCTTTTAATCCTGTAATTCTTTGAACTACCTGCGGACTAAAACGATATTCCACATAGCGGTCCTGCTCATCTTCCAAAAGCCTGCGCTGAAAGGCAAGGTTCTCCCGCTTTTTTTTCTTATTAAACATTTCTATAAGCCCATCCAAATCAAGGCCTGCCGCGCCTCCCGGCTCAAAGGTGGAATGAATGCCTGGCTTTTCATAATTGAAAATCTTCGCATATTCTTCCCTGTTTTCTGCTGAATCACTTTGGTAAGTGTTTCCAAAAACCGTAATACCCTGCAGCAGCTTGTATTTATCTTTTATTCGAACCTGTAAAGAAATATCAAAGGCTGTATAATTGCCAATTGTTTTTACCGGAAATTTTACTGTAAATTTTCCTTTATAAAAAAAACTTAAGGAATCTTTTTCCGATGCGGTAATATGATAAGCGCCAAGCGAGTCGGTTATAGTATGTGCGCCTGAGGTGCTGAATACATCTACATTCGGAACTACATATAATTTAGTAGAATCGTAAACAGTGCCCGAAATAGTTACCTGCGCAAAGGCTTTGGAGCATGCCAGTGAAACAAAAAAGGTAACAGCAAAGAATCCTGCAATGGGTAAATATCTTTTCAAATTTTTATTTAAGAATTATAATATTACATAATTGCTTTTATCTGTGCTGTAACTATAGTCATTTTTAACGCTCATTTTTGATTTTTATCCATAAATGTGCGGTTTATTACTGCTTCAATTTGCGGAGCAAAAAAAGTATACTCAAGCTCATGTATTTTTTTTGCAAGCGATTCAGCCGTATCATTTTCGTCAACAGCGCACCTTGCCTGAAAAATGGTGTCGCCGTGATCATAAGCGTCATCAACATAATGTATCGTAATGCCACTTTGCTCTTCCTTTGCATCAAGGACTGCCTGATGCACGGCATGCCCATACATTCCTTTGCCCCCATAAGCTGGCAACAATGCCGGATGGATATTAATTATCTTACCCTGAAATATTTGAATAAGGTTTGAGGGAATTTTCCACAAGAAACCAGCCAGCACTATAAAGGAAATATTATATTGCTTTAGCTCATCCGAATAACCCGTAAGCTCAAATTTTTTTTTTTCAATTAGCAAAACAGGTATCTTATTCTTCTTTGCAATTTGTACAATGCCGGCTGCCGGTTTATTGCAAACTATAAGACTTATATTTATTAAAACTGAAGACCTGAAATATTCGATTATCTTTTCTGCATTGGTGCCGGCACCCGAAGCAAAAATAGCTACATCAACTCCGGACTTTTGAATCATTATGATTTATTAAGAAAGATAGGTTATTAATAAAAGCTTATTTTTTAGTTTTTACTTGTAAATAGATTTCAAAGATGCAATTTTTTTTATACGTAAAATTTTTACAGTAATAAAAAACAAAAGAATAATTAAAGCAAGTGCAATAACATCCTATAATAAAAAAAAGAAAAACGGCTGAAACCCGGTCTGGGCAAGGATAAAAAAATTTTTAAAATGTTAACATATTGTCAATATCCTATCTTATTTTTGCACTCAACAGGATTTTTATTCCAATTATCAAGATAGGTTATAAGAGTTATGATCCAACTTAGAAAGTTTTTCAAAACCCCCTTTTTCTTACTGCTTTTTTTTACTTTAATTTCTACTTCTGAAAGTTTATTTGCAGCAGATGGTGAAACACTTTTTAAGGCCAATTGTGCAAGCTGTCATAAGCCGTTAGAAGCATATGTAGGACCAGCTTTAAAAGGTGCAAGGGACAGAGAGCCGTCGAAAGATTGGGTATATAAATGGGTGCCCAATACTACGGTGATGGTGAACACTGACCCATATGCCATGAAGCTTAAGGCACAGTTTGGCAATGTGGTTATGACTTCGTTTCCTGATTTGAAAAAGGAAGATATTGATGCAATACTTGATTGGGCTAATAAATATACTGCGCCTGGCAATTCACCAACCGGACCAGTAACAGAACCCACTTCAGACAACTCATTTCTTTACGGAATACTTACCTTAATATTAGCAGTAATAGGATTAACACTATTACAGGTAAACAGCAATCTTAAAAAGCTTGCTGATGAAAAAGAGGGCCATAAAACGCTGACTCCTGTTCCTTTCTATAGAAATAAGGCTTACCTTTTATTAGGAGTAATTATTCTCTTTTTATTTGGTGGTTATTTTTTGGTACAAGGCGCCATGGGGCTTGGCCGACAACAAGGTTATCAACCAATTCAGCCTATATATTATTCGCATCAGGTACATGCAGGAGATAACCAGATAAGTTGCCTGTATTGTCACAGCGGTGCGCAGGATAGTAAACATTCCAACATTCCATCAGTAAATGTTTGTATGAATTGCCACATGGCGGTAAAAGACTATGGCGGCAAGCCTTTGCAAAGAGAAGATGGCAGTTCTGTAAACGCTAATGCTGAAATACAAAAATTATATCAATATGCCGGCTGGAATCCCAATACTAAAAAATATGACAAGCCAGGTCATCCAATAGAATGGGTAAGAATTCACAACCTTCCCGATTTTGTTTATTTTAATCATTCACAACATGTGAAAGTTGGGCGTATAGCTTGCCAAACTTGCCATGGAGAAATACAGAAAATGGGTGAGGTAAGACAATTTGCTGATTTGAGTATGGGATGGTGTATCAACTGTCACCGTTCTACGAATGTTCAGTTCAATGATGACAAAGGAAACGGAAATAAATTCTATAGTATTTATGAAAAATTTCACCAGGATATCAAAGAACATAAATATGATAGTGTAACTGTTGAAAAGATCGGCGGAACAGAATGTATGAAATGTCATTATTAATTTTTCTGTATAACAGGATGATACAAGCATAAATAAAAAAATCTATTCAAAATAGAAATAAATGAGTGATAAAAAGTATTGGCAAAATTTTGAACAGTTGCACCAGATAGAGGCAGGGCAAAAGATATCCGGTAATGAATTTAAAGAAGAGTTGCCTTTTGAAGAGCTTGCCAATGAAAATATCTTCAATGCAAAAACACAGCGCAGGGATTTTTTAAAATACATGGGTTTCAGTACAGCAGCAGCGGCACTTGCAGCCAGCTGTGAAATGCCAGTTCGCAAAACAATTCCTTATTTGCACAAGCCCGATGATATGCTTCCTGGCGTTGCAAATTATTATGCATCTACTTATTTGAATGATGGTGATGCAGTTCCCGTTGTTGTAAAACAAAGAGAAGGCCGTCCCATAAAAATAGAAGGTAATTCACTTTCCACTCTCACAAATGGTGGAACTTCTGCACAGTGCCAGTCATCAGTGTTGGATTTATATGATACTGCAAGGCTTCGCTATCCCATGGCAAATGGCAAGGAAGCAACTTTTCAGGCCATTGATAAAATGATAGCAGATGGCATTACGGCTAATGCAGGTAAACCTTTCGTTTTATTAACTTCTACCATTACTTCAATAACCGGAAAACAACTCATTGCTGAATTTCTTGCAAAATATCCGGGAAGCAGGCACATACAATATGATGCGGTATCATATAGCGGAATGATAATAGCCAATCAATCTTCTTATGGCAAAAAAGCAATACCTGCTTATCATTTCGAAAATGCAAAAGTAATCGTAAGCATTGATGCTGATTTTTTAGGCACATGGCTAAGCCCTGTAGTTTTTGCTAATCAATATTCAAAAAACAGGAGAATAAATACTGATAAGCCTGCCATGAGCAAGCATTACCAGTTTGAATCTTATTATAGCCTTACCGGTGCCAATGCCGATGAACGCTATACTCATAAGCCTTCGGAAACTGGTGCACTTGCTCTCGCTCTTTTAGGCGCTTTGGGTAGTGGAGCAAATGCTAATCTTTCTGGCAATTTAGCGGATGGAATAAAGAAAGCTGCTGCAGATTTAGCTGCCAATAAGGGTGCAGCTCTGGTTGTTTGCGGCAGCAACGACCCTAATGTACAAACGATTGTAAATGCTATAAATGAAGCAATCGGTGCAGGAGGCAAAACAATTAATTGGAGTACTCCGGTGAATTACCGGCAAGGAACTGATGCAGATATGATTTCACTTACTGATGATCTCAATGCTGGAAGAATCGGAGGTTTATTTATTTATAGCGCTAATCCTGTTTATAGTTATTTTGATGCGGAAAAGCTTGCCTCAGGAATAAAAAAATGTGCTTTCACTATTTCTTATAGCGAGAAAATGGATGAAACCACAGAGCTCTGCAAATATATTGTTCCGTCTCATCACTGGCTGGAAAGCTGGGGGGATGCGGAGCTGCAAGCCAATTATGTTAGTGTATTGCAGCCAATTATTCATCCATTATTTAAAACCCGTCAGTTTGAAACTTCACTTTTAAAACTTACTGGAAGTGCTGATGAATATGAGACTTACTTTAGAAATTACTGGACAACTAAGTTAGGCAGCCTTGACAATTTTGATAAATTCTTACAGGATGGTGTGATTGAAAATGGCGTTTTAAAAACACAATCGGAATATGTAAATGTTTTTAACCTTACATCGGCAACTGCGGCATCTACTGCTTCAGTTGGTGAGGCAGATTCATTAGGTAATGCTGCAACGAAACAAATGTCAGATAGTTCTTCCCAAGCTACCACAGCGGGTTTGCATGTTGGAATGGGAACAGCTGCTTTTACTGGCAATGTTTCTGATGCAGCTTCCAAAATCGGTGCGGTAAAAGGTGGTGATATTGAATTGGTGTTATACCAGAAAGTATCTGTTGGGACCGGAAGCAGGGCAAACAATGCATGGCTTCAGGAAGTAAGTGATCCAATTTCAAAAACTACATGGGATAATTATATAATGATTTCGCCACAAATGGGGAAGTCTTTACTTGATATTGACATTTTTAACAGGAAGCAAAGTGATAGGTATGAAGTTTCAGTTGAAAAGCCTGTATTAAAAGTTACGTCGAATGGAAAGGTTGTAGAACTTCCAGTATTAATAATTCCGGGCATGCATCCGGATGTAATAGCAATAGCTGTTGGGTATGGAAGACAAAGCAATAATAAAGATAAAACATCCGAATACATTGGCCCAGTGGCAAACGGTGTAGGAGTAAATATCTATCCTTTTGCATCTTTTAATGGCACTTCTGTAAATTATTTCTCAACAGTAACTGTTGAAAAAACGGGTAAGACTTTCCCTCTTGCTCAAAGCCAGGTTCATAATATAACAGAAGGAAGGCCGATAGTAAGGCAGACTACTCTTGAAGATTTTATAGCAAGGCCCGATGAAATGACAGGGGAAGTTAACGAAGAGCTTAGCAGATTCGGAAAAAATTTCGACCGCGATGCCACTTTGTATCCATCGTATGAACGGCCGGGAATTAAATGGGGAATGAGCATTGACCTTAATACCTGTATTGGCTGCACTGCGTGTGTAGTAGCATGCGTTGCAGAAAATAATATTTCTACCGTTGGTAAATATGAGGTATCCAGATATCATGATATGCAGTGGCTGCGGATCGACAGATATTTTACCGGTGACCCTGAAAATCCTGATGTTGTTTTTCAACCTATGCTTTGCCAGCATTGTGATAATGCGCCGTGTGAAAACGTTTGCCCTGTGTCAGCAACCAATCATAGTAGTGAAGGTATTAACCAAATGATTTATAACAGATGTATTGGTACAAAATATTGTGCAAACAACTGCCCGTATAAAGTGCGCCGATTTAATTGGGCAGATTACAATGGAGCAGATAGCTTTCCGGATAATCAAAGAGGTATTATTTCGGATGCAACAGCCGAATTAAATACCGATTTAGAAAGAATGGTTTTAAACCCAGATGTAACAGTTCGCTCAAGAGGAGTGATGGAAAAATGCAGCTTTTGTATACAGCGCCTGCAAGAAGGAAAATTGAATGCTAAAAAAGAAGACAGGCCGATAAAAGATATGGAAGTGCAAACCGCATGTATGCAAGCCTGTCCTACACATGCTATAATTTTTGGAAATGTAAATGATACGGAAAGTAAAATTTCCAAATTAAGATTGCGTGAGCAAAAGGAAAGAAAATTTTATGTTCTGGAAGAGATACATACACTGCCTAATGTAAATTATCTCGAAAAGATCAGAAATACAGAAAGGAAGGCTGTCAGTATGAAAGAAACAGGCTAATTCGTAATAAGAGTACCAGGCGTACCATTGTAAAACATAAACAAATTATGTCATTATTAAAATATGAATCGCAATTACGGGAACCTTTGGTAGATGGAGATAAAAATTATCATCAGGTTACTGAAGATATAATTGGAGCAGTTGAAATAAAGCCGGGAAGGTTATGGTTCATTGGCCTTACTATTGCCATTTGCCTTTTATTATTTGGTGTATACTCCGTTTATCGTGAAGTTACTTATGGCATTGGCCAATGGAACATAAATCACACTATTGGCTGGGGTTGGGATATTACAAATTTCGTTTGGTGGATTGGTATAGGTCATGCAGGAACATTGATATCCGCCATTCTTTTATTATTCAGGCAAGGCTGGAGAACTGGTGTGAACAGAGCTGCTGAAGCAATGACCATTTTTGCTGTAATGTGTGCGGGCCAGTTTCCTATCTTTCATATGGGTAGAGTTTGGGTAGGATTTTATGTATTGCCTTATCCTAATAGTCGTGGACCGCTTTGGCCAAACTTTAATTCTGCCTTGTTGTGGGATGTGTTTGCCGTATCAACTTATTTTACAGTTTCTTTACTTTTTTGGTATAGTGGCTTGTTACCTGACCTGGCAACAGTGCGTGACAGAGCTAAAACAAAATTTAGGAAGATGTTTTATGGTCTTACATCGTTTGGATGGACTGGAAGTACCAAACATTGGCAACGTCATGAAAGCCTTTCACTTGTGTTAGCTGGCTTGGCAACACCGCTTGTGTTGTCCGTTCATACAATAGTTTCTATGGATTTTGCCACATCAGTTATTCCCGGCTGGCATACGACCATTTTTCCACCTTACTTTGTTGCAGGAGCGGTGTTTTCAGGGTTTGCAATGGTGCAAAGTCTTTTGATAATAACGCGAAAAGTTTTAAAGCTCGAAGAATATATAACTATTGGCCATATAGAAGCCATGAACAAAGTTATTATTCTTACAGGTTCAATAGTTGGCTGTGCATACTTAACCGAATTATTTGTTGCATGGTACAGCGGTAACCCTTACGAATGGTGGGCCTTTAGGCAAAACAGGGTGAATATTTTCAGTCCTTATGGTTGGGCTTATTATGGAATGATGTTTTGCAATGTAGTAACGCCGCAGCTTTTTTGGTCAAGGAAATTGAGACGAAATGTAACGTTCACTTTCTTTTTATCTGTATTAATAAATGTAGGAATGTGGTTTGAAAGGTTTGTAATTATCGTAACATCTATTTACCGCGATTATGTTCCATCTTCGTGGAGCACTTATTACAGCCCAAGCATTTGGGAAATCGGATTTTTTCTTGGAACGTTTGGGCTTTTCTTTACCTGTTATTTTCTCTTTGCGAAATTTTTCCCTGTAATTGCAGTAGCGGAAATTAAAGCAATATTAAAAACATCTGGCGAAAATTATAAGCATAAAATGACGGAAGAAGAAAAAATGGATTCAGAAAAATTTTATATAGAAGAAGTAGAACATGCACATTGATACCCAGTAAAATTTATAAAATCTTATAATAAAATCTCTTCAAGAAAAATTGTATGAGAAAAAAATTTGTTGTTGGCTGCTTTGATGATGAAAAGGTTTTATTTCCTGCAATAAAAAACGTAAGGAGAGCTGGCTATAAAATTCATGATGTATATACTCCCTTTCCTATTCACGGTCTTGACCATGCTATGGGCTTAAGGGAAACAAGCATTCATACACTAGGATTTATTTTTGGCATTACAGGTACCAGTATCGCTGTGGGCGGGATGGGGTGGATATTCACGACGGACTGGCCTTTAAATATTGGCGGTAAACCACATTTTTCACTGCCGGCCTTTATTCCTATCACATTTGAGCTTACAGTTTTACTGTCAGCTGTGAGTATGGTTATGACTTTTTGCTGGCTTTGCAAGATGATGCCAGGGGTAAGAAAACATCACTTTCACTTAAGAGCTACTGATGATCTTATGGTGATGGTAATTGAATGTACTGCAAAAAGCAATGCAACGGAAATAGAAAGCTTTTTGCAAAATAATGGTGCAATTGAAATAAACGTTCAGGAGGCCGAAGATGGTTGGTGGTTTGGCAGGTATGACCGGGAGCAAAAATTGTATCGGGCGGAAGAAGTTGGGTATTAATTAAGTTACATAATGAGAGGTTATTATTTAAATATGAAGACAATAAAAATCATTGCGGTTCTCATGTCTTTTGCAATAGCAGCCACGCTTTTTGAAAGCTGCGACAGCAAGCGTGAACCGGGTAAAATATATATGCCTGACATGACCTACAGTCGTGCTTATGAAGCGTATGCACCTAATAATTTAAAAGAAGAAAATATTAATTATATTCCTTACCCAGTTGAAGGCACTATAAGAAGAGGTGACCTTAACCCCTATACCTTACCTAATGATTCCAATGGTTACAAAATGAGTGCAATGACGAAAGATCCTTTGCCACCTTTAGATACCATCCAAATGGCAGAAGCGCAAAGATTATTCAATGTAAATTGTGCTATATGCCATGGACCCAAGTTGGATGCACAAGGGCCTTTGGCAACCGGTGGTAAAGTGCCTGCAGTGGCAAACTTAACATTGAAGCAATATGTGGATATGCCGGTGGGCACTATGTTTCACTCCGTTACCTATGGTAAAAATAATATGGGTAGCTATGCTTCCCAGCTTACCCGTGAGCAAAGATGGATGGTGATACAATATGTAAAATCACAGCAGATAAAAAACAGCGCCGCATCTGATTCTACGAAAACTGCTACAACGCCTGGTAAAGATTCCACATCAAAAAGTAAAAGCTAATAAAATTTGTAATGAGTAACCAGTATGTAACACCGGCAGGATATAAAAGATGGACAATGATTTTTATGATCATTGGTTTACTTACTCTAATATCAGGTGTAATATTTTTAAACCCTACGGCTGGCGCGGATGGAAGTAACGTAAACAGTACCAGATTTTGGGCAGTGCTTTTACAAAACAGTATTTTTTGGCTGTTTCTCGTAAATATTGGCACTTTCTTTATTGTAATTTGTACCCTTGCGATGGGTGGCTGGCAAGTTGCATTTAGAAGGGTTTCAGAAGCTATATCATCTGTGGTTCCTATAATGGGAGCACTGACATTAATCATCATGCTTTGTATTATTTTTGGCCACCGCTCTGATATTTATCCGTGGCTTGATAAAAACCTTGTAGCGCAGGATAAAATCATCAAAAGGAAATCGCCCTTTTTAAATTCCTCTGTTTACACCATCGCTTCTATTATATGTATTGGCCTGTGGGCATTCATTGGTAAAAAGTTAAAAGATTTCAGTATTGAAAGTGATAGGATAGGTACTATGGATTGTGAAACAGGACAATTGTGGACGAAGAAAAATTTATTCTGGTCATCCGTTTTTGTGGTATTCTTTACCCTTACCCTTGGCTCCACGATACCTTGGCTTTGGATTATGAGTATAGATGTGCATTGGGCTAGCACGATGTTTAGCTGGTACAACTTTGCAAGCTCTTTTGTTGCTGGTTTATCATTGATAACGATATTTGTTATTTACTTTAAAAATCAGGGCCAGCTTGAATTTGTAACACAAGAACACCTTCAAGATCTTGGAAAATTTATATTTGCTTTCTCGATTTTCTGGACATATTTATGGTTTGATCAGTTTATGCTTATATGGTATGGTAACATTCCGGAAGAAACGATTTATTTTAAAATGAGGCTGGACGGACCTTATGAAGGGTTGTTCTATTTAAATCTCATTTTAAACTTTGTTTGTCCTATTTTGATATTAATGAAAAAATCGACAAAGCGTAACTACACTATTATGACTTTTATGTGCATACTCATCATATTCGGTCATTGGATTGATTATTACCAGATGGTTATGCCAGGCACCGTAAAGTTTGATCCGCATTTAAGCTGGTTTGAATTTGGCATTTCATTAGGATTTGTTGGTGTAATCATGTGGGGTGTGAACAGGTTTGCTACATCGGTTCCTATGACGGCTATGAACCATCCTTTTATGAAGGAGAGCATTATTCATCATACATAAATTATGGTTCTAATAAAAGTATTTTAATACATTTCAAGAGTACCTTTGCATTGATTTAGATAAAGGGAAAAAATTAAAATAATGAATGACTTTTTTATAGTAGCGATCATTGTCTTGATTTTCCTGGTTATTTTCCAGATATCAAAGGCCAGTGAGTATGTAAGTATTCTAAAAGGCGAGGAAAAGGCGAGGAAACAAAATAATAAGATCAATGGTTTTCTCATGGTCGTTTTTCTTATTCTAGGATTAATAGGTGTATGGTGGTGCAATAAAACCTATTATCCAAAAACTCTTTTTGTTCAGGGCGCTGCTTCTTCCCAAGGGCAGAATATTGACACAATGCTTTGGATTACACTTGGAGTAACCGGCACTGTTTTTTTTATTACTCAAATATTATTATTCTGGTTCTCTTTCAGATACCAGGAAAACGATAAAAGAAAATCATTATACTTTACTCACAGCAATAAGCTTGAACTAATATGGACAGGAATACCTGCGATAGTATTAACTGTATTAATTGTATTTGGCTTGAAATACTGGTTCCAGTTTACTTCCGATGCTCCAAAAAATGCGCAGTTAGTTGAAATAACCGGTCACCAGTTTGGATGGGAAATTCGCTATCCGGGAAGAGATGGTATTTTAGGAAGAAAAAATTATAAAATGACTGATCCTGCAAAGGGAAATCCTTTAGGTGTAGATTGGTCAGATCCTGCAAGTCATGATGATATTCACGTGGCTACTACCATGCATGTAGTGGTGAATAAGCCGGTAAAGCTTGTAATTAATTCTCAGGATGTAATACATGATGTTGGCCTACCTCATTTTAGAATGAAGATGGATGCGGTGCCTGGTATCCCCACCACGCTATGGTTTACACCAATTTATACCACAGAAGAAATGAAAAAGAGGACAGGAGATGCAGATTTTACTTATGAAGTAAGCTGTGACCAGCTTTGCGGAAGAGGCCATTACACTATGCGTGGGGTTATCATTGTTGAATCACAACAGGAATATGATGCATACATAGCAGGCTTGAAGCCTGAATATTTAAAGGCATTTCCTGATCTGGATCCGGCAAATAAAAAAGTACCATCAGATTCTGCTAAAACTGTTGCGCAAGTAATAAAAAAATAATGTAGCTGTTAGGCTATAAAATCTATTAATATGAACGACGAAGAAGTTATCCATGAACAACCGCTTGCAGTCCACGATCTCGGTCATGAAGCTCATGTTCATCATCATAAAGAATCTTTTATAACGAAATATGTTTTTAGCCAGGATCATAAAATGATCTCTAAGCAATTCCTTATAACAGGAATCATCTGGGCAATAATAGGTGGCTTGTTTTCTGTTATATTTCGTTTACAATTAGGTTATCCCAATGAAACATTTCCATTTCTTGAAAACTTTTTAGGCCATTGGGCAAAAGGCGGAAAACTGGATCCTGAATTTTATTATGCATTGGTTACCATGCATGGAACTATACTTGTTTTTTTTGTATTAACTGCAGGGCTTAGCGGAACATTTGCAAATTTTCTTATTCCCTTGCAGGTGGGTGCAAGAGATATGGCATCACCATTTTTAAACATGCTGTCATACTGGTTTTTCTTTTCAGCGTCTATTGTAATGTTTTCATCTTTGTTTATGCAAACCGGCCCTGCAAGTGGCGGCTGGACTATCTATCCGCCATTGAGTGCTTTAGGAGATGCATCTGACGGATCCAAAATAGGTATGGATATGTGGCTTGATAGCATGTCGTTATTTATTGTATCGTCAGTTACTGGGCGGATTAAATTATATTACTACAGTATTAAACATGCGAACCAAAGGCATGAGCATGACGAGGCTTCCGCTCACTATATGGGCATTTTTCTTTACGGCGGTTTTAGGTGTGTTATCATTTCCTGTTTTATTATCAGGTTGTGTCTTATTATTATTCGATCGAAATTTCGGAACAAGCTTTTTCTTAAGTGATATTGTTGTTAATGGAAAAATTCTTACCCAATGAAGGCGGAAGCCCGATTTTGTTCCAGCATTTATTTTGGTTCCTTGGCCATCCTGAAGTGTATATTATACTATTGCCTGCAATGGGTATCGCATCGGAAGTTATATCGGTTAATTCTCGTAAACCAATCTTTGGTTACATGGCAATGGTAGGTTCATTGTTTGCCATTGCAGCTTTATCATTTATGGTTTGGGCGCATCACATGTTTGTAACCGGCCTCAATCCTTTCCTAGGTTCCTTTTTTGTATTGCTTACTTTACTTATAGCTGTGCCTTCGGCAATCAAAGTATTTAACTGGATTACCACTTTATGGAGAGGAAATATACGTTTCACTCCAGCTATGCTTTTTGCAATTGGCTTTGTCAGCCTTTTCATTTCAGGTGGACTTAACAGGTATATGGCTGGGAAATTCTGCCCTGGATATTCATTTACATGATACGTATTTTGTAATTGCTCATTTTCATTTTGTTATGGGCGTAGCTTCTATGTTTGGAATGTTTGCCGGCATTTATCATTGGTATCCAAAAATGTATGGAAGATATTTAAATAATACACTTGCTTACATTCATTTTTGGGTAACTATTGCAGGTGCTTATTGTATCTTTTGGCCGATGCATTATGAAGGACTTGCGGGCATGCCAAGACGTTATTACGATTTCAGCAATTGGGAATCTTTTAAGATGTTCGACGGCTTAAATGAGTTTATAAGTGTAGTAGCACTGTTAGTATTTTCAGTTCAGCTTTTATTTATTTTCAATTTCTTTTATTCAATATTCAAAGGACGAAAAGTTACTATTAAAAACCCGTGGGGCGCCAATACTTTAGAATGGACAACTCCTATTCATCACAGGCATGGAAACTGGCCCGGCGAAATTCCTGAAGTTCACCGCTGGGCTTACGATTATGGTAAAGATGGAAGAGAATTTATTCCACAAACAGAACCTGTTGGAGATAATGAAAAATCACATTAGCATAGTAACGTAAATGTTACTGCTGAACTACGATAGATCTTTTAGTCTTCTGGTTTGCAACATCAGGTTTGTTTAAACTTTTATAGATGAATAATGTGGCAACAGGCTTTTCTAATTCCGTTTCCTTTGCTATTGCAAGCAAAGTGAAAGACTATTTTCAGCTTATAAAATTTACTTTAAGTTTTACCATTGTTTTCACGTGCGTAGTGTGTTACCTTTTTGCACCGAACGTTCAGTTTGATTTTCTGTCAGTTTTATTATTATTTTTTGCCGGGATGCTGATTACAGGCTCCGCAAATGCAATTAACCAAACGGTTGAAAGAGATACAGATGCAATGATGAAACGAACTGCAGGAAGGCCGGTAGCGTCAGGAAGAATGCAGCCAAATGAAGCATGGACGTTTGCTGTAGTCACCGGCATCACCGGAGTTATTATAATGTGGTATTGGTTTAATTGGCAAAGCGCATTACTTGGCCTGTTGAGTTTATTTTTATATGCATTTATTTATACTCCCCTAAAAAAGATAAATTCTATTTCTGTTTTAGTAGGCGCATTTCCGGGCGCGTTGCCTTGCCTTATAGGTTGGGTAGCTGGCACTGGCGAGTTTAGTGCAGGTGGCTGGGTTTTATTTGGAATCCAATTCCTGTGGCAATTCCCTCATTTTTGGGCTATTGCGTGGGTCGCCCATAAAGATTATGAAAAGGCAGGTTTTAAATTGTTGCCTGCAAAGATGGACCTACCAAATTTACAGCTCTGCAGGGAATTATTTATTCAATGCTAATGATACCTGTCGGTATGCTTCCTTATTATTTTCACATAAGCGGAAATATTTCTGTTTCAATCTTATTGCTCTGCAATTTATCAATGGTGTATTTAAGTGTACTGCTGTTCATTCAAATGAATGTAAAGGCAGCAAGAAGAGTAATGTTTGGTTCTTATTTTTATTTAATGATAGTTTTTCTATCTCTTCTTTTTGATAAAGTTTAATAAGAAGAAAATTATGATAGCAGTAATGAAGGAACAAAAGAATGCAATACATCCTCACAAATTCACTTTGTGGATTGGCCTTGGCAGCATTGTGATGATGTTCGCCGGGCTTACCAGCGCATACATTATTAAAAGAAGCCTTGTAAACTGGATCACTTTTGATCTTCCACTTATTTTTTGGTACTCAACCGCTGTAATTGTGGGTAGTAGCATTACAATAATTTTAAGCCGCAATTACTTCAGGCAAAGACAAATGCAGCAATATCGCCTGTGGCTCGGCATTACGTTAGCACTGGGTATTTTGTTTGTTATAATGCAATATACGGGCTTCGTTCAGCTATGGCACACCGGCATTACACTTACAAAGAATGTATCGTTTTCTTTTTTATACATCATTGTTGGCTTGCATGCTTTACATGTAATTGCGGGCGTTATTGCATTAATGATTTTATTAATAAAAGCATATAGCAGAAAAAGAAAAAATTATAGCCAGGTGCCTATTGATCTGATGAATACTTACTGGCATTTTGTCGATATTTTATGGATATACCTGTTTATTTTTTTATCGATGATAAAGTAAAACCAGGAAAAAATTATTATTTATAAAGCGATTAGTTAACTGTAATATAATTGAACAATTCATTTATTTTTGTAACAACATTTTAACGATTAATTAAATGCAAACAGCGCTTCAGGGAACCAAAGCAAATTTATGGAATGGAGGCAAAAGTCCTTTCAATGTTAGCTATGGCAAGCTAATGATGTGGTATTTTTTAATGAGCGACTCTTTTACTTTTGGCGCATTTTTAATTTCGTATGGCTCCATAAGATTCAGCCTTAACAATTGGGTGGATCATAATTATGTTTTTAATAAATTTCCCTTTGCTGGCGAGGCGAATCTTCCGCTTGCGTTTGTGAGTTTAATGACCTTTATCCTCATCTTTAGTTCAGTTACGATGGTGCTCGCGGTATACGAAGGACATCGTATGAATCAGAAAGGTGTTGAAAAGTGGATGTTCTTAACCATCTTAGGTGGCATTGGTTTTTTAAGTTGCCAGGCATGGGAATGGACTCACCTCATTACGGGCCACCATAAAGTTTTGGTTGATGGCGCTATTCAATATTGGGGAACTACCACCAATCATAATCCCTGGGGACCAAAAGTTTTATACAACGGTGAAATGGTTGCAACGCCCGGCCCTGTTGCTTTTGGCGGTTACTTTTTTGGCATTACCGGCTTTCATGGCTTCCATGTATTTAGCGGTGTAGTGATTAATACAGTAATGCTTATTAAAACCAGACTTGGGCATTTTCAACAACGCGGACATTATGAAATGGTTGAGAAGGCAGGCCTTTACTGGCATTTTGTTGATCTCGTTTGGGTATTTGTATTCCTTTGTTTTTATCTCATTTAATAATATAATTTTTTGTAAATAATAGAATATGTCTGTAGCTGCAACAACACATGTAACGGATCATGGCCATGGAGAAGGACAGGTAAAAAGAATATGGAAGGCGTTTTGGATTTTGCTGGTTCTTACGGTCATTGAGCTTATACTTGGGTCTTTCTATTTATTATATTGATAAAGGTGCAAATCCTAATGAAACGCTGATACTTTTTATAAAGGGTGTTATCAGCATACTTACTTTGGCAAAAGCGTTTTACATTATTTCAATATTTATGCACCTTGGTGATGAGATAAGAAATCTTATTATGTCAATAGCTGTTCCGGCATTATTGTTTATCTGGTTCATCTTCACCTTTTTATATGAAGGAAACAGTTACAAAAACTTAAGAAACACTGATGCAGGCAGCCGGCCTTATATTGAAAAAACAAAAGAACAACCGCCTGCGATGAAGCAAGGTGAAAAAGATTAACTGTATTAACTTAATTTAAAAGGATACAATTAGCCACATCTTTAAAAGTGTGGCTAATTTTGTTTAGAATATTTACAGATGAGTAAAAAAGCTTTACTGGCGTTTTTGATAGCAATACTGCTGCCTGTTACAGGATACTTGCTTACAGATTATTTTAGTAAGCGAGATACACAAATGCCAGGAAGGTATTTTTATGATAGCGTAAGCTGTCTCACAAAAAAGAGGAAAAACGATTTATGATACAGGCTGGCATAAAGTAAGTAACATTCATCTCACAAACCAGTTTGGAAAAAATGTATCGTTGGATGACCTCAAAGGAAAAATAATTGTTCTTGATTTTTTCTTTACACGCTGCCCAACCATTTGTCCGCAGCTTGCAAAAGCAATGAAAAAGCTTCAAAATTCGTTTACCAATAATGACTCCATTGTGCAATTTGTTTCTATCTCCGTTGATCCTCTTCATGATTCTGTTACAGAGCTTCGCAAATGGGCAGAAAAGTATCAGGTTGATCCGGATAGCTGGTGGCTGCTTACGGGCAATAAAGACAGTATTTATAATTTCGGTATTCATGAAATAAAAGCAAGTATTGCAGATGCAAACGTTGACACGGCTTTCATTCATACAGAAAATTTCTTCTTGCTAGATAAAGAAAGAATAATAAGAGGATGGTACAATGCTTTGGATAGTACAGCTCAAAAAAAATTGGTAAGAGATATCCCTTTGCTAATGCTTGAGAAAGACAGGAAAAGAACCTTTGGCGAATTTTTAAAGAGCCTTTTTGAAAGAGGATAAGTTACAAAATTTACAATGATAAAAGAAAGAACGGAAACACAATTTGCCGAATCGCTGCCTGCGCCTGTTTTAAAAAAGAATGATACAAAAGCTAATATAATTATATGGACAGTTTCAATAGTTGTATTTGTAGCTGTTGCTTTACTTGCGGAAATAAAGCTGAAGATTTCTATCGGTTTTAATCCTCACATTTTTGCAACAATCAATGCTGTTATTAATTCAGTGGTAACTATATTATTGCTTACAGCTTTATTCGCAGTAAAAGCAAAAAAATTTTTGTTGCATAGAAACCTGATGCTTATTGCTATAGTGCTCTCTTTACTGTTTTTGCTTTCCTATATATGCCATCATTTGCTAAGTGGCGAAACGAAATATGGCGATATAAATCATGATGGTATTCTTAGTGCTGATGAGAAGTCTGCTGCAGGTACAATGCGCTATGTATATTATATTATTCTGGCAACCCACATACCTTTGGCAGGTATTGTGTTGCCCTTTATTTTATTCACGGCTTACAGGTCTTTAACCGGCGACTATGCGAAGCATATAAAGCTTGCGAGAATCACATGGCCATTATGGTTTTATGTTGCTGTTACCGGCGTAATAGTATACGCTTTGATAAGTCCATATTACACCTAGTTTTTTAAATTTACGTTTGTTCCATAACTGTTATCCTATACACTTTTTATAATCCAAGCTCCTTATATGGATCCCAAAAAATTTTATCAAAATCAATAACTGTATTTTTATCGACTTTAATTTTTTCTTTAAGTAAAAGCTCTTCCATTAAAGTTGGTGTCGCAAAATGGGCTTTACCGCTCAGCATGCCGTTTCTGTTTACAACACGATGGGCGGGAACCTTAGGCTTCGCATCATGTGCTGCATTCATTGCCCAACCCACCATACGTGCGGAGAGCTTTGTGCCGAGATAATTCGCGATTGCTCCGTATGATGTAACACGGCCTTTCGGAATTTTTCTTACCACGGCATATACATCTTCAAAAAAGCTATACTGCCTTGTTATTGATCGCAAAGGTTCTTTTTTAGATATCGTTTTGTTTTTCATTACTTTCTTTTTTGATAAGTAGTTTACTTTTTAATGGCTCAGCAACATTTTCATAATTATAGGGACAATGCCTGCAGCCATTGCCACAGCAATATCCTCTTTGCAAATGATATTTTTCTGTGAACACAAGCAATTTATTTACATCATAATAAAAATGGATTCCTTCTATAAAATCATCATTGCCCGTTTCCATTATTTATTTTTTAAAATTGAGTCAAGTTTTTCATCATCAGCGATTATTATTTCAGGTAAAGAAAAACATAAATAAAAAACTTTTTCACTGTTGGCAATGTCAAGGTTTTCGTAATGGGTTTTTATGGCAAGTTCGGCAGATGGCTTTTGTTTATAAATATCATCGTTGTCCTCGTGTAGAATAAGCTGGTATAATTCGATAACCGCTTTAGTGAAATGATATAGATCCGGAGAGTCTGTTTTTAAATGGATCTTTCCACCTGGTTGCAATATCTTTTTATACAGCCTTAAGTAGCGTGGGTGTGTTAACCGCTTTTTTGCCTTAGATATTCTTAATTGTGGATCAGGGAATGTTATCCATATTTCACTTACTTCGTTTTGGCTAAAATAGCTATCTATTTGATGTATTTGAGTTCTTAAAAAAGCTACATTATTTAAAACGTTCTTTAACGAGAAATTGGCTCCAACCCATATCCTGTTGCCTTTTATATCAACTCCGATAAAATTTTTTTTAGGATATAATTGAGCAAGCCCAATAGCATATTCGCCTTTGCCGCATGCAAGCTCAAGCACAATTGGATGATTGCTTTCAAAATGATCCTTCCATTTACCTGCAATGTTTTCAGGATATTCCAATACGTTGGTAAATGTTTTTATTTCGCTAAACCGTTGTAATTTCTTTTGAGCCATACATAAGATTAGGTTATTTAATTGCTTCAATTTTTTTCGCCGACGGTAACCATCCACTCACCGACAATTCTGTATTAAAGACCTATTTGCCATTCTTTATAGCATTACCCGAATATAAATTTGTATATAAAATTTAATTAAAAATTTATGGAAAATAATTATAATGATATAAAGCCATTTCAAAAACACAGGAGACCGCAAATTTTTAGCGGCCTTATACTTTTAGCGGCTGGCCTGTTGTTACTGGCTTATAAAATGGGCGCACCTATACCTGCATGGGTTTTCACGTGGCAGGTATTACTAATTGTAATTGGAATTTTTACAGGTATAGGAAGCAGATTTCATAATCATGGTTCACTTATAATGATTGCTGTAGGCACTATCTTCTTGATTGACCAAACAAGACCAGATCTTAATTTTCATAATTATATAGTGCCTGCGATACTTATATCTATTGGAATTATTTATATACTGAGGCCAAAATCAATGTTTAGTCAGAAGGCTGGAAAAAAATGGAGACAAGCTCAGCCGATGTCGGATTCGCCCATAATAAATCCACCCGATAAAGCTTATAGCCAAACCGCCGCAAGCAGTACGAATAACTATGAGAGCGCTGAATATATCGAGATCAATACTGTGCTTGGCGGTGTAAAGAAAATTATTTTATCAAAAAATTTTAAAGGTGGCGAGATCAATAGTTTTATGGGTGGCACTGAAATCAATCTTTTAAAAGCAGATATTCAAAGCCCTATAAAACTGGAAGTAAACAATGTTTTTGGCGGCACAAAGCTGATTGTGCCTTCTAATTGGGATGTAAAAAATGAAGTGTCTGCTGTGTTTGGCAGCATTGAAGATAAAAGAAATATAAACGGAGCCGTACCCGATGCCGGCAAAACCATAACATTAAAAGGTGCCTGCGTTTTCGGTGGCATTGAAGTAACAAACTATTAATGTAATTTTTATTTATACTAAACCCTTTAAAACTAAGCTATATGAAATGGTATCTTGCAAAACTTGTTTACAGAATTATTTGTGGCGAAGGAGCACATACACCGCAGTTTGATGAACAGCTTCGCCTTGTATATGCAGAAGATGATTTACATGCTTTTCAAAAAGCAAGAAGTACAGGACATCTTGAAGAAGATAATTTTTTAAATGCTGTTAATAAACCCGTTCATTGGAAATTTATTGATGTATCAGAATTGCATCCGCTGGCTGAACTGATTGATGGTGCTGAATTGTATTCACGCATCTGCGAAGAAAATGAAGCTGATGCTTACATTAAGATCACAAGGCAAAGAGCTTCGCATATTCTTGAAAATAGTATGCATAAATGCATTCCATTAAATTGATATATAGTGAGCACTACAAACACATCAGCAAGAAAGCCCATTGCAGCAGGCATAATTTACTGGAGCATTGTAAGTATTATTTATTCTATAATTCTTTCGAGCATTTTAAGAAACTTTAATCTTACCGAAGTAGAAGTAGTGACCGATGTATTTGTAAACAATGCGTTGATTACTGCAAGCTGTGTTCTTATTTTAAACAATATGAGATTTTATTTACCACGTCATGAGAAATATTGGTATTTATTAATGATAAGTGTGAGCCTTAGCGGCATTTGTTGGCTACTATCCAAGGGCGTGCTATGGATGTTGTTTAAATATGATGCTCATTACTTGCAATCATTTTCACAATCGGGAGGAATAAGATTTGGAATGTCTTTTTTAGTGATCGGGTGTATAGCCATGACGGGTTTGTTATGGTTTACTCAGGAAGAACAACAAGCCATCAGTAAACGAAAGGCAGATACAGAAAGGCTTTCAAGGGAGGCAGAATTATCCAAGCTAAGGCAACAGTTACAACCTCATTTTTTATTTAATAGTTTAAATTCTATAAGTGCGTTGACCGGAACACAGCCCGATAAAGCGAGATATATGATACAGCAACTCAGCGATTTTTTAAGAGGCACATTGAAAGCAGATGACAAGCAATTAAACACTTTGGAAAAAGAAATTGAATACCTGCGTTTATATCTTGATATAGAAAAGGTTCGCTTTGGCCATAGACTTCAAACGGAGATATGCTACACAGATGAAACGCTGCTGATGCTATTGCCATCTTTGTTGCTGCAACCAATAATGGAGAATGCAATTAAGTTTGGATTGTATGATACCACAGGTGATGTATTGATAACATTGAATGCAAGTGTAGAAAAGAATTATTTGAAAATAATAATCAGTAATCCTTTTGATCTGGAAACCTCGCAACCGCTGACTGGTACTGGCTTTGGTCTATCTTCTATAGAAAGGAGATTGTTTCTTATTTTTTCAAGATATGATCTTTTGCAAACGCAAAAAAACAATGATCATTTTATAACAACGATACTTATACCGCAAATAACATGAACATAATTATAATAGACGATGAGCCACTGGCAAGAAGTATTGTAAAAGAATATTTACAAACCTACAAAGACATAAATATAGAAGCTGAATGTAATGATGGCTTTGAAGGAATGAAAGCGGTAATGCAACACAAGCCAGATCTTGTTTTTCTTGATATACAAATGCCCAAGATTAATGGCTTTGAAATGCTTGAGCTTATTGAGAATCCGCCACCGGTAATATTTACAACAGCATTCGATGATTTTGCTATAAAAGCTTTTGAATTAAATGCAACAGATTATTTACTCAAGCCTTTCAGCAAAGAAAGATTTGATAAAGCATTGCATAAATTTCTTTCACAGCCTTTAAGGCCTTCAGTGGCAGGTGTTATAGAAACGGCAGCTCATTCGGTTCTGCTAATCGAATTGTTGTAAAAGATGGTAACAAAATAAAAATCATTCCGCTGGCACAGGTCCAATATCTGGAAGCGGCGGATGATTATGTAAAAATTATAACAAGCGAAGGCTCTTTCCTGAAAAGAAAAACAATGAATTTTTTTGAAGACTTTCTTTCGCCTCAACAGTTTGTAAGAGTGCATCGCTCTTATATGGTAAATACGCAGCTTATAACAAAAATCAATTTATATGAGAAAGAAAATCATCTTGTTTTATTGAGCACAGGAGCCAAATTACCAGTGAGTAAATCGGGTTATTTAAAACTCAAAGAAATTCTTGGAATATAATTATTGGTTTTCATTACATATCAACTTGCGCTGACTATTTATTTTGCATTTACTGATTTCCTTTTTGATATTCCCGCGGAGAAAATCTTTCCCACGATTCTCAATTATTGCGCTGTTGTAATCTCGAAACAATAATAAATAATTGCATTAAGCATATTTCCGATAGTCTTTTTTCAACGATGTTTATTCAAATTGCTTGTTAATAGAGCTAACAGATTCTAAAAGATCTAATAAATAAGGAGTTATATGCAAAAATTCGCCTCGATTACCTTGAAAAAAATCTACTTTCCATAAATGGTTTAATTATTGCTATCAAAAAAATATGAATAAAGTGTTGATTGTAGATGATAATTCGGATATTCTTTGGGTGGTTGAGACGGTATTAAAAAGATATGGATTTGATGTAATGGCTTTGCCAAGAGGAGAGGATGTGGTGCCCAAAGCTAAAATTTTTATGCCGGATCTTATCCTTCTTGATGTCTTTCTTTCAGGAATTGATGGTATTGAAGTTTGTAATAAAATAAAGGATAATCCAAAAACAAAAGATATTCCTGTTATAATGTTCTCAGCACATACCAACTTTACTGATATTCAAAAATTTTGCAAGGCAGACGATTTTATTGCAAAGCCTTTTGATGTTAACGAACTCGTCAATAAAATACAATATCAGATTCAGGAAAACAGAGTATAAGAAATCGGGATTAATAAAAAAGCCTGTAACTATTGTACAGGCTTTTGCTGTAGGGGGAGGGCTCGAACCTCCACGAGGCAGTTAGCCATAGCACAAAGTTTCAGTGGTCGACCCTGGTCATCCCTTTCGGAATGGCTCTATGCTGCGTTTATCCTGTTATCCTCACCCCCGAGACAAGAGGGCATGTCTGCCTAAAATTTCATCACCCCACAATTTTAAGAACTTATATTGCAAAGTTAACGCAAATAGATAAAATGAAGATATATTTTAACGCTACTCAATAAAATATCGAATATTTTCAATAAGTAGTACCTTTATTAAAAAAATTTAAAAAATGACTTCGAAAATCAATCTTGATAAGCTGGATCTACAGATCATGCATGAAATGCTTCAGAATGCGGATACTGCTTATGCGGAATTGGGTAAAAAGCTTTTTGTAAGCGGCGGTACTATACATGTTAGAATAAAAAAGCTGGAAGAATATGGTATCGTAAAGGGTAAAAGACTTAGTGTGAAACTGAGAGAATTGGGCTACGATATAACTGCTTTTGTAGGAATTTTTTTGGAAAAAAGTTCAATGTATGATTTGGTTGCCAAAGAGCTTGAGAAGATTCCGGAAATTATTCGTCTCAACTATACCACAGGAAATTACAGTATGTATATAGAAATTGTATGCAAAGATATAAATGAGCTAAGAGCAGTGCTCCATGATCAATTGCAAAAAATAAAAGGCATAGAAAGGACGGAAACACTTATTTCTTTATCAGAAAGTTTCAACAGAAGTGTGCAATTAGTGAAGGATATTGGTTAATTAAAAAGGTATTACATGGTCTTATAAACATTATTTAACTTTCCTATCCTTCCATGTATAGGATCCAAATTTACCAAGCCAACCGGCAATCAGAGTATAAACAATATGCACTGGTTGTGCCGGAATAAAATACCGCAATATTTTTTTTTCATTAAAAAATTTGGCTACTGGCAAAAGGAAATATAGCTCTGAAATTGTTTTAAAAGAAAGAAGTACTAATAAACAATAAAATGCATGCAGGTTAAAAAAAGAAAAAACCGCCAAACTAAAAAGCCATGCATTAAAAAAATACACTAAAAAAAGAACTGAAGTTATTTTGCCATCTTTATATTTATCAGCCTTACTTGCCCATCTTATACGCTGGTTTATGAATTCCTTACATGTTTCTGCTGGCAATGTATAAGCAATGCAATCAGACGATTTAAGATACGCTAACCTTCCCGGATGCTTCTTTTGAATTTTATGCATCAACAGCATATCGTCTCCACTGGCAACACTATCAATACCTTTAAACCCATCAACTTCATAAAAAACTTTTTTTTCATAAGCAAGATTGGCTCCGTTGCACATGCTATGTACGCTTTTATAAGCAGAGGCAGCCGTTATTCCCTGAAGCATCATAAAATCAAGACACTGAAAAGCATAAAAAAAATTCTTTAAGAAAGAATTACCTCTAAAAGAATACCGGTAAGCAACAGGCGCTGCAATAAAAGCTGACTTCGCATTTTCATAATATGAAGCAATAGTTTCAAGCCATTCATTAGTATGAATACAATCTGCATCAGTTGTAACAATCAATGTTCCTTTAGTGAATCCAATCGCTATTTCAATAGCCTTTTTTTTATAAGAGTTTATACCTTTTGTTTCTTCAAAATCACTAAGCCGGATCACTTTTATATTTTGCTTTGCAAAAGTGAGAGCAATAGAAGCCGTTGAATCAGTAGAATAATCATCTATTACAATAACTTCATAAAGGTGTGAAGGATACGTTTGTTGAATGATAGAATTGATACAGTGATAGATATTTTTTTCTTCATTTCTCGCAGGTATTATTACACTTATGACAGTAGATAAGCTTACCTGATCGTTCCTGGATGCATAGCTTTTTAATTGAAGCCATCCAAATCTATAATAAAAAATCAGCAGCATATAGCTTACTAAAAAAGATATTGATATTATCGTTAAGATCATTAGCCGGCTAAAATACTTTACAAAATTTACCCAAAAAAAGAACAAAATAAATTATTAAAATCAAAGTAAATATATACTTTTGCATAGTTGCATAAACAACTATATGCTAAACAACCAATTTAAAAAGGGAGAACTGTATAGCTTTATTACAGGGAAAGCTTCTACAGCGATTGCAAGGCGATTGCAAAAAAATTTTAAACAATCCGGTATTGATATAAGCATTGAGCAATGGAGTGTGTTGTATCATTTATGGAAACAGGAAGGGCAAAGCCAGCAACAGCTTTGCGATGCAACGTTTCGTGATAAACCGAGCATTACAAGGCTTGTAGACAATCTTGAAAAATTGAAATTGGTAAAGCGGGTGCCTTCTAAAGATGACCGTCGTATTAATCTCATCTATCTTACAAAAGACGCAATAAAACTCCAGGAAAAAACTATGCTTCTTGCCAATAAAACCTTAAATGAAGCGCTGTCAGGTGTAACAAACGCGCAAATAGAAATTGCCAAAGAAGTATTACAGAAAGTGTATGATAATTTATCAGCGATGTAAATCAAAAACTATAGTAAAATTAATTTTAAAATTCTCTTTATGAACATAACAAAAATTTCATCTTCAAAAGGCGGCGAATGGCTAATAAAAAAGGGAAATGCTTTTGACACATTCACTCCCGAAGATTATACTGAAGAGCAACTAATGATTCGTGACATGTGCTTACAATTTTTAAAAGCGGAGGTACTGCCTCTTATTGAAAGAATTGACAAAATGGAGCCAGGTCTTATGCCTTCATTGATGGATAAGGCAGGAGAACAAGGGTTGCTGGGCGCTTCTGTGCCGGAAGAATATAATGGCCTTGGTAAAGATTTTGTAACCTCTACTTTGATAAGCGAAGGGCTTGGTGGCGGATATTCTTTCAGTGTTGCAATGAGCGCTCACGCAGGAATTGGCACATTACCTATTTTATATTTTGGTACGGAAGAGCAAAAAAAGAAATATGTATCAAAACTTGCAACCGGCGAATGGAAAGGTTCTTATGGCCTTACGGAACCTGGCAGTGGAAGCGATGCCTTAGGCGCTAAAACGACTGCCACACTTTCTTCGGATGGTAAATATTATTTACTAGATGGTCAAAAATGCTGGATAACGAATGGTGGCTTTGCAGATGTTTATACAGTATTTGCAAAAATTGATGGTGATAAATTCACAGCATTTATTGTTGAAAAAGATTTCGAAGGATTTACACGCGGCGCCGAGGAACATAAGATGGGCATTAAAGGATCATCTACAGTGCAACTATTTTTTCAAAATTGCAAGGTGCCGGTAGAAAACGTATTGGGTGAGGTTGGCAAAGGCCATATAATTGCTTTTAATATTTTAAACATTGGAAGGCTAAAACTTGCAGCAGCGGCCGTTGGAGCATCGAAGCTTGCTTTATCAGAAACCATTCAATATGCAAAAACAAGAGAACAATTTAAAACGCCCATTGCCAGCTTCGGTGCTATAAAACATAAACTTGCTGAAATGGCAATAAAAATTTTTGCATCAGAAAGTGCTTTGTACAGAACTGCAAAATGGATAGATGATAAAGAATCAGAATTACTTTCAGAAGGCAAGCCTTTCAATGAAGCAGTATTGGTTGCAGCAGAAGAATTTGCAATAGAATGCGCCATGCTAAAAGTGCACGGCAGTGAAATGCTGGATTTCGTAGTTGATGAAGGCGTTCAAATACATGGCGGCAATGGTTATAGTGATGAATATCTTATAAGCAAGGCGTATCGGGATAGTCGCATTAACCGAATCTTTGAAGGAACAAATGAAATTAATCGCTTGCTTACTGTAGACATGATGCTCAAAAGAGCCGTGAAAGGGAAGCTTGATCTTATGGGACCTGCAATGAATGTACAGAAAGAACTAATGAGCATTCCAGAGTTTGGCGATGAAGAGGAAGGCATATTCGTAAAAGAGCAAAAAATTATTGCAAATATGAAGAAATGCATATTGATGATAGCCGGTGCAGCCACTCAAAAATTGATGAATAAGCTTTCAGAGGAGCAGGAAATTGTTATGAACATTGCCGACATGGCTATTGAAACGTTTGCTGCAGAAAGTGTATTGCTTCGCGTGATGAAAGCCGCTAATGAAAAAGGTGAAGACGGCATAAAGCTCCAATCAACAATTATGCGTTGTTATTTGAATGATGCCATTGATATTATCGCAAAATGCGGTAAAGAAGCGATTAATGCTTTTGCAGCAGGCGATGAACAAAAAATGTTGTTGCTAGGTCTTAAAAGGTTTACAAAAGCAGATCCTTTTAATAGTAAAAGCGCAAGAAGATTAATAGCAGATAAATTGATTGATGAAGGAAAGTATTTCCTGTAAAAGCCGGTTGTATTTTTCAAGCTCAAAGCTTTGGCAGTGCCAGAGCTTTTTATTTTAAATTGAGTAAATATTATGTGATAGCATTAAAAGTTTTCCTTGTGGTTATGAACTAATTTTGTGATATAGTCTATAAAAAATTAAAATATATTGGAACAAAAACAAAATACGTTAATTAAAAATTCATCTTCTAAACTAAGCAACCTTGCAGAAACTCTTATTGGATCTGAGATTGTAAGGCTTGGCGCTGAGATAAGAGAGAAAATCAAAAGCGGCGAAACAATATACAATTTTACTATTGGCGATTTCGATTCGTCTGTTTTTCCCATACCGGATGAGTTACAAAAAGAAATAATAGAGGCTTATCAAAAAGGACTAACCACTTATCCACCAGCCGATGGAATTCTATCATTAAGAGAAGCCGTTTCATCATTTATTAAAGAACGGGAAGGACTTGATTATAATGCGAAAGAAATATTAATTGCGGCAGGAGGTCGTCCGTTAATATATGCGTTGTATAGAGCCCTCGTAGATGCTGATGACAAAGTGATTTATTCTGTTCCCAGCTGGAACAATAATCATTATGTGCATTTTGTTGGCGGCCGTCATGAAGTAGTGGAAGCAACGGTTGAAAATAATTTTATGCCCATTGCGGAGGATATTGAGCCACATATAAAAGACGCTGTCCTTATCGCGCTATGCTCACCTCTAAACCCAACAGGAACCGTTTTTGACAAAGAGGAGCTGGAAAAAATTTGCGATATGGTGCTTGAAGAAAACTTACGTCGCGGCGATGATGAAAAAAAATTATATGTAATGTATGACCAAATGTATTGGACGCTTACGTTTGGCGAAACACAACACTATAACCCGGTTACTTTACGTCCCGAAATGAAACCTTACACAATTTTTATTGATGGCATTAGCAAAGCATTTGCAGCTACAGGCGTTCGTGTTGGATGGGCGTTAGGACCTGAAAATGTTTTGGCAAAAATGCGTGCAATCAACAGTCATGTCGGCGCATGGAGTCCAATGGCTGAACAGCATGCTACTGCAAAATTTTTATTGCAAAAGGATGTGATAAATGACTATTTATTACATTTTAAAAAAGAGTTGGAAATTAGACTGCGCCTGATTTATGAAGGATTTCAAAATTTAAAAAAGGAAGGGTTTGCTGTAAATGCATGTGCACCACAAGCAGCCATTTATCTTACTATACAATTAAGCCTTGCAGGCAAACAAACAAAAGAAGGAAAAACACTTACAAATCAAGCAGATGTTACTTCTTATATTTTGGATGAAGCAAGACTTGCTGTAGTCCCTTTTTATGCATTCGGTGCATCAAAAAACTCTGACTGGTATAGGCTAAGTGTTGGCACTTGCAAGAAAGAGGAAATACCTGAAATGCTTAGCGGGCTAAAAATTGCTTTATGTAAATTATCTTAACTCTTAAGCGTAGCTCCATATAAATCAATAAGAATAGCTACTAAATTAATTTATAATACCTTTCTGAAGAAGATATTCCGCTATCTGCACAGCATTTGTGGCCGCTCCCTTGCGAAGGTTGTCACTTACAATCCAGCAGTTTAAAGTATTAGGCTGGGATTCATCACGGCGTATTCTTCCTACAAATGTTTCATCTTTTTCGTGTGCAGATAAGGGCATTGGATAAACAAAATTTTCAATATCATCTTGCACTATTACACCTGGTGCATGTGATAAAATATTTCTTACTTCATCAATGTCGAAATCATTTTCAAACTCAATATTCAGGCTTTCGCTATGCCCTCCGATTACGGGGATGCGCACGCATGTTGCAGTTAAGCGAATGGTATTATCGCCCATAATTTTTCGTGTTTCATTTACCATTTTCATTTCCTCTTTTGTATAGCCATTATCTGTGAATACATCTATTTGCGGAATTGCATTTTTATCAATAGGATATTTATAGGCCATCTCGCCTTGCTTGTTTTCTCTTTCATTCATCATTTGTTGCACAGCTTTCACCCCTGTGCCCGTTACACTTTGATAAGTAGAAACCACCACTCTTTTTATTTTGTATTTTTTATGAAGCGGCTGAAGCACCAACACCATTTGTATGGTAGAGCAATTAGGGTTTGCAATTATTTTATCTTCTTTTGTTAGGACGCTAGCATTTACTTCAGGAACCACGAGCTTCTTCGTAGCATCCATCCGCCATGCAGAAGAATTATCAATTACTACAATTCCTGCGTCAGCAAACCTCGGGGCTAAGGCAAGTGATGTGCTTCCACCTGCCGAAAATATAGCAATGGCGGGCCTCGCAGCTATAGCATCTTCTGCGGAAACTATGGTATGCTTTTTATTTTTGAAAATAATTTCCTTCCCAATTGATTTATCCGAAGCAACAGGAAATAGTTCTGTCACTGGAAAATTTCTTTCTTCCAATACCCGCAACATTTTTGTACCTACCAATCCTGTAGCGCCTACCACTGCAACTTTCATTTTACCTGATTATATTTTTAATTAATTATTAATAAACATTGCAAATGTATAAAGTCATTATCTTTAAAAAAAGCTGCTGTTTATGATTAAGAATTTTGTGGTCTGTTTTTGTATATGCTTGTGTTTGAGCCTTGTTTCCCACGCTCAGTTTTCTGATAATTTTAATGACGGAGATTTCACTAGCAATCCTGTATGGAGCGGAAGCACAAATGATTTTATAATTAATTCTTCACTGCAACTTCAGAGCAATGACACTATCGCCAATGATAACTTTTACCTTACAACGCCCAGCACTTTTGCAACAGTTGCCCAATGGGAAATGTATATCCAAATTGCTTTTAACCCTTCTTCGGCTAATTACATTGATGTGTATCTTATCTCATCTGGTAATGACCTAACAGCTTCTGCTAACTTCGGCTATTTTGTCCGCATAGGCAATACGGATGATGACATATGCTTATATCGCAAAGATGCAAACGGAACATCTACAAAAATTATTGATGGGATCAATGGCATTTTAAATACCAGTAACAATGTAATGAAAATAAAAGTGGTGAGAGATGCTAACAACCAATGGATACTTTACAGAGACCTAAGTGGCACAGGCACTTCTTATACAAGCGAAGGCCTGGTTACAGATGCAACATATATTACCTCATCTTACTTTGGTTTTTTTATAAAACAAAGCACATCAAGTTTTTTCAAAAGACATTATTTTGATGATATAGTTGTAAGTAATTATGTTCCTGATGTTACTCCACCATCCATAACATCGGTAACTGCTACATCCACTACAACAGTCGATGTGTTGTTTAATGAACCTGTTGATGTGAACACCAGCCAGGCAATTACAAATTATTCTGCCACTACGCTTGGAAGCCCTAATACTGCCGCTAGGGATGCTTCAAATCCTTCGCTAGTGCACCTTTCATTTGCGACGCCTTTAGCAAACGCCGTAGTATATACATTAAATATAAATGGCGTTACTGATGTTTCAGGAAACGCAATCAGCAATGGAACCGCAACCTTTAGCATTTACACACCGCAGCAATACGATGTGGTTATTGACGAGATAATGGCCGATCCGGATCCACAGATTGGTCTTCCCGATAATGAATGGATAGAATTAAAAAACACATCAGCTTTTCCTATTAACCTGATGGGATGGAAGGTTGGTTCAACCTCCGGCATAAGCGGGAACATGCCATCGTTTGTTTTGCAACCGGATAGCTTTGTAATTGTTTGCACTTCGTCAGCTGTTGCGTCTTTAACGCCGTTTGGAAGTACTGTAAGCGTCACGAGTTTCCCATCGCTTGACAATGCAGGAACACTTCTTATTTTATACGATGCAGCAGGGCAAACTATTCATGCAGTCCAATATTCATCATCATGGTATCAAAACGCTTTAAAGGCTGATGGCGGATGGACACTTGAAATGATTGACACCAAAAACCCATGCAGCGGCATGAGCAACTGGAAAGCAAGCAATGATCCGAGTGGTGGTACACCCGGCAAAAAAAATTCTGTGGATGGTATAAATGCTGACCAAACATCACCAAAATTATTAAGAGCTTATGCATCAGGCACTACTGTTACTTTAGTATTTGATGAGCCACTCGATAGCCTGAAAGCAGCCACAGCAGACAACTACACACTTAGCAGATGGGTTATCGGCTGTAAGCGCTTCGGCTGTTTCTCCATTGTTTACATCAGTAAATATTATAGTAAATAATGCCATTGCTGCAAATACAGTTTATACTGTTACTGCCACAAATGTTACAGATTGTGCAGGAATACTATCGGCTCAAAGAATACTGCAAGGTTTGGCCTGGCTCAGGATGCAGATAGTTTTGATATTGTGATAAATGAAATTTTATATAATCCTAAACCCAATGGCGTTGATTATGTAGAGCTGTACAATCGTTCTCAAAAAATTATTGACCTGAGTCACATTTATATTGCAAACAGAAGCAGCAGTGGTGGCGCTATTGGAAGCATACAACAGGTCTCCAGCCAAAGTGAATTCATGTTTCCCGGAGATTATATTGTTACTCACAACGGACTCTGCTGCGGTGTTAAGCCAGTATATGACTACCAATCCTGATGCGTTTGTAATTGTAAGCAGTATGCCTTCTTTTTCTGATGATGCAGGATATGTTGTATTGTTAAATAACCAGGGAAATATTGTAGATGAAGTTGATTACTCGGATAAATGGCAATTCCCACTTATCTCAAATACAGAAGGTGTTTCATTGGAACGAATTGATTATAATGGCGCTTCGGTGCAAAGCAATTTTCATTCTGCATCATCGTCATCCGGTTATGGAACGCCAGGCTATAAAAATTCTCAGTATCAACCTGCTGATAATTTCCCTGGAACCATTACCGTTACGCCGGATATATTCTCACCGGATAATGATGGCACCGATGATTTTGCAACGATAACCTATAACTTCCCAACGCCGGGGTATGTTGCCAACATCACTGTTTTTGATGCTTCGGGAAGATTAGTACGTCATCTTGAACAAAATGCATTGAGTGGTATTAACGGTTATTATCGCTGGGATGGGCTTAATGATAAGAATCAAAAATTGCCACAAGGCATCTACATTATTTACACCGAAATTTTTAATACATCAGGTAAAAAGAAGCAGTTTAAAAATACCATTGTGTTGGCAAGAAGATATTAACTTATTATCACTTACCAATTCTATCAATATCATCATCTATCTGATCTGGAAGTTTATTTAGCTGCGCCTTTATAATAAAATAGCTGGTTACGGCAAAAGCAATGGCAAGAAGCGCTGAAGAAACAATATTATCATACCCAAAAATCATAAACCCAATTATCAATCCGACAATTTCAAAAATGAGCCAGCCTGCAATAGTATAAATTTTCCATGTAATTGGCTTTAACCCTTTGCTGTAAGCAATTCTGCCAATTTCTTTTGTAAGAAAATATAATATTATGAGATCAAGCACAAATAATTTTTAAAAAAATTCTTTATAGATCAAACCAGGTCAATATCAAAATTTACAAGCTGAACAAATTCCTTTAGCCTTGCGTCGATATCTTTTTTTGTAATTTCTTTTAGTCGCTGAGGCCCGAATTTTTCCACACAAAAGCTTGCCATAGCAGAGCCAACAATAATAGCTGTCTTCATATTTTTAAAGCTTATGTCTTTTGTATGTGCGAGGTGACCTATGAAACCTCCGGCAAAAGTATCGCCAGCTCCGGTAGGATCAAATACATCTTCCAAAGGCAAAGCCGGTGCAAAGAAAATTTCGTTTTCATAAAACAGTAAAGCACCATGTTCTCCTTTTTTTATAATTAAATATTTCGGGCCCATACTCATTATTTTCTTTGCAGCTTTTACTAAAGAAAATTCGCCACTAAGTTGCCTTGATTCACTGTCATTTATCATAAGCACATCAATCATTGATAAAACTTTTTTCAAATCATCCAAAGCAGTTTCCATCCAAAAATTCATTGTATCCAGCACAATAAGTTTTGGCCTTTGCTTCATCTGTTGTATCACATCAATTTGTATGGATGGAGAAAGATTGCCTAACATTAAAAATTCAGAACCCTGGTAAGCATCCGGCATCTTTGGACTAAAATCGGCAAGCACATTTAAATCTGTAATCAGTGTATCTCTTGTGTTCATATCGAGATGATATTTGCCACTCCAGAAAAAAGACTTTTTATCTTTTACAACTTCTACACCTGATACATCCACGCCGCGGCTTTTTAATTCATTTATTTCTTCATCCGGAAAATCATTGCCGATAATGGAAATTTGCTGTATAGGCGATGCTAAGTGGCTAGCCGCATAAGCTACATACATTGCAGAGCCGCCGACAATTTTATCTATTTTTCCGAAAGGAGTTTCTATTGCGTCAAAAGCCATAGTGCCTACTGATATGATGGCCATATTTATATAAAATTTAAAAAAAATTAAAAGCGGTGCAAATGTAAGCGAATACATAGTAAAGAATAAGCCGATCCAACACTTATAAAATAACTTTGTTATAAAATATTATGTTAATTCATCTGCATCCGCAAAACCCGCAGCAACGGCTGCTTATGCAAATAGCCACCTGTCTGAAAGATGGTGGCATTATTATTTATCCTACCGATACTATTTATGGTCTTGGCTGCGATATATATCATCCGAAAGCAGTAGAGCGTATTTGTAAAATAAAAAATGTAGATCCGCAAAAGGCACAACTGTCTTTCATTTGCAGAGATTTGAGCCATCTGAGCGACTATACAAAAAGCATTGATACGCCTTTGTACAGAACTTTGAAAACATATCTACCCGGCCCGTATACTTTTATTCTTCCTGCAAGCAAACTGGTTCCAAAAATTTTAAAAAGCAAAAAAGATACAGTTGGTTTACGCATACCGGATAACATAATTTGCAATGCTATTTTAAACGCTTTGGGTAATCCGATTTTAAGTGCATCATTGCCAGGAGAAATGGTGGAAGAATATACTGACCCTGAAATTATAAATGAAAAATTTGGAGAACTTGTGGATTTGGTTATAGACGGTGGCATTGGCGGCATTGTACCTTCTACTGTTGTTGACTGCACAACAAGCGAATGGACTGTAATAAGGCAAGGATTGGGTGGATGGGAAGCTGCATGATCAACATTGCTCCTCGTCGGGCTGTAATTTCGCAGCAAAAATATTAAAGCTTTTTCTGTGATACCTGCACAAGCCGTGTTCTTTTATGGCATTGCGATGCTCCGGAGTACCATAGCCTTTGTTGTTGTGCCAGCAATACACTTCATGCTTTGTATGAAGGTTTATCATGTGCTCATCACGATAAGTTTTTGCCAGCACACTTGCTGCAGCGATAGACGCATACATGCCATCGCCTTTTATTATGCAATGATGTTTCATCTTTTTATACGGCTTAAAGCGATTGCCATCCACCAGCAAAATATCCGGCTTACTATTAAGTTTGTTTAAGGCAATATGCATTGCTTTAAAAGAAGCTTGTAAAATATTGATACGATCTATTTCATGGTTGTTTACGCTTGCTACAGAATAAGAAATGCTTTCCTTTTCTATTATCGGCCTTAGCTCCTCTCTTTCTTCTTTAGTCAGTTGTTTGGAGTCATTTAATTTTGGATGAAAAAATTCTTTCGGAAGGATAACAGCAGCAGCGTAAACCGGTCCTGCAAAGCAGCCACGACCAGCTTCATCAAGTCCGGCTTCATAAAATTTATTATGGTAGAAAGGCAGCAGCAACAGAATAACAAAAATAAAAAGTGCGGCCGAGAATCATCTATAATTTTTTCAACATTTTTTAAAACGTGTTATTAAAATAATATTAACTAATGTCTTTAAAGCTATTCATGCGCTGTCACCGTTCACCAGTAACTTTGTACACAAACATATATGCAGCATCAGTTATCATATTCATCTAATAAAAATGTAGCCCGATGGCTTTTTGTTGGTGTTGTAATGTTGGTCGTCCAAATAGTGCTGGGTGGCATTACAAGGCTTACCGAATCAGGGTTAAGCATTACTGAATGGAAACCGATATCAGGTGCATTACCTCCGCTTAATTACCAGCAATGGATGGTAGAATTTAGCAAATATAAAATTACTGACCAATTCAGGTATCTCAACAGAAACTTCACTCTTAGTGATTTTAAATTTATATTTTTTTGGGAATGGTTGCACCGCACATGGGCACGGCTTTTAGGATTAGTATTCTTAGTTGGTTTTTTTTATTTTCTTATTACAAAGCAGTTCAGGGAAAACATGATTATTCCCTTTGTCATCTTATTTCTTTTAGGCATTCTTCAAGGAGCTATTGGCTGGCTGATGGTTAAAAGCGGCCTCTTACCTGAAAGATTGTTTGTTGGTCATATACAGCTTGCAACACACTTTATTGCTGCTCTCGTGTTGTTATGTTATACATTATGGTTTGCCTGCAAGCTTTCTATCAGCGTGTATAACATAACTGTTAGCCGCTATCTGAAAAAAATTTCCTTTTTTATTTTATTAATACTTTTTTTTCAATTGATCTATGGTGCATTTATGGCTGGTCTTCATGCAGCTACCGCTGCGCCTACCTGGCCGAAACTGAATGGCCAATGGATACCATCACGCTTAAATGAATTATCCCCTTCATGGAAAAATTTTATAGATAATAAAATAGCGATTCAATTCATTCACCGATGTTTCGCTTACACCTTGTTAGCAACTATCTGCATCTGGTATTTTTTTGCATTAAAAGTTGATGGTAGCAGGCTTTTTAAACGTGCAAGGTTTATTCCTTTATTGCTGGTTACTGTACAAATTATTCTCGGCATTCTTACAGTAATAAATTCACCAGATGGCAATAAGCTTATGTGGTTTGGCGTTGCTCATCAATTAGTAGCTATTTTATTTTTAATCTCAATGATATTTATGATATATATCATCAGGAGTAAACCGTTAGCCGCTGCCTGATCATTTCAACAAAGTTTATGAAAGCATTTGCAAGAGATTTTTATTATTCATTTCCTGTGCAGTTATTGTTACTGCATTTTAGAAAATTCCAGGTGCTGCTTATATTCTGGTTCATACTTTTTCTTACCATCACAGGCGGCTTCATGAAGATATTTGGTGCCAATGCATTATTTCTCTCCCCGGAATACCTTGGCAATGTAAATGCTGCAGGTGCCGCCATTACAGGGTTTGCGGCCGGTATATTTATAATGAGCTGGAATATTACTACGTTTATTTTACACAGCATGCGGTTTCGCTTCCTGGCGACGAATAGAAAACCCTTTTTAAAATATTGCATTAACAATGCTATTATTCCTGTTTGTTTTTTATTACTATATCTTTTTGAAGCCTTCTATTTCGACAGGCACAAGGAGCTTATCTCTTTAGCAGAGTTTACAGGTATTGCCGCTGGTTTTTGCGGCGGCTTAATGCTTGTGCTTATAATTTCTTTTGCCTATTTTTTTACAGCCGACAGAAGAATTGTAAGAACATTCGAACCGGATTTTAAAAAATTTGATGATGAGAATTCCTTAACAGGCACTGATGAAAAAGCTTATACAGCGCAAAACTTTGGATTGCCCGTAGGCTACTATCTTACTGCGAGATTTCGCTTTCGCAAAGCGAGAAGCGTTGCGCATTACAGTCACGATTTTTTAGATAACATTTTTAAACGACACCATATTGCTGCCATTATTACGATTATGCTTTCGTTTTTATTCATGATAGTTATTGGCTTTTTTCTTGATTATCCAATTTTCCAGGTGCCCGCTGCCGCAAGTATTTTGGTATTCTTTGCCCTGCTGATAGCCTTTATAGGAGCGGTTTCATATTTTTTGCGAAGCTGGAGTATTTTATTTTTAATTGGCTTTTTTCTTATTCTAAATATTTTATATCAATATAATATTATTGATCCCCGGAACAAGGCTTTTGGCTTAAATTATACAAATAAAGTAAGACCTGCATACACTTTAGAATCGCTCAAGGCTTTAAATACTCCAGCAAATGTTGAGGCTGATAAAAATAATATGATCAGCATACTTAATAAATGGAAAGCCCGCCAGGAAGAGCAAAAGCCATTGATGATCGTTTTAAATTTTAGCGGCGGTGGTGTAAGAAGCGCGACATTTGCTATGAATGTGTTGCAGGATCTTGATAGCATCAGTCATGGAACTCTTATGAAACAGACTGCTCTTATAAGTGGGGCATCTGGCGGAATGCTTGCTGCTGCTTACTTCCGTGAACTTGCAAGGCTTAAATCAGACGGAGAAAATATTAACCTGCAAGACAAAACATATGTTGATGATATTTCGAAAGATCTTTTAAATCCTGTTTTTTCTTCAATGATTGCAAGAGATCTTTTATCGCCAGCGCAAAAGTTTTCTAATGCTCCTTACAGGTATGTGAAAGACAGGGGTTACGCTTTTGAAGAAAAACTGAATGAAAATACACACCAAATACTTGATAAAAATATCGGCTTTTATAAAGATGCCGAGAGCAATGCTACTGTGCCTTTGATGATTTTAAACTCGGTGATAACAAGAGATCTTAAAAAAATGATTATATCAACGCAGCCGGTTAGTTTTATGATGCAACCTCAATATACTGACAGTGCTTCAGCGATGAGCGGCCCTGATGCAATTGACTTTGCGGCTATGTTTAAAAATGAAGATCCGATGCACTTGAGATTGCTCACCGCTCTGCGCATGAACGCAACATATCCATATATTTTACCAAGTGTATGGCTTCCTTCTGATCCTGTAATAGATGTGATGGATGCAGGCCTTCGTGATAATTATGGCCAGGAAACTTCGCTTCGTTTTCTTAATGTATTTAAAGATTGGATTAAGCAAAACACGCGTGGTGTACTTATAATACAAATGCGCTCTATGAAAAAAGGAAGCTGGGCAACGCCTTACAAGGGTGAAGGAATCATGAGCATTTTTACCAAACCATTCTCAATGCTGCAAGTGAACTGGTTTCGGCTGCAGGATTATTTCCAGGATGATGAAATAACTTATTCGCAAAATGCAGATAGCAACTTTCATCGTGTGGCATTCATGTATATTCCCGAGAAAGAAGAACAAGGCGCTACATTAAATTTTCATTTAACAGCAACAGAAAAAAAGGAAGTGATTAATTCCACGAAAAGAAAAAACAACCTCGATGCATTTGAGGAAGTAAAAAAATATTTATTTGCTAAGGCACAATAAGATGGACAGATGCGGGAATTATTTTGATCGAAAATTTTGAGGCAGTTTGAAAATGGTCACCATCAATATGTAAGGGAGCATTGTCATTATTTATTATTTCAAGTGCATCTGTTTGAAAGTACATGATATCTTTTTTGTCAAAATCCATTTTTTCAACGTCTAAGACTTTTCCCGTACTCATCTGCTTTAATACTGACCATATAATCAATGGCTTGCTCATTTTTTTAACTATAATAATATCGAGCAAACCATCTCCCAGCTTAGCTTTTGGGGCAATGATAAAATTATTTCCAAACTGATTACTATTTGCTATAGAAATAAAAAAAGCTTCTGTTTTGAAAGCGGTTCCCTTTATTTTTACCTCAAAACAATAAGGCTTTGCAGCAACCAAATTTTTTATCGTTTCATTTAAATATGTTTTAAACCCTCGTGTTTTTTGCTTTGCAAAATCATGCGCGACCTTTGCATCAAGTCCAATGCCGCTAAGCATGCAGCTTAGTTTTTCATTTATTAGAAATGTATCTATTAGTTTCGTTTTCCCAGTAATAACTATATCCAGTGCTTTATCAGGAGCCTTAGGAATTTTCGCCGTAAAAGCAAGGCCATTGCCAGAGCCTATTGGCACAATACCCACACGAATATTTGTATGCAGCAAAAAAGATATTATCGGGCTGAGAGTACCGTCTCCACCACATATTACAACGTCGGTTATATTATTGTCTTTTATTTTCCTGGTTAAAAAAGAATAGTCTCCATCGGCAGCAGTAAATAAAATTTCAAAGCTGATATTATTTTCGAGACATTTTTTTTTAATCTGCCTTTCAAGATTTGTTTTGCTTCGTGTGCCCGATACTGGATTGATAAAAAATAAAATTTTACGCATTAAAAAATATTAAAAAACATATCCAGTACATCAGTTAAGATTATTCCATAGCAGATCCTTCAACTGCATAAGCCCGTAATTAGTCACCGATGAAATAAATATGTGAGGAACATCACCAGGCAGTTCTTGCGCTATTGCAATTTTCAATTCATCGTCAAGCATATCGCTTTTACTTATAGCTATTATAAATTTTTTATCAAGCAATTCCGAGTTGTACTCTTTCAACTCATTCTTTAAAATTTCAAATTCTTTACGATGGTTATCACTGTCAGCAGGTATCATAAAAAGCAATACAGGATTGCGTTCGATATGCCTTAAAAATCTAAAGCCCAGCCCCTTGCCTTCAGCAGCTCCTTCAATAATTCCCGGAAGATCTGCAATGCAAAAACTTTTATGATCATGATATTCAACTATGCCCAGCTGCGGTGTTAATGTAGTAAAAGCATAATCTGCAATTTTTGGTTTTGCAGCAGTAATTACTGAAAGCAAAGTGGATTTGCCTGCATTTGGAAAACCGACCAAACCTACGTCAGCAAGCACTTTGAGCTCCAATATTTTCCATCCCTCCTCTCCTTCCTCGCCAGGTTGCGAATGTTGTGGTGCCTGGTTGGTTGGCGTTGCAAAATGAGAATTTCCTAAACCGCCGCGGCCCCCTTTCATTAAAATTATTTCCTGTCCATCTTCCAAAATCTCTGCTTCCATCTTATTCGTTTCCTCGTCTTTGGCGATTGTTCCCAATGGCACTTCAATTACAATGTCTTTTCCATCACGCCCAGTGCAATTATTTTTACTGCCGTTTTCACCATTTTCAGCAAGCACATTTTTAAAATACCGCAGGTGCAAAAGTGTCCATAGATTTTTATTCCCTTTTAAAATAATGTGAGCACCTCTTCCTCCGTCGCCACCATCAGGGCCGCCAAATGCCGTAAGTTTATTGCGCATAAAATGCCTGCTGCCCGCCCCACCATGGCCACTTTTACAAAAAATTCGTATGTAATCAATAAAATTTGTTTTCTCCATTGCAGTAAAGTTCGCAAAGTTTAGAGGAATTGATTACAATAAAAAACTATAAATCAATGTAAATAAAAATTGATAACAGTTTCGTCTATCAGGTAACTGTTATACTACAGACTTTCTTGTCCGAAAACATGTTCCCTTAAAAATCGCAACAATATGATCATCTTGATTTTTTATAACAACCTGGTAAAGGCCGGTTGAGGCGCCGTTATGAATTTCTTGCGCTTCTGCAATAAGCTCATCAGCTGCATGTACAGGCTTTATAAAATTAATAGAAGTATCCAAAGCCAATGAAAGATTATTACGGCTGTTGCACGCAAAAGCAAAAGCACTGTCGGCAAGAGAAAAAGCAATACCGCCATGTACTACCCCTAATCCATTCATCATTTCTGTTCTTACTTTCATTTTTATTTTGCTATATCCTTCTCTGATTTCTATGATACTTATGCCAAGCCATTTGCTGAATTGGTCATTTTTTATCATTGTTGCCACCACATCATTTGCCGACTCATCAGGTGCAGCCATTCTTATATGTTTAATAATAAATAATATTTATTCACCGGTAAATAGCGGCTTTCTTTTCCCAATGAACGCAGTAATGCCTTCTACGAAATCTTTTGTGGATGCGGCTTTGTGTTGAAGATCATCTTCTGTTTCTAATTGCATTTCTAAACTTTGATGTAGCGATTTATTCAATGCATCTTTTGTGTATGCAATTGCATTAGGAGCCATTTTCTCAAGTTGCATGGCAACTTTATTTACTTCTTCGTTAAAATTAGCATCATCATAAACTTTATAAATCATACCGATTCTTTCTGCTTCCTCTGCAGTTATTTTATCTCCCAGCATCATTAATGCGCTTGCTTTTTGAAAGCCTATCAATCTTGGTAAAAAATAAGTTCCGCCGCTATCCGGTATCAATCCTATTTTTCCGAATGCCTGGATAAAAGATGCAGACCGGCTGCAATTACAACATCGCAACACAATGCAATATTAGCGCCGGCACCAGCTGCTACTCCATTAACTGCAGCTACTACAGGCTTGTTAAGATTTCTTATTTTTTTTATAATAGGATTATAATTTCTTTAATTTTTTGTATTCCTGGCTTTTCAGATGTAATAATTTCATGATATCCTGCCCTGCAGAAAACGCTTTACCAGCTCCGGTTATAACAATTACTCTTACATCATTATTCCTTTCACATTCATCTAATGCTCCTGCAATGAAAGGCCATTTCACGGTTAAATGCATTAAATTTTTCTGGGCGATTTAATGTGATAGTTGCAATCGAATTTTTTATGGTATAAAGAATGGAAGCCATAGAATTTTATATGAAAGAAATATAATTTGTTTTATAAAATTACTTCTTCAATGACATTTAAAATAATCAAATGGCTCCAGGCAATCATTGCATTGATATAATGCTTTACAAGCTGTAGAACCAAACTGGCTGATCAATTTTGTATTTGAAGAATGAGCACAGAGGGCATTTAACTTTTTTTTCATCATCAAAAATCTTTTTCTAATCTTTTTCTAAGCAGGCGGTGCAATACCATAAGCTTTAATTTTTCTTTCCCTTCTTCAGTCATCCAGTCTGTTGTCCATGCAGGCGAAAGTTGTTGAGTGATTTTTATCTTTTTCAAATCCATTTTGCAAAAGCGCCATCCTTATATTCATTGCTATTATATCCATTGCCGGGCAGCCGCTATAGGTAGGAGTTATATACTATTTCGATTTCATCATCCGTTAACTTTTATATCTCTCACAATACCAAGATCAATGATGGAAAAAACAGGAATCTCAGGATCAGTAACGGTTTTCAAGTATCGATAATCTATATCTTTGTTTTACAATATTTACCATTCACATCCAGGATAAGCTCTTTGTAAAAATTGCATTTCAGCAAGAATATAACCAAGATGTTCTGAATGTATTCCATTTTTGCCACCCGTTTGCATCCAGGTATTTTCTTCTACCGGATATAATAAAGTTGCTTCTTCAAATACCGCTTTTAACCTTTGTTTTGCCAGTCATTTTTTATGTCACTAACGGTAACGCCTACTTCGTTTTTCTGCATTGATCAATTTCATATTCAGCAGCTTCAAACATTTCTCCTGTGTAAGGCCATACTTCTTCAAGAGCATTTTCATTCTGCGGTTGCTTTCTTCTGTTCCATCTCCCAGTCGTATTACCCATTCGCTGCTCCACTTACATGATAGGTAACTTCTTTCAAAGATTTTTCTGCTATAGCCGCCAGTTGCTGTATCGCATGAAATCATTAATTTTTGATAAAAATAAAACTGGTAAGTGCTGAATAAAAATAATTTCAACATTGTTTTTGCCCAATCTCCATTTGGTAATTCAGTGATCAACAAATTCCGGAATTCACGGGCATCCCTCAAATAAGCAAGGATATCTTCGAAGTCGTCAGCTTTCGTTATCCTGAGATTAATAATTGAGCAGCATATTGATAAAAATTTCTTGACTGGCCGATAAGATCCAGGGCAATATTGCTGATCGCAATATCCTGCTCCAGCATTGGGCCATGGCCTGTCCATTCACTAAGACGATGGCCCATTATAAGGCTGATTATCTGCAAGATGAAGGACAATAATTCATAAGTTGATTAATTGATATATTGATTTTTATGCATGATAATATCTACATATGTTTCAATTCATCCGGTAAATTATAAAAAGTAGGATGACGGTAAATTTTATCATTTGCAGGATCATAAAGACTTGCGGCATCATCAGGATTGGATGAATGTATATTTTTTGACTTCAACCACCCATATGCTTACGCCTTCCATTCGCCTTGTATAAACATCTCTTGCATTTTCTATTGCCATTTGTGCATCTGCCGCATGGAGGCTTCCCACATGTTTATGATCAAGGCCCTGCTGCTTCTTATAAAAATTTCCCAAAGAGGTTCATCTATCATTGATATTCAATGTAATTAACTGTATTTTTAGCAGCTTTGTATTATCATGCTTTTTTCTGCATAAGCCAAAGCAGCTTCTCCTAACCCATTCGCCATTTTCATGTGCACTAATCCTTGCGGCTAAACGCTCTTTATTACATGGGCCATTTCCTTTTACCACGTTCCAAAATTCATCCCAGTTTATTTCTCCAAAATCATAATGCTGCCTTTCTTCATTCCATTTAAGATCTTTATCTGGTATCTTAAGTCCTAAGATTCTCTGCCTGTTCCGCGCATATATCAACAAATTTCTGCCGCAACTCATCATTGGTAAATCTTTTTATTTTCCATTTCATGCTTTGTGCAGTGTGTGGTGAAGCATCATCGTTCGGACCAAACATCATCAGGCTTGGCCACCACCACCTGTTCAGCGCATCCTGCGCCATTTCTTTTTGTTCATGTACTTCCCTTGCAAAGTGTTAGTAAAATTTCAAATCCCTGCCGCTGATGAAAACTTTCTTCTTTACAAACCCTTATCATTGCCCTTGCATAAGGGCCATAAGATGCCCGGCATAAAGGCACCTGGTTCATAATAGCAGCACCATCCACCAGCCAGCCGATAGCGCCAATATCTGCCCATGTTAATGTAGGATAATTAAAAATTGAAGAATATTTTGCCTTGCCTGTTAATAACTGATCTATCATTTCTTCTCGGCTTGATGCCCATTGTTTCCGCTGCCGCATATAAATATAGGCCATGGCCTGCTTCATCCTGCACCTTGGCAAGTAAGGTTGCTTTGCGCCTCAAAGATGGCGCTCGTGTTATCCAGTTTCCTTCGGGAAGCATTCCAACAATTTCGCTATGTGCATGCTGGCTTATCTGCCTGATCAATGTTTTACGATAGTCATCCGGCATCCAGTCTTTAGGCTCAATCTTTATTTCCTCTTCTATCTTTTTATAAAAATTCTTTTGTACCTCTTGCGTAGCCATTATAGAAATTTAATAATTAAAGTTAAAAATTGATAAGCAAAAAACTAACGATCATTAGTTTTTATTTTATAAATTATTTTACATCAAAATCAATAATTACTTTCTCACTTCTAGGATGCGACTGACAGGTAAGAATAAAACCTGTTTTTACTTCATCATGTTCGAGACCGTAATTCACTTCCATTTCGACTTCGCCTTCCATAAGTTTTGCTTTGCAGGTTGTGCAAACGCCGCCTTTGCAGGAGAATGGCAGGTCTGCGCCATGTGCCAGCGCAGCATCCAAGATTTTATTGCTGTTAGGCTCAAGCTTAAAGGTAAAGCTGCGTCCGTCAAGCTTTATAGTTATATTACTTTCATTTGAATTATCCTGTTGCAATAAATTTTCATTTTTTATTTTATTTTTTCCTGGAGAGGTAAATAGTTCGAAATGAATTTTATCTTTTTCAATTCCATTATTTTCTAAAAATTCTTTTATGCAGAAGATCATTTCTTCAGGGCCGCAAATAAAAAATTCATCCATCATTGAAAAGTCAATAAGCCTGGTTAATTGCATGCACTTTTCAGCATCTATTCTTCCATAATTTATTGCAGCTTCTGTATGTTCCCTGCTTAAAATATAATAAATTCGAAACGTTGCAGGTATTTATCTTTTAGAGATTCAAGTTGTTCTTTAAAAATTATTGAAGCAATATTTCTGTTGCCATATATAAGGGTGACAAGGCTTTCAGGCTCTGTTTGCAAAATTGTTTTAATTATAGAAATAACCGGTGTAATTCCGCTGCCTGCTGCAAAAAACATGTAATTCTTTTTATTAGAGAATTCATTTCGGTAAAAAAAGAACCTGAGGGAGGCAGAACTTCAAGTATATCGTTTATAAGTAGCCTTTCATTTGCATAAGTGGAAAAGATACCGTTGTCAACTTTTTTTACAGCAACTCTTAATTCATTATCAAATGGACTTGTGCAAATAGAATATGATCTTCTTATTTCCTCTCCATCAATAATTTTCTTTATAGTAATGTTTTGCCTTGCTTAAAAATAAAATCATTTTCAAGATCTTCGGGAATTTTAAATGCTATGGATACACAATCTCTTGTTTCCTTTCTTATATCCTTAACTGTTAGCTTATGAAAATGCAATGCCATAATTATTTTTTTCTTAAGCCTTCTGTTAGCAGAGTTATGAAGTTTTGCTCTAAAATTTTTTTACTGATTTTTTTTCCCTTTTTCTGCCAGTTTTCTATTCCGCTTATTGCGGATAGTATTGTAATACTGCAACGTTTGCATCTATCTTCCTGATCTCCTTTTTATCAATGCCTTTTTGAATAATAGCTGCAAGTCTTTGCTGGTAAGCCTTCCGCATATTCTTAAATTCGCTTAAAAATGGTTCAGGCAAATGTTTCCATTCATGGTCAGAAATATAAACACTTTCATATTCTGTTATCATCATGGAAATATGAAAACGAATGATACTTTCAATTTTAGTAATGTTAATTTCTTTAGCTGCTTCAATTTTTTTTAAATGATCATTGAACTTTGCTGCTATGTCAAACAAATATCTTTTAAAATTTCACTTTTTGATTCAATGTGATTGTACAGGCTCGGAGCTTCCACACCAATTGCTTCTGCAATATCTCTCATGGATGTAGAGTGAAATCCTTTTTTCATGAAAAGCGCTGCGGCTTTTTGCGTTATTACATCTTTTTTTGAACCATCTTTTGACGGAATTATTTTTGCCAAAGGCTGATAAATTATTTTCAAAACTAACACTTATTAGTTTTTTATATTAGTATAGAAGCTGAAAAAATTTAGTTTAAAAATTTTTACGAATGTTATTAAGACGATAATTAAGCATTATTAATATTAATTTTGCACAACAAAAAATATACATGCAACTACAACCGGTGGACACAGTGGAAAATATTTCGCCAGAAGATTTTAAAAATAATTATTATCTGCCTAAAAAGCCATTGGTAATTACAGGACTTGCAAAGCAATGGCCTGCTTATCATAAATGGACATGGGATTATTTTAAGGAAATTGTGGGGGATAAAAAAGTAGGGCTTTATAATAATGTGAAAAGCGATGCTTATACACCCATCAACACTGCGGATGATTATAAAACATTTGGCGAATATGTTGATATGATTAAGAAAGGGCCGGCAGCATGGAGGATTTTTCTTTTTAATATTTTTGATCATGCTCCCCAGCTTATACAGGATTTTACCTGGCCGGAAGACCTCATGAAAGGCTTTGTAAAAAAATACCCTATGTTATTTACCGGCGGCCAAACTTCCATAACCCATATGCATTTTGATATTGACCTTTCACATATCCTTCATACACAGTTTGCCGGCAGGAAAAAGAGTTTTGTTATTTCGTCATGAAGAGCAGCATAAGCTTTATCGCAAGCCTTTTGAAGTGCTTAGCCTTGCTGATTTTTCCAACTATAATCAAAATTCAGGCAACCCTGATTATGAAAAATTTCCGGCATTAAAGCATGCCGAAGGCTATGAACTTATACTGGATCATGGAGAAACTTTATTTATGCCGGCTGGTTACTGGCATCACATGGAATATCTTGACAGTGGCTTTGCGATGAGCCTTCGTGCACTTCAAAGCTTCACTTTCAGGAAAATTAAATGGCGCCTGGAATTTATTTGGAATGAGAAGTATTGATACCGTTATGAAAAAAACGACTCCCAAATGGTGGTATAACTATAAAATAAAAAAGATTCAAAAGCTTGCTGAACAGGAACTTAAAAAAAATTTTAATTAAATAGCAGAAAATTCTTTTTGTAACAAATTATTGTTAATTTAGCAGCCCATTCTGTCTTCCTTATCCTATTATTTAAAAACCACCCACACAAAACCCAATAGCTTTAATTAAGAAATCCAATAGCTTTTAATTAAGTTTAAATTATAACTTAAATAATAACCTCATTAAGATATTGTCAAGAAATTCGAATTTTTTCTTGTGGTTTCAGAGGTAAGCAAGGCCGGTGATTTTTATCACTGGCCGTTTTTTTACAAGATTGAGGAATTTCTATGTCTATTCCATTGAACGATTCATGAATTTTACCAAAGGCATTAATGCCTTGAAAGCGCTGCGCCACTTCATTTGTCAAAGCCGGGGTTGTAAGCAGGGCATCAGGAATATTTTTGGTGCAACAAAGCTTTTTAATTTCAAAAATGAGCGGCCGGGTTTTCTTTGTCGTATCCTTTTGGAACATTTACCAGCATTTCGCCTTCATTCATTTCAAGTCCCGGGATACTGCTTTTTAAAAGCTGATGTATGTAATAATTTTTTTAAACTCCGGAAAACAATAATCAATTTCCTGCCTTAATTTTTTTAATTCCGGAGCTGCCGGCATCCAAAGGCCGCCGCCTGCAAAGCTTTTTCCGCCGGGTTCCAGGTGAAAATAATAACCGGCAAATATCGATTTCTTTCCTCCCCTGTTTAGTGAAGCGCCCATATTGGTTTTATAAGGAGTTTTATCTTTTGAAAATCTTATATCCCGGTTGATGCGAAATGTGCAGTTTTTTGCCGGCAACTCTTTTATATCATTATCAAAAGACCGATATGGCCGTCAAGAATTTTTTCGATAAAATTTTCAAAATCATTTTTTGCTGAAAGATATTTTTCCCGGTGGCTGTCAAACCATGGCTTATTGTTATTCTTTTTAAGTTCCTTTAAAAAACTTACAGTGGAAGAGTTGAAACATTGAATAAAAGAAATTCCGGATTAGGATTATTATAAATTAAGAGTTTGTCATTTTACGTTGCTCCAGTTCTCGCCACTTTTGATTCTGTAAATGGTCATTTCACTTACATGATATTTATCGGAAATTTGCCTGTAGGTAAGTTTTCTGCGCGGATTATCAATGAATGCCTTAATGGCTTTTACCTGTGATAAAGTAAGTTTTAAACCCTGAGTTCTTGTATGCTGAACTTTTTTATAAGCAATTTTTTCAGGGCTTTTTTGCTGATGCTTGCTTACATCTTTTTGTGATGCCCATTTAAGATTTTTAGCTTTATTATCAGTTTTGTTATGATTCAGATGAATAACAAATCTCTCTCCCGGAGAATTTTTTTTATTAAAAAGTTTAGCGACTTCCCGGTGAAAATAAATAGTTCCGTTATTATGATCAATATGGAGGTTTAAATGTTTTATATCCTGATGTAAGAGAGCCTTCAAGTAATTTTCCATCCGTTAATATATCCTCATAATAGCTTGCTGCACGGCCATGTGATGAAATGGCATATTTTTTTCGCAGTTGCTTCCATCCTTTAAACTGAAGCTGCTTCCATATTTCACCGTTATTTTTTTTTATCATGGCTAAAGGTTTAAAATAAAGTTACAAAACTAAGTTTGTATCATTTTTAAAAAATCCTGTTCATCAATTATTTTGATGGTCTTTATTTTTTTTGCTTTTTCCAGTTTGCTTCCGGCAGAATCTCCTGTAACAAGATAATTAAGATTGCTGCTTACAGAAGATAGAAGTTTGCCACCGTTATCTTCTGCTAACTTTTCAGCATCATTTCTTTTTAATGTGGGTAATGTGCCGGTAAATAAAAAAGTTTGGCCCGAAAGTTTACCAATTTTATCTTCAACCTTATCGCCTTTTATATTTAATCCTAATGCCGGCAAGTTTTTGAAGCATTGCCATATTATCATCGTTATGGAAAAAATCATAAATGCTTTCGCCCACTTTATTTCCAATATCTTTTAGCTGGTGCAATTCCTCTATTGAAAATTTCTGCAGGTCAAATATATTTTCAACGCTTTTGCCCAGTGTTTTCGCAGTAGCCTCACCCACATATCTTATGCCAAGGCCGAAGATAAGCCTGTGCAGGCTTTGATTTTTTGAATGTTCAATTGCATTGCGAAGGTTATCAATTGACCTTTGGCCGAATCCTTCGAGTTTTGCAATTTCTTCATAATTGAGCGAATAAATTCCCGGAATATTTTTCAAGAAATCCAAGTGAATAAAACTTACGGATATTTGCTTCTCCAAGGCTCCTGATATCCATGGCATCCTTACTTACAAAATGAATGATGCGTTCAACCACCTGCGCTTCACAATTGATATTTACACATCTCCATACAGCTTCCTCTTCAGGTTTCACCAGCGCGTCACCACATACCGGGCAATTAGCCGGAAAAATGATTTTCTTTTCACTGCCGTTTCTTAATTCAGCAAGTGGCTTAACAATATAAGGGATTACGTCTCCTGCCCGTTCCACTATAACGGTGTCGCCTATACGCAAATCTTTTTCCTCAATTACATCTGCGTTAAAAAGTGAAATGGAAGAAACGGTAACCCCCGCAATGTGAACAGGTTCTATTTTTGCAACCGGCGTTACAGAACCTGTGCGCCCTACCTGGAACTCGACTTTTACCAGTTTTGAAGTTGCCTGCCTTGCTTTAAATTTATAAGCGATCGCCCAGCGGGGATGATGAGTAGTGCTGCCTGTTTGCTGCTGCAGTTCTATATCATTAATTTTTATCACCATACCATCTATTTCATACGGCAATTCATCTCTTTTAGTTTCAAACTCTTTGCAAAATTCAACAACCTGTTCAATGTCTGTTGAATACTTTCTTTTCATTTACCGGAGTTTTAAAGCCAAGTTCCGCAAGCATTTGCAAAGAGCCGGCATGTGTTGTTAACAGCTTGTTTGTTTTTGGAAATGTTTTTTTCACTAAGCTTAATATAGCTTATGTGATACAGTATTGCTTCCAGTTTTCTTTTTCTTACCGCAGCAGGGTCTTTCATGCGAAGAGAGCCCGCAGCAGCATTTCGTGGATTCGCAAGCGGCGCAATCCCTTCTTCGGCCAGCATCACATTATATTGCCTGAAATTTTCTTTGGTCATCAACACTTCTCCGCGTATCTCTGCCCGTTCAATTCCATAATCAGAAAATTTTGCCGATAAAGGAATAGAGCCAATTTGTTTTATATTGAAAGTTATATCATCACCGGCAACGCCATCTCCCCGCGTAGCCCCTCTTACCAGCATATCTTTTTCATAAATCACTGAAATACTTGCCCCGTCAAATTTTGGTTCCGCGCTATAAACAATTTGCTGTGACGTCTACAAGCCCTCTTGCCCTTTTATCCCAATCTACAAGGTCCTGTGGATTATAACTGTTCTCAAGGCTCAGCATAGGCACGAGGTGCGGCGACTGTTACAAATTCTTTGTTCAGGCTATTACCCACTCTTTGTGTTGGCGAGTCGGAAGTTATTAATGCAGGGATTATCTTTTTCAGCTTTTCAAGCGCTTTATAAAGACTATCATATTCTGCATCGGAGATGAGCGGGTCATTTAAAATATAATACCTGTATTCATGAAACCTCAGCACATCCCGTAACTCTCCGACTGATGCATCTTTTTTAATGCAATTCCTTGGTTAATGATTGCAGTTGCCTTGTTTGCTCTTTAGTGTACATTGAAATTATTGCGATACCTTTTCCGCTGATATTTTTCCTGTGTAGTGCGCGTTTCTTAGATTCTTTTCTTTTATTATTTCGCTCATGGATTTATCATAAACTTTGCTTTCTACCCACGAAATAATATCCAGGTAGGCAAATGAGCGGGTTTCAAAACGGTTTTTTTCAAGGTGCTTTATTTTTTCCAGAAACTGCTTAAGTTCCGGTTTTAATTCTTTGGGCCTCACTTTAGTGGAATGTCTTAAAAAAGTAAATATTTGTTCTTCAACCACTGTAAGGTTTTTCAGGCGGGCCATAATACCGATAAACTGATTTTATAAGAGAGTCAAGAATCTCTTCATTACCGATTTCATAATGGCAAAGAAGATGCATGAGCCGGGCATAACATTGCAGGTCATTGCGCAAGCCCGTTTGAGTTATCATTAATGATTTTATGGAGGTAATCAATAGCAGTTGACATAATTGCCTGCACCAAAATATAAGGAAGCAAATTTATAATTGAAAACGAGTATCCGGTGGCTGTCAACAAAAAGCGCATATTCGTTTAACTTCTCTTCTACTTCCGGCACAATGAGCAAGCCCTTCCGGAAATTCGCCCTTCATAAGGAACTGGTTAATTTTTGCACTGTTGATATAAATAGAGGTATGGGTGCGAAAATTATCGTGCTCGATTGGCAGGCGGTGTTTTTTCAAATTCTTCAAACTGGCTCAAGGTAATTTCAAATTTTTTAAAATTGCGGAGGTCAAAATGCGCATTGAGCAAATTATGCATGCCCTTTATATAATGCCCCGTTTCAACAGCTATCATCACTTCATTTTCACCAAAAAGGTCGATCCATTTCTGGCTATAGCGGTAATACATAAAAAAATCCTGCCGTATGAAACCATACCAGCAATAGCTTTGGTACAAATATAATTTTTCATAAAAACCTGTTATGGCATTTGCATCGGCAGGCTAAAGAACTCTTTAAAAAATCTTCTGATATCTTTTTCATCTTCCTCATTTCGGGCATGGCCGTTTTTTACATACCACCGGTACAGCAGCAGGGCAAGATTAGAAAGCCGTGTAACCCTGTCTATATGCCCGCTGATGTCAAGCGCTTCTTCTGCAAGCATTTGCTGTTTTTTCAAGCGTAGCTCCGGGTTATATGAAGTGTCTCTATTTTTTTTTCAAGCGAAATAACCTGCACGAGAAAATTCATTTTTTGATTCGTTTTGGCCAGTTCTTTTGCTTTTTCAAGTATATGAAGGCTCTGTATTTTCAAGCCTTTATTATAAAGCAGCCGCGCATTATCAAGGTGTTCACTAAGCTTAAGGTCTATATTTTCATTGGTTTTTAATAAGCGCAGGCTTGCAAGTAATTGTTTGTACAGGTGTGTTTTTAAATTGGATAATTGGGGTTTGGTAATATCACTCAAGATTTTTAAGCAAGAGCTTTTCATCATATTCTGAAAGCTTATCCAGCGCATCAAACAAGCGGATGATTTTCAGGTCTTCTTTGGCGGAGCTTCTTTTAATATAAAGCTTAAAATGCCTTTTCTCAGACTTTTCAAGTGAGTGAACTAATTGAAATAATGTATCGGAAAAAAGGTTGGGCATCATTTAAAATTTTATCCTGGAATACTTATGGCAAAGGCGATTTCAAATAAAATAATCTCAATTCAGCGATAATATTCTAGGCATAAGTTGATTGGTTTGGAACTTGACTGCCTACGTAGTTTGTTAATTAAAAGAGATGATTAAAAAGTAAGAATAGACCGAGTGCAATCGCTTAATCAGGTTCTCTTTCCATTGCAAGCTGTGGTATCAGCACAACATAAATAATTAAAGAGTCTCATATCAAGCAATCGTAAGGGCCGTCCTGTTTCAACAGGAGGGCCTGTTTTTTTTGAATGCATGAAAGTAGTTTAAATAAACCATTGCTAATTTTTATGAAATCAATTACATTCTTACTGTAAAATTTTATTGAATTTAAGAAAAAAACAAAAGACTTGTGATTGAAGCCACAAGTCTCTTTGAGTTTTAATAGGGATTTAATATGGGCTTGTTATAATGGTTATAACAATATTTTGTTACTCGCTTAAACGAGTTATTGTTTTAAATTTTTTTTTGCAATTAAACTATTGCTCAGTCGTTGAAATTGTTGATGTCTTTACAAAGACAATTAGTCTTTCTTAAAACGCTTGCGCAAATGTAGAAAGGCTTCGCTTATCACTCAAGACAAATGCACTTGTATTTCAGCATCCTAAAGCAAGTTTTTGGGTGTTTAAAAGCTTTGTAAATAAGCCTTTAACGATAATATTTTAGTGATGCCCAAATTAGTGTGCGATCTCGACCAGCTTAATCGAAGTAGCCCTAAGCAGGAAAATCTATAGAGTGTCTCATTTAAGAAAAATCAAAGAAAATCCGCTCTTCGACCATATTGATTCCCTTTCATTTATTTCCATACTGCTTTTTTCCATCTTCACTTATTAGTATTTCGTTATTTAAAATTTGCGACCTCAAACATGCCCGCTGATTATTGATAAGAAAATAATGAACGATTGGCCTTTCGTGAATTAACGGAAACATTTGGGGTATTTACTGCTCAATCAAAAACCAAAAAACTTATTGACAAATATTTTACAAAAGACAACCAATTCCTTTATGGCGTTGCCTATTAGCTTCCGGCAAGCTATAGAAATCATGTACATCCGCTACAAAATTCACGTCTGGCAAGTGTTTTGGGATTTTTTAGAAATTCAACATTTTTATAATTCATAACAACATACTATGAGCCAGACAGTGGGAGATTTTTTAATTACGAGGTTATCAGAATGGGGTATTTCGCGCATCTTCGGATTTCCGGGAGATGGCATCAACGGACTGATGGGTTCTTTGGACAGAACAAAAACAAACATGGATTTCGTGCAAACGCGGCATGAGGAAAACGCCGCATTTATGGCCTGCGCGCATGCAAAGTTCACCGGTGAGGTGGGTGTATGCATGGCGACCTCAGGGCCTGGAGCTATACATTTATTGAACGGACTGTACGATGCAAAAATGGATCACCAGCCCGTTGTAGCGATCGTTGGCCAGCAGGCACGAAGCGCACTCGGCGGTAGCTACCAGCAGGAGGTGGACCTTATTACTTTGTTTAAAGATGTGGCACATGAATACGTTCACATGGCAACGGTGCCCACGCAGGTGCGACACCTCATTGATCGTGCTGTAAGAATTGCAAAAGCAGAAAGAACAGTTACCTGCATCATCATTCCAAACGATTTGCAGGACGTAGCATATGAAGAACCAAAAAGAGTTCATGGCTCCGTGCACTCAGGATTGAATTATTCAACCCCGGAGATCATTCCCCAGCAATCGGATCTGCAAAGAGCTGCCAATTTTTTAAATGAAGGAAAGAAGGTGGCTATGTTGGTTGGCGCAGGCGCTTTTGGTGCCGAGGACGAGGTGATGGAAGTAGCGGAATTGTTAGGCGCAGGCGTTGCAAAAGCGTTGTTGGGCAAGGCAGTGCTGCCGGATGATCTGCCCTACGTTACCGGCGCCATAGGACTGCTGGGAACCAAGCCCAGCTGGGACCTGATGATGAACTGCGACACGCTGCTCATGGTTGGTTCAAGTTTTCCCTACTCAGAATTTTTACCAAAAGAAGGAAAAGCAAAAGGCATACAGATTGATATTGATGGAAAAATGCTCGGCATAAGATACCCGATGGATGTGAACCTGCAAGGTGACAGCCGGCTTACGCTTCGTGAATTGATTCCCATGCTAAAGCAGAAAGAAGACCGGAACTGGCGCGAAACGATTGAAAAGAATGTAGAAGAATGGTGGAAGGTGCTGGAAGCAAGGGCCATGCATAGTGCTGACCCTATCAATCCGCAACGAATTTTTTGGGAGTTGTCATCGAGGCTGCCGGATAATTGCATTTTATCTTCCGATTCCGGCTCAGCCGCAAACTGGTATGCAAGAGATATAAAAATAAGGAAGGGCATGAAAGCGTCGTTGTCTGGCAATCTTGCTACCATGTGTCCCGGCGTGCCGTATGCAATTGCTGCGAAGTTTGCGTATCCTGATAGGATGCCGATCGCATTGGTGGGTGACGGAGCTATGCAAATGCTCGGTAACAATGGGCTTATCACAATTTCAAAATATTGGAAGGATTGGAGTGATCCAAGACTTATGATCTTAGTGCTGAATAATCGTGACCTAAACCAGGTGACTTGGGAACAACGTGTTATGGAAGGCGATGAAAGATTTGCTGCGAGCCAGTCCGTTCCAGATTTCCCATATGCTGAATATGCAAAGATGCTTGGGCTTTCCGGTGTTAAAGTGGATAAAGAAGAGAACATCGTAACAGCGATAGAATATGCCATGAGCCAAAACCGGCCGGTAGTTCTTGAAGCGTATACAGATCCAAATGTGCCACCGCTGCCTCCGCACATTAGTTTTAAACAGGCAAAGAATTTTACGGAAGCATTAATAAAAGATGATGCAACGTGGGAAATGATTAAAAACACCTGGAAAGAAGAAGTGGCAACGATATTTAATTAATGAGAGGTTCTGTCAAAAATATAAATGAAAAAGCACCTGATACAATTTTAATAGAAAATTTAGTCGCAAGTGCTTACAAAATTCCAACGGAAACCTCGGAAAGTGATGGAACCATAAAATGGGATAGCACAACCCTGGTGCTGGTGGAGGTGTCCGCTGGCGGCAAACAAGGTGTAGGTTATACATATTCGGGCGGGGCGGCGGTGTCCGTTATCAACACTTCGTTGAAAAAGGTCGTTGAAAATGAAAACTGTTTAAACATTCCCCTCCTATCCAAAAAGCTTTTTGCTGCCGTTAGAAATGAAGGTGAGTGCGGCATTGCGGCCATGGCAGTTTCGGCAGTAGATAACGCTTTGTGGGATCTGAAAGCAAAAATCTTCGACGTTCCTCTTTGTTCATTGTTGGGCAAGGCGAACGAATCGATGTTATTATATGGCAGCGGCGGCTTCACCTCCTATACCGATGCACAAACAAAAGAACAGTTTGAAAATTGGGCAGCACAAGGCATCACGCATTTTAAAATGAAAGTAGGCCGGGATCCTGACACCGATGTGCACCGTGTGAAGGCTGCTCGTAAAGCAATTGGAGACAAGGCAAAGCTCTTCGTTGACGCCAATGGTGCGTATTCAGTAAAGCAAGCCATCGAAAAGGCGAACCAGTTCACTGAATACAATGTAAGCTGGTTCGAAGAGCCCGTTACCTCAGATAACTTAACTGGTCTTTGTTTTATCAGAAATCATACACCTGCGATGATCGATGTTGCGGCCGGCGAATATGGGTATAACCTCCCCTATTTCAAAACGATGCTAAACGCTGAAGCGGTTGACGTGTTGCAAGCCGATGCAACGAGATGCGGCGGCATCACTAACTTTATGAAAGCGGGTAGCCTTTGCGAAGCGAGGTATATTCCTTTTTCTTCACATTGCGCTCCTGCATTGCATTTGCACGCGGCCGTGGCCTCACCTTCCTTTTATATTTCCGAATATTTCTTTGACCATGAAAGGATAGAATCCATACTATTTGATGGTGTGCAAAAGCCCGTGGATGGATGCCTTTATCCGGACATGAGCCGGCCTGGATTTGGTATTGAATTTAAACAGAAAGATGCAGAAAAATATAAACTTAAAATGTAATCCATGATCTCAGAAGAAACAAAAAAACAAAAGCATCAAACGAATGGTAAAAGCAATGGACTAAGCCACCATGCTGACGGCGAAATCATTTACGACACTGTTTTTACGACGAAGTCCTCGAAAGGTGTAGACGTTGTTTCGCTTGAAAAGGAACTGAAGGAAAAAATAAAGGGCGAGGTAAGGTTTGATGACGGCTCAAAAGCATTGTACTCCACAGATGGATCTAATTACAGGCAAGTGCCAATCGGCGTAGTGGTTCCAAAAACAGAGGAAGACATTATTAACACGGTAAGCATTTGCAGAAAATATAAAGCACCGGTGTTATCCCGGGGTGGCGGCACGAGCCTGGCTGGCCAGTGTTGTAACGTCGCCGTCGTAATGGATATGTCGAAGTACTACAATGAAATTCTTTATATAGACAAAGAGAAAAAGCTGGTGAGCGTGCAACCGGGAATTGTATTGGATACCATGCGTCACACAACCGAAAAAAAGGTGGATTTGACTTTCGGCCCAGACCCTGCAACACACAGCCACTGCACACTTGGCGGCATGTTAGGCAACAACTCCTGCGGTATACATTCCGTGATGGCAGCCTTTAAAGGCAATGGCGCCCGGACATCCGATAACACGGAATCGCTGACGATTTTAACCTACGATGGCCTGAAAATGAAAGTGGGTAAAACTTCAGACGAAGAGTTTAATCAGATAATAAGCGAAGGTGGCCGCAAAGCAGAAATTTATCAAAAATTAAGAGATCTTAGAGATAAGTATGCGGATCTGATACGGCAAAAGTTTCCGGATATTCCGAGAAGGGTGTCTGGATTTAATCTCCCTCAACTGCTTCCTGAAAACGGCTTCAACGTTGCGCAGGCACTCGTTGGCTCAGAAGGAACATGTGTTACGATTTTAGAAGCAACCTTGCAACTGTTGCCGGCTCCAAAGAATAAATCTTTGCTCGTACTTGGTTATCCTGATGTGTATGCCGCCGGCCATGCAGTTATACCAATTCTAAAACATAAGCCAATCGGGCTGGAAGGAATCGATCACTTGCTGATCGGTTACATGAAAAAGAAAGGGCTGGATGTTAAGGATCTTCCTTTGTTGCCGAAAGGCGAAGGATGGTTGTTGGTAGAGTTCGACGGCTTAACCAAGGAAGTTTCTGATCAGAAAGCGAAAGATCTCATGGCGGAATTAAAACAAAACGATAACCCCCCAAACATGAGCTTATTTGATGACCCCGCGCAGGAAAAGATGTTGTGGGAAATTCGGGAATCTGGTTTGGGCGCTACAGCATGGGTGCCCGGAGAGCCAATGACCGTGCCGGGTTGGGAAGATTCAGCCGTTCCTCCGGATAAGGTCGGCGATTATTTGAAAGACCTTCGTGCACTCTTCAACAAGTTTGGTTACAATCCATCTTTATATGGTCATTTTGGCCAGGGTTGCATTCACTGCCGGGTGGAGTTTGACCTGTTTAGCAAGGAAGGATTGGAGAAATATAAAAAATTTACGGTTGAAGCCTCGCATCTTGTTGTAAGTTATGGTGGCTCCAACTCCGGTGAGCACGGCGACGGACAGGCACGTGGCGACTTACTCGAAATAATGTATGGTAAAGAAATCGTGCAGGCTTTCAAGGAGTTTAAGACGATTTGGGATCCTGAATGGAAAATGAATCCAGGCAAAGTAATTGAGTCTTACGGTGAACTGGCAAATCTCAGGATCAACAATCATTACGATCCACCGCACACACATACTCACTTTCACTATCCCGATGATAACAACACATTTGCCAGAGCCACTTTGCGTTGCGTGGGAGTTGGCAATTGCAGAAGACAGGAAGGCGGTACGATGTGTCCAAGCTATATGGTAACCCGGGAAGAAAAAGACAGCACCCGTGGCCGGGCCAGAATGTTGTTTGAAATGCTGGAAGGCAATGTTGTAAAAGGTGGTTGGAAGGATGATCATGTGAAAGAATCACTGGACCTGTGCCTTGCTTGTAAAGGTTGTAAAGGTGATTGCCCTGTAAACGTGGACATGGCAACCTATAAATCTGAATTTCTTTCCCACTATTATGATGGAAGATTAAGGCCAAGAACAGCTTACGTTTTCGGATGGATTTATTGGTGGTCAAGGATTGCATCGTACATGCCTAATATTGCGAACTTTTTCATGCATGCACCGATCCTTAGTAAAATAACAAAGAGCATTGCTGGTGTTGAGCAAAAAAGAAAGATGCCCAAGTATGCAGAAATAACGTTTAAAGATTGGTTTAAAAAGAGAGGCCGTAAAAATGCCGGTAAGCCTAAAGTGATTTTGTGGGCCGATACATTTAATAACTTTTTCCTGCCCGAAACGCTGGTTGCAGGCGTTGATGTTCTTGAAGCAGCAGGTTATGAAGTTATTACACCAAAGCAATCACTTTGTTGCGGAAGGCCGTTGTATGATTTTGGAATGTTAAATACTGCAAAGAAAATGTTGCTGCAAATTTTAGATGTTTTGAAAGAAGAAATTGAGCAGGAGATTCCAATTGTTGGGCTGGAGCCCAGTTGCACTGCGGTTTTTCGTGATGAGCTCATGAATCTTTTCCCGAATAATGAAGACGCTAAGCGATTAAATAAAAATGTGTTTACGCTCGCAGAGTTTCTTGAAAAGAAAGCTAAGCACTTTAAAATTCCGACACTAAAAAGAAAAGCAGTGGTTCATGGTCATTGCCATCATAAAGCAATTATGACGATTGAAGCTGAAAAAACATTACTGCAAAAAACAAATCTTGATTACGAAATATTGGACTCTGGCTGCTGCGGCATGGCTGGTTACTTTGGTTATGAAAAAGGCGATCACTATGACGTATCATTGAAGGCAGGTGAAAGAGTTTTGCTGCCTGCTGTGCGCAAGGCAGCTGATACTACTTTAGTAATTGCGGATGGCTTCAGTTGTCGTGAACAAATAGAGCAAGAGACCGATCGCAAAGGTTTGCATTTAGCACAAATGCTGCAAATGGCTTTAAAGGAAAATGCATCGGATTCAAACGTTCCACAAGCATTGCCTGAAAAAAAATATGTAGATGAAATGAAATTAAAAGATCCTGATAAAGCTAAAAAGTTAATCGCATTTGCCGGGATTGCGCTGGTTGCTGCATTAGCTATTTATTTTACCAGGAAACAAAATAAATAATAGATGAAAAAAGATTTTGTAAACAAAACTGTCGTTATCACCGGTGCGTCTGCAGGGCTGGGACGAGCTATGGTTCGTGAGTTTGCGAAGCACGGTGCTAACATTGGGTTGCTTGCAAGAGGAAAAGATGGACTGGATGCTGCCAAAAAGGAAGTGGAAAAACTTGGTGGCAAAGCGTTAGCCGTTAAGACAGACGTTTCGAATGCTGATGAAGTAGAAGATGCGGCAAAAAAAATAGAAGCGCACTTTGGAACTATTGATATCTGGATCAACAATGCGATGGTAAGCGTATTCGGTCCTTTCAAAAAAATAGAAGCAAAGGATTTTGAGCGTGTAACGGACGTCACTTATCTCGGGCAGGTTTATGGCACGTCCGCCGCACTAAAAAGAATGCTACCAAAAGATAAGGGCACTATTATTTTGATAGGTTCGGCATTGGCTTACCGCGGCATTCCTTTGCAATCAGCGTATTGCGGCGCAAAGCATGCCACACGTGGTTTTTTCGAATCCTTAAGAAGTGAACTAATCCATGCAAAGAGTAATGTGAAATTGAGTATGATTCAGATGCCTGCGATGAATACAACCCAATTCAGTTGGGTAAAAAGCTACCTAAAAAATAAGCCAAAGCCAATGGGCAAAATTTATGAGCCAGAGGTTGCAGCGAAGGCTGTGGTTCAGGTTGCAAGAGATCATCAAAGGGAATTATATGTTGGTTATCCCACTGTTCAGACGATTTTAGGTAATAAGATTCTGCCTGGCTATCTAGATAAATACCTCGCTGAAACCGGGTTTGATGGGCAACAGACCGACGAACCGGTTTCACCGGATAGGCAGAATAATCTATATCAACCAGTTCCCGGTGATCATGGAGCAAGAGGAACGTTTGCAAAAGATTCATGGGACCATAGCCCTGAAGTGTGGATGGCCACTCATAAAAAAACAACAATTGGGTTATTGCTAGGTATAGCGGCAGGCGTTTGTGCAGCTGTGTTGATAAACAATAAAAATTAATTGGAATGAAATATAAATTGCTGAATGATGGTGCTCAGAAAAGCTTTTTAATTAAATAAAATAATGTCAGAAAAACATGCACCCGGCGCACCGGGATTAAAACCTAAATGGACCTCCAGCTCGAAGTCAGGTATTGGTAAAGCACTGGATGGGGCGTCAAGTGTATTGTTCACAACAAGCCATGGTATTTTAAATGAAGTATATTTTCCAAGGGAAGATATTGCATGCATTCGCGACATGGAATTTATGGTAGCTGATGGAAAGGATTTTTTTTCAGAAGAAAAAAGAGATACCAATCATTTGATAAAAATGATAAAAGCAGGAGTGCCCTGTTATCAAATCATAAATACGTGTATTGATAAAAAATATGAAATACAAAAAGAGATCATTGCAGATCCCTTAAGGAATACAGTGCTTCAAAATGTAAGTTTCAAACAAAAGAAGGCTTCTCGCAATGAATTGCATTTATATACCATTATTGCGCCGCATCTTATTGACCAGGGAGCAGATAACTCAGGCTGGTTAGGTGAATATAAAGGTGTTGAAATGCTTTTTGCACAGCATGAGGACTTTACGCTTGCGGTTGCATGCTCGTCAAACTGGTTAAAGCGTTCTGTTGGTTTTGTGGGCACGTCAGATGGTTACACAGATCTGGAAAAGCATAAAAAAATGCAATGGCAATATCAAAAGGCGGACAATGGAAATATTGCATTAACAGGCGAAATTGATGTATCGACATCAGGAGATTTTTTGCTTGCATTGAGCTTTGGACGAAACATAGAAGAAGCAGCGAATCACGCAAGGGGAAGCCTTCTTGAAGGGTTTGAATCATCAAAAACAAATTATATAAAAGGTTGGGAAAATTGGCAAAAAAGCCTGCGAAATATTAAGGAAAAGAGCTTTAAAATAAGTGCAGCTGTGCTTCGGATGCATGAAGCAAAAAATTTTCCAGGCGGCATCATTGCAAGTTTATCTATACCATGGGGCGAAACAAAAGGTGATGACGATAAAGGTGGATACCATGTTGTTTGGCCAAGAGATCTTGCGGAAAGTGCCGGTGGATTTATGGCGTTAAAGCAGAAAGACGATTCGTTAAGAATTATAAATTACTTAATGTCTACCCAAAAGGCTGATGGAAGCTGGGCGCAAAATATGTGGCTGGAAGGCACCCCGCATTGGAAAGGTTTGCAGATGGATCAAACAGCATTGCCGATAGTATTAATAAACAAATGCTGCATTGATAATATGATAGATAAGCCACGGATGAAAAGATATTGGCCATTGGTAAAGAAAGCAATTGCATTTTTAATAAACCATGGGCCTTATACACAACAAGATCGTTGGGAAGAAGAGAAAGGCTTTTCTGCCTTCACTCTTGCAACTGAAATTGCAGGACTGCTTGCCGGTGGTGACATCGCCGAAAGAAACGATGAACATGATTTGGCTAAATTCTGTAGAGAAACGGCCGACTATTGGAATGATAACATTGAAAAATGGACTTACGTAACAGGAACAAATCTTGCAAAAAAACATGATGTAGAAGGTTATTATATACGCATCAATCCATATCATCATATACCAGCTTCAGAATTAGGAGATAAAAAAATAGATCTGAAAAATCATACTAACGGTAACGGTAAAACGCTGATTAACGAATTAATAAGTGTAGATGCATTAGCGTTGGTACGTTTCGGCCTGCGGGCTCCTGATGATGAAAAAATATTAAACACAATTAAAGTAATTGATGCTGTTCTAAAAGTGGATACACCAAATGGACCAAGCTGGCACAGGTACAATAATGATGGATATGGAGAGCATGAAAACGGCGATGCTTATGATGGAACAGGTATTGGCAGGGCATGGCCGTTGCTTACGGGTGAACGAGGCCATTACGAAGTGGCTGCAGGAAATATTGCGGAAGCAAAAAAGCTTTTGAAGTCTATGGAAAAATTTTCAAATCATGGTTTGTTGCCGGAACAGATTTGGGATACAGAAGATATACCAGAAAAAGAATTATTTTTTGGTGAACACACTGGTTCGGGAATGCCGCTCACCTGGGCGCATGCAGAGTACATCAAGCTTTGGGCTTCAATAAGAGATAAAAAAGTTTTTGATATGCCGGAACAGGCAGTTGACAGGTACATTAATAAAAAGATTGTTTCGCCTTTCATGGTTTGGAATTTCACAAACCAGTTTTCGAAGTTGCCTTCTTCAAAAACATTGCGTATAGAAATAATGGCTGACGCAAAAATTTGTTGGACTACCGATGAATGGAAGACAACGAACGAAACGAAAACAAAAGATATCGGTATCGGAATTTTCATTGCGGATTTAAAAACCAAAGCACAAGCTGGCAGTAAAATAGAATTTACTTTTTTTTGGAACGAAGCTGACAAATGGGAAAATGAAAATTATAATGTAGAAATTTATGAAAGCTGATTAATGATTTTATTTGTCCGATTTATAATAACTATTTTATTACAATCCATTACCAATCCTGCATCGCAACAGGCAGAGCGCATAAACCAAGTATTTTATTCGTTCAATATTGCAGCCACAGCAATGCTTACATTGGTTACGTTTCTTGTAATTTATATCTGCATTAAATACAAAGAAAAAAAAGACGACCACTCAGAACCTTCTCAAACCAAAGGAAATAAAATTTTAGAAGCATTTATGATTGGTGTGCCTGCTTTAATATTGGTTTATTTTTTTTATCAAACAGTTGTTATTGAAAAAGCTGTTTCTCCTGAGGTTGATAAATCAAGACAACCCGATGTAATAATTACGGGCCATCAATGGTGGTGGGAAGTTGAATATCCCGGCTCCAAAGTGATCACTGCAAATGAAGTTCATTTACCGGTTGGTAAACATTTATTAATGGAGATGCGTTCCGCAGATGTCATACATGATTGGTGGGTTCCCGAGTTGGGAAATAAAATGGATCTGATTCCAAAAATTAATAATTATTTATGGCTGGATATAAACAAGCCTGGCACGTACATCGGCGCCTGTAGCGAGTTCTGTGGTGCACAGCACGCCTGGATGCGGATTAATGTTATCGCACAAACGCAGGGTGATTTTAATAACTGGCTTACATCAAATGCTGCAAATGCGAGTAGGCCAGCGGAGACAATTGCAATGGCAGGTGAAAAATTATTCCAGGAAAAAACATGTAGCAATTGTCATCGCATACAAGGTACTCAATCCAATGCGGCCGTTGGTCCGGACCTTTCACACATTGCAAGCAGACAAGAAATTTTAACAGGCTTATTAAAAAACAATGAACAAAATTTATATGAATGGATTAATCATCCGCAGCAAATAAAACCAGGAGCGCACATGCCCGATTTTATTTTGGATAAAGATTCAGTGATAGCGATTGCACATTACTTAAGTGAGTTAAAGTGAGGTTCGTTAACAGGGTTGTTAGTGCTATAAAACAGAGTTCTTAATTCGTAATTATTTGTGTAATTCGTTGCAATAATGTGTAAGTGATGCAATAAAAATTAAATGGCAGAATTAGTCGAAATACCGGAACCATCTACATCATTCCCCGGGCTGGGAGTGAGCACTGATCAGGGTTTGCTTCAGTGGATATCGTCAGTAGATCATAAGATGATTGGCATCATGTACTTGTTCGTTTCACTTTTCTTTTTTTTGATAGGTGGCCTTGAAGCATTATTGATGCGTACACAATTGGCATTGCCGATGATGCATTTTTTAGGCCCGGAAACATACAACCAGTTTTTTACCATGCATGGAACTACTATGATTTTTTTAGTTGCTATGCCGGCAATATTTGGTTTCTCAGTTTATTTTGTTCCATTAATGATTGGTGCCAATGAAACTGCTTTTCCACGATTGAACGCTTTTAGTTTATGGATTACTTTCTTTGGCGGGTTGCTATTGTATTTTAGTTTTTTAGCAGGTGGTGCGCCTGATGCAGGCTGGTTCAATTATGCACCGCTCAACCAGGAAAATTATTCCAGCAACCCTGGCATTGATTATTATGCAATGGGTTTATTGCTTACAGGCATTGGAAGTGTTACCACATCTGTAAATCTTATTGTAACTATACTTCATCTCCGGATTAAAAACATGAAGCTGAATAAACTTCCATTATTTGTATGGATGGTTTTAGTGAATTCATTTTTATTGCTGGCAGCATTTCCTTCTTTAAATGCAGCACTGGCAATGCTTTTAATGGATCGCCAGTTTCATGCTCATTTTTTTAATACTGCAAATGGTGGTTCTGCATTGTTATGGCAACACTTGTTTTGGATATTCGGCCATCCGGAAGTATATATATTAATTCTTCCTTCATTTGGTATCTTATCTGAAGTGTTCCAGGTGTTTTCACGCAAGCCAATATTTGGTTATGCATTTGTGGCTGCATCTACGGTAGCTATTGCCCTGCTTGCATTTGGCGTATGGGCGCATCACATGTTTGCAGTTGGCCTTGGCACTACAGTTGATTCATTTTTTTCTGCAAGCAGTATGTTGATCGGTATTCCAACAGGTGTAAAAATTTTCAATTGGCTGGCAACAATGTATGGTGGTAAAATAAAATTTACTGTGTCAATGATGTTTGCAGTTGCGTTCTTAGTTGAGTTTACAATTGGTGGTTTAAGTGGGATAGCATTTTCAATTGTGCCTATTGACTGGCAATTAACCGATACATATTATGTGGTTGCTCATTTGCATTATGTGTTTATTGGTGGAACTATTTTCGGATTGTTTGCAGGATTGTTTTATTGGTTCCCAAAGATGACAGGAAAAATGCTGGATGAAAAAACAGGCAAATGGTTTTTCTGGTTATTTGTTACTGGATTTAATGCCACTTTTTTAGTACAGCACATGCTTGGAATTTTAGGTATGCCACGGAGAGTATTTACTTATCCAAATCTTCCATGGTATGGTGTATTGAATTTCATTTCAACATCAGGAGCATTTATCATGGGTGCTTCTATTTTAATGTTGATTTATGTAATTTATAAAAGCATGAAACGAGGCAAAGAAGCTGGCGATGATCCATGGGATGCGTTCACTTTGGAATGGACAACTTCATCTCCGCCGGCTTTAAAAAATTTTAATGAACTGCCTGAAGTCCACGGACGGCGGCCATTGTGGGATTGGAAGCATCCTGATAAAGCAGATGAATAATTACACGAATTAGTTTAATAAAAAATAAGAGCATGGAAAATAAAACGATGATGAAACTGGTAGTTGGCACAGAAGCAATGTTTTTTGTTTCATTAATAATGGCTTTCATTTATATGGCTTACAACTCCGGCTTCGAGCCTTATGAAGTAAGCAAATTAGATATAAAAACAACAGGCATTTTCACCATTCTTTTATTCAGCAGCAGCTTTACATACATTATGGCGGAAAAAAAATATAAGAATGGAAATATAAAAAGTTTAAAGATTTGGTTGACAATAACCATTTTGCTTGGTGCTATATTTTTATTTGGACAAGGAAAAGAATATTTAAGATTGATCAATGAAAACATAACATTGAGTGGAAGTGTTTTTGGCACCAGCTTTTATGCGCTTACCGGTTTTCATGGCTTTCATGTATTTATTGGTTTAATTATTTTATGTATTGTTCTTGTGTTAACGCTTGTTGGAGATTTTAATAATGGCAAATCGAATGTAATAGGCACCGTTGGTATTTACTGGCATTTTGTTGATATTGTATGGGCTTTTGTTTTTACGGTTGTATATGTGCTGCCTTATTTTACTAAGATTTAAAAAAGAAATTATGCAATCTGTTTTTTCTTATTGGAGTTTTAGTGCAAGCAGTTTAATTCTTCTTGCGTTGATGTGCATATTGTATTTATATATAATCAACTTTAAGTTCAACAAACAATTATGGTGTTTTTTAGCAGCAATAATTTTGATCGTTATCTGCGGTAATTCACCATTAAATTTTATAGGTGAAAATTATTTATTCAGTGCTCATATGTTGTCGCATGTTTTGTTACTATTGATTGCTGCGCCATTGTTAGTGGCGTCTATTCATTCGGAAAATAAGTTCAAGCAATTCTTTTTATTCATTTCAAAAAAAATACACCAAGCTCCTTTAGCAAGCTGGCTTATTGGTGTTGGTATTATGTGGATTTGGCATGTACCCTATGTATTTAATATGATGATGCCTATGCATGGAATGAAAGACAACTCAATGCTAATGGGCATTCTAATGAATATAAACATGATAAGTTTATTGATTGGAGGCATGATTTTTTGCTTGCCAATAATCAATCCTTATAAAAAATATCGCATAACATCGCTGACACAGGTTTTGTATTTATCATCGGCATGCGTGTTTTGTTCATTGCTTGGTTTATTAATAACATTTGCATCTGCGGGAACGTACACCAGTTATATTTCTAATGATATGGGTGGTTTTTTATCAGTAATAAGAAATCAATGGAATATATCAATAGCAAACGATCAGCAGATGGCAGGATTAATTATGTGGGTGCCCTGTTGTTTTATTTATTTAACAGCATCAATGGTAATTCTGATAAAATGGTTTGGTGAAAAAGAGACAAATAAAAATGAAACAAATTCTTATTCAGTGCTATAAAAATTTCGTGTAAGCATGCACGTTAGTATATAATCATGGAAAAAAATATTGACATAAAAAAAATTAAAGCAAAACCCGAACATCTTCCAAAGCCAACATACTGGCCGTTTTTTCTTGCATTAGGATTAATGTTTGCCGGATGGGGCTTATTATCTAACTGGCTGTTTTCAATAATAGGCTTAATTGTTTTTGGCATATCACTTTTTGGATGGATAAATAATTTACGTAATGAATGATCAGTCAACAGAAAGCAACGATTCCCAAAGCACAAACCAGGAAACTGATCGTGCAATAGGCAGGAGAAAGTTTATGATGAAACTAAGCTTAAGCCTGGCGGGACTAAGCGCAGCGGTAGTAGCAATACCTGTTCTAAGTGCACTGCTGGCGCCGCTTTTGGAGAGCACACCTGAAACATGGCGCAAGGTTGGAACATTAAGTGATTTTGAAATCGGAAGTACAAAACTCGTGAGCTTTATAAATGCAGATCCTAAACCTTATGCTGGCATTACTGCAAAATCTGCCGCATGGCTTAGAAGAAATGACAAAGATAACTTTATTGCTTTTGCTGCTAACTGTACACATCTTGGCTGCCCTGTAAGGTGGGAAGAACAGGCACATTTATTTATGTGTCCATGCCATGGTGGTGTATATTATAAGGATGGAACGGTGGCCGCAGGGCCGCCACCCAAGCCTTTGACCAAATATGATGTAAGAATATATAAAGATGAAGTGCAGATAAAAACAAAACCAATTCCCATTACAGGTATTACGGCTTAGTATGAAAAAAATTTTTAAAAAAGTATGGTATTGGCTCGATGACAGAACGGGGATATCGGAAACCGTAATGCCCTTATTAAAGCATCCTGCACCACCCAAAGATTTATGGAGCTATGTATTTGGAAGTGCTACTTTGTTTGTTTTTGTTTTACAGGTTATTACAGGAGTGGCTTTATCATTATTGTATGAGCCCTCATCAAACAGTGCATATCAATCGCTGGAATTTATTACCAACCACGCAAAGTTTGGAAATGTGCTGCGGGGCATACATTATTATGGTGCTTCAGCAATGATCATTTTAGTAGGATTGCACATGATGCGAACTTATATAACGGCATCATATAAATTTCCAAGGGAGATGAATTGGATCAGCGGTGTCTTCCTTTTACTGTTCACTATTTTTATGGGTTTCACAGGACAGTTGCTCCGCTGGGATTCAAGCGGAGTATGGTCTTCAGTAGTAGCGGCGCAACAGTTAGGAAGGGTTCCGTTCGTTGGAAAATATCTTGCAAGATTATTATTGGGCGGTAATACCATTGGCGGCCAAAGCCTCAGCAGGTTTTATTCATACCATGTTTTTATTGCACCTGCATTTATTTTTATTTTTATTGGCCTTCACATTTTTCTCGTTTTTAGAAATGGAATTTCAGAGCCGCCGAAAGCGGGCCGTTTGGTTGATCCAAAAACATATCGTGCCTGGTATCAAAATTATTTAAAAGAAAAGAGTGTTCCTTTTTGGCCCAATGCAGCCTGGCGTGATGTGATCTTTAGTTCTGTAATTATTATTTGTATAATTTGTCTTGCGATATTTTTGGGAGCTCCTTCGCTTACCAATGCTCCTGATCCATCAGTTGTACATACTTCTCCCTCACCTGATTGGTATATGATTCCATTCTTTGCGTTGTTCGCATTAATGCCACATAAGATAGAATCAATTGCAATGATGCTTGGTCCATTGTTTACCATTATACTTTTATTTTCCATTCCGTTTATATCGAATAAAGGAGAGCGCAGCCCGATGAAAAGGCCATGGGCAATCTTTGGAGTTATCTGTGTTTTTATTTTTGTGATAAGCCTTTTGATTGTTGGGCTAAAGGCTCCATGGTCACCGGATTTTAAAACAAAGCCATTGCCAATAACGGCTATAAAGCAGGTGCAGCCTGATTCTGCTATGATAGAAGGCGTACATCTTTTTTATAATAAAGGATGTGAGTATTGCCATAAAATAAATGGTTACGGCGGTGCAGCCGGTCCTGATCTTACCATTGTTGGTAATCGTTTATCTCGGCAGGAACTTACTATCCGAATCGTGAATGGGGCTACCAATATGCCCGCTTATGGCGGCATTCTTGCCAAAGATGAACTGGACAAGCTGGTAAATTTTTTATCAACTCAAAAATGATAATAGCGCATTGCAAAAAGAATATTTTGCATCATACTATGGACAGGCATCTCATAATAATGAATTATCTTTTTATCAAAACAAGAGAATCCCGCTCAAGCCTGGTACGCTAAAATTTTAGAGTTGAGTGCTTTGCGATTTCGTAGGTGTTGTTCGGTATTGCCACTGCAAACTCGGCTTATCTTTTCGGAGCGTTTTACCCGTTCATTATCAATGCCGTTTTTCAGCCAAGCAAAAGGTCACGAAAACAGCGACCTAATAATTGCTTATCAAGTATGGCAATTGATAAACCAACGCCTAAAATGGGAGAGATTAACGGCAAAATGAGCATAGCACCGATGATAACTGCTGTTGAGTTGGTATCTAAGCCAACGGATGCAAGCACGGTTGAGCAAAGCAATATCCATAAGTTATAACCACGCAGCTATCTCAAACATTAAATATTTCACTCAAATACTTTCGCATTACTAAGTAAATTTTCTTCCAATCTTGCAATAATTAAGGTTAGCACAATAATTTAAAAAGAACAATGACATATATAATGAACACAAATATTTCATTCACCGCAAGCGGAAGGCAAAGTGCTAAGGCCACAGCAATACCGCCACATAATCGACGCATGCCTAAATAAGTTTTGCATTGTGTTCAAAGACGTTTTGTGTTTTACAGCCACGCCGTCGTTAAATAGCCTCTATCCGTAATTTTCATTTCCAGGCACGACGGTATTTCTTTTACTCCTTTAAAATCCCTGCTCTGGCGCAGCTTCCCGGCCTGCGCTGGTTTGTTACTCAAATATAATTTATTGTAGTTAAGCAACGGTAAGCAAAGGTCAGGAGACTTGCAACAGAAAAAATATTTCGTCCGCTTAAACGTTTATCGTAATATTGCAATATTAAACTATTACGATGGGCGCAACGAAGACAGATCATTTTACAGACAAACAAAATTCCATTGCCACAATGATCAAGGCATTGGGGCATCCGGCACGAATTGCCATCATGGAATATCTGATTAAAGTGGATAGTTGCATTTGTGGAGATATCGTAAATGAATTGCCGCTTGCACAGCCTACCATCTCTCAGCACCTGAAAGAATTAAAAAACGCAGGATTAATTAAAGGAAGCATTGAAGGCAACAGCATTTGTTATTGCATAAACGAAAAAGCAATCACCAAACTTCAACGCTATTTTTCAAACATTGCTGCAAAACTTGAAAAGAAAAACAATTGTTGTTAATCATAAAAAATATAGACATGGAAACCTCAGAACAACTTAAAGAAATTGTAAAGCAGAAATACAGCGAAATCGCTTTACAGGATAAAGAAACCAATCAATCATCCTGCTGCGGCTCTGGTTGTTGCTCAACTGAAGTGTATAACATCATGAGTGACGATTACAGTACGACTTGAGGGTTATAACGCTGATGCAGACTTAGGCCTGGGCTGTGGCTTACCAACACAATTTGCAAAAATAAAAAAGGGAAACACTGTGATTGATCTGGGCAGCGGCGCAGGAAATGATTGCTTTGTTGCCAGAAACGAAACAGGTGAAGATGGTAAAGTGATCGGTATTGATTTTACACCGGCAATGATTGAAAAAGCAAGAGCCAATGCTGAATAATCTGGGTTATTATAATGTAGAGTTCCGGCAAGGTGATATTGAGAAAATGCCTGTATCATCAAATGTTGCAGATGTAATTGTAAGCAACTGCGTTTTAAATCTTGTGCCTGATAAAGATGCTGTGTTTAAAGAAATGTTTCGTGTATTAAAACCAGGCGGCCATTTTAGCATTTCCGATATTGTATTAATTGGAAATCTGCCGGACGCTTTTCGTAAAGATGCAGAGATGTATGCTGGCTGTGTGTCAGGTGCTATACAAAAGGAAGTGTATCTGGAACTCATAAATGCAAACGGCTTTAGCAACATTAGCGTTCAAAAAGAAAAGCCTATTAACATTCCTGATGACATTTTAAAAAACTATTTAAGCGAAGAAGAATTATTGAATTATAAAACAGGTGACGCGGGCATCTTTAGCATCACAGTTTATGCAGAAAAAGCGAAATCGTGCGGTTGCGGAACAGAGTGTTGCAATTAAAAAAGTATGCAAGCCATTCCTAAGAAAAAAATTCTAGTTCTATGTACAGGTAACAGTTGCCGCAGCCAGATTGCTGAAGGCTACTTAGAATATTTTGCGAAGGACAAAGCTGAAGTTTACAGTGCAGGCATTGAAACACATGGCGTAAACCGAAGAGCAATTGAAACCATGAAAGAAGATGGTATTGACATTTCGCATCATACTTCCAACAACGTGAATGAATACCGCAATATTGATTTTGATTTTGTAATTACTGTCTGCGATAATGCAAAAGAACATTGCCCTTTCTTTCCAACAACCGCAAAAAAGTTTCATCAAAACTTTGCCGATCCTGCAAAGGCAACAGGCACAGAAGCAGAAATTAAAGAGCAATTTTGTAAAGTGCGACAAGAAATAAAGGACTACTGTAAAAGGTTTGTTTCTGAAAATTCGCAAGGGTAAGCAATAAATAATAACATTAATATGCTCCCCCACATTCGTTAGTTCCATGACCCAAAGACAAATAACAAATCATGTCACTTAAAAACTAATAAAGAAATAGATTGTTCAATTATAGATCCTGATGACACCAGGTATAAAATCTATCAATGTTCGGCCACTGACGAGGTGGGTAATTCAAAACATTTTTGGAGCTTCATGTTACAAAACGTTACTCATTGCCAATTAAAATCATCGATTTCTTGCTGATGAACACATTCAGGAATTAAAGTAGCCTCGACAGGAATCGAACCTGTATCTGGAGCTTCGGAAACTCTCATACTATCCATTGTACTACGAGGCCTGTTAGTTAATCGGCTATTCTTAATAAAGGTTATTTAATACATTATACTTTACCAAATTGCGCAAGATTACCTGCGAAAATTTTTACTGCAATTGCAAGCAATATAACGCCAAAGAACTTTCTTACAACTATTAAACCATTCGGCCCAAGTGCACGTTCTATCCACTTAAGAGATGTAAGTACTAAAAAAATTACCAGGCAATTTATAAGTATTCCAATCAAGATATTTATATCATGATAATTTGCTTTTAAAGACATAATGGTAGTAAGCGTTCCAGAGCCCGCTATTAAAGGAAACGCAATAGGCACAACGCTTCCGCTTTTAGGATTGTTATCAGGTTTAAAAAAATCAAGCCCGAGAATCATCTCTAGCCCGATAATAAAAATGACAATACTGCCTGCTACTGCAAAAGATTGTATATCCAGGCCAAGCAGGCTCAGAAATGGCTTACCCACGAACAAAAACAAAATCATAAAAGCGCCAGATGCAACAGTAGCCTGCGTTGAACGAATAGTACCGCCCATCTTATCTTTCAAAGAAATTAAAATAGGAATGGAACCTAACATATCTATCACTGCAAATAAGGTGAATGTAACGGTAAGCGTCTCGTTGCTTGATATATTGCCAAAATCGGCCATTTCAATTTTTTTGCAAAAATAATTAATAGCATGCAGGTAAGCTATTCAATTAAAGTTTCAATGTGATGCCGCCCATAATTTCCGCTGGAATTGAATTATAGCCATAAATGGTAAAGAATTTTTTATCAGTGACATTTTTTGCGTCAACAAACAACTTTAATTTATCAGTAATATTATACTCTGTGTAAGCATTATAAATAACAAATGATGCAAGTGCTACATCATTTTCTGCGAACACCGCATCAAAACGTTTGCTTTCATAATGTGCACTCAAATTCAGCAGCCAACGTTTGGTAGGCTGTACATTCAATCCCACATTTATTGTATTCGCAGGCTTTCTCAAAGAATAATGATAACTGGTATCAGAATTAAAAGAATATGCATAAGTAGTTGCATCAAAAGCATACGCAGTGCGGCTTTGCGTTTCTTCCCTTGCTTTCAGCAATGTGTAGTTCGCAGTTATGGAAAACATTTTTGTGAGTTGAATTTTATTTTCCCATTCAAAACCCTGATCTTGTTCTTTATCAAAATTGAAATACAAGTTTTTTATATAATCATAATCCAATCCATTAATTATTTTTCTATAGAAATAAGTAATGCGTGAATTAATTACAGCATTATTAAACTGAAAACCACCTTCATAATTTGTAGATCTTTCGGCTTTGAGATTTGGATCGCCATATACTGAATACAATTCATACAAACTTGGTGCTTTGAAACCTGTCGAAACGCTTGCGTAAACCTTCCAGTTATTATTGATAACAAAAGAAGGATTTATCGTATAAGTAAAATTATTTCCATAACGCGAATGATGATTGAAACGGCCTCCAAGTTCTGCATTGAATCCAGATTTGCCCGAATAAAATAATGAACTGAAAACTGATTTTTGATTGACTGAAGTATCGTCAAAATTTCCATAATTACTTACTTCGTTCATGGATGAATAATGATAATCTATGCCATTGAGCCATGTGAAACCAGCTCCCAGCCTAGAATTCGCAAATATTTCCGCATACTGAGATTTACCTTTAAAATTATCGCTGTAATAATATTGACCCAACACGCTGTCTTCAAGCAAATGTCTTTTTGAAGTATTATAATAATAATTTCCAGTAATAGTTGTGCCCGAAATTTTATATGTGAATCCGGCACCAAGCATCAGATTTTTATTCATGCTGGTATAGTTTTTTGCATCAGTGAAAGCGCCGGCATCCAAATCAGTTTTATAATAACTGTATTGTGAAAATGCTTTCATAGTAAACTGATGGGATATATTCCAGGCAATGTCTCCGGTTAGTGCATCATTTCGGTAACCATCATTATCAAAATTTCCTTTACCTGATGAATCATATGCTGAAGAAAAACCATCACTATTCAAATGTGTATAGCGAACGTTATAAATTAATTTATTTGCAAGCTTTCCAAACAACTGAAGATTATATTTATAGGTGCCATAACTGCCACCGGCAAGTGTCGCTTTCAGATTGACTGGTTTTATGATATTCGGATTGATAGTTATAATATTAATAACTCCGGCAATAGCATCCGAACCATATAAAGTTGATTGTGCTCCTTTGCAAATTTCAATTCGTTCGATATTATCAACAGAAATAAGATTGAGATCAAAACTATTATCTATCAATGAAGGATCGTTGACTGGTATGCCATCAATCGTAATTAATGTTCTTCCCGAGCCAGCGCCGCGGATATAAACCGTTTGATTAGTACCTAAATTATTCAACGAGCCATTTACAATCGTACCTGCTTGCTCATTAAGAATTTGCCCTACAGTTTTACCTTCGCTTTTTTCCAATGTTGCTTTGTCAATTACGATAATTACTTTTCCGGTTTCACTTTGTTTTTGCGGAAACTTGTTGGCAGTAACGATTACTTCATTAATTGTTTTGACGGTTGTGTCTTCCTGCGCTTGCGCATAACTGCTAATGATTACAGCAGCCGCAACAAAAAATCTTTTTTTCATTTGTAGAATTTTTTTTGTGACTGCTTCCGGTAAATAAAAAAGAAAGAAATATAAATGCCTTGCGGCTTTTACATTCCATGCCTTTCACCCGAAAGCTTTGAATGATTGTTAATGAAGTTGGCAGGTCTTCTGGCTTACTCTATGTTCAGAGCCTTCCCATTTGCAATAGCAAACAGTGGCGTGAAGAATGAACATGTATAAGAGCTTACAGCTACGGGGATAGCTCCGGATTTTAACCGGATTCCCATTTTAATTCGCTACAGCGAAACCATTTCGCTGCAAATGTAAAACCAACGAGCCGTTTATTACAAAAAATTTTAGGAAATCTATTAATTATAATTAAACAGTTGTTTAATAGCGCGGTAAGACAAATTATTTATTATTAAAATTAAAAGAAATGCCTGCATAAAAATTATTGCCGGGTGCAAGATTGTAATAGCGACCACCGGCTGCATTTATATCATCTCCTAAACTATATTTTTCATTAAAAATATTTTCTGCCCCAGCAAAGATTTCGCATTGGATTTTTTTAGCTACAAAACTTTTAAATCCTGCACGGGCGCCCAATAAGCTATAATCCGGTGCATATTGGGAATTGGCATCATCCATAGCAATACGGCTACTATAAAAATAATTTATATTCAAATAAAGCCCAGGCTTCGTTGTAACATCCAGGCTTGCAGTCACTGTTTGCGGCGCTACTCCTGGCAATTTATTTCCTGAATAATCATTGTTCAATTGTTTAAAAACAGCATAATGAAAGTTGTTCCAGGTATCACTAAGCCGAATACTTGCGTAATTGAAAAAATTCAGTTGGTTATTTATCAATTCATAAGAGAGATAGGTTTCAAGCCCATTCTCTTTGCCGGAACCTGCATTAACAAAGTAATCAGCACCACTCGCATCCTGCCTTTGTACAATTGAATTTTTGATCTTGTAAAAGAAAGCGTTTATATCAAAGTATAATTTGCTTTTAAGCAAGCTACCTCTTGTTCCAAATTCATAATCAAAGCCATCCTCTGCCTGGAGTGTTGTATTAAAAACATTAGTTGACGGCAAAATCTCTGCAGTAGTTGGCGGAGAAAATCCTCTTGCTATACTTGAATACACTGATATGAATTGTGTGATCTTTTTAAGCACTGCAAATCTTGGCGTTACTTCATTATTAAACTTGCGGTTATCATTTACAGGCGGCACATCAGATAATCTTGTAAATTTCAAACTATACTGATTAAGGCTTACACCGGCCGTAAAAATCCATCCATGATTCAGTTCCACATTTCCTTGCGCAAAAACAAATCCCTGGTTATTGTAAATTTCATCGTCTGTTTGCAATGAATCTGTTTGACCATTCTTATTATTATAAATTCTTTGGGTATTAAAGTTTTGCTGAAATTCTGCGCCTGTAGTAAAAGTTAATAATGTGCTTTGTATTTTTTTACTATAAGCAAAAACGGTTCTTCCACCAAAATGAGGTTCGGTTGTTCTTCCATAATTTCTGAAAGATGGATTTCTCGTTTGTGTGTAAGCGCCATAGATGTACGTGGTATTTTTCCAGCTACTACTAAAATCATTTTCATAACTAAAACCTGCTAAAAAAGTTTTTTGAAAGAAGGCAGCCTGCGCCTGAACTGCACTCGGGAACCCGCCCGTTGCGGGTCTTGCAGCTTTACCATTTGCATTATACTCTTTCAAAGTAAGCGCACCGGGAGTTTGATAATACAAATCAGCATATAAAAAATGAGCCTGCAATTCTGATTTTTCAGTTTGTTTAGATACAGCATCCCAGGTCAAGACGTCTCGTCTTAATGCTGTATGATTTCTGTATCCATCGCTAGTCTGATGCTGATAATTGATGATGTTATGTGCCTCATCCGTTCCTAATCTTACATTAGCATTAATATTATTTAAGTTATAGCTGCCGCCATCATAATTCACTGATGCGCCCGGATGAAACTGGTTTGCATCATTTCTTATTAATAAAACCCCTCCAGTTCCTGCTCCATAAATGCTGCCCGCTGGTCCTTTAATAATTTCTATGGATTGAAAATTATAAAAACCAAGCTGGTTAAGATATGTGTTCCCACTCGGATCCGTGTAAGGAATTCCATCATAATATACCTTCACATTTCTAACACCAAAAGGTGAAGTAAGCGAGCTGCCGCGAATGCTCAAACGATAACTGCCCGGTGAGCGCTCTTCCATTCTTACACCCGGATTATTATTTAATGCAGGTAAAATGCTTGTATTATTAAATTTGTCAAGATCCGCCTTGTTTACAATACTTATTGCTGCAGGCACATCTATAAGCCGGCTGTTATTTTCATATGCTTTTACTATAACGTTTTGAAGGGTTTTGGCGGAGTCAGGCTCAATGATATTTTGGGCTGATATACTCGAGTATAGCGGCAACAAGAGCAACAACAATTTCTTCATATGCATAGAATTGATTGTGCAGCAAATGTAACCCCAAAATATTTTTTATCTTACGCAAATGAAACCAGCGAAGCAGCTTACCCTATTTGACTTTACAATCATTATGGTAAGCCTTGTAATAGGTATGGGCATTTTCAGAACGCCTTTAAATGTTGCCAAAGCTGTTGATACGCCATTTATATTTTATAGTGCCTGGATTGCCGGCGGTCTTATAGCATTTTGCGGCGCACTTACCTATGCGGAAATCGGAAGCAGGATGCCCGTAACAGGAGGTTATTATAAAGTATTGCTTATGCTTATCATCCTTCCATTGCGTTTGGTATCAATTGCATTATTCTCGTTTCCAATGCTGCATCGCTTGCTGCTGTGGCCTTGGTAGGCAGTGAATATATAACGGGTATATTTATGCCTCAATCACAAAATGCAGCCTGGATAAAGCATTTCAGCCAATGCTTCTATACTGCAGGATATTCAAATTATTATTGCCATAGCTGCTATTATCATTTTTTACGGAGTGAATTTGCTTGGATTAAAGATGAGCGCCAGGGCGCAAAATATATTAACCATCATAAAAATAACAATGGTTATTTTATTAATAACGCCCTTTGTTTTTTGCAACGCACGCATCCGCTTCAGCCGCTGTTCCAGCTCTGCAACATGATACGCCATTGAGTGAATATTTAAAAGCTTTTGGCGTTGGTCTTGTGGCTGTAAGCTTTACCTATGGCGGCTATCAGCAAACAATCAATTTTGGAGAAGAAGTTTATAATCCAAAAAGAAATATTCCCAGAGGCATTTTTTTAGGCATTGCTATTATTATTATTTTATACCTCTCTATTAATTATGCTTATGTAAAAGTGATCGGATTTAATGAGTTGAAAAACAGTAAAAACATAGCAGCTATTATGGCCTCAAAAATGTTTGGCATAAATGCACGAACGGATTTTATCGGTATTGCTTTTTTTAAGTGTTCTGGCTTATGTAAATGTATTATTAATGAGCAACCCGCGTGTAATGGCAGCTATGAGTGATGATAAAATTTTGCCACCTGCTTTTAAAAAAAGAAACATAAAAACAGAAGTGCTTACCACATCATTGACCGTTTTTTCTGCCTATCTGCATTCTTATAGTTTTTTGGGCAAAAGAATTTGATACTATTTTAAGCTTTACTATTTTTCTTGATTGCTTCGGAATGATTTTTTCTGCAGGAAGCATTTTTATTATTCGCAAAAGAACAGCCTATTTAAATGATACCGGTATTTTTAAAATGAAGCTGTATCCCTTGCTACCATTAATTTTCATTGCGGCTTACACTTTTGTAGGCATCAGCATTGCGGTTGACTATAAAAATAATAAATATGCAGCGCTGGTAGGCATATTAGTTTTATTAGTATTTATAATTATTTATTTTGTTGCACAAAAATTTTCAAGAAAAATTGCAAGATAAGTTTGTGATTGGTTAAATAAAAACCGTTAACTTTTGCAAATAAGTTATCGTTTATCCAACTATGCAATACGTGATTTATATCAAACTATTATTTTTGTTGTATGCGTAAAATTGAACTGCTTTTTTTATTTTGTTTCATTGCTTTTGCAGGTAATGCACAAGATATCTGGACGCTTCAGAGGTGTGTAAAATATGCTTTGGATAGTAGCCTCGCTATAAAGCAAAATGTTGTGCAGGAGCAAATTGCGGGAATTACATATAAGCAGAGCAAACTTTCACAAATACCTACTGCTAATTTTAGTAACAGCGATGGATATAGGTTTGGTAAATCTCAGGATCCTTCTACCGGCATTCTGGAAAATCAAAATTTTTTCCAGGTAGGTTTAAATCTGCAAACCAGTATGCAAATTTTTAATTGGTATTCAAAAAAAAATACCGTGCTTGCCAACCAATGGTCAGAACTTGCTGCAAAAGCAGCTACTGATAAAGTTAGGAATGATCTGGCCTTGAATGTTGCTAATTCTTACCTGCAAATATTGCTTGCAAAGGAGCAGCAGCAAATTGCGGAAGTCCAGGTGAAGCAATCCCTTGCCCAGCTTGATATTGTAAACAAGCAGGTAAAAGCAGGAGCACTTCCCGAATTGAATGCGGTAGAGTTGCAATCACAATTGGCTACTGACAGTGCTAATTTAATAACAGCCAAAGGAAACGTAACGCAGGCAAAGTATGTTTTAAAATCTTACATGAACCTTGATGTGGCCGCACCTTTTGAAATCGAAGAACCCGCTGCAGAAAAAATTCCAATAGAGCCTATTGCAGATCTTCAGCCCGATCTCGTTTATTCGCTGGCACTTATTAATCAACCACAGCAAAAAGTAAATGATTATAATTTAAAGGCTGCGCAAAGAAATTCATTAGCGCTTAAAGGACTTTTATATCCGACTGTATCTGCGTTTGGCAGCCTCAGCACTAACTACGGCTACTTTCGTACTCCTGTTTATACTCAAATAGTGAGTGGTTACATGCCTAGCGGGCTGGTTATAAGCAATGGTTCAGGCGGATATACAGATGTAGACGAACCTATATTTACAAATGGAAATAAAAGTGGCTATATCACTTCCGAACCCCTGAGCAGTCAATTTAATAATAATTTTGGCCAGGCGATTGGTATTGATATCTCTGTTCCTATTTTTAATGGATGGCAGGCAAGAGGCAATTATGAAAAATCAAAACTTAATATAAAAACGTTTCAATATCAGTCCCAGCTTGATAACCAAACGTTGAAGCAAAATATTTACCAGGCTTATAACGCAGCGACTGTTGCTTTGGAAAAATTCAATTCATCAGCAAAGTCAGTAGATGCTGCGCAAAAAAGTTATGACTTTGCTTTGAAAAGATATAACATTGGCATTCTATCCACGCTCGAGCTTATTACAGACCAAAACAATTTGTTTAGCGCAAAGCTGCAATATGTATCCAATCAGTTTGATTATATTTTTAAAATGAAGGTGCTGGAGTTTTATAAAGGGCAGGGAATAAAGCTTTGATTTTTTATAAAAATTTTTAAAGAACATCAATAAATTAATATGAGCAAAAGTTTAAAATGGATCATTTTTTCTTTAATAGCGTTGATTGTTCTTTTGATCATTCTCAAAAAAACGGGCGTTATTGGTAAAGATGAAGGCATAAAAGTGACTGCTGAAAAAGCGACCAGGCGAACTATTGTTGAAACGGTAAATGCTAGCGGCAAAGTGTATCCGGTGGTGGAAGTAAAAATCAGCCCGGATATATCAGGACAAATTGTGGAACTTAATGTAGCAGAAGGTGACAGCGTAAAGAAAGGACAGGTACTTGCAAAAATTTACGGGGATATTTATGCAACACAAAGAGACCAGGCAGCGGCCAATGTAGTGCAACAAGTGGCACAGGTTGCCAACGCTGCTGCATCTATCGGTGCTTTGCAGGCGCAGCTTGACCAGGCGAAGAAAACCTATGATATGCAAAAGGAGTTGTATGAAGGCAAAGTAATATCTGCGAATGAGTTCAATACTGCTGATGCTGCATATAAATCCGCTGTTGCAAATTTGAATGCGGCAAAACAAGGAGTCAACGCGGGCCAGGCAGGAGTTCAAAGTGCACGAGCCGCATTAGCCAAAGCTAATAAAGATATAAGCCTTGCAACGTTGGTATCGCCGATGGATGGAGTGGTTTCTTTATTGAGTGTGAAAAAAGGAGAAAGAGTGGTGGGAAGCTCAATGATGGCAGGGACAGAGATGATGCGCATTGCAGAATTCTTGGCCAGATAGAAGTAAGGGTAGATGTAGGTGAAAATGATATTCCAAAGGTTCATTTAGGCGATAGTGCAAGTATAAACATTGATGCGTATAATGATAGAAAATTTGCAGGCATTGTGACACAAATCGCCAGCAGCAACAATGGCGCTGCCACACAAACTGAAGCTTCAACTGCAACGAGTACCGATGTGACGAACTATAAAGTATATATAAGATTATTACCTGAATTTTATAAAGATTTGATTGATCCTTCCAAATCAAAAAACTTTCCCTTTCGTCCAGGAATGAGCGCCAGCGCCGATATTCAGACAAACACACGTACCAATGCTTTATCAATTCCCATAAATGCTGTAACTACAAGGGAGAAAAATGATTCCACCGGAAATAGCAAAACTTCTAGCAATAAAGATGATAAAAGTAATAACGGAAATACTACTGATAACAGCAGCGGCGATAATGATCTTGATGAAATTGTTTTTAAAATTCAAAGTGATGGAACCGTTGCAAAACAAATAGTAAAAACAGGCATACAGGATATTAATTATATAGAAATAACCTCAGGTCTTAAAGAAGGTGATGAAGTAGTGAGCGGACCTTATGATGTAGTGTCAAAAACATTAAAGCCAAAAGATAAAGTGAAAGTAGTTTCTAAAAATGAATTGTTTAACGAGAAAAAGTAATAAAGCTACCTGAATATTCCTTCTGCTTTAGCAATACTTTCAGGCTTGCCTACATCTATAAATTTATTATTGCTATGATCAAAGGCTTTAATGGCATGGGTTCTGGCAATATCAATATAAACATCAACCATAGAAAATTTTTTTCGCTTTGATTTATTAAAGAAAATATTTTATTGTTGAAATGACATGAATGCCGCTGAACGCTTTTGCATACAAATATTTGCTTCCTTGCGTTCATTTTTTGTTCACCTGTTTTCACATTTTTCCAGCCACATAAAACATTTTTCATCAAATAAAAAATAGCTTGATGTTTCTCGATTAGTTACTGGCAAGTGTTGCAACGGGTTTAATCTTTTGATGAATGAATAATCATTTTATCTAAATCGCAAATCTGTAAGCACATCAGCATTCATCAATACAAAATCTTCAATATCATTTTTAAAATACCATGCTGCACGTTTTATAAGCCGCCGCCTGTTTCTAAAATTGCATCTGTTTCATCAGATATAATTATGTTACTTCCCCAGCCATTTTTTTTTTATTGAATCTATTTATCTGCTCTCGCAAAATGATGCACGTTTACAATTACATCATAAATATTAAACTGTTGCAGGTATTCAATATTGCGTTGGAGTAAGTTTTATCCATTTACTTCAGCAAGTGCTTTTGGATATTATCAGTAAAGGGTTTTAATGGCGTGACCAAAACCTGCAGCCAATATCATTGCTTTCATCTTGCGGAATTTATTAGCCGTTTTTTTCATGCAATATTTTCTTTAAATGCTGAACATCTATCTTAACTTTATACTTATTTTTAAGATGTTTTGTGTGTGCTCCGCTGCATATACGCTTCTATGCTGGCCGCCGGTACAGCCAAAATTTATCATCAGGATGAAAAATCTGCGTTTGAATATAATCTTCTACAGAAATATCAACAATGTCATACACGCTGTTTAAAAATTCGTTTATACTTCGTACGCTGTTCTAAAAAATCTATTACTTTTTTATCCTTTCCGGTAAGCTCTTTAAATTCTTCAAACCTGCCGGGATTCAACATACCTCGCAATCAAAAACAAATCCGCCGCCATTACCAGTTTTCATCTTTAGGAATATTTTTTTTATATGAAAAACTATTGATGTTTACAATAAGTTTTGTATGTTCATCAGACTGGAAAGGGCTGAAAACTTCTGATAATTTCGTCTTAGTAATTATCTTCAAGCATCCGCTCGAATTCGGGCATAAGCGATTCCTATTTGTTTATTTTGCAAAAACCTTTTAAGATTTTTTAAAGCCAAGGAATGCTGGTAAGAAAATATGCCTTTCGCTCAAACAATCCACGGAAACCATAAGCACCAAAACCTGCAATAATCGTATTAAAACATAACCATCATACTGGCCCTCAAAACATTTCTGATCAACAGGCTTTGGTAAGAATTTCATCAATAACATCAAGATAATAATGCAGCAAAGCATTTTTCCATTCGTCCTTCAATTGCGCTTTTGCCTGCCACAATAAACTTGCAACATCATATTGCAAAGCGCCCTTCATGCCGCCCTGAAAATCTATAAAATAAACTTCATCATTTTTAATAATTATGTTTCGCTTTGAAAATCGCGGAACATAAAATATTTATATTTCACTTGGTTAAGATAACTGCTAAGGCTTCAAAATCATCCATCATTTTCTTTATCATAAGGAATTTTAAGCGTATCTAAAAAATAATATTTAAAATATAAAAGATCACTCAGTATGGCCTGCCTGCCAAACTCCTGTGATGTAATACACCACGAATAATTAAGTTTATTATCACCCTTAATCTGAAGCCTGGCAAGGCTTTTAAGGCTTTGCCGATATAATTTGTAAACGTAATCATTATGGCCTCTTGCTTCCAGTTCATCTAGCAATGATGTGTCGCCAAAGTCCTCTTGCAGATAAATGGTTTCATTTTTATTCCTTGCAAAAATTTTGGGAACCGGGTTATTATTTTTTAAGAAGTGCTTGCTAAATTTTATAAAAGTTTTGTTCTCTTTTACGTTTTCATTATAAGTAGCAATGTAAGATTCATCATTGGTTCTTATCCTGAAATAAATCCTGTCACTGCCACTTTGCGGCAACTTATAAATATTTATTATTTTACTTTTTTTATAAGTTTTAAAAAGCTCTTTTATCTCTTCAACGATCGATAACATGAATATTTTTTGGGTTAATAAAAATAAAGTAATTCACTCATCTAAGCTTTAGTGTATAATAAACCGATGATAATTTTTATTCTGTCAATCTTACCAATACACATTTCCCGCTTACGCATCAGAAATCCGCTTGTTCATCTCAAATGCAAAACTTGTTTTCAGTAGTATGATAGCTTTGCTCTGTAATTGAAAGTGAAACATAAAAATGAAAACTTTCTCAACAAAATTTAAAACATTAAAAAGTAAAAAAATGAAAAGTAAAATTGTAATAACTGCCATTGCCTTATTAATGACTGTAAGTTCAGCCACATTTGCAACTGGTAAAAACAATACAGGTAATGTAAACACTATATCTGAAAATGTGCTCAATAAATTTCAGAAGCAATTCAAAAATTCAGTGCAACCAGTAATCTATGAATCTAAAACCGGATTCATTGTTCAGTCACAGGCAGATGCCCACAACGTTACTGCCGCTTATGGCATCAAGGGAAACTGGTTATATTCTATTACTTTTTTTGCCGAGGACAACCTTGCTAAAAATGTAATGGAAACTGTAAGACAACAGTATGAAAATTATTACATTTCAGGAATGGAAAAAGTAGACCAGCCGGGAAGTTGTCCAGTTTTTATCGTTCATATTAAAAACAATACTTCCTATAAAACACTTAGAGTAATAAATAACGACGTTGAATTAATGAAGGATATTTCAAAAGCGTAAAATAAATATTCATTTAGCATAGTTAATTTTACTAGTAATAAAATCCCTGCAATGCGGGGATCTTTTATGTGCCTTCCGTTACCCTTGCTACTTTTCGCAAACAGATTTATTTGCAGATACTTTCCCAAAAAAACGAATAAACTAAAAATGCCTGGAAGATATATTAACAGCGTTTTATAATAAATAACTATTTGCAAATGAAACTTAGATAGACTTTATCTCATCTCAACATAAATAAACGTTCAACTAAATTATTATTTTATGAAAAAGAAGTATCTGTTATTTGTAGCTCTTATAGTTATTTTAGGTTCCTCAATAACTGGCTGTTATGTAGACAGAGGTTACTATCATCCACATCATCATTATCATCATCATGATTATGGACATTATTATTAAGAATAATTAAAAATTTCCGCCGCAACTATTGCGGCATTTTTTTTATACATCGTGCGAAAAATATCTATTCCGATTTGAAAACTTTATTGCAGTGACAATGATAATAAATGACCATATTAAGAGTCCTGCTATTTTCTTAAGTCACATTTTGCACGCACCGCTAATATTGAAGCCAATACGCATAAGATTATTGAAGGTTTATCCAGATAACTTTCAAAGCTTTCAACAGATTAGCTATTATCCAACTGATGTAAGATTAAAATTATTTATACATTGTAGTTATAAATTTTCGATTAATGACGAAGAAATCGAATTGGTTTATTTATCTGTTGGCACTGGTAAAATTTATTATACCATATGTATTGCAAAGTGCAGCTTATCAGCCGCACAGAGACGAGTTTTTATATCTTGAACAAGGGCACCATGTTGCCTGGGGGTTTGCAGAGGTGCCTCCATTGCTTTCAGTGTTTGCCTGGCTTACTCATGTGTTAGGTGACGGAATGTTCTGGATAAAATTTTGGCCGAGTATGTTCGGCTCACTTACTTTTATAGTTGCAGCAAAAATGCTGCAGTCGCTGGGTGGAAAGCTTTTTGCGATTTTCCTTTTGTTTCTCCCTTTTATTTTTGGTGTGTATCTCCGCGTGTTCTTCTTATTTCAACCGAATGCTCCGGAGTTCTTTTTCTGGACGTTAATCGCTTATAGTATTTTTTGTTACATTCAAACAAACAGAGATAAATACTTATATATGCTCGGCATTAGTATTGGCCTTGGAATGCTAAGCAAGTATTCCGTAGCTTTTTATGCAATAAGCATTATAGCAGCTCTTTTGCTAACGCAACACCGAAAAATTTTTTCAAATAAACATCTTTATATCTCTGGCCTTATTGCTCTTCTGATTTTTAGCCCAACTGCTTTATGGGAATATCATCATCATTTTCCGATAGTAGTACACATGAAAGAGCTTAATGAAACCCAGTTGCAATATGTAACTCCTAAAAGCTTTTTAATAGACCAGTTGCTTATGAACATCCCGTGTGTTTTCATCTGGATAGCAGGATTATATTTCACAGGTTTCTCTTATGCGGGAAAACAATACAGAGTATTTGCATGGGCTTATATTTTCGTGTTGTTATTACTTCTTGCTTTTCATGGGAAAAACTATTATGCACTTGGCTTATATCCTGCGTTATTTGTGTTTGGTGCATTCCAGCTTGAAAGGTTTACTGAAGGCCGATCAAAAATATGGCGGTTTGTATTGGCAGTTATACCTTTCTGCATAGGAATTACTACAGTTCCTATATTGCTACCCATTATGAAACCTGCATCCCTGGCTCATTATTATACGGTAATGCATACAGCTGCTACCGGTGCTCTAAAATGGGAAGACCTCGAGAATCATCCTTTACCGCAGGATTTTGCTGACATGTTGAGTTGGCAGCAAATGGCAGAGAAAGCTGCAAAAGCTTACAACAGCTTAGATAGTAATGAAAAAGCGCATACATTTTTATTTTGTGATAATTATGGTGAAGCAGGTGCTCTAAATTATTACCGTTATAAATACAACTTGCCTGAGGCACATAGTGATAACGGAAGTTTTCTATACTGGCTACCGCAAAATCTTCAGATAGATAACCTGGTACTTCTTACAGATGACAAAGAGGAAATGCAACATCCCTTTATAAAAGACTTTGCATCCGCTACAGCAGATAGCGTTATTAATATTTATGCAAGAGAAAATGGAACACTTATTATCATTTTAAAAGGGGCCAATGATGCCTTTAATAATATGTTTTCAAAAAAAATCTCTAAAGATTACTTGAAATTCAACCAATAAAATGAAAGCCATATATCCTTTAAAATATCCTTTTTAAATATTAGCGGGTTCTGTCAACCGTAGTAAAATCAGGAGATATTCGCGGAGCTACTATTCCGGTGGTATCTTTTCCCTTTATGTGCATGGTAACATGAAACTGACACACGAAATTTTGTTTTACAGTATCAGGAAAATAATTAACATCATGAACTTTAAAGGTGACGGACGGATCATGTGTTTTCTTTAAATAATCATTCATCGTTTCAATAAGCTTGTTTTGCAACTCAACACCCGTTAAAACTTTTTGCTTGCAACCCACTGAAAACAATATCGTAAGAAGAAAAATAAATAAGTATTTCATTTAAAAAAAATTGAACAACGATTCTAAAGATCGCTATAAAAATGCTAAATTAATTTTTCTGCAACAATTTTAAATGGCAAAGAAAACAGTTTGTTACCGCCACTTTATGCATCCATCTTTATCTATGGAAAAGTATCAGTATCTGAAATAAAAACATCTATCATAAAAATTATATTTCTACATGTACGCGCAAAGCAACCACATCCACAGGCCCTCGATCTTTATTGTAAGCGGGATTATTTACAAACTGATAATCCCCGGTAACCCATAAACTTGAAAAAAGCTTAAGGTTGTAATACACTTCTGTAATAGATTCCAAACCATAATGTGTAAGTCTGCCATCACCAATTATAAAACCGTAGCCACCTATGTTCAAAAAATTTCTATGATTCTTTGAAATGCCATTGGCAACGAATGCAACACCTGCTACATCGTCTTTTCTTTTCCATGAATTTCCTTTTAAAGAAAGGCCAGCGCTTATGCTTTCATCTATTTCTGTAAATGCCCACGTGGCAGTTTTTCCATCATTCCAGCTTAGTTTTAAAAAGCTGCCAACGTTCTTTGTTATTTCCTGCCGAACATTAACGCCAAATCCATATTTGATGCCTCCATAGCTTGTTCCATTAATCACATTAAGTGAAGTATCTGTACCAGTTTCATAATCATTAATCACTTTATTATATGCTGGCGCTTTAGATGTATTGCGGAAAGCAAGTAATCTTACAGTGCCTGGATGATCATATATATTATAATTTTTTTGAAATTCTATGGTTATTGCATTTGCTTTAAAATAATTATAGTCAAGGTCAGGTCCATTAGCAAATGCAGGTTCCAAAGCAGTAGCAGCACGCAATTGCCATGAAGGCTTGATTAAATTTATTAAAATAATGTCTGTATATCCTCTTGTATTTGCCGGATAATCCCATGCAGCATTGCTCATGAGTGCCCAATTCAAGAACTCACTTCGGGGATCGTGTGCATAATCATTATTATCAAAATAATCTGACATAGCAAACTTTCCAGCAAGTATTTCAATTCTTGAAGAAGGAAGATATCCCGCCAACTCGTTTGCATCATCATCCTGAAATTGCGATACCGAACTCTTAAGTGTAATTATTTGTCGAAAAAAAAGACGTGCATTATATAACGCCGGTGCAGGATCACCTATTCGAAAAGTTTCGCCATTTGTAAATCCAGCTATTCCTCTCGCCTGGCTTATTCCAGATCCTCCTGCTATTTCAGGATTAAAAAAAAGCGATGCACCTTTCCATAATTTTCTTCCCAGAAATAAGGTAGAGGTTACTGAAAGAGCTTTTTCGCTGCTATTTTTAAGGCTGTTTTGACCGCTATACAATGCATGAAACGATGTGTGACCCTGCTGTATGCCAGTAAACTGAAAATGATAACTCCAGTCTTTCGATAAGCTATCACGCTGAGCTATAGAAGCGGATGTAAAGAATATTAACCAGTAAAAAAGAAAATTTTGTACGCAACATTTCATAAGCAGCCGCTATTTTAATTTAGCAAATTAGCTTTAAACAATTATTATAATTATGCATCCCATTTTTAAAACCTACAAACAATTCTGGCAAACATAGTTGCTGTTATCGATTGTCTTTTTGAGCCTGCATTTTTAAAAATAGTGTCAATCGGGCGATTGCAAATTTATTATCATTTATTAACTTAGTGGTCTTCATAAAACTTAAACTGATATGAGAATTTATACAAAAGCTGCGCTTATAATAATATTTGCTTTTTTATTTAATGCCGGACTACATGCCCAATTCCTGAAAAAGCTTAAGGATAAGGCGAACAGTGTTATGAATAAAAGCACTGATAATTCTTCAAATAACAATAGCGGCAATAATAATAAGGGAAATAATTCATCATCAAATGGAAGCCCTGCCAATACAAAAGGTGGAGGACTTATTAATACTACACCACCGGATGTAATGCAGCAAATAGCTGATGCGAAAACCGCCCAGGCGTCAGGCAATTACAGTGATGCACGCTACTCCATACAGCAGGCTTTGATTGGGATAGAATTGCAAATAGGAAAGAAGGTACTACAATCTTTACCTGCAACAGTTGATGGTCTTTCAAAAGATACCATGCAAAATAAAGTGATGAGTACGCAATGGGGCTGGAATAATCTTACCATACAAAGCGTGTATAAACAAAATGATAAGCAAATGACGGTAACCATTGGCAATAATGGCGTGTATTCCGGCTTTGTAAATATGTACTTCAACAGCGGATACATGCAAACAAACAGTGATGGCAAAAATCAAAACGTAAAACAAACTAAAGTAAAAAGCTATAAAGCACTTATTACTTACGATGACTCGAAGGGCTATACTTTAATGGTGCCTGTTGGTCAAAGTTCGCTTATTGTATGGGAGTGCATAAACTTTGCTACAGAGCAGGAAGTAATGGCAGCAGCCAATGCATTTGATATTGACGGAATTAAAAAAATGCTTGGTGAACAATAATTTAATTTTTAAAAAAACATCAATGAAAAATTTATTTATAGCATTTCTTATTTGCATAGCAGCAAATGCAAACGCTCAAAATTTTACAGCGGATATAAATACTGCAACGAAATCTTATGGTTCCGGAAAGCTGGAAGATGCACATTTTGCGCTGCAACAAGCCATGCAGGAAATTGATATGATTATAGGAAAAGAGGTGCTAAAACAATTGCCGCAAAAAATGGACGCGCTTACCGCTAATACAAAAGACGATAATGTAACTTCAAATGTTGGCTTTGTTGGAACTACCATCCACCGCACTTATGGAACCAATGATGTTGCCGATCTTTCAATAATCGGTAATTCCCCGCTCGTAGCAACTTTGAATGCTTTTCTCAGCACACCGCTGCTGGGTGGTATGATGAGTAACGGAAACAACAAAATAGTAAAAGTTAATGGATATAAGGGCCAGCTTACAAAAAATGCAGATAGTAACGGCCAAACCGATTATACCTTACAAATACCTGTCGGAAGTTCGTTAATTACTTTCACTGCCAAAAACAGTACAGATAGCCAGATACTTGCCTGGGCCAATACTATCCCTATTCAACAAATAGCAAAGCTGATACAATAAAACGTTTATAAGCTAACTGTTATCCTGTAGACTAACTATCTTTTTAAACTTCGGCTGCAAATATTTTAAGAGATCTTTAAAGGATACAAAAAGATCAATCTCGCCCATTACGTAAGGACCTATCTCATAAGGATTATAGGAAAACAATATGCCTTTTTCAGTAACATAAAAATTGCTATTGGGCATTATTTTGTTCTCAAACAAGCCAGCTTTTGTAAGAGAATCATGAGGGGCAAGCTGAAACTGTTGACGGAAAGCCTTTTCAAGAAGTAGTTGCAACTTAGCAATTCCGTTAACGTTTATAACATCCTTCAGGTGCAATGCCTTATTTGTATTTATATCTATTGACACATACGATGTACCGTAGTTACCATGTGCACCACCTGTATAAGAATAATCGGAAAATGAAAATGAAATAAGACTTCTTGTTTCAAAAATTATCAGTAAATCATACGATACATTATAGGTATAGAATGATGGCGTTTTTTTTATCTCGGCCAGTTTAGCATCTTTATTTTCCTTTAGGTAGCTGTTAAAAAACGTTTTCTTCTTTTGCAATAATAAAGAAGCAACGCTGTTAGCATTCTGTTGAGTTGACAACAGCTTTTTTATTTGAGTTTTAAGATACTCATCCGTTGTTGTATTTCCTGCTGGCCAAACGGACGATGTCTGAAACGAGGCCACAGGAGAGCCTTTCAGGTTTTTACGCAGCGGTAACGAATCTTCTAAAATTGAATAGGTGAATTTTAAAGGCAATGAATCTTCAGTCATTAATACCTTCAACAAATTTTGCTTAGCATCTTGTTGCCAGGTTCCTGCTATTGTGTCTTTGCTAAAAGATAAATTAAAATGTTCTTCTTTATTTGCTCCTGCTGTTGATAAGGTTACACTATCGTTTATTGTTGTATCGTTGCCCGAAAAATAAATAGGTAATTGCCGTGAGGTATAGTAATAATATCCTTTATAGACGTGACCGTACTGGTGCAAAAGCATATTGATAGCGTACGTGCCAATAGTTCCTGAAAATATTTTGTAAGAACCTGTTTGTAGTTGTGCATTGCAATAAAAGAAACTTAACATCAATACTGGTAATACAAACTTTTTCATTCGCAAATAGTTTATGAACGCTGAACTTTGATCAATTATAAATTTCCTATTATAAAAAAGCAAACACCTGCAAGCGCAAGAGCCATGCCTGCATACCACATAAATCTTCTTCGGGTGATGATAGAAATAGCAGAGATCGCAATAGCAACCTGTAGCAAAGTAACACATCGTGAAAGTATTATATGCCTCTGCAAATGACCTTCTGAAGATTGCTCATCTTCTTCTGCAACTTTTTTTATTGCAAGCTCTTCTTTATTGGTATCTTCTTGCGATTTGGTATTTGCTGATGGCGGCAGTAGCTGCCTTATTTCTGCTTTTATACTTTTTGCCTGGTAAAAAGCCCATTGATCTGAAGCCTTTATTTGATCTATCAGCGCTTCATTAGAATGATGACCTGCGAATAAACTTCCTAAGGCAGCAAACACAGCCATGAGCGCAGTTGATATAGCAACAAACAATGTCCATTTACTTTCCTTTTCACGAAATAGTTCTTCAGCTTTTTCATTAATTTCTTCGTGCAAATGTTCGGTAGGTACTTCGGGTTCTTCCATTTTAGTTATTATATTGGTATGAAATTATTAAAATTAATTACTATAAGCTTTTAGGTGTTTGTATAAATTTGTCAAACAATATATTTATATAAATATAGATTCGTTTATGAAATATTTAATTCCTATTGTAGCTGTGTGTATCATTACATCATCCTGCAATGAAAATAGCTCTGCTATAAAGAAAAAGGGAATATACGATGATAGTATAAAGAAAAGTATCGGAAGTGTAGATACTACCAGGCACGCAATAAAGGCAGGTGCCGCTGGCTTGCCATCCGATAGTCTTAACCCTAGTATAACCACCGCCGACTTGTGGCGGATTTCAGGCTTTACTAATCCCGACGACTTTAAAAACTTTTTTTTGGCCTTTAAAAAATGGGTTGCAGATGAAAATAAAGACAGCATCGTCAGTCACATAAAATTCCCTTTAAGAAATTGCTCATCTGCAGATAGATTCTTAAAAAATTACTCTTCTTTTTTTAACGATAAAGTAAAACATGCTGTTGCCGTACAGAATCCTGATAAATTTTTTACAAGTTATGATGGCGCTATGGTTGGTAAGGGCGAGCTATGGTTCAGCCAGTCCGGAAATAATTATTATGTAATTGCTATTAAACCTAATGCAAAGTAAATTTGCGAAGTAGCACGAAACATACAATTTCGTTTACACACTAACAGTTATCTTACAGATGTTTCGCCATGAGCATTTTTATCTGCGCTAGCAATAAAAGTTTTGAAAAATAAATTCTGCTCTTGCGCTTTATTCGAAAGACGCTTTAAGGCATATTCAATATCGCCTGTATCGAGGGTAAGTACAGCTTTTGATGCTTTTAAACCATTAATATTTTTGTATGCATTCTTAATATTTTCGCCTATTTCAGTAAACATTGCATTTACTTCAGCAGCAGGTTTTAAAGGATTAAACTGGCTATTTCGGTAAAGGATAAAATCATTGAAAATATTGATCGCTTTATTATAATCCGAAACAGCATTATTATATAAAACCGAATCTTTATCCTGATTAATAATTTCCATTTCCATCTTAAGTTGCGCCACTCTTGTATTAGTCATTTTATTAGCCTTGCCATTATTTTGTATTCTTGCCACAGATGAAGCATATTCATCAGAAGGAGCCTGTATTTCATAAGCAGCAATTGAATCTTTATAATTAAAATAAGGACTGTCATTGTTTAAAGAAAACGAACCTCTGTAAAAATCTTTGTAGCTCACAGGATGTTCAAGCAATTGAAACATAGGATCGAAAGGCATGTGAGAAGCGATAAAAGTTTCAGGTGGCATATTAAAGTAATTAGTACTTATTGGAATAATATTATTTTTTTCAACGCCTTCATCCCATGTAGGATCGTAAAGATGCCATGCGTTGTTTGTATAAACAGTGCACCACGCATGAAATGTATTGTCCATTATATTGTTTTGTTTTGTATAGCCTTCTACCACAAAAGAATGAAGTCCGCACTTTTTACATATATCATTTAATATTGCCGCAAAGTTTTCGCAAACACCTTTTTTTCTTTTTAAAGAATGCACTATAAGCTGGTCATGGTCTTCGATTAATATAACCCTGTGCAGGCTATCAGTGCTATATCGTATGTTAGCTGCTACCCATATATAAGCAGCCCTTACTTTTTCATTTTCATCAATCAAATGGCTATTAATATAGTTAGCAATCGCAGTAGTGCTAACAGTTTCTGCAGATGGAATACTAAGTGCCAGGCGGTCGGCATTGCTGTAATCATCATCTTGCGCAAAAGCAAAAGTTGAGGAAAACAATAACAGAAAAGCAATTACATATTTCATCTCTTAAAGTTAAAATATGATTTGATAAGAATTTGCAAAATGATCTTCTGGCAGGCAATAAAAAAGGGGATGGCTTTTGACCATCACCTTCAATCATCAAGGCAAAAATTAATTTACTTTTATCTCATGCTTTGTTGATTCCTTACCTGGTATAACAGGAAGAGATACACGAAGAACACCATCTTCATACTTGGCCGAAATGCCTGTAGTGTCAATGGTTTCATCAAGCGTGAAAGCTCTTTCAAAACCTCCTCGGCTATATTCCCGCTTCACCCAATCCTGCTTTGGAAAATCTTCAGGTGGTGTGTAAGAAATAATAAGCTCGGATCCTTGTACATCTAACTTAAAATGTTCACGGATACGGCCCGGTGCAAACACCAGCATTTCATAGCTGTTCTCCGTTTTGTAAATGTTTACTGCAGCTCTCTGCAATGATCGCATGTGCAGGCGTGGATTCCTGCCGGCGTGTTGGCCTTTTGCGGCCCATGACTGATTGTAGTACATGTTTTAAATTTTAAGTGAAAAATATTGTTATACTCATGCAGACGATTGACAAGAGATTATATTTTAAAAAAACTTCTTTTTATTTAAAACATATGTAATGCTTGCCCGTCTTATATTACAGATGAGTGAGTCGCTTAACATACAAATACAAATGGCCGCAGACCGCAGCAACACTATAACACAGGCGATTAAAGAATATAGCAAAAAGCTTTTTGCTTTCATCAGGCAAAGGGTAAATGGCAATGAAGATGCTGAAGATATTTTGCAGGATGTGTTTTACCAGTTTGCGGGCAATGCAGAGCCTATTGAGCAGGTGGGCAGCTGGCTTTTTACTGTAGCCAGAAATAAAATAACAGATAAATATCGCAAGCAAAAACTTCCTCTTGCTGATGATGTTTTTGGAACAAAGGATGATGACGATGAAAGCTTTGACTGGAAAGAAATGCTGATAGGAAATGATGCAGGACCTGAAGCAGAATATATTAGAAGTTTGTTTTGGGAAGAATTGCAGGCAGCACTTGACGAATTGCCCGAAGAGCAAAAAAATATTTTTATAAAAAATGAAATAGAAGACGTTTCATTTAAAGAACTGGCAGCGGAAACAGGAATAAGTGTTGCAACACTCATCAGCCGTAAACGCTATGCTGTACTACATTTGCGGGAACGGCTGCAAGTTTTAAAAAATGAATTATTAAATTATTAAAAAATTATTATGAAAAAGTTTTGGTTTAAGAAAATACTCATGTTCGCAGTTATTTTTATTGCAGCAGTATTGTTATTTGGGTCAATAGTAATGGGATTGTGGAATGCTATTTTACCTGCAGTATTGGGAGTAAAAGCAATAACATTCGCACAGGCGTTGGGCATATTACTATTGAGCAAAATTTTATTTGGCGGCTTTGGCCGCAGAGGCGGATGGAATGGCAGAAGAGATAATTTATGGAAAAATAAAATGAAAGAAAGGTTTGCTAATATGTCGCCTGAAGAAAAAGAAAAGTTTAAAGCAGAATGGAAAACTCGTTGTGGCCGCCGCAGGTGGCATATGCAAGATGAAAAAGGTTCACCGGAAAATGCAGGGTAAGACGTAATCTGTTGCTATAGGTTATTTACTTTTTAAGCGATACTTTCTATTAACCTTCGGGCTATTAAAATATTCATCAAGGTCTTTACTATTGGTGGTGTCTTCTACCACGGGCACATCAATTAATTGCAATTGCACCTGCGTAAGTTCATCTCTTAGCTTCTGCGTTTTCTTCACAATATCAGGATCTTTTTCGCCTATTAATAAATTATCCGTAAGAAGATATTCCAATCTTTTAATATCGCTTCGAACCAGGGAAGCAGAATTTTGTTCTGCTGTTTTAGAAGGAGCAACAGCTTCTTTCACTGGCACCAAAGCCACGCCGACACTGGGTAATATCTTACCGGTAGTTTGTTCGCTTTGCGTAGGCAATGAAGAAAAAACAGTGCCTCCCAATGCTGTGGTGGCCGATGTGAGATCAAAAGAAGTACGGGTATTTTGTGTATGTTTTACCTTTTGATCAAGTATCCTAAAAGTGCTTTTAAGCTGTATAATATATTTTTCGATATCGTTATAAATTTTATTGTATTGAATAAGCCTGTAAGGATAATTGATAGTTTGTTTTACGATAACGTTTACTCTTGCGGTATCATGATTAAAAAATTTATCTGAGCCGATAAAAATTATTGATAAAGATTTATGATCCGTTTTATCGTCTTCTTTTATAAAGTCATAAGGCGCTTCCCATGTAAAATCGTCACCGCAATGGGCAATAGGTGTTATGGAATGAATAGGATAATTGCTGTAATAAGTAATCGATTCGATAGGAAAACTTCCATCGTCACACTGCAATTTAAAGTTAAGTGTATCGCCTTCTTCAATAGTAAGATCACCGCTAACTGTAGGCTTTAACCTTGATGGAATTATTTCTGTATTATAAAAAACTAATGTAAAAAAGGTATCTACTCTATCTTCAGGGTGATTCAGGTTTTGAATACCAATTCTAACCTTATACTCGTTATCATATTTCAATTTTCCTGAAAGAAAATAAGATTTATCCGCCCTGAAATGTAATACACCATTGTCTTTATTAATCTTCAGACCGACGGGAGAATTTTTCAAATACCAATAATATTGCGAAGGATCTCTGTTGATTTCGAAATGATAATCAAGCGTAGAATCAACGTGCAGCGTAAAATACGGACTAAAGTTTTTTATGCGCAGCATAGAATCTTCACTGCCATATATACTGTCTTTCCGCACCTTTATCAATGAAGAATCGGTAACCTGCCCGGTAGTTGTAAAAGATAAAAACAAAAGAAGAAAAAAAGGAGAGAGAATATATCTTTTGCAGATTATAAATTTCAACATGCCGGCAAAAATATAAAAACAAACAGGTAATATTTCCTAAAAATTATTGTTGTTTGCCTTCATAATAATTGCACTGAGCCAGAGAACCAAGCCGGAAGCGCAAAGGAATATTTGTGGCTTTTTCTATCCTCAATTCTTCTTTGCAAAAGAAACTATAATTGCTGGTAGTAAAGTTCGCAGAAACGGGTGCAGTTGTTCGTTGAAGGTAAGATGTGTTACCGGGTAAAATAAAGTGCATTAAAAAGGTTTTATCATTTGTTTTTTTTATAAAAAACGAATTGGTGGAAGGTTGCCGGAAATGCAATGAGGTTTGAGCAGATAATATTAAAGAGAAACTTAAAAAAAGTATTGCCAGGCCACAAACTTTATTCCAAAAAAACATATCCTTATTTTTGCGTCAGTAAATTTACGATTTTAAAAGTATAACGGATGTCTCTGAGCCAACGTTTGCAGCAAAAGCTGCTACAAAAATTATCGCCACAACAAATACAGCTCATGAAGCTGTTGCAAGTGCCTACTGCACATCTTGAAGAAAGAATAAAAGAAGAGCTTGAAGAAAATCCAGCATTGGAAAATGCTGATGACGGCCATGAAGATAATTTTGATGCCCCTAAAGATGAGTTTGAAGGCGAAGAAGAGTATGAAAGTGAAGGCAGTGAAGATGAGTACGGCAACATTGATATAAGCGAGTATGTAAGTGACAATGATGACGAGCCAGGCGATTATAAACTTAGGGATGATAACTACGGAGATCCTGATGAAACTAAAACGGTTCCTCACAAGGTAGAAACCTCTTTTTATGATACATTGAAAAATCAATTGCTGATGCTTAACCTTGATGAGCATCAGCAAAAAATTGCGGAACAAATAATTGGAAGCATAGATGATGATGGATATTTACGGCGTGAGATTTCTTCAATTGTAGATGATCTGGCCTTCAGGCAAAACATAATCAGTGATGAAAAGGAAGTGGAACATATCATCAGGCTTATACAGCAATTTGACCCTCCGGGCGTAGCCGCCCGCGATTCTGAGAGAATGCCTTTTATTACAGTTAAAAAGAAAAGACAATAATACAAGATCAGTAACTACCGCGATAGATGTGCTGGAAAATTATTTTGAAGAGTTTACAAAAAAGCATTACGAAAAAATACAGCGCGGGCTGAACCTAGATGATAATGGAATTAAAGATGTGATCAACCAAATCATTAAGCTAAACCCTAAGCCCGGCGGGCAGGTTGACGAATCCAATAAACTACAGAGCTATGTGATACCCGATTTTTTTGTATTAAATAATAATGGGAAACTGGAAGTAACGCTCAACTCAAAAAATGCTCCTGACCTGCGAATTAGTGAAGGCTATCGGGATATGCTGAGGGATTATGATAAGGGATCCAAAAAAGATAAGAGACAAAAAGAAGCGGTTATTTTTATTAAGCAAAAAATTGATTCCGCAAAATGGTTTATTGATGCCATAAAACAACGGCAACACACATTGCTTAGCACTATGGAAACCATTATGGAGTATCAAAAAGATTTTTTTCTTTCAGGGGATGATACCGATTTAAGGCCTATGATATTAAAAGATATTGCTGAAAGAACTTCGCTGGATATTAGTACAGTTAGCAGGGTGGCGAACAGCAAATTTGTACAAACAGAATTTGGTACATACAGGCTTAAATTTTTCTTTAGCGAAAGCCTTGTAACAGATAGTGGCGAAGAAGTGAGCACAAGAGAAGTGAAAAAAATATTAAGCAATCTTATTGAAGAAGAAAGCAAGCAGCATCCGCTTAGCGATGAAAAACTTACAGAGTTGTTGCAAGAAAAAGGCTATAATATAGCACGAAGAACTGTAGCTAAATATCGGGAACAATTAAATATTCCGGTGGCACGATTAAGAAAAGAATTATAGGTGAATAACAAATTTATAACCGAAGGAAAACTGCTGCAATCGGCTACAAATAAGCCTTCACAAGCGCTTTTATTACCAGCATGGTTTTTTTCAATTGTATTTCATCCACTTTTTATACCCGTTATTGCGGCCTGGTATCTTGCGTTTGTACACCAGTATTTTTTTGAAGGAATTACTCCCTACGATAAAGCGATGATCATTGTGAAAATGGCTTATAATACAATTTTTTTCCCTGCATTTACAGTGCTCTTGCTTAAGGCACTTGGCTTTATTAAAAGTATTTTTTTAAAAACGCAGAAAGAAAGGATTCTTCCTTATGTAGCTGCTAACTTTTTTTATTTCTGGATGTATCTTGTTTTCCGAAACCAGCCGCAAGTACCTTTAATACTCACTCGATTTATTTTTGGAATTTTTCTTTCATCATCGGCTGCTCTTTTTGCCAATAGTTATTTTAAAATAAGTATGCATGCTTTAGGTATGGGAGCGTTGCTCGGCCTTATCATGCTCATAATTGTTTCCGGGTTTTCTTACGCTATCTTTCTAAGTGCAGCTATTATTTTTTTATTGGCTGGTATCGTTTGCACATCAAGAATGCTTATAAGCAATCATACACCATTTGATATTTATAGCGGATTATTTATCGCTATTGTTTGCCAGATTATTTCAGCTGCGTTTATAGGGTGATTTTCATTTATTAAAATCTCCTGTCAATCTTATTATGTTGTTCAGGCACTGTTTTTAAAAAAGCATAAATAGCTTTTACCTCATTATCTGTAAGATTATAATAGGGCTGCATAGGATAATGCAACTCAGGCTGGCCACCAGGAACAGAGCCCAGCTTCACCGCTTTTACAAAATCATCTTCACTCCATTTGCCAATACCGGTTTCTTTATCCATCGTGATATTCAAGGTATAAATTTCAGAGCCATTCATTTGATACATTTTATTTCCACCTCCAAAGTATCCTACAGATTTTGAAGGATCATCATAATTATTTTTTGCAAAGTCTTTTGAATGGCATGAATAACATTCATATTGATATAAAGTAATGTATTTGCCCCAGGCCACTTCATTAGTTGTATCCGGCAACGGTATTGTATGCTGAGGATAGGTAAAGGGTTTAAAAGCATTTATGGTTGCTAAAAATTTTGTAAGAAATGATTGCTGCGACTTAGGAGCAGGAGTTGGATTTGCCTGAACATATTTATCATCCGAGCGCAAATAAGCAATTATGGAATATAGATCTTCATCAGCAATATGAATAAGCTTCGGCATATATGGCGGCACATATTCGCCATCAGGCTTTATCCCGGTTCTTATAAAATAAATTAATTGGCCATCTGTTAAGTTTCCAATTCCGGCTGTAGAATCATGAGTAATATTAGCCGAATATATTCTTCCAAATTGTGGCGCCTCTGTCAATTCCCGTCCTGTAAATTTATTAGTTGCGCTGTTGTAATGACAACCAAAACACAACATTGACGCCAGTTTCCGGCCCTTATTGATTCGTTCGGGAGTTGGGCTCACGTGTATATCAACTGTTTGAACAGGATACTTAGGCATTGCCCTAAAATGAATGAATAAAGCAAAAATTCCTGCTATAATAATCAGGCAAATTATTATAGTCAATAAGACTTTAAATAACTTTCTCATAAAGCAATTTTAGTTATCTAAGGTAAAAAAATTATTTATAAAAATATGTATAAGCTAACTGTTACCCATTACATGTTAATTGCTATAGGGATCAAATTCAAACAAATTACCCGGATCACCCTTTTTACCTTCGGTACTTATATACAGCTTTCCATCAGGGGAAAAGCAAATGCCTTCAGGCTGCGGCATAAGGTCTGCATTGATATACTGAAAAGATTTTAATACACCACTATGTGTAAATACAGCCATGCATTTTGTATCTCTCGTGGATAACATATACACATCATGCGTTACTGGATGTACGGCAATAGCAGAAGGATTAAAATGTATCTTTTGACCTGCAACACTTTCAAAATCTTCTTTTTTAATTACCAAAAAAGGAGTGTTTTTTACCTCATCTTTTTTTATGTCGTAAACGTATACAGCCTTAGTAGATTTTTTTTCATTGGGCAAGCCAGATTCATCTTTACAAGCAATAAGCAATTCATTAATCACAGGGTCATAGCAAAGGCCTTCTGTATTATTTTCCTTCGTTAAAAATGTTTTTATTTTATCAACCTGTGGTTTTGTTTGCCAGTCATTTATTTTAAAAATTGTTCCATGACTCCACAAAGCATATACTGTATTATTTACAACAGCCACATCTTCTATATCAAATTTTTCTTTGACTTGCGATGCAAAAGGCACCTGCTTTTCAAGTGTGGCATTTTTATCGTCAAGCTTTATATAATATAAATTAGGATGAATATCTTCTATTAAAATCAGATGATTACTATCTATCCATGTATTGCCTGAAACCTCTATCAATGGAGCAGGAAGCTGCCATTTATGTGTAGGATTTTTTAAGTTATAATTATAAGAATGCAATGATGTATTACTTCCTGAAGTATCAACTGCTGATGGTTTTTTTTGGGGCAGATCAACTACTACAGGCGCTTTGTGAGTTTTAGAATTTTTTGGATTGCAGGCTAATGATCCAACTGCAGCGCATAAGAGAAAATATTTATAATATATCATAACAATGAATTAAATAGTTTTTATAAAGTAAACATTAAAGTTTTATTTATAAATCATAAATTTTTATGTGGCATTTCTTTCTCAAAAAATAATACAATAAAACGATTAGCATTATTTACTGCTTTAAAAAATATGTTACATCAATGGCAGGCGTTTTGAGATTTATAAAATTATCAACTACAATAAATACAATGAAGAACAAATCTCAGGAATCAACTATTCTAGGAATGCTTGGAGCATCGATCGGCAAAGGACTTATTGCAGGGTTGGCTGGAACGCTTGCTATGACTGTATCTCAAATGATAGAGATGCGCATTACTAACCGAAAGCCAAGCAACGCACCCGCTGATGCAGTAAAAAAAACATTACATATAGAAGCAACGCCCGGCAATGCGCTCGGATTTTCCAATGAAGTACATTGGGTTTATGGAACTACATGGGGCGCATTGCGCGGACTTTTATCGCTTGTTGGCTTAACGGGTTTTAGTGCAACGGCTACTCATATGGTGGCAGTATGGGGAACTGCCATTACTATTGAACCCAGGCTTGGTATTGCTCCTCCATTGGATGAATGGGATCGAAAAGAAATAGCAGTAGATATATTGCACCATGCCGTATATGCAATTGTTACAGGTTTAGTGTATGATGCTATTGATTAATCTTAATAATATTGATCTGGTTACGCCGGATTTTTATTTAATTTTATATTTATAAAAATCCTCTTCTATGTCCTGCACATTTAATTTAGCATTGCCTGTTGCTATCGGTTGCGACCATGCCGGTTTTGAATATAAAGAAGCCATTGTTTCCTTTCTTGATGGTAAAGATGTAACATGGAAAGATTTTGGGACGTATTCTAAAAGTTCTGTTGATTATCCTGACTTTGCACATCCTGTAGCCAATGCGGTTGAAAAAGCGGAAGCATCTTTTGGTATACTCATTTGCGGCAGTGGTAATGGCGTAGCAATTAGCGCCAACAAACACCAGGGAATACGTGCAGCCATCTGTTGGGAAGAGCAGCTTGCGGAACTTGCTCGAAAACATAACAATGCTAATATCATTTGTATTCCTGCACGTTTTGTTACAGAAAGCGCTGTTGAAAAAATGATTGAAATATTTATGCATACTGACTTTGAAGGAGGAAGACACCAGGTACGTGTGGATAAAATAGCATTGGAAGAATATCATTCCGCTTAAGAATTAAAAATTTTCTTAGAAGTATATTTGCAATGCAATTGCAAATCTTTTATGAAAAACTGTTACTTCAACTTATTTTTCTTATTCTTTTTATTTTACGATAATTCATTTTCTCAAACAACCGATCCGGCATTTAAATACCACAAACTATTACTCAGGATAGTTTAAAAAAACAATTAAGCATTATAGCATCTGCCGACATGGAAGGTAGAGAAACAGGCACAGAAGGGCAGCGCAAAGCAGCAACTTATATTGAAAGTCAGTTTCAGCAGATTGGCCTGTTATCACCACAATCGCTAAGCAATTACCAGCAAAATTACCCAATATATAAAGACACATTAATACCAAAAACTTTAAAGATTGGAAAGAAAAAATACACTTTTGGCAAAGATTATATTATAACACCCGGTACTGGAAGTGAAAGTAATTTTAATATAAAAGATATAGTTTTTGCAGGCTATGGCATCAGCGATAAAAAGTATGATGACTATATCGGTAAAGATGTAAAAGGCAAGCTGGTGTTGATTTGCGCAGGAGAACCCAAAGTAAACGGCTCATATCTTGTAAGCGGAACGCAAGACCATCTGTATGGAGCTATAGCATTAACAGAAAGGCAACTATGCTTATAAAAAAGGAGCTGCAGCTTTACTTTTTATAAATCCAACTATGGATAGCATTTCTGCTTCTCTTTCAGAAAGTTCAAAAAAATCTAATATGTATGTTATACATGAAAAAAATTCTGGCAATGAAAAAGTGTGCGTGATAACTGTTACCCCACATGTGCTGAAAAATATTTTTGGCAAAGACGAAGCAGAGAAAATATTAGTCAGTGCCAAAGCTAAGAATCTTTAAAAGATATTGCTATCAATAAAGAAGAAAGAACGAAAGTTTTATTTAAAAAAATCAAAATTGAATCTTCTGCGTGTAATGTTGTTGGATATGTGGAAGGAAGTGATAAAAAAAATGAGTATGTTTTTCTTACAGGGCACTATGATCATTTAGGTAAAAAAGATAGTGTGATCTGGTATGGCGCAGATGATGACGGCAGTGGTACAGTAAGTGTGATAGAAATGGCTGCAGCATTTGCGAAGGCAAAAGCAGATGGTTTTGGACCAAGAAGAACAGTAGTATTTATGACGGTAAGTGGCGAGGAGAAAGGGCTGTGGGGCTCCGAATATTACTCTGATCATCCGCTATTTCCTTTAGATAGCACCACTGTTGATCTTAACACAGACATGATAGGCCGCAGAGATCCGGGAAGAAAATATGGTGACAGCACTAATTACATTTATGTGATTGGCGATGACAAATTAAGCACTGACCTGAAGCCAATAAGCACTGCAGTAAATAATAATTATACAAAGCTGGAATTGGATTATAAGTTCAATGATCCCAATGATCCGGAAAAAATTTATTATAGAAGCGACCATTACAATTTTGCCAGGAAAGGTGTTCCAATCATTTTCTTTTTTGATGGCATTCATAAGGATTATCACAAGCCAAGTGACACGGTTGATAAAATAAATTTTGACGAAATGGAAAAAAGAGTGCGTTTTATTTTTTTAACAGCCTGGAATATGGCTAACCGTAATGATATGCTTAAAAGAGACATCGCTTTGCCAGACGAATGAAACGCAGAGTGACAAAACAAGCATCAATCAAAATTCTATATAATAAGATAATACATCAGCAAACAAATGCTTCTATAAAAAAATTTACTTTTGCACATAAAAAATTAGATGGAAAAAGGACCTGTTTCGCAATATATAGAACACCATTACAGGCATTTTAATGCAGCTGCTTTAATGGACGCGGCCAAGGGCTTTGTGGCACATTTAGCAGAAGGGGGAAAGATGATGATAACAGTGGCCGGAGCTATGAGCACTGCGGAGTTAGGTATTTCATTCGCAGAAATGATACGACAGGATAAGATTTCCATTATTAGTTGCACAGGTGCGAATCTTGAGGAAGATATAATGAATCTCGTAGCGCACAATCATTATAAAAGAGTTCCTAATTACCGTGACCTGAGTCCACAGGAAGAGTGGGATTTATTAGAAAATCATTTTAACAGGGTAACAGATACCTGCATACCGGAGGAAGAAGCTTTCCGGAGAATTCAACAGCACATTTACAAAATATGGAAGGAAGCAGATGATAAAAATGAAAGGTATTTCCCGCATGAGTATATGTATAAATTATTACTGAGCGGTGTATTGGAACAGTATTATGAAGCAGACCCACAGAATAGCTGGATGCTTGCAGCAGCGCAAAAAAATATTCCTATAGTAGTGCCTGGCTGGGAAGATAGTACCATGGGAAACATTTTTGCATCCTACGTTATAAAAAAGGAATTGAAGGCATCCACTATAAAAAGTGGCATAGAATATATGGTCGAGTTAAGTGACTGGTATAAAAAAAATTCGGGCGGAAAAGGAGTCGGCTTTTTTCAAATCGGAGGTGGCATTGCAGGAGATTTTCCGATATGCGTAGTGCCAATGATGTATCAGGACCTTGAGTGGCACGATGTGCCGTTCTGGAGCTACTTTTGCCAGATATCTGACTCTACTACTTCTTATGGCTCTTATTCAGGAGCAGTTCCAAATGAAAAAATCACCTGGGGTAAGCTCGATATCCATACACCCAAATTTATTGTTGAAAGTGATGCTACTATAGTAGTGCCGTTGATATTTGCATGGGTATTAGATTGGTAAGCAGGTGCTTTACATAAAAATTCCTAGGAATAATACATCAATATCGCCATCAGGCTTATTGACTTATTAACTTATAAAAATGTTTCCTGATAAAAATTTTTCTCCTCAGCAGGCAGCTGCCTTTACCTGTTTACCTGTGGGTATCACAGGTGGGCTTTACGTCTTTTTTTTTCATGAAAATTACATTGCTGCTCTGATTGCTTTTGCCTTATTAAGCATTATTACTTATCTGTTAGTATATTACTTTGTACAACGTTTTGTTTACAGGAAAATTAAGATAATATATAAACTTATTTACCAGACTAAGGCCAGCAAAAGGGAAGAATTTTATTATAAAAATATCTTGCCACAAAAAGCAATTGAAGAAGTAAGTGAGGACGTGGAGAAATGGGCTGTTCAGCATAAAGAAGAAATAGAATTACTCCGTAAAAACGAACATTATCGTAAGGAATTCCTGCTCAATCTTTCTCATGAGTTAAAGACGCCAATATTTGCGATACAAGGCTACGTAGATACACTTTTAGATGGAGCTTTGGGCAACCCGGATGTAAACGAAAAGTTTCTAAAGAACACTTCGAAGAATGTTGACCGGCTTGTAAATCTTGTCTCCGATCTTGATGAAATTACGAGATTAGAAAGCGGTGAGCAGCTGTTATATAAACAGAGCTTTATTGTCCAGGATCTGATAAAAGAAGTATGGGAGTCCCTCTCTATAAACGCGGATGAAAGAAAGATAAAATGTGCTATAAAAAAAGGTTGTGAAATGCCGCTCACAGTATTTGCAGACAAGGAAAAAATCAGGCAGGTACTTATTAATCTGGTGGATAATGCGATAAAATACGGGAAGCAAAATGGTTCCATTGAAGGAAGCGCTTATAAAATTGACGGGAAAAAAATACTGGTGGAAATAAGCGATAATGGATATGGTATAGCAGATGAACATTTGCCCAGAATATTTGAAAGATTTTACCGAACTGATCTTGCCCGGGCAAGAAAAGCAGGTGGCAGCGGTCTAGGACTTTCTATTGCAAAACATATTATAGAGGCCCATGGTGAAACAATTCATGTAAGAAGCAAAACGGATGTAGGTACTACTTTTGGCTTCACGCTACCTACCGCAAGACAGTGATTGTAATCGGTGTTTTATATTAGCGGTTTAACAAACGATGTAGAGGTTTAACAAAAAAAAGCCAACAAAATATTGCGGATAAAAAACCTATAATGCCGCCGGCAAGTACATCATCTAAAAAATGCTGGGCCAGATAAATGCGAGTATACCCTACAAATACGGCATATAATATAAACAAAATTGAGTACGCTTTATTCTGTATATAAAAACTGCAAATCGCAGCGAGTGCAAATGCAGAAGCCGTATGTCCTGATGGAAATGCATGGAAATTATGCAGAGTCACATTGCTAATAAAATATTTATATGGCGTATTCTTTAATAAAATAGCTGGTCTTGCTTCAAGTATAAAGTACTTCAATACTTGTGCAATAATACCTGATACTGCATAGCTTAAGAATACCATTACCGCAAGAAATTTTTTTTTAAAAATATAAAGTATTAGAGCCGTACCGATGAAAAAAAAACCGTCCCCAAGATAGGTGGCATATGTAAAAAATACATCACTTAATTGTGAATGATATGGATTTAAAAAATAAAATCCCTCAGCCTTAGAATAAATTACTAAAATAAAAAGGCTGGCGATTGTGAATACAAAAAAGAGAAAAAAAAACACTCGATTTTCTTTATATAAATCAGATAACATTATTCAGCATTGGGCATTGTAGTTTTCAAAAATAAACAATGGCATTGTATTCAATGATAAAATATGTTGTTTCAAAATTATATATAAAAAAACCACCCTGCAGGAATACAGACTGGTACAGCATGGGAAAATCTGTTTGCTTACGGAAAAACTAAATTGTAATTCGGATTACTGATGCTTTAAAACTTTAGCCTCAACATAAAATATAATTTCTTCTGCAATATTCTTTGACTGGTCGCCAACTCTTTCCAGCTTTCTTATGATGCTCAAAACGTATAAAGCATCATTAATATCATGAATATTTTCTTTGATATATTCTGAAATATTTAAGTTAGCCTTTTTATTAATCTGGTCTAATCTTTCATCTCTTGAAAATATGGTCCGTGCAAGCAAGGTGTTCTCGCCTTCAAAACATACCTGGGCATCCGTTAATATGCTTATTGATCCGTCAAACATTTCAATGAGAGATGTTGATTCAAGAAGTCCCATATTAAACTTTGCAGGTGAATCAATAATGTACCTTGCTATTCCCTCGGCAATATCTCCTATACGCTCAAGATTGTTATTTATTTTTAAAACTGCTAATAAAAAACGAAGGTCGATAGCTACAGGACAATACAAAGCGAAAATGTTTTCGCAATCCCTGTCAATTTTTAATTCAAGAGCGTTCACCCTTTTTTCTTTAAGAACAACTTCTCTGGCAAGGTCTTTATCAAAAGTAAGCATAGCCTCTCTTGCCTTTGGATAATTGCAAGAGAACCAATTGCCACATATTGATCACTTCTGACTTTACGTCCTCCAATTCTGTTTCAAACTGTGTCATACCTTATCCATTTGATTTAACTAAAACGTCCGGTTATATAATTTTGAGTTCTCTTATCTTGTGGGTTGGTAAACATATTTTTTGTATCGTCATATTCTACCATTTCCCCCACGTAAAAAAAAGCTGTCTTATCGCTAACACGTGCTGCCTGCTGCATATTATGAGTTACAATAACTAAAGTATAAGTTTTCTTAAGTTCCTGCAGTAGCACTTCTATGCTGGAAGTTGATATCGGATCAAGCGCAGATGTAGGCTCATCCAATAATAAAACTTCAGGCTCCATGGCAATAGCTCTCGCAATGCACAATCGCTGCTGCTGTCCGCCAGAAAGAAACGTTCCTTTTTTATGTAGTGCATCTTTAACCTCATTCCATAAAGCAGATTTTTGCAAAGATTGTTCTACGATTACATCTTTATCTGCCTTTGCTATGTTCATCCCGTTAAGCTTGTAACCTGCAATTACATTATCATATATACTTAAATTAGGAAAAGGATTCGGGCGCTGAAATACCATTCCGATTTTATGGCGTACAAATATGGGATGCATATTATATACGTTTTCATTATTCAAAAGCATTTCCCCGTTTGCTGTAGCACCTTCAATGAGTTCGTGCATGCGATTGATGCAACGCAGAAAAGTAGTTTTGCCACATCCAGATGGACCCATTACAGCAACCACAGTGTTCTTCGGAATATCAATGTTTACTTTTTTTACAACGTAGTTCTCACCGAAATAAGCATTAAAGTCTCTTGCTTTTAAAATTGTATTTTCCATTTTCTTGTAGTAATCTTTGTAATAATGTTTAGCAATAAAACCCAAATAAGCAACACCAGCGCAGCTCCCCACGCAAGGTCATGCCATTCATCATAGGGACTGGTTGCATAATTAAAAATCAGCAAAGGCAAGCTTTGCATTGGTTTAAAAATATTAGTGGAAAAAAATGGATTACCGAAGGCTGTAAATAATAATGGAGCAGTTTCTCCGGCTATTCTTGCAACAGCCAAAATAACTCCTGAAATCACTCCGCTGAATCCGCAGGGAACAATTATTCTTAAAATAACTTTGTGATAGGGCAGACCTAAAGCCAAGCCTGCTTCTTTTAAGGATGACGGTAATAGTTTTAATGTCTCTTCCGTTGATCTTACAACAATTGGGAGCATCATTATAGCTAAAGCTATACTACCCGACAATGCTGAAAATGTGCCTGAAGATTTTACTATCCAGAAATAAATGACAATACCAACAACGATGGAAGGAGTGCCCTGCAACACATCTACAGAAAGCCTGCACCAGTAAGCCAATTTTGATTTCTTGTTCTCGCTTAAATAGATACCTCCCATAATTCCAAAGGGAATGGCTATAACTGCCGCACATAGAACAATCAAGAAGCTGCCCATAAGTGCATTCGCAATGCCACCGCCCACTTCCCCAACAGGCTTAGGTAAGTTTACTAAAAAATGCCAGTTGATTTTAGTTACTCCTTCTTTAATAATATAAAACAAAATCAGGAACAAAGGAATGGTACAGGTAACAGAAAGTGCTATCACCAAAATCTTGGAACGACTTGCTTTTGCCTAATCTATATTTTATATTTGGAGTCATGCTCATACTTAATCATTTGTAAATCTTTTAATGATACTTTTTCCTGCGATATTAATAACAACAGTAACCAGGAATAAAAGAAGCCCAACTCAATTAAGGACGACAAGTAAAGTGAACTCGCAGCTTCGGTAAATTCGTTCGCAATAACGCTCGCCATCGTGTTACCAGGAGCAAAAATACTTTTAGGTATAAGACTGGTGTTACCAATTACCATCGTTACAGCCATCGTTTCTCCAAGCGCCCTGCCTAATGATAATAATATGCCTGCAAGCAATCCTGATTTCGAATACGGCAAAACTACTGTCCTTATCACTTCAAGTCGTGTAGCACCTAATGAATAGGCTGCTTCTTTCAATGAGGACGGCACCATTCTTATCATTTCTCTTCCTAATGACGCAGCATAAGGAATAATCATTATTGCTAAAATAAGTGACGCTGTAAATATGCCAATTCCATAAGGCGTTACTCCAAGCTTTAGTTCCATGGTGCGAATCATCGGTACTAAAACAAATAAGCCCCAAAAGCCATAAATAACGGAAGGAACAGCTGCTATAAGCTCAATAGCATTTTTCAAAAATTCAGAAAACCATCCCCGGGGATAATACTCTCCAAGGAAAATTGCTATTGAAAATGAGAAAGGTATTGAAATAATTAAAGCTAAAAAAGAAGTTAATAAAGTACCTAAAAGAAAAGGATACGTTCCAAAAACATTAGCAACAGGATCCCATGTTTTTCCAAATAAATGTTTTAATCCCAGCGCTCGTATTGCAGGTAAAGACTGCACAACCAGTGTAAATAAAAATGCAACCACCAGAACTAAAATGCTCAAGGCAATCAGCACAAGAGATGTTCTAAAAAAATTCTCTGCTCGTATTTGCCTGAACGATCTTTTTATTTTAATGCTTTTCCAAATATTTATATTGGATAAAGACGAAATTTCCCGCAGTATTGCGCTGCGGGAATTCGGCGCTTTTGTTAAAGATAATTTCAAAGCAATAATTTAATAGAGTTACATTAAAGGCTTACCACCAAAAGTGGCTGATTTAAGAATGGCTTCTGCAACAGAAACCGCCGCAGGCGATAATGGTGCATAATGCAATGGATCACAGTACTGCTGACCTTCATGTATATTCCACCACAATAATTTTACAAGATTTTGAGCCCTTTCCTGCGAACGGCTATTATAAGATTGGTCCTTATACATTATAGCCCAGGTAAATCCGCTGATGGGATATCCATCCGTTGCATCAGTGTTGCTTAGAAATATTTTTGAATCTGCCGGAAGTTGTACATTGCCCGCCGCAGTTGTAGATGCAATATTCGGTGTGATAAAATTGCCGGCTTTGTTTTTAAGCTTTGCAAATGCCATACTATTCTGAAGAGCGTAAGCAAGCTCAATATAACCAATAGCACCAGGTGTTTGTTTAATAAGCCCGGCCACGCCTTCACTACCTTTTCCACCTAAACCAACCGGCCAGTTTACTGAAGCACCTTTACCAACTTTAGCTTTCCATCCATCACTTACTTTAGAAAGATAATCAGTAAAAATATTGGTAGTTCCGCTACCGTCTGAGCGATGTGCAATTAAAATATCAGTTGCTGGTAATTTTACACCTGCATTAATTGCTGAAATTTTTGGATCATTCCATTTAGTTATGTTTCCCAGAAAAATGTCAGCAAGCACATCAGGAGATAACTTTAAAGTATCTTTTACTTCAGGTAAGTTATAACTAATTGCTACTGCACCTGAACACATTGGAATATGTAAAACAGGAACGCCCATTTTCTGAGCCTGCTCATCAGTTAGTGGTGCATCGGAATCGCCAAAGTCAACCGTTTTATTGGTTAACTGTAAAATACCGCCACCGGATCCAATAGATTGATAATTAATTTTAAGCCCTGTTAATTTATTGTATTCGGAAAATTGCTTTGAGAATAACGGATAAACAAAAGTACTTCCTGCTCCTAAAAGAGTTTTATCATCACTGCTGGATGTTTTACTGGAATCAGTACCACTGGTACTGGTGTTTGAAGATCCGCCATTACAGCCTGGTGCAATGTTACCTATGATAGCTACTATGAAGAAAGCTAAAAACCCCGTTTTTATTTTTGTTTCTATTTTCATAATTGTAATTGTTTATTTAATTATTTAAACATGTTGTGTGGTGGTTATTTACCAAACACAAAATAAAATGTCATGCGATACATAAGGTCATAATCAGCATTTGTACCGGTTGGCAGTTGAGATGAATAATGATTATACCAGATATTTGGCATAATGTGTACATTTTTAACAGGAGTAAAATCTAAACCCAGCGTAACAAAATCTTCTTTTGCAGTTACATCGCCGGTGGAAGTGACACTCGAAACTCCGCCTGTGTTAGTATAAGCTGCTTCGTACGAACCGGAATTATATCCGCTGGGAGAAGAAACACCTGAATAACCCTTGTAGGTATTATTATCGATATTTTTATTTGGATTATACGTATCAAAACGGGCAAAAAATCTAAGTTTATTTTTTACAATATCACCGTGGATATAAAATGATATGCCCATTGCTTTGGTGTTGATTGTATCAGCACTGAAAGCTCCGGGAGGAGAAGTAATAAAAGTTGCCTTTGTATCATTCCTAAGAGTATTTATAAATCCTTCAACCCCTATGGTTAATGCTGGCGTGGTATAAGCTACATAACCTTTCCACATTTGTCTGTCGTGATGCCAGGTAGGTTGCCAGTTTAGGCGTTGATAATCTGCATATAAATCCACCACAATTTTTTTCTTAAAAAACCAATGATAAATATCTCCGTAAAACCATTTGAAGCTGGTTGCCGCGGGTTTTGCACTCGTGCCATTCGCAACTAAAATGTCGTAACCGAAATTTTTTGCCTTCGGATCAAAAACACCTTGCAGGCCGGCGCCAAGATCATAAGACGGCGTGCGGCGTATATCGGCGATTGTTCTTTCGATCGAGCGATAGTTCCATATTTTTTCTGTTAACAATGGAAAAGCTGGTGTAGCTTGTTGTCCAAATACAAAGTCAGTTCCCTTCCAGATGTTCTTCCAACGAATATTTGCCAATTTTATATAGAAAGTAAGTTTATTATTTAAAAGCTCATCCCCACTTGTCGACGACGAAGATGGCGAATTAAAAGCAGGGAAATTGTCTTCTGCAGCTAGCAATAATTCTGCTGAAAACTTCTTGGAAATATTATAATCATATCCTAAATAAATACGACGGAACTGGAAAGCGTTCCTGTTTTTTGGAATACCTGTATATTGATTATTGCCTCCGCGGTTTAGTGAGTCCGCATGTCCTTTATAATAAAAGTCACCAAAAGCATATCCCCATATACGACCGGAATTAGGTACGCCTGCTTTAAAAGCAGAGTCAGAATTGACAACGAATTGAGCTTTCAGTCCATTTTGAATTAATAAGCCCGTACAAAAAAAAAGCAGTAATAATCTTCTTTTAATAAACATAGTTTTGTTTTGAATTGCGCAAAGGAACAATCACTATGTTACCAAATCGTAAAGGGAGTGTTACCGAAAGGTTATGAAAAGAACAGGTATAAAAATTTATGTTGATGGAGTTACGTTATAAATTATAAAACCCGATTGCACTTCTACCCCAAAACAAAGCCTGTTCGTGCGAGGAAAGACCGGATGTATATTTTTTTAAAACATCTACCCATTGCAGATAACTCCCAGCAACCAGGCATACAGGATAATCTGAGCCATACATAAGCCTTTTGGCACCAAAGGCTTCCCATACCACATCAAGATAAGGTCGTAAATCTCTTGCCTGCCAGTGATTCCATTCGGCTTCAGTTATCATACCGGAAACCTTGCACCACGTATTTTTATATTGTGCAACGGCAGTAATATCTTTTTTCCATTGTGCTATTTCTCTTTTTTTTATATAAGGCTTCGCCAAATGATCTAGCACAAATTTTTGCTCAGGAAATTGCTGCACCAGCTTTGGCACATATTGCAGCTGATCTGGATAAATAAGAATATCATAAGTAAAATCAAACTGCGCCAGCTTTGAAATCCCATTCATAAAGGCAGGTCTTAACATCAAGGCTCTGTGCGCATCACCTTGAAGTACATGGCGGAAACCCTTCATCTTTTTTTCCTTAGAATAAAAAATTAAGCGGTCTTCTACGTCAGCAGCTTGAAGATCTATCCATCCGACTATACCCTTTATAAAAGCATGTTGCGCAGCAAGAGACAATAAAAAGGTATTCTCTTCTTCAGATTGTCTTGTCTGAACAGCAATACTGCCGCCTATTCCGGCCTGTTCCATTTCGTTTAATAAGTCTTCCGGTAAAAAATCCCTTTGTATCGCGCTCATCTCAGGCGTTATCCAACTATCCCTGGTTGCCTCATATATCCAAAAATGCTGGTGCGCATCAACCTTCATAAGCCACTACTTTTTGCCTTGCGGTTCCTAAGCCTTCAATTCCAAGCTCTACTACATCACCTGCCTTAAGAAATAAAGGTGGTTTCATACCCAGGCCAACACCAGCGGGAGTTCCTGTAGATATAATGTCGCCGGGTAGCAGTGTCATAAACTGGCTTACATAAGAAACAAGGTAAGGCACTTTATATATAAGATTGCAGGTGTTTCCATGCTGCATTGTTACATCGTTTACCTTTAGCCAAAGGCTTAAATTATTTATATCTTTTATCTCATCTTTTGTAACGAAATAAGGGCCTAATGGAGCAAAGCTGTCGCAGCCTTTCCCTTTATCCCATGTGCCATTGCGCTCCATCTGGAATGCCCTTTCGCTTACATCATTATGGAGAACATAACCGGCGATATAGTCATTTGCTTCAGCTTCATCCACATACAAAGCTTTCTTTCCTATAACTACTGCAAGCTCTGCTTCCCAATCAGTTTTTTGGGAATTCTTAGGAATGATAATATTATCATTTGGGCCACATAAAGCTGTCGTTGATTTTAAAAATATAACCGGCTCGGAGGGAAAAGGAGCATTAGTCTCCTTTGCATGGTCGGCATAATTTAATCCAATGCAAACAATCTTAGATGGCTTTACTACGGGCACTCCTATCCTTGCATTAGTTACTATGGGTAAATCATTTTCATTTTTTTTTATAAATAATTCCAGTCTTTTCAATCCATCATTTGCAAAAAATACTTCAGTATAATCTTCTCCAAACGCAGATGCATCAAGCATTCTATTATCAACCATTACACCGGGCTTTTCTTTATTCAATTCACCAAAGCGAAAAAGTTTCATAACTATTTTTAATTATTCAGTTTTATAAATCCGCCATCAATCGGGTAGTCGCACCCGGTAATAAAAGAAGCCTCATCGCTACAGAGGTAAAGAATCAAATGAGCAATTTCCTCCGGCTTTGCCATACGGCCAATGGGTTGAGTTTTTGATAGCTTATCAAACATTTCTTTTTCTTTACCCGGATAGCTTTTAGCTAAAAAGTTATCTACAAATGGAGTGTGCACACGCGCTGGTGAAATACAGTTGCAGCGTATGTTATCATTAATATAATCTTTAGCAACACTCATTGTCATGGATACAATTGCGCCCTTGCTCATGCTATAAGCAAAGCGTTCAGGAATGCCCACACTTCCCACAACGGAGGACAGGTTGAGAATAACACCACCTTTATTTTCTTGCATCAGCGGAATGGCCTCATGAATACAATTGTAAACACCTTTCACATTTACTTTGAATATTCTTTCAAAATCTTCCTCGGTGGTAGTGACAGCCTTTCCTATGTGGGATATGCCTGCGCAATTGATTAATACATCGACACCATTTACCTGGTTAAAAACTTCCTTTATCTTTTGTTGATTTGTCACATCTGCTACATGCCCAAAAGCTCTGCCATCATTAGCTTTTATCTCAGTAATAATTTGATCTACTGCATCATTATCCAGGTCAAGGACATGAACAGTTGCCTGTTGCCTGGCCAGTAAAATTGCTGTAGCTTTTCCAATACCACTGGCACCGCCGGTAATGATCACGTTTTTATTTTGGTAACTGAACACAGTGTTTTCAGATATTATAATTCGAAAATTTTATTCATAAGTATCCATTTCTCACCCTCCTTTGCCCATGGCAATGGCTGCTGAAACTTCCACATAAGCGCTTCCCATTCCTGCACCTTTTCATTCCCTGCATCCGAGGCACTTTTTGTGTTAAAACTAAAACGATCTTCTGTTTCCATGATCATGAATAATCTGTTGCCGGTTCTATAAATCTCCATGCAGATGATCCCTGATATGATAATACTTTCCTTTATTTCCTTCCATATACTTTTATGCCAGCACTCATACTCTTCAATAAGCGTATCATCTTCTTTGAGATCGAGCGCAAGGCAATATCTTTTCACGATAATCTTTATTGTAAATGTAAATATTAAAGCTTTTTTGGTATCTTTTTTCTTAGCAGTTATTCTTAAAAGCTTTGATGAGTATCTTCAATATTTTTTATGAATAAAAGCAACTGTTACATTCCTTGCATATTTGAATAGTGACATAAACTGGTACAGAAGGAATTATATAATGATTTCGCAAATTGTTAAGACAAAAGCGTCATATTACTTCGCCATTCTCTCCCATAAAAAGGATTTTATTTTTCACGAAATCAATTTCAATTTTACTCCCTATTTCTACATTGTTTGCAGGTGGCCTTCTTATGATTAAATTGTGATTTGACACTGATAAATATACAAGCTGTTCATTTCCCATATTTTCATAAGCCACAACCTGCAAACTACAATTGCCTAATTTATTTTTCTGTATAATAATGTCTTCCGGCCTTATCCCAATTAAAATATTCTTGTTAATATAGTTTGTTACCCCTTTAGGAATTTCTTTACCTAAGGCAAACCTGCAATCTTCACCCTCAATTTTTAGAAAATATTGTTCTTCAAACACTAAAGTCCCTTCCAGGAAATTCATGGTTGGTGAACCAATAAAGCCTGCAACAAATTTGTTATGCGGGATGATTATATAAGTTCATAGGCGCATCAAGCTGCATTAATTTCCCTTTGTTTAAAACTGCTATGCGGTTTCCCAAAGTCATAGCTTCAATCTGGTCATGCGTAACATAAATCATAGTTGCATTTATTTCCCGATGCAGCCTTTGCAACTCAATACGCATCTGGCTTCTAAGCTTTGCATCAAGGTTGCTTAATGGCTCATCAAAAAGAAAAACTTTTGGTCGCCTGATTATAGCACTTCCAATTGCAACACGTTGCCGCTGCCCTCCGGATAAAGTTTTTGGCCTCCTGTACAGCTCATCTTCTATCTCGAGTAATTTAGCCGTCTGCATTACTCGTTCTTTAATTTCCTTTTTACTAAACTTCTTAAGTTTTAATCCGAAAGCCATGTTATCATACACAGTCATGTGCGGATACAATGCATAGTTTTGAAAAACCATTGCAATATCCCTGTCTCTCGGGCTCAAGATCATTCATTCGTTTCCCATCAATCGTCAATGTTCCTTCGCTTATTTCTTCAAGGCCTGCAATCATCCTTAAGCAAAGTTGATTTGCCACAACCGGATGGGCCAACAATCACCATAAATTCTTTATCTTTTACGATAAACGAAATATCATTAACTGCTTTTTTTCTGCCGCACTCTTTTTATCAACATCGTCATAAATTTTTGAAATATTTTGCAAACTTACTTCTGCCATAACCCTTTATTTATGAATTGAATTAGTAAAAAATTCTTTTGATATTCTTGTAATGCGGCAGGCAAGATCCAGTTCTCCTGAAGCAATAATAAAATCTTGTTCATGTGCTGCAATGCCGGTTGTAAAAACGATATCATTTAAATAAATTTGCTCACTGATTTTTTATGTTAATTCTGGATTGGATTCCAGCAAAGGCGCATGCATCATCTATATTAAAATTTTAGACGGATCATCTTTATCAAGCAATGCCCAATACGTTCTGTAAATGCCAACTTCACCTTTATTTTCAACACCATGATACAACATCAACCATCCATCTTTTGTAAGTATTGGAGGTGTACCACCACCAATTTTTGACATTTGATAGAAGATTTTTTTGCTCTTATAAATGACATTATCAGAAGGTTTCCAATGAAATAAATCGGGCGATGTTGCAAGTTGAATTGATGGGCCCGGATGATATAATGAATGAAGGCGGCGAAGCAAAATAACATTCGCCCAATGGTCTTGTTAATGCATAATATTTATTTATTGATTTTTCCTTCAAATAAAAGCATGTCTTTATTCTGATGATCGAGCACAATGCCAATGCAAGTATAATTTAATCCATCATGAGAAACATATAACATAGTTGAATGACGTTCGCTGCTCACACAACATGTTGTCATATAATAACGGTTATCAATAAATGAAATTCTTGCATCTTCAATTCCATATTCCTGGCTGGTATATTGCGGGGAAATTATTTTATCATAATGAATTTTTTTTATTGCAGAACCATCTTCATTTAATTCAACCGGCAACAACCACGATAATGATGTTAATGCCAAATACTGTAAATCAATAAGCATTTAATTGAAATTCCTTGGATCTTTCATATCTAGCTTGTCGCCAACGTGCCATCCATCAGTTACAAAACCTTTTTCTTTATCCCATCTTATACAGTAAACACTTTATTATTAACAACAGCTTAGATAAAGCTTCTGCAACACGCACCATCATTAATAAATTTCCATTTGTCAACCTGCATAATCCGGGATTAAAAGCACCAAGCACATAGGTGTTTTCTTTTAACGTTTTGCGTCAATGGAGAAAATGATAAATCCACATCATCCGGAGTAAAAATCAATTTATCATGATTTTATATGATCGCTCATCTAGCATTTATTTTTTGTATTTATTCAAGCTCAACTTTAATAGCAGGATTTGCTTCAACAATTTCCATTGTAAGTAATGCTTCAATAGTTGATTCAGCACCAGAATTTACATTAACACGAATTGCAGACCCAATGCCATCAAAACAAAGCCCTGTGCTACTGAATACATATTTGATTGGCCATCATTTGCACCAAAAAACCAGGCTGCGAAATGTCCGGCAATATCTGCATATTTTTCATCGCTTGTTAAATGATACGCTTCCGCAGCAGCAGTAACCATTGGTCTTATAGCATAAGCAATCTGGTCAAAAGTTTGTTCACTAATAAGTGATACATTGTGTTCCATCACTTTGCATTTCAATAGAAGATTTCATTCCATTTTGCAATAGCCAGGGATAAAAATTATCAACCATCAGCAATGCCTTTATTAGTATAAGATGTATCATTAAAAAATTCACCTGCTTTCATTAGCGCATAAGCCTGGTCGCTGCCGTAAGCATGCCATGTATTTTCCCAACTTAAAATACATGAATAAGGAAAATGCGTTGCATCGCCTTGTTGCATAAGCGCAATTCCATCTGCCAGTTTTTTTATGAATGCATTAATCCTGCATCATTTTTTGCTGATGGTAAAAGACCAAGTAAGCATGAATGGCGGCTTGGTCTGTACCACTGCCGGCAGGCAGCCATTGTGGCACTGTAATTCCTGAAACAACTTTAGTGTTTTCCGGCAATGGAATAAAATCTGTTTTTATTTTAACAATAAGTGTTTATTGCTGCATCCATTTTATCTGCCAACGCAGCGTTTTTATTTTTGATGATCGGGCTTGCTTCAGACAATGTATACAATGCACGCCACGACCACCAGTTAGCATTATTAATGCTTGTTGCTCCGCTTATATTTATTGAATGATCAGGAAAAACAAAATTGATAAAAATAGCCATTAGCTGATTGCATCTGCAATATAAAATTGATCAGGTTGTATGTTTTGTTTTGCATTGCCGTATCCGATGAAAAATTTTTATTTCTTATATAAACCTGCACTGCTCTTGCCACATCATCAACACATGTAAAACCTTCATCAGCATCAGGTACTAGTGATAATCGGGCGCATCTGCAATAAATATAAATCACCTGCAGCAGTTGCACCAGTTGGAAAAGTTAACGGTGTATATAAATAATTTAAGATGACTTGCATGATTAACCAGTGAAGTATCTGCATGCGGTAGTAACTGGTTACCGATGTTGATTGTTTTTTACATGTTACCGCCATGCAACTTATAGCACATAATACAAATCATAAACTGCAAATCTTTCTTCATAATAAATTTTAGTTAAATTTTCATTTAAAAGATTCATCAATTCATAATTGTTGCAAATGCCGTTGCAGAATCTGAAACTGCATAAGGTATAATTAATATATCTTCATGCAGCATGCAACCCGCATGTATAAACAACATTGGGCACATATCCTTCACGATCTTCTTCGTCAGCTTCAATCAATGGCTTTGCTTAATCTTCCAATAATTTTTGTTGGATCATTTAAGTCGAGCAATATTGCACTTATAACATAAGTGCGCATTGCACCAACGCCATGTGTTAACACCAGCCAGCCTTTATCTGTTTTTATTGGTGAACCGCAATTACCTAACTGCAACTAATTCCCATGTATATTCCGGCTCCATTAATACTTGAAATCTGTTCCATACATACAAGATCATCAGAAAACATGATATACATTTTTTCGCCACCCTGCCTTGAAATCATAACATATTTTCCATTTATTTTTTCAGGAAACAAAGCCATGCCTTTATTTGATATCGCATTGCCATATAATGTGCGTATTTTAAATTCATTAAAATCTTTTGTTTCTATCAATTGTGTTTTTATGTGACGACCGTCGTAAGCAGTATAAGTTCCATAATAACATGAGTTTCACCGTCTTTAAATAATACAAATCGTACATCTTCCATTCCCATGCTTTCAGCTTTGGCATTTGGAAAAATCACTTTTTCGTTTATGGGTAAATGTGATGATGATTCTAATTCATAATTTGTATCAAGAATTTTTCAATTATTTCAATTGAATGTTTATGTGATGATGATGCGGTTAAATGTTGATTTTAAAAATTACATGCGCTTCTGATGAGTAAAATTATCCGGCAAAGTGTTCTAACACTTCAGGATTGAAAGATCGGAAATGTTGATGCACGTTTTCTTATAAAATCTTTTGTATAATCATATCTGCTATTTTTTTTAAAGCAGTAAAATATTCGGAACTTTATCAAGCTTGATATTTGTAGTACATTATCAATAATTCCTGTTTGAAAAACAATAGATGAAATATGACCTTCGCCTGTTGCTCTTAAACTCATTATAAACCTTTGTTCTCCTGTGTTTTAAATTTGTTTGATCAGGATGCGGCACGATAGATGGATTAAACAATGCCGCCGCCTGGAATCGAATATTCTTTTGTAAAAAATGCGCCAAGTAATAATTTCTTTTTGTCTGAAAAATTTTCAAGACTTTTTCATATTGATCCTGTACTCTTCTAAAATGTTTTAAAAACATTTTTTCAATATTGCGATGTCTCGTTGCAAAATCCTTCATCACTTTTTTCACAATAATTTTAACTTCTTCTTCATTTAAATTTTTACACGCTTTCACAATATTTTTAACACGATCATTTCCTGGTAAATACAAAAAATGGTAATCACAGCTTTTGAAGAAGCGTATAAACGAAGGGGATATTTAGTAAGTTTCATTATTATGTTATTCTTTTATTTCATTAATGAATTTGTTATTCATTAACTGTTAATAGTCAATCTTTCAAACCTGTTGAAGCCATACTTTGTATAAAATGTTTTTGAAAAAATAAAAATGCAATCATTACAGGCAGCGCTAATAAAACCGCGGCTGCTATTTTTACACCGAGCTGCGCATCTGCTCTTCCGCCAACTGCAAACAATGTTACAAGTTGCGGCATCGTCATTAAATTTTCATTTCGTATCACAATCAAGCGGCCACAACACTTCATTCCATGAACCAATAAATATAAAATAGCAACTGTTACTAATTGTTGGTTTTATGTTTGGCCATAATATTCGAAATATAATTCCAATCTCATTGCAGCCATCTAATCTTGCTGCATCAATCAATGCCTGTGGCAAACCCTGGAATGCCTGCCTGAACATTAAGAATTGCAAATGCACTTACAGAAAATGGAATTATTAGCGCAAAAAATGTATCTACAAAATGCAGGTTCATCATCGTGATATAATTTGGTATCAGCGTAATTTGGAAAGGAAGCGACATTGTAAAAACAATTACATAAAAAATTAATTGCCTTCCTTTAAATTTCATTTTTGCCAAGTGCATAACCAACTGTTGAAGCTGTTATTAAAACCAAGTGAAGTTGTAATTAATGCAACAAATAAACTGTTGAACAATGAACGTGCTGATCGGTATTTTAGCAAGCATGATTTTAAAATTTTCAAGCGTTGGATGCGACGGAAATAAGTTCATTGTTCCTATTTCATTCATTGGTGCCAATGATGCGCCGATCATCCAGATAAAAGGATAAATAAATGATAGCAGCAGCAATAAGCAATACTGCGTACATTAATATTTTTCCAACAGAAAAACGCTTCTTCATCTTCTAAATTTTCAATCATCATTCACATTGCTCATCAATCTTCTTTTTCAATAAACTTTTTCTGCAGTATTACAACCGTCATTATTATTAATGCATAAAAAAATCCAAGCGTTGCAGAATAACCCATATTATAATATTGAAATGCCTGTTTATAAATGTATAAAACTGCTGAAAGTGTTTGATTCATTGGTCCGCCGCCTGTCATGATATAAGGTTCAATAAATAAAGAAAAACCACCGATAGTTGATAAAATCACTACCATAAAAATTGTTGGATTTATCATTGGTAAAGTGATGTGATAAAACTGTTGCCAGCGTGTTGCGCCTTCCATTTTTGCAGCTTCATAATATTGTGGCGGAACGGTTTGCAAACCCACTAAAAATAAGATCACATACAAGCCAACATTCTTCCATGTTGCCATAACTGCGATTGAATAAATTGCAATATCAGGATTAACCAGCCAGCCAACTTTAGGTAATACCAATGCTTATCAACAGCCGATTTATTATGCCGGAATCAAAACCCAATAATTGTTGCCATAAAATAGTAACGACAACGCCGGAAACAATTACCGGCATAAAAAAAGATGCACCTGAAAAAAGATTCTGCTTTTATTTTTTGATTTAAGAAATATGCAAGAAATAAAGACACAATCAATTGCAAAGGAATATGCAGCAATAAAAATTTAAGCGTGTTGCCAATGGCTTTCCAAAATAAGCCTGTCATGAAATAAACGGTAATAATTATCGATGCCAATAAACTTCATTGGCGAAATAATGTTCCATTTGTTGAATGTGAGAAAGAAACAAAACAAAACAGGAAACACTACAAACACCAGCACAAATAAAAGATAAGGCGACACTAAAAGATAGGGAAGCCATCTCTTATTTTGTAAGCGCTTTTTATTAGTCGGTATGGCTACATGTAAACTCATTTGTAATTACAATTTCTGCGCAATTTGTTTTGCCTGTTCGGCCGTTCTTATTGATTGTACTGCATTATCATCGCTGATAATTCTTTTATGATTTCCATCTTTGATCCAGTTCCATTGATCGGTAAGCATAGCTGTAAGCAACTGCTGGTAGCGGTTTTGCTTCTCTGCAACATCTCCGCATTCGAGTGTTATTTCTTCATCAAAGTTGATTTCAGTAAATCTTCCTGTAACATTTTTATTCTTCGTTTGTGCGTTACCGTTATAAACTATTTTGCATCCTCCTGTTATATCTTTTAATCTTTTTACATCACCATTTTTAAATAATCCATGCAACTTCATCTTCACCGGTATCCATTCATATAAAGTGATGTCGCCTCTTTCAAACAACAATCTCATCTCCTGGCGATCTAATATTTTGGGCTGATCAAATCCATGATAAAAATTTACAACACCATCTTTATACAACACCGAAGCCTGAACACGATCGTAAATTAATGGTTGTATATTTTGACGATGTAGCTGAACAGCATTGACAACTTTGCCATCACCTAACCACCCCGAAAACATATCAAAAAAATGAACGCCATGCTCAATAAATATGCCGCCGCTTTTATCTTCATCCCAAAACCAATGATGCTCAGTTAAATTTTCATCGCTTGCATAGTTCTCAAAAAAGCCATGCAGGAAATTGCCCATCAATTTTTCATCTATTATTGTTTGCACCGTTTTATATAATGGATTATAGCGTTGCATCAGGTTAACGACATATAATAAGTTTTGCTTCCTGGCCAATGCCTGCAACTCTTCAGCTTCAATTAATTTTAAAGATGCAGGCTTCTCGCAGATAACATGCTTACCTGCAAGCAAGGCATCTTTCGACATTTGATAATGAAGAAAAGGCGGCGTTGCAATGTAAGCAAGGTCAATAGTTTTCTCATTTAATAATTCATGATAATCATCATAAAATTTTGCATTTAATTCGTTGGCAAGTTGTTCTCCTGCTGCTTCATTCACATCTGCTACTGCAATAATTTTTACTCCATTCACTTTTAAAAATGCTTCGGCTGCAAAAGCTGCAAAGCCGCCGGCACCAACGATTCCAATGTTCAGTTCTTGTTTCAAATTTTTTTAATTATTTTTTTGTCCCAGCAAAACATTCACCGCCCTTTCCGCATCGGCTATTGCTTTCTCGGGCGTCTTTTTTCCATAAATAACACAGGCTTCATACTCCTGTGAAATAATATCCAGCACCTCCACAATGGATTCGCAATTACTAATGCCCTTTACATAAGCCACTTCTTTTGCAAATTGAACCATCATCGGGTTCTTTTTAAAATAATCTCCAAAAAAATCATCCGTATCTAAATTTTTTCTTCTTGGCAATTGACCTGTCATTTCAAGCAGTTGCAGGTCACCTTGTTTATCTACCATTGTTTTTATAAAATTCCATGCTTCCCTAGGGTTAGGACAAGTATTGAAAATCACAATATTTTTAGGATTAGCATAAGTATATACCGGCCCTGTGTGGTCATCGGGCACAACGGGTAAAAAATAATCGAAGCCGAAACCCTTATCAGGAATATTATTCAGATAAGAAATTTCCCAGGGCCCTGTCCATTCCGTAGCAATTCTTTGCATTACAAAAGGATCGGTGGAGGATACATCATTTTCCTTCGAGAAATAATCATTAGCATACAATATTTGCAGAAAGCGAAATACTTCTATCGCATATTTATTATTGAAAGCCGCCCTGTTATTGACTATCAGCGGCGCACCATTGGAGGCGGCAATGTACAATGTATAAAAATTAAACAATCGCTCATACCATATCGGCCTTACTGCTGTATAACCAAAACGTTTTTCTATCGTTTCGCTATTATTATTATTTTTAAACTTTGCAGCAGCATTTATATAAGCAGAATAAGTAGTAGGCAGCTCTTCAATACCATTATCTGTAAATAGTTTTTTATTATACAACGTCATAATGGGGTTCACCTTCCAGGGAACCTGGTAAATATGCCCGTCAAAAGAAGTGATCTCTTTTATAACATTATCATTGCAACGCTCTTTTAAAAAATCCATAAAACCGGCTATGGTATCCAGCGGAATAAGCACATGCGCACGGGCATACATTTCAACGCTTGCCTGCAACATATTTGCATAAATATCCGGCGGCGATTTTCCCACAACTGCTGCAAGAATTACCTCCTCACTGCTCTGGCCTTCGGGTATCGGCTGCATGTGAACGGGCATATTGCTATGCTGCCGGTTCCATGCATCTTTAATAGCTGTAGCAAGCTGAATTTCCTGGTTATTGTTGGAACACCAAAACAATAATTCTTTGCTCTTTATTGAATGAGACGTACAAGAAATCATGAACAACGAAAAAATTATAACTAGCCAATTATTCATTTAAAGAACAATAAAATTTATTACTGAATTATAAAAAATTAAAGATTGAAAAATAAAAAGCCCCTGCCTGTTTCCAAAAACAATACAGGGGCTTAACATATAAATTAAACTTACTGCGTAACCTGCTGGTTATAAATCTGAGTAACCTGAGGTGCCGTTAAAGCAACATTATAAATCAGAATGTCATCCAGATCGCCAGTCCAATATCCACCCCAACCGATATAATTAGGATCCTGATCATAATTTGGCGCTGTGGGAACCAACGTGCCGTAAGCACTATTTGTCAAATCGGACCCAATTGCTAAATCATACGCTGGGTTAATTGTTTTCATAGCTCCCCTAACATCAGTCCAAGTCTTCACTGCTACTCCATCAACATAAAAAACTTCAGTACTATCGCCATCATAAGTTGCCACTAAATGATGCCACGGGCCTGCACCTGTGGTTGTACCAATTGATATGTCCAGAGCCGCATCGTGATCCTTATCCATAGAGTCTGTATTTACAGTTAAAAAGGGTCTGGTTGGCTGCATCTGGAATTTCCATCCATTCCAGCGGCTTAAAGAAATCATGTAGCAATCTGAACGATGATCTGTTCTGCCAGCAGTATCCTCCCTTTCCCACAGGCTAACAGTTATTGCTTTAGGATTTAGTGAAGGATTATACGGTACGTCAATGTTGCCACCGCCAGCAAAATGATAAGCAGAATTAGCATTTCCAAAACGGTCATTCGTTAAATTAGGTACTGGCCCGGGAACTGCTGCAAGCCCAACTGGTCCAGCCTCTAACGTACCATTATGCCCGTTTCCAGATGAATCATTCGGATTGCCATTAAACTTCCAATATGCAACAAGAGACGCTGATGCAATGGGTGTAATTAAACCACTCTTATAAGTTACAATTGCTGCATTCAAATTGGCTGCGGCTGCTGTAATCTGTGCCTGGGTTGATGAAGAGTTAGCTAACACTGCTTGTGCAGAAGTTAACGCACTTTGAAGAGCAGACTGCGTGCCATTTGTATATTCACCGGGCTGTGTGCCTTCTTTGGTAGAAGATAAATAAAATTGAGCAGTGTCAATAGCCGCAGTTAAAGACGTAGTAACTAATGGCGTAGATGGTGTGGTGCTGGTCTTTTTACAAGAGTACATAAGGAATGTCATTGACAATCCTAATGCCATTGTAAGAATTAAATACTTAATTTGAATTTTTGATCTCATGATTTTTAATTTTTATGAATGATAACGATAAAATATTTAATGGAGTGCTTTGTCTGCATCTCTTTCGCTTTGTGGAATAGGAAATTTATTTTTTGTTGCATATGAAAACAATGTGACACCATCTCTATTGATAAGTTGGTTTACATAATCTGGTCCTAAGTTAGGATTAGCGCCATAACGCATCAGGTCGAAAAACCGGTGAAATTCGAATCCAAGTTCTACTCTTCTTTCGTGTATAATAGCAGTTCTTACCTGGCTTTGAGATATAGCAGTAACATCGGGCAAAAGACCTGCGGGAATTGCTCCATATCCATTTAAAGTGCTGTCGTATAAATAACTTTCCCTTGCTCTTTTTCTTACCTCATTAAGTGGCACAACAGCAGCACTTGTTTGACCCAGTTCATTGAGCGCTTCTGCATTAAATAACAATACATCGGCAAAACGGATGGCTACATAATCACAACTTCCCTGACCTATAACCGGCGCTTGTGATAGAGGCTGTTGATGCTTCCTAGTTAAATAACCCGTTTGCGGAGACCAGGATTTCTGGTACACCTCTCCATCATTCCATAGCATACTATCTCTGCCAACTGTATAGTCTAACCTGGGATCATAAACGCTGTCTGCTGTTTGTTCAAATTCATCAACAAAGTTTTGATTGGGCGCATCGCAATAATAACCACCAACCACCTGCGGAGCAAACCACTGATTTAATGCATTGCCAACATTAGGATTTTGGCCACCTAACATTTGAACTTCAAAAATTGATTCTTTATTATTTTTATGCAATGCATCAAAATCCTGAGAATAAAGATTCATCAAACCGTATTGCTCACTATTTATTACAAGATTGGAATAAACCAAAGATGAATCCCACTTTTGCTGGTATAAATAAACTTTGGCCAATAAGGAAGCAGCAGCGCCGCTTGTAGCTCTGCCTACATCAGCACCAGTATAACTTGCGGGTAATATGTGAAAAGCTGCCTGCAGGTCGGGCTCAATTACTGATTCATAGATTTCTTTTACGGGAGATTGCGGTATTTGCATTTGAGCAGGAGTTAAAGGCGTAAGCACAATGGGCACGTCTCCATAAATATTAATTAGCATAAAATAATACCAGGCTCTTAGGAATTGTGCTTCCCCCAAAATTCTTGAGCGAAGTGCAGTGTCCATATTAATGGAAGGAACATGTGCCAATACCAAATTACAATTGGTAATTCCTTCATAGAAATTGTTCCATTCATTAGATAAATGTGAATTAGTGGATGAATAGGAAAACTTATCAATAGTTTCAGCATCTGGGCTTGCTCCGGGATTTCCTGTTGCAGCATCATCGGAAGCAACATCTCCAAATACCCAAAGCGGGTTTGCCGTGGCACTTGTAAAGGTTAATTCTGTATAGGCCTCATTTACAGCTTGAACCGCGGCGGCAGAAGTTGTGTAGAACTCATTGGTTTGATAGACTCCCTGAAGTTTTTTATCCAAAAATTTGGAACAACCAAGAGCTGTAAAAACCGATGCTACAATCACAAAGCTGTATATTAATTTTTTATTCATAATTTTTTTATTAGTTATCAAAAATTAAGGTTGGCACCAATAATATAGCTTTTTGCTGCCGGATAAGTGCCCCAATCAATACCGGCTGCCACATCGCTTGGATATTTTTCGACGGCCACATTATTGCTTACGTGCATTTCAGGATCCAGGCCAGTATATTTTGTGATTGTGATAAGGTTATTGCCGGTTACATAAAATCTTAATCCTTGAATATGGAGTTTGCTTATCAGCTTTTTCGGAATGGTATAACCTATCTGTACATTTTTCAAACGGCAATAAGAAGCGTCTTCCAGGAAACGGCTTGAAGGTTCTTTTATATTATTTGTTTGATCCCGGAATGATACCAGCGGCATTGTGTTGCTGGTACCTTCCCCATGCCAGCGTGTATCATACACTCTTTGTGTTACATTAAAAGGACGATAAAAACCTTCAATATCCTGATTCACCTGCGAGTATATTTTGTTACCATAGCTTCCCTGTGCAAGAAAGAATAAATCGAAATTCAAATAATTTAATGTTGTTGTAAAACCATAAGTAAATTTGGGAATTGCACTTCCAAGAAATGTTCTGTCATTCTGGTCTATTACTCCATCTCCATTGATGTCCTTATACTTTACATCACCTGGCCTTACACCTGGTCCTTGGTAGGCTGAAGTAAAAATGTCCCCTGCATTTTGGAAGATGCCCGTCATCTTATACCCGTAAAAAGAGCCCAAAGGATGCCCTGTTGTAGTGAGCGTTGCATAAACGCCATCATCAATTCTTCCACCTTGTATAGGGACAGGTATCGACAATACCTTGTTTTGGATAGTTGCCAGGTTTCCTGTAAAGCTATACTTAAATTTATGGTTCATGTTCTTGTATTGCAGATCAAATTCAAATCCTCTGTTTTGAACACTGCCATCATTTACGTAGGGTGGAATTGCGTCTCCTCCAATCATAGGCAAAGGAACCGCTACAAGCATATTGCTATTTACTTTATTAAAATAGTCAACAGATAAAGAAAGTCTATCCTTTAAGATTGCCATATCTAACCCCACATCTGTTTGAGTTGACGTTTCCCATTTAACATTAGAATTGCCTAATTTTGATATCGTCATACCTTGCACAACAGTTTGTGGAGATCCTAATACATAATTTCTTACATTACTTGCATTCAGTGCACTATTTACAACTGACGCCCACGGATAATCGCCAATATTTTGATTTCCTAATTGCCCATAACTAGCTCTTAATTTCATTTTTGAAATAATCGGGAATATATTGGTAAACCATTTTTCACTCATTAAATTCCATCCTGCTGCACCAGAAAAGAAATTTCCCCATTTGTTTGCAGGGCCAAATCTTGATGATCCATCTCTTCTTGCACTACCTGAGACAAAGAATTCGTTATTATATATATAATTGGCGTTAGCTAAAAAAGACATTAAAGCCCATTGTTCTTCGGATTCAGTTATTACGGAAGTAGCTGGATCGCCATTACCAAAAAACTCCTGAGACGGAACCTGAGATGCAAACTTTTGCTGCGATTCTGCATTGTAAAATGTTGTGTTTGCTACTGCCTCCGTACCTATTAAAAAACTTAAGTTATGTAAGCTATTAAATGTATTGTTATAGTGGAATGTATTATTCCAAACCATATTTTCACTGGTTACTTGTCCCTCCGTTAAAGTATTAGGATTATTTATTCTTCCACCCGTACCCCAATTCAGGAAAAATGTTTTGTCTTCAGTCTGAAACACATCACCACCAAAGTCGCTCTTGAAAAATAATTTAGGAGCAATTTTATATTCAGCGAAAACATCTCCAAACCCTCTATATTGTTTTTCAATATTATTAGTATTATTTGCCAGCCCAACAGGGTTATATCCATCTCCAAAAAATCCAGGATATTGTGGTAAATCGCTGTACACCCCCGGTGAAGAGTAGATAGGAATTGCAGGATCCCTAAAGAGAGCGTAACGTACTACACTCCCACCATTTCCCGCAAGTCCATCACCTGAACTTCCTATAGAGTTTTTATCATAATAAGAGAAACTTATGGAAGCGCCAACCTTTAATTTTTCTGTAACTTCAGAAGTTAATTTACTACGTAAGGTGTATCTCTTATACCAAGAGTTTAGAATTATACCATCCTGATTAAAATAATTGCCGGAAACATTATATTGAATTTTTTTAGTTCCGCCGCTTACTGAAAGCTCGTGATCTTGTTCTGGTGCAACATGGAATATTGAGCCTATCCAGTCTGTATTTGCCATTTGTATTGAATCCGGAATAGGTTTTTTTAATAATGGATTATTTGCAGCAAGTCCAGCATTATCATTTGCAACCATCTCATTGTAAATTGTTTTAAATTCGGAAGCAGTGGCCATAGGCGTTAAATAACCATGTGTTTGCACACCAGCGTATACTGAATAGTTTATAGACGTTTTTCCCGATATGCCGTTCTTGGTTGTAATAACTACCACACCATTAGAGGATCTTGCCCCATATATAGCTGCAGACGCAGCATCTTTTAGAATTGTAATGGAAGCAATATCATCAGCCGCCAAAAAATTTATGCCATCTTGTGTAGGAACCCCATCAATTACATAAAGCGGATCATTATTGTTAATGGATCCAACACCCCTGATACGGACTGCAACGCCATCACCAGGTTGCCCTGTGGATTGAGTTACACGCACACCAGATGCCTGGCCCTGAAGTGCCTGGTCAGCAAATCCGATAGGAATTTTAGAAATATTATCAACATTCACGGTTGTGATTGCACCTAAAACATTTGAACGCCTTTGATTTTGATATCCAACCACCACTACTTCGTTTAATTCTTTGTTCATAGATTTCATTCTTATATTCAGTGAGGTTTGTCGGTTTATTTTCATCTCATAATCCTGATATCCCACGGCTGAAATAATAAGAGTGCCATCTTCGGGAGCATCTATTGAAAAGTTACCATTATCATCTGTTTGTACTGCTTTTCTGGAACCTTTAATTGATACTGTTACATTGGCTAAAGGCGCCCCGCTGCTATCACGCACTACACCAGTTACATGAATAGTTCCATCGCCAATTAATTTATCTGCTTTACTATTTTGTTGCTTGCCATTTACCATTATAATATTATCCTTCGTAGTAAACTCAAGCCCCGTTTGTTTTGAGATTTCATGAAGAACTGTTTTTAATGGTTGTTTTCCTTTTGCCAGTTTCACTTCAGTTGACACATTAATATCATTTTCATCATAGGCAAATGAAAAAGAAGTTTGTTTTTCTATAGTATTAAAAACAATATTTAGATTTTCTTTTCCATTATTTATATACACATATACATCTTTTAAAAATGGATGCTTAGAATCATGGGCAGATAAAGAGGAAAATGTTATAACTGTTAATACTAATCCACCTATAATTTTAAAAAAAGAATTTTTTAAATAAAATATCATCATAGCAATCTGTTTTAATTCTAATTAGTAATAATAATTGTGTCTCCGGATTTTTTACTATGCAATCCTTTAATCAAGCAGATATTTGCAAGAATGTCTTCAGCACTTTGGTTATTGAACTGTCCTGTAAAACGCCAATCTTTTTTATCGCTGTTATTAATTACAGTACGGCCATATAGCTCCTTAATTCGAATAGAAATTTCTTTAAAGCTGCTTCTTTGAAAACTTAAGCTGTACCTTAATTCATTATTATATTTAAAAAAAAGTTTATTATGAAAAACATATACCGCTTTTTCATTTGGATATAAAATAATTGGGTGAATAGAGCTCATGGCAGAATCATCAATAGCTACATTAACCCGCCCTTTTAATAATTCAACCACTACCGCAGAATCGCCTGATTGTTTAATATTGAAAACAGTACCTAATACAGTAGTTACAATATTTGTAGCATGAACTTTAAACGGAAATCTTGCATCGTGTGTTACCTGAAAATTAGCTTCGCCTTTCAAATAAACCTGACGATTATTTCCGGTGAAATACGAAGGAAATTGTAAAGAACTATTTGGAGCAAGTGTTACAACGGTACTATCGCTTAATGTAAATTTTAAGAAAGAAGTTTTACTGGAAATTACACGATTGACAGGTAAAGGCTTGATCAATAAGCTTTTTATAAACAACCCTGAAATCAAAATCACAGACATTGCAGATGCAGCGATCATTAGGTTTCTTCTTATCCTCCTGAGATTACTAGAAGGCGTTACATCTTTAACTATCGATTCAGGCTCCTTATTTATTGCCAGTTTTATTTTTTCTAACTGTGATGAATATTCTCTCACACTGATAGACATTGAGAAAGAATTTATAATTTCTTTAGCCTGAATTATCATTAGTTTTTGCGATGGATTTTGGGAAACCCAGTTGTTCCAAAATCTTACATCGCTTTCATTTAAGCGAAGATGATAATTTATGAAAGATTCATCGGACACAAAATCCTCTACCTTATAATCGTGGAACAGTTTTTTACTCATAAAAGCAGAAAGTTGATTCAGCAGTAAAAGCAAATATTATAGTATAGTGCAGCGAATCACATTTTTTTACCAGTCTTTTTTAAAAAAAAATTTTTTTTAAAGCTGCTAAAAAAAATTATACGTTTTGTGCTGTATATATTTCTTCCCTAAGTTTTACAATAGCCGTGTAAATGGTGTTGTATACAGTCCTCGGTTGTAAAGCTGTTTTAGCAGATATTTCAGAGTAAGAAAGATTTTCAAAAAATTTTAGCCGGATTAATTCCAATTGTTTCTTTGTTAGGCGTTTTAGCGCTCTTTGTAGCTTTTCCTTCCTTTCTTCATTTTCCTGGAAAGCTATTAATAAGTCTTCATAAGATACCTCAATACACTGGAAGAAGTCCTTGTTGAAGTGCGAAGCCCGATCTTTAAATTTTAGTTGGAAACGGATAATTTTTCGCCTTAGCCATGTGAAAAGATACGATTTCACATTTTGTATATTACCATTCACTGTTTCTTTGGTATCCCATAATTCAAGAAACATTTCCTGAATACAATCTTTTGTAAGCTCTCTATCGCTGGTTATACAAAAACCATACGTGAATAATGTGCGATAATGAAGTTCAAAAATTCTTAAAAAGGCTTCTTTGTCGCCCTTCTTCATACTAAGCCAATCTGTATCAAATTTAAGCATGTGATTAAGAATACATGTATTTAAATTCCGCATACCAAGTTAGTACTTTTTCCCAATAAAAGATATTATAAGTACATACCGTCATGTATTGAGGAGCCTAAACCTTCGGTTTCCATTATTTCTTTTTAGCTATGCTAACGCAGCCAAATTAATTTGGTTTCTGATAAATTCACTTTTAAAAATAATAAAGCTTGTAGGTCATTTGCTGTAGGCGATGACTGGCAAAGTATTTATAGTTTTGCGTGTAGTGGTATTTCTTTATTCATTCAATTACTGATACAAGGTTATCCTACTTGTCAGCCTTGATTTGATCGACAAAAATTTAATTAAAATTTTCAAAAATCAATCACGTATATGACACTATAATTTTTTGGGTCAACCAACAGGTCAACAATAAATATAAATAAAAAGAGTGCGAATTTTACGCACTCTTTTTAAAATTTTTGTGGGCCCACCTGGGCTCGAACCAGGGACCACCTGATTATGAGTCAGGTGCTCTAACCGACTGAGCTATAGGCCCTCACTGCCGAAGCAGCAAAAGGAGTGCAAAAATAGAAAAATTCGTGATGTGGAAAGAAATAATTTTTCTTTGATTATGAAAAATATAGAAGCGGTAATTTTTGACCTCGGCGGCGTTATTATCAATATAGATTATAATCTTACAAAATCTGCCTTTGAAAAGGCAGGCGTTCAAAATTTTCATGAAATGTATTCCCAGTCCAATGCTGATGACCTTTTCAGCAAACTGGAAACAGGAACTATTAATGAAGAAGATTTTTATAAGGAAATAATCCGCCGCAGTGGCATATCTATCTCATCCAAGCGCATTAAAGAATACTGGAACGCAATGCTGCTGAATTTCAGGGAAAGCAGCCTTATTTTTTTAGAAAACCTGAAAAATAAATATCGCCTTTTCCTGCTTAGTAATACCAATCATATTCACCTGAAAGAACTAAGAGAGATTTTTTACAAAGTTGAACGTAAAAATTCTCTTGAAAGTTATTTTGAAAAGACTTATTACTCCTGCGACATTAATTTACGGAAACCGGATGTTGAAATTTTTGAATGGGTATTGCGTGAAAACAATCTTATTCCGGAAAAAACAATATTTGTAGATGATTCGGTTCAGAATATTGAAGCGGCGCAGCAAGCTGGTTTGCAAGCTATTTATTAAAACAGGGAATGTAGTGTATTGTAAAATCGATTGCTTGTGTGCTCTAACCAACTGAGCTATAGGCCGTCACTACAGGAGTGGAGTGTCTAATTACTGCTGGTTTAAATATGTTTCAAAAGTTCCCAAAGCTTCGGTAAAATCAAAGTAGCGATAATTAAAAACATTGTATCTCATTTTAAAAATCATCTATTAGTTTGAATTTTTTAGTTATCAAAAAATATAGAATTTCTTTCTTACTTCTTGGCTCATCATCATTAAAAAGTAAATTAAATAGCGAAGTATAGATTTGTTTTGAAGTGATACTTTTTAAACCATGAAGCCATTCTTCTTCCGCGGCTGATTTGCGGGAATATTTCTTTGGCATCCACTGTCCTATTCGCTCAATTAATGCCTCAACAGTTTTCTTTTGAATTTTAAATTTTTTAGAAATTTTCCTCACTGATAACCGAGCGAAGGTCGTAGCTCTTTTCTCATTAATATCTTCAATATCTGCCGCAGATGAACCGCCATAATTTATACTTCCTAAATACATAAAGTTCATATAAGCCTCTTGTATTTTCAACAGGATATTTAACACTTTTGGAACTGAAATTTTAAGTCCGTGAAAGGCTGTGTTTGCAGTCGCAGATTCCTCATAATTACAAGATTTGCAAATCATTGATGCCGGCTGTTTCCTTTCATAGTATTCCTTGCCATGACAAGCCTGACATCTATAACCCTTCTCTTTTTTTAGTGAGATAATAAATTTGATGTATGTGGGATTTTTTGTGTTGCGATTCATATATCAAAGATACATTTTTGGGATAAAATACCCCAATGATTTCCTATTCAATCCTAACTTTGAATATTAAAAAATTATATTATAATAACAACTAATAATATGCAAGAAAAGATTTATCAAAGTTTAATTGATGACATCGGATTTATCAGGAAGGTCTTTCAAGAACTTCCAGAAATGAAGCGTTGGAATTTGGATACTGTTAACCGCCAGAATAGCGGTGAAAAAATACGCTGCAAAAACATTTACTTAAACTCCTGAACAAAACTGATGATATAATTAAGGAATTAAAATACAATTTTGTTCATGTTAAAACTTTACCAAATTATGTTAAGGCACTTTTTATAGCTCTCGATGAATTGGAAGAAATTTCAGAAAACGGCTTTAATGCAATTAGCAATCAATCGGGAAATGATTGGTCGAAAGAGGAAGCGGAAGATGATACGGATGCTGAAGAAGTATCGGGTTTTGTCGGTATTGATGTTACTCCTAATGAGAAGACACTATCTTATACGTTTGATAAGATATATGTGTATCGGGACATAATAAATGCAGGTAGCTTTTTGACATTGGGAGAGCTCTGCGAATTTTGTAAATATATTAGTTATTTCATACGGAAGATGGCAATGGGTGCCTTAAATAAAATCGACCCCAAATTATGGCCAAATGAATATGAAATTACTGCAGACCGATTTTTTGAAATATTTTGTGTAAAAGAGAATTTTGATGCCCTTTTTAATGACGATAAAATTAGAGAACAAGCTTATAAAATTCTGGTAGATTTAGAAATAATTGACCAAGATTTTCGCATTAAACCATTGGTAAATAAAAATGTTTTCGTTTTGTGGCTCACTGAGCTTATAAAAGCTTCGCCTGCTATAATAGGTCGAAAAAACTTTATAGAGTATGTACGTTTATTAAACGCAAAATTTACAAACCTAAATATAGATAGAAGCGCATTTTCGAAGGTTTCACACCCAAGGGCTGAAAAAAAATATGGCGATGCCTTAAAAAAAGCAGTACGTAAACTCGCACAATTGGCACAGAAATAAACTGTCTTTATGTAGCTTAATGTTCCTGTATATTTTTTGCGTTGACAGAACTTTGCCCAATGCAACAACAAATCACATCTTCATTTATAACGTTTTAAAAGAGTATTAACAACACTCAGGTTATTAATGCAATCGATGTTGCTATAAATGTAACCGAGAGCAGCAATTTAATAACAATTAATATTATTAATCATGCGGAAAAAAATTTATGATGGCATCAGTGAACGTTCATTTAATATGTTATCCCAAACTGGAGATTCATATTTTATCAGATACTACTTCGAGGAGGATGGCGAAGCTGAGATTGTAATTAAAAATGAAGTCGCTGATGTTTGCCCGCCAACTATTAAAACAGTAGAATGGCTCTTGTTTTTGAGGAACAACAGAAAAGCAATAACAGTCGATGAGTCATTGATATTACGGCGAGCCAAAAACGTCTGGAATGTTAGTATTTATATTAAAGCGAATAATGAGTTCCCTTTTGAAAGGCATTATTTCCTCAACGTTCAAGTCGTAAATAAAACTAAAAAAAAGTTGCGGTCATAAATTGTAGCTCTAACGATAGGTTACCTCATTTGACCGGATAATGTTCTTGCTATAATAAAAACAAACGTTGGTGGTTGCCATTTTTTTTATACAAATTATTACTGAAATCGCAGTGGCCTCTAAGCCTTTGCAAAAAAATTAATGTTATGAACAATCGGGAAAGAAAATTAAAATCAATTGCAAAATCAATTGGAGCTAACAAAGGACCAAGTTATTGGCCAGAGAGTGAAGAAGAGTTGGATTTAAGAAAGCTCAGAGCTAAGCTGGATAAAACAAAAGTAGAGGTCGGAAATGAGATGTTTAATCAAGGAGCTGACATTGCTCAAATTTTGGAAGAGATACACTATAATCTAAGGTTTAATATATCATTGATTGATGATATGATTGGGTCTGATGGCAATGACGTTTAAATCTGGGTTTGTAAACCAAAATTTCTTAATGAAAAAGATTCAATTTTTCAGATGCAGAAATATTAGCCAGTAATTAGCAATCCACTCACTGGTATCATTTAACAAGCTTGCTAAATTTTATGGAGCATAAAAATAAACCCTCAAAGAGGGTAATGGTACTGCTTTGCAAATTATAGAAACATAAAAACAATATAAATGAAAAATATAAAATATAAACAATTGCCAATTTTTGAAGAAGAAAATTCCAACCAAAAAAGTATTAACAATGCAAGTGATACTTCACCTGACTGTTTAAGTAAGCTAAATTTAAGTTTCGAAGAGATAGAAATTTCACCTTTAAAACTGAACCGTAACCATTCTTATGTTAGCTTGTTAAATGAAAGAAGTAGTGAGTTTTACTTTGATGAGTTTTTGCACTTTGATTGTTACACTCCCCCATTTGTAGCCAAGACTAATACCGAGTTCCTTCTGCTCAGTAATCTTGAAGATGTTGAAGCAGCAATAAATGCGGCCACAGAAAAAATAAAAGTCACCTGGATAAAAGGATTGTTCGAAGATGATTTCTTACGTTTTATTAATTATCGTTCTCATTACGGGAAAAAGAGTTATAAGAATTTATTTGATGTATTTGGTTTACTGCAAACATATTTCACACACAATCCAAAAGGCCAGCAATGGGCAGAAGAACTTCCTGGAGACATGAAACGGAAGTTATCAAAGGTTTTAAATGTAAGTGAATCAACGGTAAAAATATTATACAAATTGGAAAGTATAATTATGAGGATTTAATAAAAATTGATAAAAGGGAAATTAATCTAACGACAGCATTACAGAAAATTCGCTCAAAGAGAAAAAATGATTTAAGAGCTCCTCAACTCAATCTGCCAGTGCCGAAAATGAAGAAAAAGCTGCTAAAGAGCTTGATAGCGAAGGCATAGATAAAGGCAGCATGTTAGATGAAATTACTATCCCTTCTAAAGCAAGTGAAAATTTATCAAATAACCTTATCGATGATGAATTTTCGGACGACGAGAAAAATTTAGAAGATGAAGAACCCTTGCCATTATCCAACGGTACTTTAGCCGCACTTCAAATAGAAATGGAAGATTGGGGCACATATCGAATCGAAAGTAAAGGTGCAAAGAGTAATCGATTCTTCCAGATTGAAAAAGATAAGGCGTACACGATAGAAATACCGACTGAAATTAATGAACTACCAGACGGTAGTCTTTCTTACATATTTAAATCGCCTTGCGGCGGCGGAACAGTTCAAATAATCTTTCACAATACTAAGTCATTTTATGAATGCTAAACCTTCATAACATTAAAACTTAATTCCATAACATTTTAAAATAAATTATGATTGACAACATGCAAATCTGTGTTGAAGGGGATTTTCATGCCTTTGCTGGAATTGACTTAATCAACTATAAAGGTTTGGAATGCATCCCGGGAATGAATTCCCAAGGTCAGATATTTAAATATACATCTAACCTGAAAAATCTTAGAATTATGTTCTTGCCTTATAGTGGAAAATGCGTTATTAGTAATTCATTGCACAAATATGCTCACGAATTTAACTATACAGATTTTACCATGACAGATTTAAAAAATACGGTCGCAGAATTATCAGATATTTTATCATTGGATATAAGTAATGCAGCAATTAGAAAAATTGAATATGGGTGCAATATTGAACTGCCCGACCCAGATATAGTTTGTGCGGACTTACATTCTTATAAAGCCAATAATTACCGCCCCGTTTGGTCAAAAAAGCTGGCTTATGGGGCGTCATGCTTTTTTGCAAATTATGTTCTGAAAGCGTACAACAAGACAATGCAAGTCAAAGCTGTTGATAAAATTAATTTACCTGAAAAATTGTTCAGGTGGGAAATTAAAATTACTTCAATGGCTGCTTTGCATAAACGCAAAATCCCTATAGCAGTGGAAAAAGTTAAGGACCTTTTCAATTTAGAAAATGCGCAGATGTTATGTGAGGACCTTATAGACAAATATGATAATTCGGTAAAAAAAAGATTAGTAAACTTATCTGATATGTCTTTAAGAGAAATAACTGCCTTTAGCAGAATGTTAGATACCAGAATTGCAAATCTTTTGCATTCAAATCATCGGCAAACGTATGGCAAGACAGAAACATATTTAACAGGCTTATGAAAAAAGTAGACGAAAAGGATAATTACACTGGGCAATACATATAGAGAAAAGTTCAATTATTTAATTAACAACTGAGGTACACTTATTCATGTATAATATACCACCAAACACACCATTATAATATCCTTGCCTTTATTTCTAAGAAAATATTCATAATATAAAAACCTATTGAATACTTTTTTATAAATTTTATACCAATCTGATTTTATATAAAACAATTGAATACTATTAAAGTTTATTGATTATCATATAACCACATCTTAATAAATTTCTAAAGAGTTAATAAAACATTGAATTCTCATGATAAAGCGATTTAAATATCTTTATACTGCTATAAAATTTTTAAGAATTATTGAAACACATTTAACTGCAAAATAAACGTTTCAGCATGTCCTTTAAATATCTTTATTATATTTTTGAACGGGTATACATCGAAATCATAATAAATGAACATCACTTTCAGTCTTAATAAATCTTCATTTAATTATTTACTATAAGATTATAATTTGATTTAATGTAATCTTATAGCGGTGAATATTCAATATACTGGTATAAATGTATTGACTTAATTAAAATGTTTTACTTAATATGATATTTAGTCTGCTTATCCCCCCAGATTATACAATAGGAACACAAAAACCAAGCGTTTAAAAATTATTGCAAAGGTTAATATTAACCTTTGCTATTCGGATTGACTTTTAATAGAAGGGTTAAATTTTTATACAATTTGGTAACACTTAAGATTACAGATGGAACATAGAATAATTTCATGTTTGTTTTAAAAACATTTGACCTTCTTTCGCACTGAATTGTTTTTAAATGTACAGTACTATAGATAGAATGAATACCACCACATCAAAAAACTTACTTTTTCAGGTCACGAATCATTTCAATGCCGCCAACTATGGCTAAAGAAGGGATATGACTTTGTAAAAAGAAGAAATCCTTTAACGACGAAGATGCTGTTGTTGCACTTGGGAGTGGGAAAAAATATGGTTAGCTTCAATCCGCTTTTGGATGAAGGCTTTCAATTTACTTTACTCTAGATGATAAACTCACTGACTTTGCTCACAAACTTTTAGCTGATGACGGCTATGACCCTTATATGGAAGATGAAGGCACTCTTTGGTTGTTACATTATCAGTTGGTGAAAAGGGGTTTTGCCTCTACTTATTCTATTGTCTTCAATGAACTTCGAAGAGAAAAAATTGAGTTTACAAAAGACAATTTTATTGCTTATATAAAACGAAAATCTGAAACAGAAAAATCTTTTCAGTTAATGAAAAAACTTTGCTGAAGATTTTTCTGTTCTTACAAAAATGTACTTACGTTCAGATGCTCAGAGTAAAGATAAAGAAGATAGTTTTTCGGGATTGCTTACTGAATTGGATTTAGTTAAAATGCTATCAGAAAAAAATTAAGGTGAAAAGACAAAGAATAATTGTCATTTATTAATAGAAAATACTGAAAGAACAGAAATTCCTGATGAAATAATTCTTTATGCAATACTCGACAATGAAAATTTTGAGTTATCAATTAATCTTAACAGCGATTGAACAAAATAACAATAGTGTAGGAACTGTTTTCGCATTCAACAAACCGGGTCTTCAAACTAAGATTGAAAACCTTACTGAAAAATTTCCTAACATTGTTTTTAATGACCATGCAGGAATAAAAGAATTACAATTCAAAAAGAAACCAACAGCTTTTTCAATCTTAGATAAATACTATGCAAACTAAATTCACGACTTCGACAAATATTATTCGTGACTCGGAAGGGAATTTAAATTATATCCCAACGCCGAATGCTATTAGAGTAGTGAATCAAATTGCAAATGACTTTCAAGAAAGGCATTCGGTCATTCAATATTATTGGTTCTTATGGTACTGGTAAATCTTCATTTCCTTTGGGCATTGCAACAAAGTTTGCAAGGAAGAAAAGATTTTTTAACATCAATCTTGCTTCAAAACCCCAAAATTGAAATTATAAATTTCATTGGCGAATACAAATCTATCATAAATGTTTTTGCAGAATATTTTGAAGTGATTCACAGCAAAAATCCAACTGAAAATATTCTTTCGGAAATTTTCAATCGCTATCATGACTTAGGGAAGAAAAATCCATTGCTTATTTTGGTGATTGATGAGTTTGGAAAATTTTTAGAGTTTGCTTCACAGAATTCGCCAGAGAAAGAATTGTATTTCATTCAACAGTTTCAGAATTTGCAAATAACCCTGACCACAATATCATTCTGATTACAACTGTTCATCAAAATTTTGACGCTTATGCTTTCTGGTTAAGTAATGCACAAAAACAAGAGTGGACAAAAGTGAAAGGCAGGTTTCGTGAAATTACTTTCAATGAACCCGTTGAGCAATTTCTTTTTCTTGCTTCAGAACATTTGAAAGCAAACCAGACAGATAGAAAAAACAGAATCAGAAATAAATTCAGCATTGAGCAATTGCAAAGAAATCAAAAGCATTTAATATCAATCCTGATTATGCTTCGGAGGTTGCTACAAAACTTTTCCCGCTTGATTTGGTTGCTGCAAATATTCTCACTCTTTCATTACAGAAATATGGACAAAACGAAAGGTCTTTGTTTTCTTTTCTTGAATCCACTGACCACACAGGTATCAATAGTTTCGATAAGAAAACAAATCCGTTTTATAATGCAGCATGTGTGTATGATTATCTGATTTTCAATTTTTACTCTTTTATCAATTCCAGATACAATCCTGATTTTCTTCATGGTCCGCAATGAAAAATTCTTTGGAAGAAGCTGAAAGATTATTTGATGAGAATATCGATAGACTATTCAAAAATTCTAAAAACAATCGGGCTGCTTAACATTACTGCAGCAACTGGATCCGACTTAGGGAAAGATTTTTTAGTAAAGTATGCAACTGCTTGTTTAGGTATTAGCAACGCAAGCAAGCTCATTGACAATCTTGAAAACAGAAAAGTAATTCTATATAGAAATTATAGTAAACGCTTTATTCTTTCAGAAGGAACTGACTTAGATATTTCATCTGCACTTATTGAAGCAGGTAATAAAGTAAGCGAGATTAGTGATGTTGTTAACGTTCTCAACAGATATTACCAATTGCCACCAGTTTTTGCAAAATCATATTCTTATTTAAATGGAACACCAAGATTATTTGAGTTTAAAATTTCTGATTATCCAATTCCGGAAATACCACAGGATGAAATTGACGGTTTTATAAATCTTATCTTCAATGAAAAATTAAGTATTGCTGAAGTAAAAAAAGAATCAGCAGCACAAGAAGAAGCAATCATTTATGGCTTCTATCAAAACTCAAAGACGATCAAGAACCAGCTTTTTGAAATTGAAAAAACAAGAAAAGTAATTGATGAAAATGAGCATGATAAAATTGCGGTAAAAGAATTGAATAACATTTTGTTACATCAGCAAAATTTGTTGAACCATTATATTCTTAATAATCTTTACTACTAAAAAGTCAGACCTGAAATGGATTTTTAAAGGAGAAGAAGTAAAGATTTCAAGTAAGAAAGAATTCAACAAAATACTTTCGCAAATTTGTAGTGAGTTTATCCTAAAACACCAATTTCAAAAATGAGTTGGTAAATAAACATAAAATTTCAAGTTCTATTCATACTGCAAAAAAGAATTATCTCACGGCTTTAGTTGATAATTGGAATAAACCCGATTTGGGTTTTGATAGTAACAAATTCCCTCCTGAAAAAACAATTTATCTTACTCTGCTAAAAGAAAATGGAATTGCAGCTTTATTCAGATGAAATAAATTTCACACTCAAGTTGCAAAAAATTCATCTTTCAACACACTTATGGAATTATTCAATTGAATTTTTGAATAGTGCAAAGCAACACAAAAGAACTATTGCTGAATTTATTGAACCACTCAGCAGGCGACCATTCAAACTCAAACAAGGTTTGATTGACTTTTGGATTGCTATCTTTTCTTGTTTATTAAACGTGATGACTATGCTTTGTTCGGCGAAAGTGGCTATATTCCTTATCTCACTGATGAAGTACTCGAATTCATCATTAAATATCCTGAAGATTATGAAATCAAAACATTTGATATTGAAGGAGTAAAACTTGATATTTTCAATAGCTATCGTGTTTTTCTAAACCAGCATTCAAAAGAAAAATTAGATAACCAAACATTCATTGAAACTATAAAGCCATTTCTTACTTTTTATCAGAGGTCTTTCTGAGTATTCAAAAAACACAAAGCGTCTAAAAAAAGAAACGCTTGCAATTCGTGATGCGATTGCAAATTCAAAAGACCCGGAAAAATCTTTTTTTGAAGACTTTCCACTTGCATTGGGTTATTCCAGTGAAGCACTGCAAAAATCAAAAGAAAAATTGCAGAGCTATATCGACAAATTGCAAGATGCAATTCGTGAACTTCGCACCAGTTATGATGGCTTGCTTAATCGCTTTGAGGAATTTCATTTTAACGAATTTATCGGAGAGCAATTAGAATTTGAAGAATATAAAGACGAAACTGCAAAACCGTTTCAAGAAATTGAAAAAACATTTGTGTTTGCCGCATCAAAAAACTTTTATTCAACGTTTAGATTCTGAATTGGATGATAAAAAAGCATGGCTGAGTTCCATTGCACAGGCTGTTATTGGTAAATCACTTGAAACAATCAAGGACGAAGAAGAAATTTTGCTTTACGATAAATTCAAAACACTTATTCTTGAATTAGATAGCCTGACCAATATTTCACAAGTAGATTTGGATGAGGAGAACGAAGATGTATTAGGAATTGAAATGAGTTCTTTTGTTGACGGCATTCAAAAAAAATTGGTTCGATTGCCAAAAACAAAGAGAAAGAAGTAAGCAAGATTGAAGATTCCATTAAAGCAAAACTTTCAAAAGACAAATCACTTAACATTGCAGCATTAGCAAGCATATTAAAAGACCTATTGCAAAAAATGAAAAAGTATCAGACACTGTATTAGGTATTTCAGGAGGCAAAGACAGTGCTGCTTTGGCTATTTATATGAAGGACAAATATCCGCAACTGGATATTGAATATTATACTTGTGATACAGGAAAGGAGTTAGATGAAACGTATCAATTGATTAAGAACCTTGAAATTTATTTAGGAAAGAAGATAACTCTTCTTACAAGCAGCAGATGGCAGCGACGAAGACCCATTTGACCATTTTTTAAAAATGTATGGTGGTTATTTGCCTTCTTCAAATTCGAGGTGGTGTACTAAAAAATTAAAGCTTGAACCCTTTGAAAAATTTGTTGGTGATGATCGATGTGATTTCTTATGTAGGAATCAGGGGCGATGAAGAACGGGAAGGATATATTTCAAGAAAGCCAAATATCCAAAGCATTTTTCCTTTCAGAAAAAATATTTGGAGTGAGGATGTTATTTCAAAAGTGTTATCTAATAATAACTCAAAGCAAGTTTTAGATTTATTCAGAAACAATACGGTTTCAAAAAATGCTTTAAGATTTGAAGAAATTCTGCAACAGCCAATCTCTCTAAATTTCACTCAAATACAAAAGCTAAATCTATTACTTGACATCAGACGTTAAAGAATTTAATGCTTTAGTATTTTCATTTTTAAAGACGACCAATTACCCATTAGCACAAGAAGAAAATTTTGCTTTGATTGATAATGAGAGATATATTAGTGCGTGATGATATTTTTAGAATCTTAGAAGAAAGTGGAGTTGGTGTTCCACAATATTATAACAAGGTTGATTTTGAAGTGAACGGAAAAACAGGTCAATATTCACGAAGCCGTTCCGGTTGCTATTTCTGTTTTTTTCAACAGAAAATAGAATGGGTTTGGCTTTATGAGCAACACCCTGAACGCTTTGCATTAGCAATGAATATGAGAAGGATGGCTACACCTGGTGTCAGGATGAAACGCTTGCTGATATTGTAAAGCCAGAAAGAATGCAACGAATAAAAGAAGATTACATTAAAAGAACACAAAAAAATACACAAGTAAAATCCGCCTATTTGCTCGACATCTTGGACGAAGCAGAAGGAGAAGGATGTGCAGCTTGCTTTATTTAATTTATGGCTATTCCTTTTGACATTGATTTCACTGAAAGAGGGCTCATTAAAGAACACATTTGGAAGTTTCTTCTATATCCTCAACATTGGACAGACCCAGTAAATTCAATCCCGCACATTTTAAATTGGCAGGAAGTGCCTTTTGCTACTGGTCAAATTAATAATGTACCCAATAATCAAAAAGGGATATATTGCTTTGTTTTAAAACCTGCTTTTAATCAACTATTTGAAACTCGATATTTATTTTATGTTGGGATTACTACAAGAGATTTTAGGACTAGATTCAAAGAGTATTTAAATGACTTACAAGGCAAAGGAAAGCCACGCCCCAAAGTATTTACTATGTTGAAGTTGTGGGATACTTATTTACATTTTTATTATGCTAATTTGACGAATGATTTAGATATAGAAGACTGCGAAGATAAATTGCTTAATACGTTTGTCCCTAAAGTAAATACAGATATACCTAAAGCGAAGATAAAACCTGAACTCAAAAATATTTACGAATGATAAAACAATTAAAATTACCATGCCTTAGAGGGAGAATGGGCGATTGGTTTTATTATGTATCGCTAATGAATTTTGGAGAATTAGCAAATAGAACATCAATGGTTCCAGACATACATAAAAATCAAGAGTTAAGCCACTGGATACAACGAGAAGTTAGTACAAGAAGTGAAGATATTGTGAGCTATTTAATTGAACAAGAACAAAGATTCTTTAATTCTATTATTTTTGGAATTTATGGAGGTAAACCCCAATGGCAGGAGTTAGATATAGACCACACTGTTAAAGACATGACTGAGGAAGAAAGAGAATATCTAGGTCGCACTTTCGGTATACTCACACTTGCGGGTAATGAAGAAATATTTGCTATTGATGGTCAGCATAGAACTAAGGCAATAAAAGAGGCAATAAAAAAAGAGTCTTCTTTATCATCAGAAGAGGTCACAGTTATCTTTTTAGCTCATAAAAAAACATTAGAAGGGGAAATAAGAACTCGTCGTTTATTTTCAACATTGAATCGTTATGCAGTACCTGTCACAATAAGTGAAATTATTGCGTTGGATGAAGAAGATAATTGTGCAATAATCACAAGAAAATTAATTGAAGAATCATTAGTATTTAAGGGCAAGATTTTATTTAGCAAAACAAGAAGTCTCAGTCCACAAAACACGAATGTTTTTACCAATATAGTACTCATGTATGATTTAGTTACGATTTTGTTGACTGATAAAAAAATATTGAATATTAGTAGTTTCAGGTCACCCACTAAAAAAATACACCTCGAGAAGGGAAAATGAGGATGAAATAAATAAAGAAGCAAAAAATGTTGAAGAACTCTTTCTAAAAATCATTAAGGCAATTCCGTCATTGAATACTTTTTTCTTTACAAAACCTATTGTTAATAGAGAAAGCGATAACACTAGCCTACTTTTTCGCCCGATTGGTCAAATAATAATGTTCTCAGTACTTAAAGTAGCAAAAGAACACTCAAAGTTTTCAAGTGCTTTAAAATATTTTGCAAAAGATTCGTTCAATTTGAAAAATAAAATTTGGAAGCAGGTATTTGTTGACCCTGAATTAAAAACATTGAAAACGGATAAAACGATACAAAAATTCGCAATCCAATTAATTTTAAAACATCTAAATATCAACATAGCTATGACAAGAAAAGACAAGGTCGTTTATTCAAATTTTAATATCGAGCCTAAATCTATTTAATTTACTTTTCTTCCAGTAAATCAATAAAGCAATTATCGTTATTCTCAAAGAACGTCGGAGACGATTCGAGCTTTGCTCTTATTTTATCGAAACCTCCATTAGCAAATTCCTCCATCAATTTTTTAAGACCCAATATTTCTTTTCTACTTCCTTGTCATCTTTATTTTCCAACTCATTAAAATCAATGTCGGATTTGGAGAACACACTCATAATTACATATTCAGCCAAATCAGAAGGTTGCCAAAATTTTATTGCTATAAATTTATTTTTATCAGAACCAGTATTTATTGAAAGGCGATAATTGTTCTTTAAGCCGAGTAAAGCAGCGTACATATAAATCTCATACTTTGTCGAGAAATATTTCCCTTGCTCCCATGAGGCACTTTCTCCGGCTGTACCAGCCCTCCCACCTTGAACGACTGTAAATTTAGTAATCAATTCTTCATTCCTTGAATCGTATTCAGGTTCACGGTCTTTTATTTTTTTGAGTAATTCCATTTTAATTCAGCGCTTCTATTTTTGTTGACAAATTATTTCTATTGCTTCTCTCAGTTTCGGGAATAGATGGGGTAATTGTATAAACCTTGCCGATTTTAATTTCAGGGTTAGTTAATAGTTCCGTTCTTAAATTTTGATTCTTGTAAAACTCTTTACTCATTATTATGCTTTGTCTATAGACCTTACTAATTGTTTTGCAGAATCCGATAGTATAATCTTCGCCGAAAACAGAAGTAGGGGCATCTGTAATCAAAGTATAAAAGCTAACTACGCCATCGTTGCTTTTTGCTGAAATAATTGCCATAATTGTAGCCAGCTTTACTAAAATCAAGTTACTACGTATTAGAACCCAAAAGCGGAACACCATTATTGTCTATTATTTCGGGCATAAAATTGCCATTGGGTAATCTTCGCAGCTTTATTTGACCTCTTGCCGATTTGTTGCCAGAAGTCATTGCTTCATAATGACCATTTGCTTCTTTTTCTAATTGTGTAATCAAATTGTTGAATACTCTTTCTCTAGTACTTCCTGCAATAATTTCAAAATCATTGAGAACATCTTTTTTCTCAATCAACCACTTCGGTATTTCTCCAGTTACAAGTTCTTTAAGTTGGTCATTTACACTTTTTAAACTGTTTTTGGAATGTTCAATTTGTTGAGTGACTTTATTTAGTTCATCCTTAAAATCTTTAGCTTTTTTATTTTGAATTGAATATTCATTAATGTTAAGTGCGTCTTCGCTTGTTAAAGAAGTATCAGATAAAAGTTTCTGAATATCTTCCTCTACTTTATTCATTTCTTTATTTGCATCTCTAATCTTTGCATTGATATTGCTAATCTTTTTAAGCGTATCCTTTATATCAGAATCAATTTCTTCGATGCGATGGGTAAGAGCTAATCCATTTTGATATAACCGCTTAAAATCATCAGTGAAATTTTGTTTATCAATTGGTTCATTGTCTGTTGACTTTAATTTAATGTCAGGTCGGTCAATTAGTTCTTTTATTTTTTGCCAGGCATCCGAATCTTTCTTTTGCTTCCCTATCACATACAGGACACTTTTCCTCATCCAACATACGCTGAACATAAATTGGCTCAGGAACATCAAGCGGCAAACGGGTTTGTAATTTTTTTACAATTTCACTTTCAGCAGTCATCATCGCTTTTGTTTCGGCAGCCTTTTCAAGTTTCTTATTTTCATAAGCAATAAAACGATTGCTAAATTCAGCGTGTAAAGACTTCTGTTCCCTTCAAAACCCATTTGTTGCGGAACATTTTTCGATGAAAACTAAATTGCTCTTCCTTTAATGTTTCATTTAACTCATTCAGGAGTTTAAGAACACCTTTTTCTTTCTTGCAGTTGATTCACCTTTTGTGCATCTGCCTGTTTATTCAAAAGTGTTTCACACCTTGTTTCTGCCCTTGATAAATTTTCAATAATTTCTGTTTCATCTTTTTGCAGGTCAGCAATTCTTTCTTCTAATTTTGTTTTTTCTTTTCCTAATTGTTCGCTTTTATCAATATCCTTGCTTAGCCTTCTCACTTCACGGTCATATTCAATGTTGCCGGATTTTGCAGCAGCAATAGCAATTTCTTTTAATTCGTCATAGCGGGTAATGCTGGACAAAACATTTATTGCTTTTGTAAGGGTATCTTGTTTATTAAAATCAATTATTGATTCTACCTGCTCACCTTGAAACCACAAATAATCTTTCATTTTAGGCGGCAAAATATTAGAGACAATTCTTCTTTTTTCTTCTTCATCATTTACCATTTTCGCATTCAGGTATGATAAATCCTTTTTCATAACTGTAAACTCACTGTCATTCGTTTCCACAGTCTTTCCATCTATAATATTTGTAGTGTATTTCCGTTCAAGAATATAAACGTTATCTTTCTCTAAATTGTGAAATGTAATGCTTACTGATGTGCTAACGTTTCCATCTTTAGCATTCGCTTTTGTTTTATCAGAAATTATTTTTGATTTAACTGATTTTGTATTTTGAAATTCTTTTTTTTCTGGCACAAATACTTGGTCATACAACACCCAATAAAAAGCATCATAGAGTTTTGATTTGCCATAACCATTATCTCCAATAATGACATTAATTCCTTCGGTAAATTCCATGCTGCTTTTGCCAGCATAACACATGAAATTTTCCAATTCTATTTTTTCAATAATCATCGTAGTTATTTATTGAGGTACTGATTTATTTTTCTTGAAATAACTCCTTCTGATTCGCCATCAACATTGCTGTTAATTGCCAATTTAATTACCTCAATAATTTTCACTCCACTTTGGTCAATAAATTTTAACGTATCAATTCTTTCTTGAGTGATATGGTTTTTTCCCGTTAGAAGTGGGTCTTCTAAATAAGTCTTAAAAATATTTTCTTTTGTCATATTGTTGCGAGTTCGTTTTGAATGGTGTAAATATTAAGATTGTAGTGATTGCAAACATCTCTAAAAACATCTTCCGTAAAATACGGATTTTTGGAAAGTGAGGCAAAATACATTCACTCTTTCCAGTTCTGTTCGTACCATTCGTTTTTCCAAATCATAAGTTTCAGAACCTTCTAATAGGTTTTCATAATCAGGCATTACAACTAAATCATGAATAACAGCATGGTTTTTTGCAGGATGCTTTCTTAGAATCCTTCCTCTACGCTGAATGAACTGTCGAGGATTTCCAGTGCTGCTACAAAAAATTGCAGTTTCAGCCCTTGGAATATCTACACCTTCATCTAAACATTTCATGGAGGCAATTACATCAATTTGTCCACTCTGAAATTGCTTTAGAATATCATCACGGTCTTTCATCCCACTTATAAATTGATTAACTAAAATCTTATCATCTATTTTTGCGATTTCACGGGTATATTGATTTATAAGTCTTATATTTATCTTCTACCAATTCATCTTCTTCTTCCCGAATTTCAAAGGTTTCTCCTTCAGGTACATAAACGAAAGTATATTTCAAATTTCCCTTCTCTAAAAATTGCTGTTTTAAAATATCAATAGTTGCACTCAACTTATTAGCAGCCTTATGAATAATTCTTTTTCTTTTCAACAACAGCCGTTCAATGATACTTTCTTTTTCAGAGTTACCTTTCCCAAAACGATAAAGTTTCGCTAACTGATTGCTGATTTCAATGTATTCCTTCATTTCCTCATCAGTCAGTGTAATGATATGAGGGTAATAATAATATTGGCATAATACGCCTTCTTTAATGGCTCTCTCCATTGAGAACGAATAAGTATACGGCTCTTTATCTTCAAAAAAAACTTCCATTTCAGCCGTCCCTACTGGGTCATAAATTCGCTTTGGAGTAGCGGATAAACCAATTCTTTTTTGTAGCCTAAAGTTTTTGATTTTGCTTGCGACAGTTGGAGAGCCAGGTTATGCCCTTCATCTGCGATGAAAATTGTATCATCCGGTAAATCACTTATCAGGCCTTGAAACTTATCTTTTACAAATGATGCATAAGTACTAATAATTGCAAATGAAATTGGAATTCTTTTGGCTGTAGAAATTAACGTAGTTACTTCATTTTGCCAATTTACTTTCGATGAAATCTTAAATACTTCCTGAAAGTTAAAAGACAGCATTTCTTTTCCCCATTGTTCGACTAAAGTAATAGTAGGTACAAGGATTAAAGCATGATAAATTTTATCAGGATTTTTTCTAAATTCAGTTAATACACAGTTCAAAGAAGTAATTGTTTTACCGGTACCTGTTGCCATTGCAAAAATTCCTTTGCATCCGTTTTTAAACCAGCTTTCATAAGCATCGACTTGATATTCTCTTGCTCCTGATGAGTAAGGAAATTTTGGCTCTCTTATAATCTCCTCAATTCTTGTAATTGCCTTTTCAAAAGCTTTTTCTCACGCCTTTATTTTCTAAAACTCGGTTTTTCTTTTCAATCAATTCTCTTTCCCTTTATCAGTAATTCATTGAGTGAATTATTTCCAAATTCCTTTTTGATAGCAACTGAAACATCTTCTACTTTCAGGTATTCAACAATATCAGAATTGCCGAAAAGATATTTTCAAAATCTTTATTCTGTCTGTTAATCATTTTGCTTGACCGGCTATTTTCCCAACTTAAAAATCCATCTAATTCTTCTAAGTTTTCCAGTAACCCAAAGGCTGTAAAGTTGCAAGAGGCCTTAAATCCAACTATATCACTCCCATCTGAAAATGCACCGGACTTATAATGAGCAATGCCTTTTCCTGATTTCGGTTTAATAATTATTATTTGAATTTTTTCATTCGCAATTAACCAGGAAAGGCAAGCAAAGAAATGTTTACCATAATCATCGAGTGTTCTTTTCAATTGTTTAATGTCCGTCAAATCAATCGCATGTTTCGAGTATCGCCTTCTCTACCTGCCTTAATTGCGTCTTTATCTTCTTGGGATAAAACATTATTTACAACCATTCGCACCGTTCCGCCATTGTAGAGAAACGATGCAAAGCCAAGTGACAATACACTAATGGCAGCGGAACTAAAATATCCTAAGAGTAAATCCAATTTATTGCTGTTGCATAGACCATCCATATAAAATTGAACAGGCTCATTTTCGCTTCCTGTTCTATAAGACCTGTCCTCTGACCAAGCTATTTCTTTTAACATAGAAACAATTTAAAAAAAACCAATCGCATTCTGCTTTCAGGCCTAAAACTTTTAATGAATTAGCCTTCAACAACTAAAGAATGAATATCTTTTGTTCAATTTCATAAAGCTAATTCTCATTAATTAGGGATATTGAGGCTAAGTATTAAAAAGGCCTACTCTTCGTTTCAAAACAATATGCTCATTTGCATAATGATTGCGAATTAACCTAAAGCTAATTCTTATTACAATATTTTTTAACAAACAGCTTAGAAAATAGATATGCATAGTAACAACAGTGTTAGTAAAACAATCTTTCAATAAAATTTTCTAAGCAAAAAGAAGTTTTACAATCAAAAACATTACCCTTCCCTTATAGTCATTTAAACAATTACAGGCAATGACATAAACATAACTGCAAAGCGATTAAACAATCAATTTCTTTAGAAACGTTTTAATCGGATTTATCAAGAATTATTGCGGAAAACTTTTTGATAGTGTCCCAACAAATGGTTTTATTACTATAGCTTAAGCGCCGTATACTTATGTCATAAGGTGCCTTCGAGGAACTATATTTCCAGACGCTTTAGTAGCATTTAAATAATTGAGGTATACTTATTAATGTATAATATATCACCAAACACACCATTATAATATCCTTCCCTTTATTTCAAAAAAAATATAAATAATATTAAACCTATTGTTTACTGTTTTATGAACTTTTATACCAATCTTAATTCAATATAAATAATACAAATAATATTTAAAATTTGTTATTGAGTCAATTATAACCACATCTTAATACATCTCTCAACGATTAATAAAAGCAGTGAATCAAATGCTAAAGGGATTAAATATTTTTATTACAATCAATGATTCAAATACATTAAATGCATAAATAAAAGTCTATTATCCTTCTAATTTTTTTTCATCAGCGTAGATTAAACTCATCCTTATTATTAGAGGTTAATATTAACCTTGTATAATTTAGGTTCCGAATATATTTTATCCATGTTTCAAGAGGCTTAGCTGTAATATAAGTTTTACAATTCTGTTAGAAACGGTTGTCCGTCAATTGTTGAACTCAAGACTTTCTCCTTCTTAATTATGGAAAGAAGTAATACTCTTTTTATTTGCTATGAAATTGTTTCCGGTAATTAGTTTTTATTATTTCATCGGATTGATTTGCCTAAAGCAAGAAAGCTCGGTTTATTTATTCATTCATTTGCATGAATTGTTGCACATCTCCGACCCACTGTTTTCTATAGTTTATGAAATAGTCTGCATGTCCTGCGAGCGGATATGTTTTCAATACTTTCCTGCAGTTTAAATTTCGGTATATCGCATCAATTTCTTGACGACTAACCTTATTGTCTTGTTCCCCATACAGCAATAATGTTGGACATTTTACTGATTTTGCGTATTCAGTTGGATTATATCCAAAAGCCCAAAATCCATTTTCTATACCACCCCAAAAAACTAATAGCCCCGCCATTGGAAAGGTTGGAATTTTTAAAATGTGAAACCTTGCACAAGTGGTTTGATACATTGACCCAAAAGGACATTCAATAATGATACCGGCAGGCTTTATTTGATAATCATTAATTGCTTTGAGTATAGCTGCCGCACCTAAAGAGATACCAAATAAGTAAATATTTTTCTCTCCATTTTCTGATACATAATCAAAAGCAGTTTTCACCTCTTCTGCTTCCTTAAAACCGATTGTTGTTTGATTTCCTTCCGAGCCGCCACTTCCCATGAAGTCGACCAATAAAGTATTATACCCCTGTTTCATAAATTCATCCGATTCAGCAATTAAAGAAGATTTTTGTCCACCATAACCGTGAAACAGTATTACAGTGCCTTTAACATTATTGGTTTTTATCCGCCAGCATTCTATTTTCTTGTTACTCTGAAGTGTTACAATATCAAATGGTTCATTCGGGAGTCTTGTATTAACGGGTCTTGGATTATTTATACCAAAAAGCAATGTTTTTACTTTATCAATGGTTGTGAGTTTCTCAGGATTTCGGGTTTTTGGAATGTTATTAATGGCGAAGTGAGTAAACTTGTAAGCCTGGAAAAATGCAATGACATTCATCAGGGCAAAGACCAGAACAACTGTCCAGATAATTCGTTTTATGAAATTTTTTCGTGTCATTGTATGTTGCCAGTTAAGATTACGCATAATGGTGAATGTTAATGTAAGCAGGCATTGCTTATTTCAATCTTATGATACCTGGTTCATTAAACAATCTATTTTTATCGTTCCAATACTCTGTTCTTACAAGCTTTAGTTTTGAAATATCCATATTGTTAGTAAGTGCCAAACCCTTAATGGGACTTTTATACATATCATATTGCGGTAGTGGTTCAGCCCATTCCAACGTATACTGATAAGCATCAATAATTCCGTTTTCTTTATTTGTTTTAATAATTAAGATGTCATGATAATCTTTAAATCCAATCCCATCGCAACAAACAGGTGCTTTATAAGTTGCAATAAATTGGTAGTATTTATATTGCCCTGGAACTGGCTCAAAAATCTGCATTGCAGTTTTTACGCTAAGCGTGTCCTTAATGTTATCATCAATATTGTTAAGCTTTGAATAGTCAAAATCCGAATTAATTGTTTCTTTTTTAAGTCTATAAATTTTAGTTTCTTTTATTCCTGATGCGGTATCATTTTGCGTGGAAATAAAAATTGTCTTTACTGGTTTTGATTTACAGGAAACAAAACATATTAGTATAAAGGTTATTATAATTATGATTGATATTTTCAATTGTCTTTATAGCTTCGTATTGTTTTGTCAAAGCAATAAGTAATCGCATCATTCCAAAAAGTAAACTTTGTTTTTCTATACGTTATGTTATAAGCAAGATAATCTTAAAAGGTTAATATTAACCCTGCAAGAGTGCTTGCTTGATGACTGGCACCGGTTTCATTACATACATTGCACTCTGATTTTATGCTTATGAGAATGTATCGAAAGTACTCCAGCGAATAAATTGGAATAGCCAGAGATTTCGGCTAAAAGTTCATAAATTTTTGAACATTATGTGAAACTTTTAGATGTAACTTGAATTAATTTATGCTACGAGAAATTGTTGAACACCTTTATTCATGTCAGGATAATGAATGGCACCTGCTCAACCCATTTCTAACAGAAAAATTTAAAGGCGTTGCTTTAGGTGATATTCGAGATGCTTTATCCATACTCGAAGAGGATGGTAGAATTAAAATTAAGAATGAAGAACATTTAAAACTTAACGGGCATTCTAAGATTAATGAAACCGATAAGGAAAGCGTTTATAGAAATCTGAATAATTTAGAAATTAAAGCGCACATTACACAGCAAGAAAAGGCGAATGTAGGAGCGTATAAAACCGCATTAAATAGCAAACAAAGCGGATAATGCGCTTTTCTAAATTTCGCCGTTGTCAGCGCCTTTTACCAACATATTTCTGAATAATGTTTGCAGGTAACAACACCTACAAAGGCGAAGTACTTCTGCCCCAATTTCACAAAGCTCCTATTAGCGGTTCGTTGCTTTTCTTAGATTTCGTTTTGCTTATTTTATAAAACGGTGAATTGCTTTATCGGCGTTATCTTGAAATGTAGTATTTTTCAAATCAGTATAAAAAGTGCTCTGGTCAACCATGTCACCTGATAACTTACCCTCTTTACTTGCATAAAAAACGCCACTTTTATATCGCTCATCCGAAATGCCATCTACAAAGCGTTTTGCACCTACTTCCAACTTATGCACCATTCCTCCTATCAATGGGAATACAACAGGCATCATAAAATACTTCAACATAAATTTCATTGCCGGGGGAAGATTATTGGGTGCCTGAGTTCCTTTGGTGTTCCCGGGGCTCACAACAATAAATTTGAGATCAGGATATTTTCTTGCCATTGATAAGGTCCACATTGTTGCTGCATATTTGACATATCCGTATGCTTGCGTTACATCAAATTTATTACCAAAATATGAACCGTCAAGCACAGCAGCAAACTCATCTACAGAAGAAGTTTTCATTGCCACCGGTTTCATTCCGAGCATCTTTACTCCTGGTACAGCTTCCGCACTTACTGATAGTACTGCTTTTTTCAACTTATCATGTTTAATTAATTCCTCAACTAAAATTACATGGCCTAAAATATTTGTGGCAGCTAAGTCATTCATTCCGGAAGGCGTAAGTTTCGCAGCCGTTTTCCCCACCATTCCACCTGCATTTAAAATTACTGCATCAATAGGTTCCTTTATTTTTTCTACCGCTTTTCTTACAGAATTTGCATCCGCAACATCTCCAATAATAATTTCAAAAATCTTTCTTTCCGTTTTCTCCTCAAGGTCTTTTTTTGCCTGCCTCGGCTTTCGCTTGATTTCTGCAGAAAAGAATTACCTTTTTTGTTTCTTTTTTCAATGCTAACTGTCGGGCAGTCTCTTTCCCAAGTCCAATATTTGCTCCGGTTATTAATATGCTTTCGTTCATTTTTTTATCGTTTTTTATTGATGTAAAATCACGATGCAAAAATGAAACTTAAAATAAATTCAAACTTGGCAGTAAAGTTCAAAAACTGGTAAATTCAGTTCAACTACTTCTTACGATACTCAGAAGGCGATTGATTATACTTTTGTTTGAAGGTCTTTGTGAAATGTGAAGTATCCTGAAAGCCAACTTCGTAACAAATTTCAGATACAGATAATTCGGTTGATTGTATTAGCTCAAGAGCCTTTTCCAATTTCTTTTCTTTAATGAAATTGGCTGGTGTATCACTAAACTGTGTTTCAAAATCTCTCTTAAAAGTTGAGAGGCTCCTCCCAGTCAAACGGGCTAAATCAACTATAGAAATAGATGAGTATAAATGTGCTTCTACTACCTCAAATAAACCTGCTTGTCTTGGGTTAAATAAATGTGAGAATAAAGTAATTATATTTTCTGCATTGTCTGTTTGAAGAAGCAATAGGATGAGTTCTTTGATTTTTAATTTAAGTAAATCGTCTGTAACCAAGTTTGGGTTCTCAAAATAAAAATCAAGGCTTTGGATGAAATGGGTTATAACACTTTGTTTTTCTATTTTCCTGATGTAGGGTTTAATTGCATCGTCTTTTATGAAATTTGGAAATTCGTTTTTGTATAATTCTTTCAAAATGTCTGGATATAGATGGACAGCATAAACTTCACAAGTCTTAGCAGGATGTTTTCGAATTGCGTTTGTAAAGTAGTTACCACATCTTAGTAAAACACTTTCCTCTGTTTGAATAGATAGGTTGTCTGTTGGGGAAGTGAGAGATAGCTCTCCTTCCTTAAGGTAAGTAAAACAGGCTTCGTCCTGAAAAACTGAATCAAGTCTTATTGGTGGCTTGATTATTAATTTTTCAATTGCACATTTATTATTGATGTCAAAATGTTTTCGGTCGAGAATCATATTAATTTTTGAGGTGTCGCTTTGCAATGACCGCTAACGTTGAAGATTACGCAATTATGAAACCGTCACCTCCCCCAAAAAAATTATCTCGTTAATGATGATAATCCTGCAATTGGTTTACTAAGATAAAGCATCGCCTGACACCAAACATCATGATACTTACCGTGTCATTTTTCATTTTAGATTTCTGATAAATTCTTTAGTGTACTTTTCAAAGGAATAAATGTCTGCCTAATGCTTTTACAAAGCAAATTTGATAACCCTTCAATGTCCTGATTTCCCAAGTCTTGTAAAATGTATCCTTCACTAACCCAAATATTAATCCATTGCCACCAATGTTTTTTTTCGCCTGTGCTATTTGGGAATTGGGAAGTTGTCAAAACTTTACTTCTTAGTTCTTGTTTTGATTTTCTATCACTTCCTTTGGGATAGTCATAATACAACATTAGCCTAACGAACAGTTCGTCACCTATATCGGGATTTGCTCCATTATAATGAAGTATAAATCGTGGGCTATAATCAACTTCATAAATATTTTCAAAGTCATTAAAATACAATTGGAATTCGCATGTTTCACTTGTTACATAAGGTCCGCTTTCATCGTAATTATATTGTTTAAGTGGTATATCTAATTCTTTGGAAGCTTTTTTAAAGTCTTCACGTAGTTCTTCAAAAACAAATCGAATATTTGGAGCATATTCTGCAATTAGTTTGATGGCTTGGCTATACTTCGGATTTTGGTAAAGCTTATTGATAGTGTCTCGAATATTTCTTTCCATTTTATTGAATTTTATAAGTTTGGAAATATGGTGTTCTAAAACCGATAGAAAAGTATTTAGTTGACCATTTGAATTAAGTTTCAATTTTTCACAAACTTCAATTATACTGCGGTATGAATAAGAAATGCAGGGGCACTCTTTATTACTAAGAGATGTTTTCGGTTGTCTGCCGTCTGGAGTTAGGAAAAATATAAGCTTCGGTTCATTAGGAAAGGTTTTTGTCAATGATTTTTGATAGTCGGATATTTGTTCAATTTGCTCTCCACTGTCAACTTTATTTTCAATTCCAATAATTCCTTTTATATCACCTGTTCTGTTGTCGTGGATTTTTATAAGAATATCCAATCTCCTTCCTGTTTCTGTGTACCACTCTGTAATAGTGTTAGTTTCACTCTTTTCTTCGGCGGGCAATTGAATGAAAAAATTTTTAAGATGCTTGTTAGTTTCAATTCCGAGGTTTAGCCATTCACGCATTGCAGATTGTCCAAGACCATGTTCCTTTTTAGAGGAAAATAAATATGCAAAAAAACGAGACCAAGCATTTTCATCAATAAGTTCATCAAAAACGGATAAAAGGTCAAAGCGTTTTTTTTCATTGTGTAGTTCAATTCCAATAGTCTGGAGGTAAGTAAATTCAACTGTCTGTAATAGGCTTTTTAAATTTTCAATTTTTGTCGGCATAATGGATGAGTGCAACGAAACGGTAGGTAACGGATTACGGCTTGGCGAAGTACGGGTATGTGAAATTCGTCTGCCCACAACCGATGCTGATTAATAATTGAAAGTTGAAGATAACAATTAAAGCTAAATTTATAACGTCAAGCTGGATATGAAGCTGATGCTTGCACATAGCCGAAGGTTACAACGTCCCGCCCATATTTTGCCAAACCCCCTGTTAGCTGTAGCCGTATTTCTTTTATACCTCATTGATGAAATATTCTCGCATTATGTCAACAATTTTATTGGCTTTTGATTTCTTTGCTTTTGCCAAAATTTCTTTTTCTGAATAAAATTCAATTTTATACTTTTTCAAGTTGCTTTGTTTGTCTTTTAAGAATTCAATAGCATCGTCTGCAAAGCCAGATGTTGACCAAAATTCAAAAGTGATGTCGTTATCAAAATTGTATTCTCTTATTGCTTTATAAATAAATGAAACTTTACTACTGAACCAATTTTCTACAACTTTCAATTCTACCTTAGTTCTGTATGCCTTGCATTCGCAAATAATGTATTTGTCTTGAAATGTTGCATATACATCAACTTCTTTATAATTTCCCTGATAGTTTATTTTCTTTCCAATGTCCAAGCTTTGACAGATGTTGCTATAGTAATACCCAACAGCTAATTCAAAAATATCGCCACGCAAATTATTAGTTTTACCGTCAACAAGTTTGCCTATTTGTATCAATAATTTTAAATAGGCATCTGGATTTGTTTTCAAAATTGTTCCAGCATTAGTTACTGTGCTAATTAATGATTTTAAAAGCTCTTCGTATTCTTCACCGAATAATTTGTTCACAAAACCAATGATTATTCCATTCTCTTTTAATTTTTTAAAGGCTTCTTGAGTAACTGTGTCGGTTATTAGAAATGGAAGAAAATTATTTCCACCCTGAGTTTTAATTATTTGAACTTTTTGAATAAAAAAATCAACGCTGATTTCGTCATTTCTATTTCCAATTAGAACATCTGCGATTACAAATGCAGGCTGTATTTTATCTGTGTATTTCGTTATTCCAGAAATATAGCTTGGAGCTGTGAAGCAAAATTGAAACTTTGCAAACTCAGAATTAAACCTGCCTTTTTCGTATGAAATTAGACCAATACTTCTTGCATAATTATAGAATTGATTTTCTATAACGTCTTTCGCAAGTTCTATTGCTTTATAAAAATTAAAGTTGTGGTTTGAGCGACTTGAGATTAGTTCAGAAAGTTTATAATAATCTTCTTCCTCAGAAATCAACTTTAAGTTCTTTAGGTCTTCGATAACATTTGAGAATCTTTTGTGAGACTTTAAGTTATTAACTGGACTAAAAGAATAGGAAGCCAAATGCTCCTTTCTAATAAAACCATTGTGGTATTCTAATGCAACAATTATGGAGTTATACTTTTTTGCAGAAGTTTGTAAAGCCGTCCTTAACGCTTTATAAAACCGTTCGCCATTGTAATGGTCAATATGATAGAAGAAAGTTTGATTGTCTTTAAAGAAGCCCTGAATTTTATATATTGGTTGTGTTATTCTAGATAATCTTTTTCTAATAGCTTCACTTGTCAATCCCTCTTTTTGAAAATGACTAATTAACTCCCCTGAAAGTGTCGGTCCCTTTTGTACAAGGTATTCTTGAATTGTCACACCTCGCTATTTATAATACTTACTATTCTATGCATGGCAAGATATTTTTTAAACGCTGATTATCAATCATATATCTTAGTTTTTGATTTTCCTGAGTGTCCGATTTTTTGCGAACTGTGTCCAACGGTTACAGCTAACTCATGATTTTACGAAAGTTTTATATCCATCAAACTTGCGGATATTTTTTTAAGTAATTTAGTTTAAACATTTTATAAATACGCAAGTGTAAAACTTTCGCAATACAATTTTATCAAGTTAGGTTTATGGCATCTAACGGGCTTATTATCTTTAGCATATCTCTGTACCTAAGAATGGTTCTTAAGTTTACGAACCAAGGAGACGGAGACTAACCCCCGATAGATATTTTTTAATGTATAATATACCACCAAACACACCATTATAATATCCCTATGATAATTATTCTTTAACCATTTCCCTAAAAATTCATATCAATTGAACTTTAATTTATAACCTACAATGAGATAATTAAATTTATAATTCAACATAATCACATCCTTATATTAATCAACTTAAATGCATAGAATTAAATTTATAGAAAGGCATTCCAATAATCAATGCTAATTTGTATCTCGAATCACCACTAATCAGATTTATAAGGAAAATTGCTACGGCTTGCTAGTAAGCTCAATGCCACACTAAGAAAAGACAAACCAAACTTTCCTCAAGTATTGAGAACATTTGAAGAAAGAAGATTAGACTGGAGGGACATTGAAATAAGGAAGGCAATAATCATTCAACCAACTTTTGAAGCAACAGGCGTTAATTCAGCAATTTGGAACTTCATCAATATCGCCTGGCATCATGATGTACTTTCCGGAAAAACACTAAAATGGAAAAAGATTCTCGTGAACAAAAGTGACTTTGAGGTGATTGAAAAAAACATTGATGCATTGCTCCATCAATCAGAAGAAAACTTAAAGAAAATAGTATTTAAAGATTTAAACTGAACGTACTCGCTATAACTGAAACCAACCCTCATTTGCAAACGAGCACCATTTCTCCATTCATAAAAATAATATATTTATATAAGCAATGTTGACTGCACATATACTCAACTGCACAAGACGATGGTGCATATCTGCGCCAGTGTGGTGTTTTCAAGCACAAACTTTTTATTTTGTAAATAATATGGTGTCAAGGCTTTCTTCCTTTCCTGAATACTTATTAGTGTATGTATAATAAACAACTGCTTGAATTTTGGAAGTTCCTTTTGTTCCAACATGTATTTCGTCATAATACATATGCGTGTAACGCTTGCTTGGTTTTAGACTTAAAAGAAAGTTTTTGTTATTCGATGTTTTTGCAATTACATTTTTGTATTCTTTCCCTAATGAAAAGAAATAACAAACAAAATCAACTGTATCGCGTTTTATTCTACTATAAATGACTTTTTATACAAGAGGCCTCCCATATGTGCTGTCTAACTTTCCTGATGTATCATAAATTTCTCCATAACTCGAAGCTGAAATAATTGAGTCCCCATATTGCTGGATAAAAATTGCCGAAGTATCAACAGTCGCTTTTAGAATGAAGTCATATCTTTTCAAACGCCCGTTTTTATAAAACTGGTAATAACCGCCTACAGTACTGTCAGACCCAATGTCTTCAACTCGAGTATCAATAAATATTTTTGCCGAAGTGTCCTTTATTAATTTGTCAAAGGTTAGCGATGGCATCATTATTTTATTCTTGCAGCTAAAAGCCAGCGCCAAAAAAATAAATAGTATGAAATTTATAAACTTCAAATTAATGGCTAGTAACACGTAAATATATAATATGTTTAGATAGCACAATGTTTAGTGCGGGAGAGTTGTTGGTAGCTTTCGATAGCACAAGCTGATGCTTTCGCTAATCGAGAAACATACCAGTCACTCTGCAATTTTAATCACTAAATTATCTCTCTTTTTTAGTGAATTGTATCTATGTAAAATAACGGCATACTTATGACCGTTTTGCAAATGTGGCAATTCTCTTTCATAATAGCATCCACTCTGAGCAATGGTTTCGGAAGATAATATTCTATTAGTGGAATCAAGAATTCCAATTTCATAATGTCTAGGTGTGAAGGGAGAGTCAAAAAGATAAAGAAATAAAAAATCATTTTTGCTAGAATTCTCAGAAAACAAATTCATCTGAATTTCGTCTCCTTCTCTATATTCCTCGCCATTCACTCTATACAATTCGTATATTATTTTATGCTCGAAGTTTACAAAAGAATAATGTATAATGTTTCCATTGCTATCGTATTCATATATGTGACCAATAGGTAAACCATTTAAATAATAGCTTTTGTAAGCCAATATACCGCTTTCATTAAATTGATAAGAAAACCCATCTTGCATGTTGTGGTGAAATAATAAGCTATCAGCTATTTTTCCATTTTTATAATATTGTATTTGAGGACCTTCTTTCAGACCACATTTGTAGAATGAATAACCTCGATAATTACCATCTAAATCGTAACACTTAACCATGCCATCGAACAAAGAATCCATTACTACTTTCCCCTTAAAATTTAAGTTGCCAACTTCTTTTATTCTCGAATCGTTAGTTGAGGTTTTGCCCCCGCAAGAAAGTACAAAAAAAATTATTGAGCACAGATAAATTTTCATTTTCATAAGCTTTTAGTATAAAACCACCTCTCCTCCTTGCGGGTTCAATAAACTTCATTCCCTTCATCACAATTTACCTATTAAATGTGTAAGTGTTTAAATATGCCACGTTACTAAAAATTTTCTCCTTTGTAACCGTAATTGAGGCGCCGTGCGTCCAGAAGGCTTCACATTGCTTTATGGATGTCAAATTATAGGCTGTAAAAGCAAGGCAATAATCAGATAAAAGAATATTAAGTGTTTACTGTTTAAATATTCAACCTAAGAGTGACAGGCATACTCAGTCATTGAATTATTTATTTTCCTTGGTTTTTTCTACACTCCTTTCAAGTTATCAGTTACTTCAAACAGTAATTCATGACCTTTACCATCGACTTCTTTATAAATGCCCTCAGAAGTATGATTCAAAATAAGTTCCTTTATACGTTTTTCAAGATGGGGCTTATATACTTTTATTACATCGTAACCTAAAAGTGGTGCCTCAAAGAAAATGGTTATCCTAATGTTTTTTGTATATTGAAATCGCATAAAAATTTGAGTTAATTTATTTAAATATTATCGTTCGCGTTACTATTGTGTACATCTATATAGCGTCTGCTTTTAGGAGGCAAAGCTTATAGGAAAAGTATCTGGCCTTATGTAAACTAATCATTTAATAGTACACTTTTTTGCTTTTCAGTTTGTAGTACCATCAGATTCGTTTTCTAAGAATGAGTTCATATTGCAGCATCTCTTATTAATCCATAAATCCAATTAGCATAAGAAACTTGTGCTAAAACCAATTTATCCTTTTGTTCATCTACCAGATGCACGTTATCATATAATTTATTCAGTGATGCTAAGCTAAACGAATCTGATTTCGTTACTTCATAAGCAACCTTAAACAATTCCGCTATATCAGTTTTGGCGTTTAGAAAGCCTTCAAGAAAACCACCGCTGTTATCGGCTTTGTATGCATAGTTTACTAACTCGCTTGGCAGAAATTCGCCAAAGAAATTACGCGCCCACCATTTTTTTAAATCTTCTCCTTCTGAATGACGGAGTGCCCAAACATTTTTTATTATCAGTTGTGAAGCAGCCGCCAATTTATAGGTGATTCCGTAATTATTATAAATGTTTTCATTAAACCAACCATCATCGAGCATCCATGTTTGCCATGAATCTGGCAACATATTAATTTCATCAGTAATAGGGTTTTCACATAATAACGCATCAAAACCCATCCCGCTTAATAAAATATGAACGCCTTCTTTAGCGCATTCTTCAGCAGTTCTTTTGGCAAACTTATAATAAAGCGAGGAGGATGATGGTAATTGATGGACAGGCGTAGATAGCAGATTGCTAAATGGTAATGTTTCCTCGCTGGAAAACATTTTTACGCTATTAAATCGTTGTTGAAAATAATCTTGAATAAAAGATTCGGTTCTTGATTCATACCTTGAACTTTTTGAACCTATTAAAAAAGGGTCGAAATCTAAATATTTAAGAATGCAAATAATTAGTGATGTATCCAACCCTCCACTTAATTCTATAGCAACTCTCTTACTTGTTAATGCTCTTGTTAGTTTTTTTATTAGTTTAAGAAAACTTGATAAGTCAGATTTAAAAAGCGATACGAACCTATTATCAATGCACGAAAACTTACTTCCATCGTAAAACCACCTTGACCGTGCTGGTATTGGTATGATGCCATCGATTACCTCCTGATAGACATCCGGTCGCAAAAAGAAATTGGAAATATTGTTTTCGTGTGCTTTTAAATTTGCCTTTCTTATCGTGTCAATTTTGATTCTTTCATAAAGCTGATGATGAACTTGGTTGGTAACCCTATTGAAGAAAATACACTTTCTTGTAGAATTGAAAATTATCATGTAAATAACGTCAGTGATAAAACGCAAGCAGTGGACGGTAATTTATCCATGAGCAGTCTTCATAATCAGGCTGAGCACCGTTTTCAATTATCCATGCGTGCATTTCTCCTGTTGGCAAACCCGCTCCAATAAACAGAACTCCCTTGTCATAAAAGCTTTCTGAAATTTTGCTTGCTAAAAAAGCTCTCTGAAGACACAAGCGATGCTTATACTTCTTCTGTGATGGGAGTTGGTTAATATTAGCTAAGGCTTCGATTGTAGATGTAAACAATCCGCACTTTAGACCAGAGTACAATCTACTTAAATAAAAACGTTTGTTGCCTATATTTAATAATCTTGTGTGCATCTTATTAAGGCTTGACATCACATTCCTATTAACTTGGAGATGATTAGTTTCTTTAATTGGCTTGCACGAGTAGGGCTCATTACAATATTGGAGAGCTTGCGAAACTTTCACAGGGATAGAGACTTTAGTTTTTATAATCGCTTTTCCCCTTATTAAAGAACCTGTATAAGGGCAAATTGACCATATAATATTTCCAGAATAATATGGCAACGCTACATGCTTTAAAAATTTAAATCGCATAAAAAATCTTAATAAAGGCGGTAAAGATTACCGCCTTAATGTGGTTAGACCTTATACCAAACGCCCGGTGTGTCTTTCTTTCCCTGGCTCATATTGCCACGGATAGATTCGGAGGTTGAATAGACGCTTGACTTCGAACGAAAACAACTTACAATAAACCTTAACATGGTTAAATTGATTTCAATGTTACACTTCCTGTTTTATCGGGAAGGAAGTTTACCCTTTAAACTTTTAAACACAATCTATTGGCGTCATAAATACTATCAATTATTAACTTAAGGATTGTTTTTGTATTCGTAGAATTCACGCTTCATGCCAAGGTCTTTATTCCATAGCCTGGTCTGAAAATGTTGGATTGATTCTCCGGGCTCTTGCTTAATAGGGGGATTATCAATGTATTCCTTTAATTGCAAACCCAAGGAAAATAATACTATTGCAATAAAGAATATGACAAAAAACTTAAGCACGTAAACAGCCTGCTTTGGATGCTGGGCGGCTTTCCTGATAATTATAAGTGCTGTTATTCCAGCTAATATTTTTCTTGATGTGTTCATTGTATCAGTCTTTAGTACTCCGCATATCGGCATAATGCCTACTTAGGTTTAAAGATAGTAAGAGTTTTTAAATTGGGAGTTTAATCCCAATAAAAAATTCCAATTCTTATTTTCCTTTGGCAGGTGCCTGGAAAAGCTAAATCGATAAAAAGGGATGACGTACTGAAGGTCATTGGTGATAAAATCAGAAAAAGTCGAATTGCTAAAGGTTACACACAAGTTGAACTTGCTTTTGAATGTGGAGATAAAGATTGGTCTCAAATATCACGTATGGAACGAGGATTAGTGAATTTTACCATATCCTATCTGTTTTTGGTGGCAGAGAAGCTCTCTGTTTCTCCCAAGGATTTGCTACCAGATTAATTAGGTTATTCTTGTGTCTGTTATGATATATTTCTGCTAATTGTAAAGGCGGCCAATCGCTGACTTATCCAATTGAAAGACGCTTATGTTATCTTCAAGTTTATCATCGAAATTCTCAGTGGATAAATATTTCACTTCAAGACTTAACAATTGTAAGCTCGATTGCTCTTCCGGTACTACATGCAAGAAATAGCCTGCTACTCGAAAGATTGAAACGGCTGAAAATATCAACATATTTATCTGTGCGGTGGTAACTAAGAGTTTTCCTTTGATTGCAAGACCGCAATAGAGAAATTCTCCCTCAATAATATGATAAATATTCTTCTCATCCAGAATGCCATAATCCCCCGGACTCACTTCCAGCTCTAACCTTTCGAACTTTAAAATTTTTAATTCACCCTTTGTTTTAAATTTCGTCATTCAATTAAAATTGTTTTGCAGGTATGGTTATTCACTCATGTTTATTAAAAAATAAAACTTCAGTTAAATCACTCCCTTAATTATCTAATAAATCATTATTATCCAAAAGAGGCTTACCAATAATCTTTGTTGGTCTTTGCCTTCGGCCTTTTAAGTGTTTCAAACCTTTCTCTATCAAGAAACTGATGTAACCATTTAGGCAAATTGTAACAAGGTATCTGATACTGCTTTTAATTCATTACCAGGAATAGTTTTCAAATAGTGCATGGTAGTTTTAATGCTTGTATGTCCCAACATTTCAGAAATAAAAGAAACGTTAGTACCATTCAATTTTAATGTGGTTGCAAACGAATGCCGTGCTAAGTTCAGCTTGATACGAAAATCAAATCCTAACTGCCTTCCTATCTTAATTAAGGACTTATTTATCTCCCTTCTTTTTCTGATTCTGGTTGATTCTATAAATTCTTTGGATGTTGATTCTGGAATGATAGGGAATACAAACGCATCCGGAGATTTATTCTGACTGCCCCAAATATCAATTATACCTTTTGCTTCTTGGTGCAGATGCACTTGAATTTCATTAACATCATGAGCAGTGAATTGCGTTTTTTGACGAACAAAGATTATACTGTCCGATTTTATCTGCCTCCATTTCAAATACGCCATATCTTTAAAATTCATCCCATTGCACAAGAAGCAAAAGAAAAAATATGCTTTAGCTCGCCTCTCTCTTAAAGTTGTAGGAACAAACTCCCATAACAATTTTAATTGTTGCGGGTATAAAACCGCCTTTGACTTTGTTGTAGACGGTAAAGTGAAATTTTTAAATGGATAATATTTTTCAGAAATGAAGCCTTCTTTGATAGCTAAATTAAATATAGCACGTAAGGCCCGTAATCTTAAAGATATTGTAGAAATAGAATTACCTCTGTCTATCAAAAACTTTTGATAGTGATTTAAGAAGGCAATATCAATATCTTCGAAATAAATGAAAGGCTTGAAGATTTTCAAATTAGCTTCGCACTCTCTATAATAATTGGCTGACCCAATTCTTCCTTCTTTAAATAACGTTTGTCTTTTCATTGCAAAGAAGAAAAAAATATCAGATTTATCACTGGTAAATATATTTGCTTCTGATTTAAATAACCTGGTGAATGATTCTTTGGTGGGATTTACCAGCCGTTCTAAAATTGTTTCAGCTTTAGTGATATAATCGTTTAAATCTTTTCTCAATTCTTTAGCCTTAGGCGAGCGAGTGTTTAATGCTGCATCGAATTCAGATTTGGTACATCTTATTTTTAAAGTAATCCGGAATTGCTTTCTATTTAAATTTATAGTGAGCATGACCCTTGATTGTTTTGTTTTAGTATCAAGAGCAGATTTATCCCAAAAAGGTGTTAGGGAATAATTTTTAAATTTCAAATTGCATGATGTTTAATACCTTAATTTACCAAAAGTGTAGTATACTTTTTATAATCATACTATAGATATTGGTTTTAATTTAGCGTAAGTTTTAATATTATAAAACCTGCAAGAACTAATATGATATAATCTGTTTTATATTACACCGATTAGCAGCTTGTAAAACAAAAAAGCATCGTACTCCAAAACCAAGGTTGTACAACATTAGGTTCAGCTGACTAACTTTAATATTGATTATCGGTGTGAAGCCAAAGCTTATAAAGTTCTAACCGCGAGATTTGGACACTTATAGTATTACAAATACGCATTACTGAATCCTGTGAAGGATATGTGGCGTTTCATTATAAGGTACCAAGTATTTTCCACCAACCAATAAAAATGCTTATAACAGCCATTATGTTAAATAGGCGCCACAATTCCCTATCATTGTAATTAAGAACATTTTTTTGTTTTTCCCTTGCCACCCGTGAATATTAGACCCAAAGATTGCTTATGCAACTTTTAGATTGATATTCCCAATTATTGTTTTATCTTTTGATATTTGCCTGATTTCAGGCTGCTGATAATATATCCTAAGAGAAAAGATGATAAAACTACCGCTTGATTTTTTATGGATTCCACTTGTAGGAATAATTCCAATAGTAGCAGGATTGTATGAAGCGAAAAAAGAAAAGAAATTTACTATCAAAGCTAAGTGGGAGCTTTTCATAGGAATAGTAGTTATTTTGCTTTCTTTAAACAATAGTCTCAATGAAAAAGTATCGCTATCCACAATAAACGGACAAAATGATACTCTAAAATTAAAAGTGGGTAGTTTAACAGATACCTTACGAACCACAAGAGATTCGCTAATAAAAATAGGTTTAAGTATTGATAATAAAACTGGCCATATTTCTATAATGGACAGTCAAATTTTAAAAAAAGTACTACAACTTAGAAATATTTCTGTTACGATTCCTATTGAACAAAAGGGATTGAGTGATTCTGCTAATTATACATTCAGATTAAAATATGATACACTTTATCTTTCTCCGAAAGAAGGAACTTGGGCACATGGATATATTGCTTTTGATACAAGCAATGGAATTCCTTTTGAGCGTATGATGCATGAAGGTGAAGGAACAGGTAATGAGGTTGATAAAATAAATGTCAATGGTAAAATTTACATGACCCATTTAGTTAAAATATTTGATAGAGCAGTATATAAAGCAGAACCTATAAGTCTAAGAATGAGTGGCCAGTTAAAGAGATATATAATTTTTGGAGACGAAGGAATACCGACTAAAAGATGGATATACCAGAATGATAAAGTGAAATGGATTCCTGAAAGATAAGATACTCACCTATCGGCTCGTGGAAAAGGTGCTGCTAAATTAGTGGGAACTTTACCGAAATTGATATATAACTATAGTCATTCATTCGGCGGTTTTTTAAGCAATCGTTTAAATGAAATGGGAAAGAAAAATAAAGAACACTTCAATAACTTATATCAATTAGATTCTATTCTTTCTCTAATAATATTCTTTGGTTTTGAGAATGATTTCTCTATCATAAGAATAGTAAGTTTGTAAATAAAGCCATACCAAATGGCATAGGCCAAGTAAATGTGCTTTTTAACTATCAGGACGAGGTTGCAGCTGGCATGACGAAAGAAATAAGTGCCGAGGTAAATAATCCAAAAACTTGGAACGGAATAAAAAGGCAATAATAAATAGGTTGATTGAAAAAGAGTGTAATCTTCATCCTATGGAGGTTGGTAGACCGATTATATAATAATGGTAAAAAGAGATGTGTTTTCTTGGATTCAAAACGTCTGCAATTGAAGGAAATTCTATTCTGTGAAAATAGAAAGTATCCCTTTGTATGTTAAGTAGGCGCTAAAGGGCTTTACTTCAAAAGGAGAAAGTAAAAAGCTGGACTTGTGTTTCGCAAACCTTACTTATTTGATTTCAAAGAGTACTATATTTATTCAAACGATAGCTTATGGATTTATTAAATGTGGGAATGCTGATGGAAGGTAAAATTTCAAAGCCATTTTTTAACAACGATGAAGAAAGGGAAAAAGCTAGAATATTTTATTTAGAAGTTGATTTATCAATATTTCAAATTCATCGCAGTTCATAATTTGGATGTAACAATGAATGAGTAATATCAATGATACTTGAAAAATGATTTTAGAATTAAATACTACACATAAACCAGCCACTGACTTAGGTTATTTGCTGCATAAACATCCTGACAAGTTGCAGACTGTTGAACTTTCAGTTGGCAACGCCCATGTATTTTATTCAGAGGCAACCGAAGGTTCTTGCACCGCTTGTTTGTTGCTTGATATCAATCCAGTTGATTTCGTAAGAGGCGACAAAGGGCGAAATGCTTTTTTGCAAGAACATTATGTGAATGACTGGCCTTACACAAGTAATTCTTTTTTAAGTACGGCTTTAGTAAAAGCATTTGGTTCGGCAATAAACGGAACTTGTCATCTAAAACCCGAATTAACTCAAACTCCCATTCCCCTAAAAGCAAAAGTTCATTGCCTCAAAGTTGATTGCGATAAAACCGTACATCAATAAATTATTTGAACCGCTTGGTTATAAGATTTCTTACAACACAATTCAACTTGATTCAACTTTTTCGAGTTGGGGAGAAAGCAAAGTTGTAAATCTTACAATTGAGAAAACAACAACTTTAAAAGAGTTCCTTTCGCAACTTTATGTTTTTATGGTGGTACTTGACAATGACCGCCATTATTGGATTTCAAGGAATGATATTGATGTACTGATAAGACGGGGGGAAAACTGGTTACAGGCTCATCCAGAAAAAGATTGGATTACGAAACGTTATTTAAAAAATTTAAAGACACTTACCTAATCCAGCGCTTTTAAGATTAGCAAACGAAGATGATTTGCTTGAAGAACAACCCTTGCCTGAAAGAAAATTAAATCTGCATCAGCTACGATTGAATGAAGCATTAGGCTTTCTAAAAGCAAGCGGAGCAGAAAGCGTTTTAGATATTGGTTGTGGTGAAGGCAAGCTTTTAAAATTGCTTTTGAAAGAAGGACAGTTCAAAAAGATTGTAGGCATGGATGTTTCGTTTGGTGAACTGCAAAAAGCAAAAGAGAGTTTGTATTTAGACCAGGCATCGCCTGCAATGAGAGATAGAATAAAAATCTTTCAAGGTTCAGTTACTTACAAAGATGACCGATTGAAAAATTTCGATGCAGCAGCATTAGTTGAAGTGATTGAACATTTGGACGAAGAAAGATTACCAGCAATGGAAAAAGTTGTGTTTGGCTTTGCGAAACCAACTACTATTATTCTTTCTACTCCCAATACTGAATACAATGTTGCGTTTGGAAAGTTGCAAGCGGAAACTTTCAGACATGATGACCACCGTTTTGAGTGGACAAGAAAAGAATTTGCAGATTGGTGCAATAAGGTTTGCAGTGAGTTCAACTATCAAGTTGCGATTTATCCAGTAGGACAAGAAGTAGAAAATATTGGTGCACCATCACAATTAGCCGTGTTTAAAAAGAAATGAAAGAAATAAAACTACCCGAAATATCATTAGTGCTTTTAATAGGTGCGAGCAGTTCAGGCAAATCAACTTTTGCAAAAAAGTATTTTTTACCCACTGAAATTCTTTCATCGGATTATTGCAGAGCATTGGTTTCTGATGATGAAAATAACTTAGCTGCAACTGATGTGGCTTTTGAAGTGCTGCATTACATTGCAGGAAGAAGATTGAAACTTGGAAAGTTGACTGTCATTGATGCTTTGAATGTTCGCAAAGAAGACAGAGCAAAATTAGTTCAGTTAGCTAAAGACAATTATGCTTTAGCAGCAGCAATTGTTTTGGAAACGCCAATCAGAAAATTATTTGACAGGACACCAAGAACGCACCGACAGAAATTTCAGCAAACATATTTTAGAAAGACAGTATGACGATTTCAAGCATTCCATGAGAACGATTGAAAGAGAAGGTTTCAGTTACACTTACTTTCTTAAATCCCGAAGAAGAAATAAAAATCCACCGTCAAAAACTTTGGAACAACAAGAAAGAAGAACAAGGAGCATTTGACATTATCGGTGACATTCACGGATGCTTTGATGAATTGATAGAGTTGTTTTCAAAACTTGATTATAAAATTAAAAGAAAAGCAGACGGACATTTTGAAATTCAAAATCCTGAAAACCGCAGAGCAATTTTTCTTGGTGACTTAACGGATAGAGGAAATAAATCTCCTGATGTTTTGCGTTTAGTAATGGATATGGCGAAAGAACAAAAAGCATTTTGCATTTGTGGAAATCATGACGAGAAATTGAATAAATTTTTGATGGGAAAAAATGTAAACCTTAATCATGGTTTAGACAAAACAGTTGCAGCAGTTAGAAAGCACATCAAAAGAATTCAGAAGCGAAGTGAAGGAATTTTTAAATGGCTTAATTGCTCATTATGTTTTGGATGATGGAAAATTGGTTGTTGCACACGGTGGACTTCCAGAGGAAATGCAAGGCAGAGCAGCAGCAGCGGTAAGAGCATTTTGTCTATTCGGAGAAACAACGGGAGAGATTGATGAATTTGGTTTGCCAGTTCGTTACAATTGGGCAAAGAGTTACAAAGGCAAAGCAATCGTTGTTTACGGACACACCCCTATCCCTGAAACGGAATGGTTGAACAACACTTTGAATATTGATACAGGTTGTGTGTTTGGTGGAAAACTTTCTGCATTGCGTTATCCTGAAAAAGAAATTGTTCAGGTTGCAGCCAAAGAAATTTACAGCGAACCGATAAGGCCCATTCAACCAACCAAAGAACAACAATCAGCACAGCAAGAGTTTGATGATTTGTTAGAAATTGAAATCATCAACGGAAAAAATTTAATTGAAACAAAGTTTCACAGCAAAGTAATTGTAAGGGAAGAAAACGCAGTTGCAGCATTGGAAATAATGAGCCGTTTTGCGATGAACCCAAAATGGCTGATTTATTTACCACCAACGATGTCTCCACCCGAAACAAGCAAGTTGCCGAACTACTTAGAGCATCCAAACGAAGTTTTCAACTACTACATCAAGAACGGAATTAAGGAAGTGATTTGCGAAGAGAAACACATGGGTTCAAGAGCAATTACAATTGTTTGTAAAGAACCCGATGTTGCAAAGAACCGTTTTTGTTTATTAAAATCTTCTTTAGGAACAGTTTACACGCGAACAGGTAGACAATTTTTTGAGCAGAAGAAAACCGAAATAGATTTTTTAGAAATGCTACACAAAGCATTGACAGAATCAAATTTTTGGGAACGCTTCAATACAGATTGGGTTTGCCTTGACGGAGAACTAATGCCTTGGAGTGCGAAGGCAAAAGAACTTTTGATAAGGCAGTATGCAGCCGTTGGTAGTGCAGCCACAACAGGTTTGACAGATTCCATTGCGGCATTGACAAAAGCTAAAGCAAGAGGAATTGCAGTTGAGCATTTAATTACGTGACTACACCATAAGAAAAGAGAGAATTGAAAAATACATTACTTCTTATCGTAACTATTGCCGAGAGACAAACGGAATTGAAGGTTTAGTTTATGCACCGTTTCATGTTTTAGGAACAGAAGGCAAAACTTATTTTGATAAACAGCATCCGTGGCATTTAGAAAATATCAAACGGTTTTGCGACATCAACACAAAACATCTGATGGTAACTGCAAACATTTTAGTTGACTTGCAAAACACAGACAACATACAAGCCGCCATTGATTGGTGGACAGCATTAACTTCAAAGGGTGGAGAAGGAATGGTAGTGAAACCACTTGACTACATTACATCATTTAAAGGCAGGACAAATCAGCCAGCAATGAAATGCAGAGGCAGTGAATATTTGCGAATCATATATGGACCCGAATACGACACAACAGAGAACATTCAAATTCTTAAGGAACGAAATGTAAAAGTGAAACGGGACTTAGCTATAAAGGAATTTACTTTAGGGCTTGAATCACTTAGCAGGTTTATAAACAAAGAACCATTAAGACGAATTCATGAATGTGTATTTGGAGTTTTAGCTTTGGAAAGTGAAGCGGTTGACCCAAGACTTTAGCATAGGTGCTGTTATTTTAGAAAGTTACTTCTGTGAGAAATTAATGCACATGCTTTCGCAATTGTGAATAGTTCATAAACTGATTGCTTATGGCTGCAAACATCCGTTAAGCAAATAAATAATCTATTGCAAAGTCGATTGAATTGCAAAAACTTTGTCTAAATCGCACAATTCAGGGCTGAAAATTCAAGCCGTTTAACAATTATCTTTATACGAAAATAGTTTTTGCCCTCTCTTACAACCTGGGACCACCTGATTATGAGTCAGGTGCTCTAACCGACTGAGCTATAGGCCCTCACTGCCGAAGCAGCAAAAGGAGTGCAAAAATAGAAAAATTCGTGATGTGGAAAGAAATAATTTTCTTTGATTATGAAAAATATAGAAGCAGTAATTTTTGACCTCGGCGGCGTTATTATCAATATAGATTATAATCTTACAAAATCTGCCTTTGAAAAGGCAGGCGTTCAAAATTTTCATGAAATGTATTCCCAGTCCAATGCTGATGACCTTTTCAGCAAACTGGAAACAGGAACTATTAATGAAGAAGATTTTTATAAGGAAATAATCCGCCGCAGTGGCATATCTATCTCACCCGAGCGCATTAAAGAATACTGGAACGCAATGCTGCTGAATTTCAGGGAAAGCAGCCTCATTTTTTTAGAAAACCTGAAAAATAAATATCGCCTTTTCCTGCTTAGTAATACCAATCATATTCACCTGAAAGAACTAAGAGAGATCTTTAATAAAATTGAAAGGAAAAATTCTCTTGAAAGTTATTTTGAAAAGACTTATTACTCCTGCGACATTAATTTACGGAAACCGGATGTTGAAATTTTTGAATGGGTATTGCGTGAAAACAATCTTATTCCGGAAAAAACTGTTTTTATAGATGATTCCGTTCAGAACATTGAAGCTGCAAAAGTTACAGGTATTCAGGCTATATTATTGCAGAAGGGAATGCTTATAGAAGATCTTGATTTATAAACTCTATTTTTTTATTTCTTCAAAATCTATGTAATCCTCTTCACGCTTCACTTCCGGCTGCATTGAGGTTGCAGATTGTCTTGAATTTGCAGCGTTCATATCCTGCTCCATTTTTTGCTGCATATCGCCAAATTGTTTCTTCATTTTTTTAGTTGATTCATAAACCGGAATAATAAAATCGAAGATGAGCTTGTATAAAATATAAACTAAAAAAAATTCTGCGGCTATTCTGAAAATATTCATAACACAAAAGTATAGATTAAATTTTTTAACACAATTTGTTAGCTCTTTACTTTAACATTATTTGGAATAAAAATATTATTTATTGTATCTTCGCATTCGCAAAAAAGATATTGAAGGGGAACGGAAGCGTTCCCTTCTTCTTTTTAAAAATTTTTGGATTGGCATGAAGGCAGGCGCAACACAAGAAATTATATCCGGGTTTTTGGACAACTATTTATCTGATTCTCCGGATATTTTTTTAATAAATATTAAAATATCGCCCGCAAATGATATAAGAACTTTTCTAGATGGAGATAACGGTATTACCATTCAAAAATGCTCAGAGATAAATAAGGCGCTGTATAAATTTATTGAGGAAAAACAAATATTTGAAGGAAATAATTTTTCTCTGGAGGTTTCATCACCGGGTATTGGTGAGCCTTTAAAGCTTTACAGGCAATATGTAAAGAACATAGGAAGGAACGTAGAAATCGAATTGAATGATGGGTCAAAGATTTCAGGAAAACTTTTGACAGTATCTGACGATGAACTTACGATTGAAGAAAAAACCGGCAAAGGAAATAAAAGCACAACAAAATCAGTAACCATATTTTTTAACCAAATAAAGCAAACAATAGTGCTTATAACTTTTTAAAAATAAAGAAATGGCAAGCATTAATTTAATAGAATCTTTTCAGGAATTTAAAGATGCCGAAAATATTGACAGGCCTACACTTATGAAGGTAATGGAAGATGTTTTTAAAACATTAATAAGGAAAAAGTATGGCTCTGATGAAAACTTTGATGTAATTGTAAACGATCAAAAGGGTGATCTTGAAATATTCAGACGCAGAACCATTGTTGAGAATGATGATTTATATAATACGCTTACAGAGATAGAATACAAAGATGCTATAAAAATAGAGCCCGATTATCAGGTCGGTGAGGAATTGTATGAAGAAGTGGATATTCAAAAGGAATTTGGAAGAAGGGCTATTCTTGCAGGTAAGCAAACTCTTGCAGGCCGCATCAATGATCTTAAAAAGAACATACTCATAAAAAAATATGAGGACAGGGTTGGAGAAATTGTAAATGGAGAAGTATATCAGGTATGGAAAAAAGAAATTCTTTTGCTCGATGAACAAGGCAATGAAATGCTTCTCCCAAAGTCCGAGCAAATCCCTTCTGATTATTTTAAAAAAGGAGAAACAATAAGAGCCGTAGTAAAAAAAGTTGAGTTAAAAAACAGCCAGGCTGTAATTATTGTTTCGCGTACCGATTCGTCTTTCCTTGCAAAGCTCCTTGAAATAGAAGTTCCAGAAATTTTTGACGGGCTTATTGTTATAAGAAAAATTGTAAGAGATCCTGGGGAAAGAGCCAAGGTGGCTGTTGAAAGCTTTGATGACCGTATTGATCCTGTAGGAGCATGCGTAGGTATGAAAGGGAGTCGTATTCATGGCATAGTAAGAGAGCTTAAAAATGAAAATATAGACGTAATTAATTGGACGAACAACATCCAACTCTTGATTCAAAGGTCACTGACACCCGCGAAGATAACCAGCATGGAAGTGGATATGGAAGCAAAGCATGCAAATGTATATTTGAAACCAGATCAGGTATCGCTTGCGATTGGCCGTAGAGGCGTAAATATAAAGCTTGCGTGCGAACTTACCGGCCTTGAGCTAGACGTATTCAGAGATAATGAGGGAGAGGTAGAAGAGTATGATGTGGATCTTGAAGAATTTACAGACGAGATAGAATCGTGGATAATAGATGAGTTAAAGAAGATAGGATGTGATACAGCAAAAAGTGTAATACAGCTATCAAATGAAGAACTGGAGCGCAGAACCGATCTTGAGAAAGAGACTATAGTTGAAGTGAAAAGGATATTAAAGGAAGAGTTTGCAAGCGAATAACTTTATCTATAAATAAATATATAGTTTTTTAAACAAATTTTAATAAAATTATCTTCTTAAAAAAGAAGAAAGGAGACGCTTAATGGCAGAAGTAAATACACCACGCTTAATGGCAGCAGCAAAAGAGTTTAACATAGGTAAAGATACCTTGATAGACTATCTTATGTCCAAGGGCTTTGACAGTGAAGACTTGAAGCCAACAGCGCGCATTTCGGAAGAGATGTACAGGGTGCTTCAGGTGGAATTTCAGACGGACAAAGCTACCAAACAAAAGGCCGAACAGATTGACCTTCCTAAGAACGCCGTAGTAGATTTCAAAAAAAGAAAAGATGAACAGGATCTTTCTTTTACTAAAAAAGAACCCGCAAAAGCTAAAGAAGCTGTTGTTGCAGCTGAGCCGCCTGTAGAGCCTGCAGTTATTGTTGAAGAAACTAAAAGTGAACCGATTGCTGCTGTAAAAGAAGAAGAGCCAAAAACGGAAATTACAAAGATAGAGGCACCGGAAGTAGAACAACCGAAGGTTATAGATAAGATCGATTTAAGCACTATCGATTCATCAACGAGGCCAAAGAAAAGCTCAAAGAAAACAGAACCTTCGAAAAAGCAAGACGAAAAAGAAGTGCCTCAAGAAGTGCTCCAAACGGAAGATAACGTTAAAAAGGAAGTTTCCGCAGAAATTCCTGTTGAAGAGGCTGCTGTCATAACAAACATTAAGGCTGATAAGTTGGAGGGTCCAAAGATACTCGGTAAAATTGATCTGCCTGTTGACAATGATACAAAGCCCAAACCATCTGATGAAAGGCGTAAAAGAAAGCGCATAGTAGTTGAAAAAAAGCAGGCGCCCAATAATTTTAATAATACCCCGGGTAATTTTCAAAGGCCACCTTTTCAAAGGCCTCAGCAAGATGGTAGAAGCAGATTCAACAGAAATGCGCCTATCCCGCGTCGTGAGGAAAAAGAAATTGATCAAAAAGAAATTCAGGATAAAATAAAAGAAACACAGGCAAAGCTTGCCGGCGCAGGCGGAAGAGGTAAAAGCCTTAAGGCAAAATACCGGAAGGCTAAAAGAGAGGAAGCAGCAGAAATTACGGGGGAAGAAGTTTCCGATAATAAGCTGCAGGTAACAGAATTTATTTCTGTTAGTGAGTTTGCCAACCTTATGAATGTAAGTTTTGCAGACGTAATTAGTAAATGTATGAGCCTCGGCATTATGGTTTCTATTAATCAAAGACTTGAGGCTGATGTAATTGAGCTTGTTGCCAGTGAATTTAATTACGAAGTAGAATTTATAGGTGTGGATGATGAAGCGGAATTCGACGACGAAGATGAGGATGACGATGAAGAAGACCTGCAACCCAGACCTCCAATTGTAACGATCATGGGTCATGTGGACCATGGAAAAACTTCTTTACTTGATTACATACGGGAAGCAAATGTGATTGCAGGTGAGGCCGGCGGCATCACACAGCACATAGGCGCTTATGAGGTTACATTAAAAAATGGAAGAGCTATTACTTTTTTGGATACACCTGGCCACGAGGCCTTTACTGCGATGCGTGCACGTGGGGCAAAAGTTACTGATATAGCTGTAATAGTTGTGGCTGCCGACGATGCAGTAATGCCGCAAACAAAGGAAGCTATTTCACATGCCCAGGCTGCTAATGTGCCCATGATATTTGCCTTAAATAAAATAGATAGAGACGGAGCCAATCCAGATAAAATAAGAGAGCAGCTTTCTGCAATGAATATTCTCGTAGAAGAATGGGGAGGTAAATATCAAAGCCAGGAAATAAGCGCTAGAACAGGCTTGCATGTAGATGATTTATTGGACAAAATATTGCTTGAATCAGACTTGCTGGAGCTGAAAGCAAATCCGGTCAAGGGCGCTAGCGGAACAGTAATCGAAGCTTCGCTTGATAAAGGACGTGGTTACGTAGCAACTATCCTGGTGCAGAATGGAACATTAAGGCAGGGGGATCTCCTTGTTTCGGGACAAAATTATGGAAGAATAAAGGCAATGTTCAATGAACGCAATCAACGCACAGACACCGCACCTCCTTCCACACCAGTTCTGATACTTGGCTTAAATGGTGCACCGCAAGCTGGTGAAACATTCAAAGTATACGATGACGAATCGGAAGCGAAGGAAACAGCCAACAGAAGAGCACAGATTTTGCGTGAGCAAGGTATAAGGGCCAAAAAACATATTACACTCGATGAAATAGGTCGCAGGCTTGCATTAGGCAACTTTAAGCAATTGAATTTGATCATTCGTGCTGATGTGGACGGCTCAGTAGAAGCTCTAAGTGATTCCCTGCAAAAATTAAGCACTGAAGAAATCGTTATAAGTATTGTTCACCAGGGTGTTGGGCAAATCACTGAAACGGACGTATCATTAGCAACAGCATCCGATGCCGTTATTATTGGATTTAATGTACGCCCTGCTTTGCAGGCTTCTAAATTAGCAGAACGTGAAGGCGTTGAAATAAAAACTTATTCTATCATTTATGACGCTATTGATGAAGTAAAGAGTGCAATGGAAGGTATGCTTGAGCCAAAGATCCAGGAAAAAATATTGGGTGTATTAGAGGTAAAAGAAACTTACAAGTTTGATAAAATAAGTGTGGCAGGCTGCATGGTTGTAGAAGGTAAAATTGCCCGCAATAACAGGATACGTCTTGTGAGGGATGGTATTATAGTCTTCACCGGGGAGTTGGGAAGCCTAAAGCGTTTTAAAGATGATGTAAAAGAAGTAATGAATAACATGGAATGCGGCCTGAGTATTAAAAATTATAGCGATACCAGACCAGGCGATATGATTGAGGCATTTGAAGAAGTGGAAGTAAAAAGAACCTTATAATCGTTTGTCTTTAACAATTCTGCGATAATATTTAACTTTTAAAAAAAAATTTCCTTTCATCATCATTGTATTTTTGATTAGCGCAATTTTTTATTGCGCTAATTTATTTCAATTTTTGTGTATGAAAAAAATCCTTTCACTTCTTTGTTTTATTCTTATTTCACTTAGCGTTTTTTCGCAAACAAAAAAAGTAATGGCCGACCAGGTTATTGCAACCGTAGGTGATAAGATCGTATTAAGAAGTGATATTGAAAACAGCATTTCCGATATGCAGCGCCAGAATATTGACATACCTGCAAATGCAAGATGTTTATTGCTGGAACAGGCACTTGGCCTTAAGGCTTTGGTATTGCAGGCGGAACTTGATTCAATTCCCGTAACACAAGAAGAAGTGGATGCTGATATTGATAATAAGATTCGGTATTTCATAAATCAATATGGCTCAAAAGAAGCAGTAGAGCAGATTGCAGGAAAATCATTATTTCAATTAAAAGAGGATTTCAGGCAAACTTTTATGGAACAAAAACTCGCACAAGGCGAGCGTGATAAAATTGTAGCTGACATTCACATAACTCCAAAAGAGGTAGAAGCTTACTATGATTCCATACCTAAAGACAGCCTTCATTTTTATGAATCAGAACTCGAAGTAGGTGAGATTGTAATTTATCCAAAAGCAAGCCGTGATCTTGAAAATTATGCAATAGATCAATTGAAAGAATACAAGCAGGAAGTAGAAAGCGGAAGTAAAAAATTTGAAACATTAGCCTCCTTATATACTGATGATCCCGGCAGCAAGGAAACAGGCGGCAGGTATGAGATAAACCGAAATGAAAAGCAATGGGACCCGATTTTTCTTGCAAAAGCATTTAGCTTAAAGGACGGACAGGTTTCCAATGTATTTAAAACAAAATTTGGATATCATATCATTCAAATGGTAAGCAAGAATGGAGATGATGCAGTAATAAGGCACATCCTGAAAATTCCTCAGATAAGTTCTATCGAAATAAATGAGGCAAAGCAAAAACTAGACTCAATAAGATCGAAATTAATTGCAGGAGATATAGATTTCGGACAAGCTGTTTCAAGATATAGTGAGGACGAGAACAGTAAGTTTACTGGTGGCCGCATGCCTGCAAGAGATGGTACTACTTTTCTTACAATTGATCAACTTGATAAAGATATTGTGGTAATGCTTAATAGATCTTAAAGTTGGTGAATACTCACAGCCAACGGAATTTACTGATGAACGCGGTAAGAAAGCAGTACGTATTATTGAGATATTAGATAAATCTGAGCCGCACCGGGAGAATCTAAAAGATGACTACGATAAAGTAGCTGCAAGAGCTCTCGAAGAAAAGAAAAATAATGCTCTTGAAAAATGGTTTACGAAAAAAATCCCTTCTTTTTATGTGGAAATTTCTGATGATTATAAAGTCATGTCCCGAAATGCAAAAATGGGAAACCAATATAAATACTGCACAGAAATAATTTTATTTTTTAGAAGCAGCAAAACGATTTATTAGCTTTAGTACAACAATTTATTATTGCTAATTTTGCGCTTCATTTGTACTGAATGAGTGACGAAATTAAACATGAATGTGGTCTTGCATTCATACGATTACGCAAACCTTTTTCTTATTATCATCAAAAATATGGTACTGTTCTTTACGGGCTTAATAAGCTGTACCTGCTTATGGAAAAGCAGCACAACCGCGGGCAGGATGGTGCAGGGCTTGCAACAGTAAAATTAAATACTGAACCAGGCTATCCATTTCTTTACCGGATGAGAAGCTCAGCCAACCAGGCAATTGCAGATTTGTTCGCACAAATAGGAGCACAGGTAAATGAAATAGAAAAATATCACCCGGAAATAGAACAGCATCCGGGCCTTATGAAAGGCCATATTGATTTTTTGGGAGAACTTTTGCTTGGTCATTTAAGATATGGCACACAAGGCAAAAATAATGTACAGTTTTGTCATCCCTTTATTAAACGAAACACAATACCAGCAAGGAACCTGGCGGTTGCAGGCAACTTCAACCTGGTAAATAAAGATGAATTATTTTCTTTGATAAATTGTCATCCGGATGAGATTGATAAGCAAAGTGACCTTGGGGCAATGATAGATGCTATTCATCATTTTCTTGGTAAAAGCCGATGAAACTTCGCCAGAGTTGCCTGATATTGCATCAGGTCTTAAAAAAGTCTGTTTCACTTTTTGATGGCGGCTTTACGTTCGGAGGCATTACCGGCAGCGGCATCGGCTTTGTTGTAAGAGATGCCCATGGAATAAGACCCTGTTATTATTATACAAATGATGAAGTAATTGTTGCAGCCAGTGAGCGGGCTGCCATACGCACCGCTTTTAATGTGGGTGAAAATGAAGTGCAGGAATTGATGCCGGGCAACTGCTTTGATAGCAAACCCTGATGGCAGTTATTCTAGTCGAAGCAAATGCTTGCAGCCAAAAGAAAGAAAAGCATGCAGTTTCGAGCGTATTTATTTTTCACGCGGCAATGATGAAAAGATTTACAGGGAAAGAATTGCTTTAGGATATCATCTTAGCGACAGCCGGTCTTAAAGCAATTAGATTACGATCTTAAAAACACTATTTTTTCTTTTATTCCTAATACTGCGGAAATTGCTTTTTATGGATTATTAAAAGGAGCAGAAGATTATTTAAATAAAACAAAAGTAGAAAAGATAAGCAATCTGGGGAGCGAGACTTTGATGACGATAAACTAACGGAAATGATTAATCGAAAAGTGCGAATTGAAAAGATCGCCATTAAAGATGTAAAGCTTCGCACATTTATTACTGCAGATACCAGCCGCAATGAAATGGTGCAGCATGTGTATGATATTACTTATGGAACTGTAAAAAAATATGTAGATACACTTGTTGTAATTGATGATTCTATTGTAAGAGGCACCACACTCAGAGAAAGTATCATCCGGATGCTTGTCAGGCTTGAACCAAAAAGAATCATTGTAGTTTCTTCTGCTCCGCAGATAAGATATCCTGATTGCTATGGAATTGACATGAGCAAGCTGGGAGAATTTGTTGCCTTTAAAGCGGCTATGGAATTAATAAAGGAAAGGAAATTGGAAAACATTCTTCATGAACTTGTTGAAAAATGTAATGAACTTAAACGAAATAACAGGCTTAACTGTGAAAATGTTGTAAGACAAATTTATAAACCTTTTACTGTTGAAGAAATTTCGAAAAAAATTGCGCAGCTTATAACTCCGGATGAAATCAAAATTCCTGTGGATGTCATTTATCAAACAATAGAAGATCTTCATGATAGCTGCCCTACCAACCTTGGCGATTGGTATTTTACAGGTAATTATCCTACCCCTGGTGGTAATCGGGTTGTTAACAAAGCCTTTCTAAATTATATGGAAGGCAAAAACGTAAGAGGCTACTAATTCAATATTTTAATATTGATAATTTTTTAAGAATGAAAACACTTCTTTTGATTCGACATGCCAAAAGTAGCTGGAACGACTCCTCTCTTCCGGACTTTGAAAGACCGTTAAATGAGAGGGGTAAGCATGATGCGCCGGTAATGGCAAAAAAAATAATCGATAAAAATGTTGAAATAGACGCTTTCTATTTCAAGCCCTGCAAAACGTGCTAAAAAAACTGCAGAGCTTTTCATGAAGGCATTTAATATAGATAAAGAAAAATTAATTATAGGGCCGTCTCTCTATGAAGCGCCCGCTAAAACATTTTTCGTAGTAATTGAAAGCTTAAAGGATGAGTTTAATTCCGTGGCCATCTTTGCACACAACCCTGGCATTACTGATTTTGTCAATTACTTAACTGTTACCCTGTGTACGAAATGCCAACTTGTGGCTGTATTTGCAATAAAAATCGATACGAAAAAATGGGAAGCATTTAAAGATGCAGACAAAGAATTTCTATTTTTTGATTACCCTAAAAATGCTTAGCCAATAACCTTCGGTATCATTATCTACTTTCAGCTTCCTGGATTTTTTGTTAGATAAAAACACACCTGCAAAAATTAATATTGCAGCAACTAATTTTATTAACGATAACTCTTCTTTTAAAAAGATCATTGCAATAGCTACAGCAAAAACAGGTTGTGAATAAATATATGCACCGGCAACGGATGCACTTAATTCTTTTATTCCATACGCATTGAAAACATAGGCTAAGAAATGTGCCTGGAACTGATAATAGAAATAATAGACACCAGTCTTTGAAGACAAAGACATGCCATGTTATTTGTGAAAATTCACTTACAGATAACGGAAGTGCAACGATAAAGCCAAACGTAAAAACCCAGCGCATAACGTGTATAGCATTATATTAATTCGTAAGCGGCTTTACCAATATAAAATAAAATGTATAAGCAACACTGCTTAAAAGTATCAGAAAATCTCCAAGTATAATGTTATCAGTTTGTGTTGTGGCTTCTTTTGTTGCAATTAGTAACAATGCGCCAGAGAGGCCAAGTAAAAGGCCTATAACTTTTTCTATCGTCAGTTTTTCCTTCAAAAGGTATGCAGCAATAATGGCTATCATTATTGGAGTTATGAGCGTAAGCAAAGATGCATGAATAGGAAATGTATAAGACAATCCCTTGATAAAAAGCATTTGGTTTAATACTATTGCAGTTAGTGAACAGAGAATAAATGTGATGATTTCCTTTTTTCTGATAATTCTTTCTTTTTCTCAAAAAAATATAAAAGCCAAAATAAAAAAAGGCTTACCCCTATACGTATAATATTTAACCCAAACGGTCCTGCATATTGATTGACTTGTAAAATATTTTACAACGCTGTAGTTAGCTGCAAAAAAAAGATTAGTGCAAAGCAGGCCAATATGCGCAGGTATATTTTTGTTCAATTTAATGTTACTATACGAGTTTATGTTTGTTTGACATCTGTATAAATTCTTTCACAGCATTTTTATATTCATACATGTTAGCATTAAAAGTATTGAATGAAAAACTTTTAAATTCTTTCAACGCATCATCCAATGAAAATTTATTTTGCATTACACAATAAAAATATTTTTTTTTCATCAAATAATTCTGCAAGATATTCCTGCTCTGTTTGCCCGGGAGTAGGCACCACTATTGCATTTTTTTTAATCTTTACAAGATCCATTAAGGTTGTATATCCACTTCTGCAAATAATAATTTCTGACTGCTGAAAAGCGTTGTTTATTTCTGAGGATGAAAGATGATTTACAAATTCAACATTGTTACTTTACCTGATTTAATTTTCGTATCTTCTCCCGGCAAGCCTCTTATAAACAATATTTTTTTATTCATAATTATTTAACTGAGAAATAATAATTTTTTCAAATAAGCTTCTTTGGGCTCGGGGCCTGATAATGAAATCAATAGGTCATATTTTTGGGGCACGTTTGATATTTCAAATCTTGATAATGGACCAATAAATCTTACATTGGCAGGTTTAATTTTTACTTGAGATAAGGCACCTGCAAGACAGTTTTTCATTATCTGGAATCCAACATTCATTATATTTTTTTATAAAAAAGTAATGAAACTTTTGTAATAATTTTTCTGTAAAACATATTCCCTGTTTTTATGAGCAGTTGATGCGTCATATAAACAGAAAAAATATTTTTATTAAACATCCCAAACCTGTTATCGGAAATAACCGCAACAATGTTTTATTTTCTTATACTTTTTTTTAACCATATATGTTCTCTGCCATATTGAATAAAAAATTATAGGAACTTGCAAAAGCATCGTTAAGGGCAATAGGTTTTTCCAATTGCTGTATCTTAATTTTATATCCGTTAATATTGTATAAATATTAATGATGGAAACTCTTTTTTTAAGTAATTGAAACTATTCACCATCTGCCGCAATAATCACATTGCATTTAGCACTAATAAACTCGTTTATAATTGGTATACAACGTGTTGCATGGCCTAAGCCCCCAGTCTAAAGGAGCTATGAGAATTCGTTGCGGGAATTGGTGTCATTGTTAAATTTTTTTCCATTTATCAAAACAATGCAATAATTATTTGTGAAAATAGTTTAATTTAGGAAGATATTTTATGAAAAACATAAGGAAAATCCTACTTTATATTAACTTTGCGATTGCTATTTTTACTGATTAGTTGTAATGCTTCGAAAAAAGAATAATTGTGGCTGTCCCAGTAAAAAAGGTATGGTAGGATATTAGACTATAAAAAACCAAATCCATATAATGAACAAATTCAACCGGGATCTTTTGGTGTTGTTCAAAGAAGAATTAATGAACCCCCAGGCAATTGAACATGAAGTTGAAATGCTTCATGAATTGTTGTATTCTGTTGAAAGAATGGACAATTTAATTGTAGCCCACGAAGTGATTAATCTGAATAAATACAAAATCATTTCTGATAGAAAATGTTATTCGGATGACCATTGCGACATAAATGAATTAAAGCCTTTTATTTTTCTAAATAATAAAAATTAAGACGTTATTTGATTAATTTATTATCCCAGGTTTCTCTTCCTTTTAATAATTTATCCAAATCTCCTTTTCCTTTTGTTGCAATTGCTTCTTCAATTTGCATGCTCATTACGTCTTCGTAACATGCTCTTTCTTCCTGGTAAAAAACTCCAAACGGCCTTGGCAAGTGGCCTTCTTTAAGTGGATTATCAAACAACCTTGTAAGAATCTGCGCCTTATAAAAATCTTTCTCATCATGTATCCATAAATCATTTTCACTTGATGCCTCCATTGTAAGTCAACCACAACTGGCCTAAATCCATCGAGTTTAATTCCTTTATTTCTTGCTGCACCAAATACAAGTGGCTGGCCATGTTCCACGAATAATGCTTCTTCAGGTTTTGATTTTTTTTCTGTGAAAACTTCAAATGCACCATCATTAAAAATATTGCAGTTCTGATATATTTCAAGGAAAGAAGATCCTTTGTGTGCCTGCGCTCTCTAAATCATTGACTGCAAATGTTTCGGATCTCTGTCCATACTTCTTGCAACAAAAGAAGCATCTGCGCCCAATGCCAGCGCTGCAGGGTTAAAAGGATGATCAATACTTCCCATCGGAGTGCTCTTGGTAATTTTACGTCTGTTCGCTCGTTGGCGAATATTGGCCTTTTGTTAAGCCATAAATTTCATTATTAAATAGCAAAAGATTTACGTCAAAATTTCTTCTTAGTAAATGGATGGTGTGGTTGCCACCAATGCTCAAGCAATCACCATCGCCTGTTACTATCCAAACATTTAAGTTCCGGCCTGCTTGCCTTTAAGCCGCTGGCAATTGCTGTTGCCCTGCCATGAATACTATGCATGCCATAAGTATTCATATAATACGGAAACCGGCTGCTGCAGCCAATGCCGGAAATAATAACCATATTTTCCCTTGGAATACCAAGCGCCGGCATTATTTTTTGGACCTGGGCCAGTATAGAATAATCACCACAACCGGGGCACCAGCGTACTTCCTGGTCGGTGGCAAAATCTTTCGGTGTAAGCGCTACATTTTTTATCAATGCCTCATGCTCATTTAAAAAATTATTCTTCAAAGTTAGTTAATAACGACGTATCAATATAAGCAATATCAAACATAATCTGTTGGCATTTATATTTATTGAAAAATATTATCTCAAAATATAAGCATTCGTTTTTCACCAAAATCAATCACTAATTTTACTGTTTAATATTTTGTTATGAATGAAATAAAATATGATTTTGGCATGGTTGGTCTTGGTGTCATGGGAAGTAATCTTTTACTGAATATGGCAGATCATGGTTTCGCGGTTATTGGCTACGATACCAATCCTGATAAAACAAGACTGTTTGAATATCGTGCTTCGGAAAATACAATTGTAAAAGGAGTTAATACATTTAAAAGAAATGATTGATGCGTTAAAAACTCCACGTAAAATTATGATGCTGGTTCCTGCCGGAAATCCTGTTGATAGTGTAATAGATGAGCTTTTACCATTGCTGTATAAAGGGGATATTGTTATTGATGGCGGAAACTCTCATTATACTGATACTCTAAAAAGAATAGAATTTTAAAGACAAAGGTTTTCATTTTATGGGTATTGGTATTTCCGGCGGAGAAGAAGGCGCACGCAAAGGCCCCAGTATTATGCCAGGCGGAGACGAAGAAGCTTACAAAGAAGTAGAGCCAATATTGAAAGCCGTTGCAGCAAAAGTAAATGACGAGCCATGTGTTGGCTATCTTGGGCAACGATGCAGCAGGTCATTATGTAAAAATGGTTCATAACGGTATCGAGTATGCGATAATGCAACTCATCAGTGAATGTTATGACCTTATGCATAATGGCATTGGATTGTCCAATGATGATATGCATGGAGTATTCAATAGACTGGGATAATGGTGAAATGAAATCTTTTTTACTTGAAATCATCTGCAACTATTTTTGAAAAGAAAGATGAAAAATACAAGAGAAATATCTGGTGGATATGATCCTTGATAAAGCCGGCGCAAAAGGAACGGGCAAATGGACTTCGCAGGAAGGGCTTGATCTGCCAATGCCAATACCTACTATAGATTCGGCTGTTGTGATGCGAAATTTTTCTTCGCTTATTGATGAAAGAAAAGAAGCCGCTTCTCTTTATAAAACATCTTTGCAAAAAATTGATTTTGACTAAAGAAGAGTTTGTAAACACTCTTACACGATGCTCTTTATTTTGCAACATTATATGTTATGCGCAAGGCCTGGCAATGCTTACCACTGCATCGAAGGAATTAAAAATGGATATTCCTTTGCCGGGAGTTGTAAGTGTTTGGCGCGGCGGTTGCATTATTCGTTCTGCATTACTCGATCATTTTAAAAAAGCATATGAAAATGCTGATTTGAAAAATTTATTGCTTGATAAAAATATTGCGGACCTCTGAAACAAAAAGAAGAAAGCGCTCAAAAGATTGTTTCCTTGGCTGCATTGAATAATTATCCTGCTAGCCGGGTTTAATGTCATCACTTAATTATTATAATGCTTATCGCAGAAAATTACTGCCAACAAATTTAATACAGGCACAACGTGATTTTTTCGGAGCACATACTTACCAAAGAATTGATGAGGATGGAATTTTTCATACCGAATGGGAAACGAAGCCTGAAACCGTTTCAACTAAAAATGTATAAATTAAAAGAATCAGTCAATGTTAGATTATAAAAAAATTATCTCCAATGCTCGTCTTTATTTTTGGCGGCAGCGGAGATTTGAATTATAGAAAATTAAATCCGGCTTTATATCAATCTTTTCCTGGATGAAGCTATGCCCGAAAATTTCAGCATCGTTGGCATTGCACGTTCAGAATATGGGGATGGTGAATATGTAAAACATTTAAAAGAAGGAATTGATAATTTTTCAAGAAGAAATGATTCCAATGAGCAATGGGAAAAATTTTCCAAACATATCTGCTATTACCAATGGATGTAACAGATGCGAAAGATTATGCAAAAATTGCCAAAATCGCTAAAGATAAAGAAGCAGAATTTGGTGCTACATCCCAATATTCTTTTTTATCATGGCCGTAGCTCCTCAACTGGTTCCAGACAATTGTAAAAAATCTTGGGAAACTTGATATTTGCAGTGATACCAAATGCACAAGGATCGTTGTGGAAAAACCTTTTGGGCATGATCTTGAAAGTGCGAAAGAAATGAATAAAATGCTGAGTGAATATTTTGATGAAGAACAGATTTTCCGGATTGATCATTATCTCGGTAAAGAAACTGTACAAAATATACTTGCCTTGCGTTTTGCCAATGCATTGTTTGAACCTATATGGAACAGGAATTATATTGACCATGTGCAGATAACTGCTTCTGAAACTGTAGGAGTGGAAGACCGTGGCGGTTATTATGAAAATTCGGGAGCATTAAGAGACATGATTCAAAACCATATTTTGCAATTGCTTTGTATGATTGGTATGGAAGCCCCGGTATCTTTTAATGCAAATGAAATAAGAAATAAAAAAGTAGATGTACTAAATGCAATCCGCAGAATATCGAAAGATGAAGTACAGGATTATGCAGCACGCGGACAATATGGTGAAGGATGGATGGAAGGCAAAAAAGTTCTCGGATACCGCGAAGAAAAAGATGTGGCACCGGATTCAAATACCGAAACCTTTGCCGCTGTAAAATTTTTTATTGATAACTGGCGCTGGCAGGATGTTCCTTTTTATGTACGCACCGGTAAACACCTGCATGAAAAAACCACTGTTTTAACCATTCAATTTAAACCGGCGCCAGCTTTTGCTTTTCCTAAAGAAGCTGCAGAAACCTGGCGCCCAAACAGGCTTTCTATAAGCATTGCGCCGGAAATGGATATTTGTCTTCAGCTTCCAGGCAAAACGCCCGGGACAAGAATGATGCTTAGTCCTGTTGATATGGTTTTTAATTATAAAGATGAATATGATGGCGAAGAACCGGAAGCTTATGAAACATTATTGTACGATGTAATGGAAGGCGATGCTACACTATTTATGAGAGCAGACCAGGTAGAAGCTGCCTGGGAAGTAGTGATGCCAATACTTGATGTTTGGAAAGCAAGGAAGCCAATGGATTTTCCAAATTATTCACCAGGTTCCTGGGGGCCGGAAGATGCTGAAGCACTATAGCAAGAGATGGGCATAACTGGATTAATGTGCCGGCAAAACAAAAAGAAAACAAAATGAAACTTCATATTTATAAAAATAAAGAAGAGCTGAGCTAGCGAACTTGCAGAATGGATATGTAACACTTATCAATACAACTTTGCAAAACCAGGAATTTTTTACATTGGCTTTTTCAGGAGGAGAAACACCAAAAATTCTTTATAAAAAATTAGCTTCGGAAGCATATAAAGAAAAAATTAACTGGAAAAGAGTACATATTTTTTGGGGTGATGAAAGGGCTGTTCCTTTTACTGATGAGCGCAATAATGCAAAGATGGCCTTCGATATTTTGATTGATCATATTGATATTCCAGAGGAGCAGGTGCATGTAATGCGCACAGATATTGAACCTGTGTTTGCTGCGAAAGAATATGAAAAAATATTTCACCCTTATTTTAAAAACACGGTTAAAAGTTTTGATTTTGTATTATTCGGTATTGGTGATGATGGGCATACTTTATCAATTTTTCCGGGCGCTTCCATTATTGAAGAAACGATGAACAGAACTGGGTAAATGCGGTTTATAATGAAGAGCAACAAATGTACCGCATTACTTTAACGCCATCAATAGTGAACCGCGCATCAAATATTGCCTTTGTGGTAGAAGGATCAAAAAAAGCAAGCGCTTTAAAACAAGTTATTGAGGGGAATATACACCAATCATTACCCATCCCAAATTATAAAACCATTAAATGGTGAGTTGTATTGGTTTCTTGATGAGGAGGCTGCTAAAGATCTGGAAAAGAATTAACCCTATTCTATTTTCTTCTTTCTTTTTCAAAATCCAATACTACAGAATTGATGCAATAACGCAAACCCGTTGGTGGTGGCCCATCTTCAAACACATGACCAAGATGTGATTTGCATCTGCCACATTTCACTTCTGTTCGCTTCATTCCGAAAGTATTATCAGGCAAATAAATGATGCTATCCTTTTTTATTGGCTCGAAAAAACTTGGCCATCCGCAACTGCTGTTGAATTTTCCATCGCTTTTAAATAGCGGATTGCCGCACACAGCACAATAGTAAGTTCCTATTTCATCATGACGGTTATACTTTCCTGTAAACGGCCGTTCCGTGCCCTTTTCACGGGCTATATGGTATACATCCGATGGCAATATTTTTTTCCATTCGTCATTGCTGACGTCCACAGGCTTATCATCAGTATGCGAGTAAGTGGAATTGAATTGATCGTTATTCATTATGGTTTTTTATATAAAATTTGAGTTTTTCATAGATAAACAATTAAGATTTATATAGTTTAAAACGTTTTTACAATATATAATGTTTATGTAAAAAACTGAGATTAGTAATTTTAAAATCCATCCATTATATTTGAATTTCATAACTGTTGAAGAAAATATGTTCAACCTTATTTTATTTGGCCCGCCCGGAAGTGGAAAAGGAACACAGTCAGAAAAGCTGATTGCCAAATATAATTTTAAACATCTTTCTACAGGCGATTTATTAAGAAGTGAAATAGTAAAAAAAACTGCTTTAGGGCTTGAAGCAAAAAAAATTATGGATAAAGGAGAACTGGTGCCGGATGAAGTGGTTATAGGCATGATAAGTTCCGCAGTAGATGCGAACCCTGATGTGGTCGGCTTTTTATTTGATGGCTTTCCGCGCACTGCTACGCAGGCGGAGGCTTTGGACGTGTTATTGGAACAAAAAAATCTTTCTATAAATGTGATGCTTGCTTTGGATGTTTCAGAAAAAGAGTTGGTAAAGCGTCTTGTAAAAAGAGGGGAAACCAGTGGCCGGGCTGATGATAATAATGACCATGTAATAAGAAACCGGATTGCAGAATACCATAAAAAAACTTCGCCTGTTGCTGATCATTATAAAAAAACAAGAAAGGTTATTTTAATAAAAGGAGAAGGAAGCGTGGATGATATATTTAAAGAACTTACCTAAGAAATTGACAGCAGGTTGATTGGGAATGATATTCTTTAAACGATTGTTTAACCTAAGTTCAGCGCGCTTTGGTTTATGCACCCAATAAATTGAAGCGCATAAATTTGAGTGCCTTCATTCAGCGCATTAATCATCATAACAGCTTTTACATTTATATTTATTAATAAATTTTAATACATAAAATTTAATGAATCGTTAGCGCAATTGATGAATATCCATTATATCGTTATAGCTAATTTTGAAATTAAAATTTTTAATGAATAAGCTTGAAAATTACATCACAGGAAAATGGATTACAGGAGATGGAGAAGGTCAGCCACTATTCAATGCTGTAAACGGTGATGTTATTGCATCTGCATCTACAAAAGGATTGGATTTTAGTGAAGTATTGCATTATGCACGGTCAAACGGAAATATTGCACTAAGAAAAATGACTTTTCATGAAAGAGGCAGAATGCTAAAAGCGCTTGCATTGCATCTTCTTCAACATAAAGAAAAATTTTATACACTTAGTTATAAAACGGGCGCCACACGAGCTGATAGCTGGGTAGATATTGAAGGCGGCATTGGCAATCTTTTTTCTAACGCATCTTTAAGAAGGAAACTTCCAAACGAACCATTTGCGTTGGATGGCGATAACATAGGATTGAGTAAGGGCGGCACTTTTGCAGCCCAGCATATTTTGATACCAAAAGAAGGAGTGGCTGTTCATATCAATGCATTTAATTTTCCCGTTTGGGGAATGCTGGAAAAAATTGCTGTGAACTTATTAGCTGGTATGCCCGCTGTTGTAAAGCCGGCTTCGGTTACCTGCTATCTTACTGAAGCAGTGGTAAAAGAAATTATTTCTTCAAATATCTTACCTGAAGGCGCATTACAATTATTGTGTGGTAGCGCCGGCGATCTGCTGGACCATGTAACCTCTCAGGATGTAATAACTTTTACCGGCTCTGCTTCTACTGGATTACAATTAAAAGCCAATAAAAATATTCTTGCGGAAAACGTTCCTTTTAATTTAGAAGCGGACTCGCTGAATTGCATTGTATTGGGAAATGATGTGACGCCGTCTATGCCTGAGTGGGAAGTTTTTATCAAAGAAGTACGAAAAGAAATGACTTCCAAAGCGGGTCAAAAATGTACTGCTATAAGAAGAATTTTTGTTCCTGAAAATAAAATGGAAGATGTATGGATATCTCTTGGCAAATCATTATCCAAAACGGTTATTGGTAATCCTGAAAATGAAAAAGTAAAAATGGGCTCATTAGCAGGCTTAGGACAAAAAAAAGAAGTGGTTGAGCAGGTTCAGAAAATTTTGGCTTCGACACAAATTATTTATGGAAGCCTTGACAGTGTTCAACTTCTGGACGCTGACGCAAACAAGGGAGCATTTATTAGTCCTTTACTTTTATTAAACAATACACCATTTACCTCCGAAGAACCACATACAATAGAAGCTTTTGGACCTGTGAGCACATTAATGCCTTATAAAAATATCGATGAAGCAATTGTTCTTTCTAAAAAAGGTAAAGGTTCTCTATGTACTTCTGTTGTAACAAATGATACTTCTTTCGCTAAAGCTTATGTTCTTGGAGCAGGCACACATCATGGAAGAATATTAATACTAAATAGAGATTGTGTAAACGAAAGCACAGGACATGGCTCGCCCTTACCCACGCTCGTTCATGGCGGTCCCGGAAGAGCAGGCGGTGGCGAGGAAATGGGCGGTCTTCGCGGTCTAAAACATTACATGCAAAGGGTGGCTGTTCAAGGCTCGCCAACGATGCTTACGTCCGTTACGAATGTGTATCAGCCAAATGCTAAAGGAAATACCACTACAGTTCATCCATTTAAAAAATACTTTGAAGACCTTAAAGTAGGTGATCAACTAATTACCGAAAAAAGAATTATTACTTCACAGGATATAGACACATTTGCGGATCTATCGGGTGACCATTTTTATGCTCATATAAAAACAAATGATTTTACTAATACTATGTTCGAACGGCAGGTAGCACATGGCTATTTACTGATGAGTATAGCAGCGGGTTTATTTGTTGACAGCTATGAAAAAAATCCAGTGTTATTGAATTATGGCATTGATGAATTGCGCTTTACAAAGCCTGTTTATCCTGGTGATGAAATTTTTATAAGATTTACATGTAAAGAAAAAATTGACCAGGAATTAAAGGAGATAAATCCTGAAACGCCTTATGTAAAAGGCATTGACATACCAAAAGGAATTGTAAAGTGGTACGTAGAAATTCTGGATGAAACTGAGCAACCTCTTATAGGTATAGCAACGATACTTACCATGGTAGCTAAAGAAAATTAATGTACTTTAAAAAATCATTCGTTATGTTTTAATATTTTTACAATTAATTTTTTAAATATCTTTTTGTAAAAATGGAAGGTCACGTAACATCGCATGCCGAACACGGAATAACCACTATAGAATTTTTTCATCCCCAGGGAAACTCATTGCCTGCTAAATTATTAGATGCATTAGCACTGGAAATACATTATGCTGGAACACATGATACTAAAGTTGTCATACTGAAAAGTGCAGGTACAGGCGCATTTTGTGCAGGTGCAAGTTTTGCCGAATTATCTTCTGTGATGAATGAAAAAGAAGGTTATCATTTTTTTCTTGGCTTTGCCAATGTAATTAATGCCATTCGCAAATGCCATAAAATCGTTATTGGCCGAATACACGGCAAATGTGTTGGAGGAGGTGTAGGTATTGCAGCAGCTACAGATTATGCCATCGCTGTTTCAGACGCTGAAATAAAATTGAGCGAGTTATCTCTTGGCATCGGGCCTTTTGTTGTGGGTCCTGCTATAGAAAGAAAGATCGGTGGCTCAGCATTTGCACACCTTTCGATAGACAGTCATTTATGGCGTAATGCAGATTGGGCTAAGAAAAAAGGGTTGTATGCAGAAGTTCATGATTCGGTACAAAACATGGATGACTCCATTGAGAGGCTTGCCAATAATCTTGCACATTCAAGCCCTGAGGCTATGGAGGAAATGAAAAAAATGTTTTGGAAAGGCACTGAAAATTGGGATGCTTTATTAAATGAAAGGGCAGCGATAAGTGGCAAATTAATCCTGAGTGATTATTCAAAAAATGCGATTGCAAAGCTAAGAGCGAAAGTAAAATAGTCTCTTATTAAAGATCATCATATTCATATAATGGATCAATGCGAGCTCCTGCTGACATTTCCAAAACGGGATGTATAATTCCGTCTTTTAACCCATATACCCATCCGTGTAATTGTGGCCTGTGACCGTCTTTCCAGGCTCTTTGAATAATTGAGGTTTTAGCAAGATGCATCACCTGCTCTTTTACATTAAGCTCTACAAGTCTGTCTGTTCGGTTTTCTTCGTCGGTAATATTTTCAAGTTCGTCACGATATAAGCGATATACATCCTTTATATTTCTTAACCACATGTTTAATACATATTTATAATCATGATTGGTCATTGCAGCCTTTACTCCACCACATCCATAATGACCGCAAACAATCACATGGTTTACTTTTAAATGATTTACAGCAAAATCGAGGACGCTTAATAAGTTCACATCTGTATGCACGACCATGTTCGCAATGTTTCGATGCACAAATATTTCGCCTGGCTGTGTTCCCGTAATTTTATCGGCAGGCACGCGGCTGTCACTGCATCCTATCCATAAAAATTCGGGCGTTTGCAACGCAGATAATCTATTAAAAAAATCAGGATCATTAGCAACTTGTTCTTTTGCCCATACTTTATTATCTGCAAGAAGCTTTTCGTAAGATGCCATTAAATTTTATAAATAAATAAAAGATTACATGTTTAAACCACCGCAAACACTTATCACTTGTCCGGTTATATAACTGCTCATATCACTTGCAAGAAATAGTGTAACATTTGCAATTTCTTCAGCAGTTCCAAACCTTCCTAAAGGAATCTTTGCAAGGAACGATTTTGCAGCTTCACCTTCTTTTAAATAATGTGTCATATCTGTTTCTACAAAGCCTGGCGCAATTGCATTGCATCTTACGTTGCGGCTGCCTAATTCTGCAGCAATTGATTTTGTAAAACCAATAATACCTGCTTTACTTGCTGCATAGCTGCTTTGGCCTGCATTTCCTGCATGCCAATGATAGAACTCATATTTATTATGCTTCCCTTCTTGCTTTCATCATCGGTCGGATTACCTGTTTTGTCATATTGAAAACACTTTTCAGATTCGTGGTCATCACTTCATCCCATTGTTCAGGTGTCATGCGCAGTAATAAATTATCTTTTGAGATGCCTGCATTGTTTACACATATATCTATTGTTCCAAATTCTTTTACCACATCATTTACCATTGCTTCGCAATCTTCGTAATTGCCTGCATTGCTTTTGATATGCTTTTGCTTTTACACCAAGGCCTTGTAATCTTTCTTCAAGAAGTTTTGCTTTTTCATTGCTACTTACATATGTAAAAGCAATATGAGCGCCACTTTCTGCAAGCTTTAATGCAATAGCTTCGCCAATACCTCTGCTGCACCTGTTACAATTGCAACTTTATTTTCTAATAGTTTCATGAAAAAATTCTTCTTTATACTGATTTAAATAAACTAAACATTTGCCGTTGCAAAAATTTCTTCAATTAAATTTCTTTCATTACTTAGCCTCGGTACTTTATGCTGGCCGCCAAGTTTGCCTTTTCGCTTAAGCCATTCTCTAAAAGTTCCTGTTTTTAAAATATGAACTACTGGCATACGCAAAGCAATATTTTTATAACGCTTTGCTTCATAATCACTGTTTACAGATTTTAATGCATTGTCCAGCGCAAACGTAAATTCATTAATATCGGCCGGTACTTTATCAAATTCTATCAGCCATTCATGTGCACCATTTTCATGCTCGCTAAAAAAAACAGGCGCTGCTGTATAATCACTCACAATGGAATTGGTTTTCGCTGATGCTATTGCAATTGCTTTGTCAGAATTTTCAACGATTACCTCTTCACCAAAAGCATTCATATAATGCTTTAGCCTGCCGGTAACTTTTATTTTAAAGGGCTGAAGAGAAGTAAACTGTATAGTATCGCCTACAAGATATCGCCAAAGGCCGCCATTGGTGCTTATTACCAATGCATAATTTTTATTAAGCTCAACCTGTTTAAGCCCAAAAGTTTTTGGATCGTCTTTGCCATATTCTTCTACAGGCATAAACTCATAAAATATTCCATGGTCTGTAAAAAGCAACATGCCATCATCATCAGGCATATCCTGCGCAGCAAAAAAACCTTCGCTTGCATTGTACATTTCAAGATAATTTATAGGAGCTCCTATCAATTTTTGAAACTGCTCACGGTAAGGAGTAAACGAAACTCCTCCATGAATATATAATTCAAGGTTTGGCCATACTTCTTTTAATGTTTCTTTACCGGAAATTTCAAAAATTCGCTTTATCAAAACAATTGTCCAGGTAGGCACACCTGCCAGTGAAGTTACATTTTCGTTGATGGTATTTTGCGCAAGCTTTTCAATTTTACTTTCCCATTCATCCAGCAATGCAATACTTAAGTCAGGAGTTCTTATCCAGTGCCCCCAAAAAGGCGTGTTCTGCATTAAGCACTGCACTCAGGTCACCATATTGTATTTCTTCATTTACTGCATGTACCTGGTGGCTTCCTCCTACAACAAGGCTTTTACCGGTGAGCAGATCACTTTCGGGAAAATTTTTATAATAATTGGTAAGCACATCTTTGGAACCTTTAAAATGAGTTTCTTTAAGGGTTTCTTCACTTATCGGAATAAATTTACTTTTTTCAGAAGTAGTGCCACTGCTTTTTGCAAACCAGTTAATAGGCGTATTCCATAAAACATTTTCTTCACCCTTCATCATGCGCAGAATGTAAGGCTTGATATCATCATATTCATGAATGGGAACTGCTTTTTAAAATCCTTTACGGTAAAAAGTTTTGAAAAAGAATATTTTCGGCCAAATTCGGTGTATTGAGCCTGTGTAACCAGGTGCTGCAAAACATCCCGTTGTGCAGCCACAGGATAGCTGCTCCAATTTTCAACCCGCCACAGGCGCAGCCTTGCTAAACGTGATATGGCAGGGCTCAGCAGTTTCATGCAACTTATTATATGGTTTATGAATGATTATAGTGAATTGTTCAGTTATTGAACGTTATTACATATCATCCGGTAAACTTATAAACAATTTAACCATAAAACAATTACCTTTTATTTTATAGCATCGGTATGCAGGTAATCTTTTCTTTTCAGTTCAAAATTTCGCCCAAGATAAAGTCTCCGTACCTGTTCATCTTTTGCAAGTTCTTCTGCAGTGCCATGTTTAAATATTTTTCCTTCAATAAGAAGATAAGCCCTGTCGCAAATGGACAAGGTTTCATTTACATTATGATCAGTAATAAGAATACCTATATTTTTATATTTTAACTTGGTAACAATGGTCTGGATGTCTTCTACAGCAATAGGATCAATACCCGCAAAGGGCTCATCCAAGTAAAATAAATTTTGGGTCTACAGCCAGTGCCCGGGCAATTTCTGTTCGCCTTCTTTCACCGCCACTTAATACATCACCATTGCTTTTACGCACATGGTCAAGATTAAATTCTCCAGATTAGTGTTTCCAGTTTTTCTTTTTGTTGCTTTTTAGAAAGCTTTGTCATTTCAAGCACTGCTGCAATATTATCTTCCACAGTTAGTTTTCTGAAAACGCTTGCCTCCTGGGGTAAATAGCCAATTCCCATCTTTGCCCTTTTATACATGGGCAATTTGGTTATATTAATATCATTCAAAAATACATCCCCGTCATCTGGCTTTACAAGCCCAACAACCTGGTAAAAGGAAGTTGTTTTGCCTGCGCCATTTGGGCCAAGAAGCCCAACAATTTCTCCCTGCCCTACCTCAAAAGAAACTTTATTGGTAACTGTTCGTTTACCATAATTTTTAGTAAGATCTTTGGCATAAATGGTTTGGTTCAAATAAAAAGTATTTGAACAAAAATAAGCGAATGAATATTAAAACTTTGCTAACATTATTCTTTACGATTAGTAAACTTAATCATACCATAAGTAAACCATTAGCTATATTTAGCAATAATTATTATCCATTTCTTATCAGCATGATGTTTTTGATTAATGACATTACAAGCTTATGTTTGCATCTATTTTTATAAAATGAAAGTTACTGATCATATAAAAGCAGGCAAGGATACCATGGTATCTTTTGAAATATTACCGCCGCTTAAAGGGAAAACAATTGAATCCATTTATAACCATCTTGATCCTTTAATGGAATTTAATCCTGCATTTATTAATGTAACCTATCACCGCAGCGAACAGGTTTTTAAAAAGAAAGCTGATGGAACTTTTGAAAAAGTTGAAGTACGAAAACGGCCAGGTACTGTTGGCATTTGCGCAGCAATTATGAATCATTATAAAATTGATGCAGTGCCACATCTGATATGCGGCGGCTTCAATTTACAGGAAACAGAAAATGCGTTAATTGATCTTGCTTTCCTTGGAATTGATAATGTACTGGTGCTTCGCGGTGATGCTGCAAAAAATGAAACGCTTTTTGAACCTGAAAAAAATGGTCATTCTTATGCACTCGATTTTTAAAACAAACGGTAAATCTTAATAATGGAATTTATCTTGAAGAAGATATAAGGGATGGCTATAAAACAAAATTTTGTATTGGTGTTGCAGGCTATCCTGAAAAACATTTTGAAGCGCCTAATCATGGAAAGTGATTTACGATATTTAAAGATGAAAGTGGATGCAGGCGCGGATTATATAACCACACAAATGTTTTTTGATAATAAAAAATATTTTGAATTTGTAAAAAACTGCAGGGAAGCAGGTATTGAAGTTCCTATTATTCCAGGATTAAAACCTATTACATCAAAAAAACAATTATCTGTTTTACCCAGAACATTTCATGTGGATATACCTACAGAGCTAAGCAACGAAATCTTTAAATGCAAAACAGATGCAGATGTGGAAATTGTAGGAACAGAATGGTTGCTGGCACAATCAAAAGAACTTAAAAAAGAAGGAGTACCAGTACTGCATTATTATACACTGGGTAAACCCCATGTATTGCTAATGTAGTAAAGGAAATAGTATAAGTTATAAACAGAGGCCACCGCAAACTTATGCTGGTGGCCTTTTTCTGCCTTTTGCTCAAAAAATTTTATCTGTTGTGAATAAGAGATACTTACTATAGATATATCATTATTGAATAAATAAAATCATAGGATCAATATGCAATTCGAGAGTTATATACTTAAATTTTCAAAAACTTTGCCAACACCATTAATAAATTTTTGACAGCAACTTGTTGTGCGTTTTTAAGACTCTATAAGTGTTTGAATAAGTATTTTATAACATTGATTTCAACAACTCTTCATTAATAGTAACGGGATATTTTTTCTTCAGTTCGCTTATCCATTTTTTTTCAAGCAAATTCTGATAATCATTTATTACTAGGCCGCGGGCATCTGCAAAGCTTCGTTGCTCATCTGCAGGATACATTCTAATTATTAAAGAAAATACTGCAGTTCCGTCACCAGTATTAACTACCGGAACCGTTACTAAGCCATTGCTAAAGTTTGTTTTGTCAATGACTGGTATCTGGCTTAATTCATAACTAGCCGAATCTGCCTGTATGGAGGAGGCATTTTCACTCACAACATCTTTCCACTTTTTGCCACCTTTTATTTCATCCTCAGCCTTATTCGCTACTGCAATACCGGAGCATGAAAATAAAACAGCATCCGCGCTTGGGCTCCACTTATAATTTGCTTTATGCTCGTTATAATATTGCTCAAGGCCAGCACTATCTGCGGATGCCTTGGACCACACCTTTCTTTCCATTACTTCAAACAACATATTTCCATCTTTAAATTCCTGCAACTGGTATTTAAACTCGGTATTGAAATCCTGCAACCTGTTCGTGTAATTTTCCAGTTAGCAGCTATTGAAATATAACTTTTCATAAGTTCCGGATAAGCTTGTTCGCATGAGCAGCATACGTATTTTTTGCATTTCGAACGTATTGCATCCAATCATCTGCAGTTGCTTTTTCATTATCTTAAATGAAAACAAAACTGTTTTTTCACTTACATTTCCCGATGTTATTTTTTTATTTGCAATAGCAAATGTGTCCGTTATTTTCCAAAGATCTTTTTCATTTACAGCAGTTGTTTTTTTTGTACCCGATTTTAGCAAGTATCTCTTTTACAAATTTCTCTTTTGCCACTTCAATGCGGCTATCCTTCAACACATCTTGTTTTAAAGCAGCCATGAATGCTTCATCATTTTTATTTGCAGGTATAGGCGACCATGATGATACGCTTTAAAATATGATACCCGAATTCAGTTTGAAACGGCTCCGAAATATCACTGTCATTCTTCAATGAGAAAGCTTCCCTCTCAAAAACCGCATCATATTTTGCCACGCCGAATTCCGGCATAATCCTCTGTTCATATACGTCGTTTTATCATTGCTGTACATTTTTGCCATTTCGCCAAAATCAGCACCAGCTTTTAATTCTTTATAAACAGAATCTGCCATTTGCTTTGCATGTTCTTTCATGCCTTGATTACCTGCTGCACTGCAAATAATATCTGGGCAACTTTTATATTACCTACTGCAGGCCTGTCATCTTCATTTATAAAAATATGCCAGCCGTTTTTGGAGCGATAAGGCTTGCTTACTTCTCCTGTTTTTAAACTGTAAACGATATTTTCATATTCATAGGGCAAGGTAAAAACAGTGATCATTCCAATATCATTCTTTGAACAGGTGCAGCTTTTCCTTTAATAGCAGGAAGGTTTTATCATAATTCAGTTCGCCGTTTTTAATTCTTCATAAGTTTTGTTTATTGCTTTATACCGATTTAAGTGTATCCTGCGGCGGCATTTTTTCATTTATTGAAACATAAAAATGCTGAACATGTATATCTTTCCTGCTTCGTTGAATGCCTCGTTCACCAGGGCTTCCACAGCCTTTTCATCTTTCAGATAGCTTTCTTCTATCTGGCTGCGGAAATTTTGAGGTCAGATTGCAAGGAGGCAAGCGTATCGAGACGCATATCTTTTGCTGCCTGAACCTTTAGTTTAAATTTTATATAAAGATCCAGGTAATCTTTCATTGCCTGTTCTTTATCTGAAGCAGCACGTTTTATTTTTATTATAAGCCCTTAAGAAATTCATCTTTCCTCACAGCATTTTTTCCATATGTAAAAAGAACCTGGCAATAAGCAGTTGAAATAGAAAAGAAAATGAATGGCAATAAGAAACAGTTTTTTCATCGAAATATATTTAAATATGTTTAAACAACTATAAAAACGTGTACGAGGTAACGGTTATTGTCCATTTGTTTTTAGCATCTGCAGGTTTATTGTTTATTTTCATTTCAAGCATGTCATTCGATCTGTTGCCAGGTTAGTTTTTTTGCAATGATGCGTTTGTCTTTATCCAGTAAATATAATGTGGTGTTTGGGTTACATCATACAGTTGTTTGTACGATGGCTTTTTTGCCTCTTCATTTTCTTTCTTTTGCTTCTTCAGTTTGGTAAACGTTTATCCAGCTTTGCAAATTGTATTTATTTATAAATTCTCTCCATTTTGGCAGTCTCTTTGGTTTCTGTAAGTACTCCGTACATTTTTACACCCTCTTTCTTCCATGTTGGCATGATACATTGAATCGAGCCTGGGCACTTCTTCCGGCAATGGCCGCATGTAGGATCCCAAAAACAAACAATTGTATAATCGAGCCTTAACACTGTATAAAGTTGCATGGCGCTCCTGACGAATCAACCATCTCAAGATCAGCTGCCTGGTCACCAATCAGGTTCGACATCAGCATATAAGCCCTGTTTGATATGGCCGTTATCTGCTTTTCATTAAGCCATGAAGAACATCCTTTGGAATGATATTTTTCAAACAAATGCACAAACACCGCATCCTGTCCCATGTATTTTGGATTGATGTATTCATCCGTGAGCCAGTTTAGTAAAAACTTATACATTTCAGGCGCTGTCCTGGCTCGCAGCAATAAATAATCTGATTCTTTTATAATAGAATCCGGCGCAGGCGATACAACTTCCCTGAAAAATCTTTCAACTTTTGGCAAAAAGAACGGTGTGCGTATAATCCGGTCATCCATAAATGTAATACCATCCCAATAATGTTTTTTATAATACTGATAATTATTTATAGAATCATCCCTTGTAACCGGCTTTGTATTTAAAATCTGCGGCTCTCTTCATGCTGGTAAGCAACGATGCCAGCATAGATTCCGGATGCTGTTTTATAATATCGTCCCTGTAATCATTCAATTCTTTATTAAGGCGTTATAATTCTTTTCATGCAGCATGCTGTCAGTTTGTTTTTTGAAGCCTTATAAGCATCCAGCTCCTTTTGCAAATTAGCCTCCCTTTCGAGCTAACAAATTTTTGATACTGCTGAAACAGAATATTTTCTTTTGAACCCGGTTACAATTGTTTTATTTATAAGATCGGATGTGTCGGCTTTTATGGTAATTGATTTGTTCTTTATCTACCAGGAAATCAAACAATTTTTTTTTTCCTGGAAACACAATTGAATATACGCCGGGCAAAAGTTTTTCTTTTTTTTGAAATACAGCAACTCCCTTATTATTTACAACAGCAGAATCTTCTATGTTTATATTTTTCCCATAATAATAAGTAAGATATGCTATGCCGCTATTGTAATGCGGAGTCTGTAAAGTAACCTTATAACCCTGGCATTTGAAGATGAGAATGCTGCAAGAAAAATCGTAAGTAGTAAAAAGTATTTTCATTGATCGTGGAATAGAGACAAAAATATTCAAATTGATTAAAAACTAATATTCACTATAAAATACTTAACATTTTACGTGTAATGCAATTTACCCTCATGAACATAACTATTTTTATCTTTCGATCCTCGACTATTCAGGATAATACCAGGAAACAGGATGAAAAGAAAAAAATTTATTCTGGAAAACTTACCTGTTACCGGTTATGCCGCAGAAGGTAAAGCTCTTGGTACGCTTAGAGGGTAAAGTAATTTTTGTAGAAGGAGCCGTGCCAGGCGATGTGGCGGATGTTTTGATAACACGCAATAAAAAAGACTGGGCCGAAGGAAAAGCAATTAAAATAAAAGAATTTAGTAAAGAAAGGGTTGACCCCTTTTGTATTCACTTTGGTGTATGCGGCGGATGCAAATGGCAAATGCTGCCTTATGAAAAACAACTCGACTATAAGCAACAGGAGGCGGCAGATGCTTTTAAAAGGATCGGCAAGCTTATCTGAAATTGTACATGTTGCCTATCATTGGCTCAGCAACAATACCATTCATTACAGGAACAAACTTGAGTTTACTTTTAGCAATAAAAAATTTTTAACCCACGGGCAACTGGAAGAACTTCATGAAGATGCATGGCCCGGTGGCGCATTGGGTTATCATGTTCCCCGATTGTATGATAAAATTATTGACATCTTTGAGTGCTGGCTTATGGATGATGTGAACAATGCCATCCGCAATACATTGCGTGATTTTGCCCTGGAAAACAAATACAGCTTTTATGATATTAAAGAACATAAAGGCTGGCTTAGGAATATCATTATCCGCAATGCCACTACCGGCGAACTTATGGTGAATCTTGTTTTTGGCTTATGATGATGCAGCAGAAAGAGAAAAACTTTGCCAGGTATTTGCTTGAAAAGGTTCCTTCTATCACAACTTTGTTGTACACTATTAATGCAAAATGGAATGATACCATTTATGATATCGAACGTAAATAATGTATACGGGAAAGGATATATAATTGAGAAGCTTGGAAGATTTGAATTTAAAATTTCTCCCAAATCTTTTTTTCAAACCAATACAAAGCAGGCCGAAAATTATATAATGTTGTAAAAAATTTTGCTGCACTTAACAGGGAATGAAATTGTTTATGATTTGTATTGCGGTACGGGAAGCATCGGAATTTTTTTAAACAGTGTTGCAAAAAAAATTATTGGCGTAGATGTTATCGAAGATGCCATACAAGATGCTAAAGAAAATGCAGCGCTGAATAATATTGATCATGCCTTTTTTTTTTGTGGAGATGTTATTGAAATTTGTAACAATGATTTTTTTCTGGAACATGGCAGACCCGATGTTATAATTGTTGATCCGCCACGGGCAGGGCTTCACAGCAATCTTATCAATAAACTTTTTGAAATTGTCCCTCCAAAAATTGTTTATGTAAGCTGTAATGTCGCCACGCAGGCAAGAGATCTTTAGTTGCTCAATGAAAAGTTTTCTGTTGAAAAGGTTCAGCCGGTTGATATGTTTCCGCATACGCATCATATTGAATGTGTGGCGCTGCTGCATTTACAATAATTTATCTCTAAAAATATTGTGTGATCTTTATTCCGGGTGTAACACCTTTAAAAAAGTTATTGAAATACATACACGGCTCAATCGTCGTCTTTAATAAATTGATTTTACCTGCACCAAGCCTGAACGTATTTTTTTCATAATAATCTCCGCTTCTATTAATTAAATAACCAAGAGAGAAGACTGCACTGAAAGAAAAATCTTTTGCCGGATCATGATCTTTAATGCCACCTTGCCCATAAGTGAATGTGAGGAAATCATTCCTATAAGTTCGTAATTTATTTTGTGCATCTCGTGCAAATAAAAATTGCGGTTCCCAATATAAACCGGTTTCCCATTTAAAAGTTCTTTCTGCATTGCTAAATGTCAATTTTGTGCCCAGGCTAAAAGATGGAACAAAATAATTTTTATAATTCTGAACATTTACTGAAACATTAAGCGTAAGCATATCGCCTGTACCCGCGCTGGTAGCGCCTTTGGGCTTATCTGCTGTAATGCTTTTATCAGACTGAAGATAATGCGAGCCTGTTCCTAATACAGTAGGCCATTTTTCTTTAGCGCCTTTTTTTTCAAGTTCATCAATCTTGGCAGTAAGTGTTCCATTCATGTACATTTTAAGTTCATTAATATCATTTAAATAAAAAGTAAAATGATAATAATGCGGATTCGTTTTACTTATTTTTTGCTGAATTGTTTTTGGAGGATTGGTAATAATTCCGATAATATTAATCGTATCCTGAAATGTTCTTAATGTTGACAGTTCTCCTTTGTTTACAAAAAAGCTTGATGACGTTGGTTGAATTTGTTTGAGCCGAATCTTTTTTCTTAATTCCGCATCAGTTATGTAATCGATTCTTTTTGAAGTAAGCGGATCAGAGAGCGAATCTTTAAGCGGAGCAATATCCTGCAAAAAAACATTCAACAAAGAATCGATGTTGGCAACCCTTTGCAGATCTGCAAAATCACTCAGCTCTATCTTCATCTTATTTGAATTTTTAAGATCGATATAAAACCTACTGGTAATTACTATATTTTCAGGTACTTCAAATGCTTTGTCTTCTTTCGATTGTGCACAAAGCTTTACTGAGATGCTTGTTGCAAGCACCATTAAACAAATTATTTTTTTCATGCTAGTTGGTTGAGAAAATTTTAATTCCTGTTTTTACTGTTGATGCCGGAAGTCGATATGGTTGTGGATTCATAAATTTTAATGCAGATGATGCATATTCTCTATTTTTTTCAATGCTGCCAAAGTCAGTTGTTGGTTCACCAAGCTCATTGATATGCACCACTTTTAATTTATGTTTTATAACATCCGGTTTTGATGCAAGTGCAATTAAAGTATCGGGCGGTAGTATAGAAGTATTTCTTACTTCGGTTTTGATAACAGCTTCATCACTGTTTTGAATACTTAATGATGGCAAGTGTTTTTTAGTTGAAATAATTTTAGACAACTTTTTATTAATAAAATGAGTTTGATTACCAATTACAAGCGATGAGTTTTTCAACTTATTTTGAGTTTGTATTTCTGCAGGAATTGAATTTATAATAACATAATTTCTTTGCGCTGATTCTTGTCTTACTAATACATTTTCTTTTTTACCTGCAAATAAAAATGAGATAAGCACAATTAATAAAGAAGCTGCTGCAATCCAATACCACATTGCTTTTGTTTTAACCGGTTTGTGCAGCTTTTTGTAAAGATTATTCCAGGCAGCTTCGTTATTAAACGCTTCAGCCGGCATAAAATCTTCCAGCTTTTGTCTCCAGCCTGGCTTGTTATTGTGACTTTCGTTTTGCATAGTCTATATTGTTTTGTACCATCATTTTTTGCAGTAATGCCTTTGCCTTACTTAATTGAGATTTAGATGTTCCTTCTGAAATTTTCAGAAGCCCCGCAATTTCTTTATGTTGCATCCCTTCTATTTCATATAAATTAAAAACAGTTCTATAGCCAACGGGCAACTTAATAATTAGATTAAAAATCTCGCTCGCAGATAAATTATCCAATGCCTCTTCCTGAAGTGAAATGTCCTCTGCAGATGCCTCTGTTACGATAATGAAAACGTTTTTCTTCCGCAAAAACATCAGGCATTCATTAATCATTATTTTTTTCAGCCACATATAAAATGCAGCATCATTTTGATAGGTAAAAGAGGAGATATTTTTGAAAAGTTTATAAAAACCGTCCAGCATTATTTCTTCTGAATCAAGAACATTTTTTACATAGCGCTTGCAAATAATCATCATTGGCCCGCACCATTGATCGAACAAACATTTCTGTGCTGCAATACTTCCCTGCTTCACTTCTTTTATCAATTCCGATGTTTCCATGCAAGATTAACCACTGATTATAAAAGTATAAATGCAATTTGGCAATGAGCAGTTGCCTGTTAGAAAAAATAATTGGTAAAAATAAAATCACCTGATCTTTTTACATGAATAATAAGGTTTGATATTCGTATTAAAATAAATTCCTTTACTAAAAGCGGCTTTCATTTCTATATATTTTTCTTCGGGAACATTTAAATAATCATACACTTTTCCTGAAACAAAAATTATACGCAGGGTTAACGATGATGAATCATACTGAAAGGCGGACACAACGGAAGAAGGCATAATTTCTTTTTACAAAAATAAAAAGCCATCTTTTCAAGATGGCTTTCAAAAATTATATATCGAAACTTTTATTCAGCATTCATCTCTGCAATTTTTGCTCTTATTTTTCCTTCCAGTTCATGTTGCAAGTTCAGGATTGTCTGTTAAGAAGTTGTTTCACCGCATCACGGCCCTGACCAAGCTTGGTAGTATCATAACTAAACCAGCTTCCGCTTTTTTGAATAATACCCATTTCAACACCCATATCAATTATTTCACCTATTTTTGAAATGCCTTCGCCAAAAATTATATCAAATTCCGCAACGCGGAATGGCGGTGCCACTTTATTTTTTACCACTTTTACTTTTACACGGTTTCCAATCGATTCATCACCATCTTTTATTTGCGCCATGCGGCGAATATCCAGCCTTACAGAAGCATAAAATTTTAATGCATTACCACCGGTTGTTGTTTCAGGATTGCCAAACATAACACCTATCTTTTCCCTTAACTGGTTTATAAAAATGCAACAACAATTTGTTTTGCTTATGGTAGCAGTAAGTTTTCTTAATGCCTGGCTCATCAGCCTTGCCTGCAATGCCCATTTTGCTATCGCCCATTTCACCTTCCAGTTCACCTTTAGGAACCAGTGCAGCAACAGAATCTATCACCACTACATCCAACGCGCCTGAAAGAATAAGCCTGTCGGCAATTTCCAAACCCTGCTCACCATAATCCGGCTGGGTTATTAAAAGATTGTCAACATCCACACCAAGCTTTTGTGCATAAGCACTGTCAAAAGCATGCTCAGCATCAATAATGGCACACATGCCGCCTTTTTTTTGCGCTTCTGCAATTACATGTATGGCAAGCGTTGTTTTACCGGAAGATTCAGGCCCGTAAATTTCAACTACCCTTCCCTTTGGGTAAGCCACCAATGCCCAATGCAACATCCAAGCCCGATAGAACCTGTGGAAATTACTGCCTGTGGCTCCTGCGAACGTTCATTCATCATCATTACACTTCCCTTTCCATAATCTTTATCTATTTTATCAATAGTAAGTTTTAGTGCCTTTAATTTTTCAGAATTTTTATCTGCGTTCTTTTCTGTATTTGCCATAAAATAGTAAATTTGAATTTTTACTGTAAAGTTATTAGTTGCACGAAGATAGATATTATAAGTTATTAACACTAATATATTTAGCAATTATTTTTAAAAATTTTAGCAAATCGTTTAATAATTTTTAATATCAAATCAACCATATTATTTTTGTTTTTACATTTTAAAAAAGTAGAAATATGCAATGGCAGGGAAGAAGAGAAAGTGATAATGTGGATGACCGCAGAGGCATCACTGGCGGACATGTAGCAGTTGGTGGAGGTATTATCGGCGTCATATTTATTCTTGCAAAATTTTTGTTGGGTGGTGGCAATGTAAATCAATTGCAACAAGATCTGCAACAACAGCAACAGCAAACCCAACAACTAACTCCTGATGAAAAAGCTGCGCAGGATAAAGAGGCTGCTTTTGTAAAAGTAGTACTGGCTGACACAGAAGATGTATGGACAAAAATTTTTAGTGACATGGGCAAAGCATATACTAAGCCAACACTTGTATTATTTAATGGCAGCACCGCTTCAGGATGCGGAAATGCCAGCGCAGAAACAGGCCCTTTTTATTGCCCTGCAGACCAGGATGTATACATTGATCTTTCATTTGCGGATGAATTGAACCAGCGCTTTCATGCCTCAGGTGAATTTGCAATGGCGTATGTGGTAGCTCACGAAGTTGGTCATCATGTACAAGATTTATTGGGTATAACTGCGAAAATGGAACGGATACAGCAACAGGTTACTGAAACAGAATACAATAAATATTCAGTGAGATTGGAGCTTCAAGCAGATTTCTATGCCGGCGTTTGGGCGCATTATGATCAGCAAATGAAAAACGTGATTAATGCAGAAGACATTAATGAAGCATTGACTGCTGCGAATGCAATTGGTGACGATAGACTACAGCAGGAAACACAAGGAACTATAACTCCTGATTCCTTTACGCATGGCACTTCTGCTGAAAGAATGTATTGGTTTAAAAAAGGGTATGATACCGGTGATATAAAAGAGGGTGATACTTTTTCAGCGACTAACATTAACTGATAAACTTGATCTAGTTTATATGTTTTCTCACATTTTTAATGTTCCCCTTTAGGACTGCTTATTAATCGTATTTAACCATGCACATTGCACAATAAAAAGTACGTCGTTTGGTCTTTCCGCAATATTTTTTTATAAAAGGCATTTGGTCTCTAGGGCAAATTTTTTTTGCATAAGCCAGCCAGTGTTTTCTTAAAACATATTCTCTTTTCCATTTTAAAAAATCAAAGCTATAATCCCTTGCTTCTTTTATCAGCTCATTTATTTTCGCTGCAGGTATTTTCTTTATAATACTTTCCGGGTGAACCTTGCAGATAAAAAGCACTTCATTTTTGATAATATTTCCTACGCCTGAAAACACTTCCTGGTTCAGTAAAGCATCACAAATGAGTTCATCCGGCATTTGCTTCAATTTCTTTTTAGCAGCCCTTGCATCCCATTTATCATTCATTACATCAGCAGTCCAATCGTATACGTCATCGGGATTTTCATAAATGAATTTTATGGAACAAGCATAAAGATTTATTTCTCCTTTTTTGAATTCCAATCTTAATCTTGGCGTTCTATTTTCCTTTTGCCCGTTAATGCTGTAGGAGCCAAACATCATGAAATGTATGCGAATAGTAAAATTATCAAATGAAAGCAATAAATGTTTACCCCAGCTTTTAATAGCGGTGATTTTCTTACCGGAAATAATTGAAAGATCAAGCCTACTATTGCCTGTTGCTTTTAGTATTTTTTTACCATCAAAGGGTTGAAGTAATTCTTTTGCAATGATTATTGACGGACCTTCTGGCATTGCTCGAATATTTTAAAAAATTAAATGCTGTTTATTTTTAATTTTTTCGTTGGTAAGCTCTGTGATTAACTGAACCGAAGGAATTAATCTTATAGAACCAATCAGCAATTGCAGCTCATCATCATGAACTATATCATCCTTTAAAAGCCATAAAAAATCAAGGTGCTTAAATTCAGGAAGCAAGTATTCACCATCGTCTTCGTTGTTATAAATGTAATGTTTTAAAGTGCCTGTGTTGATTTCATATTCATAAATAGGAAAGAAATATTTGCGGCCTTTCTTATTTAATTGTATTTCAATATTATTATTTATCCTGAACTTGAAATTGAGCGTTCTATTAAGATGCCAGCAAAAACGGTATTGCTCTATAGGCGCTACAATGCCCAGCAGTCGTGCATTTGCGAAAAAATCGCCAATCATTGCTTCATTGTCGATCCTTATTTAAACTTTCATTTTAAAAAACGATATTAAAAGTCAGCTCCTCATTTCCCCTTTTTATGGTTACAGTTGCAGCATCACCTTTTTTATATTTATTTAAAACATCCATATAGGAATTAATATCAGTGAATGTATGATCACCAATTTTCGTTATTACATCTCCGGGCTTTATGCCTGCTTTTGAAGCGATTTTCCCATCAATAATTCCATCTGCACGAACGCCTTTTCCAGTAAAGCTATAATCCGGCATAATGCCAAGGCTTACTGTAAAATGGGCACCTTCCATTTTTGGTTCTTTTGTTTTTGAAAAAACAAGTTTGCCTTTATCATTCGTTTCATCAATCACATGATAGATATATTTTATAACCTGAAGTTCTCCATTAAAATTTATTTTTTCAACATCATCTGTCGGTTTATGATAATCCGGGTGAATACCTGTGAAGAAAAACAACACAGGAATATTTTTTAAATAAAAAGAGGTGTGATCACTTGGGCCTATGCCGCTCGAATCAAATTTTACATTGAAAGCTTTTGTTGTTTGCGCCAAAATATTTGACCCATGTGGGCGAGGTGCCATAACCTCCGATAGTTATGGTGTGTGTGCTGTCATTAAGCCTGCCGACCATATCCGAATTGATCATATAATTTACAGAATGGATGTCTACGCAGGGATGCTCCGTAAAATATTTTGAGCCAAATAATCCAAGCTCTTCGCCGGAAAAGCAAATAAAAAGATAGTTGTTACTTATAAGTTTTGAATTTTTCAAAATCCTCGCAAGCTCAATAACGGCGGCAGTTCCGCTCGCATTATCATCCGCACCATTATGTATCTGCGGCGCTCCTGTATATAAAGAATTGTGATCCTCACCATAACCAAGATGATCATAATGTGCACCAATGATAATTGTATATGGCGCATTATTATTTATATAACCAACTACATTGTGGCCAATTCTTTTTTTATTATCCATCGCCACATTTAGTTTAAATTCAAAACTGGATGAATTGTCAAGAAGGTATTTTTTTGCAGCATCTTTTGTAATAAAAATTACAGGAATTTTGGCAGCATTCGTTTTATCCTTTGCATTAAATTCGAACGTTGTCCTCATTGCTTCCGGAATTATAAATGATCAACGCTGTAGCACCTTTGAGCGCCACATTGGTAGCTTTATCTTTTATTTCATTTTCAATATCAAAATGAGGATTGTTATTATTATTTTCCAAAACATCTTTTACATCCCAAAACCAGGGCATACCTTTTTCAGAAAACGCCGGCGATGCATATGCTTCAACAGATGCTTGCGCACTGAATACTAAAGGAAAAAAATCCTTATTTATTTGCAGATCATTATCATTAATATGCAGGTAAGTTGCGGGTAAAATTTCTTTTCCTTCGTTTATTTCAAATGATTGAATAAAACTATTGTCATCTCCTTTTGGCTGCAGGCCCACATTCTTAAACTGTTCTTCGATGTATTCATATGCAAGCTTCTCGCCAGGAGTGCCTGTGCGCCTGCCTTCTAGCTTGTCGCTTGCTAAATATCCAATTTCAGAATGAAGGTTATCGATAACAATTTTATCCTGCTTTTTTAATTTTTGCGCAGCAAGAAAATGCGTATAAAAAAGTAGTAAAAAGAAAATGCGTTTCATTTTGCAATAATAATTACTGGCAACAAAAGTAAATGAATACATGCTGTGTAATAAATGAGACTGCTTCATGTTTTTCTAATCAGTTTTCTTAAATCGTAAACTGCACTTATAAGTTCAGTTTAATTTTGCTGATTAATAAAAATTTGAATACTCAATTAAATATTGCATTAGTAGGCAATCCGAATAGTGGCAAGAGTTCGTTATTCAATTCACTTACAGGCTTAAACCAAAAAGTTGGAAATTTTCCGGGTGTAACTGTTGATAAAAAAACAGGCATAAGTAAAATTTCTGAAACGCTTACTGCACAAATAATTGATCTGCCGGGCACATACAGCCTTTACCCAAAAAGAAATGATGAATGGGTTTCTTATAAAGTGTTGCTCGGTGAAGATAAAAATCTTAAAGCAGATATTATCGTCTTGATAGCGGATGCATCTAATCTTAAAAGAAATCTTCTTTTTTGTTCACAGATAATTGATCTAAAACGCCCTGTGGTTGTAGCTCTAACAATGATGGATATTGCCAGGAAAAATAATATACAAGTAGATATTCCGGGTCTTGAAAGAGAACTTGGCGTATTGGTGATACCAGTTAATCCGAGAAAAAATAAAGGCATTATTCAATTAAAAAAAGCCATAGAAAAAACTGCAGAAAATATCAACAAAAGCTCTGAAAGAGATTTCATTAATGCATCATTATTTGCTCCGGAAGCCATATCAACAAATTCAAAAAATTTTTGCAGGAATAAGCAATTATCAAGGCCATTCATTATTTAATCAATCATGAACATTTTGCATTAGATGCAGACAAACAATTGGCTATAGAAAATATTGAAAGTCAAACAAATTTTAATTCCACCAAAACACAGGCAGAAGAAATTTTACAAGCGTTATGGAAAGATTAAAACCATAATGCAGCAAACTGTTGTGGAAACAGACCCTTTGCAGAAAGCGCTTTTTACCCAAAAACTTGATAATGTTTTATTACATCAGAACGTGGGGATATATTATTTTGTTTACTGTATTGTTTCTTATTATTTCAAAGTATTTTTTTGCTTGCGCAATTTCCTATGGATGGCATTGAATGGACCTTTGCAAAGGCAGGCGGATGGCTTGGAGTTCGGTGCTCCCTCACGGATGGTTCAGTGATCTTTTCATCAATGGCATACTTGCAGGCTTAAGCGGCATATTGGTTTTTGTGCCACAAATAATGATCTTGTTTGGATTAATAACATTGCTGGAAGATACAGGCTATATGGCACGTATCAGTTTTCTTACTGACAGGATTATGCGAAAAGCAGGGCTAAACGGAAAGAGTGTAATGCCCATGATCAGCGGGCTTGCATGTGCCGTGCCTGCTATTATGAGTGCCAGAAATATTGAAAATAAAAAAGAAAGGCTGCTTACCATTATGTGTACGCCGCTAATGAGCTGCAGCGCCAGGCTTCCCGTGTTTACAGTGCTTATAGCTCTGGTGATTCCTAATAAAATTTATTTTGGTTTTATCAGTTTGCAGGGAATGGTAATGATGCTGATGTATCTTACTGGGAACCTTGATGGCATTGGTTTCTGCCTATGTAATGAAATGGTTTATAAAAAGTAAAGAAAGAAGTTTTTTTATTTTTGAACTGCCTGTATATCGGGAACCAAGGTGGAAAAATATGTTTTATACCATGGTTGAAAAAGCAAAAGTTTTTGTATTGCAGGCAGGAAAAGTTATAATGGTAATAAGTCTTTTATTGTGGGTGCTAAGTTCTTATGGACCACCCAAAAATGAAAAAAGTGGATGAAAAATATGCTTTGCTTGAAAAGCAACCATCAACAATTCAGATGAGCTTTGATAAATTAAAAAAAACTGAATTGCTTGAAAATTCTTATGCAGGTATTCTCGGCAAACAATTGAGCCAGTAATTAAGCCCTTGGGCTACGACTGGAAAATTGGCATTGCCTTGATAACTTCTTTTGCAGCAAGAGAAGTTTTTGTGGGAACGATGGCTACGCTTTATAGTGTTGGCGATGATAAAGATGAAAATAATACAACACTTCAGAAAAAAATGAATGCTGCGTACCTGGCCCGACGGAACAAAAGTTTATACACTTGCGACCGGCTTATCTTTATTTATTTTTTATGTGCTTGCCATGCAATGCATGAGCACACTTGCCATTGTAAAAAGAGAAACACAAAGCTGGAAATGGCCCGTTATAATGCTGGTATATATGACCGGCCTTGCCTACATTATGAGTTTTATAACCTATCATATTTATTTAGTTTTAATATAAAGCCTTCCAATCAGTTTACCAATTTAACCGGCGCAATTTTACCGCAGGTAAATTTTACTAAAAAATTCTTTTATGCTGCTTATCAGCTGAAACCCTCAGCAGTCTTCGCTTCTATTAGATACTTACTACAATTTATAGCACATACTACTTTAAGAAAACAAGTATTATGTATTGCATAGTATTGAAATATTCTATTATGTTTGCAATCAGAAAGGGAAATATTCTTTAAAGAAATAAAATTTAAAATATGAATATTGATAACACTGCAAGCCAAATGCGCAAAGGGGTTCTGGAATTTTGCATTTTATCGGTAATAAAACTTGGTGAAGCCTACCCAAGTGATATTATAGATAAAATGAAAGCATGCCAATCTTAATATTTTGGAAGGAACGCTTTATCCGCTTCTTACCAGGCTTAAAAATGCCGAATTTCTAACTTACGTTGGGTGGAAAGCAATAGCGGGCCCCCACGTAAATATTTTTCACTTACAGAAAAAGGGAGCTGATTTTTATAAAGAGCTTGAAGCAACATGGCTTGAGCTCGCCAATGCAGTAGAAACTATAACCGGTGAAAAAAATTAACCCAACTTCAACTTCAACAAATTTAAAAAGACAGACATGAAAAAAGTAATTAATATAAATTTCCAGGGAGCAATAGTTCCAATTGAGGAAACATCTTATGAATTGCTGAAACAATATATTGAAAGCCTGAGAAATTATTTTGCAAACGAGGAAGGACGCGATGAAATCATCAATGATATTGAAAGTCGCATCAGTGAACTGTTTCAGGAAAGGCTGAAAAAAGGATCTACCTGCATTACTGATGATGACGTGAATGCTATTATTAATAATATGGGCCGCCCGCAGGATTTTGAAGAAGCTGATGCAGACAAGCCAACAGGATAATAACCAGTCAGGCGCAAACACTCAAAGTGAAACTATCTATAACCCCAACTTGGAACTGGAAAGGCAAAAGACTGTATCAGGGATGAGAATCATAAAATACTTGGCGGCGTTTGCAGTGGTATAGCAGCCTACTTCGGTATTGAACCGATAATTGTAAGAATATTATTTCATGTTTTCTGGAATAGGATTTCTCGTCTATATCTTGTTATGGGTATTTGTCCCGGGCAGCAACTCTCTTGTTAAATGGTGTTCGTAAAAGGCTTTACAGAAATCCCGACGAAAAAATAATCGGCGGCGTCTGCAGTGGCATGGGCAGTTATTTTAATGTAAATCCATGGATTACCACGGCTTCTTTTTTTAATACCATTTATATCTTTCTTTTTCAGATGGGGCCATCTCGGCCCGCTTACTTTTCCTAATTTTATAAGCTTCTCTTTTAGCCCGGGCACATTTATTATTTATATAATACTGTGGCTTGTAATTCCGGAAGCTATTACCACCTCAGAAAAACTGGAAATGAAAGGTGAGAAAAGTAGATCTCAACTCTATAAAAAATTCTGTTGTAGAAGAAATGAAAGGAGTTAAAGAAAGGGTAACTAAGCTGGGAAAAGAAGCAGGCACCATCGCAAAAGAAAGAGGAGGTGAAATTGGTAAAGAAATGCAGCTATGCTGCAAAACGCACCAGTGGTGTATTGGGCAATATTATAGTAACTATATTTAAAATATTTGCCTATTTCGTTTTAGGATGTGTGGCTATATCGTTGATACTTGCCTTATTTGGCTTCGCTATTGTTTCAATTGGGTTATTTCCTCTGAAGAATTTTATTTTAACCGATGGATGGCAAAATATTTTAGCCTGGGGAACATTTATATTTTTTATAGGAGTTCCGGTTATTGGCATCATTACATTCATCATAAGAAGATTTGCAAAAATTAAAAAAAGTAACCGCTTGATGCGCTACACTTTTTTAGGCTTATGGTTTGTTGGAATTATTTGTTTTGTTACACTCATTAGCATCTGTAAGCAATGATTTCAGAAGGCTTAATACATTCAGTGAAGAAGAAATTATCTTTAAATAATCCTGGCGTAAAAAGTCTTGAAATAAATTCCTTTAATAATAATAAATATTATAGAAGTATAACTGGCTTCGGCTTTGAGCCTTTCGCAGCATTTGAGTGATACAGTATATGTTGATAATGTGAGAATTAAAATTGAAAAATCTCCAACCGATAGTTTTCAAATTGGAGTAATAAAAATGTGCAACGGAAGTACGCGAAAAAATGCTGATACCCTGGCATCGCTTATAAAATTTAATGTAGTACAAAATGATTCTGTTTTAAGCATTGACCGCGCTATACCTATTAATACGACCAATAAATTTCGCAATCAAAGTGTAGAAATGATTGTGTATGTTCCTGTTGGCCACCAAATTAAAATTGACAGGAATGTAAGCTATAACCGCATTCGGTTTACCGGCCCATGGAATGATGAAGACTGGAATAACTGGAATGATGAAGATTATTATTACGATTATGGAGTCACTTACGTTATGAAAGAAAATGGATTATTTACATTAAACGGAATTCCGTCAAATAAAGTAAATGACGACAATTGGAATTCCGATGATGACCATTCAGGTACGGATAACACTTACAGGTACAATCCTTCAGATTCATCAGATTCTTCAGCTAATGCAAGGGAAAAGCAAATTCAAAAAATGGAAGCTTCCATGATTCATTAAAAAAAGAAAGACAAAAAGAAATGATAAGATTGAAAGATTCTTTACGGAATGCGAAAGACAGTATTCAAAAAAGGATTGACAAGCTGGATGTAAGGCCGGTAAGATAATTATGCAGCCTTCAGAGAGCTCAGTAAAAGGTATATATGACTTTGTGATGTATATATAAACATCTTTGTTAAGGTTGAAGTTGAATAAAGGCTTCATGCGCATGCATGAGGCTTTTTTATGAAAAACTAATAAAGTTATTGCGTCAATCAATAAGAATACTTTCATATAAATTTGCACTCCATAAAACGTGTTGATGAAGAATACTCCTTTTACTCAAAAACATATAGACCTTGGCGCTAAGATGGCTGAATTTGCAGGGTATAATATGCCGATAAGTTATTCAGGCATTAATGATGAACATGCCGCTGTTCGAAAAAATGCGGGAGTGTTTGATGTAAGTCACATGGGAGAATTTATTATAAAAGGAGATAAGGCGCTCTGGATCTTATTCAAACGGTAACCACTAATGATGCATCAAAGCTTACCACAGGCAAAGCACAATATAGTTGCCTTACCAATGAAAAAGGCGGCATAGTGGATGATCTGATTGTGTATTGCATTGAAGAAAATAAAGTATATATGCTTGGTGGTAAATGCTTCCAATATTGAAAAAGACTGGAACTGGATACAGAGCATAATACAAGCAGGCGTTGAAATGCATGATATTTCCGATAAAACATGTCTGCTTGCGATCCAAGGTCCTAACGCAACAAAAATTTTACAGCCGCTTACCGATATAGATATCATGAATTTAAAATATTACACTTTTGTAAAAGGAAAATTTGCGGGAGTTGAAAATGTTTTGATAAGCGCAACAGGTTATACAGGATCAGGTGGTGTTGAAATTTATTTTGAAGATAAAGATGACGATGCAGATAAAATTTGGGACGCAATTTTTGAAGAAGGCACATCATATGGATTAAAACCTATTGGCCTTGCAGCACGAGATACATTGCGGCTGGAAATGGGATATTGTCTTTATGGAAATGATATTGATGATACTACATCTCCGTTGGAAGCAGGGCTTGGGTTGGATCACAAAATTTACATAAAGAATTTACCGCAAAAGATATTTTGGAAAGCAAAAAAAAGAAGGTATAGAAAAAAAATTAGTAGGCTTTGAAATGATTGAAAAAGGAATACCGCGGCATGATTATGAAATTAAAGATATAGCAAGGCGCTGTAATTGGCAGAGTTACAAGCGGAACACAATCGCCATCTTTAAATAAAGCAATTGCAATGGGTTATGTGGATATGCCTTTTACAAAACTTGATACACAAGTTTATATAAAGGTGAGGGATAAATTGCTTACTGCTAAGGTGGTTAAAATGCCTTTTGAATATAAATTAAAGATCCAAAGCGTCCTTAATGAAAATAAAATAACGAGAACCTGCCTTCACTTACATACTTGTCTTTCTCCTTCTCTATTGCATTTATACGATGTAAGCAGCAGCATTGTGGTTATTATTGATGTATTAAGAGCAACCTCTACTATCGCAACTGCTTTGTACAATGGCGCCAAAAGTATTATACCTGTAGATAGTGTTGCAGAATGTATAAAGCTTGGAAAACAAATGGACGTTATTACAGCCGGCGAAAGAGATGGAAAAATTGCCGAAGGACTTAAAATATGGCAATACTCCTTTGCAATATACTCAAAATTTATTAAAGGAAAAACACTGGTCTTACTACAACCAATGGCACCAGCTTTTACATATGGCCTTGGCGGAAGGTGCACAGGGAATTATCACCGGTTCATTTTGCAATCTTTCAGCAGTATGCGATTATTTAATTGCGCAAAACAAAATGTAATACTGGCATGTGCCGCCTGGAAAGATAGAATCAATATTGAAGATACTTTATTTGCGGGCGCAGTCATTAAGCCGTATAAAAGAATAATTTTCATACTAATTGTGATGCATCAAAAATTGCAGAAACGTTATATCATGAGGCAAAAGATGATCTGTTTGGATTTATGAAAGATCATCATGCTTCACATTATCAAAGACTCATGGGATATGGTCTTGAAGAAGATATCAGGTTTTGCCTTACAATAGATAATGCAAACATACTCGTTTTTATGAAGATGGCAGATTGATAGCTGACAAATAAGTATTAAGAAGATTCATTATTAATTCATAAATCTGTTACGTTAAATTTCATCCTCACTTATTTTTTATTTACTTTTGCAAATTGCCCTTTTTTCAACTATAGTTATAAAGAAACACTTCTAAATCTGAAAACAGAACATTTTTGGCCCTACCACATTTAATCAAATATGTTTATAATTCCGGAACCGATGAAGTAATTCGCCGGGGAAAAAAGATCCATTCTTTTGGATATGTTGAGTTTGTGGAGCATGATGATCTTATGCAATTCTGTTAACTTTTCGGGTAAGAGATGACAGCTATACAACTTTTTACAAAGTACATGTTCAAAAATATGATGATCCCAAAACACTTTTAATACGGTGCAGCTGCCCTTATAATCTTGGCGATATATGCCGGCATGAAGCAGCGGCACTGTTTCAGTTGCAGGACCTCGTTGATAAAAATTTGCTTACAGCAGGAGATATTCAGTGTTTATAATCAAAGGCATACGATCGTTAAAATGAAATTCATTGATCTTAAAGATGATCAGGATGCTCACCGGCCAGGATAATTATACTGAAGCAGAAGAAATATTGCGGTCAACAATTCAAATATCATTAAAGCTGCAAATGAAAAAGTTGAAGCGGAACTTGATTAGAAGAAGGCAAATTCAAAGTTGATTATACAAAAAAATGAAGAAAGAAATTTCGATACTTCCTGCAGTGCTGCGATGAAAAAGCACATCCGCTTGTGTAAACATAAAACAGCATTGTTTCTTCAATTGTTGAAATGCGCATGGCCCACATTATTTTGATACCATCAGTAACTGGGATAAAGAAAAAAATAAGTTGCTGGAATTGTATGGCTACAGCTTGAATGAAGAGATTGATGGGAAATTTGAATTTATCTTATAAAGAAGGCAAGCCTTTTTTAAAAGTGTTGACCCTTCCATAAAAAGAATTGTAGCACCTGTTTTTAATGCAGTAAGAACTGTTTCGCAGCTAACAAAACACTTCAGTACAATACCCAGGTAGCTTTAAAGCAAAAAAAAGCAGCCATCGTTTTTAATGCAAATCGAAAATGCGTTTCCTTTTTTTTCTATTGATGTGGTTCAGGGTGATTTTGATGAAGAAAATAAAAGTTCATTGGCAAAGTTGAAAAACTTGATCTTGCAAAATTTATTAATACAGACCATTTCTCAGAAAGTGATAAAATTTTAATTCAACATGCCAGAAAATTGCAGCCAGCTGAAATTAATAAATATCTTAACCGCAATTCGCCATTCAGTGGTTTCTGGGAAAATATTATTCATCATGAGAATGAAGAGCTGCCGGAAGAAACGAAATTGCTGATAACAGAATTTCTTCTATCCTAAATTAAAAAAAATATTTGAGAAATGATGCTATAATCATGTTATTTGCCATCTGGTAAAAAATTTAATACGGAAAATCTTCAAAGAACGTTTGCCGCACAAAGCTCACCTGCACTGCAGTTTAAGATATCCCATTCCGGGAACGGCTATGAACTTGCTGGTTTTGTAAAAATAGATGACGATACTATAGAAATTTCAGATAATGAATGGAACAGCTATTTTGTTGTTTTTATATAACGATGAATTTTACTTATGGAGCAAGGCCGAAGATGTCTTTGTAGCGCGAAAAATTTAGAAAGGCACTTCATATTCCAGAGGAAAAATGGCCATCATTTTTGAAAGAAGTTGTGATGCCACTTACAAACGAATTACGCTGTTATCTTTTGATAAATCCCTGGTAAAAGAAACTAAAGACGGCGAGCCGGATATAAGCCTGATGTTAGTAGGAAAAGGGCGACTATCTTTTGTTTCAGCCTGTATTTAACTATAAAGGATTTAATGTAAAACCGGATGATAAAGAAACTATCATTGTTCCGGATGGAGATAAAATTCTGATCGTTCACCGCAACTAAAGAGCAGAACAAGATTTCTTAGATAAGCTTGCAGGCCTTCATTCACAATTTATTGCAAAAGCAAAATGATACAGCCTTGTTTTAAAAGGGACGGATGTATTAAAAAATAACTGGTTCTTTTTATTTGTAGATGCCATGAAGGAAATGAAAGTGCCGGTATTTGGATTTGATGCTTTTAAAAATTTTCGTTTCAATACCGCAAAGCCTTCTACGCAAATTCATCTCAGCAGTGGCCTTGATTGGTTTGATGCAAAAGTTGAATTATCTTTTGGCGAACAAAGAATAGGTATTGCTGAAATTAAAAAAGCATTGGCAAATAAACAATCGTTTGTGCAATTGAATGATGGATCACTGGGCATTTTACCTGATGAATGGATCAGTAAATATTCGTTGCTTTTTAAAGTTGGCGAGGGAAAAGCAAATAAGCTGCGGCTTTCAAGATTTCATTTAAGTGTTATTGATGACCTGTATGAAAAAAGGGATGAAAGAGAACTTTCATTTGAGCTGGATGAAAAATATGAACGACTTCAGAAAGTTTAAAAGTATTCCTGAAATTGATGTGCCTGAAGAGCTTGCAAGACAGATTACGGCCTTACCAGGTTTCCGGGTTTCATTGGCTTAATTATCTGAATACAGTTGGCTGGGGAGGTATTCTTGCAGATGATATGGGTCTGGGTAAAACCGTGCAGGCATTTAGTATGCTGCGCCATTATGCAAAAGCAAGAAGGATACTTTGAAAGCTTTGGTGTTTGCCCAACAACACTTATTTATAACTGGGAAAACGAAATAAAAAAATTTACTCCTTCACTTACCTGGTGCATACATCATGGAAGCGTGCGCACACGAAATGCCGAAGACTTTGAAAAAATATAATATCATTATTACTACTTACGGAACATTGAGAAGTGATATACAGCTTATGATGAAAATTTTATTTGATTATGTAATACTGGATGAATCGCAGGCAATAAAAAATCCTTCATCAAAAGTTACCAAGGCTGCCTGCCTGCTTACTGCAAAAAACAGGCTGTGCATGAGCGGTACACCTTTGCAAAACAATACGTTTGATATTTATGCACAAATGAATTTTCTAAACCCGGGCTTGTTGGGTTCTGTGGAATTTTTCAGAAATGAATTTTCAACTCCTATCGATAAATTTGGGGAGCAGGAACAAAAAGATCATTTGCGAAAGCTTTTATATCCTTTTATTTTAAGAAGAACAAAAGAGCAGGTGGCAAAAGATCTTCCTGAAAAAACGGAAACCATTTTGTTTTGCGAAATGGAAGATGAACAAAGAAAAGTTTATGAAGCTTACCGCAATATCTTACAGGGATAAAATACTGGGTGTAATAGAAGAGACAGGGAATTGATAAATCGCAGCTTACCATTTTGCAGGGCTTGATGAAGCTAAGGCAAATCTGCGACAGCCCGGCAATATTAAATGAAGAAGAAAAGTATCCCAATCATTCAATAAAACTGGATGAACTTACCAGGGAAATAACAGAAAATATCGGCGAACACAAAGCACTGGTATTTTCACAGTTTCTTGGAATGCTGGCTTTGATAAAAGAAAAACTAAAGGAAAATAACATTTCCATTTGAATATTTTGATGGAAGCACACCGCCACATGAAAGAGAAAGGGCCATTCAGAACTTTCAGAATAATGATGAGTGCCGGGTATTTTTATTTCACTAAAAGCCGGTGGTGTTGGGCTTAATTTAACTGCTGCCGATTATGTATATATTGTTGATCCCTGGTGGAATCCCGCTGTAGAGCAACAGGCTATTGACCGCACACACCGTATCGGGCAAACAAAAAATATTTTTGCCTACCGGATGATTTGCAAGGACACTATTGAAGATAAAATTTTGCAACTGCAGGAGCGCAAGCGCATCCTTGCAAAAGAACTCATTTCAGATGACCAGACTTTTGTAAAAGGCCTTAGTAAAGAAGATGTAGAATATCTTTTCAGCTAATCGTAAAGGCAGTCCTTAAGAAGTAATGAAATCTTTCAATCTCTGGAAATCTCTTTTATTTCCTGATTCAAACATTGCAATTAAATTTTTTGTAAGGTTGTTGAAGAACATTGAGAAAACTGTTTTTTTTGGGTAAACTTGATTTTTCATATCGGATTTTTAAGCGGTTATTGATATTATTTGTAAAATAAATAAAGGCAATCATGTTTTACAATAGCATAATCACTCAATTATTTGATTAGTAATTTCCGCAATTACCAGGATATATTTCGAGTACTAATTCTCGATTTTGTTTTTGTATAAAACTTAATATTATAAAACTCAGGATTTTGAGTAAGCCTTTCATATAAGCGATGCAACAAGTTTTTAATAAACGAAGAAGAGTTGGGATGACTTTTTATATACATAAAATAACTTTAAAAATAAACGCATCACTATTAAAATTATTTTATAAAAGCTTCATAAAACAAATGATGCAATTAATTAACAAATAAGAAACAGCTACCTTAAACTTTTTCGGTTTCTGTAACTTTACTTTATGCAGAAATATTTACAAGAATTAAATGAACGACAGCGGGAAGCTGTATTGCATCGCGATGGTCCTATTATGATTGTGGCGGGTGCAGGAAGCGGAAAAACAAAAGTGCTTACTACACGCATTGCACACCTGCTGGCCACAGGTGTGGACCCTTTCAATATTCTTGCGCTTACTTTTACCAATAAAGCTGCGGCGGAAATGAAAGAGCGTGTGGAACATATACTTGGTAACAATGAAGCAAGAAATATTTACATTGGAACATTTCACTCCGTTTTGCAAGGATTTTACGAGCAGAAGCAGATAAGCTTGGCTATCCGCAGAAACTTTACAATCTATGATACAGATGATGCCAAAAGTGTTGTAAAAACGGTGGTGAATGAATTGAATCTTGACGATAAGCATTATAAACCAACGTACAGTATATAACAGGATTTCTGCAGCAAAAAATGCCTTAATAACCCCTGAAGAATATATCAATGATTATGGGCTTCAGCAGGAAGATATGCGAGCAAACAGGCCAATGATTGGCCAGATATATGATGCTTATTGCAAGCGCTGTTTTAAAAACGGCGCCATGGATTTTGATGATCTGCTTTTAAAATTTTATTTATTGTTAAACACGCATCCTGAAAGCCTGAGCAAGTACCAGCGCAAGTTTAAGTATATAATGATTGATGAATACCAGGATACCAATACGGCTCAATACCAGATTATTAAACTAATGGGAGCCATGCACGAAAATGTTGCAGTAGTAGGCGATGATGCACAAAGCATTTATAGCTTTCAGGGGAGCAACTATTGAAAATATTTTGCAATTTCAAAAAGATTATGATGAGGTAAAAATTGTAATGCTGGAACAAAATTACCGAAGTTCGCAAAGCATACTTCATGTTGCCAATAATGTGATAGCAAATAATAAAAGACCAGCTTCCCAAAAAACTATGGACCAGCAATGAAGAAGGTGAAAAAATAAAACTGGTGCGTACTGCTACGGATAACGATGAAGGAAAATATGTAGCAGATGCAATACAGGAACAAAAATTACGCAATCATTACCGCAACAATGATTTTGCCATTCTATACAGAACAAATGCGCAAAGCAGGAGCTTTGAAGAAAGCCTGCGGCGTATGAATATTGCTTATCGCATTTATGGCGGTATAAGTTTTTACCAGAGAAAAGAAATCAAAGATTTTTTAAGCTACCTGCGGGTTGTTTTAAATCCGAGTGATGAGGAAGCGCTTAAACGAATCATAAATTTTCCTGCGAGGGGAATTGGAAAAACAACCATTGAAAAAGCCGTTCTTTTTGCCAATGAAAATAATATTTCCATGTGGGAGGTGCTTGAACGCGCAGCCGAATTTGGCTATAAGGCTATCCACACTGGAAGTGATCAACAACTTTGTTATCATGATAAAAATGTTTCAAAGTGAATTGCCAAAAAAAAATGCTTATGACCTTTCCATTCTTGTAGGAAAAAATACAGGCATAATAAAAGAACTTTTTAATGATAAAACCACCGAAGGCCTGGCCAGGTATGAAAACATACAGGAATTGCTAAACTCAATAAAAGAATTTACAGAAACACCAACAGAAGATGGAGAATTGCTTGATAAAAGCCTGGGAAGTTATCTTCAGCAAATAACACTTTTAACCGATGCAGATGATGATAAAGGTGAAAGTGATGTGGTGAAGCTGATGACGATTCATGCCGCAAAAGGCCTTGAATTTCCGGTTGTTTTTGTAGGTGGCCTTGAAGAAACATTATTTCCCAATGCCATGTCAATTAATACAAGAGAAGAACTGGAAGAAGAAAGAAGATTATTTTATGTGGCTGTTACCCGTGCCAAGCAAAGGCTATGGCTTACGTATGCCAACACCCGATATCGTTTTGGAAACCTTACACAAAATGATCCAAGCAGGTTTATTGATGAGTTGCCTGAAGAACGTCTTGACCGTGCATTTGCCGGCGGGTAATATGCGCAATAATCAAACAAGCCACTGGGATCCTTTTAATAAAGCAAAAATTTCTTTTGGAAGACAACGTCTGCAATGAGCGCAAGCCTGCTGAAAAACCTGCTTATCTTACAACGCCGCTATTAAAATTAAAGAAGCATATTCCTTCACCTGGCTTTGCACCAAGTGATACCAGCAATTTAAAGGAAGGACAAAAAATAGAACATCAAAAATTTGGCTTTGGCGAAGTTATAAAAATGGAAGGCGCTGCCCACAATCCCGTTGCAACCGTAAAGTTTGAGCATAACGGAGAAAAGAAGATCATGCTGAATTATGCACAGCTTAGGATTGTAGAATAGATGGTTGAAGTTGGTCGTTTAAGCGTTTGAAGATTTAGAGTTTTAAAGTTTACGAGTTTAGAGACTAGATGCTTATTTGCCACGACATACATTGTTTTCACATCTGTACATCGTACATTTTTTGTTAACTTTGTATACTTAATTTTTATTATGATAAAAACAGGCAATCCGGTTATAAGTATATATACCGAAATGACGCCTAACCCGGAAACAATGAAGTTTGTTGCCAATAAACTTTTGTACCCGGGAAAAAGCATCGATTTCCAGGATGAAACCAGTGCTTTAGCTATCACCGCTGGCAATGGAATTATTTAGTTTTCCTTTTATTAAATCTGTATTTATTGCCAGCAATTTTGTTACGCTTACCAAAACAAATGAAACAGAAGACTGGCAGGATGTTATTCCTTCAATAAAACAATTTTTAAAAGAATACCTGGAAGAAGGGAAACCGGTGGTTAATGAAGAAGAACTTGCAGCAAGAAAAACAGAAAGCAGAATGAAGTAAGTGCTGATGATGATGATGTGGTAAAACGGATAAAAGAACTGCTTGGAAAATTATGTAAAGCCTGCTGTTGAAATGGATGGAGGCGCTATACAATTCAGAAGCTATGAACATGGTAAAGTAAATTTGATGTTGCAAGGAAGCTGCAGTGGCTGCCCATCTTCAATGATTACATTGAAAGCAGGCATTGAAGGAATGATGAAACGTATGATACCGGAAGTAAAAGAAGTGGTGGCAGAAGCGGAATAAAAAATATGTTAATAAAACAGTATCAGGCATCTTTACACAGGATGCCTTTTTTATTTAATCTAATTACTTTTGATTCATTAACTAATTTATTGAGCCTTTCAGAAATTTATCAGCAGTTCATTTTGGATATGCAGCACACTTCGCTGCCGGAATATATTGCTGTATTCTTTGGTATCGCTAAGTGTATGGTATAGCCGGAAAGAAAATATTCTCGTCTATCCGGTGGGGTTAGCTAATACAATTCTTTATGTATTTATCAGTATTAATGGAAGTTTGTTTGGCGAAGCTTCAGTTAATTTGTATTATACTATTATGAGTATTTATGGCTGGATATTATGGGCAAAAAAAAACCAGCAGACAACAACATATTGTTCTTATAACCTGGTCTAATAAAAAAGAATGGTTGCAGCGAATTATTTTCTTTGTGCTTTTTTATATTGCTATTTTCATCTCGCTTACTTGTCTTAAAAAAGATTTTGCTCACCGGCGCTATTCCGTGGGCAGATGCTTTTGCAAGCTGCTACTGCATTTACAGGCATGTGGCTGATGGCACGTAAAAAAGTAGAAAGCTGGTATTGGTGGATAGCTACCAATATTGCTTCTATTCCTTTATATTTTGTAAAGCATTATGTTTTTACAAGCGTTTATTATTGATTCTTTTAATCATGGCTTTCTGGGGATTATTTGAATGGATTAAAAGAGCAAATAAGTATATAGTTGAAAAAGAAGAAATACCTGAATGGAAACAATAAAAAAGTTTGTAATAATAGGGCCTGAATCAACCGGCAAAAGTACTTTATGCAGTCAGCTTGCAGAACATTATAAAACGACCTGGGTACCGGAATATGCAAGAGAATACCTTGAAAAAAACGGAATAATTATACTTATGATGATCTGCTAACTATTGCGAAAGGGCAAATTGAGTTAGAAGAAAATAGATCAGCTATCAGTCATCAGCCATCAGACATCAACTTTAAGCTCACAGCACACTCACGCTCAAACTCTTTTCATCGATACCGATATGTATGTAATGAAAGTTTGGTGTGAATTTGTTTTTAATAAATGCCACAACTGGATATTGAACCGCATTGCGGAAAGAAAATATGATGGTTACCTGCTTTGTAATGCTGATCTGCCGTGGGTTAAAGATAATCTAAGGGAATATCCTGATGAAGAAACGAGGAAAAAGTTATATCATTATTATAAAGAATTATTGGTAAATCAACCAGTTCCGTGGGTTGATATTAGTGGTAATTATGAAGAAAGATTTAAAAAAGCCGTAAGCTTTGTGAAATAGAACTGGTTTAACTATTTCAGTAAAGCTTTGAATATCCGGATCAGCTCCAAGGTTATTCATTTGCTGTAATATCCATGGATAACGTGCAGCCACATGTGCAGATAAAGGCTGTATAGTATAACCTTTGGGGTTGGGCAAGCACGCAGCAATTAAGTGCGGACTTTTTTCTTGACAAATCTTTTGCTGGTTTATGAAAATAATGTTCTGAAGCAGCTTCTACTCCAAATATTCCTTCGCCCATTTCTGCAACATTCAGGTACATTTCAAGAATTCTTTTTTTACTCCAAATATTTTCGATCATGAAAGTAAAATATACTTCAAGCCCTTTGCGAAAATAACCGCCATGCTGCCATAAGAAAACATTCTTTGCCACCTGCTGACTTATGGTGCTGGCGCCTCGTAGCGATTTACTTTTTTGGTTGTGCTTCATTGCCTTTTGAATACTTTTAAAATCAAAGCCGTTGTGATCGGGAAACAACTGGTCTTCGCCGGCCATTACTGCAAGCTTTACATTTGGGCTCATATCATTCATACTTACATATTTTCTGTGCAAGCCATGACCCTGTATAAGACTTCCTAATTGGGTAATTGTTATGGGCGGGTTTATCCATTTGCAAAAAATGATGTATAACAATTGAAAATAGAAAACTATATAAAAAAACTTTTAGCAATAAACCGAAATGCTTTTGTAAAGGTAAGCACCGTTTTTTTATTGGTTTTGGTTTTCAATAAAATAATTTATTTCACTCTAACGTATTCAAGAGTATATTTTTTTCCCAGACATCATTCCTTTTGCACTTGATTTTGCAATAAGATAACCGATACCAGCAAGCAATGCAGCGCCCCAACAAGATATGGACTTGCATAATATTCGTGTATTCGGTTTTGTAAATATCCATGTACCTAAGCCCAACGATTAGAATAACGCCTCCACCGCCAACAAGTGCGCCGCCTGAACCGCTCCAGTCAAATTTATTTTTTGTCGTTTTGCCAAAGCCAATTATTTCTTTATAGTTTACGGCAAAATAATAAGTGGCTACCGTATCCAGCATATATACACCCAGGTTGGTAGGTATTTGCCGTATATCATACTGAACAAGAAATAGAGAATCGTGATTAATAGATGTGATTAGCCATTATAATAAGGCCGTGCGGATGTTTTGAAAGTCATCTCGTTTCCTGGAAAAAAGTTTGAAAAGTGCGATTATTTTTTTTCAGAATTAAGTAATATCGGAAGGTTGTGCACTGGCATGTAATAAAAAACAATAAACAAATAATGATTGCAAAAAAAGCGCTTCATCATTTGGAATATTTTTTTACAAAAAATAAAACACCTATAAACAATACTGTTCCAAAAATAAGTAAGATTAAAGCCGGAAATTTTATTAATAACCCTTATATTTTTTATAGTAGCTTTGACGCAATTTGCCTGCAAGTGTTACTTTGGCCACATCTGCACTCATATTCAATAAGAAGCGCTGGTGGCAAAAATTATAATACGTTCTCTTACGGTGTGTGTTACTGCAATTGCTGTGGCTGCAGTAAGCCAGAAAGCCATTACAGCAGGGTTTAGCGTGTTTAGTAAAAATCCCTGGATAGCAATTTTAGCATGATCGCTTGCTTTCAATGGGGGCAAGGAAACATCTTCCGGATGAAGAGTTACTTTTTTAAAAAAAAGATAATACATACCCATCCTATTAAAAAAAGACTTCCTGCAATCCCAATTGGTCTTTTTAAAATCCAGCAGGTGCGTAACCAATTCATGAAAATCATTGCTTAAAATGACCACATACAAAATCACTTGACCCACACACCAACAACAAAGCTAAATCCACCTTCTTTACCATTATTAATGCTTTGTTTGATGATTGTGAAAACAACAGGACCAACAGAAATTACCAGTAGCAGCCCCATTGCAAGACCTTTAAGTATTGCCTCAAGTACATCTGCCATGTAAAAAGAAGCGTTTAGTATTTGTAAATAGCAGACGGATAAAACTACAATATTAATTCAACTAGTATGCAGGATATATGATTAATTAATTACAGAATTACACTCTTTCACCTTTTCAAAAATTTTTGCCACTCCTCCAGCATTTTTCCTTTTAATACCCTTGGAAATTTATGCTGGCCACCAATCTTTCCTTTCAGCTTTCATAAAATTCATAAAAGTTTCTTCACTAAGTACATCTACAAATATTTCTTTCAGTGCATGTTTTCTTTCCACTTCATAATCATCATTCAGCTCTTTAAGCTTTTCATCTATCAGTATTTTCAGATGTCTCTGAATTTACTTTATCATCAGTTGCAATAAACCATTGATGGGCAAAAAAATTGCCATAAGGAACTCCCGCAACTGTAAATTCCCCTATAGAAATGTTCAGTTCTTCACTCACTAGTTTTATCGCCTTGTTCATATTATCCACACTCAAATGTTCTCCAACAAGGCTTAAGAAATGTTTGGTTCGCCCGGTAATAATAATCTCATTTTTTTCAATATCAACAAAACGGATAGTGTCACCAATAAGATAGCGCCACGTGCCGGCATTGGTGCTTATCAGAATTGCATAATTTTTATTTTCCTCTACTTCATGTATCATTAATGTTTCTGGATCAGCAACCATGTTTCCTTCACTATCAAAATTTTTATCATCAAAAGGAACAAACTCAAAAAAAATATTATTGTTGATTGCCAGCTTCATTCCTTTGGCATCCTGCCTGTTTTGATAGGCAAGAAATCCTTCGCTGGCAAGATAAGTTTCAATAAAGTTATAGGCTTGCCCAATAATTTTTTAAACCCTTTTTTATAAGGCTCAAAAGCCACACCGCCATGCACATAAAATGCAAGATTGGGCCATATTTCATGAATATTTTTAAGATTGTATCTTTCTATCACTTTTTCCATGCAAAGCTGCACCCATGCCGGAACGCCAACGAGAAAAGCAATATCCCATTCAGGCGCTTTTTCTACAATTTCATCCAACTTTTTTGTCCAGTCAGTTGTCTTTCGCAATTTTTTTTCCCGGTTTATACATACCCTGGAACCAGAAAGGAATATTTTTTGCCTGTATGCCGCTAAGATCGCCGGCATAATATGTGGCAGACTTTTGTAAATGCGTGCTACCACCCAGCATAAGCCATCCTTTGCCTACAGACGATTTTGGAACATTTGTATAAGATGCAAGGCTTATAAGTTGCCGTATGCTTGTAAGTGGTATTAGCTCTTATAAGTTCTTTTGTTATGGGAATATATTTGCTTGATGAATCACTGGTGCCGCTGCTTAAGGCAAAAAATTTGATAATCCCCGGCCAGCACACATCCGGCTTTCCATCCAGCGCCCTGTGCCACCATTCATGAAATATTTTGCTGTAATTATATGTAGGTACTTCTTGCTGAAAAGCTTTGCCAGGATGCCTGCTTAAAAGAATTTCATCAAACAAATATTTTTGTCCAAACTCTGTAAAACGGGCTTTTCTAAGCAGCTTTCTCAACACTTTAAGCTGTTGCCTTTTAGGCGAGCTCAGAGGAATATTCAATGCCCTGGTTAAAGATTCTGGTAATCTTAAGTTCTATTAATGCCATTCAATTAGATAGTTGAGACATTGAACAAATTTAGTAAATACTGCACGCATGAAATAATAAATTACATAAGTTAACAATTGCATTTATTGCCGGTATATGCTAAATAATAAGTATAGTCTGTCATATGCTAAATAACACCGTTGTTTTTTTAATAATATTCATTTGAGAAAATACTTAGTTTTTATAAACATAGTGTATAATAAAGCCATCTTCCGCTGCCATTTATCCGCAGTTTTTAATTAATAAATGTTTCGTAAGAAAATTATTTTAATTTTGAACTAACTACGATTGTTGTTGCGGTGTTTTTCTGGATAACATTTAAAGAAAAAATTAAATCATAATATCTAATGTATAATCACATCTGGAAAAAATATTTACCCATTATTAAAATTTTAATGAAAAAATCTTCGGCAGGTTCACAACTATTAGATTTAAACCGAATTGATTTTGAAAGAGCTGGCACCGGCCGCAAGGCAGGATATAAATTTACAATAGACTTCACTGATGGCAAAGTAGGGAATGTGATTAGTGGCTCACCACTTGCCATGAATTTGGCTTTTGTAATTCTGGAAGATGATGGCGCAAAACAGATACTTACTGAAGGCAATTATGAGGTAAGCCTCAATACCAAATTTCAATTATCTATTAAAAATGCTGCAGTAGAAGACAAAAAGCCTGCATCAAAAAAGAAGAGTGAGGAAGCTGTAGAGCAGAAAGATGAATCATAAACTTACCGGTTTAATAATTAAACAATGACACCACGTTCTAAAAAATATTATCAAAAAAGAAAACAGGATAGCGGCGAAAAGAAAGGATCTGTAAGCAATGCAGGCTATAACGAAGAAAACGCTGTTACTTCAAAACAATCACCAAAAAAGAATCCTGCGCCTTCAAAAGCAAATGATGATCCTGATACAGACACGCTTAACAATCAAAGTAAAAACCCGTAAAACTTTTTAGAAAGTTTAATAATCTTGCTGATATCATTGGCAAATTAAAAAGTCGTTTCCATAACTAATCATTTACATAAATAAGCTTTTCTTTCCTGCTTATGAATTGCCCTATTGGCTGTATAAATTTTTCAAGATTATTTTTTTTAAACAAACTAACAATTTCATCTGAAGCCTCTGGAGCAACTGCAATTAGTAAGCCTCCACTTGTTTGCGGATCTGCAAGTATTTTCTTTTGCATTTCAGTAATGTTGCTTATTTCATCTCCATAACTTAACCAGTTTCTGTGAGTGCCACCAGGAACACAATCGTTATTAATATAATATTGCAAATCTTCCAAAAGAGGAACTTCCCTAAAGTTAAGAACCGCACTCAGCCCGCTTCCAGCTGCCATTTCAGCAAGATGGCCAAGCAAACCAAATCCTGTAACATCTGTCATTGCATGTACCCGTTTCATTTTCCCAAGCGCTTCGCCAATGTTATTCAATTGCATCATTTGTTTCGCCGCAATACCTTTATGTTCTTCTTTAATCAAACATTTCTTTTCTGCCGTTGTCAATATGCCTATGCCAACCGGTTTTGTTATATAAAATAAATCATTCTCTTTCGCAGTGTTATTTTGTTTTATATTTTCAATACTAACAAAGCCATTTACGGAAAGGCCAAAAATTGGCTCTGCATTATCAATACTATGACCTCCCGCCAATGCTATTCCCGCTTCTGCGCAAATGCTTCTGCTACCTTCAATAACTTTTTGTGCAATTTCAGCAGGTAATTTATCTACAGGCCATCCAAGAATAGCTATGGCCAGCGCAGGTTTGCCGCCCATGGCATATACATCACTAATAGCGTTTGCAGATGCAATACGTCCAAAGTCAAAAGGATCATCAACAACAGGCATAAAAAAATCAGTAGTAGAAATTAATGCCATTCCGTTTCCCATATTATACACTGCGGCATCATCTTTTGAATGGTTACCAACCAGCAAATTTTTATCACCGGGGAAAGAGAGATTGCTTTTAAGTATTGTATCTAAAACCGCAGGAGAAATTTTACAGCCGCATCCTGCTCCATGTGAGTATTGAGTAAGCTTTACTCTTTCTATGCCAAACAAAGTTTGTGACATAACTGTTACCTTGCAAACGCTGTTTTTATATCAGACCTCTTTCTTTTTAAAATAATAGCTGAATTTTTTTGAAGATCACCTGTAAATCGTATTTCTGAAACGTTATCTCCATCATGCAATACAAGCAACCCTGTATTGGGCGGAATACTTCCCAGATTCTCGGCATACATAATTAAAATCAAAGAGTCTCCCATTTGGGGTGTAAGATAAATCGTTTTGTTTATACCATTTGCTGTAAGTCTTTGCATAGGCATAATAACTTTCCCATTTAATATAATACTTACTGTGTCGCCGTCTATTTCGCCATTATCGTAAAGCGTAAGCCCAAGGCTATCGCTTTTTATGTTGATGGTTTGTATCGTTTCTATTTTCCTGGAAGCTAAATCCTGATGCAGGCCTTGAAGGTTCTAAAGTGTTTTCATTTTTTGTTGTTTCCCATGCTGTGATGTAACCATCACTTATTTTTGGCATGAATGACAAAGAAGATAAAAGCCCAAGACTATCTAGCTTTTTCACTAGTAACGATTTTTTAAAATCAACTTTCTTTTGAAGAAATATAGTCCCTGTAATGCTTCTATACATTTTGGTCCAGATTCGTTCTCCATGTTCCAGTTAGCACCGTGAAGCTGTCTTTTTGTGAAATAACTAAATCGCTGAACATTCGCACATCCTTTGCTGGCGGCTCTGGACAATTATTATAAATAAACTTTTCATCCGTTATTAAAATATTATCATTATTTCGTTTTATGCTTACTGTTTTTATCCCAATATTCTCAATACCATCAATCACAAATATTGTGTGTGAATATCCTGAGAGCCTATTATTAACTTTGCTAATAGCCAGCTCATAACGGAGGCTTTGTTTCGTTGTATCGTTATATAAAGTGCCGGTCCACACACCTGTAATATCCTGTGAAAAAAGTTTTAACGGAATAAAAGAAAGAAGCATTAAATATTTCATGAGAATTGATTAAGCTATGCTATGTGCTTTTTTCAGCAAAGTCTGTATATTTTCTATACTAACGCTCCTACATGGTATTTTATTTAAAACTGACTCGATATTGTCCCTCTTTAAAAGGCTTCTTTCATAATATTTATCATAGTACCTGAGTAAAATTTTAAAGCATTCTTTAATATCGTTTTGTTCCAAACATAATATTGCGCTTTTCGTTTCAAGGCCACCTAATCTTTTTTGAATTCTCACGATAGAATGTTGCAACTCCTCTTTATTAAATTGCCCATAGTTTTCTAATAAATATTCAAGCCTGATTATCAAATGGAATGTCTATAAAATAAACTTTACTGGTTCTCATTTTTGTCCATAAACGCTCGGGAATACTTAGCTTACCTATATTACGGCTCTCGTCTTCTATCCATATTTCAGTGTTAGTTTTCGTGTACGCATAACTGTTACCCTGTAGTTGTGCTTGGAAATTGTCGATTTTATATAATTCAACGGCAAGAAGATTTTCAAACATTTCCTGCGAAGGCTGTTCCTGCTCACCCAATGCCCCAAAGGCAGATCCCTTATGGTTTGCGAATTTTTCCAAATTAATAGTGTTTCCTTGCTTTCTTTTTATCTCTTCCAATAAAATTGTTTTGCCGGAACCAGTATAGCCGCCTAGAATTTTTAAATTGTATTGTTTTTCGAATTGGCCTAAAGCCCATTTCCGAAATGATTTATATCCGCCTTTGATTGTATAAATCTTTACTCCGTATAAGCTCATTAACCAGGCTACTGCATTACTCCGCATGCCGCCGCGCCAACAGTGCAGGATAAAATGCTGTTGGCTATTTTGCACCTTTATGTTATGTTCTTCATTCCATTTATCGGAAATGTGAAACGCTTCGTTATACATCACTTTCATTTTTTCAGAAAAAAGTTCAAGGCCTGCTTTTACTGCCGCTTCTCTGCTTTCCTGTTTGTATTTTGTTCCAATAATTTTCCGTTGTTCATCAGTGAATAATGGTAAAGAGAAAGCACCTGGAATATGAGCTTTTGCAAATTCTCCGGGACTTCTTACGTCTATTACAGGATATTTTTCGGAGAATAATAAAAATTTTTCTATGTCAATTGATTCAATAGGCATACAAATATGTTTGATAAACAAAAAAGCCACTGCTATTGCAATGGCTTTAAAATAATACAAAAATTTCTATCCGTTCATTGATGTAAGGAATTCCATATTATCCTTTGTGCCTTTCATATTCTTCATTAAAATATTTATAGCTTCTTCCGCATTCATATCTGCCATGTGATTGCGAAGAACCCACATACGCTGCAGCACTTCTTTATCAAGCAATAAATCATCACGCCTGGTAGAAGAAGCAATGATATCAATTGCAGGGAATATTCTTCTGTTAGATAACCGGCGATCAAGTTGCAACTCCATATTACCGGTTCCTTTAAATTCTTCAAAAATAACTTCATCCATTTTGCTCCCTGTATCTACTAATGCTGTTGCAATAATAGTGAGTGAGCCGCCATGTTCTATTTTCCTGGCTGCGCCAAAAAACTGCTTAGGTTTTTGCATTGCATTAGCTTCGACGCCGCCGGATAAAACCTTTCCGCTTGCGGGAGAAACTGTGTTGTGTGCACGTGCAAGACGAGTGATACTATCCAATAATATTACCACATCATGTCCGCATTCCACAAGCCTCTTTGCCTTTTGGAGGGCCATGGTACTTACTTTTACGTGCTTTTCTGCAGGTTCATCAAAAGTAGATGCGATTACTTCGGCCTTTACACTCCTTTCCATGTCCGTTACTTCTTCAGGTCTTTCATCTACCAGCACAATCATTAAATAACATTCTGGATGATTGGCTGCAATAGCATTTGCAATTTCCTTAAGAAGCATCGTTTTACCGGTCTTTGGCTGCGCAACAATAAGTCCTCTCTGTCCTTTTCCAATTGGAGTAAAAAGATCTATAATTCTTGTTGAAAGATTAGAAGGCGTTAAAAATAGATTCAGTTTTTCGAATGGAAAAAGTGGTGTTAGATAATCAAAAGGCACACGGTCTCTAACTTCGTCAGGGCCTTTTCCATTTATTGTTTCTACTTTTAAAAGAGCAAAATATTTTTCACCTTCTTTCGGCGGCCTTACAGAACCATAAACGGTGTCCCCGGTTTTTAGTCCAAATAATTTTATTTGTGATGGAGAAACATATACATCATCTGGTGAAGAAAGATAATTATAATCACTGCTTCTTAAAAAGCCATACCCATCAGGCATCATTTCCAATACACCTTCAGCGAGAATAACTCCATCAAATTCAATATTGAAAGAAGTCTCTTTCTTACTTTGAATTTTTTGCGGCATCGGAAAGCCATTTGTAGCAGGCGGTTCCTGTACGGCTTCTTCATCGTTACCATCATTCAACAATTCTACAAGTCCCGGTGCAATAAGCTTTGGATCTTTGAGTTCAATTATATCTTTATAGTCATTTTCGTCTTCGCGCTCGGGCTCTTCCTCCTCTTTATGTTTTTTAAATGGTCGTTTCTTCTCTTCTGTTTTTTTTACTTGCGGTTCTTTTGTTTCGGCCTCAGCAATTGTTTCTTCTTTGGGCAAATCATTCGTTTGAGGCTTTACAATTCTTTTTCGCTTTGGCTTTTCGGTTGCAGTTACTTTCTTATCTGCCGGGATTTCTATGTTGTTCATTACGGATTGTTTATCAAGAATCTGGTATATCAAGTTCTGTTTATCTAGAGTTTTTGCATTGGAAATATTTTGTTGTTCTGCTATATCAAGCAATTCCGGAACGAGCATATCGTTCAGTTGTAGAATGTCATACATAAAAGACGTGTAGATTAATTGTCAAAGAGATCTTGAAAAGTGAAAACTAAATTTTGATGATTTATTATGGAATGGATTCTTGTTCGTCTAAAGACTGTATCAAATGTAGTACCAGTCAGCTTTATAATGCAATAATACATCAATTTTTAAAGAAAAAGAAATAAATTATACTTTTTGGAAATCTTTGTAGCTCTTTTAATGTAGTATTTAATAGTGCTTTTGAGCCGCAATGTTTGCTGTTATTATATTTGCAACTCACACAAAAGAAATGTATAATAAAAGACTCCGCATAAAGGAAATTTTAAACAGCGATATGACAGGCAAAAACGTTACTGTTATGGGCTGGGTACGAACCTTCAGGAACAATCAGTTCATTGCATTAAATGATGGAAGCTGTAACAACAATCTGCAAATAGTAGCAGAGCTTGGTAAGTTCGGCGGCGATTTATTAAAAAGGATTACAACAGGCTCCTGCCTAAAGATTGAAGGCAATATTATTCCTTCGTTAGGCAAGGGTCAACAATATGAATTAAAGGCTGATAACATAGAAATAATAGGTGATAGCGATGCAGAAAGGTTTCCACTTCAGCCTAAGAAACACAGCCTTGAATTTTTAAGGGACGTTGCTCATTTACGGTTTCGTACCAGCACTTTTGGCTCAGTATTTCGTATAAGACATTCACTTGCTTTTGCTGTTCATTCGTTTTTTAACGATCGTGGATTTATATATTTGCATACACCTATCATCACGGCGTCTGATGCAGAAGGCGCCGGTGAAACTTTTCATGTTACTAGCTTTGACCTTGAAAATCCATCTAAAAACGAAGATGGATCTATAAATTATAAAGATGATTTTTTTGCCAAAGCTACTAACCTTACAGTAAGTGGGCAGCTTGAGGCAGAGCTTGGTGCGTTAGCATTAGGTAATGTGTACACTTTTGGACCTACATTCCGTGCAGAAAATTCTAATACAGCAAGGCATCTCGCTGAATTTTGGATGATAGAGCCAGAGATGGCCTTTAGCGATCTTGAAGATGATATGAACATTGCTGAAGATTTTATCAAATTCGTTATCCAGTATATTTTGGAAAATAATTCCGATGACCTTAATTTTCTTGCAGCGCGGTTATTGGAAGAAGAAAAAGCTAAGCCTCAAATAGAAAGAAGCGAAATGGGTTTGATTGAAAAACTTGAGTTTGTGATAAAAAATAATTTCGAAAAAATAACTTATACCGAAGCAATAAATATATTAAAAGAGTCAAATTATAATAAGAAAAGAAAGTTTCAATATATCATAGATAAATGGGGCGTTGATTTGCAAAGCGAGCATGAACGTTATCTTGTAGAAAAGCATTTTAAAAAACCTGTTATTGTTTATAACTATCCGAAAGAAATAAAAGCATTTTATATGCGTCAAAATGATGATGGAAAAACAGTTGCTGCAATGGATATTCTTGCACCAGGAATAGGAGAGATTGTTGGTGGCTCACAGCGCGAGGAAAGGCTAGACCGGCTTGAAGAAAGAATGATTGATATGAATATTCCTGTAAAAGAATTAAACTGGTATTTGGACACTCGGAGATTTGGCTCATGCCCTCATGCTGGCTTTGGGCTTGGGTTTGAGCGGCTTATGCAATTTGTAACGGGTATGAGCAATATAAGAGACGTAATACCTTTTCCAAGATTTCCTAAAAATGCAGAATTTTAATATAACTAATTTTTTAGTTTAAAAATGTGCTTCTACACTTATAATATTATAGATTAAATTAAAAGTATGAATATCCCGGTTGTTGACCTTTCTCAATTTATTAATGGAACAGAAGAGCAAAAAAACGCTTTTGTTGAAGAAATTGGAAAAGCATATGAAGATATTGGATTTGTTGCAGTGAAAAATCACGGGATACCATCAGACCTGATTGCAGATCTTTATAAACATGTACAACAGTTTTTTTCTCTTCCTTTGGAAAAAAAACGAGCTTTTGAAAGACCCGAACTGTCAGGACAAAGAGGTTATACGTCATTTGGTAAAGAGCATGCAAAAGGAAGCGATGAACCGGATCTTAAAGAATTTTTTCAATATGGCCAAATAGTTTCCGAGGATCATGAATTAAAAAAAGAGTATCCTGATAATGTAAATGTTGAAGATGTGGAGGGTTTCGATGAAACGTTTTATAGAGCTTATCGCGAATTCGAAAAATCCGGGAAATATTTATTGAGAGCAATAGCACTCTATCTTAACCTACCTGAAAATTATTTTGATGAATTTGTGAATCAAGGGAATTCAATTGTAAGAGCCATTCATTATCCTCCTATTACCACTGAGCCCCAAACCGCTATAAGAGCCGAACAGCATGAAGATATTAATCTCATTACTTTATTGGTGGGCGCATCTGCTGACGGCTTGCAAATATTAACTAAAAGAAATGAATGGCTTGACGTAACATCTTTACCGGATCAGATTGTAGTAAATGTTGGAGATATGTTGCAAAGGCTCACTAATAATAAACTGAAAAGTACTACGCACAGGGTAATAAATCCGCCACGTGAACTTTGGCACACATCCAGATTTTCCATTCCGTTCTTTCTACATCCAAAATCATCTATGAGTCTTGCGGCAGTTGAAAATTGCGTAACGGACGAAAATTTAAAGGCATATGAGGACATTAACGCTGGTGACTATCTTGATGAGCGCCTAAGGGAAATTGGTTTGAAAAAATAGAACGATTCGCAGATGTTTTCTTAAAATCATAAATAATTTTCAATCGTTATTTGATGGTCCTGATTCGACATCTACCTTTTTTAAGGGCTGTTTTTTCTTACACATTATCCGCTTTTGGCGGTCCTCAAGGACATTTGGGAATGATGATGAAAACTTTTGTCGATCAGCGAAGAGACATAACCAAAGAAGAATTAATGGAGTATATTGCTTTTTGCCAGCTTTTACCTGGAGCTACTTCTACTCAAACGATCACACTTATTGGATATAAAAGAGGGGGAATACCCCTGGCGATATTAACACTTATTATATGGATACTTCCTGCCTGCTTACTCATGAGTATTTTTTCGTTTTTAGTATATTATATAAATACTTATCACGTTAGCTTGAATATTTTTAGCTACGTTCAACCTATGGCTGTTGGTTTTATTGCTTTTGCAGCATATCGAATGTATCGCGGATCAATAAAGAATACGATCACATATATCATAATGCTGGTAAGCGTAATTACCACGTACTTTTTTTTTAAAACACCTTGGATCTTTCCAATTCTCATTATTATCGGAGGTGTTGTTACTAATTTTAGCAGCAAACGTATTCCGGAAAGAGAATATGTAAAACCAAAACAAATAAAGTGGACTAACATCTGGCTATTTGTTTTATTATTTATAATAGTAGGATTTCTTAGCGAAAAAGCAAGAAAAAACAATTGGCAAAATAGAAGAGCTTATAATTTAACGGAGAATATGTATAGGTTCGGCAGCCTTGTTTTTGGTGGTGGAGATGTGTTAATGCCTATGATGTATGAACAATACGTTGTAAGACAGAAAACAAAACACATGACGAAAGAAGAGTATCTTACCGGATGGGGACTAGTGAGAGCTATTCCAGGCCCTACTTTTTCCGTGGCATCGTATACCGGCGGAATGGTAATGCGAGACGAAGGAATCTACATGCAAACGTTAGGTTGTCTAATAGGCTGTATTAGTATTTTTTTACCCAGCGCTTTATTAGTATTGTTTTTCTATCCTGTTTGGCACAATTTAAAAAAGTACGTTATCGTCTTTCGCTCACTCGAAGGTATCAATTCCGCCGTTGTTGGAATTATGTGGGCGGCGTCACTTTATTTATTGAAAGATATTTCGATCACAGAATTTAATACCGTAAGCTTCGTCAATATTGGAGTAATTGGAGGCACATTTGTTTTATTAAATTTTACAAAACTCCGCTCTCCTTATATAGTTCTTGGATGCCTTTTAATTGGTCTCATTTTTTAGATTCGCGTAATATAAATGTTTCTCAATTTCCTCTTTTACAATATCCGGCACAAGATACTTTATCGACTTTTTTTGACACTATCAATCGCCTAATATACGTACTGGAAATATCAAGCAACGGGGCTTCAAATACTTTAATCGAAAAAGTTTCATCTATGGTAACCCTATAGTTTTGACGATTATAAATGTATATCTCATATTGATTTAACAACATCTCATGATTTTTCCATCGTTTTATATTACTAAAACTATCGGAGCCCATAATAACTACAAAAGTATTATTGGGATATTTTTCAGACAAGTAAGTCAGGGTATCAATTGTAAAGTTAGGCTTGGGCAATTTGAATTCTATATTGGATGAACGGAGTTTTGTTTCTCCCTGTATAGCAAGATCTATTAAGCTTTTTCTATGTTCCACGGTAAGTAGAGAATGCTTCTTTTTTAAAGGATTTTGCGGAGAAACTACAAACCATATTTGATTTAAATCGGTATGAACCGCAAAATAATTAGCAATAATAAGATGCCCTACATGGACCGGATTGAACGAACCAAAGTATAATCCAATTCTCAATGGCTAAAGAATTATAAAGCTTCGACATTAATTTTTTCTGCTTCATCTAATCGCAGACTAAGTGAATAACCGGAAACCAAAATATAAATCGGGTCACCAAAAGGTGCCTTTTTCCAAACAATTACCTCTTCCTCCGGCAAGCAACCCATTTCCATAAGTTTAAGTATTATCTCATCGTTATTAAACGACTTAATTTTTACCTTTGCTCCTGTTTTAACTTGAGATAAAGTCATCTTTGTAATACTTAAAGTAGTTTGGCAAACGATGAAATTTTTTCGATTTAAGAAATAATCTTGAAAAAAATCTTATTTGAAAACAATGATGTAAAGGTGCAGTTGAAAAACAAAAACAAAATAAGAGACGTTCTCCATCTAATTTTCACCTCTGAAGGAATTCAATATCAAACTGTTACATATATATTTTGCAATGATTTGTATCTGCAAAACATAAACAGGAAATTTTTAAATCATGAAACTTTGACTGATATTATTACTTTTAATTTGGGCGTTTCGGCTATTGAAGGAGAAATTTATATTAGTATTGATCGAGTAGCCGAAAACGCAAAAAAATTTAATGCCATTTATCAAACAGAGTTAGCAAGAGTTATGATTCATGGCATTTTGCATTTATGCGGGTATAAAGATGACACATTAGTCGAGAAAAAAAACATGAGGCAAAAGGAAGACTACTATCTTAAAAACTTAATAACGTGACGTTTCACGTGAAACAATATGTTTCCGAAATATGATATAATAATCGTCGGAGCCGGACATGCAGGATGTGAGGCTGCCGCTGCAGCTGCAACTTTGGGCAGTAAAGTTTTATTAGTTACTATGAACCTGCAGACTATTGCCCAGATGAGCTGCAATCCCGCAATGGGGGGTATCGCGAAAGGTCAAATTATAAGAGAAATTGACGCATTAGGCGGCTATTCTGGCATAGTCACTGATGAGTCCATGGTGCAATTTAGAATGCTAAATAGAAGTAAAGGTGCTGCTATGTGGAGCCCAAGAGCCCAATGTGACAGGCAATTATTCTCTGCTAAATGGCGCGCATACTTGGAAAAAATCCCATTTATAGATTTCTACCAAGATTCAGTCATTGGCTTATTAAAGAATCGGTCGCAAATCGCTGGCATTAAAACAGCCAGGGGCCATTTAATTGAATCTAAGGCGGTAATTCTTACTACCGGAACCTTTTTAAACGGAATTATACATGTAGGTTCTAAACAAACATTTGGAGGAAGGATTTCCGAAAATTCTTCAACCGGTATTACGGAAGAGTTAATTAGTTGGGGATTCGAAAGCAGTCGATTAAAAACTGGTACTCCCCCACGGATCGATGCACGCTCACTTGATTTTTCCAAAATGGAAGAACAAAAGGGTGATGAGCAGGTCAAGGGTTTTTCATATTTAAATACGAAAAAACCTACCAAACAATTAAGCTGTTGGATTACTTATACCAATTCCGACGTCCATGATATTTTAAAGTCTGGCTTTAAAGACAGTCCAATGTTCCAAGGGAGAATTCAGGGAATTGGACCGAGATATTGTCCCAGTATTGAAGATAAAATAAACAGGTTCTCTGAACGGGACAGACATCAGTTGTTTGTAGAACCTGAAGGCTTTAATAGCATCGAAATGTATTTGAATGGCTTTTCTTCATCATTACCTGAAGAAATCCAGTTTCGAGCCTTACAAAAAATTCCGGGATTCGAAAACTGCAAAATTTTTAGACCGGGATATGCAATAGAATATGATTTCTTTCAACCGACCCAACTAAACTCTACCTTGGAAACCAAGAGGATTAAACATCTCTTTTTTGCGGGACAGATTAATGGAACCACGGGATATGAAGAGGCAGCCAGTCAGGGATTAATGGCTGGAATAAATGCCCACTGCTCAGTTAACGAACTACATCCTTTTGTTCTAAAAAGAAATGAGGCATACATTGGTGTCCTGATCGATGATTTGGTTAATAAGGGCACTAACGAGCCTTATCGCATGTTTACCAGTCGCGCAGAGTATCGCTTATTGTTGCGCCAAGATAATGCAGATATTAGGTTAACTCCAAAAGGATACGTGTTAGGGCTAGCGCACGAAGAAAGAAATGAAATTTTTAAAAGGAAGCAAGCTCTTGTTAATCAATCACTTAAAGATGTAAAAGAATATAAAGTACAACCTTCGGATATAAATGTCCTATTAACCGAGCTTGGCTCATCTCCAATTAACCATAGCACACGCGTTGCTCAATTGTTAGGACGCCCCGAAATACATTTAGGTGATTTGTTCAAAAAAAATATTGAATTAAATAAAGCGTTTGCCAAATATCCAGACGAAGTAATTGATCAAGTAGAAATTCAAATAAAATACTCTACGTACTTTGATAAAGAAGAGGAGTCCGTAAGCAAATTAAAAAATCTTGAAAATCAATTAATTCCAGATAATTTTAATTATGATAAAATTACTTCTATCTCAAACGAGTCAAGGCAAAAATTTAACGACATTAAACCGAAAACATTAGGGCAAGCGAGCAGGATAAGTGGGGTTAAACCCAGTGATGTTCAAGTTCTTATGGTTTATATAAGAAGATAACAGTATGGATATAAATTTAAATTTTGATAAACAACTAGCGAAAGAATTAGTATTCCTTAAGGTTGAAGACTTCCTGATTTCGAATGGTTTCAAGATTGTGACTATTGACAAAACCAGACCTTGGGGCGGGTACTTCGTAATTGAGGAATCACAGGCACCCTTTTTTGAAAAATTTTTTTTCCAGGAGCTATCAAAGTCTAACGGCCTTGGTAAACTTAGTCCAAAACTTTTAATAGTGGAAAGTGGTAAAAAGTTAAGCTGGCAATATCACTACCGACGTGCAGAATTATGGAAATTTATAGGTGGCACCGCGGGCGTTAAAAGAAGTAATAACGACGAAGAAGGCGAGCTAGAAATCAAAAAACTTAACGATATAATATTTTTAAAGCAGGGTGAAAGGCATAGATTAGTTGGATTAAGTTCCTGGGGAATAATCGCTGAGATGTGGCAACACACTGATTTAAATAATCCAAGCGACGAGGACGATATTATAAGACTTCAGGACGATTATGGAAGATAACTTCGTGTATCCTTAAATGTTATCATTTCACAATCGTCTGTTGATGCAATTTAATTGTTTTATGATTGCGATCAAAAAGGATAAAGAGAATTGTTACATAAATAAGAATACACCCGAATAAAATAGCGACGGCTTTTAATGGTTCCTTTTTAATATATATAATAACCCTTTTTAAAACGCTTCTTTTCCTTTTTCGCTGTCGAGTTGACCGGAAAAATTTTCCCTTTGTTTTCAAGCTTAATCGTTTTCAAATTAAAAACCCTGCAATTACAGGGCTCTTTGTGGTGTGGGGCGGGATCGAACCGCCGACACAAGGATTTTCAGTCCTTTGCTCTACCGACTGAGCTACCGCACCATTAGCGGCAAAAGTATAATTATTCGATTAAAACGCAATGCGATTGATTAATCAATTACCATATTTACATAAAAACTTAATTCGCATAATCTTTAATTGCTCAAGACTGTAATTTCCGTCAGCTAGTTCTTCTTTTGCGCTATTAAGACTAGATGTTTGACATTTTTTAAAGTAATCAATTATCTCATCCTGATCGTCTTCATCCATTAAATCATCTATCGCATAATCTATATTAAGCTTTGTTCCACTTGCCACTATTGTTTCCATTTCTTCCAATAATTGATCAATATTTAACGTTTTGTTTTTGGCAATAGTTTCGAGGGGCATTTTTTTGTCTATATTTTGAATTATAAATATCTTGTTGCTACTTCTGTTAACCAGGCTTTTCATCACAAAATCGTCAGGCTTTTCTATCTCGTTTTCTTCAACGTATTTCTCAATAAGATTCACGAATGGCTCCCCAAATTTCGTTGCCTTTCCAAAACTTATCCCCTGACATCGTTCCAACTCCTTTAATGTGGTGGGATAAAAAGTTGCCATATCCAAAAGACTATTCTCGAGAAAGATAACGAAAGGTGGAAGACTATGTTTTTTTGCTTCATAATGCCGTAAACTCTTTAGAAGATCAAATAACTTTTGATCAGTTGCTAATGTTTGCCCTGTCTCCATTGTTTCATCGTCGTCTTCTGTCTGATCAAAAACATGGTTTATCGCAATTTTAAAAGTTTCCGGCTTTTTGATAAAGTTTTCACCCTTAACCGTCAGTTTCAAAACACCATAATCTTCTATGTCTTTTTTTAAATAATTATTTAAGAGAAGTTGCCTGATCAAAGAATTCCAAAACAAATCATCTTTTGTTTTTCCTTCTCCAAACTCCTTCATTTCATCATGCCGGTACATCTTTATTTGTGGATTAAGCTTACCAAGAATAACAGGAAGTACATAAGTTATAGGAAACCGTTCTTCCAAAGCTCTTACAGTTTTCAGCGCAATTAATACTTCCCTTTTTACCTCTTGTTGTTCTTTTGGAGTTTTACAATTATCGCACATGTCGCCACAATTGTCATTCTCATATATTTCTCCAAAATAATTCAGAAGTAACTTTCTTCTACAAACCGCATTTTCAGCATATGCTACTGTTTCGCTAATAAGTTGAGCGCCAATTTCGCGCTCGCTTAAAGATTTATCTTTCATCAAATGTTCCAACTTTGAAACATCTTTAGGAGAAAAATATAGAATACACTTTCCTTCAAGACCATCCCTTCCAGCACGACCTGTTTCCTGATAGTAATTTTCAATTGATTTTGGGATATTATAATGTATAACAAATCTCACATCTGGCTTATCTATTCCCATCCCAAACGCAATGGTAGCAACGATTACATGAACTTCTTCTCCTAAAAATTGGTCCTGCCTTGAAGATCTTACCTTCGCATCCAAACCCGCATGATATGCCACCGCTTTTATTCCGTTTGCCACAAGCATTTCGGCCAGTTCTTCAGTAGTTCTCCTATTGAGAGTATAGATAATACCGCTTTTGCCGCTGTTGTGCGAAATAAATTTTACAATGCTTTTCAGAGTTTGCTCTTTTCTCTGTTTAGGTAATACCTCATAAAATAAATTGGACCTGTTAAAAGAAGAAATAAAAATGTTTGGTGCTTTCAGTTCAAGATTTTTTATAATATCGTTTTGCACTTTTGGAGTCGCTGTAGCTGTCAATGCTATAACAGGAATCTTATCATTTATTTGATCCATTACCTCTCTGAGTTTTCTATACTCAGGCCGGAAATCGTGTCCCCATTCACTTATACAGTGTGCTTCATCCACAGCAAAAAATGATATCTCAAGGTTTTTAAAAAATTCCACATTGTCTTCCCTGGTAAGGGTTTCCGGTGCTACATACAGCATTTTCGTTTTACCGTTAGTAAGGTCGTCTTTTACAATTTTTTGCTGCCCCTTATTTAGCGTACTATTTAGAAAATGAGCAATATGGTCAGTGCTGCTATACCCCCTTATTAAATCTACCTGATTCTTCATTAATGCGATTAAAGGGGAAACAATAATTGCACAGCCTTTACTAATAATTGCAGGCAGCTGATAGCATAAACTTTTTCCGCCTCCGGTAGGCATAATTACAAAGGTATCTTTACCAGATAATAAGCTATTAATAATAGCCTCCTGCTGATCTTTAAATTTGTCAAAACCAAAATTTTGCTTAAGATATTCTACCAGATGTTCTGCAGTAATTGAATTGTTTGTTTTATCCCTCCCCGATTTTCTCAAAGGTTGCTTTTTGGATTTCGTTTTAATTGTAGTCATACTTTCTTCTTAGCACTATGTATTTAATTTTCCGTAATCAGGCGAATATCAATAAAGAAATGTTTTAGAAACCATAAACTTTCTTTACAATTCATTCGGGTTAAGGTACAAAAAAAAGTTATGCAATCAATACTCTAAGCACATTAAAGAACTTTTACTTTCTTTGCGTGTATTTCAAATCCGGCAAAAGCCTTATGCAGCCCTAATTTAATGGAGAGTAGTATTATCATTACCGCTAAAAAAACAATCGAGCTTGAAGCAAAATCTGTTCAGCAGCTTGGCAATTTTATAAACGAAGATTTTGAAAAGGCGATAAATTTTATTAACCAAAGCAAAGGCAGAATTGTAATTAGCGGCATTGGTAAAAGTGCAATAGTTGCGCAAAAAATTGTTGCTACTTTAAATAGCACTGGTTCGCCTTCTGTTTTTCTTCACGCTGCAGACGCAATTCATGGCGATATAGGAATGGTGCAGCAGGATGATATTGTAATAATAATTAGCAAGAGCGGCGATAGTCCTGAAATAAAGGTTCTGGTTCCTTTAATTAAAAATTTCAATAATCTTCTTATTGCAATATGTGGCAATATGCAAAGCTTTCTTGCAAAAAGCGCGGATATTACTTTAAATACAACAGTATCTGAAGAGGCTTGCCCCAATAATCTTGCACCTACAAACAGCACTACGGCTCAAATGGTAATGGGTGATGCAATAGCCATTTGTCTTATGCAAGCAAAAGGTTTTGATGCAGATGATTTTGCAAAATTTCATCCTGGTGGTACTTTGGGTAAAAAACTATATCTGCACGTTTCAGACTTAATTATTAATAATGAGAAACCACTTGTAACGCCGGAAACTTTTTTAAAAGATGTAATAATAGAAATTACTAAAAAACGTTTAGGTGTTACTGTTGTTGTAGATGATGATGAAAGTATTGCCGGCATCATTACTGATGGTGACCTTAGAAGGATGCTTGAAAAGACTGTTTTGCTTGCTAATATAAAAGCTAAAGATATTATGACAAGGTTCCCAAAAACAATTGAGTGCAGCGAACTGGCTGTTGATGCTTTGGATGTAATGAGGAAAAAAAATATAACACAGCTTATAGTTACAGAAAATAATAATTATAAAGGCATTGTTCATTTACACGATCTCATAAGAGAAGGAATTATTTAACCATACAAGCAATGAATGAAAATCATTATGTAGCCATAATGGCCGGGGGCATCGGAAGCAGGTTTTGGCCAATAAGCAGAACAGATTATCCTAAACAGTTTCTGGACATTTTAAACAAAGGAAGAACATTGATTCAATCTACTTATGATCGATTCGCACAGTTTATTCCAAAAAATAATATTTACATAGTAACCTCTGTTCAGTATAAAGAAATAGTCGAAGAACAACTGCCAGAGCTTAGAAAAGAAAATATTTTATGTGAACCTTCACGAAAAAATACAGCACCTTGTGTTGCTTACATCTCTTATAAATTAAACCAATTAAATCCTTCCAGTAATTTGATTTGCGCTCCCGCAGATCATTTAATAAATGATACAACATCTTTTATTAAAACGTGTCTTGAAGCGCTTGAGTTTACCGAAAAAAATAATGCCTTGATCACGCTTGGTATAAAGCCTTCTTCGCCAAACACAGGCTACGGCTACATTCAACATGAACTATACTCGGTGAATGATAACGTTTATAAAGTAAAAACCTTTACCGAGAAACCGGATATTGAACTTGCAAAACAATTTATATTGAGTGGTGATTTTTTATGGAATGCCGGGATTTTTGCCTGGCGCACAGAAAGCATAATTAAATGTTTTGAAAAATATTTACCTGAATTACATGAAGTCTTCGACAGCGCAAAAAAAGACCTCGTTACTTCCGAAGAAAAAAAAGCTATAGAAATTATTTACCCGCTTTGCATAAACATTTCAATTGATTATGGAATTTTAGAAAAAGCTGGTAATGTGTATGTAATACCTTCTTCATTTGGATGGAGTGACCTTGGAACCTGGGGAAGCGCATATGAAAATATTGAGAAAGATGAAGATGAAAATGCCATTGCAAGCGATCATACAATATTGTTTGATTCTTCAAAAAATATTGTCCATTCTTCAGGAAATAAACTGCTTGTATTGCAAGGACTTGAGGATTATATTATTGTAAATACCGATGATGCTTTGTTAGTTTGTAAAAAAGAAAAAGAGCAGCAGATAAAGGAATATCTTGCAGAAATAAAAAGAAAAAAAGGCGAAAACTTTTTATAATTTTTCTGCTAAAAATTAATCAACCTTATTTTGATTTCTTCTTCAATTGTAAGTAAGCTCCCAAATACAGGTCCTACTATTTTTTCTGTAATGAGTTCGCTTGCCGCAGAGTATAAAGCTATTAATCTTGGGCAGGGCTTTCCAGATTTTCCAATGAATCAAAATTTAATTTCTCTTGTAAGTAAAGCAATGAAAGATGGCCATAATCAATATGCGCACATGAATGGGCTTATCACTTTAAGAGAAAGCATTGCAGAGAAAATATTTTATTTATATAAAAACAACATAGATCCTGAAACCTGCATTACTATTACACCTGGCGGCACTTATGCAATATATACAGCTATTACTTCAATACTTCATCCAGGAGATGAAGTGATTGTTTTTGAGCCTGCTTATGATAGTTATATTCCTAACATTGAAGTGAACGGCGGTAAAGCAATTCTTATTCCACTTACTTATCCTGATTATAAAATTGACTGGAGTTTAGTTAAAGAAAAAATTTCTGCTGCCACAAGAATGATTATCATTAACTCACCTCATAATCCGACAGGAACTATCATTAATAAAAAAGACATTGAAGAGCTTAAAAAAATTGTAACCAATACAAACATTATAATAGTAAGCGATGAAGTATATGAACACATCATTTTTGATGATGCTCAGCATGAAAGCATTTTAAAATATCCGGAGTTATTCGAAAGGAGTTTTGTTTGTTTTTCTTTTGGTAAAGTATATAACTGCACCGGCTGGAAGATTGGTTATTGCGTAGCTCCTTCCTTCTTAATGAATGAGTTTAGAAAAGTACATCAGTTCAATTGTTTTTCGTGCAACTCGCCCGTGCAATTTGCTCTGGCAGACTTTTTAAAGAATAAAGAAGTATATCTCACTCTTCGAAATTTCTTGCAAAGTAAAAGAAATCTTTTTCAACAAATGATGCAGCAAACAAAGTTTACATCGTTCAAAAGTTATGGAAGTTATTTTCAATTGTATGATTACTCTTCTATCAGTGATGAACATGAAAAAGATTTTGTTATCCGGTTAACAAAAGAAGCAGGCGTTACTGCAATTCCACTTTCATCTTTTTACAAAAAAGAAATAAATAATTCTGTAGTAAGATTTTGTTTTTGTAAAGAAAACACAACACTTGAAACGGCAGTTGAAAGGTTAATAAAATTTACTTCATGACACTACAGTCCTTTACTGTGGCTTATCTCAAGCATTCTTTCTATGGGTTTTTTTGAAGCAATCATTAGGTGTTCATCCATTATTATTTGCGGCTCTTCATATTCCATACACAAATATAATTTTTCGAGTGTGTTCAATTTCATGTAAGGACAATCATTGCAAGCACACATATTTTCCGGCGGCGCAGGTATAAAAGTTTTATTAGGTGAATCTATTTGCATTTGATGCAAAATGCCCGTCTCTGTTACCACAATAAATTCCTGTGCATCATTTTCAATTGTATATTTTAAAAGCGCAGTAGTGCTTCCAATAAAGTCCGCTACACGCAATACCGGCTCTTCACATTCTGGATGTGCAATCACTTTTGCATTAGGATGTCGAACTTTTAACTTGGTAATTTTTTCCAGGCTAAATATTTCATGAACGATACAGGCACCATTCCACAATACCATGTCTCTTCCGGTTTTTTTAATCAAGTAGTTACCAAGATTTTTATCAGGAGCAAAAATTATTTTTTGATCTTTCGGAACACTTTCAATGATAGCCTGTGCATTAGAAGATGTGCAAATAATATCACTTTGAGCTTTAATACCGGCGGAGCAATTAATGTAAGAAACAACAATGTGATCAGGGTATTTTTCTTTAAATTTTTTGAACAACTCCGGCGGCGCAGAATCAGCAAGAGAGCAACCGGCTTTAAGGTCTGGCAAAACCACCTTTTTATGAGGATTTAAAATCTTTGCAGTCTCTGCCATGAAATGCACGCCGGCAAACACTATCAAATCAGCAGCTGTCGATTGCGCCTTTTGTGCAAGCCCAAGGCTGTCTCCAATAAAATCCGCAACATCCTGTATATCCGGCTCCTGGTAATAATGTGCAAGTACAATGGCATTTTTTTCTTTTTTTAATCTTTTAATTTCAGCAAACAAGTCCAAATTAACATCAATATCAATATCTAAAAAACCTTTTTTTTCTATATTATGCTTCGTAACATCAATGTTCATATCTACCATAGTATTTAATATTAATACAATATTTATTTAATAGCTTATTACTATTAGGGATGTGGATTTGTGGAAAGGAATTATTATAACAGTGATGTAAAATTAGAAAATTTGTTTTATCCACTTCAATTAACAAGTACCTGACATCACTCTTTTAACATCACTATTGCTAAACAACGTTGTTATAAACATAAGTTCATAAAAAGAAGTGAGGAAAAAAATATACAATATTTTCTAAAAAACAATGTTAGTGAAGTCGGCGGAATATGTGTGATAAGAAAGTAAAAGATGATTTTTGTAAAATAAGAACCGAGTTATTATAAAATATAAAGAAGATTTTTTTTAAGCAACATCCTTTATCAACACAAAAAGTGATTTATAAACAAGGCTGTGTTGAAAGAAAAAAGGTCATTGGTTATCTTTCAAAAAAATTTTTACTTACCAGCAAAACAAAGACTAGTAAACTTTACGACAATTGCTGCTACATTAATTTATATTATTTTTGCCGTCCATTTTTTAATAAAAATGAATAAATAAGTTATGTCAATAATTCAGACTATACGGGAAAGAGGCGCTGTAATTGTAATTGCCATTATCGCTTTAAGTTTAATTGGTTTTATACTAATGGATTCCAGGAGCGGCACTGGCAAGCTGTTTGGCGGCGGCAATACAACCACTTTAGGAAGCGTAAATGGAGACAAGATAGAGCTGTCGGATTTTAATGCTAAGGTAAAAGATATGGAACAGCAATATCCCAACGGTTCCGCACAGTCTGACCAGATAAGACAAACGACCTGGGATCAAATAGTAGCCGAAAAAATCGTAGGGGAGCAATTTGATAATCTTGGTTTAAATTTTACTCCGAAAGAAATGAGCTCTGTAATGTTCGGTGATGACGCTCCGCAACAATTAAAGCAAGCTTTTACAAATAAGGAAACAGGCCAATATGATATTGCTCAGGCTGAGCAATGGTGGGCTCAAACAAAGAAAGCAAAAAATGAAGATCAAAGAAAAGCAATCAGTTCCCAAATAATAGAACCAATGACGCTAAGCAGCTTATATTCAAAATATACAGCAATGATTGGTGCAAGTGTGTATATTCCTAAATGGCTTGCAAAACTGCAGGATGAGCAAAAAAATAATTTTGCAACTATATCCTATGTTGCGGTTCCATACGCCGTGATAAGCGACAGCACTATAAAAGTGACAGATGATGATATAAAAAATTATGTAGAAAAAAATAAAAATAAATACAAGCAGGAAGCTGGGAGAATGATTTCTTATGTTTCTTTTAATGCACTTGCAAGCGCTAAGGATAGTGCTGCGATCAAACAATCACTGGAAGAATTAAAACCAAAGTTTGCGGCTGATACTAATGCAAGTGCTTTTGTTGCACGGAATTCTTCAGCAATTAATTTCTTTGATGGATATACGCAAAAATCAAAGTTGCAAATGCCGGATAAAGATTCAATTCCGTCCTTAACAGTAGGAAGTGTTTTTGGGCCTTATCTTGATGGTAAAAATTTTGTTCTTGCTAAAATGGTAGAAACGAAGCAGGTACCTGATAGCGTAAAAGTGAGGCATATTTTAATTAAAATAGCAGATAGTAAAAAGGGCCAGATTCGGCCAGATACTACTGCAAGAAAATTAATAGACAGCATAGCTCTAGCAATAAAAAATGGAGCAGATTTTAATCAGATGGTCTTGAAATATTCTGATGATGACGGAAGTAAAAATACAAAAGGGGAATATGATTTTAGTTCGAGTGCCCAACTGGTTGATTCCTTTTATCAAACGGCATTTTATTTCCCTGTTGGAACAAAAAGAATTGTAAAGGGAGAAAGCCAGGATTATACAGGGTATCATTATATAGAAGTATTAAAGCAAACAAAATTTGAACCTGCTTACAAAGTAGCTTACATGGCTAAAGAAATTGTACCAAGTGATGAAACAATAAATGACGCAAATGCTGCAGCCACAAAGCTTTCAGGCCAGGCAAGAGATAAACAGGCTTTTGATAAATATGCTGCGCAAAACGGGTTGAAGGAAGTGAATGTGCCTGCTGTTATAAAAGAAAACGATTATCAGTTAGGCAGCTTGCAGGATGCGCGTGAAGTAGTTAAATGGGCTTTCACAGCCAAAGAAGGTGAAGTTTCTGAGCCATTTTCTTTAAAGGATGCCTTTGTGGTTGCCACGGTTGATAGCAAAATAGACGAGGGTGTTCCTGATGTAAAAACAGCCAGGCCTTTGGTTGAGTCGGCTCTTATTAATATCAGAAAGGCAGATGAAATAAAAAAGAATCTTAATAACCCTGCAACGCTGGATGCAGCTGCAAAGCCTTATAACGAAAGAGTTTTAAGCAGCGGTAGTGATTCAACGCTTACTTTCGATGCACAAATTATCAATGGAATTGGTAATGAACCAAAAGTAGCCGGAGCAGCTTTTAATAAAGAGTATCAAACAAAAATTTCCCCGCCTATTGCAGGCAATACAGGTGTATACCTTATTAAGGTAACAGGTGTTTTTCCGAAAGCACCGTCTGCTCCAGAAACAGTAATTCAAAGAAAAGTAGCGGCCGAAAATCAAATGATGCAAAGCGCGCTTGGTCAATCATTTCTTTCTTTAAAAAAGATGGCTAAGATTAAAGATTACAGAAGTAAGTTTTTCTAAAAAGCAAAAATATTATCTCTTTTTCTTATTTGTAATTTTGCATTGATATTATAAATATGGAAGGCATTATTTTAAATAGAGTTGCTCAAAGCGCTATTGAAACAATAGATCTGGAAAAATTTTATCCTGAAGGAGAAACGATCGTTTTTGATCTCAAAGAGTATTTATTCATGAATCTTATTTTGAAAGAAAAGGATTATAGAGAACAATTAAAAAACACTGATTGGGAAAAATACCGAAACAAAATCGTTTGTATTGTTTGTAGTGCGGATGCTATAATTCCTTTGTGGGCTTACATGCTTGCTGTAACCTTTTTGCAACCTATAGCTAAAGATGTGATGGCTGGAACAGAAGACTTTGTGCTTGAATTTTTATTATTAAAAAATATCGCCTCTTTAGATATTAATCAATATAAAGGAAAAAGAATAGTTATAAAAGGATGCGGAGAAAAAAGTATTCCGGCTAGTGCTTATGCAGAAATTACAAAGCTATTGCAGCCTGTTGTAAAAAGCTTTATGTATGGTGAGCCTTGCAGCACAGTTCCGGTATACAAACAAAAATCAATCGCCTGATTTCGTTTGCGCCATAACTGTTATCCTGTATGTTTTTTTAAAAGAAGTCAACAAGTTATTTTTGACTTTCATACTTTGTAAGAAGTTTTTTTGCTCTTACAAGATCTTCGGGAGTATCAATGGATATGGGAGTTTCAAAGGTTATAGCCATTTTAATAGAGATGCCATTTTCCAGGAAACGAAGCTGTTCCAGTTTCTCTGAAAGTTCAAGAATGGATGGTTTCCAGTGAATAAAATTCATTAACGCTTTTTTGCGGTAAGCGTATATTCCAATGTGTTTATAATAGATTGTGTCAACTGTTGTTTCTCGCTTAAATGGAATAACACTCCTGCTGAAAAATAGAGCATTCATATTTTTATCCGTTACCACTTTCACGCTATTCGAATCTTCAATAATCTTTTTATCTTTTATTCCGTGCATCAGCGAAGCTACTTGTACACTTTGCGAAATATCATTTTCAAAAATAGTTATAAGCGGCTGAAGAGATTCCTTTTTTACAAAAGGCTCATCACCTTGTATGTTTACTATCACATCAACATCTATATCAGCAGCAGCTTCCGCAATACGATCACTTCCGCTTTCATGAGCACGCTTACTCATCGTTGCATAGCCCCCGTTTGATATAATTTCACTAAATATGATGTCGCTGTCTGTTACCACAATCACTTCATCAAACAAATGTGTTGCAACAGTATTTTCATACGTATGCCTTATTACCGTTTTATTTCCCAGCATTTGCATCAGTTTTGCCGGGAAGCGCGTTGCAGCATATCTCGCGGGAATAAATGCAATTGATTTCATTAAGTATCTATATAAAAATCAGTTGAGAAAACTGGTATCAGAAGAAAAATTGCTATTAAAATTTTCTGGCAAAGCATCACTTTCATAACCACACTTTTCGCACCTGTAAACGTTTTCAGCAGAAACAGCAAAACTTGAAAAGATCCAGCTAAGTATTGCGGTAATCATATTTGCCGCATTTCTTTTTGGTACAAGTTCTATATTATGAGAGCCGCATTTCGGGCATATCACATTTTTTCTATAGGCGTCATCGAAGTGCTGTAATAATGATAGTACCTCGGGAACATCGTTCTTTTTAACAACAAGCTTAATGCCTCCTACTGCATAAGTAAGCAACGGATCCATAGTAACTGTCTGCTCATCTTTGAGGTAGCATTCAATGCCTCCATCTCTAAGTCTGGTTAGAAGAATGTTAGCGGAAAAATAATTAGTAAAAGTTCTTACGGTCACCAGTTCCATTTCGGGTCATTAATAACAGTTAGCATATAAACGAAAATCTATTACAAATTTAATTGTTAAGCATTAAAGGCATTACCAGCATAAGCAACGATTCATCTTCATTTTTTTCCGAAGGCTTAATTATACCAGCCTTTGTTGGAGTGCTTAATTCTACAACAACTTCATCAGTATCCGCAGCATTAAGCATTTCAATCAAAAATTTTGCATTAAAAGCTATTTGTAAATCTTCACCATCATACTGGCACGCCATACGTTCATTGCCTTCAAAACTAAAATCAACATCCTGGGCAGCAAGCTGCATTTGACTGCCACTAATGGAGAGTGCTACCTGATTAGTGCTTTTATTGCTAAATACACTTACTCTTTTCAACGCATTTTGAAAATCATTTTTACTTACCGTAAGCTTATAAGGATTGTCAGATGGAATCACCACTTTGTAGTCAGGAAACCTTGCATCAATAAGCCGGCACACCAGTTCAGTTCCACCATGCTTTATAAATAAATGATTGCTGTTGTAAGAAAGCTGCAACTCACTATCATTTGATGGAATAGCATTTTTTAATAAATTCAATGGCTTTTTGGGAACAATGAAAGTGTCTGTTTTGGGGCAGCTTACATCAGTTCTTGTAAAGCGAACAAGCCTGTGTGCATCTGTTGCAACACAAGTAATTCCGTTGGAAGAAAGCTCAAAGAAAACGCCTGTCATAGCGGGGCGCAAGTCATCATTACTTACAGCAAAGAGACATTTGTTGATTGCTGTAACCAACGCTGATGCTGACATTGTAAAAGTATTAGTGACGTCTGCAACTGGCTCCTTTGGAAAGTTGTCAGGGTTCTCTCCCATTACTTTATACTTGCCATTGTCACTCGTTATTTCTACATGAAAATTTTTATCAATATTAAATGTAAGCGGCTGCTCAGGCAAATTTTTAAGAGAATCTAACAATATCTTTGAAGGGATACAAATTTTTCCATTGTCTTTCGCTTCTATTTCCATGTTTATCTTCATCACAGTTTCAAGATCTGTAGCAATAACAGTAAGCTTGTTTTTTTCTATTTCAAATAAAAAGTCTTCAAGGATAGGTAGTACAGTATTGCTATTAATAACTCCGCTTATTTGCTGAAGATGTTTTAATAACTGTGTGGAAGAAACGATAAACTTCATAAAAATTTTTTGATGATGCCAAAGATAAAATATTCACCTAATGATTAAAGAAAAATTACGCTCAGCAAAAATGCTCATCTGTGAATATATTTTATAAGAATTCTTATTCGCCTTTAATCATAATTTTGCACGAATAATTAAGTATGGATATAAAAAATCAAAAGATTGCTTTATTGGTTGATGGCGATAACGCCCAGGCAAAAATTATCGATCTTATACTTGAAGAAGCTTCCAAATACGGTAAAGTAACCATACGTCGTGTGTATGGCGACTGGACGACGCAACACATGAACCATTGGAAAAATATATTGAATGAAATGGCTTTTAATCCCATTCAAAAATTTTCTTATACCAGTGGCAAAAACTCAACAGACAGCGCGCTTATCATCGATGCAATGGATATCTTACATGATAATATAGTCAATGGTTTTTGTATTGTTTCCAGTGATAGTGATTATACAGGCCTTGCCAAAAGAATACGGGAAGACGGCGTGTTTGTTATGGGAATAGGCGAGCAAAAAACGCCAAATGCTTTTGTGAAATCGTGCGAGATATTTACGTATGTTGAAAACCTTGAGCCGAAACCAGATGAAAAGCCTGAAAAGAAAGTTGCTGAAAAAAAGCATCAGGAAAAAGCATCCATTGATATAAAACTTATTAATAAAGCGTATGACATGAGTATAAACGAAAGTAATGAGGCGTATATTTCCACGCTTGGTATTAATCTTCGCAAACTGGATCCGAGCTTCGATGTGCGCACTTACGGTTGCAAAACGCTTACGCAATTTTTTTCAAAGCTCCGCAATTTTGTGGTAGTTGATAACCTGGTAAATGGCTTAAATAATCCTTTGGTAAAGAGAAAGTAGGCATATATAACTTTGGCTTTTTTGAATGAGTTAACTATCCTTCCAGCCCCATAAATACTTGGCTGCATACGTCCGATAGGGCGACCATTTCATCGATATTTTTTCAATCTTTTGCCTGAGTAATTTTTTATCCGTCTCCTTTATTTTATACAGGTTAATAATGCTTTGCCTGAGGCCAAGATCGTCTATCGCAAAAACATCTTCTCTTCCAAGAGAAAACATTAATATCATTTCCACTGTCCACCTGCCAATGCCTTTTATTTGTGTAAGTAATGACAGCACTTTATCATTACTCATTTTGTACAAATCGTTATCTGTTATTTTATTTTCAATAAAGAAGTTGCAAACATTATGTACATAAGAAGCTTTTGCGTTGGAGAACCCAATGCTTCTGAAAGTGCTTGTAGGAGTCGCAAGGATTTGCTTTGCAGTTGGTTCTTGGCCTTCGTACAACTCAAGGAATCTTTTATATAAAACATCAGCAACTTTTGTGCTTAGCTGCTGGCTTAAAATGGAAGCGCATAAGCGCAGGTATATTTTATCTTTTAATAAAAGAGTATGAGGTTGCTGCGCATCAATAAGCTGCTTAAGCTTTTTATCTTTTGATAAATGAATAATGTGTTCCAATAAAAATAGTTTACCTGAAGGCTTTACTGCACTATATTCCAGCTAATGCTTCCATCTTTTTCATCTTTCATTTCAATACCGAGTTCACTAAGCTGATTTCTTATTTTATCTGATGTTGCATAATCTTTTTTGGTCCTCGCTTCCTTTCTTATGTCAGCAAGCAATTGCAATACGCCTGTAAACGTTTCATTGTTTTGAATGGCAGGCTCGAAGCCCTAAAATATTTTCAAGAAAAACCATGAACTCATCTTTCATACGCTGAACAGTTGCCGAAGAAATAGCATCTTTTTCTATCACGTGATCTTTTAAAGAATTAATTACTGGAACTATTTCAAACATATTTGCCAGCACTTTTGCTGTACTAAAATCATCATTCATAAATTCATCCAACTCGCTAAGAAGCTTTTTAATTTTTTCATCCAGCTCTTTATCAGTTGATGTTTCATAATTTCCTATATGCAACCTTTTGCAAATTTTCATAAGCATCCCATAATCTCTTTAATCCTTTTTCTGCAGCCTGTAATGCTTCATTGCTAAAATCAAGTGTGCTGCGATAATGTGTTTGCAAAATAAAAAACCGGATTGTCATTGGATGATAAGCCTGTGTGAACAACGGATGATTACCACTGAAAAGTTCTGTAAGCGTAATTACATTGTTATAGCTCTTGCCCATTTTTTTGCCGTTAATGGTTATCATATTATTATGAATCCAATAACGTGGCAGGTTCTATATGATTGCAAATAGTGCTTTGTGCAATCTCACTTTCATGATGCGGAAACAGCAGATCCATACCACCGCCATGAATATCAAATTGCTTACCCAAATATTTTGTTGCCATTGCAGAGCATTCAATATGCCATCCCGGGAAACCCTCTCCCCATGGGCTTTTCCAGCGCATGATATGTTCAGGCGGCGCGACTTTCCATAAAGCAAAATCTGCTTTGTTTCTTTTTTCATCCTGGCCTTCCAGGTCACGTGTTGTTTCCATCATTTCATCAATCACTCTTCCGCTTAAGCTTCCATAATTCATGTGTTGCTCAGCATATTTTTTTACATCAAAATATACCGAGCCATTTACTTCATAAGCATATCCTTCCTCAATAATTTTTTCAATCATTTCTATTTGCTCAACAATGTGCCCGGTTGCAGTAGGTTCAATGGTTGGATCAAGATTATTAAATTGATTCATTGCCCAATGAAAAAGATTGGTATATTTCTGCACCAGCTCCATTGGCTCTATTTTTTCAAGCACAGCTTTTTTTGAAATTTTATCTTCTGCTTCGCGGCCTTCTTCTTCAAAATGCCCGGCATCAGTAATGTTGCGCACATAACGAACTTTATAACCAAGATAAGATAAGTATCGATAAATAACATCAAACGTTATATAAGGCCGTGCATGACCTAGATGGCTTTCGCCGCTTACCGTTGGCCCGCACACGTACATGCCAACATATGGTGGAGTAATGGGTTCAAAGATCTGCTTCTGCCTTGTAAGCGAATTATAAATTTTAAGCGGCATACAATGTCTTATTAAAAAAAGTATCAGGAAAGTTCTGCAAAAGTTTAAAAAATAGTGTGCGGGCAAACACAACACCAAGAATTATTAGCGAAAGAATTCATAATCAAATATAAAAATTATTGTTTGGTTTTTGACAAAGTCATGTCCGCAATAATTGGAAAGTGATCACTGAGTAGCTTTTTTATTCTTATAAACTGCGTGATTAAAAAAATCTTATCCGCAAAAATATTATCAATTCTTAACGTAGGAGAAATGGATGTAAACGTTCTTGCAATGCCTGCGCCTTTTTGAACAAAAGCATTTTGCAAGCCATCGCCTATTGTTTCATAAGAGTAAGAATTTGGTACATCATTGAAATCGCCGCAAAGGATTACCGGATAAGGGCTGTGATCTATTTCATCTCTTATAAAATTTGCCTGGACAGATCTTTTGATAATTGCTTTTTTAATTTTTGCAATAATACTTTTTGACTCTGTCAGGTTGCTATCTGTAACTGGCCCTGAATCCAAATAGGTAAGATTTGCCTTTGAGAATTTTAATGATTGCAAATGAATATTAAACACACGGATAGTATCGTTTCCTTTTAGCACATCTATGTATTGAAATGTAGCATTGTAATCATTGGGATAATTAACTACAGTTTGCTTATTTATAACGGGAAGCTTCGATAAGATTAACCGACCAAAGTGATGATTGGCATCAAAATCATCTTTAACGCTATACGAAAAAAAATAATCCGTAAAGTGTAAGGCCTTTAAAATGTCTGGAAAATAATTGATACCTTTTTTTTTATCACCAGCTACCACCTCCTGAAAACAGGCAATATCAGGATCATATTTATTTATAAGATCCAGCATTTCGCCCTTCACTTCCGGATGATCTTTATGGTGAAGAATATTAAACTGCTCCACATTCCAGCTCATCACCCGGATTACATCTGGCTGCTTTTGTAGTGCAAATTCAGAGGATATTTTAAAAGGGAAAATATTTTTTATAGGATGCCAGCCTGCTGCAAACGCAATCAGTGAAATAAAGCACCACAAAGATTTACGAAAGATCCAAAACAGGCAAAAAAATAATAATATTAAAAGAAGGTAAGCCAATAGATAGGTAAACAGGCTAATAAACCACCATTTAGAAGGATTGAAATATTTCACGTAAGCGCCCAGAAGAAAACATAGTGCAATGCCGATATTGGCAGTTATAAAAATTCTTTTGGTAAACCTTCGCATGAATGGTTTCAGGAATTGTTAAAAGCAAATTAAATATAGAGCAATTATGCAATCACTTTTTTAGAAATCATTTTCAGCAGCACGCGTAAGAATATTCTTTTCTTCATCAGTTAATAAATGATATCCCTTCTGATTTATCTTGTCAAGAATTTCGTCAATCCTTTGTTGGGTAATTATGGCTTTTTTCTCAAAAGGCTTTTGATTGCCAGTTTTATAAAATAATTTTTCCTTTGTTTTGTTCGTAGTCGATATTTTTTTATCTGGGTTGCAAAGATTCATAAACCAGTTATACAGTTGCACCATCCATGCACCTCCATCATGGCCGCGGCGAAGGCTTACAATAAACAAAAAGCCGGCTAGACCTCCTGCGAAATGCGTGAGATGAAAGGCAGGTCCTCCTGCTCCAACACTTGTGAAATCAATAATTATGTATAGAATAGTAATCACCCAAAGAGGAATGCCGCCATTGAGCATTCTGAAAACCCGATAATCAGGAGCAAGAGTGGTAGCTGCTACGGCAACCGCCATAATACAAGCATTTGCACCGCTTAACGCACTTACATCAAGCAAAGGCCTCAAAGGCGCTATGGCATAATTAGAAATAATAAAAACAATAGCTCCGGCAATGCCGCCATATATATAAACAGGAAATAGTTTTTTATTTCCGCTCATATCCTGCAAAATAGAGCCAAAAGCCCACAGCCAAAGCATATTGCTTAGCACTTCAAAAAAGCTTAAATGAGTAAACATATAAGTAACAGCCGTCCATGGAGTTTTTGCAAGCAGGGAAAGCTTAGCCGGCATCACAAACCAAGGCAGGATATGCGTTGAAAAATCGTTCCCTTCAGATGCAGCAAGCATGTAAATCACCTTTATTAATGCAGGAATAACAAAGCCAATTGCATTAATGGAAATAAGCGCTATCAAGGCGTTATTATCTTCACCAAGAGAAATTTTTTTTAAGCGGCGATCAATATATCTTTCAGATTCACCCATGTTTTCTTTTTGCAGGATACCTTATAAAATTACCAATTTCCTTTCACTAAAAATTGCCTGTTTATAAATTTAATAAAAAGTTTTTTTATCTGTTTTGTTCCATATAATTACAAGGATAAGACCCATCGCAAGGCCTCCCAGATGCGCAAAATGCGCAATATTATCTCCCCCGGAAAAGCCTCCGAACAAATCAATACATGCATAAATGGCGGCCATGTATTTAGCTTTAATAGGTACCGGAAAAGGCAACATATAGAATTCCGTATTGGGAAAAGTGTATGCAAACGCGCCAAGCAAGCCCATAATGGCACCCGATGCACCGATAGCTGCACTGCTATTGACAAATAACATTTGTGTAACGCCGGCCGCTAGTCCACAAACCATATAAAAAATAAAAAATTTCTTTCCACCCCATACTCTTTCCAGCACAGCACCAAAAATCCATAGTGCGTACATATTAAAAAATATATGAAGAATACTTCCGTGTGCAAACATGTGAGACACTAATTGATAAGGCTCAAAAAGGCCGCTCCTGTAAGGATATAATGCTAAAAGATTGGTTAAGTTATATGTGCTGTCAAAAACGCTTTGAGCAACAAATACAATCACATTTACAATTATAAGATTTAATACAACCGGTGGCACACTCCTGGAAGGTCTGTAATTATTATAAGCCATTCAACAAATTTATTTGTGGGCAAATTTCGTAAATACTTTGCGGAAAAGCACGGCCGCATTTTATATTAACAGATGATTGGTTACAGCTTATGATAATAATTTATAATTGTACCAGATCATTTTTATATCATTGAGCACATCGAAATTTTTTGCATACAACGTATCTATTGCATAAAGATTATCTGCAGGCAATGTATTCATGTAGGTCGGTAAGCCAGTGGTAGTAAGGATTCCAGGCTTTATGCACGGCAAATTATTTTCAGGTAGAGCGTACCCAATAAAAGTTTTTTTAAAAAAAAGAATATGAAAAATGTTTTTAAAAAAAGTAGCAGGTTTTCTTTTCATTATAAGATGAAAGGGGAAAGTGATAATAAAAATAGCAGCAATCACAGTATCCGTTAGCACTTTGTTTCTTTTGCTGACAGGAAGAGATAAGCGAAAAATTTTATCCTGCGAAATGTAATAGCCCGTTTCATTTTTATTGTCACTTCCTATTACAGTGGCCATTCCTGCCGCATATAGTTTTATGCTTACTCGCTTTTGTAAGTTTGAAATAGTGTTTATAATTTTTTTTAAAGAAAGTTCACCTTCACAAAAAATGACTTCATTTATTGCATACAATTTTACAATTCGGGAAAGACTATTAAACGCACTGATTGTATTAGGTTCATCATGTTGTGTTACTGCTATTCTCCCCAAAATCTTTTTGTGTATTCCAGCCTTGTTCAGTAGAGCACCTACTTCGCAATACTCCTGCTCGCTTCCTGCAATTATTGTTTGATTTTCATCACTAACTTTTGAGCTATTTATAATATTCCATTTTAGCAACAGCCAGCGTATAATGGTCATTAGCACAAAGGCAAGGAGGGAGCCAAATAGTAAAATGCCTCTCGAAAAACGGAGGCTTTCAGGAAGTAATGAATAGGCCGAAAGCAGCACCAGCATTGCTGTTGCCGTAGATCTATTTAATCTTGATTGTTTATATCCGTTATCATACAAGCCTGCAAAATAAGATGCTGCAAGAAACAATAAAGTGAAGGCGGGAAAAGCTATGCTCAATAAATTGGGTGAATAATTCACGTCTCTTTTTACATAATTATTCCAGACAAATTTTATGATCTTAAAACTCATAAAAATGATAGCGGCATCTATAACCGGAAGTCCAATCCATTTTAAAAAACGCGCAACCGCTGAGAGCATCGCACGAAAAATAATGGCTGATTGTATAAAAAAAATAAACAACCTTGCCCTCGTGCCGCCATAATGTTTCTTCACAAAAACATTCATAGCGTTGTAAAACATTTTTACGTAGTTAAGACTTCCTTTCTTAGTGCTTTCTCCTTTAAAATGAATGATGGCGCTTTCAGCAAAGTAAAAATTTTTATACCCGGCCTTTTGTATGCGATAGCTCAGGTCAATATCCTCACCATACATAAAAAACTTTTCATCAAAGCTGCCTATCGCATCAATTATTTTTTTTGGGACCATTATAAAAGCGCCCGCTAGTACATCTACTTCATGATTAACGTTTTCATTTAAATAACCAAGATGATATTTTGAAAATATTCTTGATTTAGGGAAAATATAAGCAAGTCCTGAAAGCTTAAACAACGAGGTAAGCGGAGAAGGAAAAGCGCGCTTGCTTTCCTTTAAAAATTTTCCGGCACCATCAATCATTTTTATACCGCAGGCAATAGAATTATTCTTCGATTGCACAAAACCAATGCACTTCTCAAGACAATCTTCAGGCAAAATTGTATCAGGATTTAAAAATAAAATATATTCACCTGCCGCCATAGAAAGCGCTCTGTTGTTCGCTTTAGCGAAGCCCTCATTTTCAATATTCAATATAAATGTTACCTGCGGAAATTTATTTTGAAAGAATTCCTTGCTTCCATCTGTTGAATTATTATCTACTACAAATATTTCCCCTTCGAAAGGCTGCATCGCTTTTTCAACAGAGTGAAGGCAATACTCAAGAAAATATTTTACGTTATAATTTACTATGATTACGGAAAGGAGCAAGCATTATTTTTTATAAAAGAAAACTGCGCACAAAATAAATAAACAAATAAACAAACATTTACAATCTTTGCGGAATGTATAAACAAACTCTTATAAATGCTGTACAGGCAGGAGCGGCAGAGCTAATGCGGTTTTTCAACGGCACCTTTCAAATAAGCAATAAAGAAGGGATTAATAACCTGGTGACCGAAGCTGATTTTGCATCTGACAAAGCAATAAAAGCTGTTATAAAAAATACATTTCCGGATCATGGAATTGTGAGTGAGGAAACGGCGGATTTTATTAGCGGCAGTGAATACAGATGGATCATTGATCCTATTGACGGCACTGTAAATTTTGCCAACGGCATTCCTATATGCTGCGTCAGCATTGGTCTTGAGCACAAAGGCAGATGATTATGGGCGCAGTATTTAACCCTATACTGAATGAATTTTTTTTTGCAGAAAAAAATAGCGGAGCAACATTGAATGATAAAAAAATAACTGTCAGCAATAAAAAAGAAGTGCTTAAAAGCTGCCTGGTTACCGGTTTTCCATACACTTATCTTGACCAGCCAAACGGACCGTTGCAAGTATTTGAAAGATTAATAAGAAAGGGAGTCCGGTAAGAAGATTGGGCAGTGCAGCTATTGATCTGTGTTGGGTTGCAGCCGGAAGATTCGATGGTTTTTATGAGCATCAGTTAAATGCCTGGGATAGCGCTGCGGGATTTCTAATTGTAGAAGAAGCAGGCGGAAAAGTTACCGATTTGAAAGGTAAAACATATTCGCCATTTCAGCCGGGCATCATTGCTACGAATGGGAATATACATGACGAATTAATAGATTGGGTTCAGGGAAAAGTGAATTGAAAAATTACATAATAGTATAAATCAATAGAGTTTTAATGTCAGAATTAAGAACAGAAATATCAAGCCTTGGAGAATTTGGACTTATTGATCATCTCACAAAAAATAATGAAATAAAAAATGCATCAACCATCATAAGTGTGGGCGATGATGCTGCAGTATTGGATCATTTTGGAAAACAAATCGTGATTACAACCGATATGCTCGTGGAAGGAATTCATTTTGATTTAATGTATACACCATTAAAGCATTTGGGTTATAAAAGTGTAATTGTGAACCTCAGCGATGTCTATGCGATGAATGCCATCCCGCAGCAAATAACCATGAGCATCGCATTTAGTAATCGGTTTAGCGTGGAAGCGCTCGATGAATTTTATGATGGAGTTTATACAGCCTGCGAGCGATACAGTGTTGATCTTGTCGGTGGCGATACTACTTCCTCGCAAAAAGGATTTATCATTTCTGTAACTGCTATTGGTGAAGTGGCTCCGGATAAATATGTAAAGAGAAGTACTGCAAAAAAAGGTGATCTTATTTGTGTAAGTGGCGATCTCGGCAGTTCCTTCCTGGGATTGACTTTGCTTGAAAGGGAGAAGAAAGTTTTTCTTGAAACCAAAGGCGTTCAGCCGGATCTCGAAAACCAGGATTACATCATCGGACGTTTTTTAAAACCCGAAGCAAGAAAAGATATAATTGAATTCTTTGCGCAGCAAAACATTCAGCCCACTTCTATGATTGATATAAGTGATGGTCTAAGCAGTGAGCTGCTTCATATTTGTAAACAAAGCAAAACAGGTTGTGTTTTATATGAAGAAAAAATTCCTGTGAATGATACCGCAAGGCAGTTTGCTTATAAATTGGAAGTGGACCCCACAGCATGCGCACTTAGCGGCGGCGAAGATTATGAATTGCTTTTTACCATTGATCAGAAAGATTATGATAAAATAATTTTAAATAATGATATAAGCATAGTGGGCCACATAACAAGTGAAGATGATGGCGCACAAATTATAACAAAAGGGGGCGTGCATCATAAACTTACAGCGCAAGGCTGGAACGCTTTTCAATAATGTATGTAACAAGTTTTTTGTTGTCTTTTTAATATCGGATTTTTATAAGCCATGAAGTTTCGCCTGATACTTTTTGTTGTTATAATATTTTACTCTTGTTCTGTTTCAAAAAATTATGATCCTGCTAAAAAATATTCGAAGGAAGAATTGCTAAGTGATTATGCTTTGCTTCGCAAAATTTTAGAAAAAAAACATCCTGCGCTTTATTGGTATACGCCCAAAGATAGTATGGACTATTTTTTTGATGCGGGCTACAAAGCAATACAGGACTCAATGACAGAACTACAGTTTGGCTGGAAAATACTTGCGCCACTCACTGCTGTTATCCATTGTGGGCATACAAGTTTTATGATGAGTAAAAGGTGGAATAGATTTATAAAAAATAAAACGATTCCTTCTTTTCCTTTATACGTAAAGGTTTGGAACGATACGATGGTTGTGCTGTATAACCTTAATAAAAATGATTCCATACTAAAAAGAGGAACTATAATCACTTCCATAAATGGGCTTTCAGTGAATAACATGATTAGCATAATGCTTGATTACATGGCCGAAGATGGCTATTCCGAAAATGTAAATTACATTCGGCTTAGCACAAGCTTTCCTTATTTTCATCGCAATATTTTTGGACTTTACGAGAAGTATGATGTTGGATATATTGATAACGATGGAGAGAAAAAAATACGTTTCAATTCCGGTTTATAATATTTCAAAAGACTCTGCTGATAAGATAAAAAGAACAGAGAAGATACTTCCTAAAGTACCACATGTCAGCCGCAAAAAGGAAATACGTTCATTGCAAATTGATACAACAACCGCTTTAATGACTGTGAACAGTTTTTCGAAGGGTCATCTTAAAAATTTCTTTAAACGATCATTTAGAAAAATAGCTAATTCGCATATAAAAAACCTGTTAATTGATATAAGAGCCAATGGTGGCGGTGAGATCAACAATTATGTTTTACTGTTAAAATATTTATCAGATAAGCCTTTCAAAGTGGCTGATAGCGCTTATGCAAATGATAAAACGTTTAGGCCTTACGGAAAATATATTTCATCATCTTTGTTTAATACCATCGGATTGCTATTTACCACTCATAAAAAGCAAGACGGAAAATATCATTTTAGATTTTGGGAACAGCATGTTTTCCAGCCTAAGCTCAAACATCATTTTGATGGTAATACCTATGTTCTGATAAATGGATTGACATTTTCAGCTTCTACATTGTTTTGCAATTCTGTAAAAGGACAACCAAACGTAACGCTGGTGGGAGAAGAGACAGGTGGTGGCTGGTATGGCAATTCTGGTATTATGATACCGGATATTAGACTGCCGAATACAAAGCTTCGTGTGCGACTTCCTTACTTCCGGCTGGTACAATACCATCATATTGCCAAAAAGGGGACGGGTGTAATGCCTGATGTTTACATAGGGCCGGTGTATAAAGATGTAATAAGCGGAAGAGATACAAAAATGGAGTGGATAAAAAATACCATCAATAAAAATCTTAGCAATTAAATGCAATCAACCACCTCAAGATCTTCATTTATTAAAACGAGGTCCGCTTTATAACCTTTTTTTATTTTGCTTGTATTATTATCCATTCCCAAAACCTTTGCAGGATATAAGCTTGCCATTCTTAAAGATTCATCCAAAGAAATACCGCACTTTTCAACACCGTTTTTTACAGCCTTCATCATGGTTAATGCAGAGCCGCTTAATATTCCATTTGATTCATATTTATCTCCGGTAAGCACATGGGGATATAATCCTTCGTTCGTTTCGGTTACTGCATCTGTAATGTAAAAAAGTCTTTCTTTCATTATTTTTTTTGCAAGAGCAATCATTGTAAAGTCAACGTGATAGCCATCTGCAACAATACTTGCCATTACATTTTTATTAAGCATTACCGCAGCAGGTAATCCTGGTTCACGATGATGCAAAGAACTCATAGCATTGAATAAATGCGTAGCGGTATTTATAGTTTTTAAAAAATATTCTGCTTCATTATATGATGCGTTACTATGTCCTGCGGAGATAATAATGTCATTACTTTTTATAAGATCGATAATTTCTTTTGCACATACTTCAGGTGCAACGGTTATAATTTTTATAACGCCTTTTCCATAATCCAGCAATGACTTTACTTCCTCATACGAAGGTGAATGAATAAGACTTTCAATGTGTGCGCCCTTCTTTATTTTATTAATCCATGGGCCTTCTACATGTAAGCCTATAACGCCTTTGCCGTCTTTGTTCCAATAATCTTTTATGGCATCAATAGCTTTAAATAAAACCTCATTTGTATTAGTAGCAATCGTTGGTAAAAAATATTTTGTTCCCCCCTTTCTGCAATGCTCATTCATTTTATAAAGTGTATCTGCATTTGGATATACTGAAAACAATTTTGAAGCAGCGCCATAAATTTGTATGTCAATAAATGCAGGAGCTATATATTTCGTATGTGCCATAACAGTTATGCCTGATACGAAATCTTTGGTAGATATTATATCTCTTACCAAACCGTCTTCCACAATTACAGAAGCGTTATCAATAGATCCTTCCCCGGTAAAAATTATATCTGCGGTGTAAGCAGTAATCATCCTTTACATATTTATTTTAAATGAATCCGCATCTTGTAAAAAAGGAAATTTTTTTCTGATTTCATCAAGTTGCTCTTTTTGAAAAGTATAAGTAAAAATATCTTCTTCATCTTTTTTATAAGATAAAATTTCTCCCAATGGATCAATGATCATGCTTTCCCCGCTATAATAAATATCGTTACCATCAGTCCCGGTACGATTTAATCCCGCAACATAACATTGGTTTTCTATCGCTCTTGCAGTGAGCAGCGTTTTCCATGCATGTATTCTTGTTTGAGGCCAGTTGGCAACATAAATCAGTAAATCATATTCCGGCTCTAATGCAGCACCAGCGTGCCTTGCCCACACCGGGAACCGAAGATCATAGCAGACCTGCAGATTAATTTTCCATCCGTTTACAGAAGCAATAAGTCTTTTATTGCCAGCGCAAAATTTTTTATGTTCATCGGCATAAGCAAATAAGTGACGCTTATCATACAAGCCAAAATTACCATTAGGAAGCATCCAGATAAGACGATTGAAATAGTGTTCATTTTCTTTAATCATGACGCTTCCGGTAACAATAACTTTTTTTTGCGCAGCAATCTTTTTTATCCATTGCACTGTTTCGCCATTCATATCTTCGGCAAACAATTCGGGTCTCATGCTAAAGCCCGTGGTGAACATTTCAGGAAGAATAACTACTTCTGTTTTTTCTTGGATGCTTTCAATTTTCTTTGAAAACATTTCAAGGTTTGCTTTCTTATTTTCCCAGTGAAGATTGGTTTGTATAAGTGAAATAGTTAGTGAAGACATCCTATAAAGATAAAAAATCAAAAAGTTTATAAAGAGTCAATTATCTTTTACCAATTTTGGTTACTTCCGCATACACAAGTTCGTTTTCAAATCCCTTGCTTAATAAAAAATCCTGGAGTTTTCTTTTTTTTACAAAAATATTTTTTTCACTTTTTAAAGCTTTCATCCTTAGCCCTGCAAGCTTTTCAAATGTCTTGATATAGTCGATATCATTAATTTCTTTTAATGCTTTTTTTATGCAATAATCACTTACCTGCTTTTGTTTTAAGGCCTGTCGTATTTTATTTTTGCCCCATTGTTTCATCCTGAACTTACCACCCGCAAACTGAATCGCAAAGCGCTCTTCGTTTAAATAATTTCCCTTGATAAGCTCAGCCATTATTTCATCTGACTCTTTTTTATACAATCCAAATGAATATAATTTGTCCTTCACTTCTGCATGGCATCTTTCCTGGTAATTGCAGTATTGTTTAATTTTTGGTAAAGCTTGTAGCGGAGTTAATTTTTGTGTGAACATTTTCTAAAAGAGCCTATAAGATGCACAAATGGTTTTCGTTTGTATCATAACTGTTACGACATATACGTAGTTTAATAATTGATTACTTGCTCTTCCATCAGTTCCGGCATTTGCCTGAATTCATATTGCTGATTTCTTAGTTGTGGTTCGAAGCCGGCTTCTCTTATAGCATCTTGTATCCCTTTGGCAGTAAAGCGATGCGGCGCACCTGCTGCACTCACTACATTTTCTTCGATCATGATGCTTCCAAAATCATTCGCTCCTGCATGAAGGCAAAGCTGTGCCACATGTTTGCCTACGGTGAGCCAACTCGCCTGTATGTTTTTTACATTTGGCAGCATGATGCGGCTCATCGCAATCATTCTAATATATTCCTCTGGAGTAGTAAGATTATGAACGCCTCTTATTTTTGCAAGCAAGGTATCTACGTCCTGAAATGTCCATGGTATAAAGGCCAGAAAGCCTTTTGCGTCTTTAGGTTTTTGTGCCTGCACTTCCCGCAGTTTTACCAGGTGTTCGATGCGCTCTTCAATTGTTTCAACGTGACCAAACATCATGGTTGCGGATGTGGTAAGATGAAGCTGGTGTGCTTCCTTCATTATATCCAGCCATTCCTGTGTACCACATTTGCCTTTGCTTATCAGCCTTCTTACTCTATCGGTTAATATTTCTGCGCCAGGGCCTGGAAGAGAATCAAGGCCTGCTTCCTTTAATGCAATCAACACTTTGCGATGTGTAGATTTTTCGAGCTTGGTTATGTGAGCAACTTCCGGAGGCCCCAGTGCATGAAGCTTTAATGCGGGGTATAGTTTTTTTAATTGTTTAAAAAGATCAACATAATAACTCAGACCAAGATTAGGATGATGCCCACCCTGCAGCAGCAGTTGCTCGCCTCCATAACGAAACGTCTCGTCTATCTTCCTTTGATAAGTTTCTATGCTGGTTATGTATGCATCTTTATGACCTGGTATTCTGTAAAAATTGCAAAACTTGCAGTTGGCAATGCAAACATTTGTTGTGTTTACGTTTCTATCTATTATCCACGTTACTTTGTTATAAGGCACCTGTATTTTGCGAAGCTCATTGGCAACAAACATTAATTCTGACAATGCAGCATTGTGAAACAAAAACGTGCCTTCTTCAACCGAGAGGCTTTCAAAGTTCATCGCTTTAGTAAGAAGAGTTGAGATATTCATAGGGATTTATTGAAACTGCTTTTAATACCGTTTGTATATTCAGGTGCAAAAATACAAGCATATAAGTTAATTTGAGTTTGCTATATGAGGCCATTCTTTATTATACTGTTTGTATTATGTGAGTTGTTTTGCAACGCTCAAACAGTTTCTTATGAAAAGGCCTGCGGAGCTACTTACGAGAATTCCATTTAAACAATTAAATGGAGGAGTAATACTTTTAAAAGCAAAGTTTGATACCATTAGTCAGCCATTAAATTTTATTTTGGATACAGGCAGTGGTGCCATTTCTATTGATTCCTCAACAGCGGAGGAATTTAAAATACCTCACGTTCCTTCCGGAAGAACAGTGAACGGAATTGCAGGTTTACGAAATGTAGACTATGCTAAAAATTATAAACTTACTCTTCCTGGCCTTATCACCGATAGTTTGGATTTTTATGTAAACGATTACAATATTCTCACCAGCGTATATGGAGAAAAAATTGACGGTATCATCGGCTACAGTTTTTTAAGCAGGTATATTATTGCCATAAATTTTGACAGCCTTTTTATAGAAATTTATAATCAGGGCAGCATTGTTTATCCTGATGGTGGTTACTTGTTGCATCCGTTGTTTACAGCGTTGCCTATACAAACAGTTACGGTAAAAGATGAAAGATCTATTACCTCTAATTTTTACATGGATACCGGAGCAGGGCTTAGCTTTTTGGTGAGCAGGCAATTTGATGAAGACAGTTCATTGTTTTTAAAAAGAAGAAAGCCTGTGCCCATACAAGTGCAAGGGCTTGGTGGCAAAAAACAAATGATGCTTACAATGGTAAAGGAAGTGCAGATAGGGCCTTATAAATTTAAAAGGGTTCCAACGAATATTCTTAACGACGAATACAATGCTACCTCGTACCCTTTTTTGGGCGGCCTTATAGGTGACGATCTTTTGCGCAGGTTCAACATAATTTTAAATTATTATAAAAGGCAAATTTTTTTATTACCCAACAGCCATTATAATGATGAGTTTGATTATTCGTATACAGGATTAAATATGTTTTATTCTGATGGAAAAATTATATCTGACGAAGTGATTGAAAAATCTCCCGCATACAAAGCAGGCCTTAGAAAAGGCGATATTATAATAGCAGTAAATTCTAATTTCAGCGGCGATCTTGACACTTATAAAAATCTTATGCAGAATGTTGGCCAGCGCGTCACTTTGCTTATTCTCCGTGATGCCATTCCGTTAATAATTACTTTTAAAGTAGGTCACATTCATTAAATTTTTATCAATTCTTTTTTAGGAAAATGTAATGCTTTCACTCAATTTTGCGGCATGATAACTTTTGAAAAATTTACATTAGACAATGGTTTAAGGGTAATAGTACATGAAGATAAAAGCACGCCCATGGCGGTTTTGGACGTTATGTACGATGTGGGCGCAAGAGATGAAGAGGAGCACAAAACAGGCTTTGCACATTTGTTTGAACACCTTATGTTCGGAGGCAGCATTCACATACCTTCTTATGATGAGCCGTTGCAAATGGCAGGCGGAGATAACAATGCCTACACCACCAACGATCTTACAAATTATTATTTACAGCTTCCCGCAGAAAATATTGAAACTGCCTTCTGGCTTGAAAGCGACAGAATGCTTTCGCTTGCCTTTGATGAAAACTCTTTAGATGTGCAAAGGAAAGTGGTAGTGGAAGAGTTTAAGGAGCATTATATAAACAAGCCCTACGGCGATGCCTGGCATAAATTGCGTGCCCTTGCTTACAAAGAACATCCTTATAAATGGATGACCATTGGCAAAGAACTAAGTCATGTAGAAAATGCGCAATTGCAAGATGTGAAGGATTTTTTCTTTAAACATTATACTCCTTCAAACGCTATACTTACAGTTGCCGGCAATGTGAGTGTTTCTAAAGTAAAAGAGCTTGCGGAAAAATGGTTCGGCGATATACCTGCGGGTAACAAGTATGTGAGAAAAACCAGGCAGGAGCCTGCCCAGCAAAAGGCTGCACATCTTGAAGTAAAGGCGAATGTTCCTTTGGATGCATTATATAAATGCTGGCATGTTTGTTCAAGGCTTGATGCAAAATATTATGCAACTGATCTCATTACCGAAATACTTGGTGGTGGCTCATCTTCGAGGCTATATCAAAGTCTTGTAAAAGAGCAACAACTGTTTAGCAATATACAATGCTCTCATTTTGGAAGTATAGATGCAGGGCTGCTTTACATAACAGGTAAGCTGGTGAAAGGTGTAACAATGCAGCATGCTGAAGATGCTATAGAAGCACAACTCGATACAATAAAAACCCATGTTGTAAGCAATGAAGAACTTCAAAAAGTAAAAAATAAAACTGAAAGCCTTATGGCTTTTGAGGACATAACATTGGTAAACCGCGCTAATAGCTTAGCGACCTATGAATTACTTGGAGATGCAGAACTAATGAACAAAGAATTACAATTTTATCAGTCAGTATCGCAACAGCAAATACTTGATGCATGCAATGCTATTTTCCAGGAAAACAATAGCAGTACGTTATACTATATAAGTAATAACAATTAATTCTTTTTATGTTTTTCCAAAAAACTTGTTTAATAATTGTTATGCATTTAAGGTGCTAATTTTTATATAAATGAATAAATTATTATCGCCGATTGGCATTTTCGATTCTGGCTATGGAGGCCTAACGGTTTTAAAAGAGATAATAAAAAAGCTACCTTCTTACGATTATATCTATCTCGGCGATAATGCAAGAGCACCTTATGGAACAAGATCTTTTGATACCGTATATGAGTATACATGGCAATGCGTACAATGGTTGTTTCAGCAAAATTGCCCTTTAATTATTCTTGCGTGCAACACGGCATCGGCAAAGGCTTTGAGGACGATCCAGCAAAATGATTTGTCAAAATTGAGCGGAGACAAACGTGTGCTGGGCGTAATAAGGCCAAGCGCGGAAGTGATAGGTAAATACACAGATACAAATGAAATAGGGATTCTTGCAACGAATGGAACAGTTGAATCACTTTCCTATGTTATTGAAATTGATAAGTTTTATCCCGATATAAAAGTTTACCAACATGCCTGTCCGCTTTGGGTTCCTCTGGTTGAGAACAACGAATACATAAGTGAGGGCGCTGATTTTTTTATTAAAAAAGATGTGCAGGCTTTGATGAAGTCATCTCCGCACATTGATACAATATTATTGGGATGCACACATTATCCATTGCTTGCTGATAAAATAAAAAAATATATAAACGATAATGTGCAGTTGATTTCGCAGGGAGAAATTGTTGCTGACAGCCTTAAAGATTATTTAAAGAGGCATCCCGAAATTTCAAAGAAATGCAGTAAAAATAAAAGCGTAAGCTTTTTTACAACGGATGATGAAAACGATTTTAATAAGCATTCTGCCATATTTTTTGGAAAGCCGGTAACTTCAAGGCATGTAGATTTATGAGATGCTTTAAATCAAGTTTCAAAAATTAAAATTTATTCTTACTTTTGCAACCCTTTTACAGGCAGCAGGGAATGGTGCCCAGCTGATTTAACCGGATTTTTTAAGAAAAATTATTTATATGCCAGGGAAAAAACGTACATACCAGCCGCATAAGCGCCGTCGCAAAAGTGTTCATGGTTTTAGAGAACGCATGTCAACTGCGAATGGACGCAAGGTTCTTGCAAGCCGAAGAAAGAAGGGCCGCCATAAACTTACTGTTTCCGATGAACATGGAAGCAAAAAATAATTTGTATTGCAAATAGTTTTACAAAATAACTTGGCCTCTTCATGAGGCTTTTTTATTTAAAAATTTTTTATCCAACAGTCTTTTACTTTTAAAAAAAATGAAAAGCTGAAAAGCCGAAAGGTTATTAGCCAGCTTTTTGAAAAGGGAAATTCGTTTACTATTTTTCCTTTGAGAGTTTTGTTTGTTATTGCAGAAAAAAAGATAGCCCTTTACAGGCAGGGTTTTCTGTAAGTAATAGAAATTTTAAAAGAGCCGTTGATAGAAACAGAATAAAAAGATTGATACGCGAATCATATCGACTGCAAAAACATGAGCTGAAAAATGAATTGATCGCAAACCAAATTGGTGTTGCTCTTTTTTTTATTTATTTGGATAAAAAGTTACCAGAATATGAGGTGATTTTTCAAAAAATGACAAGCGCTTTAAAACGGGTTGAAAAAATTATTGCTGGATAAAGTATTAAAGAAACAAGTCAGGATACAATTTACTACCAGGCGTTATTGCATACTTTTCAAAATTCGAAATGCCTTCGCTTATCAATACATCTTCGTCAATAAAACAATTACCTGTACATTCCTGTGAACTCTTACTTAATATATAAAAAGCAGCGTCAGCAACGATTTCAGCTCTTCGGCTCATTTTAATAAGATTTTCACCACCCAATAAATTTTTCACAGCTGCTGTCGCAATAGTTGTTTTAGGCCACAAGGTATTTGCGGCAATCTTATATTTTTTTAATTCTCCGGCAAGCCCGAGTGCTATCATAGTCATGTTGTATTTGCTCATTGTGTAAGCAAGATGATTGGCAAACCATTTTGTGTCAGTATTAATAGGAGGAGATAAATTTAAAATATGAGCGTTGATGCTTTTTTTTAGAAAAGGAATGCATGCTTTGCTTACGAAAAAAGTTCCCTTCACATTTATATCTTGCATGAGTGAGAAAGCCTTTTGCTCAATTTGCTCTGTTTTATAAAGATTGATGGCAGAAGCATTATTTATTAAGATATCAATGCCACCAAATGTTTCTATTGCCTTGTTTACAGCATAGTGGATTTGATCTTCGAATCTTATGTCACATTGTACAGGTAAAGCTTTGCCTCCCGCATCTTCCACTTCTTTGGCTGCAGAGAAAATAGTACCTCCGAGCCTTGGATCTTCTTCAATAGATTTTGCAGCAATTACAATGTTTGCGGCTTCAGCAGAAAGCCTTAAAGCGATTGCCTTTCCAATGCCGCGGGAAGCGCCCGTTATAAAAACCGTTTTGTTTTTTAAGGTCATTATGCTTTTAAGTTGAATAAACTGCTTAATAATATTTGCATGTTAGCTTGCAACAGCGACTTCTTTTACACTTCCTGTTCTCTTCAATGCACCCCATCCCTGCAGTTCGCCTTTAATCGCTTTGTTAAATGATTTCAATAAAATATAATACATCAGTTGCCGATAAACCAATCTTTGAGGTAACATCCAAATCAATTTTAAATGATTTTCTTTTTCAAAAGCAAAGGCAAGCGTAGCACCGGCAATATCGATAAGAGTAAAAATAATATAGTATAAAATGATGTGCGGAATGCTTGCCACAATTACTCCAAATGAAGCAGCAATAAGGCTTAGCACAAGAATGATATCAGCTAAAGGAGCCAATATAGGAAGTAGCATTTGGTATATTAAGATGTTGGGCATTGCAATCATTCCAAAATTTTTATACTTCGGATTGAACACCGTATCTCTGTGTTTCCAAAAACATTGCATAACACCAAAGCTCCACCTGAACCTTTGCCTTAAAAATTGCCTGAACGTTTCTGGCGCTTCTGTATATGAAATCGCCGAAGTGCAGTTCCTAACGATATATCCTTGTATAAGTAGCCGCATGGTCAGGTCACAATCTTCTGCAAGCGTATCTATTGTAAAGCCTCCTGCAATTAGTACAGCATCTTTGCGAAACGCACCAATAGCTCCCGGAACAACTGTTATGCAATTCAGCAAATCAAAAGCTCGCCGATCGAAGTTTTGAGACGTAACATATTCAATGCTCTGCCAGTTAGTGATCATGTTTATCTGGTTACCAACTTTTACATTGCCAGCTACCGCAGCGACATTATCCGTATCGAATTTTTTCATTAATTCTATAACTGCATTTGTTTTTAATTGTGTGTCGGCATCTATGCACACTACAAAATCTGCATGAGATTTTTGAATTCCAAAATTTAAAGCTGATGCTTTTCCCCCATTCACTTTTGTATATACCTGCACTTTTGGATTATCAGCAAAATATTCTTTTACTTTCGCATAAGTAGCATCTTTACTTCCGTCATCAACAAAGATGATCTCAAGCTGCGGATAATCTTGTCCCAGCAAGCTTTTAACGGTTCTTACAGCATTCAGTTCTTCATTGTAAGCAGGTACTATAATGCTTACCAATGGCCATTCAGCTTTATTTACATTTAAAAAAGAAGGTAATATTTTTGCTGGAATCCTTTTCCTTTGATTTTTGAATACTTGCAAGCACAGCCATTAGGATAATACGGCCAACGGATAATAAAATACCAATCAGGAAAAGCGAAAATAAAATTTGCCCGCTCCAGTAGCCTGCTTCCGCCAAAAAGAAATTAAACTTTCTTGTCCAGCGATCTTTTTGAGAAGCTACTCTTGGCATTACCTCATCTTTGGTTTTACCCATTAGATTGGCAACCGTAGTAAAAGCATAGCCTCTTTGCTTAAAATAATCAATTATTTTAGGAAGCGCTTCCACCGTGGCTTCTCTTGTATCACCACCCGCATCATGCAATAAAATAATACTTGCATTTCCATCTTGTTCTTGCCTTATAACTCTTGCAACGATGCTATCTGCACTTACACCAGGCACCCAGTCATTCGGATCGATACTTTCGTTTACCGTTAAATAATTTTCACTACGGCTTCGTTCGATAGGTGCAAGTTCTTCATAAGTTTGTGGCTCGGAGTCAGCATTGTAAGGTGCCCTGAACAATACTGTGGAATGCCCGGTAATGCTTTCTATTAAAAGCCGGGTGAGCTTCATTTCTATGCCAGCGCGCTGCAAACTCATGTCTGCAATATTGTGATGGGTAAAAGTATGATTACCTATTTCAAAACCATCTTTATATTCCCTTTGTATCAGCGGAATATTTTGCTCCGCATTAATACCTACAACGAAAAAAGCTGCAGGTACTTTTTCACGTTCCAAAATATTCAGAATTTTTGGAGTCCATTCAGCACTAGGCCCATCATCGAAAGTTAATATTAATTTATGCCCCTTTCCCACTACGGTATCTTCAGCAAACTTTCTTATTACATAGCCCGAAGGCAGCTGATCATAATCCTGCTCCGCAATTAATTGTTCACTGCTATCTATCTCAAGATTTATTTTTCCTTTTTGCGGAGACGAAATAATATCCAGCACTTCTCCTTCTCCTTCAAAGCTTACATTATTCAAGAGAACAGGAATTGTTTTTAATGAATCAAAATCGAAAGGATTTTTCGCAAGAGAATAATTACTCAGGTTCCGGTTATAAAATTTCCATATACGCTGATCTTCGCTCCCGAGCCTCCATAGCGCTGTTCCTGCTACAGGAAATTCATCACTAAACCGAAGTGTATTAAAGGCCGTAGCAGCATCAGTGAACCATACTTCATGCGATGTTCTTTCTACATTACCGCTATCGTCGTCTTCTTCTGAAGTATAATTATAATGCAGGTTATAAGAATCATTATCATAAATAATTTTCGCGTTGAGCGCCTTTGCTTTATTTATCGCATCATTGTAGCTATATCCATCATTATATTTTCCGTTGGCCCAGTTATAACCAAAAGCACCTAATCCCAAAATTATTTTGGAATGGTCCATTCTTGCCGCTGTCCAGGATACCGCATCTTCAAGCCATTTTTGTCCGCTGATGGGGCCAGGCCCTGTTGAATTGTTGTGCTCATCATAAGCCATCAAAACAACATAATCATTAAAATCAGATAATTTTTTATAATCATAATCATTATCCTTTGGTATCACATCCATCGTTACCGTCATTCCATTTCTATGAAGCTTGTTATAAAGTTTTTCCTGGAATACATTCAGAGCTTCGTTAGTAGGTTCAATTAATTCCTCAAAATCTACATTAATACCATTTAAGCCATAGTATGAAAGAGTATCGGCAATTTGTTGAACTAAATTATTCTCTAATGATGAATCTGAAAAAATTCTATGAAGAAGCTTGCCATCGAATATTTGCGACCTTGTTCTAAAATTTTGTATCATCGGCATTATATGCAGCTGCTTCTGCTTCATTAATGCTAACGCCTGCACTATCAAATCTTGTTTCAAGGTGGAAGTTTGCAGTGTCAATGAAAAACCATTCAGGAAAAATGGTATTAAGCTTGTCGGCATTTTTAAGTAAATCCGGGTAAGATGTATTAGCAGTCCAGGGTGTATAAAATGCCGCTCTGATTACAGAAAGTGAAATGGCCTTTGATGCACTAATATTCTTCACTTTATTTATAGAATCTGCTCGTAATTTTTTTAATAAAAAATCTTTAAAGCCTTTATACTTTTCATTTTGAGCGTTCTTTAATGTCAGGGGATTTGATGGGTCCAATTTTGTTTCATATTCTTTTGCTTTTGCCTGCATATTTGGTAAGCTTGGTAATGAGCCACTATATAGCGCAACGCCAAGTACCACAAAAAAGAATATGGCAACAATGAGTAAGACCCGGGTAGTCCATTGCACACTTTTCCATCTGGTAGGCTTACTGGTTTGAAATATTTGTTGAGTATCGTTATTATTCATAAAAGTTTAATGCTATCATCAGCTTGCAATATGCAATCTATCGCTGAAGTAACAAAGATAAATGTTGGATACATTAATTATTTGCTAAGTAAAACATGAATAAACTGCTTAACAAAACATTTAAAAAGAAAGGCCCCTGTAGAAACAGGGGCCGTTTACCAAAACTAACTGCTTATGAGAAAATTGACTTTTAAACTTGTACGAATAATAATTTCAAATCACATGCCAAAAGTAAAAATTATCTGTTAAGGATTTTATAAGTAGAAGTGCAATACTGCTAACCAATATATTATTACAATTCATAAGATTAGTTGAAATCACCGACGACTATTGTGCAAGTTTTTCAGAGTTTTCTGCAAACTGAAGTGCGTCAATAAATTCCTGTAATTCCCCATTTAGCACATCATCAAGATTATAAACCGTTACACCGATACGATGATCAGTTACTCTTCCCTGCGGATAATTGTATGTCCTTATTTTTGCAGACCTGATCGCCAGTGCTTACAAGGCTTTTACGGTGTCTTGATATTTCTTCTTCCTGCTTTCGCACTTCTTCTTCATAAAGCTTTGTGCGCAACATCTGCATCGCTTTTTCCCTATTGCCAAACTGACTTCTTTCCGTCTGACAAACGATCACAACACCTGTCGGAATGTGTGTAAGCAATACTTTAGTTTCTACTTTATTTACGTTTTGTCCGCCAGCGCCGCCACTGCGCGATGTCTCCATTTTAACATCACTTTCTTTTAGTTCGAAATCTACTTCTTCCGCTTCAGGCATTACCGCCACTGTTGCTGCACTTGTATGTACCCTTCCGCTTGCTTCTGTATCAGGAACACGTTGCACACGATGAACGCCACTTTCAAATTTTAAAGTGCCATATACATCATCACCCGTTACTTCTATCTGTACTTCTTTATATCCTCCTACTGTGCCTTCGCTTTCACTTAAGTAGTGCCGTTTTCCAACCTTTTGATTCACAATATTTAAGATACATTCTCATTAAATTTCCTGCAAATAAAGATGCTTCATCGCCGCCGGTTCCTGCACGTATTTCCAATATCGCATTCTTTTCATCCTGCGGATCTTTGGGTATCAGCATGTTTCTTATTTGCTTTTCATACGCGTCTTTTTTCTGATATAGGCCATCTATTTCTTCCTTCGCCAATGCGCGCATTTCGTCGTCATCACTATTCATCATTTCGTTGTTAAACTCAATGTCATCAAGCACTTTAGCATATTCATTTCTTACAGTTACTATCTTTTCAAGGTTTCGGTATTCCTTACTTAACTGTTTATATTTATTGTTATCGCTAACAATTTCAGGATTGGAAAGCGCTACTCCAAGATCTTCAAACCTCGCTTTTATAGCTTCCAGTTTATCTAACATTCCTTTAATTTTTATTATAAATCAAACACCGTAAAGGCACTTATTTAAGTACACTTATCTTTGATTTTTGGCTTGCAAAATTAATCTATTAGCATTTACATGAGCTGTCTAAAATTTAAAGCTGATTACATTTTTACCGGTGAAAAATTATTGAGCGATGATCACGTATTAATCGCGGAAAGTAATGGAAAAGTTCTCGATATTATCTATGAAAGCGAGGCTGGAGAAGACGTTCAGGTTTTTAATGGTATTATATCACCGGGTTTTATAAATGCACATTGCCATACAGAATTGTCTCATTTAGTTAAGAGAATTCCCCCAAAAAAAGGATTGGTTGACTTTGTTTTTAACGTTGTAACACAAAGAGCTTTTAATGAAGAAGAAGTGCTAGATGCCATTGCACAGGCTGAGTTTCAAATGCTTTCGGCAGGCATTGTAGCGGTAGGCGATATTTGCAACACGAATTTATCTATTCCTCAAAAAATACTCGGAAACATTTCGTACTATAATTTTATTGAAGTGACCGGTTGGCATCCTTCCGTAGCAGAATTAAAATTTGAAAAAACGGAATTAATTCTCAAAAAATTTTTGCTGAAAAACCTATGTGCATCTATTACACCTCATGCTTCTTATTCAGTATCCGAAAACCTTTGGGGAAAAATCGCCCCCTCGTTTCTACATAATGTTGTTTCCATCCACAATCAGGAAACAAAAGATGAGGATAATTTTTTTATCAATGGAACGGGTACCTTAATAGAGATGTACAAAATGATGAAAATTGATAATTCGTTTTACAGAAAAAAAAATACAGGAAGTATTAAAACATATTTTAGAAAGCTTGCAAAGGCCGCTTCGGTTATTCTTGTGCACAACACTTTTACCCAACAAAGCGATATTGATTTTATTAATGAAAATAAAACGGAACAGCTTGTTTCATTTTGCTTGTGCCCCAATGCAAACTTATATATTGAGGACACATTACCTCCGGTAGAATTGCTGATGCAAAATAATTGCAACATCGTTATAGGAACAGACAGTCTTGCCTCTAATAATCAGTTAAGTGTTTTAGAAGAATTAAAAACCATCTCAGCAAATTTCCCTGACATTGCTGTGGAAACGTTGCTGCAATGGGCTACAATCAATGGCGCAAGAGCTTTACAAATGCAAGAAACGTTAGGAACTTTTGATAAAGGAAAAAGGCCGGGAATAGTTTTAATAGAAAACGTCGTTGGAAAAAAGCTTAATAATAATTCTTCTGTAAAGATGTTATTGTAATTTTTATCCAAGTAGCTCATACAGCACAGGCAAGGTTTTCATGGCGCTGAATTCGGGAATGTGAAACATATAATATTTTTCAAGCACGGTTAAAATTCCTCTTCTTACATATCTATTCATTTTTACTTCCGTAAGCTCATCAGGATGTTGTGCTTTCAACAATTGCGAAATGTAATAACTTATATTTTCGTCTGCAACATACTCGCTTTGTGAGGATGCGCTAATGAAATTTCCTTCATTAATGCTAAAATATTTTTTCTCAATTGAATAATTATCCTGGATGCTAAGTCCGAAAAACTGGGTTAACTGCATTGCAAAAAATATGGGAAAGTTTGCCATTATTTGTTCAGACGCATTATCCAGGTGAATAAACGCATCCTCACAAAAATGAAATAAGTTGGTGTTTTCTTCAGATTGCTTTAAACATTTTTGTAAAAGCTCTACCATATACAATGCAATTCCATTTTTTATAACATTGTTAAATACATTCTTATAGAGGTAATTCCATTTAATTTCCTTTAGACGCTGCAAATTTTTTAAATCATTATGATACACTTCCATTTCAAGCAAACATGCTGGCTGAAAATAATGAAACTTAGCGCTTTTATTCGGTGTTCTTACACCGTTTACCATATAAGATTGAATACCGAACAGTTCCGTATAAACGCTTGCTATTACTGATGTTTCTCCGTACTTAACTATGCGCAGTACAATTCCTTTTGTAGCATGTATCATTCTAATAGTAACAGTTATTAAAATTAAATTTATTCTGATGAATACGGGCCATTAGGTTACTTAAACTATGAGTAACTTCATGATGATGTTCACACTAAAAAAATCTTTAGGCCAGCATTTTTTAAAAGATGAAAACGTTGTTGCTCAAATTATTGATGCCCTTGGCCGGAACGATTTTAAAAACCTTCTTGAGGTTGGGCCTGGTGGTGGAGCGCTAACAAAACATTTAATAAAAATACCCAACACACATTTTAAAGCGGTAGAAGTTGATGAAGAAAAAGTGGATTATCTTTTAAGGCAATATCCTGCATTAAAAAATAATCTCATTCATCAAAACTTTTTGAACATGGAACGCCCGTTTGACGAGGCTTTCACGGTTATTGGCAATTTTCCCTATAACATTTCTACGCAGATACTTTTTAAAATTATTGAGTGGAAAGAATATGTTCCTGTGGTTATTGGCATGTTTCAAAATGAAGTGGCTGAAAGAGCAGCGGCGAAAGAAGGTAGCAAAATTTATGGGGTGTTAAGTGTGTTGCTGCAATATTATTATGATGTAGAATATTTATTTTCTGTAAGTAATGAAAGTTTTACACCGCCTCCAAAAGTTCAAAGTGCCGTAATAAGATTGACCATTAACAAAAATATGTTACCGGTAAAAAGCGAAAGAGCGTTTTGGGTATTAGTAAAAACAGCATTTAACCAACGCCGTAAAACTATGAGAAATGCTGTGAAAGCTTTATTTTCAAAAGATATTCTTGATGATGCGGTATTCAGCAGGCGGGCTGAAACCCTTTCTGTTAAAGAGTTTGCGGAGCTTACTTTTAAAATGGTTTAATGAAAAACAGTATCCTTGGATTGGCATTGCTATATATCTCTTTTGTTTTTTATTCATGTTACTCTCCAAGATATATTTATAGTCCTCCCATACAGGATGTTCCTTCTTTAAATAAAAAGAATGACGCAGAGATATCGGCTTTTTATGCCGGTACTTTTGATCTTTTAAATAAGAAAGGTGATAACAGTTATGGATTTGATATGCATGCCGCCTGGGCTTTCAGCAATCATTTTGCGGCAATAATACATGAGACTATTCAGAGGGAAAACAACGATGCAAACGATACGTATTTTTATGGAGATACATCAGCCTTATCTTATAAAATAAATGCTACTGAGATCGGCGCAGGCTATTTTTCTTCTTTAACTGAAAATAACAAGATGCGGTTCCAGGCCTTTGCTGGAGCTGCTTTCGGATCATTACAAATTGGAGATGCTTATGTATCAGGGAACGTTTTTACGAATAAATTTTATAATAGCAAGGTTACAAAGTTTTTCGTTCAGCCATCTTTTTTGTATAACGCAACTCCAAATTTTTCGACTGCGTTAAGCTCTCGTTTTACGGAGCTTTTGTTTACCCATATCAAAACAAATTATACAAAAGAAGAAGAGGATAATTATATATTAGATAGTGTGGGCACTGCGCCTGTTTTCTTTTGGGAGCCGGCGATTACTTACACTTTTTCTCTTAAAAAGTTTCCTATAAAATTTAGGCTTCAAGGCACTTTGGCAGTATTGATCAATCATCAATTTGTTCAATATAAGACTGCAAATGTTGGCGTCGGCCTTGTTGCTACAATTGATAAAAAAAGAAGAAGCAGGATGATTCAAAAAACTTATGGGCTTTAGCTTTTCACTTTCTTTAGTTGTAATTTTATAATAAGAATTCAACATATTTCAAAACGCTTTGATGAAAGATTCAATAAGAATTGTAACAGCAGCTTCTTTGTTCGACGGGCATGATGCAGCGATCAATATTATGCGGCGAATTTTGCAAAGCAAAGGCGCAGAGATCATTCATCTTGGGCATAACCGGAGCGTACATGAAATTGTTGAATGCGCCATTGAAGAAGATGTACAGGGCATTGCTGATAACCAGCTTACCAGGGCGGCCATGTGGAATTTTTTAAATACATGAAAGATCTGCTGGATGAAAATGGTTGCGGGCATATAAAAATTTTTGGCGGCGGCGGCGGCACCATTTTACCACAGGAAATTAAAGAATTGCAGCATTATGGTATTACAAGAATTTATTCTCCTGATGATGGAAGAAATATGGGCTTGAAGGAATGATTGAAGATGTAATTGAAAAATGCAAAAAACAACTGTGAATTTTAACGCTGTTGAAATACGGAAATTTTGCGCTAGATGAATGGAAGATATTAAAATTGGATGAATTAAAAGACATAAGAAATATTGCAAAAGCAATAACAAACTGTTGAAAATGGACAAACAGAATCTATTCAAGTATTGCTAATTCAACAAAGGATGCGAAACATGCACCGGTTTTAGGTATTACAGGAACAGGCGGCGCAGGAAAATCTTCTGTAACAGATGAAATTGTTCGCCGTTTTTTAAATACATTATACTGATAAAACAATTGCAGTTATTTCTGTTGATCCTTCAAAGAAAAAAACAGGTGGTGCATTGTTGGGTGATCGGATTAGAATGAATTCTATTCACATCCGCGAGCATATATGCGTCAGCTTGGCAACACGTGAAAATGATAAAGCATTAAGTGAATATGTGCAGGAAGCAATTGATATTTGTAAAGCTGCAGATTATGATTTTATTATTTTAGAAAGTGCAGGTGTTGGACAAAGTGATGCTTCTATTTTAGATTATTGCGATGTAAGCATGTATGTGATGACGCCTGAATATGGCGCTGCATCTCAGCTTGAAAAGATAAACATGCTTGATTATGCAGACATTGTTTGCATTAATAAATTTGATAAAGCAGGAGCACTGGATGCATTGCATGATGTAAAAAAACAATACAAACGTAATCATAATTTATGGACATGCAAAAGATGAAGAACTGCCTGTTGTTGGAACGATTGCTTCACAATTTAATGATGCAGGCGTGTAATGAATTGTTTGAAAAGATAATGGTAGATGTTGATAGAAAAAACAGAAGTAAATTTCTGGAAAAATTCAATCATCATGCAGAAAAAACAAGCACTAGCTTCAAACTCATGATCATTCCTGCAAAACGAGTAAGGTATCTTGCCGAAATTGCTGAAGAAATAACAGAGTATAATAAAATTGCTGAATGAACAAGCAGCGATTGCATCAAAGCTTTATCAAATTGAACGGAGCATAGATTTTTGATAAAAGAAATAATGAAAGATAATGATGAACTTGAAATCTATAGAAAAAGAAATATGACGATATGAATCAAACTTTATCCTGTTTGTAAAAAATTAATTGATGAATGGGAATAATAAAAAGCCCGTTATCAAAAAGATTTTTTTGAATATGATGTAAGAGGAAAAATAATTAAGCAACCATTATATTTATGACATCTCTTTCGCATACAAAAATTCCAAAAATTGCGGTGCCAAGTTTTAAAGATTGGGGAGATATTTTGCGCTGGCAATTGCAGGAAAATTTTCCCGGAAAGTTTCCTTATACTGCCGGTGTATTTCCATTAAAGAGACAAGAAGAAGATCCTACAAGAATGTTTGCAGGTGAAGGCGGACCCGAAAGAACTAACAGACGCTTTCATTATGTAAGTCTTGGTCAGCCTGCAAAGCGCCTCAGCACTGCATTTGACAGTGTTACATTGTATGGTGAAGATCCTGATTATCGTCCTGATATTTATGGTAAAGTTGGTAATAGCGGCGTAAGCATTGCAACTGTTGATGATGCAAAAAAATTATATAGCGGCTTTGATCTTTGCGATCCAAAAACTTCTGTAAGCATGACCATCAATGGGCCTGCTCCAATGTTTCTTGCATTTTTTTTGAACGCTGCCATTGATCAGCAATGTGAAAAATATATTATTGAAAATAACTCAAGTGAAGATATAAACAAGATCATTGAATCAAAATATAATAGTCAAATATTCCAAAATATATTGGCACAGATGATAATCCTGTTCTCTTGATAAACGGAGAATTAACAGGTGCATTTGCCTGAAGGCAATAATGGCTTGGGTTTAAGATTACTTGGGCTTATCCGGCGAAGATGTTTTGCCAAAAGAAGTTTATGAAAAAATAAAAGCAAAAGCATTGTCAACAGGTTCGCGGAACAGTGCAGGCAGATATTTTAAAAGAAGACCAGGCACAAAACACCTGCATTTTTTCAACTGAGTTTGCATTGAAATTAATGGGTGATGTGCAGGAATATTTTATTAAAAATAAAGTACAGAAATTTTTATTCTGTATCAATCAGCGGCTATCATATTGCTGAAGCAGGCGCCAATCCTATAACACAGCTTGCATTCACTCTTGCCAATGGTTTTACTTATGTTGAATATTATTTAAGCCGGGGAATGAATATTGATGATTTTGCACCTAATCTTTCTTTCTTTTTCAGCAATGGCATGGATGCAGAATATAGCGTTATTGGACGAGTGGCAAGGCGAATTTGGGCAAAGGCAATGAAGTATAAATACAATGCCAATGAACGCTCACAAAAATTAAAATACCATATTCAAACAAGCGGCAGAAGCTTGCATGCACAGGAAATTGATTTCAATGATATACGCACAACATTGCAGGCTTTGTATGCCATTTATGATAACTGCAATAGCCTTCATACAAATGCTTATGATGAAGCCATTACCACACCTACAGAAGAAAGTGTTCGCCGTGCAATGGCGATTCAACTTAATCATTAATCGTGAATTGGGTACTGCAAAAAATGAAAATCCTATACCAAGGAAGTTTCCTGATTGAAGAACTTACTGATCTTGTTGAAGAAGCTGTGATGGCAGAATTCGATCGGATTTCACGAAAGCGGCGGCGTGCTGGGTGCAATGGAAAGAATGTATCAGCGAAATAAAATTCAGGAAGAAAGTCTTGTATTATGAAACATTAAAACATACCGGTGAATTTCCTATCGTTGGTGTAAATACTTTTCTTAAATAAAGCAGGCTCACCTACCATTTTACCAGCAGGAAGTAATCCGAAGTACTAAAGAAGAAAAAGAACTTGCAGATAAATAATTTGAAAGCGTTTCATGAACGGCATAAAGAAAAAAGTGAGGCAATGTTGAAACGATTGAAAGAAGTTGCTGTAAATAATGGAAATCTTTTTGAAGAATTAATGGAAACGGTAAAATATTGTTCGCTTGGACAAATAACACATGCACTGTATGAAGTAGGCGGACAATACAGAAGAAATATGTAATGATAAATTGATTAAAACAAAATGGAATTTGGAAGAGTAACGCCAGAAGAGTTGGACACAATTAATTTCACTTTGCCAGAGGAGCCTGCGTTTAATAAAAATATTTTGCCGGGTAAAAAGTCGAACGATCCAAAAATATATGTGGGTTGTGCAAAATGGGGAAGGAAAGAATGGGTAAATAAAATATATCCGAAAGGCACGCCAGAAAAGGATTTCCTTAAATTATATGTTGAAAATTTTAATTGTATTGAATTAAATGCAACTGGTTATAAAACGCCCACTTCTGAACAGGCTAAAGCATGGGCTGATAAAGCAAAAGGGAAGGATTTTTTATTTTGTCCGAAGCTGGTTCGGTTTATTATACCCAATGATAATAGTGCGACTGTTAAGCAAAATCTTCAAGAATTTATAGAATCTTCGAAAGGATTTGGAAAGCATTTAGGCCCTTTCTTTTTATTGCTTATGGAAAATTATGCTCCCTCAAAAGCAAAAGCTCTATTTAATTTTCTGCACGATTTTCCAAAAGACAATGAACTGTTTGTAGAGCTAAGAAACCAGGAATGGTATAGCAATAAAAATAATCTTGAACAGATACTAAAAGAGTTTTCAATACAAAATACAGGGCTAATTATTACAGATACTGCCGGCAGAAGAGATATGACTCACATGTATCTCACCGTTCCAAAAGCTTTCATAAGGTTTGTTGGCAATAGCTTGCATACATCAGATTATATAAGGCTTGATGACTGGGTCAATCGAATCAAATATTGGCTAGATAAGGGTTTAAAGGAATTATATTTTTTTATACACATGCATGATGAAGCACAATCACCAGAAATAGCAGTATATATAATTGAACAGTTAAATAAAAAATGTAAGCTAAATATTCTAATTCCTAAGTGGCAAAACGGAGATAATAATAATTTGTTTAAACAATAGATTCATTTCAATAATGATCAAAAAAGCTTTGGTGGTATCTCTAATAGTTTTTTCTGCCTGTTCTTCTAATAAATATGCGCGTACAAATAAATTATACAAGAAACAGGCGAAAACTTTTGGGAAAACAATAAGCAAATATCCTTTAACTGACAGCTTTACTAATCCTTCGCAATGGATAGGAACCACAAATTTTGGCCTTCGCAAACCTGACTTCGTGATCATACATCATACGGCTCAAAACAGCTGTGAGCAAACGTTTAAAACGTTTACGCTGCCGCGCACGCAGGTTAGTGCACATTATGTGATATGTAAAGATGGAACTATTCATCATCTGCTAAATGATTATTTGCGCGCATGGCAGGCAGGGATCAGCTCATGGGGGAATAATAAAGACATTAACTCATGCTCTATAGGCATTGAGCTTGATAACAACGGCTTTGATTCTTTTCCAGCTGCACAAATAAACAGCTTGCTTACAGTGTTGCATACACTTAAAAGTTTATATAACATTCCTACGGCAAATTTTATTGGCCATGCAGATATTGCGCCCACAAGAAAAAATGATCCCAATGTAACTTTCCCCTGGCAGCTACTTTCGCAGAACGGCTATGGCTTATGGTACGATGACACTACTAATATCGTTGTGCCTGACAACTTCAACCAGTTGCAGGCATTAAGAATAATTGGCTATTCTATAAAAGACAGCAATGCAACCATTGTTGCTTTTAAGCGTCACTTTGAAATGCAGGACAGCAGCACGTCTTTGAACAACGGAGATAAAAAAATTTTATATAACATCATGATGAAATATGAATAAAATAAAATCCCTTCAAATGGAAGGGATTTTATTTTAATAACAAATGAAACTTAATTCATCATTGCTTTGTCGTGCACGCCTTCACCAATTTCTTCGAGCAATTTTTTATTAAATGCTTCCAAATCTTTCGGGCTTCGGCTTGTTACCAAACCATTATCTACTACCACTTCTTTATCTACCCAATTAACGCCTGCATTTTTTAAATCTGTTTTTAATGAAGGAAATGAGGTCATTTTTTTACCATCAATTAAACCTGTCTCAATAAGAAGCTGTGGCCCGTGACATATTGCTGCCACTGGTTTTCCTGCCTCAAGAAAATTTCTTGCAAAAGCAACACAGTCTTCATTCATTCTCATTTTATCCGGATTAATAACGCCGCCAGGCACCATTAAAGCATCATAATCTTCTGCATTTGCATCATCAAGAGTTACGTCAACCGGTAGCTCAATTGACCAGTGATCCTGATCCCATGCCTTTACTTTATCTTTTTGAGGTGATACAATATCCACTTTAATTCCAGCGTCTTCCATTGCTTTTTTAGGGCTCGTTAATTCCACTTCTTCAAAACCATTTTCCGTTAAAATCGCTACTCGTTTAGATTGTAAATTTGCCATAGTATATTTTTAAAAGTTACTGAATAATTATTTTTTCTTTTTTTCAGGAATGCAATTAGGTACTTTCTCACCATTTTTTTTCTTCATTCCTATTTGCTCATAACCTTTCCAGCAAGGATCTTTGCCTGATGTTTTAGATTTTTTTGCCATAATGTTTTAATGAATTTATCAATAAACATGCCTTTTAGTTTTATTGTTAATAACAAAGATGTAGCGGCACTTGAGGTTTTTTGGCAACAATTTTTTTTGATTGTACTTTAACTTAATAAATAGAATGCAACTAATTAAGGTAACCGATAAAAAAGCTGCAAAGGAATTTCTTCATGTTCCTTTATTGATATATAAAGATGATCCTAATTTCATAAGGCCTCTTGATAGAGATATAAATGAAGTCTTCGATGAAAAGAAAAATAAAGCGTTCCGTTTTGGTGAATGCATAAGATGGATATTAAAAAATGATGATGATCAGCTCATCGGTCGAATCGCAGCTTTTACTAATAAAAGATATAAAAACAAAGGCGATACGCAGCCCACTGGTTGCATTGGATTTTTTGAATGTATTGATGACCAGGCAGCGGCAGATATGTTATTTGATGTAGCGAAAAGCTGGTTGGCACAGCGCGGCATGGAAGCCATGGACGGACCCGTAAATTTTGGTGAGCGGGATAGGTGGTGGGGATTGGTAAAAGAAGGCTTTAAGCCGCCAATTTACCTGATGAATTATAATTCTCCTTATTATGTTTCCTTGTTTGAAAATTATGGATTTAAAAATTTTTATAACCAGATATGCTGGCATCTTTTTGTAGATACGCAACTCAAAGAAAGATTTATTGAGCAGCATAAAAAATATATTGTGCAGCCTGATTATAAGGTGCAGCATATTAAAAAAAGTAACCTGGAAAAATTTGCTGATGATTTTTGTATAGTTTATAATAAGGCCTGGGCAAAGCATGAAGGTAATAAGCAACTGAATAAAGATGTTGCTTATAAAATGTTTAAAGCTATGAAACCTGTTATGGATGAGGATTTGATATGGTTTGTATATTACAAAAATGTGCCTATCGCTTTTTGGGTAAACCTGCCTGAGCTTAATCAAATCTTTAAATATCTAAATGGCAGCTTTAACTTTTTTGCAAAACTTAAATATTTATGGCTGAGAAAAAAAGGCGTGTGTAATAAGTTTACAGGTATTGTATTTGGCGTCATTCCTGAATTTCAGGGAAAGGGTATTGATTATTATATGATAGTGGAAGCAGCTAAAATAATTCAAAAGCAAAGGTATCATGAGTTGGAGTTGCAATGGCAGGGAGATTTTAATCCGAGAATTTTAAATATATCAAAAAACATAGGTGGAGAACAAAGCCGTGTGCTGGCCACATACCGTTATCTCTTCGATAGAAGCAAGGAATTTAAAAGGCATCCTCTTTTAAATTAGGTTTATAAAAAGGTTAAGTATACTTTCCTAAGTGATCCAAAATCTCTTTCCAAAATTGTAAATTTGTTTTCTTGTTATGGATAAATTTATTGTTTCAGCGAGAAAATACAGGCCACAGAATTTCAGTACCGTCGTGGGACAATCGCACATAACCACCACATTAAAAAACGCAATAAAAAATAACCAACTTGCACACGCATTTTTATTTTGTGGACCACGAGGTGTGGGCAAAACTACCTGTGCAAGAATTCTTGCAAAGACCATCAACTGCGAAAACAGAACTCCTGACGGAGAAGCCTGTAATACTTGCCAGTCCTGTGTTTCATTTGATAATGGCACATCGCTAAACATACATGAGCTGGATGCCGCAAGCAATAATTCGGTTGACGACATACGCACGCTCGTGGAGCAGGTACGCTTTGCGCCGCAAGCGGGAAAGTATAAAGTATATATCGTAGATGAAGTACATATGCTAAGCGCTTCTGCATTCAACGCATTTCTTAAAACACTTGAAGAGCCGCCACCATTTGTCATTTTTATTTTGGCAACAACAGAAAAACATAAGATACTTCCCACCATACTTTCGCGCTGCCAGATATTTGATTTTAAAAGGATTACTAATAATGATACTGTTGAGCATTTACAGGAAATATGTGAAAAAGAAAACATAATTGCAGATAAAATTGCATTGCACATCATCGCTCAAAAAAGTGAAGGCTGCCTGAGAGATGCGCTGAGCATACTTGATAAAATTGTAAGCTTTACCAACGGCGAACTTACGTATGCAAATACTCTTGAACACCTGAACATCCTGGACGAAGATTATTATTTCAAATTCATGGAGGCCATGCAGCAGGAAAGCATAACTGATGCAATTTTATTGTATGATGAAATAAATCGTAAGGGCTTTGAAGGAGATCTTGTGCTAAATGGTTTTGCAGAGTTTATCAGAAATCTTCTGGTAAGTAAAGATGCAAAAGTAGCCATGTTGCTGGAGGTATCTGAAGGCTTTAGGCAGCGCTATCTTGAAGTAGCATTACGAACCGATGCAGCTCTTTTAATAAGTGCACTAAATATTTTAAATGAAGCGGAAATTAACTATCGCCAGGCGAGAAATAAACGATTGCATGTGGAGCTTACTTTCATAAAGCTTTGTTACCTGCAGCAGGCCATAGAATTGGTTAGCACTGATGAAGGTATTGTTAAAAAGAAACAGCTTGAAAGTGTAAGGCCGGTAGCTTTTAAAGCTTTAACTCCTGTGGCTGTAAAGGAAAAACCAAAGCGTAGCTTAAATAATAATCCTAAAGATATTCAAACTAAGAATGGTGTAAATAGTGCTGAAAGCCACGCCAAGCTTGAAATTGAGCAGCCTGCATTTGCTAAGGATAAGGCAGCGGCAGATCATACCAGGGTAAATAATGGTCTTACTTTTAATAAGCTGACAAAGATATCTTCACTGGAAAAGATAAGACAACAGGTAGCACTTGAAAATAAAAGTATTGACCTTTTAAAAGAGCTGAATGACGAAGAATTATATGTTGCATGGGGCTTATATATTGAAGAGTTAAAGAAGAAAAATAACCATTCGGGTGTATCAAATTTCAAGTCGGCGGCATTACATATTATTGACAACAACCACATAGAAATTGTGACAGAAAATGTTATGCAGCAAAGATTCATTGATGCTGAAAGAGCGACGTTGATTGATCATTTGCGAATGTATTTCAATAACCGTTTTCTTACTTATAAAGTAATTTTAGAAAATAATGAGAACGGCAATGTATTGCATGAAAAACATCTTACTACCCGGGAAAAATACTTGAAAATTATTGAAGAATATCCGTTGGTAAAGCAGCTAAAAGACAGGCTGGGACTGCAATTGGATTATTGACCGTTTTCTGCTGTTCGTGCTTCTCTTTCATATTTGTTATTGTGATATCCATTCAAAGTACTTTCCCATAAATATCTTATTATAAATAAAAAGCTTCCATATTTTTTAAATTGTTGAAGATGACAAGCTTCATGATTCACCCATTTTTTATTTTGTAAAAATTCGTCTTTGCTTACATTGTAAATATGAATAGTGCTGCCAATAACAATCGCTGCGCTGTTCGCTTTCAGCTTTCTTGCAGCCATCTTTGCTATCCATGAATTTTCCTTAATGTTCACAATATTTTTTAATTTAATACAAAATTATTCAAGCGCCTTGAGTATTTCTTCGCTGTGAATTTTTGATTTTGGTTTTTTAAAAATCTTTATAATAATTCCTTTTTCATTTATTAAAAAAGTTGTTCTATGCAGACCCATGTATTTTTTTCCATATAAATTTTTTTCTCCCCAAACTCCATATTTATTAATGATTGCATGGTCTGTGTCAGTTAATAAAGTAAAAGGCAGCTGGTATTTTTGCTCAAACTTTTTATGCTTTTTTTCGTCATCAGGGCTTACGCCCAAAACAACAATATCTTTTTTTTGAAGTAAAGAAAAATTATCACGCAGATTACAGGCTTCTATTGTGCAGGTAGGCGTATCATCTTCAGGATAAAAATACAGAACGACTTTTTTGCCTTTGAAATCATTCAGCGAGATGGTATTTCCGTTTTGATCTTTCGTCTTGAAAGCCGGAGCTGTAGCGCCTTCTGTTAATTGCGTCATTTTATTATCTTATAAAGTGAAAGGTTTTGTCTGTAGTATTTCCTGCTTCATCCTGAACGGAAATTTTTAATTCGTGATTTCCTTTGGAACACATTTCATCAAATTTATAAATGAAAGAACGGCCTTTATCATTCGTAAATCGCAGCCATTTTCCGTCCAATTCTGCACGAAATTTTTTTATGGATTCATTGTTATCTTTTGGAGTAACCACAATTTGCGAAGCCCTTGAAAGATTAGCGTTCTCATGAAAGCTGCAGAGAATAACGGGCGGGACATCATCACTCAGCAATTCGAAATTTCCAAAGCTTTTGAATTGAGCGCTGTACCAGTCTTCTTTCATTGTTGCTTTCGTAACATCCGTTTTATCATGCCAGCTTCTTTTAATAATCATCCTGTTTTGTAATGATGTGAGGCACAGGTTTATCTGCTTTTAATCTTACAGTAAAATTGTCCTGAACCGGCACCAGACCTGATTCTAAGGAATGCAATGGCGAATATGATGCAGGTGAATTAATATTTTTTTTTGAATATACAAAAGCAAATGAATCATAAATAGTTTCAGGTTGCATAACCAATTCAACATCATTATTTTCATAAACGTTTACAAAGCCGGGATTAAATTCTTTTTGATCGGCATAAGATGTAGTGGCTTTTTGCGAAGCAAATTTATTTGCAACACCTTTCTTTAATTTAAACTGAGCATTGATATATTTCCATTCGCATCCTTTACAATTATTTTTATGTTGTGCAGCAAAGTATCCTTCAAATAAATAACACCATCACTATTAAAATCTTTATAAATGCCTTGAGGATAACCAGGCAATCTTGAAAGATGCTCAATAAAAGGGCCGCCAGCAGCGCGGGTTTTATAATCAATGTGTGCATTTACATATCTTGTTTCATCATAAGTAATACTATCTAATTTCAAAGCCACTCAACGGTTTTTCATCTTCATAAATAACTGCTTCATAAATGCCATTCGGATTGTTTGATCCGCTTACCTTATCATTTGCAGAAATACCAAAACTTACTTTATCAGTATTAGCAATTATTAATGAAGGTGTAGTTGTATAATTCCCATTTAATTTTTTTAGACTGAAAAGTTTCGGCGATTGGCTATAAGTGCTGATGCGCCTGTCATACATAGCTAAGCGAACAATGGTTGGCGGCACATTATCCGGAATGGGAAACCCAAACAACAAAGGATTTAAAACTTTATCTGTTTTAGTATCTCTGATTTCAAAGTGGCAGTGCGGCCCCTGCGAGCCGCCCGTGTTACCGCTGTAAGCAATGAACTGGCCTTGCTTTACAGAAAACATTTCTGCCGGAATATCTAAAAAAACCTGCCATGATTGTAGTTTGTATTGTTGCTCTTTTACATATTTTTCAAGAGCAGGATAAAAATCATTCAGGTGACCGTAAAACGTGGTGAAGCCATTTGGATGATTAATATAAATAGCCCTGCCAAAGCCCGCAGGCTCTATGCGAACATGTGCAATATATCCGTCAGCAGCGGCTTTCACATGTTTGTTCTGCACCTGGTCAGTTCTGCAGTCGAGCCCCATATGATAATGATTAGGCCTTAGTTCACCAAAGTTAGCTGCGAGTCCAATCTTTGCTTCTATCGGGTAAATAAAATACCCTTTGGGATAATTTTTTACACGAAACAGTTGAGCATTTGTATAAAAAAATAAAAAAGAGAAGTAAAAAAAGAGGAACGATTTATGTAATATTTGTTTTCGTGAAAGGGTTGTTTTCATAAGAATGCAAATCTAACAACAACGAAATTTTTTTTAAAAGATTTATTATGAACAAATCGAGTACAATAGCCGCTATGATTCTCGGAGCCGCCGCAGGCGTGGCTTTGCTGAGATTTTTTACTATGAGCAAGGAAGAACGGGATGAATTTTTATCTTATTTAAAAAGTAAAACCAATTTTTTACTCGATAATGCAGAAGACACTGTTGAAAGGGTTGAAGCATTATATGAGCCAGATTAAAGAGAAAGAAGAAGGGCAGGTTGTTGACAAGCTTTTGATTTTGAAAAACATGTTCAAGGAATTATACGGATCTGAAAAGCATTACCTGTTATAAATCGCAAATATTCTTACCACAAAAAGCAGAAATTATTTCTGCTTTTTTTATAAGATAAAGTTATAAGTATAATTCTTTTTTATTCTTTTAATATTAATTTTGCGCGCCAGCATTATAGGCTCATGCCACTCGATACATCAATTACATCTGTTTTAATTATTGGTTCCGGTCCCATTGTTATTGGTCAAGCCTGTGAGTTTGACTATTCCGGAACCCAGGCTGCACGCAGTCTAAGCGAAGAAGGTATCCAAGTGATCCTGATCAACAGCAATCCTGCAACCATTATGACGGACCCAATGATGGCCGATAAAGTGTATCTGCTTCCACTTAACTGTTGAAAGCATTGAACAAATATTGAAGAAAATAAAATAGATGCAGTATTGCCAACCATGGGCGGCCAAACTGCATTGAATCTTTGCAAAGAAGCAGATGAACTGGGCATTTGGGAAAAATATAATGTCAAGCTTAATTGGTGTGGATATAAAAGCAATTGATAAAGCGGAAGACCGGGAAAAATTCAGGCAATGGATGATAGAAATGAATATTCCTGTTGCTCCTGCAAAAACTGCTAATTCTTTTTTAGAAGGAAAAGAATTTGCACAGGAGATAGGTTTCCCTTTGGTTATTCGTCCTTCATTTACTTTGGGTGGTACGGGTGGAAGTATTGTATTCATGAAAAGAATGACTGGATGAAGCATTGAACCGTGGCTTGACAGCATCTCCCATACATGAAGTGTTGGTAGAAAAAGCAGTGCTGGGCTGGAAAGAATTTGAATTGGAATTGTTGCGCGATGCATAATGATAATGTAGTGATCATTTGCACTGTTGAAAATTTTGATCCTATGGGTATTCATACCGGTGATTCAATAACTGTGGCGCCTGCAATGACTTTGAGCGATACTGCTTTTCAAATAATGCGGAACACTGCCATCGCATGATGCGCAATCTTGGAAATTTTGCCGGAGGATGTAATGTTCAGTTTGCATTGAATCCGCAAACGGAAGAAATTATTGCCATTGAAATTAATCCAAGGGTTAGCCGCTCATCCGCATTGGCATCTAAAGCAACTGGTTATCCTATTGCAAAAATTGCTGCAAAGCTTGCCATTGGTTATAATCTTGATGAATTAAAAAATCAAATTACGCAAACAACTTCTGCATATTTTGAGCCTGCACTGGATTATGTAATTGTAAAAATTCCACGCTGGAATTTTGATAAATTTAAAGGCGCCAATGATACACTTGGCTTTCAAATGAAATCTGTTGGAGAAGTAATGGCAATCGGAAGAAGCTTTGCAGAAGCCATTCAAAAAGCTTGTCAGAGTCTGGAAAATAAAGCAGTTGGTTTAGGCTATTATGGCAAAAGCATGATGTATGCAGAAGAAATTATCGAATATTTAAAAATACCAAAGTGGGATCGGATTATTCAGGATTAAAGATGCATTGATGATTGGTGTAAGTGTAAATACGAATTTGCGAATCCACAGGCATTGACAGGTGGTTTATTTACCAGATACAAAAAATTTGCGATTGCGAAAAGCAATTGATGAAATATAACTTTTGAAAACTTATGCCTGATGAACTTTTGAACGAAAGCAAAACGCCTTGGTTTTGGTGATGAACAAATTGCAAGAATAATGAAAGATGGCAGCACAGATGAAGATATTTATGAAAAAAGAAAAGCAGCTTGGCATTACAAGAGTATATAAAATGGTAGATACCTGCAGTGCAGAGTTCGAAGCAAAGACACCTTATTTTTATACTACGTTTGAAGAGAATATAAAAACGAAGCCAGAAATTGGATAATATTTTAAAGGTAATTCAGCAAACATCATCCACAACGAATCCATTTCAGCATCCAAAAAGAAAATTATTGTATTGGGCAGCGGACCAAATAGAATTGGCCAGGGCATTGAGTTTGACTATTGTTGTGTGCATGGATTGCTTGCAATTAAAGAATGTGGCTATGAAGCTATCATGGTCAACTGCAATCCTGAAACTGTTTCTACTGATTTTGATATTGCTGATAAATTATATTTTGAACCGGTTTTTTGGGAACATCTCTGGGAAATTATTGAACATGAAAAACCCGAAGGTGTAATTGTTCAACTTGGGCGGGCAAACTGCTTTAAAACTTGCAAAAAGACTGCATGAAAAAGGAATAAAAATCATCGGCACTTCTTTCGATAATATGGATATTGCCGAAGACCGCGGCCGTTTCAGTGACATGCTTAAAGAACTTGGAATTCCTTATCCAAATTATGGAACTGCTTATAATACGGATGATGCAATTGAAGTGGCAAAGCAAGTGGGTTATCCTGTTTTGGTACGGCCAAGTTATGTGCTCGGTGGACAAAGAATGCGCATTGTTTTAAATGATGAAGAACTGGAAAAAGGTGTTATTAAGTTTATTAAAACATTTGCCTGGAAATAAAATTTTGATCGATCATTTTTTAGATCGTTGCCAGGAAGCAGAGATAGATGCAATCTTTGATGGTGAAGATTTTCATGTAATGGGAGTGATGGAACACATTGAACCGGCAGGTATTCATAGTGGCGATAGCAATGCCGTTTTGCCCCAGTTCAACTTATCACCATTGATAGTGCATACCATGGAAGAATATGCAGAAAAAATTGCAAGAGCTTTAAATATCAAAGGTCTTATCAATATTCAGTTTGCAATAAAGAATGGCGAAGTATATGTGATAGAAGCAAACCCTCGTGCGTCCCGCACAACTCCTTTTATTGCCAAAGCATATCAAATTCCTTATTTGAATATTGCAACTAAAATAATGATGGGTGCAGCAAAGATTAAAGATTTTACTTTTGAAAAAAAGTTGCAGGGCTTTGCTATTAAAGAACCTGTATTTTCTTTCAATAAATTTCCTGGTGTAAATAAAGAACTTGGCCCTGAAATGAAAAGCACCGGTGAAGCAATTCGCTTTATCAAAGATCTGCGCGATCCATATTTCAGGCAGTTTTACAAAGAACGAAGCATGCATTTGAGTAAATAATTTAATGTAATCTTATCTTTAATTTTCCCCTTATTTATTGCTTAAGTAATAAGTAAGTTGTAGCTATCAAATGCAGGCAACTCAATATGATTATATTTTCCTGGGAACTGGTGCAGCATCGCTAAGCATAGTAATGCGAATGATTGACAGCGATAAATTTTTCCATAAAAAAATTTTATTAATTGATAAGGAAATTAAAAACACCAATGATAGAACTTGGTGTTTTTGGGAGAAAGACAAAGGCTTTTTTGAAGATATTGTTTATCGTAAGTGGAACAATCTCTTATTTTATAATGATTATGAAAAAATTGATTTAGATGTTGACGCTTATCAATATAAAATGATAAGAGGAATTGATTTTTATAAAAAATGTTTTTCAGTAATAAGACAGCAAAAAAATATTGATGTTATTAATGCAAACATTTCCTTTAATAACGAAAAAGTAAAACATTTTATATTCATCGACAATGAAGATTTTAAAACACAAAGAAGATGCAATCATCTTTAATTCTATTTATATACCACAAGAAAGCAACAACAATTTTTTTCGTCTTTTGCAACATTTTCAAGGATGGATCTTAGAAACTAATGAAGACGTATTTAACCCCGGAACAGGCTACGCTAATGGATTTCAGGGTAGCACAGAACAATGGTACCACTTTCGTTTATGTTTTACCGTTATCTGCTAATAAGGCTTTAGTTGAATATACGTTGTTTAGTGAAAAGCTTCTTGATAAAAATGAATATGCTCTTCCACTTGCAAATTATATTGAGCAAATTTTACGAATAAAAGATTATACAATTTGTGAGAAAGAGTTCGGAGTGATACCCATGACAAATGAATATTTTTCTTTTTATAAAAATAGCATGTATCAAATTGGTACTGCAGGCGGGCAAACAAAAGCATCAACCGGATATACGTTTTCATTCATACAAAAACAAGCTGACGAAATAGTAAACGCTTTAGTGAATGGAACATCACTTTTGAAGATAAAAAAAACAGCGAAAAGATTTTTATTTTATGATAGTACATTATTGCATATCCTTTCAAAGAAATTGTTAGAAGGAAAGAAAATATTTAGCCTGCTTTTTAAAAAAAATAAAGCAAGTACTATTTTTTCGTTTTTAAATAATGAAACAAATATTTTGCAAGAAATAAAATTACTTAATACGCTTCCCAAAAAAGTTTTCATGAAAGCAGGTCTCCAGGAATTTGTGAAAATGTTTTATGAACGTAAGCCTGCCTGAATTATTAAACCTCGCTTAGAAATAGCTGTCTTATCATTGGTTTTTCTATTTTTGCTACAGACAACTCAATTATGATTTCGAACCAGGATGATCAGGAACTTTTGCAAAGTTTCAGAGACCCTATTACTAAAGAACGTGCTTTTACTGGTATCATTAAAAAATACCAGGAAAAATTGTATTGGCATATCCGCAGAATGATTGTGGATCATGAAGATACCAATGATGTATTGCAAAACATGTTCATTAAAGTATGGAAAGGTCTTGAAAATTTTAGAGAGGATAGTCAGCTATATACATGGCTGTATCGTATAGCAACGAATGAGTCGCTAACTTTTTTGAGCCAGCAAAAGAAAAGAAGCTCTGTATCGCTGAATGATGTGGAGAATGGACTGAGTAATAAACTTAAAAGTGATTCTAACTTTGATGCCAATAAGCTGGAGTGGAAGCTGCAACTGGGTATTCAAAGCCTTCCGGAAAAGCAAAGACTTGTTTTTAATTTAAGATATTATGACGAGATGCCTTATGAAGAAATGAGCAGAGTATTGGAAACTAGTGAAGGTGCGCTGAAGGCAAGTTATCATCACGCGGCTAAAAAAATAGAAGAATTTATATTAAATAATTAAACTTAGCAGTAGCTGAATAGTCGGAATAACATAATGAAGATTTCTCCCGAGATATTGAAAGAATTAAACCAGGTAAGCCCGGTACTTGCTGGCATTGAAAGAATAAATGTTTTTCGTGTGCCTGAAGGGTATTTTGATGAGCTTCATCATAGAATTACTCAATATGCCATGTTAAATTCATCAGCTGCAGATAATAGCGAAAGTAATACACAACAAGTGCCTGAAGGATATTTTGATTCTTTGAGTGATTCGATTCTCGCTAAGATAAAAGCAACTTATTTAGAAACTGCTGATGAAGAGTTACAGGCGCTTTCACCACAGTTGCTTCTTTTAAGAAGTAAAAATGTGTTTACCGTTCCGGAAAATTATTTTGAAACGTTAAGCGAATCGGTTATTAAAAGAATAAATGCTGATGATGTAGACAATGTATCTCCGTTACTTATATCATTAAAGAATAAAAATGTATTTGCCATTCCGGAAAATTATTTTGAAACGTTAAGCGATTCGATAAATGAAAGAGTAACTGCCGATGAGATAGAAATTGTTTCGCCATTACTTTTATCATTGAAGAATAAAAATGTATTTGCCATTCCGGAAAATTATTTTGAAACATTACCAGGCAATGTTATAAACAAAATAAAAAATCCTGCAAAAGTTTTTTCAATAAGTAAGAGCAGATCTTGGGTTAGATATGCTGCAGCCGCTGTAATAACCGGTTTCATTGCAATAACATCTTTGCAAATATTTAATACTGGCACCAAGCATTCTTCATTGCCAGAATATATCCAAGAGTCTTTTCAATATAAAACTGAAAATGATGTAAACGCAGGGATAGCACAACTAAGTGATGATGAAATAGCTAAGTATCTTGAGAAAAATGGTAATGTAATGGACAATGCATTGCTTATAAACAATGCTGACGCAAGTGAAATGCCCAGCCAGGCTGATTATTTGAATGATGAAAATACTTTGAATGAATATCTTGACAAGATAGATGCATCAACAAATAATAATTCAAAACCCTAGAATGAAAAAATATTTTATAGCGCTATTGTTGATGCTGGGAAGTTTTTCTGTGATTAAGGCACAGGATGATGGTGGTGATGTAAGAGCTGAAAAGATTCAGGCATTAAAAATTGCATTCATCACTCAAAAACTTCAGCTTACAAGTGATGAGGCACAAAAATTCTGGCCCATTTACAACGAGTATAATAGTGAGATGCAAGGTGTTGAAAGTAAAAACGAAGATGCCATTCCCAAAGAAGAAGAACTGCTGAATATCAGGAAAAAATATTTAAATTCTTTTCAAAAAGTGCTGGGTACTGACCGGGTTAACAAGCTATTTAATGCAGAAAGAGATTTTAGAGGCATATTAATACGACGGCTTCAAAACCGCAATCAGCAACGATTAAACACACTCCGCAGATAGACATTTTTACAAGAACACTTTTAGTTTCAGAAATGATAATTGGTGAATTTAAAAATTCTCCTATTTTTGCGACTAGGTGTTTTTCATAGGTTAGCAACGGCCGGCTCTTTTTAGGGCGGGCCTTTTTTATGTAAAAATTAAAATTTATACACCGGATACTTGATATCGTGATAAAAAAGAAAAGTCCATTTTTCTTTTTCACCTTGCTGCCACCATTTTATTCTTAGCTCCATTGCTTTTGTACTATCATAATCATATTTTGCCTTAAACCTGTTTTTCATTTGCTGCAATTGAGGAGCAACATCGCCACCAAAAAAGATTTTTTCGTTTCCTTCTTCAATCAGGAAAACCTGATGATATGGACAATGGGCGCCAGTTTCTTCATAGTGTATATAATCATTTATAACGCCATTACCTTCTATAAGTTGTAATTGGTTATTATCAATAAGACATTGATAATCTTCCGGAATGTAGGAGGATGAGTGCTTTTGCAAAGCGTAGTTCCATTCATTTTTATTGATATAATAAGTTGCATTTTCAAAGCTTAATTGTTTTTTATTATTATAACAAATGCCTCCTGAATGGTCTTTATGTAAATGAGAAAGCAAAACTTTAGTAACGTCTGAAGGCCGGATGCCGTGCAGTAAAAGATTAGAATGTATTTGCAGCAAACCATTATCATCATTGAATCCAAGCCCTGTATCCAAAAGCAAAACATCTTTCGAAGTAATAATAATAAAAGGTTGTATCTCGACAAGAATGCTTCCTTTGTTTCTTTGCTGCAGATCATCTTTATCAACGATGAAAGGAATAAATTTTTTTGTTTGATCAACAGTGAAAGCACCTTCGCTTAAAGGGATAATTTGCATCAATTATAGTTTATAAAATTTCTACCGCAGTATTACATTCCTGTCTGCATCCAGCCTTACCAATATAAATATGAGTATCGTAAAAGTAAGCAGCGATGAGCCTCCATAACTCATTAAAGGAAGTGTGATTCCAATAACCGGGGCCAAACCAACGGTCATACAAATATTGATAGACATGTGAAAAAATATAATTGCCGCAACGCTATAAGCATATACACGAGTAAACGTACTTCGTTGCCTTTCAGCAAGAAAAACAATGCGCAGCATAAATAGAACATACAGTACAATAATAAAACTGCTGCCCAAAAAACCAAAGTTTTCGCCAACACTTGTATAAATAAAATCGGTATGCTGCTCCGGCACAAACTCGCCTTGGGTTTGTGTTCCTTTCAGGAAACCTTTGCCCAGTAAGCCTCCGGATCCAATTGCAATCTTTGATTGCTTTACGTTATAATTTTCTTTTGCTTTCTTTAACTTTTTTGCATTCAGTTCTTCTTTCCTTTTATCATCATTATTTTTTTGAGCCTGGCTATCAGCATCGGGTACATAGTCAGCCCCAAAAGTGTTCATTATTCTTTCTACCTGATAATCGTGAAGGACATGCTTAAAGATGTAAGGCACAGCAAACCTTTGTATCCCTACACATAAAATCCAAAGGCCAACGATAATAAGTAAGATGCCTTTATCTCGTTTTATATTTCTTCTAAAAAAGAAAATGCATAGCACTGCAATGCAGGTAAGAATAATTGCCAGTGTATTTTTTTCAACTAATATAGTTGCGACAACCAGTATTGCGAATGAGAAACCGATGATTAAGTAAACAGGTGGCAAACCTTCACGATACATTGGAATTAAAAAAGAAAAGTATACTAACGCAAGACCTGTTTCATTTTGCAAAATGGAGAATGCAGCGGGTGTCAGCACAATAGCTGCCGCAATTATTTGTGACTGTGTTTTTTTAAAATTGGTTTCGGGCCTGGCTAAATATTTTGACAAAGCAAGTGCAGCAAAGATCTTACATGTTTCAACAGGTTGCAGGTTAAAAAACCCCAGAGGTATCCATGATTTTGACCCATTAATATCTTTTCCTAAAACAAAGGTTGCAGCCATAAGTATCAGGCCAAATACATAAGAAAGATTTGCAGTAGCAGTAAAAAATTTACTGTCAGTTAATACAATGAAAATGGCAACAAAAATAGAAATGCCTGCAAATAAAATTTGCCTTGAATAATTTTTTTTTAACCCGATTATATTCTGGAAAACATTTTCATTGGTGTGATATTCTACAGAAAAAATGCACAATATTCCAATCGATACAAGAATGATGTAGAACCAGATGGTAACCCAGTCAAACCCTTTAGATATAGCAGCTCTGTTGTTCATGCGGGTGTTTTAATTATTTCAATCGTGTTGTAGTATCAGTTAATTTAAGCTTCTCATCGGGTAATGTGGCTTCCAGCTTTTGCCTGAATTCTTCAACAGGTTTTTTTCCAGGCAATGTATCAGCTAACACATTAATGCCTTTCGGGTTTTTTAATTTGTTCATTACATCACTATCGTCATTATCATCTTCAATGTCCATCGTATCCTTTGCTTTATTAATCAAAGTTTTTTCAAGTAAATAAGAAGAATCTTTCCTGCGATTTAAAGAATCTTGTGCACGTATTGCTTCGTAGATGCGTGCAGGCATTAAATTTAAATTGGCAAGTTCTTCAATCTTTGCTTTACGATCAGGCTCAGGAATAGAATCTTTTAAATACTGCTCTATCATAAGACTTGCAATAGGAGCCGATGAATTGGCCCCCATGCCTGCATTTTCGCATATCACAGCTATGGCTATTTTTGGATTTTCTCTTGGCGCAAATGCAGCAAAAAATGCATGAGATTTTTGCTTCACACCTCTATAATAATTTTCGACAGTTCCTGTTTTGCCACAAACCACAATGCCCGGGACCTTAGCAGCAGAGCCCGTTCCCGTTTCCATAACGCCTTGCATTCCATCATGCACTGCTTCAAAAATTGTATCCGGAATGGATAAGGGATAGTGTTTTGTTTTAAAAGAATCTAACATGCCATATACATCACCACCTTCAATTGAATCTACAAGATGCGGCGTTATATACCAGCCTTTATTAGCGAGGTACGCCATTTCATTGGCCACCTGCAATGGCGTTACATTTACTTCACCCTGTCCAATGCTTACAGAACGAAAAGTGCAAAAGTTCCAATGATTTTCGCCATAAATTTTATTGTATGTTTTTGGAGTTGGTATTAGACCGCCTTTTTCCGAAGGCATATCAATTCCTAATTTATGGCCAAGGCCAAATGAATACATATAATTGTCCCAGGTTTTTAAGCTGCTATCAAGAGAACCAAATACCGGGTTATTAATAGTTCTTTGCATCACATTGGCAAAGTAAGTATTGCATGAATGTGTGATAGCTCCTTTCAAATTAAAATCACCAGGGTCAAGGCAGCCCATTGGTTTGCCGCAGCCGTAAAAAGCCCCGGTACATAAAAATCTTGTTTGAGCAGTTATAACTCCTTCCTGCAGGCCTATCAAGGCTTGTAGCGTTTTAAAAGTAGAGCCAGGAGAATAATATGCATTCACTGTACGATTGATCATAGGGAGCCGCGGGTCCAATAGAAGTTCAGCAAAATTTTTCTTCCTGTCTGCACCGGTAAGTAATCCCGGATTATAAGTAGGACTGCTCACCATCGCCAGTACTCCACCCGTTTTTGGATCGATAGCCACAATAGCACCGATTTTATTTTGCATTAAATGCTCACCCATCATCTGAAGATCTACATCCAGTGCAAGGTGCATATTGCTGCCGGGAATAGCTGCGGTATCATATCTTCCATGCTCAAGCCTGTCTGTCAATCTGTTCTTGTTGTCTCTTTTCCAAAACTCGATTCCTCTTTGCCCCATCAATACTTTTTCATAACTTCTTTCAAGTCCTGTACGTCCTGCGTAATCGCCCATCTGGTAACCTTCACCTTCATGATTTTTTATAAAAGATGAATCAACTTCTGAGAGATAGCCTAATATATTTCCACCTGCATCGAATGGATAATCTCTCACCGGCCGTTCCTGCAAATAGAAGGCAGGCACAAACTTGTACATGCTTTCATTAAGCTTTGCAATTTTTTCCTGTGGTAATAAAGGCTCGAAAACAGATGCACGATAGCTCCGGTTTTTAATGATGGAATTAATAATTCTTTTTTTAAATTCTGCTGTATCAATATTCAAAATATGGCAGAGGGCATTTGTATCGAGCGCCATTCCCTTTATTTTAGAAGGAGTTACCATCAGATCATAAATGATGGTATTGCGGAGAATAGCCCTGCCCTTGTGATCATACAAAATTCCTCTATCAGGATATACTACCTTCCTGAATTTACCTTGCTCATCTGCCATTACAGAATATTTTGTATTTAATATCTGCAAATTCAAGAGTCTTAAAATTATTATAAGACCCATCAGGATGAACATGATTATAATAATATTCTTACGCTGTGGATTGAATACGGACACTGGCGATAAAAGGATTTATGGGGGTAAGAAGATAGAACGAAAATTTCAACAAAATTAATATGTCTACACTGTATTTGTTCTAAATATTTGCTTGCGCGTAAATAATAATTCTGTTAATAAAATAAGCAAAAGCCCTATGGCGGAAGACAATAATGTTTTTATTACAAAATAAAAATAACCACCTGTTTGCAATGTTTCGAGAAAGAAAAGCAAACCGTTATGAACTACTGTTAGGATGCTAACATAAGTAAAGTAAGGTGCAAATCCCATGCTTTTTATAGAAGGCTCATTGTAATTGCTTTCAGCGCCTTCCTGGGATATTAAAATGTTTATTAGAAAAGGTCTTAGGTAAGCTATAAGCACACAGGGGCCTGTATGAAGCCCATAAGTTTTCATAAAACAATCAAGCGTAAAACCAAGAGCAAACGCAAGTATCATTAGGGAACGACGGCCAGTTTTAAATGGTAGCCATAGAATAAATAAATAATATAAATAAGGAACTGCGAGATGATGTAATGGCGGCACCTGGTTCAATACGAAAAATTGCACTGCTATAAATAATACGAAGCGTATGATATTTTTTAAAAGATTACTCATTTAATTTTTTTACGCTTTTTAAAAGCTGCTCTGGCTCTTCCTTTTGCAGATTATTTATCACATTTACATATTGCAGGTTGTAAAAGTTCGAAGCAGTTTTCACCTTTATAATATGAGTAGTAGTCGTTTTATCATTGTAAACTGCAAGCACGGTTCCTATTAGTAATCCATATGGGAATTTGTCGGAAAAGCCGCTGGTAATAACTGTATCACCCTTTGATATTTTTACATCTTTTGCAATGTCTTTTAAGAGAACAACATTTGTTTGAAGGCCATCCCATACTACACTTCCGGTTTCGCCGGTTTTTTTAAGCTTTGCACTTATATTGCTTTGCCTGTGTAGCAGGCTCATAACGATCGAGTAATTTTTACTTACATCTATAATTGTTCCTACGACTGCATTGTTTATGTCTGTAACACCAAGATCTGTAGTTACATTTTGTTCTGAGCCACGATGAAGCTGTATATAATTGTTGACTTGATTAACAGAATTGCCTACCACTTTTGCAGGCATATACATAAATTTTCTTTGATGCAATGTGGTATCTATCTTCATTGTATCAATAAAAAGCCTTGAAACAGTATCGGGTATTTCATAATCCTGCTTTAGCTTATTGTACAAAGCTGCATTGGCTTTTACCAAAGAATCATTTGTATTTTTTAACCTGAAATAATATTCAACGTCATCATATTGTTTATTAATCTTTCCTGTAACTTCTGTAGCAACAGAAGAATAAACAGTACGATGATAATTATTATAACTGAAAAGCATAAATAGAGAAACGCCCATCAGTAACAGGAAAAAAAGAAAATTAAAATAAATGCGAATGAAAAGAAAAATATTGCGCATAAATTCTTTTTAGTTTCAGCTAAAAGCAGCGCGTTTATAAAGTTTCCTTAAAGTAAACATTTGGGGTATAAAAATAAAAATCAGTTACCGCATTACAAAAGGATAGCGATCATAATGCTTTAATGCAAGCCCGGTACCTCTTACAACGCTCTTTAACGGATCATCAGCTATGTGAACAGGAAGCTTGATTTTTGCTGCAAGCCTTTTATCGAGGCCTCTTAGCAAAGCACCGCCACCAGTGAGATACAGGCCGCGGCGATAAATATCTGATGCAAGTTCAGGTGGTGTTGTTTCTAATGCTTTTAAAATTCCTTCTTCTATTTTAAATATTGATTTGTCAAGAGCCTCTGCTATTTCCTGGTAGCTCACCATTATTTGTTTTGGAATACCGGTTACAAGGTCTCTTCCGTTCACAGGCATATCTTCAGGCGGATTATCAATGTCTTTCATTGCTGCGCCAATTTGTATTTTTATTTGTTCAGCGGTTCGTTCACCAATTAATAAGCTATGATAGCGGCGAAGCGCTTCCATTATATCTCCTGTAAATTCATCGCCTGCAATACGTATCGATTGGTCGCATACAATACCAGCCAAGGCTATCACGGTGATGCCTGTTGTTCCACCACCAATATCAATGATCATATTGCCAACCGGCTCTTCCACATCAATGCCAATACCAAGTGCTGCAGCCATGGGCTCATGCAGCAGGTACACTTCTTTGGCGCCAGCTTGTTCTGCGCTATCTCTTACTGCACGCTTTTCTACTTCCGTAATGCTGCTCGGTATGCAGATCATCATGCGCCAGCTTGGGGGAAACAAAGGTTTTTTTTGATAGATCTTTTTAATCATTTCCCGTATCATCAGTTCCGCTGCATTAAAATCAGCAATAACGCCATCTTTGAGTGGCCGCACTGTACGAATACTTTCGTGCGTTTTTTCATGCATCATTAATGCCTTCTTTCCTACAGCCAAAATATTCTTAGGATTGTTACGATCGAGTGCTACGATAGAAGGTTCATTTACAACCACTACATCATTATGAATTATTAGTGTATTTGCAGTGCCAAGGTCAATAGCAATTTCCTGAGTAAAAAAATTAAAAAGCCCCATGTTTAACAGATATTGAAATATTATAAATGCCTGCAAAGTTGTAGGAAATAATTCGAATAACAATTGAAAGAAATGGAATGGTTATTAAAAATTTACAAACAGCCGTGCAAATGGTAAACGAAGAAAATTATATTTTATGCGGAAAAAAAAGTTTTCTTATTCTATAAACTCATAACCGATATCCCTTCTGTAATGCATGCCCTCAAAATGTATTTGTTCTAATATATTTTTTGAAAGCTCGATAGCTTCAGCAAGTGTATCAGAAAGGGATGAAACTGTTAGTACTCTACCACCATTAGTCACAATTTCCTTATTTTGTTCTATAGTAGCTGCATGAAAAACAATTACTCCGCCATTACTGTCAATGTGTTTAATTGCTTCAGGGTTTTCGAGATAGCCAAAATCAATTGGTAAACCTTTTCGGTAGCTTTCAGGATATCCTGCGCTTACTGCAACTATTGCTGCTGCTGCTTTTTGATGAATTTCTATCTTTTGTGTGTGCAGTTCATTATTTTCTGCAGCTATAATAAGTTTAAGCAGATCATTCTTCATGCGAAGTAATACTACTTCGGTTTCAGGATCGCCCATACGACAATTATATTCTATTACAAGCGGTTCATCATCTACTTTAATTAATCCAAAAAAAATAAACCCTTTATAAATTATACCTTCTTCTCTTAATCCTTTTATGGTTGGCTCAATTATTTTTTTTACAACTTTATTCATGAATTGTTCAGATGCAAAAGGCACAGGACTTATTGCACCCATGCCACCAGTATTCGGCCCTTTATCTCCTTCAAATATTTTTTTATAATCCTTCGCTTCAGGCAGCAGCACATAATCTTTCCCATCAGTTAAAATAAAAACACTTAATTCTATGCCGGTAAGAAACTGCTCAACAATAACTTTCTTTCCCGCATCGCCAAATTTTGCTTTTTGAACCATGAGCTCGTATTCACTTAAAGCTTCCACAGCGTTGTTACAAATAATGACGCCTTTGCCTGCAGCCAGCCCGTCTGCTTTTAAAACCATTGGCGGCTTGTGACTCTTAATAAAATCGAGTCCATCCTGGTAAGAGTCAACCGTAAATTCTTTATATGCAGCGGTAGGTATATTATGCTTTATCATAAAAGCTTTTGCAAAGCTCTTACTTCCTTCAAGCATTGCAGCTTGTGCCGAAGGGCCGCACATTATTATATGACTAACCTCTTCATCATTCTTGAAAAAATCGCAAATGCCTTGTACCAAAGGAACTTCCGGCCCTACAAGAATTACATCAATATTATTGAGAAGACATGCTTTTTTAAGCGAAGGGAAATCAGTTTCACTTATATCGAGGTTTTCTCCAAGCTGCGCCGTGCCTGCGTTTCCCGGGGCTATAAATAATTTATCACACAATTCGCTTTGCTTCATCTTCCAGCAGAAAGCATGGGCCCGGCCGCCGGCGCCAATTATAAGTACATTCAATGGAAATCAGTTTTAATTTATATTATAAAGAAGCGAAATTATATAATAAGCTTTATCATTACTGACCATTTATATAATTTAATGCAGTCTCATCAACACGCTTAATTGAGTTTTTTTATTTAATTTATCTGTACTTTACAAGAACAAAACTGTACAATCATCTAAAAGAAATTTATGCAAAACCAGCCTGCATTCACAATACCTGAAAGCCAAATTGGTAAACATCCGAGAGGGTTATATGTTTTGTTTTTTACAGAAATGTGGGAAAGGTTTGGTTATTATTTAATGGTCGGTATTTTCCTTTTGTACTTAACTGATACTGTTGGACATGGTGGAAGAGGTTTGGACAATGCCGCAGCGGTAAGTATTGTAGGCACCTATGTTGCCTTGATTTATTTAACCCCATTCATTGGTGGCTTAGTTGCAGACCGTTATCTCGGGTATACAAAATCAATTTTTTTAGGAGGCAGTTTATTGTCACTTGGATACTTTTTAATTGCTCTTAATGGTAGCGATACGGTCATGTATTTAGGCTTGTTTTCAGCAATAATCGGCAATGGTTTTTTTAAACCAAATATCAGTACTTTATTGGGCAACATTTATAACCGGCCCGACCTGAAACCAAAGAAAGATGTAGCGTATAACATTTTTTACATGGGTATAAATATTGGTGCGTTTGTGTGCAATTTCGTAGCCGCTTTTTTGCGCAATAACTATACATGGGGTTGGGCCTTTTCTGCCGCAGGTTTCGGGATGTTGGTTGGACTAATCTGGCTAGCTATTGGATTAAAACATGTAAAATATGCGGATGTTATAAAGCCGGTGCAAAAAGAAGATATGCCTATTTCTAAAATAGGATTGTATGTTTTCTTGCCTGCATTAATTGCCGGCGCAATCGGATGGTTCATCCCAGGAAATCTTTTAGGTTCGGATTCGGATGATGCTTTCATTTTTGCATGTATACCTGTTATTATATTTTATTTTAGTTTATGGTATCGTGCAAAAGGATTTGATAAAAAACGCATCAGTACTTTATTGATTTTATTTGGAGTATCAATAATATTTTGGAACATCTATAATCAAAATTCTACCGCATTAACCATCTGGGCAAAAACATATACCGACCGTGAAGCGCCAAAAGCCATACAGCCATTGCTTGCACCTTTTAAATTTCTTGAAAAAGATACTTTAAAGAATGAAAAAGTTCCTATTATAGATTCTATGTTTCATACGCAGGTTGGTAGTAATGGAAAAGTTATAACCCACCAGGGTATTGATCCTTATTTTCAAAATTTACCCAAAAGCAGATATCCTGCACCTGGCAAAGATTTAAAACTTCTATCAACAGAAATATATCAATCTATAAATCCTTTTTGGATAATTGTATTAACACCATTGATCGTTGGTTTTTTTGGTTTTTTAAAATCGAGAGGCAAAGAATTATCAACACCGAGCAAGTTCGCCTGGGGAACTATTATTGCAGGGTTATCGTCGTTGGTAATGGTATTCGCATGTTTGTCAACCAATATTTATGCGAGCAAAGTTTCGAGCTGGTGGATATTTTCAAGCTATGGTGTGTTTACCATAAGCGAATTATTTGTAAGCCCTGTCGGTTTATCGCTTACGTCGAAAGTGGCTCCAAGAAGATTAACAGCATTAATGATGGGAGGATGGTTTATTACAACTTCCTTAGGCGCAAAGGTTTCGGGGATACTTGCGGGCTTCTGGGATAAGTTTGATAATAAAGCCGTATTCTTTGCTATTAGCGTTGTTGCTGCAATTATTGCAGGTATATTACTTCTGCCATTAACGAAAAAACTTAATAAAATAGTAGTAGAAGCTGAAACAATGAATGAATAATTGTAAGAATAGAATTAAATTTATACGTAAAATTTATAAAGCTTAAATAAAATTCAAATACTCATATTTTTTACCTAGTATAGATGCATCATCAGCTCCAAGCCATTTATTTAAAACTGTTGCATACACATTTTTAAAATCAACAGTATGCTTCAAATCGCCTTCATTAAGATCCTTAAGATCTGGCATAGCATTTATCAATCCTTTTTGTTTTAATCCACCACCAATAAAAAACATATTGTTAGCTGTTCCATGATCTGTGCCGCTGCTTGCATTTTGTGCTACTCTTCTGCCGAATTCACTAAAAGTCATCACTATTACATCCTGAAAGCGATTGTTATCTTTCATGTCTTTTACAAATGCTGCCATTGCATCATTTAGTTCGGTAAATAATCTTTTTTGCTGCGCTTCCTGGTTTACGTGTGTATCAAAACTTCCAAGGCTTAAATAATAAACTTTAGTATTTATGTCGCTCAAAATAAGCGAAGCTATCGTCTTCAAATTTTTTCCCGTTTCGGTAGCTGGATAGATTTGAGATGACGGATGCAACTTGCTTTGCTGAAAAATATAATCTGCGCTGCTTAAGGTTTCACTTAATGTTTTATAGAGATAGTCAACCGTTTCTTCACCATGATCGTGTGCTGCATTTATATCTTTAAAATATTTTTCATGGCTGGTATTATATAATCTTTTAGGATCTTTTACTGCAAGGCCTTTATTGTTTTCGCCTTTCAAGGCAAGACTTAACACATCATCTACTTCCAGCGCCTGTGTTGGTTTTGAACAACCACTGCATTGTGCATCAAGATAGCGGCCAAGCCAGCCTGTATAAAGATATTTATCACTATCGCTTCCGCTTTGCCATATATCCATACTGCGAAAGTGGGATCTGTCAGGATTAGGGTAGCCAACACAATTCATTATTCCCAGGCTTCCATCATCATACAAATCTTTAAATGAAGATAGCGCAGGATTAATGCCTGCTTCATCAGTTAATGATAATGCTTTTTCTTTTTCAATGCCAAGCTTTGGCCTGCTTTGATAGTATATATCATTTCTTATGGGGATGATAGTATTTAACCCGTCATTGCCACCGCTAAACTGCAATACCACTAAAACTTTATTCCCCGGAGGCACCGGTTTTTTTCCATCAAAAGCCTTTAAGAATTTAGGCATCATCAGCGAAGCTGTTGCCAATGAGCCTATCTGCAAAAATTCTTTTCGTTTTAAAAGCATTTTAAAAAATTATCAGTTTAAAATATTAGCAATAAATATCAGCAAAGCTGGTATTCAGGCGTACTCATCAGCTCTACGATGGTTGTTTTTATATAATTATCCCGTGAATCTTTTTCTATGTATTTATTTAATACATCAGCGCTTATTTTGCTTTTTGTTTGCAATACAATGTCGCTTATGTTCTGCATAAGTTGCTCTTTTGGCACATTATCAAATACTTTAGTTACGGCATTCCAATCAACAGTAGAAGTTACCTGCTTTACTTTGGGTTTTGTATCCACACCTTCCATCCCCATCATGGTATCATCGTCATCTTTAGGCTTTACAGCAAAATCATCAGCATTGGTAAGTATTTGAGGTATCCTCATACGAAGCATTAAAGCACTGCTGTCAACCCAGTTTTTGCCTCCTGGCCAGCCTGCAACGTTCGGAGGATAAAATAAAATTTGACCAAGTGCTCTTTGAAATAACAACTGAACTTCAGGTTTATCAAGCTGCATCGGAATCATCCTTCGAATACCTGCGAGCAATTCAACAGGTGACTTTATGCGTGTTCCTATATTTTTTTCATCATAAAACCAATCGCTTTTATAAATGTCCTCAAGCAAGCTGTGAATATTATAATTACTTTGATAAAAACGATCAGCAAGCCAGTTAACCTGGGATATGTCAGGCGTATCATTTACAAAATACCTGTAAATTTTTTGCGTAATAAATATTGCGGTTTGCTTCTGTCCCAATAATATGTCAATGATATCATCACCATTAAAATTTCCTGTTTTGCCCAAAAACGTTTTCGAATCATTATCATGCAAAAAAGGTCTGTCAACAAATTCGCCCCTCAAATTGAAGCCCCAGCCTGTAAAAGATCTGGCACCTTCTTTTACATCATGTTCAGTATAATTGCCTCGTCCAAGTGTAAATAATTCCATCACCTCTCTTGCAAAGTTTTCATTAGGGTGTTGCTTTTTGTTTTGTTGATTATTCAGAAATTGAAGCATTGCGGGACTTTTGCTTACTTCACGCAAAAGATCACCAAAGTTTCCTAAAGCATTTTCACGAATAGTATTTAAAAGCTGTTGCTGAAAATAAATATTTACAACTCTGCAAGCAAAATGGCCATGCCAGAATAGACTCATTTTTTCCCGCATCTGAGCTTCACTATTGATCATTTCATTTAGCCAGGTAAGATTTAAATTTTTGAGATCATCTACTGATTGCTTGCGAAATGTTTTTCTTTGATCTGGATTAAGCTTTTGCAGCATACCTAAATCCTGCACACCTTTCATCATACCATCGAAGAGATTGGTAGCCACATTAAATTCATCTGGCTTCTTCGATGAAGTTTTGACGAGAAGCTTATAAAGTTCTTTTTGGGAAACATCCTGCAATTCATTTGCATTTTCAGCCATGGGACCGAATGCTGCACGCCAAAGCAGGTGCTGATTTTTCAATTGATTTACAGATGCTGACATTATTGAGTCTTTACAAGGCGAATCACAAAAGATGTAATTGAGACCACGAAGTCTCAGAACAGTTTAATGTATCTATAAATGTAAATGCTTTAAAGAAAAAAAATTGCCATTAAAAAGTTATTTAATGGCAGGAAAATAGAGAAGATATATATGGAGTAGTGAATAAAATTCCCCACTATTGGGCAGCACTGATACCGGAGGAAATATTCATATGAATAATTTTCGCACTGATATCCTGATTTTGAACATCCTCAAATAAATTCTTTCTTGTTGTTTCATCATTTATTGAAGCTATGTCACATGCCTTATTAAAATCGGTATGCATACCAAAGCTTTCTAATACTGCGGGCATATCTTTAAATTCGGGAAATATTGTAAATTTCTTTACAAAGTAAAACGTTGTATTCTGAATAACTTTGGTATAAGCAGTATAAAAATTTTCCATAACCTGTGTTTTAAAATGGTAAGCTAAAAAGCAATTTATATTTAATACAATAATAAATTTGATGCCAGTTTTTAGCTTCTCAAAGGAAGGATTGTTTTGGTATTTCATCATACTAACGAAGCAACGCTCAAAGCAGATTTGTACGGCTAAAGGATTTGTGTATTAATTATAAAGACATTATTGAAGCTGCCTTTACATTGCAAAAGAAATAGTTATCAGTAATTCAGAGGAGAAGGATTGGGGATCGTGTTAATCAGATGTAAAAGTAATACATAGGTTTAATTATTGCAAGTAAAATCCGTTAGCGCAGCTTAAACTTACTAACAATTAAAATATCTTTTTGAAAAAATCTTTCATATCATTCCATGAAGCCGTATCCGCTGCTGCGTTATACTTTATAGGCATATTAAATTTTATTCCGTTGGCCGTTGCTTCCGGATTTGTAAAAGCATGCGTTGCATTTGCATACGTTTTAAATTCATAATTAATTCCAGCCGAGTCCATAGATTTTTTAAACTCAGGCACTTCTTTATTTACAAAAACATCTGAATCTCCGTGACAAACTAAAATTTTCGCTTTTATCAAATCTTTGTTTGGAGTAACTCCTGAAAGATCTCCATGAAAGCTTACTACGCCGGTGAGATTCGCTCCCAGTTTTGCTGCGTTCAGTACCACGTAGCCTCCATAACAATAGCCGATTGCTGCTATTTTTGAAGTATCTGTTTCAGGATAAGTTTTTAATTTGTTGATTGCGGCATCCAAAACAGTTTTACATAGAGATGGATCTTTATAATAAGGCGTTGCCATTTCTTTAGCGGCCGTAGGATCATCAGCTATTTTTCCATCGCCATACATATCAACAGCCATAGCAATATATCCAAGCGTAGCAAGTTTTTTTGCTCTCATTCTCGGATAGTTATTTAAGCCCCACCATTCTGGCACTACAAGCACTGCAGGCCTTTTACTTTTTTGATTTGTGTCAAAAGCAACAAACCCATTGTAATTTTTCCCATTTACTGAATACGTTACCGCTTCTTCTTTAACTGATGACATAGATTCTTTTGAAGATGTTGAGGAATCAGCATTCGCTGAATCCTGGCTTGTAGTGTGGGTCTGCTGGTTGCAAGACATGATTATTAAAGCTAATGAGATCGATAAAGTTATAAATTGCTTTTGTAGCATGGGTAAGGTTAATGATAAAAAAATAATATGTGCTAAATAATTACAAATTGTGAATCAAAAAGTTTTTGACAATAAAATAGTTTTCTTAAAAGCTGGCGCTTGCACCTGCGAATGTTGAGGAGCTGTGGTCTGTACGGGATGAGAATTACAAGTACCGAGTGCATAATAAATAATTATGAAAACAACAATAGTGCTAACGCAGCCGCCTCCTATTTTTTTTGCACCCCAGCCTGCAATCAGTGCTCTTACAAAATTGTTCATTGTATAGTTTTAATTATATAAAAATAACGCCGCTAAAGATATATCAAATTATTAATTAAGCTTTTTTTTAGCAAGCCTTCTGTTAGCCATGATAGCAGGCGCTTTGGCAAAGCAAGTTGGATAAAGAAAATATGCGTTACCGATCATTGCAAATCAGCATCAATCATCCATTTTAATTTATCCTTTAATTACATAAAGCCATAATCAAGCACCCGTCTTATGTATGCCTTATCCTGGATGATCCAGGTAACTTCATAACTGCCTGTGTTGTTTTTACAAAACAAATAAATATAAATGCGATGGCCGTCTTTAGATGTATAAATAGCGTCTCTCGATCTTCTAGTACCGTTATCTGTATAGATGAAATTTACATTATGAATGTCTGCATACGCAGCAGCCGGAATAGCAACCGTATCATTGTTTATTATTAAAACGATATTACTTATAGATGTTTTTGGAATACTTCCATAATCACCGTAATAAGTTCTACGATCAATTCTTATTAGATATTTTTCATCGTAATCAAGCTTATGTTTGGCAGCCATAAAGGGTGCAAGTTTAATAACTGCCTTAATGTTGTCGCCGGCAAATGCAATAGAATCAAAACCTGTAGAAGCAAACGGTATTTTATGTAGCGCTTCTTTACCTGCCGCTTCATCTATGCCAGATAGCGTAAAAGTAGCAAGGTCAGCTCTTATGTTATCTTTTGGAAGCTTTGCAAATGATTCGGTTTTTTTTCTGGTATCCTGATAATCATCGTTTTGAGCGGAGCTATATAAAAAGCTTATAATACTTATGGGTATTAGAAAAAGTTTCATTCTCAGTTTTAATTAAAAATAAAAAATCGAAGGTTAATAAAATTAAAAAGTGAATTTTAAAATCTGTGTGATATAATGCATTATCATCGTAGTAAACTTCCGTCTTTATGAAAAAATTATTTGTATTCTTTTTATGCATTGTATCCATAAAAGTAATTGGGCAGACCAAATCTTCACCGGTAAAATTATTTGGAACCATAAAACCAGATATAGAAAAAGTAGTAAAGGATTTTTACAATTATTTCGATAACATAAAGGGAGAAAAAATTTCAGAAAATGAAAGCACCATTGAATTTCAGAGCAAGGTAACGCCTGCCGGATCTTTGGAAAGCAGCATTATTCAAATAAAGGGATTGCACAATGTATATAGCTGGCAAGCCATCATGCTAAGGACTGATGACTATGATAAGGCTGCTGAAAAATATAAACAGCTTTACAGGCAACTTAACAATGGTAACTATTATTTATATAACAATAAGCCTTTAAAATTTAAAGGAAATTATGATGAGCCGGATAATTCACACCCGTTCACTTCAAGCATTCTTGAGCCTGATACGGATGAAAAGGCTTTGAAAAAATTAAAAATAGAAATAGGCATAAACTATGCAATGCCGGAATGGACAGTGAAAATTCTTGTGTACGAAAAAGAAGCGGATGCTGATGTAAGGCCAACAGAAAAGCTCAATCAATAATTATTGAATTACTGGATAACCTTTATCAATCCAATCTGTTTTAATGTTGTGCGGCAAATTCAGTAAATGATAATTAGTAAACTTCATACTTTGCAATAATGCAATAGCAGGTCGCACATTAGGGCAACGTTCAAAAGGGCAACAACCGCAATAAATTACAATATCAGAGTTCCTTGGTAATTTATTTAATGAGTCCTTCAGCTTTGCAAGATTATCATCATTCTTTGCCATTCCGATGTTCACAGAATTTGGAATAACTGCACCGGGACCTACACAAAAAATTGCCGGTAGATTTTTATGTTCTTTTAATATGGCTGCCAGCTCTGAAGGTTGCGTAAGCTGGCTGCTGGTCCAGTTTTCAGGGTTTTGCCCTAAACAAATATTAAAGCATGAAATAAGAATAAAGATTATGATAAGTGTATTAATTTTTTTCATGAGAAGATTTTAAAATAGCTGTTATAAGATTTTAATGCAAAGACGAATGCAATAATATGAAGAATGATTTCTAAAAAATGTTTGATTAATTATTTATTGTTTTTATATAAAACCAAATATTTTCTTTTTAAAATTATGAAACCTGAATCCGGCCGTAATTGATAAGCTGGTATTTACCTGGTTCATATTTTTAATAAGCAAGTTTGTTTGCAGATTATTCCATGCTGCATGAAAATAACAGTAATAGTTTGGGCCATTGTATCCGGCATTTAACCATGCCTGCATGTTAGTAACAGGTTGTAATTTTTCATGACTTGCATTAATTTTTTTCAGCAACCCTGCACCAGCAATTGCTGCAGGCGCAATGATCCATTTACCTTTTTGCAAAACGAAGTTATATGTATAGCCTATTCTTGCTATTAATGAAATCCATTCAGGATCTTGTGAAAGCAATGTGTAAGTTGCAGAATCCGTCAGCAATGCCCTGGAAGGCTCTTTCCAGTTTATTTTTTGCCACGACGGTGTAACCATTAAGAAAACGGAACCTGCACTTTTAATTTGCTTTACCGAAAAGCTACGGGCTGCACTAAATGAGAAAAGATGTGTGTTGGTAAAAAAATAATAATCGAAGCCGGCATCAGTATATTGTATGCCACGGAAAAGCGTAAAGCTGTCGTTCTTTTTTTGGCCCGGTATAAGCAATCCATTATACGAATCATAAAATGGCCGAAAGCGCATTTGCCTGTCGCCTAAATTGAGCATAAGAGATGTATAGTTGAGCTTTACATTTTTATCAAGCTGCGTACCAGGCATTGCCCATGAATAGCGAAGCGTAAGCCATTTATAACTGATGTTTGTACTAATGTGCGCATTGCTGTTTGCTGCAAGGCTGTAATCGTTTTTATGCTCACCAGGAGAGCTGAAATGAAACCGTGTGCTATAAATGCTGGGGTAAATTTCTATCACATTTGTCTTGGAAAATCGGAGAATATAGTTCGAATCCACTTGTTGCGCCTGCAATTTTTTATTGCAAAAAATTAAAGCAATGAAAAAAATATAGTAAACAATGAAATGCTTTCTACGCACGGATATTTGCATATATCATGAGCTGCAAAATAATAATTCTACAACGAGATGTAGTTAAGATATAATATAATATCTGCGCGTATAATTATTTTATATAGTGTTCATTTTCAGCGATGGCTTTTAAGTATCATTACTTTTTCTTATTCGTATTTCTACTATTTCTTACAGTAATTTATGAATGATAAAAATTGGGTAATGCTGCTCTTTTAACAGGCTTGATGGCATTGTATCTTTGTATTCAGAAGTTGATTGATGTTCAAATAAACATTAATCAAAATATCCAAATCCACTGAAAGAGCTTACATCCTACTATCCGATAGAAAAGTCTTAATCTGATATCAGTCAACTTCTATTTTCAATACCTTGAATAGCTAAATATATCTGAAAGAACGCTGAATCATCCAACTATCCTTTAAAAAGAGTTATTCCTCAAATAAAAAAAGTTTCAAACCGTCTTATAAAAAATGAGACGGTTTTCTATTACAAAGAAGTTAGAATCCAGTTAATCGAAAAAAAGTTAAGGTAATTTAATGGGTGTAAGCCTAACTAGAATAGAACGAAGGCGAATTACTTCTATGACTTTTTTAATTCGTTTCAAAATTTCTTGGAATTAAAAAAGGAATCAAACCCTATTGTTGAACCCGCTGCTTTGCTCCCCCTGTTGGACTTGAACCAACGACCCTCTGATTAACAGTCAGATGCTCTAACCAACTGAGCTAAGGAGGAGTGTACTCATTTTAAAAAACGGGTTGCAAAAATAGCTTTTTTTAGTTCTTTACAAAAATGATTTCACAAGCTATTTCAACCAGCTAAAAATTCCCTTTTCCTCAATTCCTACAAAAATCCCTTTTTCATTATTTTCCACCGGATAGATTTTTAAATAATATCCTTCGCCGTTTGTATCCCTTCCGGTTTTTAAATTAAAAGAATAACGATGAATAGGGCAAACAACGTTTTCACTTTTATTTATAAATCCCTCAGACATGTAGCCACCAGCATGCGGGCATTTTGCAGCACACGCGTATAAGCCGTTTGCTGTGTTTGCAATGCATATAGTTGTACCTCCTATTTCTGCTTCCAAAAGATTATTCCCATTGAACTGCAAGTCTGTAAGCGAAGCGGCTATTTTATACCATTTGTATTTTTTATCTGGCATAGAATATTTAGTAAAAAAATTCTGCTTTGTATGGATATCGTATCTGGTACATGGTTCTTACTTTATTTAAAAGCATTTGCCTCAGTTCATCAACATTTTTTTTTTCAATAGCAGAAATAAATATACAATTGCCTTCTGTTTGTTGTTCCCATTTTTGCTCTAAATCTCTAAGCAAATCCTCTTTTAATTCCGGCGAAAGCCATTCATCAAAAGTATTTTTTTCATAAGCGTCCATCTTATTAAACACAGTAATTATCGGCTTGTCATCGCTCTTTAATTCAGTGCAGTGTTTTATTAACTACAGCAAGCTGTTCTTCAAATTTTGGATGAGAAATATCGACTACGTGCAACAGAATATCAGCTTCCCTTACTTCATCCAGCGTGCTTTTAAAACTTTCAATAAGATGATGTGGCAATTTTCTTATAAAGCCAACTGTATCGCTTAAAAGAAATGGTGTCTGTCCAAGTACGACCTTTCTCGTAGTTGTGTCCAATGTTGCAAATAATTTATTTTCTGCAAAGACATCACTTTTGCTAAGCAGGTTCATAATGGTTGATTTGCCTACATTTGTATAACCAACCAAAGCGACTCTTATAAATTCGCCGCGTTCTTTTCGTTGGGTAAATGCCTGCTTATCTATTTCCTTTAATCGCTTTCGCAAAAGGCTTATCTTATCTTTTACAATTCGCCGGTCGGTTTCAATTTCCGTTTCACCCGGCCCACGGCTTCCTATGCCACCACCTTGCCTTTCAAGATGCTTCCATATACCTTTTAGCCTTGGCAAAATATATTGGTATTGCGCAAGCTCCACCTGTACCTTTGCCTGTGCAGTTTTTGCACGAGATGCAAATATATCAAGTATCAAATCGCTCCTGTCAATAGTTTGCACCTGCAATTCTTTTTCAATATTAGTGATCTGCGAGCCGGTAAGCTCATCATCAAAAATGACCAACCCGATGTTTTTTGATTGAAATATATTTTTGTATTTCCTCCAGTTTTCCTTTGCCCACAAAGGTTTGGCTATCAGGGTGTGCAAGTTTTTGAATAAAGCGTTTTACAGCTTTGGCTCCTGCGGTTTCAGCTAAGAAACGCAAGCTCGTCCAGATATTCATTTACCGTTTCTTCAGTTTGGTTTGCTGAATAACACCTACAAGCACTGCATTAACTTCAATGTTTTTATTTAATTTTTTTTCTATCAAACGAAATGTTTAACGGCAAAAATAAGATGCAATTGTATGATTTATTGATAAAAAATAAGCGATTATAGACCACTCAAAGCAATGCCTACCTGGTAAAGATGCATATCTGGTCCGGCGCCGTCTTTCAAAACGTTATTAATTGAAACGTGCCGAATAAAGAAAAGATGCCATATCCCATTCTTGCAGTGGCAGTAAAGCGCGAGCCATTAATAAATCGTTTACTGTTTTCTTTTTCTACATAACTATTAAGGGTATTGCCATCTTTATCCTGGAGAATTTTCCCCTTTGTATGAACATTCAAAAGCGTTCCGACTTTTATTCCCAGAGCAGCTTTAAAGCTTTTGTTAGGCTCAAGAGGCTTGGATGCATATCTGAATTCCAAAGGAATTTCAAGATAGCCAACGGCAAGTTTATACCTTTTGAAATGGCTTGTAGAGTCAAGATGAGTAAAAGGTAAAGTCGTAGTTTCGCTTGTTACATCCACACTTGCTTTTTTAAAAATCATATTGCTGGTACTGACGCCGGCACCAAAACCTATGCTGTAATGAGGTTGAGATTTAAAAGGTTTGTCGAGCATAAAATAGGCACTAAAGCCTCGCGAAAGTCCTTTCTGGTGGCTACTGATAGTATCTGTCATTCCCTGCCAGTGATCGGAGGTAAGTGTTATTAACAAATGATCATTAGGTCTGTTGAGTATTCCCATTTTTTTTGTAGCAGGCTTCGCAAGTACTGCAGTTGTTGTATCCTGTGAGAAGCTAATAGAATAGAACAAGCAACTGATTACTACAAAAACAATTTTCTTCATAAAAACTTTTGGTTATAGTTCGCAAAAGTATTTGTTACATGGTTAACGAAAGGTTAAACAATCATGTAATCAGAAGCGAAAAAGCTATTCTATTTGATAGAAAAATATCTGTTATAGTTGTCAACATTAAAAGGTGTTCTACCAGAATCTTACGTAAAGAAGTGAGATGATCAATAATGTAATTACAATCATTGCTAAAACACTCGGGCTCACTTTAAACATAGATTTATCTAACTCCAACGCTTTCGGATTTATTTTCGGGCCGGCTAAACTTACAATTACCATAATGATTACGGTAAAAAGAAAGGCAAGACCCATACAAATATGGAATGGAATTTCCCATATAGGTTGTCCATGTTTATCGAAGCCACCTGTATTATAAGCTGTGTAAAAAAAAGTATCATGTCCAAACCATTGCGGAGCGAGTTCATTAAATAAAACCGAAAACAGAAATCCTGCAATTACACCAACAACGGCAGCAAGCCCTGTTGTGCGTTTCCAAAAAAATCCCAATAAAAAAATTGCCAGTACGCCAGGGCTTACGAAGCCTGTATATTTTTGAATGAATGTAAAACCACCGGCACCTCCAATGCCTAACGAATCATGCCAGGTTAAAAAAATAGAAACAATCATTGCAGCAAAAATGGTAAGTCTACCAACCCAGACCATTTTATTTTCTGTTGCTTCCTTGTTCATATATTTTTTATAAACATCGAGTGTGAAAATGGTGGAAATACTATTAGCCTTACCCGCTAGTGATGCAACAATTGCAGCCGTTAGTGCCGCGAGTGATAATCCAATTAACCCATTGGGTAAATAACCAAGGATTGCTGAATAAGCATTATCGGAAATCACCTGTCCGTTCTTCGAGTTTGCAAGCATTTCATGTTGTACTAATCCTTTCTGATGTAAAACATATGCTGCAATACCTGGCAGCATTACAATTACTGGCATTAGCAATTTTAAAAATCCCGCAAATAGAATTCCCTTGCGTGCTGTTTGCAAATCAGCGCCCAGCGCACGTTGTGTAATGTATTGATTGCAACCCCAATAATTTAAATTTACAATCCAAATGCCCGCTGCGTATGATAATAAGCCCGGTATGGTTAAATAATTACTTACATCATGTTGGCTTGAGTTAGCATTAGGCTTCGAAAAAATCATATGAAAATGATCCGGCGCATGTTTTATTAAAGTGGTAAAACCAGCGAGTGCATTTTCACCAAACCCAAATTCTTTACTCACTACTGTTAATGCCACATAGGTTGTGGCAAGGCCTCCAAGTATTAAAACGGAAACTTGTATCACATCTGTAAAACCAATTACCTTCATTCCGCCCAGCGTAATAAATACCGCAAATATGGATAAGGCAATTATGATCATATGAAAATTATTTTCGCTGCCGCCGGTTAAATTATTAATGGCAACAGCGCCAAGAAATAATATGGATGTGAGGTTTACAAACACATATAAGAACAACCAGAAGATTGCCATGATAAGCGCCACCGTTTCATTGTAGCGAGTTTTTAGAAATTGCGGCATGGTGAAGATGCGGTTCTTCAGGTAAATCGGTATGAACCAAACGGCAACAATGATTAATGCAATTGCAGCAATCCACTCATAAGCAGCTACCGCAATACCAATACTGTAACCCTGGCCACTCATGCCTATAAATTGTTCAGCAGAAATATTTGATGCAATTAACGATGCACCAATGGCCCACCAGGTAAGCGAACCTTCTGCAAGAAAAAAATCATGTGTTGCACTAACAGATTTTTTCTTTCTGCGATAGATATAATACCCATAGCTGGCAACGATAATAAAGTAAACAATAAAGATGAGTTTGTCTTGAAAGAGTAGCTTATTCATGGCAATCGTTGTAATGTTAGTTATTCATTGTTTTCAACCGTAGTATGCTTCGCTCCAATGCAATTCTTTTTTTAATTGATGAAGATTGGTATTCTTATTTATTAAAACAAACTCAATATTCGCTATTGCTGCGAAATCTTCCAAATGTTCTGCAGATAAATTCTGACTAAAACAAGTATGATGAGCACCGCCTGCATATATCCATGCAGCGCAACCTGTTTTCATATCAGGCATCGGCTTCCATAAAACTCTGGCTACCGGCAGCCTTGGTAAATTATGTTTTGGTTTGATGGCCTGCACTTCATTTACCAGCAAGCGAAAACGATTTCCCATATCAATGATAGATGCATTCAATGCTTCACCTTCATCAACATTAAACACAAGTCTTACAGGATCTGCTTTGCCACCAATACCTAACGGATGAATTTCGCATGATGGTTTTCCATCAGCAATAGATGAACAAATTTCCAGCATATGCGCTCCCAATACCATTTCATTTTTTGGTTCGAAGTGATAGGTGTAATCTTCCATAAAACTATTACCACCCTTTAAGCGACTGCCCATTACTTTCATTGCACGAACCAGCGCAACTGTTTTCCAATCACCTTCAGCGGCAAAACCGTACCCGGCGTTCATTAAACGTTGGGCAGCAATGCCAGGCAGTTGTTGCATACCATGCAAATCTTCAAACGTATCTGTAAAACCTTTATAGTTTCCATCTTCTAAAAATGTTTTTAATCCCAACTCAATTCTTGCAGCATCTTTTAATGATTGCCTTTGCACTCCATTTTTTTGTAATGATGCACTTAATGTATAACTGTCTTCATACTCTTCAATTAGTTTATCAACTTCATTATGGTTTATATCGTTTATCACTTTAACTAAATCACCAATGCCATGTGTGTTCACAGAAAATCCAAATTTATATTCTGCTTCAACTTTGTCTCCATCGGTAACCGCAACATAGCGCATGTTATCACCAAAGCGCACAAATTTTGCGCCTTGCCAATCGTTCCAGCCTGCTGCAGCACGAGACCAGATATCAATACCTTTTAATGTTGATTCATCTTTCCAGTAGCCAACAACCACCTTCCGTTCTATACGCAAACGGCTCACCATAAAACCAAATTCTCGGTCACCATGCGCACTTTGGTTCAGGTTCATAAAGTCCATATCAATATCATTCCATGGAATATCACGATTGAATTGTGTATGCAGATGCAGCAATGGTTTTTGCAAGATCTTTAAACCATTGATCCACATTTTTGCAGGCGAAAAAGTATGCATCCATGTTATAATGCCAATACAATGTTGAGATTCATTTACTTCTTTACAAACAGATAAAATTTCTTCAGGCGTTGTAACAATTGGTTTAAAAATTATGCTGACACTTATATCTTTTGAACCGTTTAAAAAGTCAGCAATTTCATTTGAATGTTCTGCCACTTTTTTTAATGCTTCTACACCGTACAAATGCTGGCTGCCGGTAATGAACCAAACTTCCAACTGTTTTAAATTTATCATGTATAGTTTATTCGTAAATCTTCAATCGTTAATATCATTGTCCATAGTAGCTATCAGGTCCGTGCTTGCGTTCATAATGTTTTTTAATCAATGCAGTTTTCAAACGCAGTGCATCTGCTTTAATGTTCTCCGTTAGATAAGCCATCTTCGCAATCTCTTCCAAAACTGCACTGTTATAAACAGCTTTAGCAGCATCTTTGCCCCATGTAAATGGTGCATGATTGCCCACCAAAATCATTTCAACATCTTCATAACTTAAATTTTTTTCCTTTAATGTATTGATGATTTGAAATCCTGTTTGATATTCATAATCGTCTTGTATCATTTCATCATTCATCGGTGCAGCACAGGGAATATCAAGCGTTGTATGATCTGCATGTGTGGTACCATAAATAGGGATGTCTCTCAAACTTTGCGCCCATGCTGTTGCATACGTTGAATGTGTATGTGAAATTCCTCCAATCGTTTCAAAGTTTTTATATAAAACAGCATGTGTTAATGTATCTGATGAAGGGCGCAGGTTGCCTTCAACAACGTTTCCATTAAAATCCACTATCACCATTTTTTCAAAAGATAATTCTTTGTAAGGAACACCGCTTGGCTTGATTGCAAAAACGCCTTCATTTCTGTTGGCCGCACTGACATTTCCGAATGTAAACAGCACAAGACCTAACATTGGCAACTGCATGTTTGCTTCGTACGCTTGTTGTTTTATATCATCATATCTGCTTTTCATTAATCAGCTATTCTCAATAAAGTTACCAAGCACTTTATATTTTCCATATCGCTTATTATATAAATCAATATTTTTTTTGTTGGGTTGATATTCTGCATCAAAGCCTTTGCCCATCGCTTGCATGGCATCTTCTATCTTGTTATAAATACCAGCAGCAGTTGCTGCAAACATAGCAGCACCGGTTGCACAAGTTTGTTCACTTTTATGAATGCGGATGGGCATGCTCATAACATCAGCCATTAACTGCATAATGTATGAAGATTTTCTTGCAACGCCACCCAACCCAATTAAACCTTTTATAAAAATGCCTTCATCATTAAATCTTTCAACAATTGCTCTTGCGCCAAAACATGTTGCTTCCGCCAATGCTTTAAATATACGTGGAGCATCTGTTGCTAAATTTAAATTGATGATAGATGCTTTCAACTCCTGGTTTGCATCCGGAGTTCTTCTTCCGTTCAACCAATCAAGTGCTAATTCATCTTCTTCATGTATGTCTAATTTTGACGCTTCACTTGAAAGTTGTACGATCAGGTTATCATTCATTTCTTTTAATAAAAGATCTGCAACTGCATTATCTATTACCGCTGAATGTTTAATGATATTTTTTATAGATGTTGTAATGAGATTTCTAAACCATGCGTACGTATCACCAAATGCACTTTGTCCAGCTTCCATGCCCATCATGCCCGGAATTACAGAACCGGGAACCTGGCCACAAATTCCTTTAACTAATTTACCTTTCACTTCATTCATTGGAGCAACAAGCATATCGCAGGTCGATGTACCCATCACTTTACTTAAATGATAAGGTTCGATTTGTCCGCCAACTGCGCCCATGTGCGCATCAAAAGCACCAACACCGATTATAACATTAGATGATAAACCTAAACGTTGCGACCACTCTTTTGAAAGAATGCCGGCGGCTTCATCTGATGTATATGTTTTGCTAAATAATCTCGAAGTCAACCCATCAAGCAAAGGATCAAGCGACGAAAAAAAATCATTTGGCGGTAAACCATTATACTCTTCACTCCATAAGGCTTTATGACCTGCTGCGCAAACACCACGTTTCATTTGATGTACATCATTGGTCCCCGTTAATAAAAATGGAATCCAGTCGCAATGTTCAACAAAAGAATAACAATGCGTTGCGAATGTTTTCATCAACTCTTAATATATGTAACAGCTTACTCCAAAACCATTCGGAAGAATAAATGCCTCCAACATATTGCAAATAATTTATACCAAATTTTTTTGCATGCTCATTAAATTGCGCCGCTTCTTTTATAGATGTATGGTCTTTCCACAAAACAAACATTGCATTTGGATTACTTTCAAATTGCGGCAATAAAGAAAGCGGTGTTCCATGTTTATCAACAGCAACGGGTGTTGAGCCGGTTGTATCAACAGAAATAGCAACGATATCTTTTGCAACCGATGAACCTGCTTTTTGAATGCAGTTTTTTATTGTAGTTTCTAATCCTTCAATATAATCTAAAGGATGTTGCCGGAATTGATTTTGCTGTGGCTCGCAATACAAGCCATCACGCCATCTTGGATAGTAAAAAATGGAAGAAGCAACTTCATCTCCATTTGCTGCATTTAATATAATTGAACGAACAGAATCTGTTCCAAAGTCAACACCAATTACAAACCGGGAGCTGTTCATATAGCACTAAAAGTGTCAAAGTAACACTTATTATTTAAAATAGAAAATTGTTTCAGCATTATTTTAAGCTGTGAGGATTTGGAATGAAGTTGAGGAAAGAATCGAATTTTGCCTGGTATTTTCTTTTGTCAAGCTTATAATAAAATGCGCCTTTTTTTGAACCATTTCTTTCTTTATCTTTTTGCTTAATCACTAAACCGGTTGATAAAATTTTGCGGCTGAAATTTCTTTTATCAATGATTGCATCGTACACATCTTCATATAAAGTTTGTAATTGCGGCAACGTAAATTTCTCCGGCAATAATTCAAACAAAACAGGGTGAAAGGCAGCTTTATAACGCAGCTTTTCTTTTGCCATTTCAATCATATCCTTATGATCAAAAATTACAGACGGGAGCTTCTTCAACGGAAACCATTCAGCGCTGTATTCATGGCTGATTTGCTCTTCGTAACCGTTGATATCTACCAGCGCAAAGTAAGCAACAGAAACAGTTCTTTCAGTTGGATCGCGATACGGATTACTAAAAGCATTAAGTTGCTCAAGATAAATGTCAGATAAGCCAGTAAGTTGTTTTAAAATACGTGATGCCGCATAATCCAGGGTTTCTTCCGGTTGCTACAAAACCGCCCATCAAACTCCAACGGCCTTTTTGCGGTTCGAAAGCTCTTTTAATAAGTAATAGTTTTAAATGTGTTCCATCAAAACCAAAAATGATGCAGTCAACAGCGAGCAGCATTCTGTTTTGGTGCGTGTATCGTTTAATATGCATATATAGCTGTGCTCCGTTGACAAATGGCGAATAATCTTCAAAAATATTTATTAATTACTTACTTGTATAAAAAAATTTTGTGCAGTAAAAAATTATTCTATATTTGATTAATTGTATTATTGACAATTATTATTTTTTTATTCTATAACGATTGTAAATGAACTGCTTTATGAAGAATAGCCAGACACCGACTTGTTATAAAACTTGGTTTTATCCTTGTTTTTGCAACTCTTGTTTCATTTATTCAAGCGCAAACAAATATTCAGATAAAAGGTGATGTAACAGATGATAAAGGCAATGCTTTAAGCCGTGCTTCAGTTGTATTCAAAGGCACGAAGACAGGAACCATTACCGGAAGTGATGGTGTTTATACACTTAATATTCAAAAACCCGGTACGCTTGTTTTTTCTTACGCGGGATATTTAAATAAAGAAATTGCAGTTTCATCAAGTCAAACACTAAATGTATCGCTTGCAGCAAATACTTCTGCATTGAATGAAGTGATTGTGACCGGCTATTCAAGGCAAAGTAAAAGAGATGTTACAGGCTCCGTATCTACCGTGTCAGCAGATATCATTGCACATACACCGGTAACGGATGTTGGTACTGCACTGGAAGGTCGTGTGGCAGGCGTAAGTGTAGATCAGCAAGGTGATCCCGGCAGCACCGCCATTGTTCGCATTCGTGGCTTTGGAACAAATGGAAATAATGATCCATTGTATGTAATTGATGGCGTGCAAATGCGTGGCGGTAATAATTTAATTAATCCAAACGATATTGAAACGCTTACTATTTTAAAAGATCCATCTACAACCGCATTGTATGGTGCAGAAGGTTCAAACGGTGTAATTGTTATTACAACAAAGTCAGGAAAAGTTGGTGCGCCTAAACTTGAATTTAGTTCTTATGAAAGCTGGGAAAGCCCAATAAAATATCCGGCTATGTTATCGCCGCAACAATATGCAGATGCATATTTTGGGTATTTAAAAAATTCAGGATTAACCGATACAAGTGTTTATGGCAATGGTTCCTCACCGGTATTGCCTGATTATATTATTGAAAGACAAAACGGGGCGCAACTTATGCAAATGCAGGCAGTCCGCTGGTTAATCCATCATTATATAATTTATCTTCTTACAGAATTTTAAAGACGAACAAACAAGGCACAGATTGGTTCAGATCTGTAATGGGACAAGCTTTTAGCCAGAATCAGCAATTAACTTTAAGCGGCGCAACAGATAAAAGCAATTATGCACTAACGTTTAATTATTTTAATAATAAAGGCATTGTACAAGGTACTTTTTTCAAACGTTATTCGCTAAGAGTAAATACAGAATTTAAGCCTGCAACCTGGTTAAGAGTTGGTGAGAATGCTGAGGTTGCTTATAGTAACGGCGCCGATTTTGAAAACCACAGCAACAATAATTTGATTACCGATTTATACGAGCGAAGCCCACTGATTCCAGTGTATGATATTGAAGGAAATTAGTCGGGGCCGAAAGGCATAACAGATAGTAAAGCATTTCATCCAGGCGGAAATAATCCTGTATTTGGTCAATCTATCAACTCTGAAAAAAGTACGAATAGTTTTAATGCCGGCGTTATTGGTTCATCTTACATTGATGTTGAGCCGATAAAAGGTTTAGTGTTTGAAAGTAAGGTGGGTTTGCAGTTTTATGCAAACAGTTATCATTATTTTACCGATACCATTCCACAAAATGTTTATACAGCACCGTACAATTCTTTTAGTGAAGGCAGCGGCTGGAGCAGTGACTGGCGTTGGACGAATAAAGTATCCTATGATTTTACTATTCACCGCATTCATAAGATCAGTGCGTTTGTTGCTTACGAATCGCAGAAGATGGTGTACAGAAACAGCGGCGCTTCAACGCCTAATTTACCATTTACGTTTTCATCATTTCAATATTTAAGTAATGGCGCCCCATCTGATACAACCGGCGGTGTTTTTAATTCGGTAAATGGTAGTGGAGAAATTATTTCGCATATCTCTGAGTTCGGTAACATCAATTATTCATTGCTGGATCGTTATCTTTTTAGTTTTATTTACAGGCACGATGGTGCATCTGTTTTTGGGCCTGATAAAAAGTATGGAGATTTTGTTTCATATAGTGCGGGATGGAGGATTTCGGATGAAAAATTTTTCCAGGTTAAATGGATTGATGATTTAAAACTTAGAGCAGCAATTGGTGAAAATGGTAACGATGCCATTCCATATGTCTATTCAAATTTATACAGCACCGATCCTTACTTCAACAGTTATGATCTGAACGGCACCAATACATCTGCATTTACAGGCGTCGGTTTGTATCAAATTGGCAGTCCTTCAGTGCATTGGGAAACGAACAAGACAACTAATCTTGGTGTTGATTTTTCTTTGTTGAAAAATAGGTTAAGCGGGTCATTCAGTTGGTTTAACCGTAAAACAAAAGGCTTATTCGCATCTGTGCAGATACCAGGCTTGGAAGGTGATGCATTGGCACCATATGAAAACGTAATGAGCTTTAGTAATAAAGGAATTGAATTGGAGCTTGCTTATAATAATCATATTGGCAAAGTAAACTTTCAAATGAACTTTTAATGTGGCAACTTATCGGAACAAAGTGTTGTATATAAATGGTGATTCATCAAATTATTTAGAAGGCGGTTCATATGGTTCAACACATTTTAATCTTACAAGAAGCGTGGTTGGTCAGCCTGTATCAGAATTTTATGGTCTTGTACAAACAGGCATATTTCAAAGCGGCGAAGAGTATACAAAGTATGGTGTAACAGAACCAGGTTTAACAGCAGATAATGCGGCTGGACATTTCAAGTTTAAAGACATTAATCATGATGGTGTGATTAATGATCAGGACAGAACATTCATCGGCAGTCCGCATCCAAAATTCACCTATGGTTATAACCTGAGCCTTAATTATAAAAACTTTGATATTAGTGTGTTTCTGCAAGGCGTGTATGGAAATAAGATCTTCAACTTTTGGCGAGCATATACAGTTTGGCCGGGCGCTTTGGCTGCAGGCAGCAATAACACATGGAGCACAACAAATAAAAACGCATCGCTGCCCATTTGGAATACGGATGCTACTGACGATGCAAACCCTTCTACTTTTTTTGTGGAGAATGGCTCTTACTTAAGAATAAAGAGTGCGCAGCTTGGTTATACTTTTCGCAAGAACAAAGCCTTTCATAGTCTACGCATTTATGTGCAGGTATATAACATCGCAACGTTTACAAAATATTCTGGTATTGATCCAGAAATCAGTAACGGCGATCCCACCGGCTACGGCATTGACCTAGGCGGCAATTACCCTATTCCAAAAAAAGTATTGGTGGGTTTAAACTTCAGCTTATAAACACATAAACTAATTGTATGAAAAAGATATCATTCATCATATGCATACTTACTTTTTTTGCTGCTTGCAAAAAAGATTTTTTAGATGTGCAGCCAACAAGTGTTGTAACTCTTGATGGTTTGGAAAACAATAGCGGCGTTCAAAAGTTGATCGTTGGCGCTTATCATGATGTAACGGGACTTACCATTCATTCAAGCTGGTGGAGCACGACAGGAGTTAACTGGGTGTATGGTGATATAACTTCCGGCGATTGTTATCGTGGGGGCACAAACGATGGTGCAGATGGCATCATCATCGAGCACTTTCAAACACAACCATCAACAGGTTATGTTGCTGATAAATGGCGTTCTGATTATGATGGTGTTTCAAGGGCAAACACAATCATTGTTGCTGCAAATGCGGCAACTGATATGACTGATGATCAAAAGACAATTGCTATTGCACAGGCAAGATTTTTACGTGGCCACTTTCATTTTGATGCAAAGAAGATGTGGAATAATGTGCCATATATTGGTGATTCAATTGCCGGTGATGCAGTAAAAAACGGGGACGCTATTTTTCATACTATATCAAACACAAAAGATATATGGCCAAACATTGAAGCGGACTTTTTATATGCATATAATAATCTTCCTGAAAAGATGCCGTTAAAAGGTGAAGCTAATAAATGGGCGGCTGCATGCTACCTGGCCAAGTGTTATATGTTTGAACATAAGTATACTGATGCAAAAACATTGCTTGATGCTATTATTCCCGTTGCATATGGCGGTCATGGAGACGGACAAAATTCGCAAGGTGTATCGTATGCATTAAACGCAAACTTATGATGACAATTTTAATGCGGCAACAGAAAATAATGCAGAGCAGGTTTTTCAAATTCAGTTTTCAGTAAATGACGGATCGAATGGCGGAAATGAGGATATCGGTGAAAGCCCTAATACGCCTGCTTTCTATCCGTTGAGCAGTTTTTATACAACATGGAAACAGCCATCATTTAATTTGGTAAATGCATTTAAAACACATGCAAGCGGTTTGCCCATGCTTGATACATTTAATGTTACCAACATGACGAACGATCAAAATATTAGTGGCAAAGATTATACATATAATCCTTACCAGGGAACAGTTGATCCAAGACTTAGACTGGACGGTTGGCCGTCGCGGAGTGCCTTACTTAAACTGGACAGATGAATATCTTGATCCTAATTATACAATATATAATAATTATTGGGTAGGTTATCCTTCCAATCCTGGTTCAGATCCTAACTTTGGATGGATCAATGACCGCACTTTCGGAGGACCGTATAATCCTGTAAAAAATAATTATCGGGCAGACCAGGTTGGTATGTATAGCGATTACTATGCTCAGGGATATTTATTGGGCAGTGGTGTAAATTATAGTGTGATTCGATTTGCCGATGTTTTGCTGTGGGCTGCAGAATGTGAAGTGGAAGTGGGCAGTTTAGAACGTGCAAGAGAGCTTGTAAATTATGTGCGTGCAAGAGCAAGAGATGGCCGTTATGTTGAAGTGACTTATGATTATGAAGGCAATTATTATCCATCTGCAAATTATTACATGGATATCTATAATGATTCATGGACAAATAAAAGTATCAGCACGTGATGCTGTGCGCTTCGAAAGAAGATTAGAGCTTGGTTTGGAAGGCCATCGTTTTTTTGATCTGGTACGATGGGGCATTGCTGCTGATTATATTAATAAATATTTGCAGGTTGAAAAAACAAGATTGCCAAATGATTTAACCAGGTGTAACATTTACAGCGAATAAAAACGAATATTTTCCAATTCCGCAAGGGGAAATTGATCTTGATCCAAATCTCAAACAAAACCCCGGTTATTAGATTAGTATATGAAAAATATGTAAGCAGTAAGCAAAGCAATTTGTTTGCTGCTTAATTTATATACTGTATGAAGCAGGAAATTTATTTTATTAATTACGATGAGCGCATGTGCAATAAATGTATTTGCACAAAGCGATAGTATTATTTTTTGTATCAAAGGAAGACACACGGGTTGCTGTAAATACATATTATTCTTATCAACCCAAAGCGTTTGACTCAACAAATAATTCAATAACTATACAGTAAAAAGTTTACCATCATGGTTAAGCTGGAATTCAGTAGCACAAAGGATTTCAGGCAAGTCAAATAAAGCTGGTCAATATGCAGTTGACATAATCGCCTTCACAAAAACAGATACAGTTCATCAACGTTTCATGCTTACTGTGTTTGATAAAAACACAACAAATATTTTATGCCTTGGCAATTCAATAACAAATGGTGTTGATACATTTAATAGTTATCGCAGAGATCTTTGGCAAATGTTGCATGCAGGCAATTACAATTTCGATTTCATTGGTTCATGGAGCAAACATGCAGGGAATACTGATGTGCCTATTCCTGATTTTGATATGGATAATGAAGGCCATAGCGGCTGGACGTTTGAACACATTTTAAAGCCACCATCATGGGATAGCGCAAGAGGTAATTTGCATGAATGGATTAAAACTTATACGCCGGATATTGTGTTAATTGAGCTTGGAACCAATGATATTTTTCAATGCCGAAAACCTGCGGATATGTTTGCTAACTTAAATGTGATACTGTATTTGCTGCGAGAAAAAAATAAGCATGTAAAAATTTTTCTTGCACAAATTCCACCGCTTGGTGCGCAATGGAGCGATAAAAAGTTATGCAAAAATGATACGACTTATCATGATGCGATTATCAATTTAAATAAACAAATTGCTGTTTATGCGACAAGAGCATTCAACAATACGCATCACCTATTATTATTGTTGATCAATATACAGGTGTAAATCCTGCAACAGATATGTTTGACGATATTCATCCTAACACAAAGGGTGAGCAAATAGTGGCGCAAAGATGGCTCAAAGCGATAAAGCCCTACTTGAAAAAATTACACTAATTATTGAGTCAGTACACAAAGCAAGAACATATAATTGTCAACCAAAAAACCTTCGTAACCCCAACATTCACCGCTCCATGTTTTCCAGTCTTTAGTTCTGCCGCTATCAGCGCATCTCCCCTGGAAACCGCCTTCACTCATGCTTTTAAGCAATGGCAATAAAATCATATCTGCATCTTGTTTCCTGTTTAATTTTTGCAAAGCACGAATCGTAAAATAGGGTGAAGCAAGCTGTTGCACCACCATTCTCATAAATTTGAAATCCATCCAAATTATCTTCCCGTTTTCCGCCGCCAACCTCAGGTTTTAAATCAGTATAGTCAGCACGAATAACAGGAACTAAATTGCCTGGTAAGCCTAATTCAAAATTTGTATAACCAACCTCTTTCATCTTCGCTAAAATTTTGTCCATAATAGAATTTGCTAAAGAGGTTTCAATCAGATCATAACAAATCGCAACTGCATTTACAAACACAAACCAGTAATCATGCAGTTTGCCATCAGCACTTTTCCACCCGGCTAAAATTCCTGTTGCATTATTATAAAAAGTTTTGGTATAAATATTTTTTAATTGATCCGCTTTTGATTGATACAATTTTGCTTCATCATGCATATCAAATTTTTCATGTGCTTGCTGTAATAAAATCAACGCATGATAAGCCAGCGCATTCGAGTATGCGTCTTTATTACCGAAGCCAATCGTATCCCACCAGTTCGCAGGCCGCATGGATGAATCGCCTTTCCAGCTTCCACTGTTTCCGCTTAAACAGAATTCAAATAAGCCATCATTATCCAAATCTGTATGCAGCATTTTATCCATCCAAACTTTCAGCTTTGAATAATTTTCTGTGAACCACGTTTTGTCGTTTGTACTGATCGCATAATTGCATGCGCTGATTAATAAAGATGGATATGTATCTAATGTATTGCATGATGTCGGCGATTCAGGAATGTCCCATGTTTTATCATAATCATAACCCAGCATTCCGTAACCTTTCGTGCCGTTGAGATAACGGTCAAGCGTCATCTTCACCAAATCCATTGCTGATAAATTTTCAGCAAGTTGTGGCGTGTGCAAAGCAACCTCTGCATACTCGTACAATGTGAAAGCGCAGGCATCACTTGCAGAATTGTTTGCAAGAATTTTTAAGAATGGATTAAGTTGAAATAAACTGATAAAATTTCTGCGGAAACAATCATAACGTGCATCGTTTTGTATCCCTTTTATATCAGGATGAATGGTTATAACTTCAAACTGATATTCTATTTTTTTATTTGATTCAGTTGCTGCGGTAAGATTAACCCTCACATAAGGATGTTCAATAAAACGCTTTGCATCATAGTCAATTTTTTGATCAAGAATATTGCAGTTCACACGCATTGTGCCCATATCGGGAAAGTGCAATATTGCAGGTAAATTTACCTTTTGTTCACTACCATTTATAATCCCTAATAACGTTGCATGATTTGCAGACTGGCTTAAATTGAATAAAAATTGATGGTCATAATTTTCATGATAATTAGAAATAACGGTAAATGATTTTTCTTTCTGAATTATTTCCCAGGCAGGTAATGTTTTTTCTTTTTCATCATACAAAAAATATTTTGTTGAACTGTTAGATGTTTCAACATAATATTTCATCTGCGTGATCACTGCATCAGGCTTTAAAGCAACATTTTGTTGTAAGATGTTTTTACCTAATGAGTCAATTGAAAAAAATTCGAATTGTAGAAATTGATTATCACAGGAAAATTTCAAAAATGGTGAATCAGTGTTTTTATTTGTGGCAGCATATATCAATTTTGATAGTGATAATGCTGTTGCAGTAAGCGCAGTATTCTTTACAAACAATCGTCTTTTCATATCTAAAAATAATAATTGTCATTTATACAATTATTTTTTTCCTGCTTAATATTTATAATTATTTTGCAATAACGAATTGCAGCACTTCATTCATCAACAATATTTAAAAAAACGTAGACAACTTTTAAGTGAATAAAGCCTCATATACATTACGTGTTGGTTTGTTTGGAATTGGCCTTGACGTCTACTGGCAGCAATTCCAAGGGCTAAAAGAAAGACTTGAAGGTTATATAAAACATGTTGAAGACAAGATAACATCGTTTAACATTGAAGTTGTAAACCTTGGTTTAGTTGATAATGTAGAAAAAGCTTTTGAAGCAGGTCATGTCTTTCGTAAACAAGATGTTGATCTCATTTTTTTATATGCAACCACATATGCACTTTCATCAACAGTTTTACAGGTAGCACAGCTCACAAAGGTTCCATTCATTATTCTTAATCTTTCGCCTGAAGCAACTATTGATTATGCTGCTTTTAATCAATTGAATGATCGCACAAAAATGACAGGAGAATGGCTAGCCTATTGTTCTGCATGTGCCGTACCGGAAATAGCCAATGTGTTTATGCGTGCTGGCGTCCGGTTTTACCAGGTAACAGGTTTATTGCAAGATGAAGATGATTGTTGGCAAGAAATAAAACAATGGGCTGAAGCAGCAAAAGTAAAGCACGTTATGCAACACAACAGGCTTGGCGCAATGGGGCATTATTATAACGGCATGCTTGATATTTATTCTGATCTTACGCAACAATGCATAGTGTTTGGTGGCAACATAGAAATCATAGAAGTTGATGAACTTTCTTTTTTAAAAAAATCAGTTACAACTGAGCAATTAAACGATAAACTTAAGGAGTTTAAAATAAAATTTGATGTTCAAAATGATTGTCCCGAAGAAGAACTTTTACGTGCTGCAAGAACATCAGTAGCGTTGGATATAATTGCTGGAAAAGTATCAGCTTGGTTCGTTGGCTTATTATTATAAAGGAACAGGTGTTGAAGAAAATGAAGACACTATAAGCTCTATTATCTTAGGTGCGTCGTTGCTCACGGCGCAGCATATTCCGGTCGCAGGTGAATATGAAATTAAGAATGCGCAGGCGATGAAGATAATGGATGCATTTGGTGCCGGCGGTTCGTTCACTGAATATTATGCGATTGATTATATGATGATGTGATATTAATGGGCCACGATGGGCCGGGGCATACTGCCATTGCTGAAGGTAAAACAAGAGTTCGCCCGTTGCAGGTGTACCATGGAAAAGTTGGTAAAGGCCTGTCTGTTGAGATGTCTGTTAAACTTGGAGATGTTACGTTGCTTTCTGTGGTTCAGCAAAAAGATGGCAACCTTAGTTTGCTATGTGCGGAAGGCGAATCTGTGCAAGGTCCCATACTTGAAATTGGTAACACAAATAGTCGTTACAAATTTTTAATCGGTGCAAAAAAATTTATGGAAGATTGGAACAGTCATGGGCCTGCGCATCATTGTGCAATTGGTGTTGGTCATATTGCTGATAAAATAAAAAAACTTGCTGCATTATTAAACATCGATGCAGTGCAGGTTTGCTAATAAAATATGCTTGCTTATAGTTTATATAATTTATGTTTTTTGTTTTGTATGATGCTATCATCATGCAATAAAAACAGTGCTCATTTTGCAGACCAAAATCCTTTAAAACGAACTTCTTACTATTTTAGTAATGAAGGCAATGATGAAAATGATGGTTCAATAGATCATCCCTTAAAAACATTAAGCGTTACTAAAATAATCCACTTCTATCCAGGCGATTCTATTTTATTAAAGGGCGGCGAAACTTTCAACGATAGCATCGTTCTTTCAATCAATGCGTTGGCTGAAAAGCCTATGCTGCTTACATCTTATGGAAATGGAAATTCAATAATCAATGCAGGCAATCAATTTGCAATTACATATTTTTCAATCATCTTATATCAATATTGATATATTAATTGCATTGGTTACGGAAGAAAAAATGGTAATACAAAAGCCGGAATTTTAATCAGTGATTCTAAGAACATAAATATTTCAAATATTGAAGTAAGTGGTTTTCAAAAATCAGGATTGCAATTATATAATTGCATCAACACCAATTGTTAAGCAATGTGTATGCGCATGATAATGGCGCTGCAGGTATTGGTGTTGAAGGTGATTTTACATAACAAGCTTGGCACACGTAATATTCGTAATTACAAATTGCAGCGCAGTTAATAATCCTGGCGACCCAACTAATCTTACTAATCATAGCGGCAATGGAATTATTGTTGGTCATTGCACCAATGTTTTGATTGACCATTGCATGGCAACAAATAATGGTTGGGATATGCCGCGCATTGGCAACGGACCTGTTGGTATTTGGGCTTATGAAGCAGACAATGTAATCATTCAGCATTGTCTTTCTTATGAAAACAAAACTTCGCCCGGCGCTGCTGATGGCGGTGGCTTTGATTTTGATGGCGGTGTTACAAATTCAATCATTCAATATTGTTTGTCGTATAATAACCAGGGAAGCGGTTACTGCATATTTCAATATTGGAATGCAAGCCCGTGGTATAATAATGTTTTCAGGTTTAATATAAGTATTGATGATGGTTTGGTTTCTGATTCACGTGCCGGGGTTTATGTTTGGAACAGTTCAAAAGATTCAAATCAATTTTATAATTGCGATGTTTATAACAATACAATTTATAATTCTAAACAAGCTGCATTAAGTTTTTCTGAAACAAGCCAGCGAAAAAACTTCAAATTTTTCAACAATATTTTTATCGGAAAGGATAGTTTGATTCGGGGTGATAAAGGCATTGATTCATTTCTTGCAAACGATTGGTGGAGTTTGCAAAAACAATTTAATGCAGATGGCATGAATGATTTTGATGCATGGGTAACAAAATTTAATATCGAACAACTCGATGGCAAAATTGTTGGCTTAAATGTATTGCCATCTTTTAAAAATGCACATGATACAACGTTTACTGATGTAAAGAATTTAAACGATTTTAATAGTTATAAAATAACTAGCGCATCGCCTGTAATACAAGATGCATTGATTTGAACGCTTTGTTTAATATCAATATTGGTGATAAAGATTTTAATGGCAAGTCAATCAATAAAAAATATTTAGGTGCTTGCACACATCCTTAAAACAATTTTATGCGTCGCAGAAATTTTATTAAAAATTCAGTTGCCGGAAGCCTTGCATTGCATCCGTTGGCAAAACGGTTTCAAAAGAATCTTTCTGCAGTTTCATTCAATAATAAATTAAGCGGGCCGCCAAAACCTGTTTTTATTTATAACAATTGGTCTTCGTATGATGAGTTGTCCGACAACATTCCGCTTACAGAAGAACTTGCGATGAAAGAATTGAATGAAGTACTGCGATTGAAAAAAAACGGTGTGCAGATTGACTATTATTTAATGGATGCATTTTGGTTTGATAAAGATGGCGGTTATCGCATTTGGCATAAACAGCATTGGCCAAACGGACCGGGTAATTGGTTGAATCATGCAAGCAAAATAATATTTTACCCGGCATGTGGTTCTCAACAAACTTGATTTCAGGTGGCGGCAATGTTTTTCTAAACATGATTCCTGAATGGCAAAGTTCAGCTAATGATGATTCAGGAATTTTATGTTTGTTTGAAGGCGGTTATCTTCCGCATCTTGCCCAAACATTGCAAATGTGGTATGATAAAGGTGTGCGTTTATTCAAGTTTGATTTTGCTTATTTTGAAGCGGCAACGCCACATGCAAAAGCAATATTCACAAAAGATGAAATTGTTGAAAAAAATAAGGTTGCATTCATGCAAATGCTGCAAAATTTTCGCGCAAAAAATAAAAATATTTTAATTGTTGGATATAATGGTTTCGGCGGTGTGCTTGAAAACACTTTCACACCTTTCACTAAAACAGTTGACCTGCGTTGGTTCGATGTATTTGATACTTTATACAGCGGTGATCCGCGTTTTTCTGATGTGCCGATGATGAATACCTGGCGTTCGGAAGACACTTATCATGATCATCCGAATCGCCAGTTTCAGTTTAATGGTTTGCCCATGCGCCGCATAGATAGTTGTGCATTTATGAATGGTGTAACGGGCACTTGTTATAGTCGTGAAATGAATTGCTGGAAAGGTGAATTGATCTTAGATCTTGCACGTGGTGGCTGGATGAATGTGTATCATGGCAATATGGAACTGGTAACAGATGATAATGCAAAGTGGTTTGCAAAAGTGCAACAACTATTTCATCATTTTCAAAAATTGGATACGATAACTTCTTTTGGCGGAATTCCCGGCGAAGCGCAGTTGTATGGCTTTAAAGCTGAAGATAAAAATGGTATTGTTTGCACCGTTGTAAATCCTTCACAGCAAACAGCAACATTAACAATGCCGGTTGAAAATATTAAGCAATCAAAATTGTTATATGCTGATGGCGGCTTTACACCAGTTATAAAAGGCAATACAATTAAATTGGGTGCAGAACAATTAGCGGTTGTTGGTTTTAATTTTTATGCTGATGATAAATATGATTTGGGCAGAGATGAAACCATTCATATTCCGCAAAATATTACAAAGCTTGATACTTCATTTTCTGCAACAAAAGATAATAGCATTGATTGCACGATAAATGATTTGCCTTCCGATAATTTGCGCATCATTGTACAACAATTTAGCAGCGATGGAAATCCTTATCGCACATGGGCTGGCGCACCACCAAACGGAACGAAGATGGATCAAATAATTAAAATAATTGTTAAGCAAGGTGATAAGGAAATCGAAACAAAAAAGGAATATGATAAAAGGATTTGGAGTGGTTTATCATGGGGCGTTGTTGAAGTTCAACCTTCATCATTTAATACATCAAAACCATTATTGATTCAATGCAGCACAGAAGAAAAACAACCGATGACATTAAAGGCTGATGTGTATGCAGTGAGGTACTAAGTAAAAAGTCAAAAATAAAAATCAAACCATTTATAATTTTTTCATGAAAAACATTATAACGCTTCTTTGCTTGTTCATTTCTGTTTATTCTTTCTCCCAAAAAAATATTTTGTTTGACGAAGGATGGAAGTTTTATAAAGGCGGTGTATTAGGCGGTCAAAATATTGACTTCAATGATGCTGGCTGGCGCAACATAGATTTGCCCCACGACTGGAGCATTGAAGATTTGCCCGGCACAAATTCTCCGTTTAATGAAGATGCTGTAAGCCAGGTAGGTGGCGGGTTTACAATGGGCGGCACTGCATGGTACAGAAAAAATTTTAGAATAAGTAAAAGCTGATTCAGGCAAAATAATACGCATTCAATTTGATGGCGTTTATATGAATGCAGATGTTTGGATTAACGGCGAACATCTCGGCAATCATCCTTATGGTTACACACAATTTTCTTTTGACATCACGAACAAAATAAAATTTGATGCAGATAATATTATTGCTATTGAAGTAAAGAACGAAGGCGCAACAAGCCGCTGGTATTCTGGTTCGGGAATTTATCGCCATGTTTGGTTGCAGGTTTTATCAGCCTATACATGTTATAGAAAATGGTGTTTATATAACAACTCCTGAATGTGAGCGCAACTTCAGCAAAAATTAATATAATAACTTCTTTGTTTAATCAAGGAAAACAAGATGCTTCTGTTTCTTATCAAACAAAAATTTTAGATAACAATGGAAATGAAGTTGCAACTAAAAATGCAACACATGATTTTAAGAGTTATGATTTTTATGATGCAACAGAAAACATCAGTATACAGAATCCGCAGTTGTGGTCAATAGAAAATCCAACATTATATACTGCTGTTACAGATGTTTATCAAAACGATAAATTAATTGATGAACAAAAAACAAAATTTGGTATCCGCACTATTTCTTTTGATGCAGTAAATGGTTTTCAACTTAACGGACAAACTATAAAATTAAAGGGCGCATGTTTTCATAATGATAACGGACCGCTTGGTTCTAAAGAATATGACAGAGCCGAAGAACGTAAAGTTGAGTTATTAAAAGCAAGCGGGTTTAATGCAATTCGTTGTTCGCACAATCCGCCTTCAACTGCATTTTTAAATGCTTGTGATAGTCTTGGTATGTTAGTGATGGATGAAGCATTTGATTGCTGGAACTATGGAAAAAATTCTTACGATTATCATCTTTATTTTAAAGATTGGTGGCAAAGCTGATGTTGCAAGCATGGTGTTGCGTGACCGCAATCATCCATCAATAATTATGTGGAGTATTGGCAATGAAATTCCTGAACGGCAAACTGCGGAAGGCGATACAACTGGCATTTACAATTGCAAAATATATCCGCTCACTTGATGCAACACGTGCAATTACTTCTGCATATAATAGTGTTGATGGAAAAGCCGATGCATATTTTGCTGCGCTTGATGTTGCCGGTTATAATTATAATTTGAATAAGTATGTTGAAGACCATCAGCGCAAACCCAATCGTGTTATCGTTTGTACGGAATCTTATCCGTTAACTGCGTTTGATTATTGGATGGGCGTTGTAGATAATTCATGGGTGATTGGTGATTTTGTTTGGACGGGCTGGGATTATATTGGTGAAGCAAGTATTGGTTGGCTAGGTTATGAACAGCAGAAAGATTTTTATCCATGGAATTTAGCTTATTGCGGTGATATTGATATCTGCGGATGGAAGCGTCCGCAATCATTTTATCGTGATGCGTTGTGGAAAGAAAATCAATTATCTGTTTTTGTAAAACCACCGAAACCATCATTTCCTATCAATCCAAAAAAAGAAAAATGGAGTATTTGGAATTGGGATGATGTAGTTGCAGACTGGAACTGGAAAGGCTATGAAAACAAAACGCTTGAAGTGAATGTGTATTCATCATGCGAGGAAGTGGAATTATTTTTAAATGGAAAATCACTTGGCAAAAAAACAACTAATCGTTCAACAAAATTTATAGCTGTTTACGATGTTCCTTATAATGCGGGTGAATTGGAAGCAATTGGTTATAGCAATAGAAAAGTAGTAAACACATCAATATTGCAAACTGCAAATCAGCCAGCACAAATAAATTTATCTGCAGACAGAAATAGCATTCATGCAGATAACGAAGATTTAAGTTATGTGACCGTTGAGTTACTAGATGATAAAGGCTTAAGGAGTCCAAAAGCAGAAAATTTAATTCATTTTAGCATTGAAGGCGAAGGAACAATTGTTGGCGTTGGAAATGCAAATCCAACGAGTTTGGAAAGCTATCAAGCGCTGCAAAGAAAAGCCTGGCAGGGAAGATGCATGGTTGTTATAAAATCAACGCATAATGCAGGAAAAATAATTTTAAAAGCTACTGGCGATTTGTTAAAAAATACGCAGGTTTTGATTACTTCTAAATAAGATAATTCGTTTATATGATAACTGTTACCCTACATTCGAAATTGAAATATTCTTCACTTCGTTCATTTTTGGTGACAAAAGATGCATTATAATCCACGCAAGCAGGTAAGCACTTCCGCAAACAATAAAAATGATATTGTAACCTGCTTTAAGATGATGTAATGCCTTAAAATGATCGAGTATTATACCTATAAATAATGGAAACAAAATACCACCGATCGAGCCGGCCATGCCGCCAATACCAACAACAGAGCTCACTGCATTCTTAGGAAACATATCAGATGCGGTGGTAAAAATATTAGCGCTCCATGCCTGGTGTGCAGCAGCAGCAAGACTAATCAGCGCAACTGCCAACCAAATATCATCTGTAAATTGTATAAATAAAACCGGCACTACACAACAAGCAAAAATAAACATAGCAGTTTTTCTGGCCTTATATACAGGCCATCCTTTCTTTATCAACATCCCCGAAAGATAGCCTCCCGCAACACTTCCAAAGCCTGCAAACACATACACTGTTGATACATGAATTGCGGACTTGCTTATATTGAGAGAATAGGTAGAATTAAAATACGAAGGCACCCAAAATAAATAAAACCACCAAATCGGGTCGGTTAAAAATTTGCCGAATACAAACGCCCATGTTTGTTTTAGCTTTAAGATTTTAAGCCAGCTTATTTTTTGTTCGGGCAATATTTCAGCATCGTTATCGCTAACTATATATGCAAGTTCTTTCTGTGTTATATTTTTTTGTTTAGATGGAATATGAAAGAAATACAACCATCCAATGAGCCAGATAAAGCCAAGTGCACCCGTCCATAAAAAAGTTTCTTTCCATCCGTAACTTGTAAATATCCAGGCAATGACTGGAGGTCCGATCATTGCGGCTATATTGGTGCCACTGTTGAAAATACCTGTTGCAAAAGCCCTGTCTTTTTTTGGGAACCACTCTGCTATTGCTTTTATTGCTGTTGGAAAATTGCCACCCTCACCAAATCCAAGCCCGCTTCTTGCAATACCAAAACTTACCGTACTCTTTGCAAAAGCATGAAGCATTGCAGCAATGCTCCAAATAATAATTGAAATAGTATAACCGAGCCTTGTACCTATTTTATCAACCAATCTTCCAAAGACGAGTAACCCGATCGCATAAGCTGTTGAGAAAGCCATTACTATGTTGCTATAATCTTTTTCACTCCAGTTGAAATCCTTTGCCAGGTTATCTTTCAGCAATCCGATTACCTGCCTGTCAAGATAATTTATAGTAGTTGCAAAAAATAATAATGTTACAATCACCCACCTGTATATTCCTTTGGTTGCCATAATAGCGCTATAACTGTATTACATTATTTCTTAAATTTTCTCAGGACAGCTGCCTTACCGATTGCACAATTTGCAAAGCTTTTTTTGCAAGGTTACCAATCGTTGTGTAATCCTTTTGCTCCAATAAATCCCTACTGATGACTTTACTGCCAAGGCCTACAGCAACTACACCCGCTTTAAACCATGCAGTAAGATTTTCTTCATTTACATCAACGCCACCTGTTGGCATAAACATAAGATCAGGAAAAATTTCTTTTACAGCAATTACATAAGAAGGTTTCAATAAACTACCCGGAAATAATTTTATAAGCCTGGCGCCATGTTGCTCTGCAATTATAATTTCAGTAGATGTCATGCAACCAGGCACCCACAGCAAACCCGCTTCCTGAACAGCTTTAGATACTTCGGGAATTACACCAGGGCAAATTATAAAATCAGCGCCTGCATCAATAAACTGTTTCGCCTGCTCAACATTCTTAATTGTTCCGGCACTTAATAATACTTCACTCCATTGTTCATCTCTTTTTTTTAGTAAAGCTTTAAAGTTTTCCAAAGCCTTTTTGCCCCTGTTTGTGTATTCCATTACTTTTAAGCCAGCCCTGTATAATGTATCTATTACATCGATGCTTACCTGTAATTCATCATGATAAAATAACGGAATAACGCCCTGCTCTTTTACAATATCAATAATTGTGTCAATGTTTTTCATTTGCCTAATTTTTTTATTACATCTTCGGCAGTTTGTTTTGTTGCATCACCGATCTCAAGCATTTTACCCGTTGCGGCAGCCGCTGCAAAATCAACCGTTTTTTGAAAAGAAAAATGATTGCATAAACCATAAATCAAACCTGCCATAAAGCAATCACCGGTTCCAACTTTATCAATTACATTTTTTATATAAAATTCTTTTGAAACATATTGCTCATTTTTTCTATTCAGAGCAGCGAAATAATGGACACCATCATTCAGGTTGAACCGAAAGGTGTTTGCAACAATGTTGCATTTTTTAAATTGCCTCATAATTGAGTTGGCTGTCTCCGTTGCATGTTGCAGATACGCTTCTTTATGTTTTTTATTATGAATATTTTCGTCTGTGTGGATACCCAGCAAATTATTTGCGCTCCAGATATTGCCCATTATTACATCACAATGTTCTACAAGCGCAGGCATAACTTCGACAGGATTTTTTCCATATTGCCAAAGCTTTGCCCGGTAGTTCAGGTCCATTGAAATTGGTATGTTTTTTTTAGAGGCCGCTATCAATGCTTCTTCGCAAACGTTTGCTGTATCGCCATTTACAGCCGGGCTAATTGCGCTGAAATGAAGCCAGCTTACATCATTTAAAATATTTTCCCAGTCCAGCATACCTCTTTTTAGAGAAGCGAAAGAAGAATGTGCACGATCGTAAATTACACTTACATGCTTTAGCTCGGTGCCTTGTGGTAAAAAGTAAATTCCTATGCGATCTCCGGTAAAACAGATCGAAGAAGTATCAATTTTTTTCTTAGTAAGCTCTTCGAAGATTTCATTGCTAAGACTATTCTTTGGCAAAGCAGTTACGTACTTTACAGATTGCTGCCACGCAGCCAGCGCGTTCGCAACATTTAGTTCTGATCCGCCAATATATACAGGCATTGCTGCTTCATGAATCCATTGGCCATTCAAGGCCGGCGACATGCGCAACAACAGTTCTCCAAAACAACATATTTTCTGCATACCCAGCCAATCATTTATTAAAAATTGAAATAGTTCTTTGCATTATAATAACAAATGTCCTGTATTATTTGTCCTGTCCATTTAATATCATTTGGTAGCTCACCCTTGTTTATTTCTGTGCCAAAAAGATTGCATAAAATTCTTCGGAAATATTCATGGCGCGGATAAGAAAGAAAGCTTCTCGAATCAGTGATCATTCCAACAAACCTGCTAAGTAAACCCATATTAGATAAGGCGTTCAGCTGTTTTATTATTCCATCCTTCTGGTCCAAAAACCACCAGGCAGAGCCCCATTGAATTTTGCCTGCAACAGATCCATCATTAAAGTTGCCCGCCATTGTAGCCATTACTTCATTGTCTGCAGGATTAAGATTGTAAAGAATGGTTTTTGCAAGTTTATTTTTCGTATCAAGTTTATTTAAAAATTTTGCTAGTGATTTTGGCTGATTAAAATCGCCAACTGAATCCCAGCCTGTGTCTGCGCCAAGCTGGTGCATCATGCGGCCGTTATTATTGCGCAATGCACCAAGATGAAATTGTTGTACCCAGTTCTTTTCAAAATCCCATTCAGCAAATTCCAAAAGCATAAATGATTTGAACTTTTTTATTTCGTCTTTATCTATGCTTTTTTCATTTTTTATTTTATCAAAAATATTTCTTGCTTCATTTTCATTGCAATCTTCTGTATACAATTGTTCCAATCCATGATCAGAAATTTTGCAACCATTTAATGCAAAGAAATCATGGCGCTTTTTTATAGCATCACAGTAATCATTGAATGACTGAACACTTGTATTCGTTGCAATTTCAAGCTTTGATAGATATTTATTAAAAGCAATGGCATCTTCAACATTTATTGCTAGATCTGGCCGAAATGCAGGTAATACTTTAATCTCAAAGCGATCTTTTTTTATTTTCTGATGATGTTCTAATGTATCCGTTGGATCATCCGTCGTGCATACTACCTCTACATTCATTTTGCGAATAAGATTGCGTACAGAATATTCCGGCGATTGCAATTTTTCTGAACACTCATCATAAATTTTTTCGGCTGTTTTTTCATTCAATATTTCATATACATCGAAATAGCGTTGTAGCTCTAAATGCGTCCAGTGATATAAAGGATTGCGAAGCGTGTAGGGCACTGTTTTAGCCCATTGCAGAAATTTATCTTTATCATTTTTTTTGCCGGTAATGAATTCTTCTTCAACGCCGTTGGTTCGCATTGCCCGCCATTTATAATGATCACCATTCAGCCATATTTGCGTTAGATTTTCATAGCAAATGTTGTCAGCAATTTGTTTCGCAGGCAAATGACAATGATAATCTATCACTGGCATTTGTTTCGCAAAGTCGTGATATAATACCTGCGCAGTTTTATTATTCAATAAAAAATTTTCATCTAAAAATTTTTTCATAATAATCTTTACGTTTCAATGCTTTCAATTGTTTTCATTGCACCTTCGGTTATCAATTGTTGAAGATATTCTTCAACGGCTTTTGCAAAGCCATTTATTTCTGTAAGATCCATTTCCCACAATGCTTTATCAGAAAGCACTTTTGTAACCATTGCTTGCACATCTTGTTCTTGCCAAATCTTATAATAATAGGAAGCCTTATCATCATTAATAAAATATTTTTTATTGCTTATGCTTCCATAATATTTATTATCCTTCATTTCATCCGGCTTTGTGAAAAGCAAATATGCTGCAAACCCAAGCGCCATGCGCAAAGGCACTTTTTTAAAACGTTCAGCATACTTTTTTAAAGTACTAATGTTGCGCATCAGCATTTTTGAAGAGTATTGCATAGTAATATTTAACCATGCATGTTCTATATAAGTATTACGGAAACGATCGAGCACTTTTGTTGCAAACTCATTAGCTTCATCAATATTTATTGCATCACCGGCAATAGCAACAGCAATTTCGTCAAGCATTAATCCGCTTATGTTTTTATAAAAATAAATATTGTTCATCGCTTCCTTTACTGTTGTAAATCCTGCCAGGTAAGCAAGCCCGCAACTGAAAGTGTGTGCACCATTGAGCAGTCTTAATTTCAGCTCCCTGTAAATGGAAATGTCGGGAACTATAACAACGCCTTCGTTAACCTGGCTAAAAGATAATAAATCTTTTACCTTTTGTGATGAAGTTTCAATAGCCCACAAATTGTACACTTCGGCCATAATCATGAGATCATCTGTGTACCCAATTTTCTGTTCAGTTTCCTGTTGATATGAAGGATTTAATTTTCCTGGAACGATACGATCAACCAACGAATTGCAAAAATCATTTGCATTTGTAAGCCAGTTTGAAAAAGAAGGCTCAAGCTTATTTTGGCTTACCATTTGCAAAATAATTGACAATAGTTTCTTACCATTATCAACAATTAATTCAGTTGGAATGATCACCAGGCCTTTATTAACATTGCCGTTAAAAGATTGGTAGCGATGATACAAGCATGCAAGTAATTTCCCGGGGAAAGAAGCAGGAGGATTATCCGTGATTCCATCGTTTGACAATTGAATTCCTACTTCAGTTGTATTGGATATAATCACCTGGAGATCCTTACTGGTGGCAAGTTCTAATATTTCCTTCCAATCATTTTTTGCAGTAAGGACGCGGCTTATGGAAGCGTTCAAAACATTTTCTTCTATATTTTTTCCATTTTCAACGCCACGAATGCAAAGGGTATATAAGCAATCCTGTTTTTCAAAATCATTCGTATTTGTATCTGTTGATTTTACCATAACTACACGGCCATTAAAAACATTTTGCTTATTGGCAGTATCAATATAATAATCCGGCAAGGCGCGCAATAAAACACCCGTGCCGAACTGTAAAATTTTTTCTGGCAGATTTAGGTATTCATCCGCATTGCTGTCAAAAGCTTTATATGTTTGTTTTGATAGTTGCAAATTTTTTGATATATGAATGTTGAATTTGTTTTTTGTGAAAAAGAATTGTAATTGACGGTAAGTAAAAATTACTAACCATTTTAAGTAATACTTTATAATATTACTTTTGCGCAAACTTTTTGCATGGCTTTGAATTCTATTCTCAACTTTTTTTTACCAAAAGATAAAGTTTTTTTCCAGCTATTTGAGAGTGTGGCAGAAACTGTTACCAAAATGGGAGCGAAACTTAAAGAAGTAATCAATGAAAAAGATTTTGAAAAAAGAAGCCTGCTTATAAAAGAGGTGGAAGATCTGGAGCATGTAAATGATAATTATACGCATCGCATTTTTACTGAACTGGGCAGAAATTTTATAACACCTTTCGACAGGGAAGATATCCATTATCTCGCTTCTGCGCTGGATGATATATGCGATTACATTTATGCATCAGCAAAAAAAATAAATTTTTACAAAGTAAACCCCGATGATGCCGGTTTTATTAAAATGGCTGACCTGATATTAAACAGCTGTAATGAAGTACAGAAAGCTGTTGGCGAACTTCGGGATATGAAAAACCTACGAAAAATAACTGATGCCATGGTTATTATTAACAGCATAGAAAACCAGGCTGATGACATCTTTGATATGAGTATTGAAAGGCTTTTTGAAAATGAGCCTGATGCTAAGGAAGTAATTAAGAAAAGAGAGATATACCAGGTTATGGAGATAGTAACCGACAAATGCGAAGATGCCGCAAATGTTATTGAATCCATCGTCATTAAATACGCCTGATAAGATAAGCCAAAAGTATCCATCTTATGCTCACTTTTCTTGTTATCATTATTATACTTGCACTCATTTTTGATTACATCAACGGTTTTCATGATGCGGCAAACTCAATAGCGACAATAGTTTCAACAAAAGTATTGACTCCTTTCCAGGCAGTGATTTGGGCAGCGGCCTTTAATTTTATTGCTTTCTTTGTTTTCCGTGAGCACAAAGTTGCAGGCACGATAGCCAATATTGTATCAGAAAATATTATCAATTTTAAAGTACTCGTTTCTGCAACCATTGCAGCCATCAGTTGGAACCTGCTCACGTGGTATTATGGTATTCCGTCAAGTTCATCTCATACCTTAATTGGTGGCTTAACCGGCGCTGCTCTTGCAGCAGGCGGATTAACCGGTGTGAACACACATCCAGTGTATGTGGCAGGAATATTCATGATATTATCGCCGATTATTGGTTTAATATTTGGTTTTTTAATCACATTAATAACTGTAAACCTCGCCAAAAAATCAAAGCCTGCAAGAGCTGAAAAATGGTTTAAAAGATTGCAGTTGGTTTCCTCAGGAGCGCTAAGCCTTGCTCATGGCGGAGGAGATTCTCAAAAAACAATGGGACTGATTTTAACCGCTATTTGGTTTTATCATAAAACAATTCATGGTGCAAACGTTTCTATCCATGATATGAAAATGCCCGGCTGGCTTCCATTGGCATGTTATACAGCAATAGCATTAGGAACTTTGAGCGGCGGCTGGCGCATTGTAAAAACAATGGGCACACGCATAACGAAGGTTACTCCGCTCGAAGGAGTTTGTGCAGAGTCTGCAGGAGCTATAACTATTTTTTTGACCATCGCCTTTGGCATTCCTGTAAGTACTACGCATACACTTACGGGTGCAATAGTTGGCGTCGGTGCTACCAAGCGCCTATCTGCAGTAAGATGGGGTGTTACTTTTAACCTTTTATGGGCATGGATACTTACTATTCCTGTAAGTGCTTTGGTGGCAGCGGTTATATATTACATTATTCATTTCTTTTAGTAAATCTTTTCCTGTTTATTCAGCTCTTAATTAATTTCTTTTTCTTTGTAAAATGAAAAAAATATTAGTAACAGGCGGCTGTGGCTATATTGGCTCACACACTATTGTTGATCTTATTGATAATGGATTTGAAGCAATTTGTGTTGATAATAATTCAAGATCTACTCCGGCATTATTGCAAGGTGTAAAAAAGATAACAGGTATTTCAGTAAAAAACTACAAAGTTGATCTTTGCAATTTTGATGATCTGTGCGCGATTTTTAATGAGAATGAAGATATAAGCGGTATCATTCATTTTGCCGCATTTAAAGCTGTCGGCGAATCAGTCGAAAAGCCATTAATGTATTTTGAAAATAATCTTAGTTCTCTCATAAATATTTTGAAATGTGTGAAAGAATTTTCTGTTCCAAATTTTATTTTTTCTTCTTCATGCACTGTTTACGGCAGTCCTGACGAAATACCGGTAACTGAGGAAACGCCGCAAAAGCCTGCAGAATCACCTTATGGCGCTACCAAGCAAATGGGCGAAGTGATAGTAAAGTGATTTTATGAAAAATGAAGAAGCACAAAGTATTTTATTAAGATATTTTAATCCTGTAGGTGCCCATCCTACTGCACTAATTGGTGAGTTGCCACTTGGCAAACCTGAAAACCTTGTTCCGGCTATCACGCAAACTGCTATTGGCAAACTGCCAAAACTTATAGTGTATGGAGATGATTATGACACACGCGATGGTTCATGTGTACGGGATTATATTCATGTGTGTGATATAGCACATGCGCATACACTGGCTCTGCAATATCTAATGAAAAAGAAGAATGAGTTTTCATGCGAAGTATTCAACCTTGGAACAGGAAATGGTGTTACGGTGCTGGAAGCAATTCAATCGTTTGAAAAAGTAAGCGGTGTAAAATTAAATTATGAAATAGGACCAAGAAGGCCCGGCGATGTGGTAGCTGTTTATGCAAATAATACTTTGGCAAAAGAAGTTTTGAATTGGGATATCAAATATTCACTGGATGAGATGATGAATTCCGCATGGAAATGGGAACAAAAATTAAAAGAAGATGACTCACTTCACAACCATCCGAATTTTCTCATGAATTGATTATCGCTTTAATGTTATTGCCTTGCTTATTTATAATTTTATCTCTTAAGCGTTATTGGTAATTTTACACATAGCGATTTGTTATTAAAAATTTAAACAGGATTATGATTAAAGATATTGTTGCTAAAAATGAAAAAGAAACACGTGGCAGGTTTTGGCGAAGGCATTTATGAATTGGGTAAAAAAAATGAAAATGTAGTAGTGCTTACTGCAGACCTTGCAGGCTCTTTAAAATTACATCCCTTTATAAAAGATTTTCCTGAAAGATATTTTCAATGCGGCATTGCAGAAGCAAATATGATGGGCATTGCAGCAGGCTTAACTATTGGTGGAAAAATTCCTTACACAACAACTTTCGCAAATTTTTCCACAGGCAGAGTGTACGACCAGATAAGGCAATCCATTGCGTACTCAAATAAAAATGTAAAAATATGTGCATCTCACGCAGGCCTTACATTGGGCGAAGACGGTGCAACACACCAAATATTGGAAGATATTGGGTTAATGAGAATGCTGCCCGGCAATGAGTGTAGTTGTGCCTTGCGATTTTAACCAGACAAAAGCTGCAACCCTTGCCATTGCTGATTATGAAGGCCCTGTGTATTTAAGATTTGGCAGGCCGAAATGGCCAAATTTTACAGATGAAAATCAAAAATTTGAAATTGGTAAGGCACAGGTTTTAGCAGAAGGAAAAGATGTTACCATTTTTGCCTGCGGCCATTTGGTGTGGAAAGCTGTAGAAGCAGCAAAAATTTTAGAAGATAAAGGAATTAGTGTTGAGTTAATAAACATTCATACTGTTAAGCCAATTGATGAAGCAGCGATTATCAAATCTATTAATAAAACAAAATGCGCTGTTACTGCAGAAGAACATAATATCTTAGGTGGATTGGGAGACAGCATTGCACATGTTGCTGCATCAAATTTTCCTATACCTATAGAATACGTCGGCACTAAAGACACATTCGGCGAAAGCGGAAAGCCGGAAGATCTTCTTAAAAAATATGGCTTGGACACACCAGATGTCGTTGCTGCGGTGGAGAAAGTGATTGCACGGAAGAAATTATAAAATCACAAATACTTTCGTGCATTTAATATACTTCACGCAATTCGTCCCATCTTGAAGTATATCTCGGGCTTCTGAATTCCTGACGCATCTTCCAGTTGCGAGTGGTGCCACTTGCAGCAAATTTTACAATATCATCCCGCATACTAAAATTAACATTATCCATCATTCGCATAAGCAAACGGCCGCTGTTCCTGGAAGCCGGATCAAACATATTTGCCTGAAGCTTATCATCTTTTACAATGCCGCTTAGCATTACACCTGCTTTTTTAAACAAGCTCTTTTTATTTTCCTTATTAGCAATTGTATACACTCTTTCTGCCATCCGCATTGCCGGTTTTATTAACTCACTTGTTACAGACGTTGCATAAGGCAACACAATTGTATCACTTACCATTGGGCCATGCCTGAAACGTTCTCCCTGCTTTCCGTCTTCTTTAGGCACTACAAAAACATTGAGTACAGAAGCTGCGCCCCCTTGCCGGCGCAGCTTTTCGGCCGCTCTTGATGTATAGGTAGCAACGGCCTCTTTAATATCATTCAATGCTGTTACGGGTGCGCCGAACATACGTGTGGTAGCAATCATTTTTTTCTTGGTTAAAGGTTCATCCATCATGATGGCATGTTCGCCTTTTAATTCTTTTATCAGTCGCAAGCCAACCACACCTCCAAAGTTTTTTCTTGCCCATTCTTCAGGCATCATGCAAAACTGGTAAGCATCGTAAATGCCCCATGCATTTAGTTTGTCAGCAAACTGCTTCCCCACTCCCCATATTTCTTTTACTGGTGTTGATTGTAAAGCACTGCTTATTTTTTCAAATGTATCCAACACCGTTACACATTTTGTTTTCTGCTTATCTTTTTTTGCAATATGATTAGCAACTTTGCTTAAAACTTTTGTTGGCGCAACTCCTATAGATACTGCAACGCCTGTCCATTGTTCAACGGTCTCACGAATCATCAAAGCGGTTTCCTGTAATTTTTCAAATGGTACATCATTCATATTTAAAAATGCTTCGTCAACGGAATAAACTTCAACTAGTTTTCATCACCCATAATCATCCGCAATGTTTCCATTACACGCCAGCTCAAATCGCCATACAAATTATAGTTAGAAGAAAAAGTTGCCACATTATATTTTTCAATAGCATCTTTTGCTTTAAAATATGGACCTGTCATTTCCAATCCATACACTTTTGCTTCATCACTTCGTGAAATAATACATCCATCATTATTGCTTAAAACCACTACAGGCTTATTGTTCAGCTCAGGGCGAAATACTCTTTCGCACGAACAATAAAAACTATTGCAATCAACTACAGCATACATGAGTTAATTATAAATTATGAGTTAAACAAATCGCCTTGCGTTATTTCTTCTTTTTCATTTTTAAACATAAACTTTTCTACAGGTCTTATATTTTTCTCCAGCTTTTCTTTTTAATAACAATGCATGATCTGCAATAAATCTTCCATGAAAATTTCTGTGCTGATATTCCAGCCAGCCCTTTTCGTATTGCCATGGCAATAACTTTCTTGCAATGGTGAGATGTGGCTCTGTTATAAAATATGGCTTATTATCTTTATCAATTTTCATAAATCTTTGTGCCTTGTCTTGCCATTTTCACCGCATTTATAATTTGCACTTTGCTTACGATATTTATATAAATAGTGTGCGATGGAAAGCTGCCAAAATCTTTCATTTCAATTTTAAAAGGCTGTAATGTTCTTACATTATTACGCAATGCATTGCCCGATGCGGTTTTCCGTTGCCTGGTATTGCTTGAATGTAACCAAGGTTATATGTGGTAATCCCATCTTGCCATTTCACAATTAAAATCTTTTGCAAATTTTTCTTTGATGATCTTTATTTCATTCCACAATGCCTTATGCGGTTGCAACACCAATAAATATTCTGCAGGTAATAAATGATTTATTTCTCGAAGCTGGCTATCTGTTGCATAGGCTGTCTTTTCTTCCGGCTGCCTTATTAAAATTTGTTTGGCCATAAATGTTGGAAAATATTTTAATGATTCAGGTGCTAAGATAAATATTTTAGTATAGATTTACTAAATATATTAGTAAATAAATTTGTCAAAATGGAAGAAGAAATAAGATACGATACCGATTATAGCGGGAGTAAAAATTATACACAACAACAGGTGAAAACCGCTAATGCCAATGGTTTCGGCGCAGCTGCAGACGATTACATGGAACGTGGAATTGATCTGAATGAACAACTAATTTTAAACAAACCCGCCACTTTTTTTTTAAAGATGAACAGTGAAGCCATGATTGAAGATGGAATCTTCAGCGGCGATGTATTGATTGTGGACCGCAGCCTAAAGGCAGATAATAATAAAATTATTGTTGCCATAATTGATGGCGAATTGCTTGTACGCCGCCTTCAAAAAAATTATAATAATGTAGTGCTGGCGACAGCTAATAAAAAAATGGGCAACATTACACTGAAAGAATTTGACGATCGGGGTAACGTGTGGGGCGTGGTTACTTGCGTAATTCATGTTCTCGAAAAAAGCCTGTTTGTTACAAAAAAAAACAGTCAGTTCAACCAAAAAGATAAGTATGGAAAAGAGCAAAGATATTATTGAACACCGATTTATTAATTACAATTAAAGCTTTACTATGAAAAATATTTCTGATAACCCTAATGCCAACCCACAACCGAAAACACAAGAAGAAGCGGTGCAATATCATCATGGTCGCGGTGCGCAAATCAATACAAAAAACAAATTCTTAATAAATGAAGTTTCTAAAGAACATATTGAAGCAATTGATGATTGGGAAGAAAAACTTGCAATCAACAATTTATCTAGAACAGGAAGTAAAAACCATTGTAAATAAAGTGGACAGCCCTGATGTAGGAATGAGCTACAGCATGAATCCTTATGCAGGTTGCGAACATGGCTGCATTTATTGCTATGCCCGAAACGTGCATGAATACTGGGGTTACAGCGCAGGGATGGACTTTGAACAAAAGATAATTGTAAAGAAAAATGCGCCTCAGCTGCTTCGTAAATTTTTAATGCACCCGAAGTGGGATGCAACACCATTAATGTTAAGTGGCAACACAGATTGCTATCAGCCGGCAGAACAAAAATATCGCTTAACAAGAGGCATGCTGGAAGTGTGCAATGAATTCAACCAGCCGGTTGGAATACTCACAAAAAATTCCTGGATACTAAAAGATAAAGATGTACTGCAGGAAATGGGAAAGAAAAATATTGTATCGGCAATGGTTTCCATTACATCTTTTAATGAAGACTTGCGAAGAGTGATGGAACCAAGAACAACAACTGCCAAGCAAAAATTAAAAGTGATTAATGAACTAAGTAGCGCAGGTGTGCGCATGGGTATCATGATGGGACCAATGATACCAGGTTTGAATGAACATGAAATGCAACGCATCATGAAAGCTGCAAGAGATAATGGCGCAACATTTACTGCGTATACTTTTATACGATTGAATGGTGCTATAAAATTTTTGTTTCATGACTGGCTGTATAAAAACTTTCCTGACCATGGGGATAAAGTTTGGCATTTATTGAAAACAGCCATGATGGCCAGGTG